>CBFHOE010000008.1:210446-215412 GCA_965657355.1 Limisphaerales bacterium | reverse complement strand
TTAATATCTGCATGATGGCATGCCAGATCCATTCTTGAAAGAATCCTGTTGAAGAAGTTGGTAATAACTATTCCGTATCGGCTAGGCGCAAACCGGACGGGGCACTAAAATACCCGGAAATTGAGTTTTGATGGTGATTAATCTCCCTCTGAACGTGTCCGGGAACATTCGCATTTTTTATCGCAATATCAGCAGATATGTGTTTTTGCTTGAATGATGCAACACATGCTTGATCGTAGGTTTGCCAACCCTCATGGGAATTTTTTTCTATGATATCCTCAAAAGTTCTCCCCTGACTTTCACCTTTTTTTATGGCCTCCTTGACTCGAAAATTATTACCAAGTATTTCGTGTATAGCTGTTAAGCCACCTCCTTCACGAGGTAAGAGCCTCTGGCCAATAATCCATTTCATCGACGAAGCTAATCGGTTGCGAATTTCAACTTCTCGGCTTGCAGCAAACATCCCGGTGATCCTCTGAATAGTGCCGCGAGCAGAGGATGCATGGATTGTCGTAATCACCAAGTGGCCTGTCTCGGCGGCTGAAAGCACGACCTCCATCTCATCAGGATCTCTCACCTCACCGACCACTATGACATGAGGCGACTGACGAAGGGCTGAGCGTAAGCCCTCCGCGTAATTTACGAAATCAGACCCTTTCTCGCGCTGGTTAATGACTGACTTATTGGGGCTATGGACGAACTCGATTGGATCCTCAAGAGTGACTATATGGTATGACTTGTTTGCATTAATTTCGTTAAGAATCGCTGCTATCGTTGTAGATTTACCCTGATTAGTAGCTCCTGCCACCAAAATTAATCCTGAATTCTCTTTGTAAATTCTTTTGAAGATCTCCGGCGACTTTAAATCATCCAGTGATTTGATGTCGTTTGAAAGACGTCTCAAAATCACAGACAATTGCCCGCTCTGCCTGAATATATTCACCCTGAATCTATTAGCGTCTTTAACCACTATTGAAAAATCACAAGAACCGGTTCCTTTGAGCTCATTTTGTAATTCAGGCTTATTTTCCAAAAGTAATTCTGTGATAAGTTCTGTATCTTCGGATTCCAATGACCCTAAATTTTCAAGATTCGGAGGAGTCGACAATTCACCAAACAACTCGGTACGAATCGGATTTCCGGGAGAAAAATTAAAACCCGAAATATCCTCATTCTCTAACAAAAGGTCAGAAAGAAATGCCTGTAAGCCTATGCGTTCCATGTATTTAGATTGTCATCCTATAACATTTATTTAATGGATCTTCTTCACTTATTTGACTACTAGTCTTCAAATAAAGGCGGATTTTTCAGCAAAACCCTGAATCTTTTCTTTTCGCTTGCTGCTTTGTAGGCATTTTCTGGAGAAATAACTCTTTTTTGGACCAATTCCATGAGGTGGTCATCGAGCGGCATGCTTCCAAACTGTTTGCCTGCCTGCATCATTCCTGAAATCTGGTGCGTCTTACCCTCGCGAATCAGATTAGATATGGCGTTGTTTACCACTAGTATTTCATAAGCACCAACACGCCCTTCTTTATCTTCTCGGGGTAGTAAGGTTTGAGCGACAACACCCTTCAGGGATTCAGCCAGGGTGACCCTGATTTTATCTTGCTGCCCTGGAGGGAAAACATCAATGATGCGGTCTATCGTCCTGCTGGCACTAGTGGTGTGAAGCGTCGAGAAAATTAGGTGACCCGTGTTAGCTGCATTGAGGGCTAGTTCTATTGTTTCGAGGTTACGGAGCTCACCGACTAAAATGATATCAGGGTCCTCCCTAAGAGCCCCGTTAAGCGCCGAGGCAAAACTCTCGGTGTGAATACCAATTTCACGGTGATTAATCAGGCAATTCTTTGACCGATGCACAAATTCTATGGGATCCTCAATAGTGAGTATGTGGTCTTTTCTAAGGGAATTAGCATGATCTACCATCGAGGCCAGGGTGGTCGATTTCCCAGACCCTGTTGGGCCAGTGACAAGGATCAAACCTTTTTCTAAAAGGGCGAATTTTTTTAAAACCTCTGGAAGGGGTGCCCCTTTTTTCTCAAAATAATCAAAGGTAAAAACGTCATTAGGAATAAGCCTGAATACAGCTCCAACACCATCTTTTTGGTTATAGTAATTGGCGCGAAAACGGCACAAATTCGGGATTTCATAGCTAAAATCAATGTCTCCATGCTCCTCAAACTCATTTCGTTTATACTCGGGAGTGATCTCATATAGCATTTCCTGAAGCATATCACTTTCCAAAGGGGGATAATCTACCTTACGAAGGTTCCCGTTAATCCTTAAAATAGGTGGGTTACCTGTAGAAAGGTGCAGATCTGATGCTTTTTGCTCAAACATCAGGTTAAAAAATGCATCTATTTTTGCCATGATTCGATAAACCAGCAGTTGTCCTTGCCCATATGGTAAATTCTAATTATTTATTCGCCGGTCTCTATAGAAGAGTCGGGAAAAATGAGCTCTGACTTTAGAGAAGTATTTTGATCCTCGTATCCAATATTGCGACTTGAGACTTGTCTCATGTAAATTAAAAAAATAATTTCTCAATGATGCTTCCTAAAAATAAACCTTGTGAATCCAAACCGGTGATTAATTTACTGGCTAATGGTGACTTACGCCTTTCCGCAAATCAAGTCTGCTGGCCCGAACAGGAAAAAATGGAGCAAACTTTAAAAGAGTCCATCGCTTCTTTCGGTTTCCAAGTCCAAAGAGCCCATGATTATCAACCTGATCTAAGACATGGTTTTATCGACTCTCAAAAGGCGGGACTCAATGTTTTTCGTAAAATTGATCCAAATTCACCCATCATAATAGCCGAGTCAGTCTGGCAATATTCGCAACACATCTTAGGAGGCCTGTTCACACACAAAGGCCCTATTTTGACCGTAGCAAACTGGAGCGGCACCTGGCCCGGTTTGGTCGGCATGTTAAATCTTAATGGGTCCTTGTCCAAAATGGGGATTCATTACAGTACGCTGTGGAGTGAGGATTTCTCCGATGAACTTTTTCTTAGTGGGTTAAAAGAATGGCTGGAAACGGGGTCTATCAGACATGACACCAGCCACATCAAACCATTTTCTAGTCTAAAAATACCTCGTAATGAGGATGCCCATGGAAGACAATTTGCCAAAGAGTTCAGACAGCACAAAGCAATTATGGGCGTCTTTGACGAGGGGTGTATGGGGATGCATAACGCCATTATTCCCGATGAGCTACTCAATCCAGTTGGAGTTTTCAAAGAACGACTGAGTCAATCGGCTCTATTTGCGGCTACAAGCAAGATCTCTGACGAGGAGGCGGAGGCAGTTTATAGTTGGATAAAAAATAAAGGTCTCAAATTTCAATTTGGCACTGATGAAAAATCTGAGCTCACAAAGGAGCAAGTATTGACCCAATGCAAAATGTATATATCCGCGCTGCGAATTGCCGATGAATTTGGATGTGATACGATTGGAATTCAATACCAACAAGGACTGAAAGACTTACTACCCGCGAGCGACCTTGTTGAAGGGCTTCTTAATAACACGGATCGGCCACCTGTAGAAAAGGAAGATTCATCAGAAATACTCTACCAAAATGAAGCACTCCCACATTTTAATGAGGTAGATGAATGCGCAGGGCTGGATGGCCTCCTAACATATCATCTTTGGAAATCTCTCAATCAACCGCCTGAAAATACCCTCCACGATTTAAGGTGGGGACAGGAATACAAGGTAAATGGTAAAAATGAATTTGTATGGGTCTTTCTTATTTCAGGGGCTGCTCCTGCAGCGCATTTTATTGATGGATATGAAGGAGCGTCCAGTTTAAGGCAGCCTCCAATGTATTTTAGACTCGGCGGAGGGACACTCCGAGGTATTTCAAAACCTGGTTTTATAGTATGGAGTAGAGTTTTTATTATGGATGAAAAGCTATGTTGTGACCTTGGGGTTGCTGAGGTTGTGGAACTCCCACATGAAGAAACAGAAAGAAGATGGAAAGAAACAACTCCTCAATGGCCCATAATGCACGCTGTTCTAAATGGAATTACCAGGGACCAGATGATGGCCCGGCATAAATCAAATCATATTCAAGTTGTCTACTGCGAAAGTGAAGAAGAATCTCATAAGTGCTGCAGAATAAAAGCTGCCGCAATGGACGAACTAGGCCTGAGTGTAAATATATGCGGTCATATTTCATATGAGTAACCCCCGGATGATGAAGCGACTCCACCTCCGTATTGCTTTGATATTATTGTTTCTATCCATCAGTGGTTGTAAAAACACGGGGACAACAAATATTAATTCGGGTGGGACAAGCCAAAGTGAAGCAAACCAGCCAAGCGCACTCTCTAGCGCAAAAGCAAAGAGGCAAGTCCACGCCTTTAAAGTCGTTAGTGTGAATAACAATCTCAAATTTGCAATTTTGCAGAATGTGACAGGTCTTGCTCACCCAGTAGGAGAGCAATTAGAGGTTTTCAGAGGCTCAGAGTTTGTGGGATTACTTATCGCAGGAGATCAAGCAGATGAGACATTTTTAAGTGCTGACATTATTGAAGGCCAGCTGAAGCGAGACGATTTAGCGTTTCTCATTACTCCTGAAAAAACAGCACCAGTTCAATCAAATTAAAAACCGGTGAAAACTGGATTTAATTCTCTTCCAAATCTCCCTTTGAATCCAAGTCGCTATCACCCTTCGATTCATTTTCTTTATCGAGCTGAGCAGCCCGGATCTGTTTTTGGTAAGGGGAATAAAGATTAAAATATATGCCGCAATGAGGTCTCTCTGAATCAGACTGACTTAAGATGATTGTAATATGCTTATCTAATGCAATTCCATGACGCAATCCCGGAGCCCGAGTTTCAAATGCATGAATGGCTTTTTTAAGAAGTGATTCCAATGAATCCTGACATTCATCCGGGGTTTTGCCTAGACACACTATATAACGCTCGTAACTGAGTAACGCTTCTTCGATTTCTTTATT
>CBFHOE010000008.1:205922-210348 GCA_965657355.1 Limisphaerales bacterium | reverse complement strand
TAAACGTGTCCATAGTCACAGATTAAGTCGTTTAGTATCAGACTATATGTCTTCAAGAAATATGACACATGTCAAGTCGGCCTTTTACCAAATAATAGAGTACCTAGGCGCACAATTGTCGCCCCCTCTTCGATGGCTACTTCAAAATCCTGACTCATTCCCATACTAAGAACGGGGAACGGTATTCCAACTTTGTCCTCACACTTTTTTCTTAAATCATTTAGTTTTCGAAAGATTGGTCGGGTTCTTTCTGGGTTTGATGAAATCGGAGCCATCCCCATGAATCCATGCACTTCTACTCTAGACAAGTGACAAAGTTCGCTAATTTCATCTAATACTTTTTCTGGAGGATAGCCAAATTTGCTAGCTTCACCGGCGATATTCACTTCGATCAAAATTGGAATCTGCTTTGTTAATTTCTCTGCCTGTTTTTCTATCTCATGCGCAAGCGTTCTTGAATCAACACCTTGAATCATGTGGAATAGTCTGACAGCATCTTTTGCCTTGTTTGATTGCAGATGTCCAATAAAGTGCCATTCCAATCCAGTAGGACATAATGGTATTTTGACCTTTGATTCCTGTATTCTATTCTCGCCAAATAATTCCAACCCCAAGTTCGCTGCCTCCTCAATCACTCCGGGTGGATGTTTTTTGCTCACGGCCATCGTTTTGACCTCAGATATCTCTCGACCCGACCTTTCACAGGCTTCACCAACCCGCCTCTCAATGTCTCTCAAATTATTTTCAATACTCATCTGTCGTAAGTAACAAAGCTTACCATTGAATAAATGTTTTAGCAAAAGCTAGCCTACACACTGGTACGCTTACTTTAACGAGAAAATCAAATAGACTTCAGAGCTCAACCAAATTTGGCTTAAAATAATTTATATTAAGTTCCTATACCAAACACATGGATCACTTCTTCCTTTGCCTGTACGCACCCCGTTTTAATCTCAAAACAGGTCTATGGTTTTCTCAGAAACTCATGTGACCAACATTCTCTAATTTTCGAAGGATTCAGACAAAAAGCCTCTCGCACATCAGGCAGATCTCCGCACAGTTTTAGTAACCATTCCCCAGATCAGGTCTTCGTCGGCTTCATATGTTTTCCCATGTTTCAATGGTTTGAAGCACCCTGGTTGGTTTGTCATAGCAAAAATTTATCGATACTTTTCCACGGGATTTTTTGCCTGGATATGAAAAATTTTTTGAAAATTCTAATCAGATTTCATCCCATGCGGCAAAAGTTTCTAGGAAGGGAAGCAGCTACTCGTATTGCTTTTAGAGAATTATCCAAATAACTGGAATCGAACTAAAAAAGGCGTCCTTGTTGAAAGACGCCTCAATCAATTAACTAAAAAGTAGGATTGTGAAGAATGTGAATAACCGAGTCAAATGTCGGATTAATCTACTGGGACAGCAAGAAGTTCGTTTGCAGACCAAAGCCCTGATTTCGATGACGTATCTGCTTTGATTTTAGCAACTTGCTCAGTGGTCACGGCCGGTGCTGAATTCCCCCATGTATTTCTGACATAGGTTAGGACGGCAGCAACTTCTTCGTCCTCTGTGACACCGGGAGCGACCATGGCTAAATTCCATTCTTTACCAGCCACAGTGATTGGACCAGCAAGCCCTTTTTGCACGATTCGAATTATCCTATCAGGTTTGGTTTCGAGCACCCATTCGGATCCAGCTAGAGGAGGTGCTAATCCAGCCATTCCTGACCCGCTAGGCTGGTGGCATGCCTGGCAATTGGATTCATACTTTGATTTACCTAATAGGTAAAATGGATCTTCGTTGCCAGAGGAAGGTTGATTATCTGCAACCTGCTGAAGATTTTCAAATTTTTCGTAAACTTGGTAGTTTAGTCTGCCTCCATTAACACTCGTGTATTGAAAAGAGAAGAAGACCAAATAACCAAAAATGACGATGAACCACCATGGCATTTTGGAGTTCGATTGAGCGAAATCTTCCTGACGCTCGACGTCTAATGGATCATTATTTTCAAATTGTTTTTTAGCCATTTTTTAAATTTCACATGTTGTTTGATTTTTCAGAATCATCAGAGGATTCTTCGGCATCTTCCACGACTGCTATTGGAGAAACGAAGAGTGACTGGTCTTGTTTCAAACTCTGGAGGTATTTTACAAGGGCTTCACCCTGGTAATTTGGTAAATATCCAATGCCCTCGCCGGCTCCGGCACGCTTACCTAAGTCCTCAGCCAGTTGAGCCATTGGGGATGCAGGATCCAAATCTGCCAATGCGACAGAATCAAATAGGTAGGTATACCTCGGCATGAGAGAAGCCAATTTAGAACCCTCCAATGGCTTTGAAGTTTTAGCGTGGAAAAGAACGGAATATAAATTCAAGGCGCCTTCTGAACCGGCATAGAGATCTTTGTTGCCAACATTAGACAAGTCCGGCCCAAACCTGACCTGCCCAAGAACGGGTTTGTCGTGGCCTACAAAATCATTGGCTGTGGTGAACCTGGGAGCATATTGTGCGTCTTGCTCATAAAAGCGGACCTGCTGAGTATGGCATTTGACACATCCAGCTGAGGCGTAAACATGACGCCCCTGTTTTTGTTGCCCGTTGAGGACCGAGGTGACAGCTTCATCGTCAGGGAGTTGACCAAAGAATTTTTGAGGTCCAACAATCAGGGTGTTCCAAGATATTCCAATACTGAGAACTGCGCCAATTAAAATGATAAATGGATGATTCATGCGTTTGCTAAATTTGTTTTCTCGCCTGATTCAGACACGCCACAGCATTTTTTCAGGCTTCGCAGAAATGCCGAGACAAGATTTTTAAAAAGTAATAAAAGCTGCAGACCCGATGCGGCTAATACAAGAGCGAGAGCAAGAACATGCATTCTAACACCCATACCGCCGCCTATAAGTGACTCTATTGCCAGAGAAGCAAAACAAACGAAAGAACCGAGGTAAATGAGGAATAGAATCGGCCCCATAGATCTAAGACTTTCAGTTCTGGCATTTTTGATTAAAAAGAGCACAGACGTCAACAGGACGCCGAAAATCAGAAACTGTTCAAGTCCTAATTTGAAAGGCTGAAGACCAAGATTACCCGACATACCTTTGAGTTGCGTGAAGGCATTGATGATAAGGGCAAGAGCAGAGCCCATTGTGATCCACTTAAAAGCGAATGAACTTATGACTGATTTGGATTTTTCATCGCTGGATTTTAGTTTCAGTAGGACTAGACAAACGGAAAAAGCACCAAATGACGGAAACCAATTACTAGCGACACTCAATGAGTTCACGGCTCCTCCAAGAGGAAATCCATGATACAAACCACCTAGAAATCCTCCCAGCATGAAACACCAAAGTGCACCGGTTAAGATGGACCGAGATAGACCTGAGATAGTATCATCATGCTCAAAGTGATAGATAAAGACACCAAACAGAAAAATGGGTATGAGGGTGAAAGTCAGTAAGTGACCATACCAAAGGGCTACCGCGTTCTGCATGACGCCAGTTACGCCAGCATTGTGAACGAAATGACCTGCTGGAAATCCGACCATAGGGAATATTAATAGTGATAGAAGCAGGTAGCTTTGGCCGATTTTATTTTTAAAATCTGAGCTGAGAAGCCTGGAGACCCAGGGAAGCACTATGAACAGGGAAGCTATGAGCAATCCCAAAAGTGCTTGAGGTGTCAGGGACATAAACTTTAAACCAGACGTACCAAATACAAATATTTGGGCACAGCCAAATGTGAGAAGCTTGTTCCAAAGCACGACTCCCACAGTGGATATATGACCAAAGCCTGGTTTTTCATTATTAGATTTGGAGATGACCCAAATAGTACCGGCGAAAACAGATTGAAGGACAAATCCATATAGAATTGCAGTATCGGATACTTCAGAAAGCGTTCCGTAGTTCAACCAGCTTATGTTCGAGAATAGTCCAGTTGCATGCATTTTAAGGGCTGATAAAAAACCAGCTAGCAGACCTAAGGACAGCCACCCTATTGCAGATATCCAGAGGAATACAATCAGTGGGGGCAAGGTATTTCCACTTGATTGGCTATTCGTTGTCTTTGGCTCACTCATTTTATTATTTAAAAGTTCTACTGATTTGTTGGAAACAGAGTTTTGTTCAAAAAAAGTTCAAAGAACTGCAGCAAACTATTCGAATTCATCAAGTGCTTCGTCAACTTCTGCTGTTGGGTAGACTTTTTCAACCCGCTCGGTAAATAACTTATAACCGGCAGAGGAGTCCTCTCCCCATTCGTCCAGGATAATTTTCTTGGCAGCTTCAATACTCTCGGATGCTTTCTCAGCATTTTCTTCTAAAGCAGTTCGTGCTTCTTTCCTCTCCACTGCCCTCTCTGCTCCAACTGGTGCCGAAGCGATGTCTTTGTTACCAAGCGACGCATCCATCAAATAAAAGAATAGGATCGCTA
>CBFHOE010000008.1:201742-205826 GCA_965657355.1 Limisphaerales bacterium | reverse complement strand
CGAGGCCTACAGCTGCGAGAAGGGTGATTTGCTTGTTCGGTTTCTGAGAAGTCATTGAAATACTTTGATTATATTAATGGTTTGAGAGCGATTCGCCTAAACGCGGGTCCTTGACTGGAAATGCAGGATGAGCCCTGAAACTCTTTAAAAACAGAGTGACGAGAACTCCAAAAAATAACAACCAGATGGATATGTCAAAAATGGAAGGAGAGAAAGCTTCGGGATTCTGAGATGGCATGATGATAAAGTTGAGGTCGAGGACGTGCATCACCCACGCCCAGATGCCAACGAGAATCATCAAAGTCGGATTCATTTTTGCGTCCACCCTCAAGAGTGTCAGGAAGGGAACGAAGAAGTGCCCGAATATCATAAGCATTCCTATACTTCTCCAAGAGCCCTGATCCCTGATGGCATACCAAAATGTTTCCTCAGGCAGGTTAGCATTCCATATGATAAAGTATTGTGAAAATGCGATATACGCATAAAAGACGGTAAAGGCGAAAAATAAGGTACCAATCGATTTAAAGTGTTTAAAGGCAAGGATAGTTGAAAGCGGTCCTTCTTTTTTCATAAGAAGAGCAAACATGTAAAGTGTAGCCAATGTGACCCAAACGCTGCCTGCAAAGTAATAAACACCAAACATTGTCGAAAACCAACCCGACTGCATCGATTTGCACCAGTCGATTGCAGCTAATGTCAGCGTGACAGCGAATGGGAGAATCCACCCTGCTGCCCAACGGCGCATTTTGTGAGTGTGTGCCGCTGAACCGTCGACATCTTGGCTTAAGGATAATTTGCGAAGGTTGTGCGAAACCCCTATCCAAACAGCAAAATAGATAAAACCCCTTATGCTCCAGGCAAATCGGTTCAGGTAAACTTCTTTGGCTTCGAGTGCATGAGGAAAAATCGGATTCTCGCCCATCCACTCGTATATCTGCGGACCAAAAAACATGATAGGCAGCCACATCGGAGCCAAAACGGTGAGAAAGGTAACTGAAATGTTTTCACATATCCTACGAGTGGGCACAGACCAGTTAGCATCAAAAATGTGGTGGACGATAACCAAAAAAAGAGATCCAAGACCAATGCTCAAGAAAAACATAAAAGTTTGAACATAAGACAATAAGAACTGTTTCCACTGCGCGCCGACAATAAATCCAAAAACAGTCAGCACGAGACCAGCAATCAAGCTCATTTTAGGTAGCTTGTGCCAGCTTTGATTTGTCGAAGTGTATTTGACTTCTTTTGGCAAAGTTATAGAGGCTTCACTCATATTTAAAATATCAGGTGTATTAGGTTGTTTTTGTTACTGGCCGGGTGACTCATTAAGAGCTTTAACTTGCAATGCCCTTAGATAGGCGATGATTGCCCATCTGTCGGGAATGTCTATGACCGATCCATACTGCCCCATAGCACCCTTGCCGTATGTGATGGTCTGGAAAATCTGCCCGTCAGGTTGCTTCATAGCATACTCGTCAACGAGATTTCGGATGAGGTTCATTCCAAATTTTGTCGTGATTCCGTTTCCGTCAGCTAGATGTCCATGACAAGGTGCGCAGTATATATCAAATCTCTCTTGCCCTCTGGCGAGAAAAGTCTCCGTGATGGGGAAAGGATTGATTTGAACAATATTGGTGGAATTTCCAACGAGCCCTGTGACTGCCGCATTTTGCTCGAAAGGAAAAACGTCAGGCAAGCCTTGAGAACCGAAGGACTCGGTTCTTGCAATAGTTCCTTCGACGTGAGGCTGCGAGCTTACCCCATTTGGAAAAATGGAATTTGGCTCTTGAGGGCGTAATTTTGGCTGCCTATCCATGTCGGGAAACAATTCCAGTGGTGGCTTGCGGAATTTGTCACCGCGAAATCCAAGAACACCAACAGTCAAAACTATGATTGCTAAAAATGAGGCTATAAAATATCGCATTCTTCTATTCCTGAACTTCTTCGATTTTTGCTGGGTGGGTCGATTCAAGCAACTTTTTCGTTTCTTCCTGATCGTATTTAGCATCAGAGGCTTCGATCAGAAGGAAAAACTTGTCATCAGTCGCTCGTTTGAAAGATTTATTCTTGAGGAGAGGATTGTGCAATCTTGGGAGCCTATTGAGAAAAGCCATTCCAAAAAGGGTCCCAAACGCGCCGAGTAAAATTGTTAGTTCGTATGCAACCGGAAAAGAAAATATCGGACTGAAGAAGGGCTTACCACCAACTACAATTGAGTAGTCAAAGGCATTCATGAACCATATCATCAAGAACCCAGTTGTGAAGCCAGTGCACCCTCCAATGAAGGTGAACCAACCAACTTTGGAGTTTTTCAGCCCCATCGCGTCATCCATCCCGTGAATAGGAAAAGGTGAGAAAACATCCCAACGTGTGAATCCTTGATCCCTGACTTGCTCAGCGGCATGCATCAGGTCGGCTGGAGTGTCAAACTCAGCCAATATTCCATGTATTTCTTGAGATTGGTCTTGCATTAGTGCTGTCCCTCCTTAGCTCCTCCGAGTTTGTGGTGGGGGTTGGCTTGTGGTGTAACTCCCTTGACTTCGGATATAGCGATCATAGGGAGGAATTTCATAAAGAGTAGGAAGAGTGTCATAAACATTCCAAATGTTCCCACGAAGGTGAGGACATCGACATGAGTTGGTGTGTAGTAGTCCCAATTTGCTGGAATGAAATCCCTGTGGAGTGTCATAACGATGACGAATCGCTCGAACCACATCCCTATATTTACAAATATACTGAGAATGAAAACTATTCTCATATCAGTCCTGAACTTCTTAAACCAGAAGAGCTGAGGAGTGATAACATTACAGCTAAACATGAGGAGATAGGCCCACCAATAAGGACCAAATGCTCGATTGACGAAAGTCTCTAACTCATAAGGATTACCACCGTAATATGCTATGAAGAACTCCATTATGTAGGCATAACCAACCATGGTTCCGGTTGCCAAAGTGACCTTACACATCAATTCAACGTGCTTAACAGTAATGAGGTCTTGGAGTTTGCAGATAGATCTCAGCGGAATAAGTAGTGTTAAAACCATTCCAAAACCTGAGAAGATCGCTCCCGCCACAAAATATGGAGGGAAAATCGTTGTATGCCACCCAGGCAATTGAGAGACAGCGAAGTCAAACGAGACAATACTATGCACAGAAAGAACAAGAGGTGTGGATAGCCCAGCGAGAAGTAGGTATGCCTTCTCGTAGTTTCTCCAATGACGATTCGATCCGGTCCATCCCAGACTGAATACACCATACATGAACTTGGCAATCCCTCCTTTGGCCCTGTCCCGAATTGTAGCAAGATCGGGTACTAATCCTGTAAACCAGAATAATAAGGAAACAGTAAAGTACGTAGAAACAGCGAAAACATCCCACAAGAGGGGTGATCGGAATTGAGGCCATATTTGGTTGGCGTTAGGCAAAGGGAAAAGCCACCATGCATACCAGATGCGGCCCACGTGGATGAGTGGAAAAATCCCAGCACACATCACAGCAAAGATCGTCATGGCCTCTGCTGCTCGGTTAATGGATGTCCTCCATTTTTGATTGAGCAGAAATAAAATGGCTGAGATCAGGGTCCCGGCGTGGCCAATACCGATCCAGAAAACGAAATTTACAATAGCCCAACCCCACATGACTGGGTTTTGAAGACCCCATTTACCAACCCCTGATGAGACTAAATCGGCGATGTAATACGGAGTTAATAGCATCACAGTTGCACTGATAACGAGAGCTATCCACCACCACATGGGCGGCTTATTTTCAATGAACTGGGCGACCTGGTTTGTAATCCAAGTGAGGTCCCTGCCGTTCGTGACGAGAGGTGTCCTTTCGAGCTCTTTTGGAGTATCTGGGATTTGCACTGTTGAGGTGGGTGTAGGTTCTGAAGTAGCCATGATTAGTGAGCTGTCTCCTTCCCATGATTATCTTTGGATCCGTGATCGTTATGAGAATCTCCGTCGGCATGATCATCATGATGTCCGTGATGACCTTCAAATGGATCTCCCTCAGCTTTGCGGAAATATTCTTGGGTGGTGTATGGAATTTCCGGAGCGTCAGGCATAAGAGGATTGGGGTTCCTA
>CBFHOE010000008.1:199684-201644 GCA_965657355.1 Limisphaerales bacterium | reverse complement strand
TCCCTCAGCTTTGCGGAAATATTCTTGGGTGGTGTATGGAATTTCCGGAGCGTCAGGCATAAGAGGATTGGGGTTCCTAACTTTGGCAAGGTGAGTTGTCCTAGGGAGTGTTTCAAGATATCCCAGCACCGTGTAATTCCGTGGATTTTTGATAGTTTTGGAAACAGCACTCTCAGGATCAAGTTTGTTTCCGAACACGATAGCATTAGAGGAGCAAGCGTCTTGGCATGCTGTAGAAAATGACCCGTCCGGGACTCGAACATCATCTGACGCCCCTGCTTTTATTTTTTGGGCAATTTTGGCAGATGCGATCCTTTGAGCACAATAAGTGCATTTTTCCATCACACCACGCATTCTTACGGTAACATCCGGATTGCGAACCAGTTTCATAAGCTCAAATTCGTCTTTGGGCCTTCTCGGAAGCTTGTCCAGAGTTAAGGGTGAGTCGTATAAATCCTTGAGTGGACGCAGGTTGTAATCAAAGAAATTAAATCTTCTGACTTTGTAAGGGCAGTTATTTGAACAATAACGGGTTCCAACACAACGGTTGTAGACCATGAGGTTCAGACCTTCTTCATCATGCACCGTGGCATTGACCGGGCAAACAGTTTCACAGGGTGCATTTTCACACTGAACACATGCCATTGGTTGAACTGATACCTGTGGATCTGCTGGCAGTTCCTCGTCTTTCCGCCGAGTTACCTTCCCTGACTCAGATTTGGTGACCGGAGCAGAAAAATATCTATCAATTCTAATCCAATGCATCTCACGACCTCGTCTTACCTGGTCCTTTCCAACAATTGGAATGTTGTTTTCTGCCTGGCAGGACATGACGCAAGCATTACACCCCGTGCATGTGTTAAGATCTATGGTCATAGCCCACTGATGCACTGTGGACTTAATTATTGGGCGTGGGGTTGTGCCATCCTTCTCTTCCTGAGCTTTCCGCTTTTCCTCATAATTTTCATAAGGATGGTTGTAAATTTTTGCCGGCAGCTCGTGCGGAAAATGACTAGCAACGCCCATGGATGAGTTGGCGAAATCTGGATGCTTGCGAAACTGGTCCAGATTGGCTTCTCTGATTATCGGTCGTCCTTCCATGGACCCATGGTCTTGGGTGCAGGCAATCTCCTCAGTCCGCGGATTAGCAGATACAGTCGCTCCCTGAGCGATAAAGGGAGCATCGTAAAATCTGAGATCTGACGCATTGTATTCGCCGACGCCGGATTCGATGCGACCCGCAAATTCCTTTTTGCCATACCCCATGGTGAGACCGATGGTGTTCTCCGCAAATCCTGATTGAATCCAAACTGGGCCGGAGATCGATTTGTCCCCGAGTTTAATGGTAGCAAATTTGGCGAGGTTGTATTTGTTGCCTACCCTGTTTGAATCCGGCAAACCCAAAGATTTGGCTGTAGCAGCGCTCATGAGGATAACATTATCCCAAGTTATTTTGGTTATCGGATCAGGAAGCTCTTGAAGCCATCCATTATTGGACATCGTACCGTCTCCGATTTTGCAATCAGCAAGATAGATAACATCTAACGAGTCGGACTTTGGCGCTTTCCGAGTGTCATAAGCTTTGAGTTGGTCTAATAGCCCACCTAGGCTGAAGTTTGGCTTGGCGTATCGGTAATAACTGTCAGCAAGAAACCCGTTGTGTAAAAAGTGCCTCCAGGACGCCTCGAAGTCTGAGGCTCGAGAGATACCACGAAATGTCTCCTGGACTATTTTGTGAGGATTAGTTTCAGTCTCTCCTGCGAGATGCGCTAAAAATTCAATATCAGTGAGGCTGTCAAATAGTGGTGCTATGAGAGGCTGAATGGAGACTAATGTCCCATCTGCGGTGCGACCATCGCCCCAAGACTCCAAAAAATGACTCCTCGGAAAACTCCAATCGACGCCTTGATTGGACGCATCAGAGCTTGTGTTTAGTCTTATTACTGATGCCTTTTTCTGG
>CBFHOE010000008.1:195850-199585 GCA_965657355.1 Limisphaerales bacterium | reverse complement strand
TACTAATAGAACCACTGTTGAGGGCGTTCGCTAGTAGGTTTATCGGAGTGAAACTTTTGTCTTCTCTGGGTTTGTATTCAACAGTATCACCAACATTGCCAAGAATTTGATTAAGGATTTGGCAAACATAGTGAACGGATGCTGGCTGGTGATCCCCAGGAATGATGACAGAGTGACCCGTCGATTTAATATCAGAAGCGCACTGCTTTACCCAATCACCGAACTTGTTTTGATCCCCAGACAAACGTCTGAGCTCTTGAAGGATAGGGCCAGAATCGGATATCAAAGACTCGTCGTAGGCTTTTTGTGTGATTAACTCAAAAGCAAGTTCATAGACGAATCTTTCGATTTGGCTTGGAGACAACCTTAATCTGTGGTCAGCATTTGAACCTGTCAATGAGAGGTGGCCCTCCACGACGTAGAGCCTACTCATGTCTTCGGTTGCCGAGGCTATCCTTCGTCCCTTGGCAAAATCACGAGAATGCCTTTCCGAGTGCGAGTCATTACCAAGAAAATCAGAACCAATGCTGATGATGCGTTTGGCTTTGTCCAGCTTGTAGCATGGCAGGTATTTAAGTCCGTTTTCTGAATTATTTATGAAACTACTTAAATCTAAAGGGTTGTATTGGTGCCAAGCAGCCTTCGGGTATTTGGCCTGCATTTCTTTCACCAATCGATCCCTTGAAGGAGAATCGAGTCCGTCTAAGAGGAATGCGTAGCCCTCACCCTTTGAGGATGCCAATTTCTGAGCTTCAGATTTTAGTTTCTCAAATCCAGCCGATTTGGAAACCGCCTCGCCTTTGCTCATGACTTTCTTTTGGCGATCTGGATCGTAAAGATCCAAAACACTGGCCTGAGTGGCCGGTGATGTTCCTACATTGTCAGGGTGCTGCGGGTTGGAATCTAGCTTGACTGGACGGCCGTCAGCGGACTTAGCCAGGACCGGGGCAGCGCCGAAAGGCGTGGGCCTGGATGTCGCAAAGTATTCGGGAACTCCGTGGGTGTAATCACCTGGATCTCTGGTAAATGGTATAAGAAGTTCTTCGGGGCGTCTGCAACCTGTCATGCCAAAACCGGCGAGAAGAAATCCCGCAGACATAATTTTCATGAAGTGGCGCCTGGACGGGGCATCTTCGACTTGCTGGGCAGCAGAAGGAAATTCGCTATTTAACCAGGTTTTGAACTCGTCGGTCTCGACCATATGGTCAAGGCTCCTCCAGTATTTAGGTCCTGATAAATTTTCTTTGGGGGCTTTATGGCCGTTTTTCATCGATGGCAAGCTGAGCAATTCTGAGAAGAGTTTACATTCCAGTCGTGAACAAATTGTGTTCCGTCTGAAAGTTGTTTTTCCTTAGTTTTGGTTAAATCTAGGTTGTAGACATCGTCGGGATGGCGAAGCTTCTTTTCGGGTTCTCGGTGACATTCAAGACAGAAACCCATTGAAAAGGACTTCGCATGGTATACTTCATCCATTTTGTGAATTTCTCCGTGGCAATGGACGCAGCTGACCCCGCGGTTGACGTGAACGGCGTGGTTAAAATAGACGTAATCGGGCGTTTTGTGGATTTGAACCCATTTTATGGGCGTGCCTTCATTATATGATTCTCTGACTAGCTCAAGTTTTGGATCTGCTGATAGAATTTGATTGTGACAATTCATACAGGTGTTGGAAGAGGGGATGTTGGAGAACCAAGACTTTTCAACACCATCGTGGCAATAGCGGCAATCAATACCGAGCTGATCAGCATGGATGGAGTGAGAAAATGAGACAGGTTGGACTGGCTGATATCCTACTCGAGAATAGGCAGGTCCAAAATAATAATAGACACTATAGCTGACGATGCCTCCGAGAACAAGGAGTCCTAGCAGGACAGTTGCCGGAAGTTTGTTGGTCCACTTCGGAAAGATATCTGACATTTTAGCTCTAAATAAATAGACTGATGGCTGTTTGAAACCACAGCGCTTTTACAAGCTCTGAGCTTGTGAAAATTTTCACAAGCATGGATAACAAAAACTCAAAACCAATGTAAAGGATGAAAATGACATACCTTCCTGTGATTGAGTCGCATTTTGAGAATTTGGTTTAAACAGCCTTTAGTTGCAATAATTTGGGATCAGTCAGGGCGTTTTGTCGAGAGAACAAATTGTCACATTGTTCAAAATTAGAATGGTTAAAGGAGTTTGCGAAAAATGCCGTTATTCCTCTATAGCTGAATGCATCCTGAAAGGGATGCGCAGCCGTAATCGATTGACTGGTGTACGAGAAAGTGAAAAAAAAACAATTAGTCGCGTTTGTGCTGTCCATATTCATTTCGGGTGGGTTCATATCTGAGTTGACCGGCGAAATAAAAGGGGAGGATCTCCCAAAAAAACTGCTTATTAGAGGGAACAATAGATTTGAGATTGGCCACGTCATCAGACCCAATCTGAACCCAACTCACAGAACCAACGTATTTCAGGGCAAAGCAAAGCCCTTCGCTACGATCGTCACCTGTTCCGAAGCGGGCATTTCACCTGAGTTCATTTTTGACCAGGGCATTGGCGATCTCAATGTAATTAGAACTGCGGGCTATATTTGCTCTGACGATGTGGTTAGGAGCATTGAACAATCCATTAATAAGGTTAATAGTTCCAAAATTGTCATCATGGGGCATAATCGCTGTTCTTTATTTTCAAAAGCTCTTTCGAATAACGATGAAAAAGGACATATGGGAGTTCTCCTCAAGAGAATACGTATGGTGCGCCCCAAAGAAGTTAGTGACTTTAGCCAGGCAGACTTCGTCGAACGCTCCATCCAATTGATCATGGAAAAATCACCTTTCCTGAGAGATCTGGTGAAAAATGGCAAGTTGAATATACAAGGTGCTATTTACGACGGAAAAACAAAGAAAGTCGATTGGATACAAACTGACGAAAAGCAGCGAGAAATATTGGCTTTGCCCGACACATTAGTGAGAAAAGATCCTTGGATTATTCCAGAGATATCTATTTCTGAATCAAACGAGAATGAGAATTCGGAGTCTGATGACATGGACACAAACAGTGGGGAGAGCGGATACACAGAGGTAAAAGCTCGAACAATCAGCACGACGGGCAGAGTTATTCAAGCGATGAAGAAAGGAAACCTCAGCTTTTCCGCAGGAAAATTGGATGGCCTAGGTTGGGATGGATTGAATCACCCGAGTTTATCAGATACGAAGGCGGTGGTTTTGACCAGATCCAGCAGCCTCATTCCTACCGAATATGTTTTGGGCAGTAAAAGTTCAGATATATTTGTTATTAGAAATTCGGAGCTTAGTTTGACTCAATCCAATCTAGCAGGTCTGGAGTATGGAATGACTAATCTTGGAGGCAAGGTTCTGTTATTGCTGGACGTTTTAGAAGACGAAGTTCCTAGTGAAAAAGATTCCAGTCTGGGCAAACTCCGGGAGCTAGCACTAGAGATTGAAGAGCGAAGTCAAAGTCTATCCCAACTGTATGAATCAGACAAAATAGATATTTTGCTAGGCCTATATAATCCGGCGTCAGGACTCGTTGATTGGCATTCTCGTAAAATTTCAGAAAATGGTGGAGAAACAGGCGATCAGACCACACCAAATACAAATGGAAAAGAATCAAGCCCTAGTCTCATTACCCAAGGCCAAAATGATGCAAAATTGAATGGCCTAGATAATGAAACACGTTCTAACGAGAATGGAGGGGCTGAAAAAGAAAATGTTATCTCACTTTTGCCTG
>CBFHOE010000008.1:184422-195751 GCA_965657355.1 Limisphaerales bacterium | reverse complement strand
ATCCAGCTACCACAAGGCAATCCATCTTAATGTCGATGGTCGATACACTCAAGAAGAGTAAAATTATCCGAGAGAAATTTCATAATGGTCAGATTGACCTGGTCGGAGCTATTTATGATACCCGATCTGGCGTGATTGAGTGGGTTCGCCCCGGCAGTAAAACTAATACATCTCAAAATTGAGAGGTAATGGATTTTTTCCAAGCCCCAACCCCAAATCGAGACTAAAAACATTTTTCTTTTTTATAGGAAAGATCTTCCTCAATATAGGGCATCTAATATGACGCTCGACGATCAACAAAAAGAAATAGTCCGACAATGGATTCAGGAAGGCCTGCAACTGAACGAAATCCAGAAGAAGCTCGTTGATGAATTGGACATTACCATGACATACATGGACCTTAGGTTTCTTATTTCTGATCTCGAAGTCACCCCAAAAGACGTTGAGAAAGAGGAAGAACCTGAAGAATCCGAAGAACCTGAAGAAATTAGTGCTCAAGGTCCAGCTGATGAGGCCCCAGATGTCACTCCTCCGCCCTCCCCGGTCCAACAAGAATCTGGTGCGGGAGCCCCAGCAGAAAACGGGGGTTCAGTTTCCGTAACAGTCGATACATTAACACGCCCAGGCTATGCCATTAGCGGTAAAGTTACATTCTCTGATGGAAAGAAAGCAGAGTGGTTCATAGACCAAATGGGCAGACCTGGAATAAACCCCGAAGAGGAAGGCTACCGACCATCTCAGGAGGACGTTATGAAATTCCAAGTTGAACTCCAAAATATACTCAGTAAAAGCGGCCTGTAGACAGTAAGTAAATCTAGTCTAACGGGCTGGGAAACTCCTCACTGGGAATACGGCAATTTTTTAAATAAAATTCAAATTGTGCCACGACCTCCGGATGAATGGCAGCAATATTCCTCGACTCGCTTATATCTCGTGATAGATCATATAATTCAATTGGCTCATTCCACTTAAGCTTTACAGCTTTCCAATTTTTCCAGCGCACGGCTTGCTGAAACCCTCGCTCGTAAAATTCCCAATAAAGAAAGCGATTATTTATTATTTTTCTGGAGGAAGAGGTTGCTTTTCCAAGGAGGATTTCTGAAATGTCCATTCCATCAATGTCATCAGGAATACGCCCACCAGCTAAATGTGCCACCGTCGGCAAAAAATCTGCAAAATACCAAGGAGTATGATCCACTGAATGAGCTTTTATTTTTCCTGGCCAACGAACAATCATTGGAGTTCTTATACCACCTTCGTACATTTCTCGTTTTCTCCCCCGCAACGCCCCTGAACTATCAAACCGTCCCTCATAGCGATTAGCTGCTCCGTTGTCGGAGCAGAAGAATATGACGGTGTTTGATTTTTTCCCCAGACTGTCAACGAGCCCAACAATATCTCCTATTTGGGAATCCATGCGACTTATCATAGCTGCATAAAACTTCTGCTCATCAGTCCAATTTTTTTGATCATATTCACCCAAGTTAGGCGCCTGGAATTTTGAATGAGGAACCGTGAACGAAATATAGAGAAAAAATGGAACATCTTTGCTTTGTCTAATGAAATTCATTGCATAGCTGGAAAATAAATCTTGTGCATACTGACTTTGGTGGTCTCTTCCGCTATTACCGGGCAAATCGAAACGCTCTTCATTCAGCCACAAAAAATCGGGGTAATGGTTATGAGCTCTTCGTTGGTTATAAAATCCAAAGAAAAAATCAAACCCCTTTTTGTTCGGTGCCCCACTGGACTTTGGCTCTCCCAGCCCCCATTTACCGACCAAGCCTGTGGTATAGCCCTGTGTTTTTAGAATCTCTGCAACGGTAAGATCTTTTTCTCGGAGCGGCACCCTACCCTTTCCTCCACCTAACCCGACAACACCTCCACGAATCCCAAAATTCCCTCGCACTCTGGTATGCCCAGCGTGTTTACCCGTCATGAGAACGCTTCTTGATGGAGCACATACTGTTGAGCCAGCGTAGGCATTAGTAAAGCGCATACCTTCAGTCGAGAGCGTATCTATGTTTGGTGTTTTTATGAGTTTTTGCCCGTAGCATCCAGCATCGCCGTAGCCCATATCATCTGCCATAATCCAAATAATATTTGGTTGCACCTGATCATTTTTTCTAGCCTCAGCAAAAATGGAGTAAAACAAAGTAATTGCTAAAATGATAATAATTCTCATGAAGTATAAAATTGGCTATGGCATCAATGTATCATCGAGTCGCGATTGTTTTCGAGCTATCTCAAAAAGGCTATCTCGGATTTTCATATTTTCTGAGATGAGGTTGGTAGATTCACCACCGTCAATTGACAGGTTAAACAAGTATTCCTCTTTAGGATTTTTTTTAAGTTGAATCCATTTCCATGGCCATCTCAAAACCGCTCGAGAATTACGATTCACTCCCAGCCAATAAAATGGATTATGATCCATCTTTTGATCCGGGTATGTTCCATTTAAAAGGTCAGAGCGGTCATTTCCATCAGAAGTTACAGTTTTATTCGAAGGAATCCCTAATAGCGCGGTCAAGGTTGGAAAAATATCGACGACGTGTATCGGAGATTCAACTATTGCAGGTCCGAATATGTCAGGGCTGTGGAGAATAGCTGGCACGCGAATCCCGCCTTCGAAAAGCTGCGTCTTACGCCCTCTCAAAGGAGCATTTCTACCAAGCAAAACATTGTGTGCATAAACGCCTGGGTACCGAGAATCATCCCCCTCCGTTGGGTTTATGGTTCCGCCATTGTCACTGAAAAAAAGGATAATATTTTCTCGGTTATGTGTTTTTGTCCGTTGCTTTAGCTTCTCTAAAATCAGGCCAATACAGTGGTCCATGTGCATCACGCAAGCAGAGTATTCCGGGCGATCATTTTTTAATGACTCACCTCTCAACCTCCAAATATCGGGCTCTTGAAGTGGATTGTGTACCGCCGTAAATGGGATATACATAAAAAAGGGATGGCCTGCGTTCTGAAGCTTATCAAGCTCCTGTATCGCGTTTTTAGTTATCAAATCTGTCACGTGACCTGATTCAAATATAAATTTACCATTGCGATGCCACGTTTGAGAAAAGGTTCCTTTTTTGTATTTGTGGAGCCAAGGACCAACACCACCAGCAAGAGATCCGTAACTTTCATCAAACCCAAATTTATCGGGCCCCCATTCAAGCTTGGACCCCAAATGCCATTTACCGAAAATCGAGGTTTTGTAACCATGACTCTTCAGAAAGCTAGCTATGGTCTCTGTCTCAAATGGAATAACCTGGTTATTGGAAGGATTGGTATTTCCAAAGCGGCTCCAGTATCTCCCCGTCAAAAAACCTACCCTGGTTGGCGTGCACATTGGGGCGACATAAAAGCGGTCGAGTTGCACGCCGTCCTCAGCCATAAGGTCAAGGTGAGGAGTCGGTATATCTCCACCATGATAACCAACATCCGCCCAACCTAAATCATCGGCCACTATCACGACAAGATTGGGTTTTTCACTAGCCATAATTAACGCGCCAGAGAAAAAAACGAGAATAGAAAAAATGAACTTCATTTCTGAACTTCAATCAAATTAATCAAAATGTGATAAATTTACCATTAGGATCTTGAGCAAATGAATTGCGACGAAAACGATTACCCTCCTTGACATTTCTTCAAGAGGTCTAATTATGATAATCGAGACACATTTAAGAAACTATGTCATACCAACTACCTGATCTACCATACGCGCACGATGCGCTTGAGCCACACATTGATAAAGCAACCATGGAAATTCACCATGGAAAGCACCACGCCACGTACATAGCCAAATTAAATGCCGCTATTGACGGCACCGATCTTGGCAATAAGAGTATTGATGACCTCGTAAAAAATCTGGACTCTGTGCCAGAAAATATCAGAGGCGCTGTCAGAAATAACGGAGGAGGCCATGCTAATCATTCACTATTTTGGCAAATCATGGCCCCAAATGCCGGCGGCTCACCAAGTGGGGAATTAGCAGCTTCCATCGATTCGACTTTCGGTAGCTTCGATGCATTCAAAGAAAAATTCGAAGCGGCAGGGGCCACTAGATTCGGAAGTGGATGGGCTTGGCTCGTTGTCAATAATGGAAACTTGGAAGTTACCAGCACACCAAATCAGGACACGCCTCTAATGACTGGTCAAACTCCGATTCTTGGATGTGATGTCTGGGAGCACGCTTACTATCTCAAGTACCAAAACAAAAGACCGGACTATCTGAAAGCATTTTGGAATGTCGTCAATTGGTCAAAAGTTGCCGAACTTTATTCAGCAGCGAAATAAGGTCAATTGAAATTGATTTAATTCAGATCGGGAGCCGTTAATAGACGGCTCTTTTTTGTTTTATACGAAGGCGAATTTTATATTTTTGGCGGCCGCAAGTGATTTTCAAACGACATCCGCAAATGGCGTAGTTAGTTTATCGACGAGACAAATCCTAGTGAATTTGCTCCATGAGAAATTGTAAAAGGGAATCGATAGGAACACGCTTCTGTGACATGGAATCTCTCTCACGTAATGTGACGGTATCTTGCAGAGATTTATCATCGCCATCGCCTAATGTTTCAAAATCAATAGTCACACAAAATGGGGTTCCAATTTCGTCTTGTCTCCTGTATCGCCGACCAATGGCACCTGTTTCATCATAGAAAACAGACATGAACGGCTGTAGCTTTGCCTTGATTTCTTTTGCCCTCTTGACCATTTCAGGTCGGTTTTTTAATAGAGGTAAAATGGCAACCTTGATCGGAGCTATCCTTGGATGGAACTTCAGTATGACGCGAGAATCAGTCTTGCCTTTATCATCCGTGATTTCCTCTTCGGCATAGGCATTACATATCAATGCTAAAACTAATCGATCAACCCCGGCACTAGGCTCAATAACGTGGGGGACATATTTTGACTTAACCTCGTCATCAAGAAATTCCATGGTTTTACCACTGTGCTCTTGATGTTGAGTCAAATCATAATTACCGCGGGCAGCGATCCCTTCAAGCTCTTCAGTTCCAAATGGAAATTTGTAAAGAATGTCTACGGTTGCTCTTGCGTAGTGAGCGAGGTCTTCAGGCGATTGGTAATACAGCTCCAAAGTCGATCTATCCAACCCGATACTTTCGTACCACCTAAGCCTTTGCTCGACCCAGTATTTGTGCCACTGACTCCATCCCCAATTTTTTTCGGGGGCATCCAGTGTCGCCGGCTCTTTATTCTCATCTGCTCCAACAACATCATCCGGCTTGATAAAGAATTCCACCTCCATTTGTTCAAACTCTCGGGATCGGAAGGTGAAATTTCTTGGATTAATTTCATTTCTAAATGCCTTTCCAATCTGAGCTATCCCAAAGGGTACTTTTTTACGTGCGACCTCTTGGACATTCTTGAAATTGGTAAAAATCGCCTGTGCTGTTTCAGGTCTCAGATAAGCAATATTCTTATCGTCCTCGACCGGCCCTACAAATGTTTTGAACATTAAGTTAAATGCTCTTGGCTCTGTCAGCTGGGCTCCGTTCTCTGGGTTAAATGAGGTGCTCCCCTTTACCTCTTCGGATTTATCTAAAATTAACTCTGTATTGTTTATGCCGCGGTCAGCGTAAAACCTTTTTGCTACCTTTTCTGCGCTGCCCGGATTCTTACCAGGCGCAAGTAACACCGAAAATGGATCTTTGGATTCTTTACCAGTCTCAGAATCTTTGGCACCCGAGTAGTAAAAAACAGTGCCATCTGCTGGCTCTATCTGGTCCGATCTAAAACGCTTTTTCGTGACCAAACAATCCGACATTGGATCAGAAAAAGTCGTAGTGTGACCACTCGCTTCCCAAACTTTGGGGTGTGTTATTATTGTGGCGTCAATGCCGACAATATCATCCCTTTTTTGGGTCATACTTTTCCACCAAAAGTCTTTGACGTTCCGCTTGAGCTCCGCCCCATAGGGCCCATAGTCCCAAAAACCACTTATCCCACCGTAAATTTCAGAAGATTGAAAAATGAAGCCCCGCCGCTTGCACAGCGACACAATCTTTTCCATCAATTCAGTATTTTTGTCTTTTGGCTTTGCCATAGGAGTGAAAAACAATCCGAATTCCAGTATGAATTGTCAAGTCCTCCTAAAAGATCGAACCACTGAAGTAATTAATTATTAACATCAATAAGATAATTTCAGATAGTTGGTGAAATCAACAATCTGGCAGCACGAGTTCCTTAATTTTATCAGCAGGATTTTCAGCTCTCATCAGAGATTCACCGACCAAAAGTGCTCCAGCTCCAGCTGATTTCAACGTCTCAACATCTCGTCGTGAATTTATACCTGATTCAGCGACAAGAAAGACCTCGCCGGACTTCAGTTGTGGGAGAATTGTTTGAGCAAGCGATGAGGTAGTTTGAAGGTCGACCTCAAATGTTTTTAAATTCCTATTATTTACACCTAAAAAAGTAGCACCAGATCTCAACGCTCGATCTAGTTCTATTTGATCGTGAACCTCAACCAGAGCTGCCATACCAGAGGCCTCAGCAAGTATCCGAAAATCCTTCAATTGTTGGTCTGAAAGAATCGCAGCAATAAGCAGGATAGCATCAGCACCTGCTCGAAGTGCTTCGGGAAATTGTCTGGGATCAATCATGAAATCTTTCCTTAGGAGCGGTTGCTTCACGGTGACTCTGATCTCATTGAGATATTTTAAATGGCCCTGAAACCATGGTTCGTCGGTCAGTACTGAAAGACAGCCAGCCCCACCTTTTGCATAAAGGGATGCGATCTTTTTGTGATCAAACTGAGGCTGGATAACGCCTTTGGATGGAGATGCTTTTTTAATTTCAGAAATAATACCTATGTCGCCAATGGTGGGGTTTTTAAGTGCCCCAACAAAATCTCTTCTCGGCGGCAGGGAAGCGGAGAGACTGGCCATCGAATCTGGTGTAATGGATTCTTGCTCGAGCCTTTCAACCTCTTTTCGTTTTGTTTCAACAATCTTATCTAAAATATTACTCATAATTAGTGCTTCGGGATTGGGGTTAGCTCAATAGACTATAGCTTTATGCGTTGCTCTCATCTGCTGTCCCTTCCATTCGACTAATTGGACACCCAGCCCTGAGCCATCCATTGACAAAGATATCAAGATCTCCATCCATAACCGCTTGTAAGTTACTGGACTCGACGCCTGTTCTGAGATCTTTAACCATTCTGTAGGGTTGAAAGACGTAGCTTCGGATTTGATTTCCCCAAGCGATTACCCCTTTCTCGCTGTAGAATCTTTCCATCTCTTTCTTTTGTTCGTCCTCCCTCTGTGCATAAAGTTTGGAAACGAGAAGCTTCATGGCGTTAGCTCTATTTTGATGTTGGGATCTCTCTGTTTGGCAAGCCGCGACTATGCCTGACGGGATATGCGTGATCCGAACAGCTGTCTCCACTTTATTCACATTCTGACCTCCTTTGCCTCCTGATCTATATGTATCCACTCGTATATCAGTCGTAGGCACGTCTATGTCTTCATCACCTTCAATCTCTGCAATAACATCAACACTGCAAAAACTAGTATGTCTTCTTTTGTTAGCATCAAAAGGTGAAATTCTCACCAAACGATGGACACCCCTTTCAGCCTTAAAATACCCAAAAGCATTTTCTCCAGAGATTGTCATGGTAACGCTTTTTATCCCGGCGGCTTCCCCATCAAGCAGGTCTTGAATTTCGACCTTCCACCCTCTGCTCTCTGCCCATCTCTGGTACATCCTAAAAAGCATACTGCACCAATCACAAGATTCAGTGCCCCCTGCGCCAGCGTTTATGTTTACGATGCAGTTGGCTTTATCGTTTTTATCTGTCAGCAGAAGTATGATCTCGAGTTGTTCCAACTTTGTTTTGAAATCAGCCAGCTCGCCTAACATCTCCGTCGCAATGGCTGCTTGTGACTCAGGCGGCTCGTCCAACCCAAGTTCCAACATGACTTCAAAATCCTCCAGCTGGCTTTCAGAACTAAGTAGAGGCTCAATTTGTTTTTTGAGGGAGTTGGATTCATCCACTGTTTTCTGAGCTCTTTCTCTATGATCCCAGAAAGAATCCATTGACATGGCCGATTCTAATTCCTCAATGCGCTTTTGAAGTTTGGGAACGTCAAAGATACCTCCGTAGGTGGACAATTTTCTCTTTTGTCTCAGCTAACATATCTTTGATTTCTTCGAACATAAGGATCCGGAAAGTAATCATTCTCGGTTAAAATTACCAGTAAAAACTTCTTCACTACCGACTCTCAAACTTGGAAGATTAATACCTTCAAGCAGAACCTATTTGACCGAGATGTGAAAGCTATTTAGATAACAGCGGGGTGATGAGTTTTTCGTATTGAGGATGATTTTTCAGCGAACTAAATCTTTGGTCCGTTTTATAGACTTCAGTTAAATCTTTTGCCTCCGGATTTACTTTCAATCTATTTTGACTGAGCTCCAAGGCCCTTACCAAGTTGGTGATCGCCGAATCAGGTTTGCCTTTAAATGCCTGCAGACTTGCTAAGTCGTAAAATACTGAGGGGTTATCAGGGAACTTAACCGAAATCACTGTCAGTATCGATTCCAAACGCACAAGGTCAGGAATGTCAGCTACCTTCTGAGCCATTACAGTCAATAACTGCTGGTCTGCCTCTTGATTCAACACGACATCATCCACCACCCTGAGTGCCTCATTAGTCTTGTTCAAGCTCCATAATGTATCAATAAGGCTGATTGTATTTGTTAAATTTAGAGGGTCCGCCTCGAAGCTCGTTAGGAAATTAGTAAGCTGGCCTTGAAGGATTTGAACCCCATTATTCAGCCCTGAAGAGCCATTGAGACTGGCTTGCTCTAAACCTAAGAGAAGGTGGCGAAAACCTGGACTTTTAGGATCTATTAACGTCGCAGTGCGAGCAATCATCATGGCTTCCTCTAACCGACCACCTTGATATAGGAGAGTAGATAAACGGTGGACGGCTTCTGGACTTCCAGGATGAAAACAAAATGCCTGTGTGAGAGCGAAAACGCCAGCTTTATACATTCTGGCTTGTTCTTCTGGCGATGAAGCGTTTCGATACCGCCAAGCAAACAACTCTCCCTGCGACCCTCTTAGTTTTGAAAAGGATTTTTGGGCTTGGATATCTCGAAAGAACTTTGGATTTACTGGATAATCTGAAACGTCTTTGAAGCTCAGCAAATCGATGGCGAAACTGCATACATTTTCAATCGTCGTGTCCTCATCTAACCAATCTCCGATTAGCCGCTTACTGTATTCGTCCCAGAATGCCCTATCCTTATCAACCATCTCTTGGGAAATCTCTTCGAGCGGGTTGCGATTTAATTTCATGATTATGCCAAAAGGAGAGAGATAGGGATACATCCATTCAAAAGCATAGCTTTCTTCGATATAAAATGCTTTGTCTGAATTTTGACGAAACAGGATTTTTGACAGTCTTGAATTGAGGGCCATTACAGACTCAGTCCCAGAAATCTCACCATTTTCGAACGGATTTACCCCAACGCGACCTTCGGCTCTCAACTTCTCAAGAACCTCCCTTTGATAATCCTGGTAAGCAAGAGCCGCATCTTGATCCGTCGGTATGTATATTTCTTCTTCTGGATAAACCCTTTCTTTTCTCCGGCGAGCCTCCACTCTTTCACCATTGTTAATGAAAAAATTGTCGAGTGCTTTGGGGATACCAAACCAAGGAAAACCTGGTTTAAACCCTTCCATGGCGTGCTTTTCTCCGAAGAGAAGGTTCTGAAAAAATGGGGGATAAGACCTCTTTTTCCTTATCCCGTTTTCCTCAACCGTCCAGTCATAGTGTGCTCGTAAATAGTCTAAATAAGTGATGTCTGCCAGGGCATTCTGAGTAATTAAATAGACATCTCGTCTATCGAATTCAGGATCCCTTTTTGTGGAGGCTGGCATCACAGATTCGGAGAAAATCATGTATGTCGGACAAAAACGGCCAGGATCGGTACCACCTAACAAAATGGCCCCCTTCTCCATTTCAGGGTATACACCAAAAGGAGGGTCGAACATATCATGCCCAAACCAGTATCCAAATAAATGGCCTCTTTGCTCACTATCTGACCAATGAGCTATAGCTGAGAATGAAATCAAACAGGCACCCAAACAACTCATTCCCACTTTGATAATTCGTGGATGGGATTCACCTAATTGGAGACCATCAATTTCAAACCACTTTATGATTTTTAAAAGGCCTAAAAACAACAAAGCCCCAGCGAAGACCAAAACGTATGCAATTCGCGGGAGAATATAATTGTATTGAACGAATATGAGCCCTGCATTGGCAAATGAGACCATTGCAAAAGCAAACGCACCTATCGCTATAAAGTCTTTTGATATTTCCCTGCTTTTTTGAAGTATAAATCCACATACGAGGGCAAAGGCACAACCTATGGACATGGCAACTATCGAATGCGCTGGGATGAAAAAGACCCTCGTTTGAAATTTCGACAATGCATCTGTTCCTGGATTCAAAAGAATGAGAAGAATGATCGATATTCCAATAAAAACTCCTGCCATACCGAGCCACCAAGCCTGTTCTCGACGTCGCATTTTATGTATAAAGACAAAAGGTAACAAACCCAAGAGAGTCAATGCGATGGAGAATTCTTCGACTATTCCGGTGGTCACCATCGCTCCCTGTCCCACGAACTTGCCAAAGGATTCCGTCGGTTTGATGGGCTCATACTGTCCTCTAAAGATGGCATGCTCGAATCCTTCAACGGTGCGTGGAAACCCCCAGTTCATCGGCGGATTGGTCATCGAGGTCAAAGGCATATAAAAGTATGTCAAATGAGTGAGAAGAAATATGACGCCACAAATTAAAATTGGATAAACGTGCCGAAAGATTTTCCAAAAGCCAGAAACCTCGTCCTCCGACTTATTTTGTTTGGAATCAACTTTTAAGACAAAAGTCATGAAGAAAAATCCGGCGATTGATAGTAGCCCTACCAACCAAAATATTCCCATGACAATGGCATTATCCAAGGTGCGGAGGTGCTCTGGGTTAATTGCTTTGAGTATAATTGCCAGTAAAAACACCAGAGAGTTTGCGGCAATAAAATTCCTCCCGAGAATTGGTCGGACAAAACATATGACCAATTCGATTCCCATAGCGGCACAGATAAGAGTCTGGTGGTTTGTAACTGCAATACCAAACATCAGAAAGCACAGATATAGATACCAGTTTTTATTTGGAGAATCCGTCCACCGAAAAAGAAAAAGTAACGATGCGACAAAAGAGCAAGCAGCAAAAGAGTAGACTTCGACAATGACGCTTTGACTCCACAAAACACTATCAAAAGTTAAAAGCAA
>CBFHOE010000008.1:176618-184324 GCA_965657355.1 Limisphaerales bacterium | reverse complement strand
ATCCAGCAATAACCCCGCTCAATACACGAATCCAGTTTTCTTGATCTTGCGGGAGTGACTCTAAAAAATTAAAACCTCTGAGGAGCCTTCTGCTTCCTCTCGAAACAATAAGAGAAAGCATGGCACTGGCTAAAACTCCGGCGACGGCAGAGGAAACGGCTACCCTAAATGCGATATTTGAAAAAGGAAAAATCTTTGTAAAAACCCAGGTGTAGATAGTCCATATTGGATAGCCTGGAGGGTGCGGCACACCTGCATAATGCGAAGCAACTGCCAACTCACCACTGTCCTCCAATGTCAGATCGGGAGCAACCGTCCAGAAATAGGCAAGAATAGATATCGCAAAAGTAACCCAAAAGGCTACCCAATCCATTCGATCAAAATAATGCTTCGAAGCAGCCCCCTTGTATTTCAAAGTATCAGAGTTGTTTTCGGTTAGACCCTTATCTTTTGTCTTGTCACCAGATTTAGTGGTTTGTTCCATGAAAATAATGCAAATTCTTGGGTAATTTTTTCGCTCGACCAGCCATCGTTTATGACAATCGAAGGTCCCTTCTGTTCAAGCGATTTGGGTTTAAGATGCCATCATTTTTTTTGCCTGGCTATGAAAACAAGCAGTTTTATGCAGGCTTCATTCAACAAAATTTAGACCAAAAGTGAATTTCCAATTGAGGATTTCCAGGAAATGTGGATGATGTTACCGATGTCAGAGATAGTTGATTTCGTCAATCACGGGGCCGCCTTAATCACGCCAAAAGTAGCTGAGGAGCTGATGCCTCAAATACCAATGCTAAAGGCTGAGTTCACCCAAATCAATGACCCGCAATTTCCGCACCTTGTCAATCAGCTGGAATTTCTGGCTGATGCTGTCGAAGATGTCATGGAAGGGGCCTACAAACAGTTACCGTATTACTCGTTTTGCCAAGCGGTTTTTGCCCTAACGTATGCTCACAGGAAGACCGATATCATACCTGATTTTGTTAACAATTTGGGAAGAGCGGACGATTCAAGTGTAGTCAGGGCGGTGCTGATTCAAGGAAAAATTCATTTCAGGAAATACGCTGAAGACCAAGGTTTTCATTGGGAAAAAATCACGCTTGAGCCGTAAGGTGCTCACGAATCTTACCTTAGAATACTTAATTTTTGAGCACAGCATCAAGATTGTCACAGGACAATTTTGATAGCGGAATGGCGTTTTAGGGCTTCAAAGAGTTCTTGCCGCACAGGTTCCGACTCAACCTCTGTCTCAACAATTGCTGAAAAATATTTACCGCCTTTGCTTTTATTGGAGCCTGCAAATGTGAATTCGCGAGTCTGAAATACTTCTGCCACGGCCACTTTTAATTTCTCGAGAGTTTCCCCGATAACCCGGTATTCCCAGGCACACGGATACTGGAGATCTATTTTTTCGTCATCAAGTGATCTAGGATTATGCATATCAAATTGCTATGACGTAGTAATATTCAGGATAATTATTTTAAATCGCTACCAAATACTAAATGTAAGTGAGCCAAATGCCTCTTCATACATCTTCAAATCCACTGCCCGTATTCCGAGTCCTAAAGAATGAGTGAAATTTTTTTCAATCTATTTAAAGACTTTGGTCCCTTGTTTTTTGAATTCCGCAGATTTTTCCTCCATGCCTTTTTGGAGAGCCTGTTCCTCATCAAGTCCATTTTCAGCGGCAAACTTTCTGACTTCATCAGTGATTTTCATGGAGCAAAAGTTCGGTCCACACATAGAACAAAAGTGAGCTGTTTTGGCACCCTCGGCTGGCAAAGTTTCATCATGCATATCTCGAGCAGACGTCGGATCCAAACTCAGGTTAAACTGGTCATGCCACCTGAATTCAAATCGGGCCTTGCTGAGAGCATTGTCTCTAATTTGCGCTCCTGGATGCCCTTTTGCTAGGTCTGCCGCATGAGCAGCAATTTTATAAGCTATGACACCTTCCTTAACGTCCTCGCGGTTTGGCAGCCCCAAGTGTTCTTTTGGAGTCACGTAGCATAGCATGGCGCACCCATACCAACCTATCATGGCAGCCCCTATTCCACTAGTTATGTGGTCGTAACCTGGCGCAATGTCAGTCGTCAATGGCCCTAATGTGTAAAAAGGAGCTTCTTTACAAGCTTCTAATTGAAGGGTCATGTTCTCGTGAATTAAATGCATAGGTACGTGCCCTGGCCCTTCAATCATAGTTTGAACATCGTGTTTCCAGGCGATGTCTGTTAATTCGCCCAAAGTCTTGAGTTCTGCGAGTTGAGCTTCATCATTTGCATCGGCGACTGACCCAGGTCTCAAGCCATCCCCAAGACTAAATGAGACATTATAAGATTTCATAATCTCACAAATCTCTTCGAAATTTGTGTAAAGGAAGTTTTCTTTGTGGTGGGCTAAGCACCACTTGGCAAGTATGGAACCGCCTCGGCTGACGATACCAGTCATACGGCGTGCTGTTAGTGGTACGTATTTTAATAGAACTCCAGCATGTATTGTAAAATAGTCTACACCCTGCTCAGCCTGCTCTATTAAAGTGTCTCTGTATATTTCCCAAGAGAGTTCTTCAGCTCTGCCGTCCACTTTTTCTAGTGCTTGATAGATGGGAACCGTCCCAATGGGAACAGGAGAATTTCTTATGATCCACTCTCTCGTCTCATGGATATTTTTCCCAGTGGATAAGTCCATGACTGTATCAGCTCCCCACTTAGTCGCCCATCTCATCTTTTCGACCTCCTCATCGATATTGGATGCGACGGCACTATTTCCAATATTGGCATTGATTTTAACCAAAAAGTTCCTGCCAATTATCATCGGTTCACACTCGGGGTGATTGATATTACATGGAATGATTGCACGGCCTGATGCTACCTCATCTCGGACAAATTCAGGCGTTATGATTGGAGGAATCTTAGCCCCCCAAGATTGCCCCGGGTGCTGGTGCCTCATGTCGTTGGTTACCCCGCTTTGGCCTACCCCATCAAACCCATATGCCCCGGATCCTTTTTGCCATATGGACTTCAAAACCTCTTGTCTTCCCAGATTTTCTCGGATGGCTATATATTCCATTTCCGGGGTAATGAGACCTTTTTTTGCATAATGCATTTGAGATACATTCCTGTCGGATTTAGCTCTGAGAGGATCACGCTTGTGGCCGGGGAAAAAACTGAGTTTGTTTGTTCGCTCTGCACCAAGCGCAATGGATTGGTGCTTTTCAGATAGATATCCATTGTCTTTAGGTTGAGCTTTTCTGCCATCATAGACTTCCACGTCCCCTCGGTCATTTATCCAATCGAGTCGCAATTTTTCTAATCCCTCTTTGACTTCGGGTTTTTGGGCTGGGTCACCCCACGGGCCGCTGCAATCGTATACTCGCACGGGATCATTTTTAACCACTTCCCCGTTTATGGTTTTGGAGTCACTTTGTGAAATCTCGCGAAATGGAACTCTTAAATACGGGTATTGGGTTCCAGAGACGTAAACTCTAGTGGAGGATGGAAAATAATCACTCGACTCTGACTGAGTGAAGTCCTTGTTAGCATTCATAAATTCTTTTTCTTTTCTGGGTAAACGTATCTAATTTAATACCAATCCCTGCGGACTTTGGAAGGAGCGTGAAGCTGTGTTTCCCTTCGCCAGCATTACCTGGAACAGGTTCCATGGGTTATCCACTGCAATAACTACTGGCAGCGGAAATCTCAGCCTAAGACATTACAGTCCATCAAATGGCACCCCAAACTACAACCGGTATCATGCAAACTCAACCCTCTCTTGGTCAAGCAATCGCTTCAGATAGTGAAAGCGAGTGGGACCCACCTTTATAATATTGAGCCCATTTTCGGGCTTTGGGATGCGGATTAGGTCTACCGTATTTCCTGTATTTCCATGGAATAATTTACCTCTCTTCTGCAATTGGCTGCCTTGCAGAGCAATGCTACCAACGCCCTTTTGGTGAAAAACTCATGACAATTCTTAGGATGCACTTTTTATATGATTACTCAGAGACACTTGCTCTGAGATTTCATTCCTACCTCATTCGACGACACAATTTCCAAGCAGAGTTTCTGACAAGAGCGAAGGGGTCATTTTCCTTAAATTAATGCTGGTATAGCTGATTCTCACGCGTAGTTACCGAATTTTTAATTATCAATTTCACGAAAGTTGCTTCCCTATGAATCATCAATCTTTATGGCCTGACCACCGCATGACTCGAATATCGGTATCTGTTTTTGGACCCATATGACTGCACCGCTTGTTGCATAAAAATAGAAATATTTTGTGATTTGTTAATGAAAAATTACACACCACTTTATTTGGTAATCTTGTCAAGCAATGAGAGTTTGATATGCTTTTCAAGTGCGTATTGCCTTTTCAAAAGTTAATGGGGCTGGAAACGACTTCATCTTGATTGATAATCGTTCAGGCGAAGTTGATCTGAGTCCGGAACAAGTCGCCCATTTATGCCATCGGCAGAATGGAATAGGGGCAGATGGCCTCATTCTTCAAGAAAAGAGCCAAGAAAAGGGGATTGATTGGAAATGGAATTTTTACAATAGCGATGGATCTTCTGCAGAAATGTGTGGCAACGGGGCTCGGTGTTTTGCTCGTTTTGTCAAAGCCAACGGATCCGAACAACGAGATAATTTTTCCATAGGCACCATTGCGGGAGTTGTCAGTGCCTCGGTGCATGAAAAAGGCATTACTGTAGGACTCACCCCACCAACTGACCAAAAGTTTGATTTCGAACTTCGACTAGAAAAGGAGATTTTAAAAGCTGACTTCATTAATACCGGTGTCCCCCACGCCATACTATTTCTTGAAAATGAGCCAGACTCAGAAACCATTATGCAGCTTGGTAGGCGAATACGTTATCATAGTGAATTCTCGCCGAGCGGAACAAACGTGAACTTCGTCACTGTCCTCGGGCAAAACCACATCAACATCCACACATATGAGCGCGGAGTTGAAGGAGAAACATTGGCATGCGGGACCGGAGTATCTGCTTCAGCGCTGGCGGCAGCCAAGAGATTAGGGTGGCTCTCGCCAGTTAAGGTGGATGTAAAAAACGGCGACAGACTTGAGGTTGGTTTTTCACAAGACGGTGAAATTTTCAATGATGTGACGCTCACCGGCCCAGCTGAAGTTATTTTCACGGGAAATATCGACATTTGAGATTAATTAATATTTTATTGGATTCGAGCACAATTAGACTCAAAGAAAATGGCCTTTAAAGGAACCTACACAGCATTAGTAACACCATTTACGAACGGTGAGTTTGACCAAAAAGCTTTTGAAAAGTTGATTGAGGACCAAATTCAAGGCGGAGTAGATGGTATCGTCCCAGTGGGAACGACCGGAGAATCACCAACTGTAAGCATGGAAGAACATGCAAAAATAGTTGAAATTGCAGTGAAGATTGCTCAAGGCAAAATCAAGGTCATTGCCGGCACTGGGGCAAATTCAACCGGGGAAGCAGTACACCTCACTCGCTCTGCAGAAAAAGCCGGAGCAGATGGTTCTTTACAGGTTGCGCCTTATTACAACAAACCAAGTCAGGAAGGACTTTACCAACATTTTTCCAAGATTGCGGGGTCGACTGGGTTGCCCCTCGTTTTATACAGCATCCCAGGAAGGTGTGGGATACAAATTGATGTAGATACTGTAACTCGATTGGCTGAAGGCCACGAAAACGTGAGCTCAATAAAAGAGGCTGGTGGAGACGTGGATAGAGTTTCTCAATTGAAGCAAAGCCTATCCGACGACTTCAGCATCGTCAGCGGAGATGATGCCTTGACCTTACCTTTTATTTCTGTTGGAGCAGTTGGGGTCATCTCCGTTGCATCCAATATCATTCCTAAAGAAGTCTCTATGCTAGTCAAAAATTCTTTGGCTGGAGATTTTGTGGAAGCCGGACGCATTCATAAAAAACTTTATCCTCTTTTTAAGAATTTATTTATTGAGACTAACCCAGTGCCTATCAAAACAGCACTGGCTTTAACGGGCATAGGTAATGAGGAGTTCAGGTTGCCACTCTGCAAAATGTCGGATTCAAATAAAAAGATTTTGATGGATTCACTAAAACAATTCGAAGTCATCTAATCCATCAAATAAGAAATTGTGTTAAGCAACAAATAAATGACTAAAGTTCTTATCAACGGGTCCAAAGGGCGCATGGGGCAGGCATTAATCAAGTGCATAAATGATATTGAAGATCTAGAACTGACGGGAACAGTCGACATCGGTGACGATCTCGAAAGTCTTATGAAATCGTCAGATGTTGTCATTGATTTCAGTCTTCATGACGCTACCAAGGAAGTTGCGCAAGCTTGTGCAGCCAACAAAAAGCCATTGGTTATTGGAACCACCGGACATACACCAGAAGTCAGACGTGAAATCGAGAGCATGTCTCGCTCCATTCCCATGGTGTGGGCTACGAATTTCTCCACCGGAGTCAATACCTTATTCTGGCTAACAAAGAAAGCTGTCGAGATTCTTGGCCCTGATTTTAATCTGGAGGTTGTGGAAATGCACCATAAGCACAAGCAAGATGCGCCCAGTGGCACAGCTTCAACACTTGTTGAGATACTTGCTGCAGCTCGAGAAGTAGAGCTTGAAAAAAGCTTAAAGCACGGTCGGGAGGGTATCACAGGCCCGAGGACCAAAGAGGAGATTGGGGTTCACTCTCTTCGTGGTGGCGACGTTGTTGGTGATCACACCGTTATTTTTGCGGGAGCAGGTGAAAGATTGGAACTAACTCATAAGGCCGCATCGAGAGACACTTTCGCAAACGGAGCGCTAAGGGCAGCTAAATGGGCAGTAACTCAGAGTCCGGGTTTATACAATATGCAGAATGTTCTCGGACTCGAATAAAAATAAAGAATGTGATGAGCTAACAAGTAGGACGCTTGTTATCGCCTTGGGTTCAAATCTGGGGGATTCCAAGTCAATTTTTAGTTCCGCAATAGAAGAAATGGCAAAGCGGATACCTCATTCCGAATTCAAAGTCTCAAGCTTTATCGAAACGGAGCCAGTAGATTGCCCCGCAGGATCTCCACCATTTCTTAATGGAGTTGTCTCGTTGAAATGGTATCCGGACTGCCCGCTCTCAGAGGCTGTTGAAACTCTACTAACCACTTTACAGGCCATAGAGGTGTCAGCCGGCAGAATTCCCAAAAAAATTCTCAATGAAGCTCGCCCACTGGACTTGGACATCATTGATGTCGAAGGTTATCAACACAAATCAAAACGACTTGTGATCCCCCACCCCAGAGCCTGTCAAAGAAATTTCGTTCTAGAACCTTTGAAGGAAATACTCCCCGGCTATGAAGTTGGGAAAGGATTTATGGCCTAGTGATGGCTTCATGAAGGTTAATGGATGCCCTAGCAATAGATATCCAGCTAGCCAATTCGGATAAATCCACAAAATCAGGGGTTATGAGTTCACCTACATTGCAAATTTTTTGGGCCTCCTCAGGGTTTTTCGAGTAATAGAAAAACGTCTTTGAGTAAAGATCATTTAATATTTTGATCTCAGAATGGTTTGGCTTTCGTTGAATCACCTTGAGGTATAAAATTTCCAGACGTTCCTCAAAAGTCTTTGCTTCGCGACCGAGAACATTTATGGCAAGAGCTCTGGCTGCTTCCACAAACGTTGGGTCATTCAAAAGAACAAGCGCTTGGAGTGGAGTATTTGATATGGGCCTTTCCGC
>CBFHOE010000008.1:173070-176521 GCA_965657355.1 Limisphaerales bacterium | reverse complement strand
GCAACACATTCCTCCCTATTTGGGGCATCGAAAGTCAGCATCTCTGGATGGAGAAAAGTTCTCTTCCAGAAGGTATAAAGCCCCCTTCTATAAAGATACTGGCCCACATCCTGTTTGTATTTGTGAGGGTTACCGACACTTTTGTAAGAATCAGCCCAATAACCAGCAGGTTGATATGGCTTTGCACTTTTACCTCCAACTTTGTTGTATAGGAGACCGCTCACCTGTAGAGCCATGTCTCGTATAAATTCCGCCTGGATACGCCATCTATTCTGTCTCGAAAAGAAACTGTTTTGGGGGTCTAGAGCCAAGTGTTCCCCAGAGACGTTAGATGACTGTTGATAGGTCTTACTTGTCAAAATTAATCGAATAATATGTTTTAGATCCCAATCACTTTCGATGAATTCGACGGCGAGCCAATCAAGTAGTTTAGGATGACTTGGCCACTCTGCCTGATATCCAAAATCATCAAGCACTGGAGATAGGCCTCGGCCAAAAAACAGATACCAAAGCCTGTTGACCATGACTCTTGCCGTCAATGGATTGGTGTCGTCCATAATCCAATTTGCAAGATCTAGCCTTGTGAGTCGTTTGTTTTTACTTATCGAACCAAGAAATTCAGGGATCGCAGGTTTAACTTCAGATCCTGATTCATCCAGAAAATTGCCGCGTGGTAATATACGCATCATTCTTGGTTGCTCTCTTTTCTTTGAAATGACGGTCCAATTACCTTGCCGCTCAAGTGATGCTTTCTGGGCAGTAAGAGATTTTATTACATCTTTACTCTTCCCCTCGGAACGAGCTAATTGAATTTCTTTATTTATTTTATCCAATTTTTCATTGATGGCTTCATCAACTTGGAGGGCTGGTTGAAATATCCCAGTTCTTCTGCCAGCAGAAACAAGATCTGGTTCTTCAAGGTCCGCGAAGAAAGAGGCCATTGAATAAAAATCTTTCATCGTGAATGGGTCGAATTTGTGATCGTGACATTCAGCACATCCCATAGTGGATGCCAACCAAACAGATGAAACATTGCGTGTTTTGTCTGCCATGTATTTAGCCCGGTATTCTTTGGGTTGCGCCCCCCCTTCTCCGGTAACTTGGTTCATACGGTTATACCCAGAGGCTATTAATTGGTCTTTTGTCGGAGATGCAAGAAGGTCGCCAGCTAACTGTTCACGGGTAAACCTGTCATATGGCATGTTTGAATTAAAAGCATCAATGACATAATCTCGGTACGGAGTGGAGAACCTCTCATCATCGGAGTGGAACCCCATTGTATCAGCCCAACGAACCAAATCTAACCAATAGGCGGCAAATCGCTCTCCAAAATGAGGAGAGTTCAAAAGCTGATTTACCAAGCGTAGATAGGCAGATTGATCACCGACAATATCATGATTGCCTAGAAGTAATTCAGGTGAAGGAGGTAGTCCAGTGATGTCAAAGCTTAGCCTCCGGATCATTTCACGAGATGTTGCTGAATGTGCAAACTCCAATTCTGATTTTACCAACTGGTCTTTGACAAAACTGTCTATGGGATTATCTAAATCTGGATATTGAGTAACTTTGGGCCTTACTGGTTTAATGTATGCCCAATGCAATTCATATTTAGCCCCTTCTTTAATCCATTCTTTTAGGAGGTGCTTTTCAGAGTCGGACAGGTGTTTTTCAGAATCGGGAGGAGGCATTACATCGTCTTCATCACCGGAAAATATTCTTTCGATTAAAATACTTTTTTCAGGTTTTCCGGGAACGATCGCGGCACTGCCCTGATAAACTTTGGTAGCATCTTCATATTGATCAAGGCGTAAATCAGCCTCGCGAGTATTACTATCAAAGCCATGACATTGAAAACAATTCTCCGACAGGATGGGACGAATATCACGGTTGAATTGAATGTCAGCCTCAGCGTATTGGACCGAACAAATGACAGCTGTTATAAATGCAAAATTCAGAGAAATTTTCATTTTTAAAAATTGGCTGGGATTAACATTGTTATGACTGAATAATTCCTTTGACTACCTTTCCATGAACATCAGTCAGGCGGTATTGTCTCCCTTGAAATTTGAAGGTTAACTTTTTATGGTCAACACCAAACAAATGCATCATGGTGGCATGAAAATCATGAATATGAACGACATTCTCAACCGCGGCGTACCCCAATTCATCGGTGGCACCGTATGAGATTCCCTGCTTGATTCCTCCACCAGCCATCCACCAAGAAAATCCTTTGATGTGGTGATCTCTGCCCGAGCCTTGGGCCATGGGAGTTCTACCAAATTCACCACCCCAAACAACTAAAGTATCCTCTAGCATCCCTCTTTGTTTTAAGTCTTTTACCAGGGCAGCTGAAGCCTTATCGACAAGCTTTGCAGCACGAGGCATGTCTTTTTCAAGATTACCGTGATGGTCCCAACCTCTATGGTATAATTGGATGAACCGCACATCCCTCTCTGCTAACCTTCTGGCGAGAAGGCAATTAGAACCAAATGAACCATCACCTGGCCGACAGCCATATTCATCTAGTATATGTTGTGGTTCACCAGAAAAATCTGTTAACTCAGGAACCGAAGATTGCATCTGAAAAGCCATTTCGTATTGAGCTATCCGAGTGGATATTTCAGGATCATTGACAAGCTTCATATGTTCATTATTAAGATCATTGACAGCTTGAATTAATCCGCCCTGAAGCTTTGTGTCGACTCCGGCAGGATTGCTTATGTAAAGAACTGGATCCCCCTTGGAAAGGAATTTAACACCCTGATATTTTCCTGGGAGAAAACCACTATGCCATTGCCGCGCTGCGATTGGTTGGGCTTGCCCTCCCCCGACAGAACTGAGAACAACGAAAGAAGGTAGCTCCTGGCTAGAGTCCCCCAAACCATAGGTTAGCCATGATCCCATGCTTGGTCTACCGGGAACTCCGGACCCAGTATTGATAAAGGTATGAGCAGGATCGTGATTAATTTGTTCGGTTCGCATAGATCGCACAACTGCGATTTCATCGGCAATCGAAGCAATATTGGGAAAATAATTTGAAACCATTGTCCCAGATTGACCATATTTTGAAAATTTTGTCATGGGGCCTTTGCAGAGGAGTTTTCTGCCCTGCAATTGGGCAATTGGTTGGCCTTTGGTAAATGATTCAGGCATCGGCTTGCCATCCATTCTTGCTAACTCCTCTTTATAATCAAAAGATTCTAAATGCGAGGGTCCTCCCGCCATACAAAGGAAGATTATTCTTTTAGCTTTTGGAGCATAATGATTGGGATAAACAACTCCATTTTGGAAAGATTGAGAAAGCCCATGGTTTGTCAATAAATTGCCGAGAGCCAGAAGGCCGACTCCTTTGCCAGAATTACCCAAAAAAGCTCTCCTATTAACGATTCCTTCTTCAATCATCCATTAATATTACTTTATTGAAGAAAACATTCAAAATTAAAGAGTTATA
>CBFHOE010000008.1:171449-172975 GCA_965657355.1 Limisphaerales bacterium | reverse complement strand
ACAATTCGGCAGACGCCCATTGATATTCAAATCGAGTATAATCAGGTAAGGCCATTCCATTTGCTTTTTTAGGTCATAAAAATTAATTTCAGAGAATGAAATGCGTTTTTAAGGGAAACAATTCTATAGAGTCAAGGATGGCAGCCGACATGCTTGAGCTAAATGGCATCAAAACAGAAACGCAAGGAGAGTCATTGGAGATGGCACTTGGTGAGGTTCCATTACTTGGAATTATCCGAGTCCTTGTTCATGATGAAGATTTTGACAAAGCCCAACGGATTATTTCAGACTTTCATAAAAGTAGGTCTGGAGAATCAAACGACAGAGAAGAATAGCCTGGATCTCGTCATGAAAAAAAATACTTTGGACACAGCGAACATAAGATAAGTCAAAGAGAAAAGCCATCAATCCACGGCTAGACCACTTTCAATTTATAACTCAACAAAGAGCCATAATCTCTCCATTTGCCTTTATTTTTCTTACCTTGGCTTTTAGTCCCGCCCAAAAATAAAATTTGTCCATCGGTTGAGAAATCAATGGAGGTGATTCGAATCTTGTTATTCAGGGAATGAATAAGCTCTCCGGTAGAAGAGTCAAAGAAAGAAACATTCCACTGCCCTTGAGCCAACCTACCTGCCATCACAAAAAAACGACCACTTGGATGATAACAAATTGACTCCATCAAACCTCTTCCTCTTTGCTGATCCTGAATCTCGGCTATTATTTCAGGTTCCTGTGACGGCTTGGATACGTCAAAAGTTTGCCATGTTTGTTTTCCGTTGCCGGCCATTGGGTCCCGCATGGGCCCCATTCCGCATACTGACAATCTGTTGGAGTCCGGGGAGAAACACATGTCAAATATCCCCCCAATATAATGATGGCTTTTGATTATTCCCCACGAAGTAAAATCAGGGGAATTCCAACTCAATATCTCCTTACCAGATTTAATATCCCACAATTTTATATCACCCATCAAATTTCCAGCTGCCACATATTTGTCATTGGGAGAAAATGCCAGTGAAAGGACTGGGGGCAGGTGGGAAAGAGAACTAATCAGCTCACGAGTTTCAGCATTATAGATCTTGATGCTTGGTTCCTTTTCTGGAACTGGCTCGTATTTATACCCCCCAGAAAGGTATTGTCCAGTTGCTGACCCAACCAACTTTTTGGTTTCAGAGCATTTCATCTGCCAAGACCAAAATCCGTGAGCCTGGGTCTGTTGGATCCTTTTTGCAGATTTGAAATCCGACCAAATGATTTTACCGTCGTATCCAGAACTAACGACAACGCCATCGTTTTGAGGCAGCCAGGCGACGCTCGAGGCGTAACTGGTGTGTCTCGTGATTTTTCTGAGACGTCGTTCTTCAGTTTTGTAATCATAAACGTAACCATCCATGCAGCTAACCAATAAAGATTCAGAACCCGAGTCTGCGGCTGCAATACCCAGAACACCGGATGGGACGCTATATTCGTTAATGAGATCAACCTTAAGCTTTATTGAAGCGGTGTCAGATTTCATATGGTAC
>CBFHOE010000008.1:161870-171355 GCA_965657355.1 Limisphaerales bacterium | reverse complement strand
CCCAGAACACCGGATGGGACGCTATATTCGTTAATGAGATCAACCTTAAGCTTTATTGAAGCGGTGTCAGATTTCATATGGTACTAACCAATATTTGATGAAGTGAGTATTTGATGAATAGGTTCGGCCTTATCCTCTACCCTTTTGAAGGTCGGAAATCCGGGAAGTTCGTATTCTCCGTAGGGATCAATTCCGAGAGCAGAAAATATTGTGGCAAATAAATTTTTCTCATTATAGGGGTTTGAGATAACCTCAATTCCTTCTGGGTCTGTTTCACCGACAACCACACCTTTTTCGATTCCACACCCGGCCAAAGCAAGGCTCCAAGCATTAGGATAATGATCCCGACCTCGAGAAGCATTTAACCAAGGGGTTCTGCCGAATTCCCCCATCATGACGACAAGCGTGTCATCAAGGAGGCCCCTTACCTCAAGATCGGTTATGAGTTGGTATATTATATTATCGAGGTCAGGGACGAGCATCTGGTAATTTTCATGATGGAATACGTGGCAATCCCATGGCATTCCATTTGCGACCATAACGAATGGGGCCCCGTTCTCTACCAAATGCCTCGATAGCAAGGCGTGCTGCCCGAATGTCCCCGGACCATATCTCTCCCTGTCTGATGCTGGCAGCTTTTCCAAATCAAATAAGTCCGCGCAACTCATTAGCCCCTTCACGCGGTGAAATGCTGCATTGTATTTTTCAGCAGCCTGACTTTGAGTTTCATTGTGGTATTTTTTAGCTAGAAATTTTCTCAAAGCTTCCCTTTCCGCATGATCCTCTGTCGTCATATCTGGAAGCCGTTGAACATCGGGGATTTTGTATTCACCTCCAAGTCGAATCGGGCCGTATTCGGCACCTAACCAACCTGCCCAATTCCCCCGCTTAAAGGCTTTAAACTCATTTCCTTCGGGACAAGGGTCGAGCAGGACGAAATTGGGGATTGGATTATCTAGATGGCCAAGCTGCTGAGCCAAGACGGAACCAAGAGTAGGTCGAGTAAATGGTGGGCGGGGGCTGTCGCCACGATTCAATAGATCAATTCCCTGGAAATGCTCGGATTGCGAGGTCTTCATGGACCTTACAACAGAAAGCCTATCAGCAATGCGTGAACATTTTGGCATGAGTTCGCTAAAATGAATACCTGGTAGAGTTGTTCGAATCGAACCGAATGGACCACTTGTTGCCGTCCCCGGTTTGGGATCCCAGGTTTCAAATTGGCTAGGAGCACCACATAGCCATAACAAAATGCAGTGCTTACCTTTATGCTTTGCAATATCAGCGAAAGTCTGAGGGGTAAAGAGTCCGGCCCAACTCATCATTGAAACAGCACCAGAGCCAGCTAGTCCTTCTAAAAACTTTCTCCTATGCATTCCGTGCTCGGTATTTGAGCAATGCCCTGAATCCGAGCCTTTAGTTCGTTTTGGTTTCATTTGAAGGAGTAAGTTAGTGATTAAGCATAAACTCGGGACTATTGATCAATGCCCAGACCAGGTATTCAGTCGCTTTAGCATTGCTTTCTGATGAGGAATTTAAAAATGCCTTAGATTTTTCGAGTTCGATGGAGTCAGGGTTTCTCAAAAGGATAGAATTGAAAGCCATGATTACTTTTTGAGTATCGTTTGAAAGCTCACTGATTTTCTTAGTAAGCCCTTGGTTTTTAGTGTTGAGCAGGCCATTAAATTCGGGCGAATTACTTAAGAACATAGCCTGTTGTATGGTAGCGTTGAATTCCACTGGGAAGATGTCAGGGAAATGCTGGATTAATTTTTTTCGAAGGCCTGCTGGCGGCTGTTCTGCTCCTATTAATACTTTTGAGACGGATCTAGCTAGGCTTTCTGCCGAGACTGGCTTTTCTAATGCTCCAGCAAAAAGCGAAGAATCCTGCAGAACAAGATTATCAGAGTGGCGTGCGCGCTGATAAGTTTCGGAGTCCATGATCACCTTCACAAGCCATTTATTGTCAAAGTTATTTTTTGCGTATGAGCGGCTTAACCACTCAAGAAGTTGGGGATGGCTAGCAGGGTGGAAAGAATTAATTTCATCAACGGGGTGAACCAAGCCGCGTCCAAGCAGATGAGCCCATACTCTATTGACCATACCTCGAGCAGCCATAAAATTATTTTTGATCGCAACAGCTTGAGCAAACTCCGACCTCCGGGAAAATAATGGCACTGAAGGCTGCTCGACATCATGCCCCTTTTCGACCGGAGGTGATATGTATTTTTCAGCAGCATCCACTTTCTCTTTAATGCCGGCTTGAACAGCCTCATCGATAAAAATTCCATTCAAAAAATTGAGAGTCGCTTTTTGGGTTTCCTTCTTAAGGTTAGCAAACTCTATTTCACCCCCCATGGCAGATTCAGAAATGCCAATTCCAGATTTGGTTGATACGTTTTTTGAACGGTTAAAAGCTGCAACCATGGCCCAGTAGTGAGCTTGTTTAATCTCATGAGCTAAAGGGTGGTCGTGACACTGTGCACATTTCATTTGAGTACCGAATGCGATTGGGGCAACTGCCTCCGCCATAGCTTGGTAATTATCCTCCCTCTCATATAAAAACCAAATTGCTCCGGGGTGATCGCCCTTCTCTGGTCTCGCGGTTATGATTTCTTCAATGACGTTATTCCACGGCCGATTTTTACTAAACGACTGCTCGAGATAGTGAAACCACTTGTTATTTTTCCTTTTTTTCTCCCAAGACTCACCGCGTCTAGACATCAGAACAGTATCAAAAATCTCCGCCATATGAATGGCGTATTTGTCGTTCTCCAGAAGCCTGTCAATAAGTTGTGCCCTTTTGCTTTGGTCCCCATTGGCAGCGAAGTTTAAAAACTCCTGAAATGTTGGCACTTCGCCGGTTAGATCAAGGTAGGCACGTCTTATAAAAGTGCGATCATCGGCAATTTTAGCAGGCTCGATTTCCTTTTCATTAAGTTGGCGGTTGATGTAAAAATCTATGATCCCGGAGTCTGATAAGTGAGCTGGTGGGGACTCCCGTTTCGAAAGAGAATCAACGGCGGCTTTTAGATCCTTGCTTTCTGCCCCTGATGCCGACAATTTTTCAATATCAAGGCCTTTTAGGGCACTGAGTGAATTCTCAGGAAGACCAGCAACCCACGCCCTAATGGTGGCTATGGATTCATCGCTGAGTTGCTTCTTTGGAGGCATGTGAGAATCAGACCCTTCAAGGAGAGATAGGTAGAGTGGGCTTACTTGGGGTTTGGATTCAAAAATCACAGGACCATTGAGCCCCCCATTCAGCAAACCGTGAAAAGATGTCAGGTCTAACCCACCTTTTTTCTTTTTGGTGTTATGACATTCAAAACAATCCGCCTCAAGAATCGGCAACACTCCTTCCTTATAGGAAAGTAGCGGAGAGTCGGCATGAGAAAAGCTTGGCTGAAACAAAAAAGCAAAGGCGCAACTAAGAGTCATTAAACAACTTTGCCAGTGTATTTTACGCTTCAACATGTTCATAATTCCAAGTAGCAGAAGGTTCCTAAATAAAGTGAATATAATGATGCAATAAGCAATATTTTTGAGCAAATAAATAAGAAAAAACTCAAAACGGCATCCACTTTTTCATTTCCGCTACAAAAAATAATTCTTATCAGATTGGATTTCGTCGAACTGGAAAAAACGAGAAATGGAAATATAAAAATTATTCGATACAAAAAAATGAGATCTCCCCGTCAATATCAATATTTTTTCGAATAAAGGCTCACAAATGATAGCCTAAGCGATGGCGCCTCACCTGGCTTGTATAATTTTAATTAACGAGTCATAGAGCAAAATGCTTTATTGCATTATTGCGATTACGCCTCATTCAGATGGCGATCGATAACCTCAAAAAAATCGATGGCTTTAAATGAAATAAATCGTGCAATGACATAGTCATCCGTACGTCACGGTAAGCATTATTAATGAGATAATTGAAAGTTTCGTATGACAAAACCTGAACGCGACTTTCAAATTGGCAAACGCGACCTAAGCAAAATAGGAATAGAATGTCATTTTTCAGATTGAAAAAATTTTATGTTCACTTTCTCGATTTAGCTCTCAACTCAGATTCCATTCCTAAATCACCTTGAGAGATCATCCATTTGTTTAAGGAATGTTTTAAATCACTAATAATCTCCGAATATAAAGCATTGGAAGCGAGATTATTTAATTCATGAGGATCAAGAGCAAGGTTGTAAAATTCTATTGCGGGTCTATTGAGATACCTTTGAACCAGAAATGACGAGCGAGGGTCCCCTGATGATGATGCTTCAAGCCATGATTTCCAGTAAGATTCATTATCATTGGTAGTTAGAGCGTTACTGTATTCAACCTTTTCGTTGAGGTTTAGGATAAGTTTATAATTACCTTTTCGTATAGAGCGTACTGGATATCCGTTCTTAGGTGAACCAATGGCCCCCATTTGAGTATGTACGCCATAGGTAACAGTTCGGTGTGTGTCTGTTTCGCCTTTGAGGACTGGGAGAAAACTTTTTCCATCCAGCCCCACCCTGTTAACCCCACCAGCTATGTCAACTAACGTTGGCCTTAAATCAATATGATGTACCCAGGCATCTGATCGCCTACCTGGCTTTGTGACATTCGGCCACTTAATCAGCAAACCAAGGTTTAAACCTGATTCGTAACAAGTCCACTTGCATCCAGGCATTTGCGAACCTTGCTCAGTGGTAAAAATGACAACAGTATTTTTTTCAAAACCAGCTTGATTAACAATCTTCAGACATTCACCTAATTCCCGGTCGAGGTCGTTAACTTCACCATAATACCTAGTCAGTGCACTTCTGACCTCGGGTGTATCAATCCAATATTCAGGAATCGTCAAAGATTCGGCGCTAAATTGAGAGGCATCTCCGGACTTCCATGGGACATGTGGGCTGTGCGACGCCAATACCAAACAAAATGGCTGGTCTTTTGATCGATGCACAAATTCTTTAATTTTTTTGGCGCTGAAATTTCCTTTTCCAAGCCTTTCGAAAGGAAATGATTTCATTGGCTTAACGTGACTTTTGCCGTTGAGCCCTACTCGATAGCCAAGTTCTTTTAAATCATGCACTATGCTGGTGACACCTTCCTTGACTCGACTGTGATTAGGGTATGCCCCACTTTTGAAAGGAAATAATCCAGTGTACAATTGGGTTCTTGTTGGCGCACACATGGCGGTGGTTGTAAAAGCATTTTCAAAAACCATTCCCTCTTTAGCAAGTCGGTCTATGTTCGGAGTGATGGCATCTTTATTGCCGTAGCAAGGAAGTGAGTCCTTATTCAGGTCATCAGCAATGACGATCAGAAAATTGGGTTTCTGAGCTCTTATGTTCGGGAAAGCAATGAAAATAATCAGGAATGCCCAAAAAAGTGGTTTTTTCAGATAAGACATGAATGGACTACACATTAACCAACGCTCAAATTATGGCAACAGGTATTCGTTTAAATACACAATTATCACGCTAGTTTTTATAAAATTACTTAAATGGTCTTGAGAGCATTATCAACTGGCTTTATTTTACAGACTAACCTCACCTCGAGACCGACTGAGACTAGGATAAAATAATATGTATTTGCAAATGGCAAAAAGGGTGCTGATGGAGACAGACAAGCGCCTTGTAACAAAATTTGCCCTTAATTTTGGACTTAAGGGAGCCATTTCTGTTTTGCGTTTCAAAAAGCGCCTACAGAATGGAGAGTTCTTTCCCCCCTTCCTGTATATTTCTGTTTTAAACAGCTGTAATCTAAGGTGTCAGGGATGTTGGGTAGATGTGGCTTCAAAACAGGAAAAAATACCACAGGAGAACATGCACCGCCTCATCCGGGAGGCCGTTGATGCAGGAAATAGTTTCTTTGGGATTCTCGGAGGAGAACCATTTATGCACAAGGAGCTCCTCCCGATTCTGGCTCAGCATCCTGAGTGCTATTTTCAAATTTTTACCAACGGTCAATTGATCACGCAGGAAAAAGCGAAACAGATGAGATCGATGGGAAATGTGACACCACTGATTTCTGTTGAAGGGAGTGAAATGACTAGCGACATTCGGCGAGGCAAATCTGGAGTCCTGAGCAAAACTATGCAAGGAATCCAAAACTGTTTAGATAATAAGTTGCTCACTGGAATATCAACCAGCCTCTGCGCCAATAATTTTAAGGAGATGCTGAATGAGGAATGGATAGATAAACTTATTGAAATGGGAGTTATGTATTGTTGGTTCCACACATACAGACCCGTTGGGCCGGACCCAAATCCAGAGCTTGCACTGACCCCTGAGCAACAGATGCAGGTAAGAAAATTTGTCGTTGAGATGAGATGCAAAAAGCCTATTGCAATAATAGATGCCTATTATGACCACGCAGGAAAGGCATTGTGCCCGGCAGCGACAGGTATCAGCCATCACATAAGCCCTTGGGGCGGCATTGAGCCTTGCCCAATAGTGCAATTTTCTAAGGAAAATATCCGCGATGAAAGGCCGCTAAAAGAGGTATTCAACAAATCTTCATTTCTCAGGGATTTTAGAAGGACAGCAGCAAAGGCGACGAGAGGATGCATAGTTTTAGAACGCCCCGACTTACTAAAAAATGTAATTGAAAAGCACGATGCGAAAGATGGTACGGCAAGACTCACAGCAATGAAAGAACTCGAGGCCATGGCTCCAAAAACATCGCAATACCGAAAAGGGCAGGAAATACCGGAAAAAAGCATTGCATATAAACTAGCAAAAAAACTCTTTTTCCATGATTTCGGAGCCTATGATAAGTCGGGCCTGTGAAAAAAATTCAAGCCAAATAAACAAGGCCTGAATCGAGTTAAATGAGTATACGCCTGGAAATGCTCCAAGTCGCTAGACTTGCCCCCAATATTTTGGGGGACTCTGTGGAACTTGTTAGTGAGTTTATTAGGTCACAGTTTAATGACGACGGTGGGGTCGCTAGCCGGTCTGGTGTGAGCGATTTATATTACACCGTATTCGGTTTGGATTGTTTAAATGCTATACAGGAGCCGATCGATAAAGACAGGCTGAAATCCTATCTAAAAAATTTTGGACATGGCGAAGGTTTGGACTTTGTTCATTTATGCTGCTTAACCCACTGCTGGTCTGTTATGGAAGACGAGTCCTTTTACATGTCCGAGCTTTGTGAAAAAATATTTAATGAACTAAGAAGATATAGGAGTGATGATGGAGGATTCCACCCAATACCTAACTCAAAATGCGGAACTGCTTATGCAGGATTTCTTGGTTTCAGTGCTCATAAAAATCTTAGGCAAGAATTAAGAGATCCTCTAAACCTTGTTCGTAGTTTAAAATTTTTAGAGTGTGAATCAGGTGGGTGGGCCAACGAGCGTGGTATATCATTAGGAGCAACAAATTCCTCAGCTGCAGCGGTAACGCTGCTACGGAACTTAAATGTTCCAATCAACCAGGATGTCTCCGAATTTTTTCTTTCTCATTTTCATCAACAAGGTGGATTTTTAGCCATGGAGTTCGCACCAATGCCTGACTTACTTTCGACCGCAACAGCCCTGCACGCGCTCACTGGGATTCAATATGATGTGAAACCAATATCGGAAAAGTGTTTGGACTTTATTGACTCATTGTGGACGAACAAAGGATCTTTTCACGGGAATTGGGCAGATGATCACTTAGATTGCGAATACACATTTTATGGACTTTTATCCCTTGGACACCTAAGCATTTATACCTAAAAGCAACTTCTCATCCTCGGTCAACAATCTTACTAGCGGATGTATGTATTGATTCACGCAGTTCTGGAGGTTTAATGACTTCTGCTTCCCCACCCCATGACAATATCCAAGACCTCACTTCAATAAGGTTTGATACTATCAGACTTATTTCCACTCCACCTCCAGGTAACGACTTAAGCTTTTGTGAGCTGTGCCATTTCTTCTCGCGGATGAAGTCTGCAACTTTATCTGAGAACCGACAGACAACCACGAATTCCTTATCTCCCGTAATAACACCGAAACTGGAAGAAAGCCTTTTTTTCACATCAAAGTCGGGTTTTGGAAACTTTTGATCTAAAATATGCAAATGTTTCATCCTTGTTGGGGAAAAAGTTCTAACGTCCATTCTGAGGTGACAATAACCAAAAAGAAACCACTCACCATCAATGTTTGCCAGGTGGTAAGGGTCTACTTTTCTCTTTTCTAAAGCCGAAGCTCCTGGTTTTTTGTATTCGAAAAAAACCGAATTCCTTTGAGCTGTCGCTTTTGAAAGAGTGTCAATGACATGGAGATTGATAATGGGTTCCGCAGAGGTTTTAAACGAGATGGATTCATTCCAATGGTCAAGGTTCATCGATACAGTTTCAGGCAGGCCGCTTGCAAGTTTTTGAAGCGTTTTGAGCAAAGGTTTTTCGAAAGGGGTTCCTTTGTACTGCTGCATTGCTTTTTCTGCAACGAGTAATGCGAATAATTCCCCCTCAGATATCTGTAGTGCGGGGAAGCTTGTTACTTCTGAGGTATAATAGTAACCGTATTTTTTTTTATCATAATCAATAGGGAGATTTAGCCTGTCCCGCATGAAATCAATATCTCTAGAAATGGACTTTCGACTGACCTCAATATCTTCTGACAACGATCTGGTATTTGGAAAGGTTCCAGATGAAATCTCTTGGTGGATCCTCATCATGCGCTCAAGAGGAGGCCTCGACACACCACCTTTTGTATTCCTTTCATTCATCTTGTATAATTATCTACCCAATAATTATGCCCAAAAAAATCAAAAAGGCGACCTGATAAAGTCGCCTGATGATCCTGATAGATTGTATCCTATCAAAAGATTGATCGAGGGTTTAACTTCTCAGTTGGTCCAAAAGAGACTGATTTGTTTTGTGTTTTTTTAATGCGCCTTGAAGTGTTTCGATAGCCTCAATTGGGTTTAGGTCGATCATCATTCGTCGTAACTTATGAACCGAATCAATTAATTTGGGTCCAAAGAGTTTTTCCTCTTTTCTCGTGCCACTACGGGGGATGTCCACTGCTGGGTAATATCGCCTTTCAGCAACCTTCCGGTCTAAAATTAATTCCATGTTGCCGGTTCCTTTGAATTCTTGAAAAATCAATTCATCCATTCGTGAGCCAGTCTCGACAAGCGCAGTAGCAAGAATTGTTAAGGACCCGCCATCTTCAATTTTTCTGGCGGCAGCAAACATCTTGCGAGGCATTTCGAGGGCACGAGCATCAACTCCACCAGTCATTGTTCGTCCCGATCCTCCATGCACACTGTTGAAGGCTCTGGCCACTCGAGTCAGAGAATCCATCAAAATTACCACGTCTTGTCCGCTTTCAACCATGCGACGTCCACGTTCAATGGTGAATCTCGATAGCCTAATGTGGGTTTCAAGCTCTTGATCATTTGACGAAGCGACGACCTCTGCTTCAACTGATCTCGTAAAATCGGTAACTTCTTCTGGACGTTCATCAATCAATAAGACAATGACCTTAACATCAG
>CBFHOE010000008.1:159355-161771 GCA_965657355.1 Limisphaerales bacterium | reverse complement strand
AATGATTTTTCGTGATAGCATTTGTAAGTTGCTTGAGAATTGTTGTTTTTCCGGTACGTGGTGGAGCGACGATCAAACCTCTCGTTCCTTTGCCGATCGGGGTCACTAAATCAATAAGACGTGTTTCTAAGCCATCAGGAGAAGTTTCCAAATTGAATTTCTCAATGGGATCGATGGTGACCAGATTTTCAAACCTGACCTGTTGAGGATAATTTTTGATATCCATTCCATTGACTTTCTCAACAGCCTTCAACTGAGGACTGTGTCCCCTGTGAGGCGGTTGAGTCGGTCCTTCGATCCGACTTCCTTCTCTGAGGAAATTTTTCTTGATTGTATCCGGGGTGACGAAGATGTCCTGCGGTTTGGGTTGAAATCTATTCTCCGGGGATCTTAAGAACCCAAATCCTTTATCCGAAATTTCAAGATATCCGTCAGCGTATCCACCGGAACCATTTTGATTTTTGTCGTTGGCCTTTCTGCCACCGCTTTTGCTCATGTTTTTATATGTAGTGGTAAAATTGAGGCTCACTATGGGGTATTCCCAACTTGATCATCCAACTAGCGAAGATGCTTAAGATTGAGCCTGGGATTAAATGAAGCGCGCTTAAATTTGGAGCCCCTTGAAAACGCAGATAGCACAAATGATTTAATTATTCTCAGGGGAATTTTGCGTCACTGTTAGTAATTTATTCATTTTTAACCCCGTATCAAGTTTAAAATTTGAAGATCAGGTGAAGGGAACGTTTTCTAAATAGTCTCTCAAGGAAAATTCAGGATTGACGCTAACCACAGACCATCTGCCGTCGGAGCCTAATTTGAATGTCCCGACGTAGGGTTTATTCCATTTTTCCGGTTCAATCATCGAAAGACAAAAGCCATCATTTTTGGATTCTGTTTCGGTTTTGTAAAGATGGTAATTTTGACCTATTACCGGCTCAAAACCAAAGCGGCTTTCATAGATGAGTTTGTTCCAATTAAAAGTGTCAACGACCTCGAGATACTGATCTCTTAGCTCGGTCATTTTTTGCGCTGTTTCCTTTTGAATGCCAGAAATTCCTCGAGACTTAAAATTGGTGAGGTCGGTAGGAACAATTGCAGGACTTAAAGTCGAGGTAGGATAAGACAAAAAGGCACTTTTTTTTGCAGGCAATTCTGATTTGGAATCATCTGGTTTTTGATCTGTATCAGCATCAATATCTTTATGGCTATCTTGCATTATGACTTGTAACTGCGACAACGGTCTGGCTTGCGATCTAGAGGACATAAACAGAATTCAGGGCGACTTGGAGATTTCTCTCTTTTTCAATATATTCTTTTTTACCCTTTTTTTTAGGGTCAACAGTTCGGGATGATTTATCTGGTTGATTTTTTCCAATGCCTCATCAATTTTCTCGATTCTCAAAAGCCATCGAGCCTGATGGATGGTGACAGATTGCTTCTCCTTGGATGTCGTAGCAATGGATAAGGCTTCCTGCCATGCCTTCAGTGCATCATCGGATCTATATGGTCTAACGGTGTAATAGGAATTTGCAATGTCAACAGCGAGATCGTAATTCTTTGGATCTTCTTTGAAAGCTAGACTATATAATTCAAATGCCTTATCAAAAACTTCCTGCTCATTGAGGTGATAATACATGCGAGCATCTTTACGAAATAAAAAAACAGTATTCGCAAAATTATGATAATAAACCCAGCCTTTGGGTTTGAGATCGATTGCTTTTTGAAAATATTCGAACGATTTCCGAATACCACCATTATGCGTGTGGTAACCAGCTAGATTATTCCAGATAGCTGGGTCGTTAGGATTTATTCTTGATGCCTTGGTCCAAAAGTCGAAGGCTTCATGCTCCCTACCGTGCTCTTCGTGGAAATTACCAAGTGCTATGAGCGGGTCAGCACTATCTGGATATTGTTGGACAAGGTCCTGAAACGCGTATTCTATCTCAGCCTTTTTTGCTAATAAATTATTAGATAACAGTATTTTTTGCGCCTCTCTCTCCTCCTCGGGCAGTGAGTAGACCAATTTAAGCTGATTTTCGTATTCAAGTTTGATCTTTAGTTCAGTGTCCTGGATTTTTGATATGAGTTCGTCGATTATCTCAGTTTCTGTTTTTTCTTTTGTATTATCAGGTATGCCATTACTTGTCTGCCCTCCTTGATCCGACCAAATCGAGAGATGAAAGACATTGCAGAATATAAAAAAGAAAAAGACGAGTCTCCGCCAAAAAGATTTATAATCTCTATGTTGACAAATCCCAATTCGCTTCGCTTTTGTCATGCTGGTGGTAAAACCATAGGGTAAGTGTTTAGACGATTTCTAGACACATGATGACGCTACTTTATCACTTGTGCAAATAAATTGCCTTTACCGAGATATTTTACTGGATTTCAGGGCTAAAATCCTACAGCGTTGGGT
>CBFHOE010000008.1:157638-159257 GCA_965657355.1 Limisphaerales bacterium | reverse complement strand
CTTTATCACTTGTGCAAATAAATTGCCTTTACCGAGATATTTTACTGGATTTCAGGGCTAAAATCCTACAGCGTTGGGTTGTTAAAAATTGCTTAATATAAGCGTGCTTATGACGCTCGGAGACTTTCTGAAACCAGATAATGTATTGGCAGACCTGGATGTTCCAGATCGCTGGCAAGCTATAAACCTACTCGTGGACAACCTCGTGGATACAGGGCGGATTAAAAAGGAGAACCGCGATTCAATATACCAAGCCATTGAAAAGCGAGAGCTCTCGCTGAGCACTGGTATTGGTTTAGGCGTAGGGATACCGCACGCATCAACGGATCTTGTTGATCAGGTAGTTGGAGCATTCGCAAGATCCACTCAAGGTATTGATTTTCAATCCCTTGACAACCAGCCGGTCAATGTTGTGACGTTATTTTTAGTGCCTCAAGGACAGTTTCAACAGCACTTACCAACATTAGCCTCCATTGCTCGAGTTCTTAAAAACAATGATTTCAGAGAATCAGTTGAAAAAGCGAAGAGCGGACGAGAAATCCACGATGCCATTCTGAGGGCTTCATAGGCGATATGTTATTATCACTATAAGCCTGTCTAAAAATATAATTAGCTGACGATCTGAAAAAGTGATTCAATCCATTCTCGAAAAAAGACTAGTTCAAGCGGTTCATGAGGTTATCCCTGAAGCCCCAATCGACAAAATTAAAATCCGTCCTTGCGCTAATCCTCAATTCGGAGACTTTCAAACGAACGCGTTGATGGCATTAGCTAAAAAAGCAGGCCAAAATCCGCGCTCACTGGCGGAGAATGTCAAACAGCGGCTGCAGGTAGACGACCTATGCTCGAACGTAACCATCGCTGGTGCTGGATTCTTAAATTTTTTTCTCAGCAATAGCTATATAAAAAAGCAACTCAATGAAGCTCTAGCCGGGGACCACTTATTCACCGAAATGACAAGTGATCCCATGACGGTGGTTTTGGACTTCAGTTCACCCAATGTCGCCAAGTCAATGCATATTGGCCACATACGATCGACCATATTGGGAGACTGCCTCGCTCGAGTCTTTAGGTTTTTGGGACATAGAGTCATCACTGATAACCATATCGGGGATTGGGGAACTCAATTTGGGATGCTTTTGCATGGTTGGAAAAATGAACTCAATGAAAGTGATCTTGAAAAGAAGCCGATAGAAGAGCTGGAAAGAATATACAAACTAATTAATAGCAAAGCAGAAGATGACCCAGAATTCAGAGCTATCTGCAAAGATGAACTCGTAAAACTTCAAAGTGGAGATCCAGAAAATTTAAAGATATGGAAGAAAATGATCGCTATTTCACAGCGACAATTTGACGAAATCTATAAACGCTTAGATGTAACTTTTGACCACACGTTAGGAGAGAGTGCTTACAATAATTACCTGCAAAATGCAGTCGATGAACTAAGAGAGCAGAATATTGCATCAGAGTCTCAAGGCGCAACACTAGTCTTTTTTGAAGATAACAAAGAACTCAAAGGAAGCCCTGCCATGATTCAAAAAGGAGATGGAGGCTTCAATTATGCAACGACAGATCTGGCCACGATTCTTTATAGATTAAACGAATTTAATCCCGACCTC
>CBFHOE010000008.1:154853-157540 GCA_965657355.1 Limisphaerales bacterium | reverse complement strand
CATTATCTACGTCACAGATGACCGCCAGCAACTCCACTTCAAACAAATTTTTGAAATATTTAAAAGATGGAAGGGCCAAGTCGGCACTAGACTTGAACATGTGTGGTTTGGAAAAATTTTAGGAGAAGATGGCAAACCATTTAAAACTAGAAGTGGTGGAACTGTTAAGCTTGCAGATCTATTGGATGAGGCTGAAAGAAGGGCTTTGAAGGTCGCTCAAGAAAAAAGCCCTAATATGGAACCAAAGATACAATCCGAGGTGGCAAGAAAAATTGGAATAGGTGCCACCAAATACGCGGACCTTCTCCCGAATCGAAATACCGATTATAAGTTTAGTTGGGATAAGATGCTGGCTCTCCAAGGAAATACAGCCGTCTACTTGATGTATGCTTACACACGCTTTAATAGCATCATCAGAAAAGCAGATGATTATTCTGCTGACAAAGTGACATTCGAGTCTTTATGCGAAGATGCTGAAATTTCGCTCGCTAAGAAGCTACTGAGCTTTGGATTCATACTAAATACTGTAGCCGATGAATTTCGCCCAAATTATTTGTGTAACTACCTTTTTGAATTAACCACAGAAATCGGTAGCTTCTATGATAAATGCCCGGTTCTTATTTCTGAGGGACAAGTTAGGATGGACCGACTAGGCCTTTGCCAAGTCACGTGTAAGACCCTCAAACAGGGACTTCTATTACTTGGTATTGAAACGGTAGAAAGAATGTAATTGTGATAAAAGAAACAATTATTGGGATCGATCTCGGGACGACCAATTCCTTGGTTGCTTCAGTTGACGCAGGGATTCCAGTTGTCTTGGCAGATCGGGATGGGGAGAGACTTTTGCCATCCGTTGTGTCGTTCGATAAAGCTAACAATTCGCTAATGGTAGGGCAAAAAGCCAAAAGGGCAGCTCACCTCAACCCTAATTCAACCTTTTCATCCATAAAAAGGTTTATGGGGCGAAGGTCCAATGAAATCTCAGAAAAAGAGATTCTCAACACCCCTTTTGATTTGATTCTGGAAGGAAATAAACCTGTCAGCATTATGACACCTGATGGGCCTCGCCTACCAGAGGAGATTTCTTCGGAAATTATCAGGACGCTATTGGAAACAAGCAAAACTCGTTTGGAGCAAAAAATAAGTAAAGCCGTTATCACAGTTCCAGCATACTTTAATGATGCCCAGAGACTTGCCACACAAAAAGCTGGTGAGTTGGCAGGCTTGGAAATCGAACGGATTATTAATGAACCAACAGCGGCCGCATTGGCCTATGGCATTGACAAAACCCACTCGAATGCTCATGTAGCTGTTTATGATCTGGGAGGCGGAACATTTGACATTTCTATACTGAAATTGGACGACGGTGTTTTTCAAGTTTTGTCTACTAGCGGCAACACAAAACTTGGGGGCGATGACATCGACATGGCAATCGCCACCTGGGTGGAGAACCAAATTAAAAAACAACAACCGAGCTTTCATTTAAATACAGAATCGACAAGAAAGATTTTTGGAGCAGCCGAAGAAGCAAAAATTAAGTTAACCAAAGCAGAATCTACCACTATCGCTTTGCCGTTTTTAGATGGGACGAATAGCTACGAATTCCAATTAGAAAGACATACTCTGGAGAAGATAGCTTTACCGATTATTAAAAGAACGAAAGAACATTGCCTGAGAGCACTAAAGGACGCCGAACTTTCAACAGCAGATTTAGATCAGGTCATTCTAGTTGGAGGTCAAACGCGAATGCCTTTGATCCAACAGTTTGTAAAAGAGACATTTGATTGCCAGGAGTTCGAGGAGTCAAAAGGTAGCTTAAGGGTTGGAAATGATCCTCATAAACCCAGTGGCCCCATTTTAAATACCAGCACTCATCCAGACGAAGCAATCGCATTAGGCGCATCTATCCAGGCGGCTATACTTTCAGGAGCACTAGAGGATTTGATATTGATGGATGTGACCCCTCTTTCTCTTGGGATAGAAACATTTGGCGGCCTGATGAATGTTATCATTCCGCGCAATACTACTATTCCAGTCAAAGCAGGTGAAATGTTCACCAACGCCCTGGACTATCAAAAGTCCATGAGCATACGAATTCTTCAGGGTGAGCGAGAAAAAGCAGACGACAACTGGGAGTTGGGAAAACTAATTATCGATTTTGATCCAATGCCAAAAGCTCTAGCAAGGGTCGGCATCCAGTTTGAGATAGACTCAAATGGTATTTTGAATGTCCTTGCAAGGAACACCAAGACAGGTGAGGAAAAAATTCTTAAGATAAGCTCAGCTGTTGATGTAGACGACTCAGACGTTCAAAAAATGGTTGAAGAATCAGTGGAGAATGCCTTCTCAGATTTGGAATATAGACAATGGGTAGAATCAAAGGCTAGAGCAGAACAGACGCTCCAAGCATCAATGACCGCAATCGAATCTTTTGGGACAAAGATGGAACCAGAGGATTTCGAATCCATTCAGCAATCTATTTCAGATGTCAAAAAGATCTTATCCCAAGAAAACCCAGAAACTCAGACTGGCGACACACAGGAACTTAAACAAATACTGAATTTGTTAGACCAGCAAACTGCCCCTTTGGCAGATTTGATGATGGAGGCCATATCAGAGGAATGGTTAAAAAAGCAAGGTATCATCGAATAAAGAAACCGTATGTCACTCGATAGCTAAAGCGCCAG
>CBFHOE010000008.1:144651-154755 GCA_965657355.1 Limisphaerales bacterium | reverse complement strand
GAACCTGAGGTATTAGCTAAGGCGCAGGCTAGTCAATCAGAAGGATTGGATGAGAAACTTAATTTCCTTTAGACGAGCTTGTGGTGTTTTTTTGGTAAGCCGAGGAAATCTCCCCCCTAGTGATACTAGTTCGTTATTTCGGGTTATTTTTACTTTTGCCTTCTCACATTCTATCCGAGTAATCAAACGAGAAGCCGAAAGGATTTTTATTTCTGCAATCAAGAAAAGTAGATCTACAGGTCGAGGCATCTTACCAAATCGATCTTGCAGTTCATCTCTTAATTGCTTGAGTTCCGACATTTTAGAAGTTTGAGCAAGTTTTCTGTAGACATCAACTCGGTGCCTGACATCTTCAATATATTTATACGGAAGGCACGCACTTTCCATTCTGTCGCCAGATGCTGTGGTAAGCTTATTATTATTAGACTCTTTAGCACTGTGTGGATTTAGCTCTAAGAAATCGAGCAGAATCACGACCTCAACGCGCTTCTCAACTTTTTCCCCTTTCAGGCGGCTGACACTTTGTTTCAATAGCTGACAATATAACTCGAATCCCACAGCAGTAATGTGACCACTTTGCTCTGCCCCGAGCAAATTACCGGAACCTCGGATTTCAAGATCACGCATGGCAATTTTGAAACCCGAACCCAAGCTTGAATATTGTTTTATAGCGCTCATTCTTTTGCGGACATCAGTTAGAAGACGCATGTGCCCTGGTAATAACAGGTAAGCGTAGGCTTGATTTTTATACCGACCTACACGACCTCTGAGTTGGTATAATTGACTCAATCCAAACCTGTCGGCCCTGTCAATTATTATGGTATTGGCATTGGGAATATCGATGCCACTTTCAATTATTGTCGTGGATAATAATACATCAGCCTCTCCATTAATAAATTTTGTCATCACTCTCTCTAACTCATCACCGCTCATTTGGCCATGGCCTACAATAATCCGAGCCTTGGGCAACAACTCTCTTAATTTCGCCTCAATGGTATAAATTGTCCCCACCCTATTGTGCAGAAAAAACACCTGCCCCTGCCTATTTAGCTCTCGCTGTATGGCATCTCGAATGATTCGCTCATCATAAGGGTGCACGATTGTCTGCACAGGAAGTCGGTCCTGTGGTGGAGTTTCGATAGTACTCATATCACGGGCTCCTGTTAGAGAAAGGTAAAGGGTCCGAGGTATTGGTGTGGCACTTAATGTCAGTATATCTACAGTGGCTCGCATATGTTTTAATTTTTCTTTATGCAGCACACCAAACCTCTGTTCTTCATCGATGATAACGAGCCCCAAGTCCTTGAATTGAATATCATTTTGCAAAAGCCTATGCGTCCCAATCAAAATATCGACGCCGCCCATTTTTGTATTTTGAATAATTTCTTTTTGCTTCTTCTTTGATTGGAATCGAGATAGGGACTCAATGGATATAGGATATGCAGCCATTCTATCGGCAAAGTTATTATAATGCTGCTGACATAAAACTGTTGTAGGGACAAGGATAGCAACCTGCTTTCCGTCGAGCACAGCTTTGAAAGCGGCCCGAATAGCTACTTCCGTTTTCCCATAACCGACATCACCACAAATGAGTCGATCCATCGGCTTGGCCTTTTCCATGTCGCGTTTTGTATCCTCTATGGCCCTGAGCTGATCATCTGTTTCTTGGTAGGGAAAAGCACTTTCAAATTCTCTCTGCCATGGCTTATCTTCTGAGAAGTCATAGCCACTTGACGATTCACGAATAGCGTGAATTTTCAAAAACTCAGCAGCCAAATCTTCAACCGCTTGCTCAGCTTTTTCACGGGCTTTTTTCCATTTATTTCCCCCGAGAGAATTTAAAGGCGGCCTAATTTTGCCAGCCCCTACATATTTACTAACAAGGTGTGCCTCAGTAACCGGAACATAAAGTTTTGCCAAAGGTTGGCCTTTCCCTGTGGAAGCAAACTCCAAGCATAGACACTCTTGGGCGTTTGCATTTCGATCATCCATCATGACGATTCCCGAAAAACGACCAATACCATATTGCAAATGAACGACAAGATCGCCCTCTTGAAGATCAGAGAAATCTATTTCAAGCGCTGATTTTGAAGCGCTGATATGTCTTGAGCGAAGCTTACGTGGGCGTTGAACTTTTTTACGACCAAAAATCTCAGCATCAGTTATCCAAACCGTTTTTGACGAAAGGTCCAAAAATCCAGGACTGTAGGAAAAGTCATAAACGTCTGGTCTTTTATCATCCTCACCGCTTTTGGGAACCAGCTCATCCCATAATTCATGAATTCTTCTTTTCTCTCCTTCATTACCACAAAAAATTTTCACATCAAATTTCATACGTAGCCAGCGATTCATCTGGTTAAATAAATCGTGTCTACGAACCTCCATGAGTTGAACATTCTCATTTTTTCCTATATGGACAGCCCATTGATCTAATGAGTGGATTTGATGAACATCATTTTCAGTGGCATCAAATCGAGACACCTCCTCTAAATTAATAATGGATTGTTTACGACTTAATAACCTTTCCATAAGGCTCTCAAGCGAATCAAAAAACGGATCCTCGTCAGGTATCTGTAATGCTATTTCTTCAGCATGGCTTTCAATGGATTCGGGCTCGCAAAAGACCCAAGTTGTGCCGTCAGGATAGTAATCGCAAAAATATCCACTATTCTTGTGAAACGTGTCCTCGGCTTGCATCATCTTTAAAATACCCAGTTCACCGCCGGGAGATATCGAAACGAAGTCTAATTTTTCTTTGGAGAGTTGGTTAAGAGGATCGAAAGTTCTGATTGATTCAACCTCGTCACCAAAGAATTCTATTCGAACAGGCCACGACATCGAGACAGGAAAAACATCGATAATCCCCCCTCGCATGGCCACTTGGCCTTTGCTTGAAATTTGCACTTCTGACTGATACCCCTTGTTTTCTAACCATTCGATAAGGTCTAATGGGTCAATTTCGTCACCTATCTTGATTTCTTTTAACTGTGATTTGAGCCATTGAGGACTCAACGTTTTTTGCAATACCGAATGAAGAGAGGCAACAACAGGGAGCCGGGTTTTATCATTGACTGCAGACATGAGCACAGACAAGCGATCACTGATGACATCGGGATGAGGAAGTCTGTTTTCGTGAGGAAGGACTTCCCAGCTTGGGAAAAATTCTGCAGTTTCACTACGGGGTAATGTGGAGCTTTTGTCGAGCACAGACAAAGCAGTCATCAGGTTCTCCAATGTCCGCTCTTGCTCTTTAGTGCCAGAGCAAACGACTATGAATTGTTTTTGAGGATTCTCAATGACCCAGCGTGCGATTTGGTACCCCCAGCCTCCTTGATAAACTCCGGAAAAACTTGAAATGCTACTCAGGCCGGTTTTATGCACTATCTCCACCTATCTTCATTATATTCTTTCCATTACAAATGCGATGACATTACATAAATCGGAATGTCGTTCAAACATAAGTTCAGAGCATTTCTCAATCAAGGGCCACATCAAAAAAATTAACCAATGAAACCGCCTGATTCTCATTATTTTTTTATCTTTGATAAAGTGAAAGCCGCTTTATTGGTAGCCGTGATATGTCTTTTTTCAACATTTTCGAATCACTCAGCTCTTGCGCAATCTCCAATAAGAATCTCAGAAGTTTTACCTGATAATAAGTCTGGGATTTCTGACCCCGATGGAAAGAAAAGTGATTGGTTTGAAATACAAAATATATCAGAAAAAAGCATTCAATTATCTGACTATGGGGTTTCTGACCACTTATCACAAAAAGATATTTGGAGGTTACCAAACAAACAACTACCACCAGGTGATTGCCTCATATTTTTTGCAAATGGAAAAAAGACCAATGCTCCTTTCAAATTGAGTGCACAGGGCGAATCATTGTGGATTTTCAAATTTGAAAAAAACCGTGAGCAATCAAAATGGATCAAGATATCACATTTCCATTTTCCAGATATGGATGAAGACCAGGCTTATGGATACAGCAAGTCAGGTTTACCAGGTTACCTTGAATTACCATCGCCTGGATTAACAAATAGCCGTGTAAAAAAAATCTGGCTCACAAAAAACTCTTTTGACATAACCCCACCATCAGGACTGTTTATCCCTACAGAGAAAATTCAACCTCACATCTTGAATGAGTATCCATCGATCGAAATTCGTTATACTACAGATGGCACGTCTCCCGAGAACGGCACGTCTAAAACATGGAATGCCGGGACTGAATTTACAATTACAGAAACAACTACAATTAGATTTGGATTTTTTGATAATGGAGTAGAAGTGGCGCCCCAACAGGCAAGATCTTACTTGTTTCTGAATAATCTTTTTCTTGGTAGTGGCGAATATGACAAATCTAAAATGTGGCCCAAAAACTGGGGACGCAATGCCACGTATTATGGCCCTGATCAAGAATTAATCGACGAATGGGGATGGGATGAAAAACTCAGTAAAGCATTCTCATCCATTCCAATTTTTTCAGTAATCGTTGATCCCATGGACTTATTCGATTATGAAAATGGAATATATTCGAACGCCCCGATGAAAGGGAGAAACTGGGAACGTCATTGTATCCTTGAATACATACCACATGGTGAATTAAAAAACGGGCAATCCAATGCTGGCATTCGAATTAGAGGCGGATTTTCTCGAAGCACGAGAAATCCTAAACACAGTTTCAGATTCTTCTTTCGCAAATCATATGGAGAACCAAAATTCAGATATGACCTTTTCCCCGAATATGATGGGACGGATGAATTTGATCACCTTGATCTAAGATGTTCACAAAACTACAGCTGGAGTTTCCAAAGAGATCCAAGAGCTGTTTTTATCAGGGACCAATTCAACCGAGACCTTCAACTACAAATGAATCGCCCAGCTGCGCGAGGAGATTTCTGCCACTTATTCATCAATGGGCTCTATTGGGGACTTTATAATTCCAGTGAAAGACCTGAGGCTTCATATGGGAATTCATACATTGGAGGCAAAAAGAAAAATTTCGATGTCATTAAAAGCGCAGGATTCAATTGGGCTGGCAGATATACGGGCATGCCCGACGATAGACCAAAAGGACCGAGTGGATTCACAATGCATATTGAAGCGACCGACGGAAATTTAGATGCATGGAATGATCTTTGGAGATTAACTAACGAAGGCAATGGCATGAAAGATATGTTGACATATGCCTATGCCATTGGAAAAAAACTCGACGGGACTAAAGCCGGTCATAACCCCTTGTTAGATCCAGGGAACCTTGCAGATTATATGCTAATTATTCTTAGTATGGGTAACAAAGATGCCCCTTTAACCTCAGGTGGGGACCGCCCAAATAATTGGTATGCCATAAGGAACCGTAATAGCTCTGAAGGATTTCAATTCTTTATCTGGGATGCGGAGCACAGCGTCCTATCTTATGACATACATCAGGATAGAACCGGCCCTTACCTCACTGGTGATAATTTTGAATACTCCAATCCACAGTATTTATGGGAACAATGCATCAAAAATCCTGAGTTTAGATTCCTGATTAAAGACAGAGTCCATCTTCACTTTAACAAAGGAGGAAGCCTTCACCATGATACCCTCATAAAACTGTGGGACAAAAGAGTGAGAGAAATATATTTTGCAGTTGTTGCTGAATCTGCCCGCTGGGGTAGCGGGATCGCTCAAAATCCAAGCCCTTGGAACATTTTGAATCGCGATGATCATTGGGTGCCGTCGGTCAATGCTATAAGAGAAAACTACCTCCCCTACCGCCTGAAGGTAATTTACGGACAACTCCAAGCCGCAGGATTAGCCCACACATTGCCTCTACCTAAAGTTCATTCAACCAAACAATTCACAGTTGTTACGATACCCGGCTCACTCTCAAAATCAGGAGCGCAACTTACATGGACTAAAAATGGTAAGGATCCAAGATCATTCGGAGGACAAATCCACTCAGATGCTCAAACCGGGAAATCCATGCTCAGGATAAAGTCAGAAGAAATAGCAGAAGTAGTTATACGAATAAAGCTATCGCAAAACTGGGGACCGCTTCTTCGTTTTGTGAAATAATCAATTTTTGCTTCAACTATTCTTCGCTGTTATGACGGGTCGAAACCAAGTTTCCTTCATTGTCAAAAACAAGGATTAATTTTGATTCATCGGCAGCCTTATCAAAGAACCATTCTTCCTCGCCACCAATTTTTTTGATACTGTCCGGTTGTCCATACATCTCCACGACTTGACTCTTTGTAAGATTGTGAGCATCCGAATCTTCGATTTCGAACATACTTTGAAACTGAGGATCATCGGGTGTGGTGGAGCATCCGAGACAAAACAGGAGGAAACACATATACATTGACCACTTCATAACTTTACAAAAATTACATTACTACAATACCACATTAATGAATTCTTTCTACTGGAATCATAGACTCTCCTGGGACTTATGACTTTTGGCTAGGTTTTGTTTATCTCATCAGCAAGGTCTTCTGCCGGGTAGGTCCATATCTCAGCTAATGTCGGATGATAATGTGGAATAGTGATAAATTCACGAACAGAGAGCTTCGAATGCATCGCTACAATTATTTCATGGATTAGCTCTCCCCCCATTGGCCCAACGCAGGCTGCACCAATTATTTCACCGGATTCAGAGTTTGCTAACATTTTTACAAATCCGTGTTTGGTATCAAGAATCATAGATTTTCCATGATCATTAAATGGGTAACTTGCTACCTTGTACGGAACCCCTTGTTTCTTCGCTTGTTTTTCATTCAAGCCGACTTGTGCCACCTGAGGATCAGTAAATACAATTTGGGTAATTAGCCTGTAATCCATTTTATTCAACTTAGATGAATCAACGATGTTATTTGCTGCCGTCTCTCCCTGTTGTATAGCGAGGTGAACAACCTCAAATGGGCCACAGCAATCCCCTGCAGCATAAATATGTGGCTGTGATGTTTGCTGGGTGGGAATGACATTTATCCTTCCGTTAACGTGTTCGACTCCAGCCGCCTCTAAATTTAAAGAGGAAGTATTTGGAGATCTTCCCAGGGCGAAAAGAATTTCCTCAGCTTCGACATATTTCCTTTTTCCATCTTGATCAAAAATGATCTTTTTACCCGTCCCGGATAATTCAGCTCCCTCAATCCTTGTCCGAGTTATTACCTCAATACCTTCATCTTCAAAAGCTTCACGAAGAGTCTTAGAAACGTCTGTATCGTACTCTTTGAGGATGTCCTCACTTCTCTGAATCACGGTTGTTTTCACACCAAGTCTGTGAAAGTATTGAGCCATTTCAACGGCTATAACACCTCCTCCAAGAACTATTATGGAGGAAGGAAGTTTCTTTAGCTTCAAAGCGTCGTCACTGGTTATGTAACCAATGTTCATCAGACTACCCAATGGACTAGGTGATATTTTAGATCCTGTGCTAATGAGAAAATTTTTGGCTTTTAGTATTTTTCCGCTGCTTAGTCTAACTGAATGAGGGTCGATGAAGCTTGCGTGCTCTTTGATGAATTTGAACTTGTCCCCATTCAAGAGTTGTTCGCGCCGATATCCGGCAAAATCATCAATCAGGAAGTCTTTGCGAGCCATAACGGCTGGAAAATCAACAGTGAATTCTGGAATGTCAATGCCCCATACTTTTGACTTGGAAACAATGTGTGCCACTTCCGCCGACTGCAGAAGAGCCTTGGTAGGCATACACCCACGAAGAATACATAGCCCCCCGACATCTGGCCCAGCTTCAACGACCCCAACATTCAAACCTTCCCCTGAAGCTGTTCTTGCAGCTGCATAACCAGCACTACCACCTCCGATGACAAGTAAATCATATAAATCGCTCATAGTTGATTATCATCCGAATGAAATTCCCTATATCAATCTTTTATTGAGTTAGAATCGTATAATTCAGTTCAAAAAGGCAGAAATACAATTATAATCCTATTTAAATAAAGTAATAATTAATGACATTTCCTTTTTTATCGATGGTGGTCTTTTTGATGATCCCTGCCCTATTTAATCTGCTAGCCAGATGTGTTGCGGTTTTTGGGTTTAAAAAAAAGTGGCCCCCAATCAAGCCACTTTGCATTGAGCTTTTTGTCTCTGTTCTCATAAATGGAACTCTTGGCATAGGAATTGGTATGGTATTGAAAACCAGCGGAGCTTCGGAGAAATTCTTTTTCAGACCTTCACTGAAAGACTATGGAGAATTAGTAAAAATCGACCATAGTAAGACTGCTGTAAAAATAAGTAGTGGGGATAGGGAATTAGATGGAGTGATTCTGATGCCAGCGAACAAAGTCCCAGATGCTCTGATTCTACATTTCCACGAGGGGTTTAGAAATATTTCCCACACTATCAAAAATGTGAATTGGTTAGTTGATCATGGATTTGCTGTTATGGCTTTTGATTATTCGGGGTATGGGAAATCTACTGGATCCACCTCAATGTCAAATTTAATTGAGGACGGAAGATCGGCTATCCGTGAATCCAGAAACATAGAAAAAGTCAAAGATCTTCCACTGGTTTTATTCGGGCAATCAATGGGTGGGCAGTTAGCTATCATTTCTGCTGCACTTGAAACACCAAATAAGTGTTTAATAGTTTCGGAATCCACTTATGCTGATGCTCGAGTTCATGCATCGGATAAAATGAGTCAACTTGGTTTTTTATGGTTATTCAAATGGATCGGGTATCTCGCAACAAATAATGAATTTATAGCCCTAGATTATATAGAAAAAATCTCTCCAGATAAATTTCTTTTAGCACATGGAGGCCGGGACACGGATATTTTACCGAAGCACGGAAAAGCATTATTTGATGCAACACAAGATAAAGCGCAGTCTATTTTTCCGGATCATTTGGGCCACTTAGATATTTTCACGAAAGAACAATACAGATTAATTTGTGTTTCCTTCATTAGAGATAAACTTAATTTGATCTCAAAATCAATAGATAAGCCCTGATGAGATTGGTCTTTATATTTTTTTTATTGGCAGTCATTCTCATTATCCCATTTGCAATATTGGGTGATATGGGATTAGGCGAGGAGCAATCTTCTATCAAATTTTTGCAAGGATATGGAGAGTGGGCCTGGGCTATTGCCTTGGGGCTGCTTACTATCGATTTATTTCTTCCAGTTCCAGCAACTGCTATTATCGCTGCTTTGGGATTTATCTACGGTCCAATCACAGGCGCCTTCATAGGGATAATTGGTAGCTCGATAAGCGCAAATATCGCTTATTGGGCATGCCGGTCTTGTGGACAATCGACAGCTGAAAAACTGGTCGGAAAAAAAGATTTAGAAAAGGGTGAAAAGCTGTTCGCCGCCTGGGGGGGGTGGCTGGTCACATTATCACGCTGGCTCCCGCTTTTCCCCGAGATTCTTTCATGCCTTGCCGGTATGACTAAAATGCCTTGGCATTCATTCATTGCAGCAACTCTATGTGGGATCATTCCACTTTCAGGACTCTTTGCCTGGATTGGGCATATGGGCCAAGATTACGGCGCGGCGTCTATATTACTAAGCGCCGGCCTCCCCCCACTTTTTTGGTTCATTCTGCACACATATATGAGAAAAAAAATGAAACAACTCTCTGAATTTAACGACTAAAATAGTGATGTGAAAATCGTTCAATTTATATATGACTCACCTCGAAACCCTTGGGTTGGCGGGGGTGGCGCATTGCGTGTTCAAAATATCCTCAAATGTTTGGAATGCTTTGGTCACGAAATCACTGTTGTGTGTGGTAAGTGCCCAGGTGTTGACAAAATAGATTCATGGAACGGACTCAATTACTTTCCTGTAGGTAGCAGGGCAAACAATTATTTAGTGAGCACTCTTGCTTACACTCTGATGGCACAAAATTATCTATCGAGAAAGAGTCATCAATTTGATGTAATAATAGAAGACTTTGCTCCTTGGAACCCTTTATATTCATACAATAATCCGAGTGGCACTCCCGCAGTGCTTCAGGTCCAAAATTTTCTTGGTGCTGCGATTCCAAAAAAATACCCTATAATCGGCAATTTATTCCAATGGTTTGAATCAGATTATCCCCATAAATTTAAAAGTAGAATTTTTGTCAATCAGAGTCTCGAATCAGCTTT
>CBFHOE010000008.1:138873-144552 GCA_965657355.1 Limisphaerales bacterium | reverse complement strand
TATGATGCCCGGAAAAATTATTCCAATGGGTGTTGAGTCGTCGGCTATTGATTTACCATTGAATATTGGCAAATACATTGGGTTTCTCGGTCGTATTGACTTTGCTCAAAAGGGATTACAGGACTTAATTGAAGCTGCGGCATTATTGACAACAACCCCCATAAAGATAGCTGGAAGAGGTCCAGATGAAAAAAGACTTCAAAAAGCTATTGAGCCGTATCCTCATATGGAATGGGTGGGCCCCGTTTCTGGAATGAATAAATGGAAATTTTTAAAGGATTGTCAAATACTGACCATGCCATCAAATTTTGAAGGGCAGCCTCTGGTGGCCCTGGAGGCAGCCGCCATTGGCACTCCAATTATCGCATCTAAAATACGAGAGTTGGACTTTGTTGAGGCGACAAAGCTTGGGGCTCAAGTGGACACTAAAGATCCAATTTGTTTCTCAAACTGCATGCAAGAATGGTTCTTGAATCCAGAAAAGTGCCGAGAAACTGGCCTGGCAGGCAAAGAATTCGCAAGAACAAAGACTTGGGAGTGTATTGCCAAAGATTTTGAGGAATATTGCTTCTCGATGCTTTAAAGCCAGGAGATTTCTGCTTCTCGAATCGGAAAGACGAATTTCCGATTGCCAGCTAGCCTTCTTAAGGAGAGATTATTACATCTGTTCGCATGGGAAATAATAAATCCTATTCGAAAATTTTTTGTATGATTTTTAAATCCAATAAAAACCAAAAAGAATTCCTCATTTTTGCAGGCATTATTACGGTCGTCTTATTATTTTTATTTAGAGATAGCTTCTCCGAGGGAAAAGTTCTTTTCTCAAGCGACGGGCCATTATCGACGCTTGTCACTGCCCATAACCAAATTCCTGATGGCTTCTCTGGCAAGTGGCAGGACATCTATAAGATGGGTAAACCCGCTGGTGCGGCGCCTGTAAATGTGACGTGGATGCTCCTTTGGCTACTCACACCAGAATTATTTGCAAAATTTTATATTCCCATATGCCTTATAATTTTGGGGATTTCCATATGGTGTGCGGGTCGAGCCTTTAGATTTCATCCACTAGTTTGCGGTCTTGTCGGTATCGCTGGCATTTTAAATTCAGACTTCTTTTCATACGGCTGCTGGGGACTAGGAACAGTTGTTCTCGCTGCTGCATTTTTCTTTTTTGCAATATCTGTTTGGAAATCAGCAAAGACTTTTGGCGTTTGGGGTAGTTCGATCCTATCGGGCCTCTGCCTGGGAATCTGTGTCATGGAGGGATTCGACGTTGGTATTATACTATCGATGCTCTTTGCACTATTCGTTGCCTGGGAAATGTTCGAGCCCAAAAGTGAGAATAATATCATTGAATCTGGGGATAATCCGGAGCAAGAAAACAACAAGAAATTTCCTCTAAGTAAAATAAAACCATCTTTGATTCGCTTATGTGTGACGACAGGTTTTTCAATTCTCGTCGCCATGCAGACCGTGTTTTCTCTATTTTCGACCCAGATACAGGGTGTATCTATTTTGGAGAGAAATGATTCAAACCAGTCGAAATGGGAATGGGCTACTCAATGGAGTCTGCCGATAAATGAAACTGTCAGACTATTTGTTCCAGGCTATTTTGGATATCGAATGGACACGGATAATGGTGGTCTGTATAGAGGCACAGTCGGGCGTGACCCTCAATACGGCAAAGACAATACCCCTCGCATTTCGAGACATTCAGGTTCGGGATTTTATGCTGGGAATTTCGTTATATTTGCAGTGCTCATGGCAGGTGTTATTTTGTTGAGCAGGAAAAATTCATTCTTTAATTCTGTGGAAAAACATTGGGTATGGTTCTGGTCAATCATAGTTTTCTCATCGCTTGCATTTTCTTTTGGAAGGCACTTTTTTCTCTACCAAATTATTCATGCACTCCCTTTCTTCAACTCGATAAGAAACCCAATTAAATTCCATCATACTTTGGAAATCGGTCTGATATTTATCTTTTTTGTTTTTTTGCATGCCATTTGGAGAGGTAAAGGGGAGCACCTCAAAGAATTACTTAAATCCAACGGGCTACTTAAGTCAGTGATGATTGGAGTGCCTGTATTTTGTAGTCTTATCTTTTTAGTCATAGCGGGGTCACGATTTAAACTTCAGGATCAATTGAAAAAATCTTTGGGTGCAGAAGGTTATCCCAATGACTCATTATCCCAGATACCGAGTTTCGTATTGGGTGAATATTTATGGTTTCTCTTCTTTACCCTGTGCACATTCACCCTCATGTATCTCGTTTTCAAAGGAACATTTCATAAGGAAAAAATGGGTTGGCTTGGAGCCATTATCGCAACTTTACTCCTTTTGGATATGGGGCGAGCAAACTTACCTTGGATTCAGCACTTCAATGCAGGTATTAAGTATGACAAAGACGTACTTATTGACACCTTGGAGCCCGTTGCTTCCCAGGCAGGGGCCAGAGTTACAATTGCACCTTTCGATGGTAATAAAAATATCAACGTTCTGGCACAACTCTACCGTGCTGAATGGCTTCAACATCAATTCCCATACTATAATATTAACTCCATAGATATTTCCCAAGAACCAAGACCTGCCGCAGACTTTTTAACTTTTCAAAATGCACTATCACCTACAGGCAATCCTGAAAATTTAAGGAGATTCTGGGAGCTTACATCAACAAAATACCTTTTAGGTTTATCTCAAGGGGTGACTGAAATACTCAATGATCAATTTGACCCAAAACAAAAAAGATTTAAAATTCTTAAAAATTTTTCGATAGACAATAATTACAAATCCATAAATTCACAAACAGGCCCTTTTTCAGTCATAGAATTTTCTGGCGCACTTGATAGAATTAAAATATACGACCAGTGGGAGGTAATCGCGGACGATAAAGAAACGCTAAAAAAATTGAGCGAGCCTTTTTGGAATCCTCAAAAATCGGTTATAGTCAATTCACCCATACCATCTTCAAAAGCAATGAATGATATCTTGAGCACGCCGTCTATTTCTCTTGTAAGTTACGCTCCCAAGAAAATCATATTAAGCGCAACGTCATCTGTCCCGGCCATTGTCTTGTTAAATGACAACTATGACAGCAACTGGAAAGTGGATATAGATGGTAAAAAAGTCCCGTTATTGAGATGCAATTTCATTTCAAAAGGAGTCTATTTAGAACCAGCTGAAGGAAAACAAAAGATTACTTTTGAATACAAACCAGTTGCTCTACCGTTAAAAGTCACCATGGCATCTATCTCTATTGGCTTAATTTTTTTCCTACTGCCTGCAATTCCTTTCACGAGAAAGAAAGTTTAATAGAAGCTCTTATAATGCCTCACCCAACTTTTATCTAAATCTCATGAATCACAAGAACTACTACCTAAATAATGAGAATTACGCAAAATTTCTCAATAATCAGGAATCGAGTTTTTTTGATAAATATTTTGAATTTTTAACCTCAATTCCAGGAGCTAAAAAAGTCTTAGACGTAGGATGTGGAACAGGTCAAGTAGTTCGAAAGCTAGAGGAAAAAGGCTTCACCCCCACTGGCTTAGAGGTTTCACAGGCAAACCTTGATATTGCTTCAAAATTTACATCGAATTGTCAAAATTACGATGGTGATACTATCCCATTTGGAGAGAATTATTTCGATATCACAGGAAGCTTTAATGTCTTAGAGCATGTCGAATCCCCCGAAAAATTCATCAAGGAAATAGTACGAGTTACCAAGCCCGGAGGCAAAGTCATTCTATCGAGCCCTAATTTTTTGAGAGTCATCGGCTTTGCCGATTATCACCCACATATGAGAAGTATCGGCGCTAAAATGAGGAATGCTAAAAGACTCATACAAAAATATGGTGAGATTAAGGCTAAAAAAGCTAATATCACTTTTGACCGAATGCACCCAATTGAAAGAGAAAATTTTCAACCCGATGACGACGCAATTATAGCGACTAACCTCCTTGAAATGATTTACCACCTTAAGACGAACGGATGTAAAATCATTTCGGCCCATTGCACTGACAGAAAGGTCCCTGCTCTGATCGATTGGGTTTTGAATGCATCACCCTTAAAGTATTTAATGTTTAATGCTTTCGTGACAGCAGAAAAAATATCCCAATAATCCATCCCAGATTATGGCCCTAAACTCATACCCATCATTTTTTAAGCCGAAAACCGCAACAGCAATGTTGGTTTTTTTCGCATGCTTAGTTCTCCTTGTGATGGGAGTCAACGCCCAACTCAACTGGTTTGAAGAGCGGGCTCAGAATCCTGAAGCTCTTTCCCAGTCCAGAGGAAACGCCTCCCCGAGAGGCCCCAGCTTGAGCTCGCGAAGCGGTGTGCCTACATGGGAAATTGACAACCGTTTTGATAGCGACGTTTTCACTTTTGTAAGGATTGAATATGACTCTTATTTCGGAAGAAGCTACTGGAAAGTAGACTATCCTGCAGCCGATCTCAACTTTTCATACAGACTAGAGGAACTGACCTCCATGAAAGTTAATCCTGATGGGAAAATCCTCAGACTTGGTGATGCTGAACTCAATAATTACCCATTCATTTTCATGATCGATGCCAGGAATATTTTCTTGAGTGAAAATGACTCAAAAATATTAAAGAATTATCTCGAATCCGGAGGATTTCTGTTAATGGATGATTTGTGGGGTAACAAAATGCTCAAACACATCAGCAGGCAATTAGAAAAGGTATTTCCAAAAAAACAACTAGTCGAACTCCCTCTTGATCATGAAATTTTCAATGGTGTTTACATTTTGGACCAAAAACCGCAAGTTCCCAGTGAGGATGCAGCGCATGATGGCGCTCCATACGGCATCACCTGGGAGACCAATATTGGTGAACCGGATGAAAATCTCAATACCCCCCATTACTTGGCCATTTTAGATGATTACCAGCGGATAATGGTCCTGGTTTGTCACAATACGGATATCAGCGATGGATGGGAGGAAGAGGGAATTAGTGAATGGTTTTTCACAAACTTTTCCGAAAAATTCTCATACCCGCTCGGTATTAATATTATCTATTATTGCCTCACACATTGATTTCCCCTCCTATACTTTATCGATATTTTTTTAATTAGTCTCTGGTTATAATTTTGACCATGGTCAAAATTATAAGTGATTCATAGTATTCCTAAGATTTCATCCAATTGACCAAAATAAGCGCCATACATTTTTAAAATTGAAATCACCATAAATAAAACGAAGCCAAGGTAAATCAACCAACAAAATGCCCCTCCAAATTTTTGTAAACGCGCTTCACTATCTTCCAAATTTTGTCTGTATAATGTCCTCAAAGTTTCATCAATGCGTCCAGATTGCTCGGCTACGGCAATCGAAACCAAATACGAATTGGGAAAAAACCGACAATACTCTAAAATATTGGAAACTAACTCGCCCGAGTCGAGCCTGGCTATGCATTTGTTTAGTCGAGCCGCGAGTTTCAATGACCCACTTGTGGCGGCAGCTTGATTGAGTGATTCTTTGACTGGCACTCCAGCGGTGAGCATGGAATCAAAAGCTAATGTAAAGCGAGTGATGTAAAGCGATTTCAGAGCTTTATTTAACAATGGGATGAATGAAAAAATTGATTCAAATAAAATTCTGATAAAGGGTAGCTTGTTTTGGAAGGTGATAAAAAGAGCACCAAAAATCATAAGGTATAACG
>CBFHOE010000008.1:127035-138779 GCA_965657355.1 Limisphaerales bacterium | reverse complement strand
CGTCGACCTCTTCCGCAATTTGTTCCAGAACTGGCGCAATCATTTTGCAAGGGCCGCACCACTCAGCCCAGAAATCTACTAAGTAAGGTATTTCTGAAGTGGTGACTTCAGATTCAAAATTATCTTCCGTCAGCTCGGTGATTTTATCAGATGCCATATTTATATAATTATTAGCTGCCGTTGACAGTTACGAAGACAAGAACCACAGAAACAAAACTAATTGCAGCAAATACAAACGACATCAAAGTGATGACAGTTCCGGCACCGCCCCCGGACGCTGCTGGTGCGCGCCTTGCTGCAGGCCTTGGTCCTGGAGCACTGGATGTCGCAGGCCTAGATGGTGCTGATGCTGCTGGCGCTGATGTTGCCTTTGCAGGCGCGGCTGCTGCCGATTTAGGCGCAGCAGGTCCCCCAGGTTTAGGGGCATTCAGCTTCACTGTGGGCGAAGCGGTCTGCTTCGGCGGTAAATTTATGCGGACAGTCTGCTTTTTTTGAGACTGACCCGATGAGCTTTGATTTTCTTCAGCCATAGGAAATTGGTGTATGTATTAATCAAACAAAGATGATTATGTCAAATCTAATACACTTGCGTCGCAACAACCACCCTTAAATTTGAAATACTTTGCTTATATGGGACATGTCATTATTTTTTAACGTGTAGTCATTCACAAAATTTTGACGGGCTAGCAGGTATCTTCCCCGGACGGGAATATTTTATTAACTGGAAAGTAATTTTTAATCTAAAAACTTTAATAATTTAGCCATAAGTGGGATTTGGAAGTCAAAGGACCTTCCAAAAGGCCTCGGCGCGATTCTTCGAGATAGGTTGGTGTATCTCATCCTCGATTTCGTAATTTTTTTGGTGAACGAGTGTATAAAATGGAAGAATTGCCGATATTAATGAAACTAACATCATGCCTTTCATGGCTATATTAGTATTTTAGGCTCAAAATGAATTGGATTCTGGCAAATCAGCTCAAATCTAGGAACTTTGACACCTGTCTCGCTGCGGGAAGAAAGATTGCAAAGCAGCAATCGGATCAAGTCTCTCGCGACGTGTCGAAAATTCTGGAATCTAATTCTCGTGAATTGAGATCGTCGGGGCTATTTGTAGCGGTTGCGATGAAACCACATTCAGGGCGACGCATCGTGACTAAATTGCTCAAGGATTCAGATACCGCAGTAAGAATAACGACACTAAAAAACCTTCGGGAATTAGATGCCAAAGATTATGGTGCTGACGTTTATGTTTCATTTGAAGATACCGAACAAATTGTGGTGATTGAGGGCATGCGCACAGCCATTTCCCTCAACGGCGACGGCTCAGCACAAGAACTATCCAAGCTTTTAGATCACCCTTCTGCTGAAATTCGGAAACAAGCATATATCCTTGGGGCCGACTTTTGGAACTACGAGCATCTCAAAGCGCTCAAAAAATGTCTAAGCCTGGCAAATGGTGCTTATTCAGACGAGCTGGGCCTTTTAATTAGCGGAATTGAGTCCCGCTCCGCATCACTTGCCAAAGCACTTGAAAAAGGGAGTGGCAGAGGAAATTCAGGTTTAGTGGAAAAACCAAAATTTCGCTCTGGGTGGGCAAGGTTCGAAAAAAAGGGTAAGGCCAACAACGGAGCTCAGTCTGTTAAAAAGGATTCATTGCACCAGGATAATCCGAATTTCGGGCATCAAGATGGATTCGAGGGCACTGTTAGAGATGTTGAGCTGCGAGACATCCTTCAATTGGCTTGTATGAGCGTGAGATCCCAATCCTATGATATCATGACACCGCATGGGTTGTCAGAAATTAGCATCTGCGAGGGTGAAATTGTTCACGCCAAATTTGGAGATGAGGTTGGGCAAGATGCGCTATTCCTTATTTTGTCCTCAACCAAAGGCAGATTTAAGGAAATAGACTACAGAAAACCTGAGATGAGAACTATTCATGCCCCATGGGAGTTTCTACTTCTAGAATCGGCCCGCATACAAGACGAGTCTGAGGTATTCCCGTTTGACCTCGAAAATATCTAATTTATTAGATAGTTTTTTCGACGACCAATAGCGCGATAAGCTGCTATGGGAGGAATTATCTGCAGATCCAACCACTAGGTGGTGCCCCCAAGATTTGGAAAATCCATAAATTGGAAAGGTTATGCTTGCAAAATCACTCAATAAGCCTAATTTTCCAGGTTCGCGATTACATTTAAAATTGATGAAGGAATTTGACCAAAAGCTGACATTTCAACCAATCATAGCTCAAACACCTCCCCCTCAGGATAGTGTCCCAGGCACGGCAGCACCAGCGAGTGGACCCGAAAATGGCCCTGGAGCTACAGAGGCTCCCCAGAACCCAATGGGAGCCCTTCTACTTCCGGTTCTTATGATTGTCGTGATGTATTTCGTCTTAATAAGGCCTCAACAGAAAAAGATGAAAGAGCATGATAAGCTGTTGTCCAAACTAGAAAAAGGAGACAAAATCTCCACCACAGGTGGGCTCATAGCGACAATCATCACAATACAAGACGCAAAGGTTACGATCAGAAGCGGGGACTCAAAATTGGAAATTAAGAAAAGCAACATCTCTGAGGTTTTGGAACGATCATCTTCGTCCACGCCCACCTCGCCGACAGACGAGAAATAATTACCATGTAATCATTGAATAAATGAGATCAAGATAACCATAAGGTCACTGCTATTTTAGACGATGAAATCAAAAAAATTTAAGTCAACAATTGTCGTTCTCCTCACTGCCCTCGCGCTTTATTACCTGGTTCCTCCGGGAGGTAAAAATCTAATAGACGTCTTTTCAAATGCAGCCAGCGTTGAGGGAGAGCAAGTGCAGCAGCTCGAAGCGATTCTGAAAGAAGCGAGAGAATTAGAATCGGAGAACAATGCTGAAAATCTTTCCAATGTGACATTTATGAATTTGAGTCGTTCCATAGGTGACGTTGACATCGAGGAATGGTTCTCTCCTGCAATTCAAATCCCATCTACCGAATCAAATGCAACCAGGTATATTTTATCAAGGCTTCAAAAAGATGCCGCAGGGAAACTAAAACTCGGTTTGGATTTGCAGGGAGGCATGTCGTTTCTTGTCGAGGTCGGCCCCAAAAGAGCAGGCACAAACGATCAAGAGATGGAGGATTTGGCTGCAGTTCAGCAAAAGAATGAAACGGACATTAGCAGGACCATCGAAGTATTGAGAAAGCGCGTTGACCGTTTTGGAGTTGCCGAACCTGTTATCCAGCCAGTTGGGAGCGATAAGATTCTGATTCAGCTGCCAGGCTTGACTCAAAGTGAAAGGGACAGTGTAAGGACGACTTTGGAGACCGCCGCAGTTCTTGAATTTCGTCTTGTTCACCCGCAATCAGCAAGCTGGATTGCACAAGATATCGTCCCCCCGAATTACGAAAAGGTTCCATACGTGAGAACAGACGAAAACACGGGTGAAGAATTTACAACTTACATGATTGTCAGCAACAAATCAGAGCAAGGCCTCACCGGAAAATATGTTACAAGTGCTTATGTTGCTCCTTCAATTACTGGCATACCTGAAATCGTCCTTAATTTTAATGGTGAAGGCGGAAAGCTATTTGCTGACGTCACTATGGCTAATGTCAATAACCAGCTTGCTATTGTTCTTGATGGCGTTGTTCAGTCAGCACCAAATATCGATGAACCAATAACTGGAGGGCAGGCAACCATCAGGGGCGATTTCACCCAAAAAGAGGCGTTTGATTTAGTTAGTGTTCTGGAAAACCCACTGGAGAACCCAGTTAAAATCATTGAGGAGAGAGGCGTCGACCCAACGCTTGGTAAGGATTCCATCAAAGCTGGAATACAAGCATGTCTGGTCGGCATTATTTTGGTTTTGGTCTTCATGCTTTTCTATTACATGTGGGCAGGGGTCATTGCAGGAGCCGCACTTACAATAAACTTGATTCTTCTGTTGGGGTGCATGGCTTCCATAGATGCCACTCTAACTCTTCCAGGCATAGCCGGTATTGTACTGACTATTGGTATGGCCGTTGACGCGAATGTTCTCATCTTTGAACGAATTCGGGAGGAATTACTTCAAGGTAAATCGCTTAAAGGTTCGATAAGCCAAGGATTCGATAAAGTTTTCTCGACCATTTTTGATGCTAATATCACAACTGTAATAGCCTCAGTCATTCTCATTAATTTTGGAACTGGCCCAGTTAAGGGGTTTGGAACGACTCTCACGATGGGTATCGCGGCCAGTATGTTTACGGCGCTCATACTAACAAGAATCTTATTGGAGTTTCTTAGGGAAAAGGGCATTTTGACGAAATTAAGGATGCTAAGAGCGGTTGGCAAAACGACTATTCCATTCTTGCAACCTGGAATACGTAAGTTCACTGCTATTGGAAGCACTGGATTAATTGTCGCCGCTATTGTCTTTGCTATGTTTGTCAGAAAAGAGAATACGCTTGGCATCGACTTCACTGGGGGAGATAGCATCATGTTGTCATACAGCGAAGACAACCGGCCTGAGGAGGAAGCGATAAGAGTTGCTCTGGAGAAGGTAGGGGTGACTGAATCTATCATCCAATATCAAAGCTCCACTGTGGGAGGCGGTGGCGAAGCGTCATTGAAACTCATCACTAAAAGTGCGGAAGTAGATATCACCAAAAGTCTACAAGGTGAATTTCCCAGTGCAAACTTTGAGACACTACAATCTGATTTTGTTGGCCCTTCAGTTGGAGTAGCTATCACCAAAGCTGCGCTGATTTCTGCTCTTATTGCGATTTTCGCAATCTTATTTTACGTTGCTATCAGGTTTGAATTCTCATTTGCGATAGCCGCTGTCATAGCATTGGTTCATGACGTCGCTATTACATTGGGAATATTCTTATTACTTGGAGGGCAAATTAATGCACCGATCATCGCCGCATTGCTCACTATATTTGGTTTTTCAATTAATGATACCATCGTTATTTTCGATCGTATCAGAGAGGATCTCAATTTGGGCATTAAAGGGAAATTTGTTGATCTCATGAATAGAGCAGTGAACCAAACACTCGCGAGAACGGTCATCACATCTGGCACCACACTTCTCGCCGCTGCAGCTCTGTTCGTTTTTGGAGGCCCTGTGATTCGTGATTTTGCGCTGACATTCCTCATAGGAATTGTTGTTGGAACATACTCATCAATCTACATTGCCGGATCGAGCGTTCTTTGGATCACAAAGGGAGAGCGACCACAGACAGACGTTCCCCCAACATTTGATCCCGAAGTAACCGCTGCAGAAAGCGAAGCCTCATAAATTAAGTCATTAAATTTAACCCAATGATCTAAGGCGTGCCGACTTATGGTCAGCACGCCTTGCCTTTTGCAGAGGCAAAACAGGAAAGCACTTTCAGTTCAATTGTTATCTTATGGCCATAAGAAATCCATGATGATAGAGTCTCATACTGAATATTTGGATTTATGCCAATCCAACTGATTCGGCAACAAAGCTTTAATCGCGATGGATGAGGAGAAAAAACAATCCAACAACGAGGACTTCCCTCAAGAAATTGGAGCTCAGAGTCATAGCCAAAAATTGCCACTTTCAAATCGGCTTTCAGAGGCCTTGGATTTGAACGACTTAAATGAGCCAAATATCTCAATAGGCCAATTTCTCAATAAAATTGGAGATGACAGCATACATTTCTTGCAGGTATTGGTCTGCCTCCCCTTCTGCTTACCTGCTTTTCTTCCTGGCTGGGGAGTCGTGGCCGGATGCTTTGTCATTTATTCTGCGTTTTACCAGTTGAGGGAAAAGCCGCTCAATCTCCCGTCAAAAATCAGAGATAAACAAATTTCAAAATCAAAATTTGCCAAGGTTTTAGTCACGGCCGGTAAGTTTATTGGCTTTTTAGAGAAATGGATTTCACCAAGACATGTTCATTTTTTTGAGAAGCCGATTATCAATATATGGAACGGATGGCTTTTGATTTTGGATGGGGTTTTATTGTGGATTCCATGGCCAGTGATTTTTCCACTGTCGAATTTTTTCCCTGGAATTGCGATCATATTTTTGAGTCTTTGTTTAATGGAGAGTGATGGCAGAACGATATGGATTGCTTATTTCTTATCGTTTCTATCTTTGATATACACCATAGTATTAATTTACCTTGGCAAAGAACTTGGGAAGTTTGTGGTGAATTTTCTAGATTTTTTGTAAAACTTTAAAATTTAATTGATGCGATATAGATGGGTCATTCAAGAACCTGATGAAGCTGTAGTTTCCCGCCTGAGGAGGAAACTCGCTGTATCTGAGCTTATGGCCCGGTGCATGTTCAATCGTGGTCTAACGACTGAGCAGCAAGCTTCCGTTTTCCTTCACCCCAGATTAAGAGACCTTAAAGACCCGATGCTACTCCCGAACATGGAAGTCATGACTGACCGCCTTTGGGAGGCAAGAATCAAACAGGAGCGTATTGTTGTCTTCGGAGATTACGACGTTGATGGGGTTACTTCAACGGCATTGCTACTTGAGATTTTTGAGCGATTGGGATTTGCACAACCTGAAATATATTTACCGCACCGCCTTGAGGAAGGATATGGACTAAGCCAATCGGCAGTTTCCAGATGCGTCGAGCGCTATGACCCGGACCTCGTGCTCGCAGTTGACTGCGGTTCCACATCCAATGAAACCGTGGATTGGCTGAATGGAAGGGGGATAGACGTATTAGTACTGGACCACCATCAGCTCACAAATCCGGCGCCAAAAGCCATGGCTATAGTCAACCCTCAGGTTTCGGATGATGCCAACCCTCCGTTTGGAGAGCTTTGTTCGGCTGGTCTTGCCTTTAAGTTGGCTCATGCGCTCATAAAAATTGGTCGACACGAAGACCTTCAAGAGGCGCATGAGATTGACTTGCGGCTGCTACTCGACTTAGTTGCATTGGGAACTGTAGCAGATCTGGTGCCTCTGAGCGGGGAGAACCGAATATTGGTTTCAAAGGGCTTGGAATGCTTGAGGAGAACCTCAAGAGCAGGTCTTGCAGCGTTGAAAGAAGTGGCTCAAATTCAAAATAATGTAGGTGTTTTTGAGGTCGGTTTTCAATTAAGTCCTCGACTCAATGCAGCTGGGCGACTTGAGAATGCTCAAGACGCATTGGACCTTTTGAGATCCAGTTCCTTTGACGACGGCCTGACTCTTGCGCAAGAACTGGACCATCAAAATCGAGAGCGTCAGAGAATTGAAAAAATGATGTCGGATGAATGTGTGCAGAAAATTACCGACCAATTCCAAAAAGAATCCCATTTCGCGATAGTTGAAGGAAATACCAATTGGCATGTTGGCATCGTCGGGATTGTTGCATCTAGGGTTATGCGAGCATTCTACCGTCCAACTATAATTATTGGCTCTGAGGGCGAGGAATGGAGAGGATCGGGAAGATCTATAGAAGGTTTCGATCTAGCAGCAGCCCTCAGAGAATGTGATGATTTACTCATTCGGCATGGGGGACATGCGATGGCGGCAGGGCTTTCAATTCATCCTAAAAACCTTGATCAGTTCAGGGAGCGATTAAACTCTATTGCCAAAAGGGAGATTGGAGATACAGATTTGCGACCGAGACTTCGCTTGGATGCTGAAACGCCTCTGAACGAAATGAATATGGATAGGCTTATTGAGCTCAATAGGCTTCAACCTTCAGGGCAGGCCAATCCAAAAGTACAACTCGTAGCAAGAAACCTGCGAAATACAAGGCCGCCCCGACGAATTGGCCACGATCAACAACATGCAAAATTGCTTGTTACAAACGGATCCGTAACTTTGGAATCCATTTGGTGGAATTGTGAAGACAACCCTTTGCCCAAGAACGATTTTGATCTAGCTTTTGAACCCCTAATCAATGAATTCAATGGCAGGAAGCAAATACAATTGAAATTATTAGACTGGCGCCCTTCAAAAGAAAAATAATATACCCAAACCAAAATGAATTCGGCAGTTATCGTAGCAGCTGGTAAAGGAACTAGGATGGGAATAAATGTGAATAAACTCTTCCTAGAATTAAAATCTCGCCCAGTCATAGCTCATTCTTGGAAAGCATTTGATCGAAACCCCAATATTGATGAAATAGTTCTGGTTGTAAGAGAGGATAATAAAAAGGAATTTCAAAAGGTAGCCGAAGAATATGAATTTCAAAAGCCATACCGATTCGCATTCGGAGGAAATGAAAGACAAGATAGTGTTTGGAATGGGATACAAAAAATTAACCATTCTGAGGGTTTGGTAGCGATACACGATGGGGCCAGGCCTTGCGTCACTCAAAAAGTTATCAATGACAATCTCAAATCTGCTGATAAATTTGGAGCAGCGGTGTCGGCCACTTTACTGACAGATACGATAAAGCAAACCAATGATGGCCAATTTATTTCAGAGCATCTGGATAGGTCGAAACTGCGATGTGTTCAGACCCCACAATGCTTCAAGGTGCCCGTTATTAAGGACGCTTTAATTTCTGCAATCGAGTCAAAGAGGGTGTTCACTGATGATACGGCGGCATGTCAGGCCATTGGTCAGCGGGTAGAACTTGTTATCTCAGAGGATCCCAATATAAAGATAACCACTCCAAATGATATTCCTTTGGCTGAATTATTTGTTTCGGAATGGTAGGTCGAGCCTTTGACGGGTCGGTCTTTAATTTCGAGGTTGAGAGGTGAAATATAATTCTGTTTGGGAAGTTTGTTTAGACTCTTTTTGCGAATAGTGATATTAGTCATCTGTAAACTTTTACAAATTGTCATGCATGACTCGAAAATCCTGAGTCCAAAACATGATGTAAAATCAAACTATGGAAGCATCTCGAATACTACCAGACTTACAGTCCTCCCTTTTCTGTGAGGATGTCAGACAAGAAGCAAATGGCAACTTCATAATTATCGGTGTCATCGGATTAATAAGAGTTCCAAAGCTCCCAGTCGGAGCCGCAAAACTCTGTGTCTTTAATCGGTGGACCGCAGGTGTCGGAGAATTTATTGAATCGACTCGGTTGTTAGCCCCGGATCAAACAACTGTGATCAAAAAAGGCGAAGTAAAATTTAATCTGGCAAATGCATCTCATAATGCCTCTAACCTCACAGTTTTTCAGAATGTTCAATTCGAGAAACCAGGGAATTACTCAATTGAGGTCTCAGTGGATGATGTGCCTCAAATCAGATACACAGTTCCCGTGCAAATCGTGGAACCCCAAAAGCAGCAAACCCAAGTAACGCCGGAAGAAGGTAGTTAACTTATTTCAATATCCCTGATATGGATTCTGAAAATGAAGACCAGATCAGTTCAGAATTTGGCTTCCCGCTGACTCCGTTTGGGGCAGCGGGATTTGTCCATGTTTCGGGAACGAGGCTTTTCATCACCTCATTGATATTCGCATGCATATGCTCCATTATTTTGGTTTGGGGTGCTATGTCGATATACATGCCAGTTGTCATACAGGCATTTAAAAATTCATCTAATCAAAGCGAGTTAGCAGAAGGATTGTATTTCTCCGGACACGAGGCGCAGTCTACCAAACTAGGTTCTAATACATTCCTTGAAATCTGGGCCGTTAAATCAGTTTCAATTCAAACGCCTCATACTTCACACATACGAATTCATTTGGCTGAAGACCGAATACGAATCAAATCCCTACTAGGATATTATATCGATTTTAGCTATCCCAAAAACTGGTTCATAAACACCAACAGAAAGAGTCTCTTGTCGTTCTGGGAAACTACAAAAATTGGATTTCCAATTTTGGCGGGTCTTATAACTTGCGTAATAATACTGACCATATGGACAGCCTTATCTTTCTTTTTTGCCTTCTTCGTTTTTGTTCTAGCTAACTTATTACGCCGAAATTCGGGCATCTCTTCCTGCTACAAACTAGGACTTTGCGGAAGTTATTTTGGAGGAATAATATTCTCCATTTGCGCCGGACTTTATGTCCTTGATTATATTTCTCTTTTGGTCGTGGCGGCATTCGTGCCGGGACAATTAGTAGCCAGCTTATGTTTTCTATTCCTCTCAGTTATTTGTTTACCGAGTGAAAATAAATTTGATGATTCCAGTTCTGAAGAAAGCAATCCTTTTGATTCCGAAAAGAGAGATCGGCTCGATAATTCAAAAAGATTAAAAAGCGAGAAACGTCATTCAAACCCATTTAAGGGTTAGCGTGGTGGCCCTTCTATATAAGATCTCCTAACTTTCCCGACGCATTTAGGGTGAATGCAAAATTTTTAGTTTATATAAGCGAGATAAAAACATCATATGCGATAGTTATCGAGTTTTAGAACACTCGGGATCTATGTTGGGGTGTTTTATATACTTGATTTTTTAATCCATATTTAGAACAATATTAATGACGAATGACGAGTTATGAAGGTTCTTATTACGGTAACATTTCTTATCGGTATAGGGTTTGTTGTGGGCCAATTTGTACAAATCAATACGCTAGTAACCCCGCAAGACCCTACAGTATTAGTAACAACGGCTTACAGAAATTACGAAGGATCTTCGGATAACCCACAAAGTCCTTCAGTTGAAAAAGCTATATCCTACTGCAATCAAGCATTGGGCATTGATCCCCAAAACCTTTCAGCATACAGGCTATTAGCAGATATCCACATGCGCAGAGCGGATTATTTTGAAGCTATGGTGAATTGGAAAAGATTAATGGATCTTCAAACCCACCAGAAGGACGTTAATAAGACCATCGAAGCAAAAATCAGATTTTGTATGGACCAGCTCATACGACAAAAATTTAGACCAGAAGAAATTAATTCATTTATAGACTCAGAAATGAACAGTCTTAAAATGGATTTATATGAAGCCAAGCAGAAACTGAATGAACAAGCGGCTACACATCAAAATCAAATAGCAGAACTCCAACAAACGATTAATTCTTCTGATAAGAAGATGATCAAATTCCAAAAGGACGTCAGAAGCATACTTTTGATACTGGAGAATCAGAATAATTTAGCTAATAAAGAGCGCATCATTTCAAAACTGGAAAATCTATCTGACACGAGGTTTGTCAGATATATAATTAAACCGGGAGATACTTTCGGAAAGATAGCTGCGAGTCATGGAATTTCACCTTCTGAACTCCAAGAGTATAATTCCGTCTCTGATCCTAACAAAATCTCCCCGGGAGAACCCTTGTTTATATTGGCGCACCAGTCTCAATAATGCGGAAAGACACTAATAAAAGCCGACAAAATGGATTCATGTTAGTCATTCCTCTATTTCATTTTTATATGAATTAAAGAAATTAGATTTTTTGAGAATGGATTGAAGAAGCCATCTATATCGAAGAGCAGACTACTTCATTTATCAAATCAACTTTTAATTGCTTAGTCACGGAATCTAAGGCTCCTCGATACATCCAAAACCCATTCGAGGGAAATGTGTTTGATATTCTAATACTTCGGTCAATATGGAATATTTCTGCCTCCAGCAGAGTGGATGGCTATTTGCCTGGCTTCGTTATCATTACCTACCACAAAAGGCATTTTGGCTTTTAGCAGGAACCCTTTTGTAATTTTATTTTTTATTTTTGATAAAATTGGCAAATCCAGCGCCTGTGGTGTTTCTTAATAATTCCAGAATTATTTCTGGATCAATAATGTTTTTAACTTTCGGAAATTAAGGATCGGTTTTACCGGTTACCATAACATGACCAATTGCATAAATACCCATCCCCGTTCCACTTATGTTTTTGCTCAAACTATCGACAAATAGAATATCTGAA
>CBFHOE010000008.1:118651-126936 GCA_965657355.1 Limisphaerales bacterium | reverse complement strand
ATATTAATCGGTATATAAGGCAAAAAAGAAACGGCTATCTGAGGCGGCTCAGGCTCCCTTCCAGGGATACCCATTGCAGGTATCACATTCAAAACAGCGTTTGGTCGAAAGCATCTTCATACGTCCACTTTGGTATTATACTGCGCAAATCGATCTGAGTTTTAGTTCTATTTATAATTATTGCGGCCCTTCCAACTGAGTTGATTTGCCCATAAACAGTCAAACGGGAAAATCTGATTTAGGCTTTGCCATCTCAATGGTTTACATGGAAGATTTGATAGCTCAGCTCATTGATTTCTCGTTGAAACCATATGAACCTAAAACCGCGGAATACCTTTCAGTTAAAGCATCTGCATGGCTTTCTATGGTAGTTACGAAGAGCGTCTCCCCTCCCCGATTCTTCATCCAACCTACAACTTTAATTACTATAATTCTGAAGTGTGTCATTCCCACACCACCTGCTCCGCCAGAAATTTGCGCTCCTTATGAAAATTGGATTCGGCACTCCAAGTGTTGACCAAAATAATAGCCCAGGACATCACTGTTTGAATTATTGCTCAAATGGTGTCGACACGTATAACCCCTTATATCTTAAATCGATAAATCATATATTTCTTGTTTGGATGGGTATCAAGTATGAATTGAAAACAAACAGAAATAAAGTATGGTGAGCTCATGAATCAATCTTTAGCCTCAAGACGAAACTTCCTTGCAACTAGTGCTGCTGCTGCATTAACGATTCCCCATGGACTTAAAGCAGACCATCATAGGGAAAAAGATTCAATCATTCGCCCCCCAGCCTCAGGAAAACAAATACTTCTCTCGCCAAAGCTTGGTATGCTACCTAAAAAACTAAATGGTGAAGACCTCACGCTGGTTCAAAGACTGAGTCTTGCTGGGGATGCTGGTTTTGATGGCGTCGACTTCGATCAAGCTGGTGAACACACCGAGGAAGAGGCAAGAGAGGCTGTGAAAAAATCGGGAGTATTCGTTCACAATGCGATCAATCATGCACATTGGAGCAAAAGGCTCACCAGTGCCAATGAAGCCGATAGGAATCAAGGCATTAAAAATATAGCCCATTGTATTAGGGTTTCACATGCAGCGGGTGGAAATGGAGTTTTAATTGTGACGGGAAGAGCTTCAGACGGAAAAAATGAAAAAGAGGTTAATGAGCGCTGTGCAGCAGGAATAAGATCACTTATTCCATTAGCAGCTTCGCTTGGCCAACCGATTTTGATCGAAAATGTTTGGAACCATATGTTCTATGACCATGGGGCCCCACCAGAGCAATCACCTCAAGAATTTATAAACTTTGTAGACAGTTTCAACAGCCAATGGGTTGGCATGTATTATGACATTGGAAATCATTGGAAATACGGCCAGCCTGGAGAATGGATTCGCGCTTTTGGGAGGCGATGTGTGAAACTCGATGTCAAAGGATTTAGTAGAAAAAATAATAAGTTCACAGATATAGGCGAAGGGGATCTACCATGGAAGGACGTGCAAAAAGCTTTACAGGATATAAATTTTACAGGCTGGGCAACAGCTGAAGTCGGAGGAGGCAACCTGCAAAGACTGAAAAAAGTGAGACAGCAAATGGTTGAAGCATTCGGGCTTTAAAAGAAAAATAAGATGGCGCCAAGGTATAAATTGTAATAGTTACGATCAAATCTGACAGTTTCGAATAAAAAAGTTACTCTGTTTGGGAATTCAACAAACCCAAAACCGAAACAGTCTTTACAGAGACTGTTTCAAATTTGATCGTAACTATTACATATAAATGCCTCCTCTTTTTGTTTAATCGCGAGTGCCATACATAAATCACAGAGGCTCCTAAACACCTGATTAATCATTCAACAATGATTATAGCCTCTATTTTATGAAAGCTGCTATAAACCTCTTTTTGATTAAGTGATAATAACTTAATCGACGAGGTGATTGTATAAATACCCGGCCTTGTTGATTCATGGAGTCTGAAAACTTTTTTCCAATCACTGTGAGTTCCAATTTTCTTTTCTAATTTTAAATCATCCAATAACAAGTCTTTTGGAAAATGAACGGTGACCTCAGCCCTCTTAACAGAATCTGGTAAAGTCTGATGGATGATTTTCGGTTCGAGATTAAAAGATTCACCTGGGCCGACCTGCTGTATGTAGGGGTAGAGACTATACCAATAAGGATCCATGCCATTTCCTACTGAATCTTTTGTCATTAGGTTAGATAAAAGAACAAGACGCGAGGCTAATCGCTCTCTCAAATCGAAAAGCTTATCTGGTTTTAGGCTAAATATTGGTTTCACATGTTGATTGGCCACGTAAAAAGGAAGCTTAGAATAGCCAGGAACATGACCGGTGTAATTTAGTAGAATATCTAAGCATTGGAAATAGCCACTCGCATTAGGGTTACCCTGGTTTGGATTGAGAATATTACGATTGAGCAGACAGTAATCATCCACACCTGATGGAGTAAATGCATCTCCAGCAAACAGAATTGCTTCCGTAGGATCATTTTTCAGATGAACTAATAATGCCCCGTGAAACCAAGTCTGACCTGGAAAAAATCTATAGGTGAATTGAAATTCCTCCCAAGTTGAGGTCTGCCCGTCATGAACTACATTTAAAGGACTTATAGGTGCATCTGTTAAACACGGCAGGTGATAGGCGAAAGGGTTTTTTAAAAGGTCTGCATATTCGGGGAGTACATAAACTGGGCACCTATACTTTTCGGAGGCCTTTTGAACGTAATCTGTGTGATCATCATGATAGTGAGTTACGAATATCCCACCGACATTTTTAAATGCTCCTTTATCAATTTGATCGTCAATGAAATCGATGACATTACGACTACCACAATCCAAAAGAAAAACGTTTCCAGATGAGGAATGAATGATTCTTGTGGTTCCAATTGAAAAAACCCATTCTGGAGGATTTTGAATATTCGAAAAATTTGGAGGTGGCGGCTTCAATATTTGGCTTCCTAATCGAGTGAAGCTTCCATTTAGAAATTTATCACCAAAATACCAATGTAGAGCGGATGTAGATAGATAGTTTTTATATAATCCAACAATTTTCTGTTCTGCCCTGACAAAGACGTCACCAGGTTTCGAACCAATGAGTCCACGAGATGAAAAATGGTAGTCGTAATCCTTTTCTTTTAAGTAGCGATAACTTTTCAATAAGGATGATAATCTACCTGCATACCCATGGTAACCGCGTAAGCCTGCTTCAGGAATAGCATCCTGAAATTTGTAGAGCTCCTCAATTCTAGCCCCGTCAAATACAAGGCTCCCACTATACAAAAGTTTTTCGCCGCTTTTGCTGTGCGTGAGTAAATAGCTCATCGAATTTGATGTCGGGCCGGGCGTTACAAATGCTTTGACAATCAAGTTGAGGTCTTCAAATTTTGAAACTTGTTGATCATGAAGCCAAACGCCGACAGCGAGAGGTTTGGTGAGAATATCTGTGGATTCACAAGTGTAGTCGTGGAAATGACGCTCTACCCTATTCTTCCAAAAAGACTCGACATCTATCAATTGAGACTGTTCACCATGAGGAGCCATGACAATGGAAGATTCCGGAAGCTGATCTTGCCATGAGGCATTATTCAAGCCTGAGCGAATAGAATCTGTAATAAATACAAGCTTCGGCGACATTTTTGCCGCTTTCTCCCACCCGTTCTTGCCTAGTTGCAAGACTTTAAAACCATTGGGAGTGGAATGCAGGTAAAGATTACCAGGGCCAGGGAACCAAACCTGAGACCAAGCGCTTATTAACAGAGTTGAATATATCAATAAGTAGTAAAGAATAGTCCTCATGGTATGAATTTCGTTTCAGGCCTGACTCGAACACTAGCATCAAATCATATGATGTCGAGACGATCTGAATTTAGCTAATTCCTTTTAAATTTCAGAGGTTGATTGTGAATTTTTTTAAGCACTTTATAATCTCATACCTTAAGAATGGATCCGATGAAACCACTGAACATGGAATCGAATGAGAGCCCGGATAAGGCTAGGGTGAGTCACGAGGATGCTCCTGATAATTCAAATGAAGCTGTTGCAGATACGCAGAAAAATTCAATGTTGCGGGTGCTAGAACATGCGCGAGGAGAGCTTCTTGACCTAAGCAAAAAAAACAGGCTCATTCATCTCAGAGAAAACTCTCGAACCACTCTATCCGTCACTGACGAATTGCCTGAGGAAATATTCTCCTTATTGGTAGACCAAGAAGCTTCGATGAGGTTTCTTCCATCAAAATCTCAAGCAAATAGAGCAGTAGATGAGAGAATTCCTTCTTCAGCTGAAATACTGCCACAGGCACAGCATGTTGATAAATTTTTACAAACAAGTTTACCCTCAAAAGCCTTATCAGAAAAACTTGCCATTCTATCTCGTGAGACACAAAACGCATTAGACGAGCAGGGAACACATCTCTTATTTCTTGCAACAGGATTTCTTGAATGGACTGACAGTGAAAGGCCTGAATCTAGAATGTCCAGCCCACTAGTTCTCATTCCAGTTACATTAGAAAGAACGAATATTCTTTCACCATTTAGACTCAGGTATTGTGACGATGATATCCAATCCAATCTTTGCCTGGAAAAAAAACTCTCAGACGAATTTGGACTCAAATTCCCTGAAGAATCCAAGATAGAATCACGAGAGGATTTTGAGAATTACCTCATTGCTATTAAAGACCAAATAAAAAGTAAAAAAGATTGGAGAATAACCAATCGAGTTACATTGGGGCTTTTTACATTTACAAAATTTTTAATGTATCGGGACCTCAATTCTGCGCAATGGAAATCGCATTCAGATTTATTGGGGAATCCCTTAATCAAGGCGCTTTTGAATAACGACGAATGGAATCCGCATAAACCAAATAACTCTTCCAATCCAGATATTGATGAAAAATCAGAAAATGAATATTTAGTCCTGGATTCAGATTTTTCACAAAAGCAGGTTATAAATGCGGCAAGCAAAGGATTGAATCTTATCATTCAAGGCCCGCCGGGAACTGGTAAATCACAAACCATTACTAATTTGATTGCAGGAGCCCTTGGCAAAAACAAAAAAGTTCTTTTTGTTTCAGAAAAGCGAGCAGCGCTTGAGGTTGTTAAAAAGAGGTTGGATGAAACAGGTATCGGGGATTACTGCCTTGAGCTGCATAGTAAGGATTCTTCAAAAAGAGCTTTTTTGGAATCAATTCAGAAAACTGTTAATTCCCCAAAAGCTACTCCCCCGAAAGATAAAAATGATTTTCGTAGATATACCCAAACTATTCAATTACTAGAGGAGCTTGGTGATGATTTATTAAACCCCATTTGCAATACCGGACTGTCACCTTATTATTTGATCGGGCAATACATTAGATTAGAAAATGATTATCCTCATTTAGATTTGGATTCATCCATTTTTTCAGAGCCTCTCATTTTTGAGGAAATGGAGCGGTTAGTAGGTGAGTTTGAGTCGGCTATCAAAAAAATTGGAGCCCCCCTTGATCATACTTTTTACGGTATCGAAGCCACTGATATTTTACCCAATGAATTAGAGGAATGCCGTTTTTTACTTCAGGAAATACGCAACCAATTAGAAGAATTCCGGCATTTGGTAATGAGAATTTCAGAAGCTGAAAAGATTGAGCAAATAAAGTCAGTTGGTGATGCAGCACACATAATAGACCTCTGGGATAGACTTGAAGACAATCCATTCGCTGACAGAAAAGAAATAGAATCTATTGATTGGTCATTTTCGAGAGAATTGATTCAGTCATTTATCGAATCTTACCTCAAATACTCACAGCGCCACAAAAAGTTGGAAGAATTTTATCATATTAAACAAATACCATGGCATGCATTAGATAATCACCGCGAAAATATCGCAAAGCATTCAGGCTCTATTATGCGTATCTTTAATAAAGATTATAAGCACGCGTACGACGCTATCCGGGCCTGCCTGAAGACGAAGTCGAAAATGTCTGGGGACGATCTTTTGAAAGTCATTGATTTTTTAGAAACTTCAAAATCAGAAAAAGACTCATTTGAAACCACTGAAAAATTAGGACCATTTATAGTGGGCCCGGTATGGAATGGCATAGAAACACCGGAAGAAGTCGCTATCCCAAGGATGAGGTGGGTTCAGCAAGCACAACCAATAATAAAAAGTAAGATAATCGAACCCCTGGCTCTTGCAAAGTTGGCTTTTTCAAACTCATGGCGAAGTAATTCTCACTTGATTGGCGATTTAGATAATCTGAGCAATCTCATAAAGTCGTCATTTGAGTCTTTCAGCCAGATTCTTCAAACACCTAAAATGAGATGGCAAAATATGTTAGAGCAATCCATGAGCGGCTTATCGAAGAAGATAAAATCCATGCACGATGATATCGACTTACTGTGGGATTGGATTGAGTTTAAAAGAAGCGAGCACTTGTTGGAGGAATCTCCGGTTTCAGGCATCATTGAATTAGCACGAAAAGGAGAAGTCGACGAATCAAACGTACTCCAAACATTTCAATTTAACTATTATAAATCGCTTCTCGACATGGCATTTAAAGAGCGAAAATCTTTATCGAATTTTCTAAAAGAATCGATTGATTCCAGTTTAAGACGATTTCAAAATCTTGATTTAAAGTTATTGCACCACGCCAGACAAAGGTTGGCCTATAAATTAAGTGAAAATTGCCCGCGATTGATAGAAGGACTGTCGGGCAATTCTTCAGAATTGGGCATAATTCAAAGGGAAATATATAAGAAGAGAAGAATAAAACCAATTAGACGGATTCTTCAGGAGGCTGGCTCTTTAGTTCAGGAAATAAAGCCATGTTTTATGATGAGCCCACTCTCCGTCGCACAATTTTTACCACCCGGAGAAATAGATTTTGATTTATTAATTTTTGATGAGGCTTCTCAAATGAAGCCTGAAGATGCTCTAGGAGCAATTGCACGAAGCAAACAGCTCATAGTTGTCGGCGACAACAAGCAACTTCCTCCAACTCGATTTTTTAATCGTCTGGAAAATGAAGATACAGACTGGGAAGTCAATGATGATTCTTTATCGGATCTAGAGAGCATATTGGACGCCTGTCATGCCACTGGCATGCCATCTATGACATTGACATGGCATTACAGGAGTCGTCACGATTCTCTTATTGCTACCTCAAACGGGGAGTTTTATGAAAATAAGCTAACAATATTTCCTAGCCCTTTTGAGCGGAGCAAAGAATTAGGCCTTGGTTTTGAAAAAGTTGAAGAGGGAATTTTTGAACGGGGTAAATCCGGGACTAATCCCGAGGAAGCGAGAGTTGTTGCGAGTGCTGTTATTGAGCATGCCAAAAAGCATCCGAATGAATCATTGGGAGTTGGGACGTTCAATATCAAGCAACAGAATTTATTATTGAATGAGATTGAAAAACTAAGAATAAAGGAAGCCGATCCTGAATTAGAAAAATTCTTTCTATCCGAAAACAGAGAACCTTTTTTTGTTAAAAACCTAGAGAATATTCAGGGGGACGAGAGAGATGTCATATTTCTTTCAATATGCTATGGCAAACATGATTCAGACAAGCCAATCTCAATGAACTTCGGCCCTTTAAATCAGGAAGGTGGAGAAAGAAGATTAAATGTAATTATTACAAGGGCCAAAAAGAAATGCATCGTGTATTCCTCTATTAGTTCTCACGAAATTGATATTGAGAGAACAAATTCAAAAGGGGTAAAATCACTCAAGACGTTCCTGCATTTTGCAGAAAACGGAGAGAGAGATTTCAGTGAAAGTAAGATCAATGAGGATTACGACCCGTTTGAATTCCACCTCCGTCACAAGTTGAACCGCCTTGGATATCAAGTTGTCAGTAGAATTGGAGCTGGCATATATAGGTTAAATTTTGGCGTTCGGCACCCTGAAATGCCAGATCGCTTTATTTTAGGTATTGAATGTGATGGTACTGCTTATCAAAACTCAACAGATAGTCGCGAAAGAGAAAGGACCAGACCCTCTGTATTAAAAAATATGGGATGGAATATCCTGCGAGTTTGGGCACCGGAATTTGTCAAAAATCCGGACGCTGCTATCAAACATATTGAGAAGTCAATCATTTCAGCAATAAGTCAAAAATCGAAGAGCCAGTCACTTAAAGAAATTGAAATTAACGAAATTAATTTCGAGGACGAATTAGAAATAAGTAAAATATCCTCTATTGGTGAGAAATATAAAATCTGGGCTGGCACTCTTCCTAAGACGGGTAGAACACTTGCTAAAGAAATAGTAAAAGTTGAAGGCCCTA
>CBFHOE010000008.1:113059-118553 GCA_965657355.1 Limisphaerales bacterium | reverse complement strand
ATACATGAAGAGGAGCTCCTAAATAAAATGAGAATACATCTTGGAATTTCTAGGATGTCATCGAAAACAAAAACTGAAATGCAAAATCAAGTTTTCTCGGCCCTGAGAGATAAAGTTATTGAAAGACTAGATGGAGAGGAAGATTTTTTTGTTATACAAGGTTTTGAATTGAAGAACATTTCGCCCAGGCACAGAGAATCCCTACCGGAAGACCCGAAATATATTTCATATTTAGAAATTTTGTGTACTGCAGAAAAAGTCTTTGAAAAAACGGGTGAAACCCCTATGGACGAGCTGGTAAAAAATATAAGCCTTGTTCTTGGATACAAAATGCTGAGCTCCAAGATTCAAAACCAAATAAATGAAGCACTCAATAGAACCAGTTTGAAAAAAATTGGGCTAAAATTAGATCACAGATATCGTCTATCACGATCTACTGACTTTATTTCAATTTTTCGTGGCAATTAGTCATTGCCACTCGAAATGCCATTATGCACCCATTGATATTTTATTTTGTCGCATCACTAATGACGTTTTGGATTTACGGGTTTGATAAACTTGCCGCCAAAAAAAAATGGCGACGAGTTCCTGAAAGATCACTGCACATTTTTTCTTTAGTGGGTGGATTTGCTGGGGCGCTATTCGGGAGAAAATACTTTAAGCATAAAACACTCAAACCGGATTTTTTGATAATTCCGGTTATAGCTGCTGTGATTCATAGTGCTTTCTGGTTCCTGAAAGATATCGATTAAATGAATCCTGAGATAAAAACATCGCTTGATGAGTGGTCCCATCTTAACTGTCACCAAGCGACAAAGCTAATCACTTGTTACCCTAGGTTACATCTGGTTCAGCTTCGATATTTGACGACTCGAGGTAGCCTAAACATGCGCTTATAAAACCACTAAAAAGAGGGTGCGCAGCGTTGGGCTTACTTTTGAATTCAGGATGATATTGACAGGCGATCATAAACGGGTGATGGGGTATTTCGATTATTTCAACCAGTTTCCCATCAGGTGAGGTTCCAGAAAATACCATCCCGGCTCCCTCAAATTGTTCCCTGTAATTATTGTTAAATTCGTATCTATGCCTGTGTCGTTCTAAAATTTCATTACTTTGGTATAATTCCTCAGCAAGAGATCCACTTTTTAGGATACAGGGTTGAGCACCTAGTCTCATGGTACCGCCTTTCTTTGTGACCTCTTTTTGGGCATCCATCAACGCGATTACCGGGTCCTTTGTCTCATCGTCAAATTCCAAAGAATGAGCATTTTCAAGTTTCAAAACATTTCTAGCGAAATCAATGACGGCAATTTGCATTCCAAGACATAGGCCGAAGTACGGCAGTTTGTTTTCTCTTGCATATTTTACAGCCCGAATTTTTCCTTCAATGCCTCTTTCGCCGAAGCCGCCTGGAACTAAAATACCAGACAGCCCTCCAAGGACTCGCTTGGGATTTTTTTCGATTTCCTCGGAATCAACTTTTTCAATATCAACTGCGCAGTCATTTGAAATACCTCCATGTATAATGGCCTCATAAACAGATTTGTAAGCATCGTTGAGGTCGATGTACTTTCCGACAACACCAATCCGAACACGTCTCTGCGGGGCAATCAACTTTCTTATTATCTCCTGCCATTCATCCATATTCGCAGGCGAAGCATCCAATTGGAGATAACGACAGACCAACTCATCTACCCTCTCTCTTTGAAGCATAAGGGGGACTTCATAAATAGAATGATCCACGTCTTTTTCCTCAATGACACCCTCATAGGGGAGGTTACAGAACAGGGAAATTTTTCGGCGCAAATCTTTGTCTAGTGGATGCTCACAGCGACAAACCAAAAGATGAGGCTGGATGCCTATTTCTCTTAATTTGGCGACAGATTGTTGGGTGGGCTTTGTTTTTAATTCCCCTGCTGCCTGAATAAAAGGAACGTATGTGACATGGATAAAAATAGCTTTGCCGGGACCGAGGTCCATAGCAAATTCCCGGATTGCTTCCAGAAACGGTAGGCCTTCAATGTCTCCAGTTGTACCGCCAATTTCTGTAATAATGACATCGGCTTCTGTTTTTTCAGCCAGATTGTATATTCTTTCTTGGATTTGATCAGTAATATGGGGAATGACTTGGACTGTCTTGCCGAGATATTCACCATTTCGCTCCTTTTCAAGAACGGTCTGGTATACCTGACCTGATGTTAGATTATTAAATCGAGACAGATTTGTATTGGTAAACCTCTCATAGTGTCCCAGATCTAGGTCTGTCTCAGCGCCATCATCAAGAACGTAAACCTCTCCATGCTGATACGGACTCATCGTACCTGGGTCGACATTCAAGTATGGATCAAACTTTTGAAGACAGACTTTGAGTCCACGATTTTCAAGCAGGGTGCCTATGGCGGCAGCGGTCAGCCCTTTTCCAAGGGAACTAACAACACCTCCAGTAATAAAAATAAATTTGGCTTTTGTATTTCTTGCTTCCAAATTAAAACCTTCCGGAACCAATCTAGTCGGGGACCTCTTCCAAAAAAAGTAAATTATCAGAAATTAAGAGTCTCACCCTCGACTGGCCTGTATTTATTCGGTAAACGAGTTATTGATAATCCGAATTAATTAATAAGTTTTCGATTTTTTCCACGTCCTCAGGCGTGTCGACCCCGATGGCAGCCGAGTCACTGAGAGAAATGCCTATTTCTATCCCTGCTTCTAATGCCCTAAGCTGCTCCAGACACTCAAGGCTCTCTAGCTTTGATACAGGCAGGCTGACGATTTTTCTCAAAGTATCAGTTCTATAGCCATAAATACCCATATGGTGATAAAAGCTGTGATCGAGAAGATGTTGGTTGGTCACTTGTCCTGCGTTCTCGCGGATGTAGGGAATAACTGATCGCGAAAAATATAAGGCTTTTCCGCTGGGATCCATCACTACTTTGACTACGTTGGGATTTTTTAGGGCTTCAGTGCACTTAATCCTAACGGCAGCTGTTGTCATTGCAAACTGATCTAAATTATTGGCAACGTCATCTATTATTTTTGGTTCTATCAGTGGCTCATCTCCTTGAATATTGATGACGCCCTCAACATTCAATTGTTGAGCAACTTCAGCAATACGGTCCGTACCACTTGGGTGATCACCTCTTGTCATGACCGTTTTACAAAACCTACGAGTAACTTCGGCAATCCTCTCATCATCTGTTGCGACTATGACATCAGCCAGTGAACTCGCCATCTTGCATCTCTCAATGACATGCTGGACAAGAGGTTTGCCTGCAATAGGATGAAGAGGCTTACCCGGAAACCTGGTTGAACCATACCTTGAGGGAATAATGCCAATAACGTCTCTCACAAAATAGGAATCGCATATTTTGAGGTGGGATTCAATGGAGATAGTAAAAGATCAAGTCCGGGTATTGCTTTTAAGTTCATTCTTCATTCAAAGAGATCCGGACGTATTTACCGGTTTGGGTGCCATATTATTCGTGTTTTCCAATATAATTGACGCCTCTCCATATTAATAAAATTTGAGCCTATTTGGAAGAATACTAGACTTTCTTCAGCAAAAATGCCCTTCGCACCATTTCAATATTTTTTGGGGAAACCAATGAGCCCAAAAGGATCGAAACCAGTCGTCGTAGAGGATGAGATGTCGCCCACCTCATTAGAAAAGATCCGTACGAATGCCAACACTTGAGAAGATCTTGAGTAATCCTTTTGAGCGCAAAGGGCTCGAGTAAGTTTAAATGTGGCGATCTGAATTTAGCTAGTTATTAAACCCCCTGCCACAGCTGCTATTCATTTGGGCTGAAATTTTTTTTGATCACGTGAACCCCGCATTGTCTGGGAAAATTAAATATGGCCATACAATCAGAACTTCTAAACATCCTTTTATCTTCCGGCTCATTTGAGAAAGCATTTTTCTGGGTTTACCCAAATGAATTCCATCACGGGTGAGAATTTTTGATTTTCTGTGTCATCAAACCGCAGTCGTTAGATCATAGTAGAGATTGTTTTTTGTTTCGCTACGGAGTGGCGCTGAGGAGGGCTCAAAGGAATCCCAAAAGTTTTACTCCCACCCCATCAGGGATGGTTGCATAGAAAATGGTGTGGCCCAAAAATTGATTTGGGTGTGAACTATCCTATGAGCAAAAATATGGTTGAGGTCGCTTGTCAATAAACATCTCGAAGGTATCTGCCATCAGCCTTCATTTGTTTCACATAATCCTCAACCCCGTCTTCTGGAATTTTTCCAAATTCTACGATGATTTTCTTCAAAGTATTGTCAACATCAACGGCCATTCTTTTGGCGTCTCCACATACGTAAACACAAGCACCGGCTTCCAACCATTCCCAAAATTCTGCGCCAGCTTCATACATCCTATCTTGGACGTAAATTTTTTCGGCTTGGTCTCTAGAGAATGCGAGGTCTAGCCTATTCAACAAACCAGAATCTTTCCAATCATTCAATTCTTTGCCGTATAGAAAATCCGTTGCTTGGTGCTGGTCGCCGAAGAATAACCAATTCTTACCTTCTGCCTGAATAGCTTCACGATCCTGGAGGAAAGCCAAAAAAGGTGCAATGCCAGTACCCGGACCAATCATAATGATTGGTGTTTCTGCGTTTTCGGGCAGACGGAATGTCTTGGATGCCTGTATAAAGGTAGGAACACATTCACCATCTTGGATGCGATCTGCCATATATGTTGAACATACACCCTTTCTTTCACGCCCATTGACTTCTAACTTAACAACTCCAACAGTGAGATGAATCTCATTGGGGTATTTTTTCGGGCTAGACGCAATACTGTAGAGGCGTGCTTGAAGCTTGCCTAGTTGGGCAAAAAGATCATCTGCTGCTACCCCATTGAGTGGATACTTTTCAAGGAAATCTATAATGTCCCTATCTTGTGTGAAAGCTTTGAGAGATTCCTTATCATTGACGATTTCGGTTAGTTCATTATAGCCACCTACTTTGGCAGCCCAATTTATAAATTTTTTGCTAACTTTACTGATATTAAATTCGGTTAATAATCGATTGAAAACAGTTGAAGTTTTGCCGTCCGGAGTTTGAGATTCTTGGGAACCATCAATACCGACTTTATCTAAAAGAAGCTGCGTCATTTCGGGGCAATTTTTTGGAAACACGCCTAATGAGTCTCCACACTCATATGTCCAACCGGCTCCATCAATACTAAATACCGCATGACGAGTGTCCTTTTTGGAACCTTCAGCATTAAGTTTGTAGTTTCCACTATACGGTGCTGGAAAAGGATTTTTTCGATTATATTCCACTGTAATAACTATATTTGAATCTAATGATTGGTTTTAACTTTAAAATGCTCTTGAGGACTTTTTATAACGGCCAAACTATTTATAAACCACAATTTGTCCTCAAATGCCAATTGAGCTCTCGCAACCCACTCAATGATTGCATTATTATAATCCACATCATTGTCAACTCGGTCAAAGATTCTTTTGTCACACGTTTCCGTTA
>CBFHOE010000008.1:111681-112961 GCA_965657355.1 Limisphaerales bacterium | reverse complement strand
TAAGATCCGTCAGAATTTGAGTCTCAGAGCGCGAAAAGGAGGGATTCCATACTTTTTAAAGTGAATATGGTGGATCGGGAAAATCTGGGCTGGGAAAATTTATCTCCGTTTGTCTCCGAATAGCATTTGAGTTGGATGTATCGTTCTCTCAAAAATTAAATAAATAATGATTTACGATGAGAGAATTTAATCTACCCCCCAATTTTTTATGCTTTATCTACACGCAACTCATTCCCCTGTTTGAGTCAATCTTCTAAGATGCCTCGATCTCAAATCATATTTGAAGATAATCTTTTTTTTAATGACGAATACCTTTTGACTATTACCCATTGGGCACGATCGGTCAGACCAACAAATAATGACAAGTAATCTACAGGTATTGTTGATTGTATGTTCATCGGCCTATCACCATGACACTTCAAAAAAGATATGCTTTAGTTATAAATTTTTTTGGCTGCGCAGATATCCGAATATTTATAAAGTGTCGGTTTAATTAAAAGAGATTCCATATTGGTAAATTTTAATAGGCGAGGGTTATTAGGGAAAAGCGCAAAGCGCCATGTGTAGACGTCTAAATTTGTATCCCCCGTTTGACGAGGGTTAAACAGTCTCAGGTTTCGAAAATACGCAAAGAGATATTTGTATCTTTTATAGTTTTGATTAAAAATACGATAATGATAAGAGTCTAAATTTGGTCAAAATGGGCAAATTAGCCGCACCCAATTTTCGAAAAACGAGCATCCAGGTAAATAGAGCCTTATGATTCCAATGTTTATATCCTCCAAATTAACTTCCCCCTGATGATAAATTTTATAGTGTTTTGAAATAGAGGAGGGTTAGAGAAAACTAGGATCATCAATAAACTCCCAAGGCATATTAAATTTGCTTGCGAGGTAGCTTGAAAGGGCCTTCACTCCGAATGTTTCAGTTGCGTAATGACCAGCGTAAAATAGATTTATCTTTAATTCTTGCGCTAGTGAATATGTCCAATGAGGACCCTCTCCTGTGAGTAAACAATCGACACCGTTTTTTGCAAGCTCAGCAATCTCAGACCCGGCGCCGCCTGAAATGATGGCAATTTTATGGCAAGTGGAAGGACCAAAATTATATTGCTTAAACTTCCCATCGAAAAGTTGGTTCACCTTGGCTGAGAAGTCGCTTATACCCATGGATTCTTTGCAGAGGTATCCAATGGGTTGCCCCTTGTAATTTCCGCATGGCGAATCAATTGTGAGATCCATTTTGTCAATTATTTGAGCATTGTTACCGAGTATTGGATG
>CBFHOE010000008.1:99883-111583 GCA_965657355.1 Limisphaerales bacterium | reverse complement strand
CCTTGTAATTTCCGCATGGCGAATCAATTGTGAGATCCATTTTGTCAATTATTTGAGCATTGTTACCGAGTATTGGATGAAGATCGAGAGGGAGGTGAGAACTATATATTGAAATATCATTCTGGATCAAAGTCTTTAACATCTTGTAATTCGTCCCCGTCCATGGAGTTCTGGTAGTCCAGAAAAGCCCATGATGAACAACTAAGAAATCAATACCAGATTTAACACATTGATTTATAACATTATAGGAAGCATCGACAGCTGCACCAATTTTGCTGACGTTTCCCGAGTTCTCTATTTGTAAACCATTAATGGCTCCTGAATAATCAATAAGTTCATCATGTTGTAATTCCTTATTACAAAATGTAACTAAATGATCTAATGGGGTTGATGATTTTTCTGGAGCCATAGGTCGAGACTAGGTTACCTACCCGACAGTGTGAAGAGCAAATGAAAATTGAAGCACAATCGCATAGATGAATAAAAGCTTTGAGTAGAACAGACCTCATTATTTCAATGCTAGTCTATCGTTCTTATTTTATTCAAAAATGCTTTCATTTTCACTGGGCACTTTATACCCGGAGATGTTTCAACACCACTTGAAACATCTACTGCAAATGGACGAACTTGCCTTACAGCTTCCATTATGTTGTCTGGGTTAAGGCCACCGGCTAGTATCACAGCTCTCCCCTCACTACATACGGATTTAGCTAAATCCCAATTGAAGGAATGCCCAGTTCCACCCAACTCTCCCTCGACAAAACTATCAAGCAACCAAGCAACTGAGTTGTTGTAATTCCGGATTTTTTCAAGAGACCCTCCATTTTTTACCCGAAAAGCTTTGATGACGGGAATGGGAATTTCATTGATAAATTCAGGCGACTCCTGCCCATGCAGCTGGATGCAATCTATGGAGGAGTGCCGAATGACCTTCTTTACAAAATCAATGTCCGGATCGACCATAACTGCAACTTTTGTTATAAATGGTGGTGTCAGGCGAGTTAGCTTTCCCAGATCTTCCAAGGTTACATTTCTTTTACTTTTTTCATAAAGCATAAATCCTAGAGCATTTACGCCATATTGAGCAGCAACCTGGATGTCTTGAGCCCGTGTTATTCCACAAATTTTTACCCTCGGGGCATAATCCATAATTGGTATTGAATTCATGGAATTTTATTTATTCCTTTCTGCGGCAATTTCCGGAGCGAAATAGGATAGTATGAGATCTGCCCCTGCCCTTTTTATAGCAAGTAACGATTCATCTCGTGTCGATTGGTAGTTCAGCCATCCAAGTTTTGAGGCAGCATGAATTTGAGAATATTCGCCAGATACTTGATAAGCGGCGATTGGTAGCCTTGATTGCTCTTTCAGGCGATAAATGATATCCAAATATGGTCCACCGGGTTTTACCATTAACATGTCGGCTCCCTCATCTTCATCCAACTGGGCATCAAATAGGGCCTCACGTGCATTAGCCGGATTAAGCTGATATTGGCCTTTGTCCAAATATACTGCGCCGGCAGCTTTCTTACTGCCGATGGCATCCCGAAAAGGCCCATAATATGCAGAGTTAAATTTGGCTGAATAGGCGAGTATGGCAGTGTTGATGAAACCATTTTCGTCAAGAGATCGTCGAATGGCACCAACACGACCGTCCATCATATCGGAAGGAGCAACCCAATCAGCCCCAGCTTCAGCCTGTAATACAGCTAATTTTGAGAGTACGTCCACTGTGGAGTCATTTTCAACAATGCCAGTTTTCAGATTTGGAATTCCATCATGCCCATGGCTTGTGTAGGGGTCTAAGGCAACATCCATGATGATGATCAAGTCCGGAAGCGCCTCTTTGATAGTTCTAATCGATTGCAGAGTCAGATTATCCCTATTTAAGGCCTCGGTGCCCTCATGATTCTTTAATTCATTGGGGATTACCGGAAAAAGTGCGACGGCTCTTATACCTATGCTCATCCAATACCTACAAACCTCAACTGCTTTATCTAAGGGGTGGCGGAATACTCCCGGCATGCTCTCCACTGGTTCGGCTTCGCCCCCTGGGCCTTTTACGAACAGTGGGGCAATTAAATCATCAAGATTGACGCGCTCCTCATTGAGCATGGCTCTGGTATTAGGATTTATCCTAAGCCGACGCATTCTTCTGGTTAACAAAAGCTGGCTCATTGATTGAAATTACAACTTCATCAAACAAATGAAAAGAGAGGAAAGACCAATTTGATTACCTGCTAATAGGGGTCATTTGTTGGATTGAATAAAAGCAATAGTAGCCCCCCAACTACCTTCCGCCTCAGACGCTAGCCCAAAAGACACGACAGATTTACTTTTCGATAAAACAGCATGAACAGTCCTTCGCAGGTTTCCAACCCCTTTTCCATGAACAATTCTCACGCGCTCTATGCCTTGTGAGGCGCATTCCTCAACATAAGCCTCCACTATTTCTCCCACATGCTTTGGGGGAAAAGTATGTAAATCGATTTCCGCGCCTATGGGGAGTTCGACAATTTCATCCATTTTTTTTCGATCAACATCCGATTTGTGACTGCCCATTTAATAAAAATTTAACTCAAAAACAATAACCTCAACGAGACAATTGTCTTAAATTTGGACATTATTTTGCAAAAAATTGGATATTTCAAAAAAAATCGATGCTACACAATCGTAAAATTTAAAATCTATAATTTTATAAATTATTGCCTTAAAACAACTTATGAAACCTCAAAAAAACCAGAGACATATTAAAGATTCAGCAAGATTTTAATTTGTGACTCATTTCTGGATTTTACTGTCGATATATTGGAATATAATAACAGGTAGTCGCTATGCATAACAATTTGGAGCACATTGAAAAAAATAAGGACCTGAATTTGACCCAAGCGAGAGATGGGGGTTTGGCTATTGAAAAGTCACATTACCGGAACCAAATAATCAAAGGGTTTGCTATAAATGTCGCTGTTGCGTTGGTGGTCTTTTTGGCATCTTTTACCGCCGGCAACAAATTCTTCTTCACCATCGTCAGGGTAACAGGAACAAGCATGAGCCCTACTCTCTCCGATGGGGATCTCTATGTTCTAAACAAACTCGCATATAGCATGCGTAACCCGAAAATTGGAGAAGTCGTTGTTTTCAAGGATCCAGATGATTCTAAGCTTTCAATCAAAAGAATTATAGGCCAGCCGGGCGATACCCTGGAGATAAGAAACGGTAAAGTCTACAGAAACAATACTCTGATTACTGAGCCATACTTGGCCTCGAATACGATGACTTTTATTGTCGAGACTTACGGTGGAAAGATTTTCCAACTTTCTGAGGATGAGTATTTTTTACTAGGTGACAATCGGGAAAACAGCTTTGACAGCAGATATTACGGAAGCGTTGAGAAAACAAGCATACTCGGGGTCATTAATAATTCCTAAATTTTCCAAACCAAACTAAAGGCTTTCTTTTGGATTGAGCGACATCCAATGATCGATGGTCAATTGAGCTTCCCGCCTGATTGTGGGATTTTCATCATCGATGAGAGAGGTGACATTTTTCCAGTATTTTTCATCAACATGCATTTTTCTCATGGCAATCAGGCTTTGTTTTTGAACTTCATCAGAGGAATCTTCAAGGGAACTAATGAGAACTTTAAGTGCTTTTTGAATTGATTTTTTGTGGCTCATTTGGCCTAAGGCATAAATAGCGGAAGCTCGCGCTTGTGAATTACGAGGTCGGCCGGATAGAAAATCTACTAATGGGTCTATACTTTTTGTTCCTATAGCTCCTAGGCACCAAGCTGCTTCGTAACACAATTCGGAATCCGAGAGCATTGATATCAAATCTGGAATCAAATCATGAGCAGAGTGCCCGATTGTCAGTATAGCCCTCAGTGCTTGTCTTTTTTGCACCCAGGCAGGTAAGGCAATTATCCGAGGGGCCTCCCCAAGCGGAAATTTTTCATCTAGCAGGGTGAAAAATGGAAGTATGAAGGAATCTTCAGCATTTAATCTTTTCTTCAAATGCGGCAAACAATCGCTACCAATAGCTATGAGGGCTTCCTCTGTTAATTTTCTGGGAGATTCATTTACAGGCCCGAATAGTTTTAAATCATTGAGATAAAAAGAGAGATTTTTCCCATCGAACTCTGGTTCGATACCTGGTGGATTGAAGAATAGATATAAGCAAATAAAAGTCACTAGAACAAAAATCAGTGAACACATCCATCTTAAGGATATCGTATTATGGCCAGTAGCTTTTAGGAGTGGTTTTAAAATAGAAATCATACCTTCATAACACTTGCTAAATTGTCACACGAGACTAAACACAAACCTTAATCACTGCATATTGGAACGCCTAGACCTCTAATTACTATTTTCAAACTAAATAGAAATAAAGTAAGTTAACATCCTGATTAATCAAAATTTATATGGAAATGAATCAAAGTGACACTTCTCAAAGCGAGATACAACGAAGTGGTGTGCTTGCGGGAGGTAGTTGGATTGTGGATCAAGTCAAGATTATCGATACTTATCCCTCACAGGACCAGTTAGCCAACATCTTTAGTGAAGCACAAGGTACAGGTGGCTCTCCATTCAACATATTAATCGACCTATCTCGCTTAAATGCATCCTTCCCTCTTCAAGGGTGTGGAAAAATCGGAATGGATTCGCAAGGTGATTGGATTTTAGATTTATGCGGTAAAAGTAAAATAAATACTGACCTGCTTGATAGAGATGCCGATCTATCCACTTCATATACAGATGTTTTTACGGTTCGATCAACTGGTCGACGAACATTTTTTCATCAGAGAGGGGCCAACGCAAAGTGGGATGGAAGAGAACTTGATTTCAAAAAAACCCAAGCAAAAATATTTCACATTGGATACTTATTATTGCTCGATGCATTGGACGCAGCGGATGATGAATTCGGCACAAAGGCAGCTAGGTTATTAAAAAGAGCTCAAGATGCAGGTCTTAAAACAAGTATAGATGTTGTTAGTGAAGACAGTGATAGATTTGCTTCCATAGTTAATCCAGCGCTAAAATTTACAGACTACGCCATATTAAATGAGATTGAAGCAGGTAAAACGACAGGCTTTAAAATAAGAGATAATAACAATGCATTAAACAAATCGGATCTCAAAAAAGCCGTTGACGCCATGTTTGAATCAGGAGTTAAAGAACTAGTTGTCGTCCATTTTCCTGAAGGAGCCTATGCAAAGTCTGCTAATGGAGAAGAAATTTTTCAACCCTCACTAAATATTCCAGATAGCTTTATAAAAGGAGGAGCAGGAGCTGGGGATGCTTTCTGCGCCGGAACCCTGCTTGGTATCCATGATAATCTGCCTCTCGAAAGAAGCCTGCAAATCGGCGTTGGCGCAGCAGCTACTTGTTTATCCCACCCAACTTGTACGGAAGGAGTCGGCTCTCAGGAAGAAATAGAGTCTCTTATCTCCAAGTATGGATTTAGATAAAGATGAACTAAAAAAACCCCCAGAGATAATTGGGGGCTTTATCATGTAATTGAATCTTGATGGTTGTCAGAAAAATTAATTGGCACGCTCCATATATTTACCATTACGTGTATCAACTTTTATTTTTTCTCCAGTCTTGATGAAGAGAGGAGCTTGAATATTTATTCCAGTCTCGAGGGTAATTGTTTTCTGAACATTATTTGCTGAGTCGCCTTTGATTCCTTCTGGGGCCTCAGCAACAGTAAGAACCACACTTGATGGCAATTCCACGGACACCGGGTTACCTCCGACGAAAATAATCGTCACAGGAGCATTTTCAGTCATATATTTCGGGGCTTCTCCAACTATCTCTGGAGTTAAGCTGATAGTCTCGTATGTATCCACGTCAGAGAAAACGAAGTCCTCCCCGTCCTTGTAACTGAACTCCATTTTTTTATCCTCCATAGGAATGACTTCTACTTTTTCAGTAGAACTAAACCTCACGTCCATGGATTTTCCAGTTCTTAAGTTTCTCAAAGATGCTTGGACAAAGGCTCGCAAATTACCAGGTGTGCGGTGTTGCATGTCAAGTACTACGCAAACTTCATTGTTGTACTTTATGGCCATCCCTTTTCTTAAATCATTTCCTGTAGGCATAAGTAGAGTTGTTCTTCAATTCTTTATCATTCGCAAGAATGTGGGAAACATGTGGTATCCGACTAAATATTTCAAGTCAATATAATGAAATATGATTCATCCGTGATGACAACCTTTGTGAATCAGGCCACTAGTAAATTTAAAGTCAGAATATACAAAAAAAGGCTACCACATTTTGTAGATGGCAGCCGCGTGGATGAAATATAAAGCTTCTATGACTGATTTAGCTCGTCCAGGCCCACTTACCTGTTCCAACCTTTTTAATTTCAGGGGTTTTTTTACCAGTGATTTGAAACCATGAATGAATGTTTTGTGGCTTAACTTTTAGTTGCTTGGCGATATCTTTCACGGCTGCTCCCTGAGAACCTGCTTCTTGAAGGATCGCGATGATGGCGTCTTTTCTACCACCTCGTCTACCACGATTTGATCCCTTTTTAGGGCCTCTCTTTGCTCCGGCAACTTTTTGGGAAGCGCTACCAGGCCGACGTCCTCGACGTGAAGTTTTGGTTGTGGAAGCTCCTCCGCCGAAAGAGGCTAACTCTTTATCGATGGCGTCAATTTGATCCGTTAGTTTTGCTTTCTTTTCTATAAGTGAAGTTATCTTTTTAAGGTCAGCTGCTGTAATACTAGTTAAGTCCATATTTTATTTAATAATATACCTTATAGGATCAAAATAAAGATCTTTAAAAATATAAAGAACTTTTTTAGTTTATTATTATAGCGTATGGATTGGAATCATATTCACCTAGCAACAAATCATATACCCATAATCGGATCTTTGTTTTGCATGATCTTTTGGTTTTATTCATTGATAAGAAAAGACATAGCCAGCTTAAGAATGGTATTATGGGTTATTATATTTACGACGATAGCAGGAGTAGGAGTTAAATTTACTGGAGACCCGGCAGTTGAAAAAATCAATGCAAAAGAAGAGGTAATCAAGATGCACGAAGATTGGGCAGATCGCGCTACAACAGGAATATTTTTCTGGTTCCTTGTTTCCGGTTGGGCACTTTTTCAATCTCGCAAATCGAAACCACTGAAAAATTATACCAAAGTTTTAGTGAGTGTTTTTGGGATTATCACAATGCTGCTTCTCACGGCAGCAGCGTTTTACGGCGGAAAAATTAGCCACCCAAACCTTTAGTGGGTTAGTTCATTCGAAGGTATTTCAGTCAAACTGAGGTTTTTGCTGAAAAATAATTTTAACAGAAGCGCCTTTTCCCGAATCAGAATCGACAATAAGCTCTGCCTTGTGTGTATCCATTATTTTTTTCACCAAAGCCAAACCTATACCCGTACCGGATGACTTTGTAGAGTGAAGGATGGGTGAGAGTAATTTCTGCTGAATACCTTGCGGAATTCCCTTTCCAGTATCAGCGATCTCAACAAGAACTCTGTCCTCACTTTCGATGCGGTCTGAAGAAGTGTCCGAGGAGATCCGCTGGGTCCTCAGGATCAACTTCCCACCCTCATCCATTGCTTCTAAAGCATTAATCACAATATTTAAGATTGCCTGATTAATTTGAAGCGAGTCACCATTAATATTAGGAATTACAGATGAAAATTCTTTCACCAGGGTGATATTTCCTTTATCCAACTTTACTCTTATCAAAGAAACTAAATCCTCCAGTTCCTTATTTAAGTTCACATCTGAAATCACCGGTTCCGAATTCCGAGCAAATCTTAAAACTCGTTCGACGATCTCATTTAATTGATTCATTTTCTCGCTTATGATTCTGGTATCCTCTGTTCTGGGGTCCTGTTCACCAAAATCGAGTTCCATTGAATGAAAAAGCATCTTAATTACAGTTAAAGGGTTCCGAATTTCATGAGCAACTTCGGCTGCCAATAAGCCCAGAGCGGATAATTTTTCATTTTGATTGATTTGCCTCTCTTTTGCAGCAATGTCTCCATACAGAGTAGCTCTATGGATAGCAATGGCTGCGAGTTCAGCCAGAACAGATACACACTCGACTTCTTCATTTGAAAATCTATGCGATTTTCCTTTATAGATGTTCAGTGTACCCATAATTGCGTCCTGAGTTTTTAGTGGGACGCTCAAAACGGCGACTAAGCCCTCTTCTCTCGCCATATCTTGATTTTGAAATCTATTACTTTCAAAGACATCTGAGATCTGTATTGGCTTTCGTCGACGGATGACAATCCCCATCAAACTTTCCTCAATATTGATTGTTCGGCGGGAATCAGTATATGACTTCCCTGCCCCGTGTGTGGCTTTGATTTCCAGCAAACCTGGGTCTGATTGATTGATAAGCATGATAGAGGATAATTTCCCATCTATCAGACTGCATGCTTCAAGAACGACGACATTTAAGGTTTCCTCCAAGGTAAGAGAAGAATTAATTGTCTGGCCAATTCTTGTCAGGGCAGAAAAGAGAGAGACACGATGGAGAACCTGCTCGTGTCTCCAAGCATTATTGATAACCTTTGCTGCCAAGGAGGACAGCTCAAGCAGAATGGTAATGTCATTATCTGAGAATGCCTGCTTTTTTTCTGAATCAACGTTAATTACACCTATGGCGTGGCCGTCAATCTCGAGGGGACAAGCAAGCTCAGATTGGACGTTCTCACGAATAGACACATACCGGTTATCCTCGGAGACATCATTTATCATAATCGTCTCCCCAGTAGCAGCTACATGCCCAGTAATACCCCGACCAACCTCGAGACGAATGTTTTTTGCATCATTGTCCAGACCTCGGCTTGCAAGTATTTCCAGTTGCCCCATGTTGGGATTGAGCAACGCCACCGATCCAGAAACAGCCGAAGTCAAGCAAACAGCCGAGTCGATGATCTTCTGCAAAGCCTTGTCGGGCTCAAGGTTAGATACGATATCCTTACTTACAGAGTACAGCTCTTTGTATATATTTCTATCCTCAGCTACCATTGCATTTGGTGAGATTAATTGATTTTTTAGATAAAAAATTCAGAATTTTCGAAATCCGATTATGATCAAACTGGAATATGAATATCAACCTTCAACGCCCGAGGTAGTCTCCAGACGATTTCTGACTTAATTTAGATATATATGAAGTTTTTAAGAATAAACAATGTTTATGCATTAATCCTGATTCCCGTTTTTATCGCTAATTTAACGCTAGATTTGACCTCGGGAGATTATGGTGACGCTGATATACCAGATGTCAACACGTTCTCCATAGTCGCATACGATCCCGAGACTGGGGACCTAGGGGTTGCGGTGCAAAGCAAATTCCTGGCAGTAGGTTCCGTCGTACCCTGGGCAAAAGCTGGGATTGGAGCTATTGCAACGCAATCTTATGCCAATACAAAATACGGGCCAGATGGTTTGGATTTGCTAAAGTGGAAAAAAACACCGACAGAAGTGATCAAGCTGCTTACTGATGGTGATAAAAACAAGGAGAATAGGCAAATTGGCATTGTAAATAGTTTAGGTATGTCTGCCTCACACACGGGGAAAAAGTGTCATGGCTATGCGGGTCATTCCACTGGTAAAAATTTTGCCATTCAGGGTAATCTTTTGGCCTCAAAAAAAGTCATAGAGCATATGGAGATTGGCTATTTAAAAACAAAAGACCAAAATGACCAGAGATATCCATTCCCTCAAAGACTAATCAATGCGTTGAAGGGGGCCCAATCTCAAGGGGGGGACAGGAGAGGCAGGCAATCTGCTGCTCTTCTTATTGTGAGAAAAAATGGGGGATACGCAGGCCTCAATGACAGATTTATTGATATCAGAGTTGATGATCATGAAACCCCCATTGTTGAATTAGAAAGATTGCTCCGGCTTCATGAGAAATTTTACCCAAAAGAACATTCTGTTTACTCAAAAGTTAAATAATAAAGTTTTTTTGGGCAAATCGATGGTAATTATTTTTTCCACCCTTTTGATTGTCATCACAACCTGGATAAAAAGTTTCCATGGCCAGGCTCAGAAATGCATTCAGCAAACTGGTTTTTCATGCTGGTTGAGACAAAGAACCTTAAAAAAACTTTCTATGGCGTTTGCCGAAAGGTTATCAAATTTTTCGATTGTTTTATATAGCCTGCGATTTATCTGATGTGGTTCCTAACCATAAAAAAATCATCACATGGGGTTTCACACATTATCAAAACTCCCTCTCATTATATTGAAAGGGTTAATTGATTAAGGAAAATAAGCAATAGCCACTAAAACAGGATTCTGCCCATAAAGCCGAAACCGGTGTAATATAAAGTTTTTTTAGATTCATCGAAACAAACATTAGTCGCTGGCGCGTCAAGCGGTATGGTTGCTAAGTGCTCACCATCCTCAGAAACAATAACGATTCCCCCTGGCCCCGCGGTAAAGATTGCTCCTGATGGGTGGACGTCCATTCCGTCAAACCAACCAGTTTCATCTGGGGCGAACGGACCATTGAAAAACAATTCTCCTTTTCCATTGGTGAGATCAAAACGCATCATCTCTGGCTTCGACATATTGGAGCTATTGACATAGAGGTATTTTTCATCAAGCGATAATCCAACACCGTTCGGAAATTCCATAGAATCGGAAATCAGTTCAAGCTTGCTTGATTTCAAATCGTATTTGTATATGCCGCAAAATGAAAGCTCCTGAGCAGAACGATCAAATACCATTTTTTTTGCTACTGGATCACTATTCGGCAAATCAGCGAAGCCATAGGGCGGATCGGTGAAGTAAACTTGACCATTTTTGGAAACAACAATGTCATTTGGACTGTTCAAACGTTTCCCTTTGAAACGGGCTACGAGTGTCTTGTAGTTTTTTGGTAGAGGGGCACTGACTGGCATGGAAACTAATCTTCTGTCGCCGTGCTGACACAACAAAAGATGACCGTCATGCACAGCAAGGCCATTTGAGCCTAATAGCAAGGAATCCGGGTAAATTGGAGCAAATCCAGTGTAACCGCTTCTTGCCAAGAAAAAGGTAAGACCAGCCTCTTCAGACCAGGAGTAAACTGAGTTAGCCTGAATATCCGAAAAAAGCAGCTGATTATTTTTTGCATCCCAAACAGGTCCTTCTGCGACACCGAACCCCCTACCAAGAATCTCAGTGATGACTGTTTTGGGGAGTAGCTTTTTGGTCTTGGAATCCGAGGATACAAATCTTACTTTTTGAATAATTTGTTCCGCGCCCAAAAGTTGATCAGCCAAAAGAATCGGAGCCAGTGCCAGATAGATGAAGATTGAGATCTTGTTCATTTTTTAAATCATTAAGCAGTTTATTTTCAGTTTTGCAAAATAATTATTGCTTAAAATCAAATGATGACCGGTTGATTCATGATTTTAAATGATAGAATACAAAATATGGAGTAAACCAAGAGTCGGACTTGGTTGGGACATTACTTTTTCTCTACTCTTAATAAAACTCAAGCCCACCACAGGGTGTAATCCCATTGCCATTAAGAGACAAAGTGTAAAATCTCATTCGAATTTCGGAGGCCACCTAAAGGACCAGAGGAGCAGATAGCTTCCAAAGCTTGCTGTCACTTCTCAAGAACACCTGTCCTTTATTGGCCACTGGTGTGCATAATATCATTTCTTGCAAGTTTAACGAACTTGTAATGATTCCTTCATTTGGAAATGTCTTTACG
>CBFHOE010000008.1:97831-99783 GCA_965657355.1 Limisphaerales bacterium | reverse complement strand
CCACTGGTGTGCATAATATCATTTCTTGCAAGTTTAACGAACTTGTAATGATTCCTTCATTTGGAAATGTCTTTACGGTCTGAACGAGCCCTTTCTCACTGACAAAAAGAAGATAGTTTTCAAAAATCAGGGGCGTCGCGCTGAATGGGCCTTTTAGTCTTAGATCCCATATTTTGTCCCCATTCACCAGGCTACCGCAGGTTAAAACTCCAGCGTTATTAACAGTAAATACCCCGACAGGTGTAACGATTGGACTCGGAGTTGATGGCCTTAATCTGCGGGAATTCCAAAGGACATCTCCCACTGATTGGTCGGCACTATCCAAATTGAGCGCTGTAATGCCATTTGATGGAACATATAAAACGTTTTTGTAGACAGTACTGGAGGGAATCGTGCTCGCCCCTTTACCAAACGACCAAAGCGTTTGCCCATTAAGTGGATTAACCACAGTCATGCCCTTGGACGACTGGAGACCAACGACCTTTGAATTTTGATATGGAATCGCTATTGGAGAAGTCCAATTCGCAGCCTTGGGCCGGTTGATTTTCCAAATATTTTTTCCATTTAATGGATCTATGCCAGCTGCAAATGACTCACTGTCGTTCTCTATTTGAACTACCAGGACACCGTTTACAAAAATGGGAGATGACGCCAACCCTAAACTATTGCTTGCATTTGGGTAATCGACCGTTAAGCCTCTTAGCCATTTTAAGTTGCCGTTGAAATCCAAACAGACTAAATCGTTAGAAGAAAACAAAGCAAATATGTGCTGATCGGCTACGACAGGAGTTGGCGCGGCTACCGCTGTTTTCTCATGGCACATAGTTCTGCCAGTCGCCATAAGACGTCTCTGCCATTTCAGGTCCCCGTTGGACTGGTCAAAACAAAGAATATGGAGTCTCTTTTCCTCTGGGCCACTGGACGCAGTTAGAATAATATTGTTTCCCGCAATAACTGGACTGCTCAATCCTTGGCCTGGTAGATCGATTGACCATTGGATAATTCCAGAACGCGAAAGGTCCAACGGAAATTGTCCAGAGGTATCTCCACCTGGACCTCTGAATTGATGCACCTCGGCCATTCCACTGAGGCTAAACAAGCAAAAAAACAATGAGTATTTAATGAGTTTGAGCGAAGTTAATAATGCATGCATAGGATAAAAGTATGAAGGTGAGGGATAGCTCTTAATTCTTCGATTCACTTATTGGTTTTCCCAATGAATCTGTGATACGAAATTGGAATTCCCATTCTCTTGTCCAGGTCTCCATTTGTTCATTTTGGCAAATCTTAAGAAGAATGTGGTTAGCTCCTTTTTTTAGTTTTACGGGGAATGAATACTGATCAATTCTGGAGCCTCTGTGGTATTCATCTCGGCCAAAAATATATTTTCCATTCAGCCAGATTTTCCATGCATTTTTGCAGCCAAGTCTTAACTGAACATCCAAATCTGAATCAACTATGAATTGTCGCGATGCATATGCCGTGACCTTTTTAACCGGTCCAATGGCCTCGTTAAAATCAAATTTTCCGTATGGATTTTTAGATGTAAATTTTTTCCATTTTACTTTTCCATTTTTTCCAGTGTGAGTTTTTTTGAGATCAGGATCTACTTCAGGGGCAAACTCCTCCATAAACCCCATTCTCCCATCATTGTGAAATGGACCTATGACATGCCAATCATTCAGAAAGCCAAAAGTTTCGGCAACAGTCACATTTTCCCCTAATCCATTTAGCTCAGTAATTATTGATTCTATTTGGTCGATGTCGCGTGCTTTGGAAAGAGTGGACGAAAAAAGGGTCTTCGCACTGTCGATTTGTTGAGCAGTTTTTAGAATTTGGGCTTTATCGATTTCCTGTCCAATAGCCAAGCGTCGCAATGGAAGGGAGGGATCATCTAGAAATAAACCGACCATCTTATTCGCATAATCGGAATCTATTTCACTCAGCACCTG
>CBFHOE010000008.1:86741-97733 GCA_965657355.1 Limisphaerales bacterium | reverse complement strand
GATAGGCTAATTCTCGGGCTTCAGGGCTATTAGCTTTGTCCATTACTAGAAGCGTTAAAGAATCGGATGGGAAGCCTTCACTATTACCGGAATCCTGGGCGCGGGAAACTATGACATCAGATGCAAGGCGTATCCAATTTCCAGCCAGAGGTGAGGCATTATTTAGACCCTTTATAATTTCAGGCAGGTCTGTAATTTTAGAATTTGAAAGATCCCTCCATGCTTCCATTGCTGATTCGTTGCCCTGCCCCTCTTGACCGACTTGTTTTATTTTCAAAATAGAGTCAGAAAGATCGGAAGACTGTAAATGCATCCCTCCAAACGGAATCAAAACCATCATGTAAGCGGTATAAAGAGCCCTTATTTTCATATCAGGTGAGTCTGTATTCTGCTATTAGCACGGAGATTCTGAAATAAGTCAACTTTGCTCTCAATTACATCTGATTTCTTATACCGATCCATTTCAAATTAATTTTCACATTTGAAAAATTCTGATATTATTTTATGAGATTCACCTTAAGCACATGTCGACATCAAAGATTCGAGTATGCATTCTTTTTATTGCAGGATTAGTCCTTCAATCGATCGACTCTGACGGGCAATCTCAACCATCCTGGACTGAAGAGAACATACATTTTGCTACCGAAGTATTTCCAGTTCTGAAGTCCCGATGTATGCCATGTCATGGGGATAATCCCGAGAAAATAAAAGGAGGATTACTTCTTGATAATTTTGCCAATTTTGCCAAAGGCGGGGACTCAATTACCGACTTATTGAAAACAGGAAAAGATAATATTCCCATTTTTATAAAAATTATCTCAAGAGAGGTTGAAGATTTGGAGATGCCCCCGAAAGAGTCTGACAAATTGTCACGGGAGGAAATAGGACATTTTCGAAAATGGATAGAAAATAATACTCCGTGGCCCGATTCATCCGAGATCCTAAAGATTCAAAATTCATACTCCAAGGGGGTCGCCATAAGGACCAGTGGAGGCTTGAGTAAAGAATGGGATAACCGGCGGTATGAAGAGGAAAAACTTTGGCCATACAGACCCCTACAAAAACCAGGCATCCCAGCTGATTTTATAGGGAATCCTATTGACTACTTTATCGAAAAGGCGGCGAAGCAAGCCGGTGTAGAGGTGGCAGCGATCGCAGAGCCATCTGAATTAATTCGCAGGATATCTTACAATCTCCATGGGCTTCCACCTCAAAAACACTTACTTTCAAAATATAGCGACAGAAAAGTTATCGAGAAAAACGATTGGGATGAGGTTGTTAATGAGCTACTCAATTCTCCTCATTATGGCGAGAAATTTGCTAATCATTGGTTAGATGTTGTCAAATATGCTGATTCTGCAGGTATGGCAAATGATTTCTTTAGGGGGAGTGCTTGGCGATACAGAGACTTTGTTATCAGGTCATTCAATAAAGACAAACCATGGGATCAATTTGTTACACAACAAATTGCGGGTGACGAGATGGATTCAGATGATCCGGAAAACCTTTTAGGATTGGGTTTTCTAAGAATGGGGCCGTGGGAGTTGACTGGAATGGAAGTGGCTAAAATTGCGCGTCAAAAATTTCTGGATGATGTGACTGACCTTGTTGGCCAGGCATTTTTGAGCCAACCATTACAGTGCGCAAAATGCCATGACCACAAATTTGATCCAATTCCAACTCGAGATTATTACGCCATACAAGCGGTCTTTATAAACACCCAATTAGCAGAAACAAAACTTAGTTATTCCCCAGATGAGGTCATTACGTCGAACGGGGATGTAGGCTCGATTCAAAGACGGAAAAATTTAATGACGTCGGAATTAAACAGGCTCAACAAATTAATAAGAGAGTCCCAATTCCAATGGTGCAAAGAAAGGGGCCTGCCACCAATGACGAGATCCGCAGCCATGAAGAAGGGCTTGCCGGAAAACCAAATCCCTCCAAGACATGCGGGTTTTACAGTTAAAGACTTTGGAATGGAAAGAATTAGCCGAAAGGCAATACAAAGACTCCAGTGGGAAGATGATATGTTTCAACCCATTGCGCACGTTGTTTACTCAGGAGCCTGGCAAAATGCGAAAAACTACCAAGCACCGAAGGAAATTCCAAAGAACCGATGGGAAGGAGAATTTGAGAAATCTTTTATTCTAGACGGAGGGGACCCTTTCTCACCCACCACCTCAGTGGACCCCGGAAGGTTATCAGTATTGGATTTCATTGATTGCGCAGAAGTGCCTTCTCAGTCTCGATTTGGAAAGAGATTAAATTTTGCCAAATGGTTAACATCCGAGAAAAACGCACTAGCACTCAGGTCAATTATTAATAGGGTATGGACATGGAATTTTGGAAATGGACTCATTGAGACACCCAATCATTTTGGAACAACGACAGCTCCTTCCAAAATACCGGGACTGCTTGATTTTCTCTGCCATCACTTTATTGAAAATAGTGGTTCAATAAAGTCACTTAACCGGCTCATCTTAACGTCACAAGCCTGGCAAAGATCCTCTTTCTTATCTCATACAAAAGATAAAGATGCTCATCAAAAATCTAGAGAATATTTTTCGTCATTCTCCCCTCGTAGGCTAACTGCCGAAGAAATAAGAGACAGTCACCTTTTTGTTTCAGGGCAAATAAACTTAGAGTCTGGAGGGCCCCCAACTCGACCAATCATTGATTTAGAAACAGCCCTCCAACCGCGAATGGTTATGGGAACTTTCGCCGAAGCATGGCAACCATCGCTAAATAAAAAAGATAGAAATAAAAGGTCTATCTATACACTCAAGCTGCGTGGTTTAAGAGATCCATTTAGGGAAACTTTCGACACACCTAATCCGGACCTATCTTGTGCGATGCGTGAAGAATCAGTTACACCCAACCAAGTCTTTTCATTAATGAATAACGAAGTCATCATGACACAGTCATCCTACCTGGCAAAAAAGATTTTCAATGAATCGAAACTCAAGAATCTATCAAATAAAGACCTTAGAGAAATTGAAAAAGTTATAAATAAACTATATTTACAATGCTTAGGGAGGGGAGTCTCAAATGAAGAGAAAAAAAGTTCATTAGAGTATTTTTTATCCATGGTTCGTTACCATTCCAAAAAATCCATCTCGAAACCAATTTATCCAAATGTCGTCACCAGAAATGCAGTTGAGGAGAACACCGGACAGCCCTTTTCATTTGAAGAGAAATTATTTGGTTACGACGAAATGGAAAAAGATATTCATCTATCGGATCTCCCAATACATCAAAGAGCTCTTGCTGAAGTCGCTTTCGTCCTTATGAATTCAAATGAATTTATGTATGTCTTCTAACAAACAAACGGTTCCAAGATCTGCCAACATGATGCATTCAAACTCCATACATGCGAGACGTGATTTTCTCTACAGCCTCGGGGCAAGCATCGGAGCGATTGCTTTAAACCAGACACTACAGGCCGTTTCGTCGCCATTGAAAGGCAACCGACCAATAGCTCATCACATCTCTAAAGCTAAAAGGTGTATTTTTCTAACCATGGAAGGAGGCCCAAGCCACATCGATACATTTGATCCGAAGCCAGAGCTCAATAGGATTCATCTCCAAAAATTTGTTCGAAAAGGATTGGATAAATCAGCAATGGAGAGTGGGACTAGGTATTATGTTAGAAGCCCATTTGAATTTTCAAAAGTTGGTCAATCTGGGGTTGATATGGCTACTAACTGGAAACACTTAGCCACCGTGGCTGATGACCTTTGTTTTTATAGAGGTTGTCAGGTTGATTCAGTAAATCACCCGTCAGCTTTATATCAACTGAATACTGGAAATCGATTTCCTGGAGATCCCAGCCTTGGATCATGGGCCACCTATGGTCTTGGATCCATTAATGAAAACTTACCTTCATTTGTTGTTCTTCCCGAATCATCTCATCCACAAGGTGGAAGCGGAAATTGGAATAATGGTTTTCTGCCACCAAATTATCAAGGTACTCCAATGAGACCTCAAGGCTCACCTATCGCTTACCTATCTCCAAGGGAGGGAGCGACACAAGACTACAGGGCCAAGCAATTTGGATTCATGAACCAGCTCAACACTATTCATGAAAAGAAATTTTCACAACATCCTGACTTGGCGGCTCGAATCGCACAATTTGAGCAGGCTTTCCAGATGCAAATGGAGATACCCGAAATACTCGACTTATCAGCCGAAAATCAAGCCACTCTATCCGAATATGGATACAACCAACCCATGACTCACAAAATGGCAAGGAAGTGCCTACTTGCAAGAAAGCTCGTGGAGAGTGGTGTTCGGTTTGTTCAATTATATGCCGGTACTTGGGATTCTCATGATTACATAAAAAAGGCACATGGGGCTTTAGTTCAATCTGTTGACCAACCTATTGCGGCACTCATAAAGGATCTCAAGAGAAGAGGTTTGTTAGATGAAACCCTCATCGTATGGGCCGGAGAATTTGGTAGAACACCAGATAATGGTATTCGAGGAGGCACAGCATACGGAAGGGACCACAACCCAAAGGCAATGACCGTTTGGCTTGCAGGAGGAGGCGTAAAGGCCGGCCATATCGTTGGTGCTACCGACGATATTGGCGCCAATGCTGTCGAAGAAATACACCATATTAGGGATCTCCATGTGTCCCTTTTACATCTGCTAGGCCTTGATGATAATGCGTTGACTTATTTTCATGCAGGCAGGTTCAAGCAGCTTTCCCAGTTTGGAGGCCAACTTATTGAACCTTTATTTTCATAGTTGGACCGACTTTCAACTTCCTTTTTGAATCTAACTATCGAATTAAATGAGGTTTGAGCCTTTGTCGAACTTTCCGTAGAAATTGCTTTCTTTTGTTAAGGGGACCAGAATCGACAGGTAATTTTGGAAGGCTTATCGTGGACTTGATCTCATCTTGATCAAGTGCTTTGAGGCATTCGTCATGATGATAAATTTTAACCCCATTAAATGATTTTGTAGTTGGCCATCCGTGCACTTTTTTATTTAGGTATGCCCTGTAATTATATGTGCAAGGCAACAACATAAGTCTATCTAAATATTGAGTATAAATAACCTCATTCAAAGATAGCTGATCATCAACATCGTTTCGGTAATAATGAGAGCCATGATCCAAAATGTGATCCCTAATATCTTTTGAGGCCTTAATATCCCAAAAGGTGACACCAGCATTGACAAAATTACCACAATAAATTTCATCAATAACATAACGCCCGCCGGGATGCTCATTAACGGCACCAACAGAGCTTCCCCGAAGCAGATCAGGAATATTTGGAATAGGTTGCAAACACAAGACATCTCGCCCATCAACAACCAAGGCATAGTCTAAATCCAATTCATCAATAAATTGCCATCTACGGAAATCCGCATCCCTGATCCTTGTAGAAAATTTTGGGTCAGGTTCTCTTAGGTGATACTGAATCCCATCGATCTTGTGGTTAGGCAAGCTTTCGCCGATGATAAAAGCATGAAGCTCATACTCGGGATTTTTTCTAAAGCTAGTGAAAGTTACATCTAACTCCTCTGCATGATTTCCGAAAACAACTGTTACAACGCCTTGCTTCACAATGCCTCTAACCTCACTGATTTAGTTTTTTTGAATTTCTTTTATACATCACTTTATTTTTAAAAGAAAAATTCTTGTCAAACCGAGCAGTATAAATTGACTCCAGTGACCTGGAAAGTTTTGGAAAATAATTCAGCAAGAAGGTCTTTAATTTTCCTTTTGCAGATGGCACCAGCGCCGACGGTTGCTGACTGTCAGCATTAACTTTAGTTTTCGCCTCTTTATTTTCCACCTCGCTTGATTCATTCCAAAGAGATTGATAATCACTTTGTTGCGGGCAGAGTTTATCGTATTGTCTATCCTCAGTTTTCCGGGCTTGAACAAAAAGTAAAACTGGGTAGCTGTTAATCACATTGACCCTAGATTTTATCTCTGAAGGTTTATTGACATCATTCCAACGTCGACCCGGGCCGTATTCGACAGCAACGATCCTCTCAACTTCAAAACCATTATCATCATTGAAAATTTGGTAAAATAGTTCTGGGCTAAACTGATAAAACCCGTGACCACAATAATTGTTTGATGGGGTGAAAGTAAAAAACCGTCCACCGACTTTTAGCATCTCCATACAGTTTTTTATTGCCATAGGGAAATTAAAAACATGCTCCAAAGTGCCAACATCGCACAAAGCATCGTATTTTAACTTCAGGCTTTCTGGCACAGGCGAGTTTAAATCATGAACGATGTTAGCGTCTTCGAAGCTACTCGCGTCCATTGAATCAATTGTATTTCCTCCTAGAAGTCTCCAGAAGGGTTCGGCATAGTGGGGATACTCATTGGGAAAACCGGCTCTATCGAACTCACTCTCTTTACCAATTTCGGAGAGAAGTAATTTTGTCTCAGAGCGAGAGGCAAAATAATGCTGCCGACCAAGTGTGAGAGTATGGTCAAAGCACACTCCGCTTTCTTTGGCTCCAAGTAAAAATCTGGCTGACTCGATTTCAATACCCATAAATAATTTAGTAATTATACTGATCGGTTATTAAATCCTAATATCAGTAGTGAGCTCATTCCAAATCTTTTCGAGCGTGGAAAGTTTTCACTGAGGTGAAGGAAGAAGCAGAATAAAATGGTAGTCCGGCAAGGATTCGAACCCTGACAAAGAGGACCAAAACCTCGTGTGCTACCATTACACCACCGGACTGCCAAGGACCGAAATTTCTACCAAATCTGAAACCGAAATCAAGTCGTAAATATGAAAAATTTCAAATGCCTATTCGTAAAAAAAAAAGAACCCATATAAAATGGGTTCATCAGGTCTGATAAAAAATAATGGAATACCTTATAGCGGTCTGAAATTTTTGTGTTTGTAATTTCTGTGGACCCACTGGAAATCTCTATTGAGTCTTGCCATGCCACCGTTCCAAAAGAAGGAATTTCGACCTTCGCTTGAGCTTTGAGCGGCTTTGATTGTCGTTGATTCAAGCCACTTATGATTTTCTGCATGTCCATCTGCAAAACCGAATGAACTACTAATACCATGAAAGACAGCAAAAGGATCAACCCAGCCCGCGTTAGGCTGTGTATTAATAACCCAGGTTCCTCTGTTGAATTGCCTTGGGTCAGCCTCTTCGACGAAAACCATAGCCGCAGAAGGTTGAAAGACATCGCATAATCTTTGATATGGGGGCTGAGCTCCTCCTTGCCATCCACCACCATTCATTCCGTTGGCTTTAGAGTAACTTACATACGCCCAACCCGCACCCGGACGCAATCTTTTGTAGCGTAAATCACCTGGGCAATGATAAGAACCTGCATTGGGAACGTAGTTAAACAAAGGGCCAAACCTGACACCGTTTTTGACGAATTGTTCAGCTTGTTGCCTAGTTGTGCCTGTTGTCACATTTGCAGGTGCTCCATTAGGCCTTCTCCAACCTGGCCAAAATCCACCAGCGGGATTACCTGCAGTAGGAATCATGGAATCATTGTTATCATTAGCATACATGGTAAATCCAAGTGCAAGCTGCCTTTGATTACCGACGCAATTAGCAGAAATAGCTTTCAATTTAGCTTTGCCCAAAGCAGGAAGTAACATGCTGGCGAGAATCGCAATAATAGCTATAACGACCAACAACTCAATGAGGGTAAAACCACCCTTTTTCTGTGTTGTATTCATAGATCTCTAGTAAAAATATAGGACACACCATTTGTTTGATCAAGGTTATTCCTATGAGAATCCGCTTGATCGTGCCGTCATAAATCCCATTTTTTGGGGAATAGGCTTCGTTTCAATGCTGCGAATCGAGAGAGCCGGTTAACAGGAGATCTTTTCCCAAATGTTCGATCTTCCAATGCAACAACTTATGAATTTCTTCCAGACCTTCCGCCCCATCCCCTGCGATCGCAGGAATGGCATCCTGACCGCCCAATATCACAGGCCCATAGAAAAAATATACCTTGGATACGAAACCAGTTTTAAGAAAAGAAGCGGCAACTTCACCACCGGACTCTACCAACAATTTCCTAACCCCAGTCTGGTAAATCAGCTTCAAAACAAAGTGAATATCGATCCGATTGATGTCTAATGGTGCTGTAATGAACTCAACACCCATTAGCTCAAATCTATTCTTCAATTTATCATTGTATCTGGGGCCACCTATTATGAGTGTTGGGTTTTGATCACAATCTTGAAAAATCCTGGCACTGGAAGGGCTCCTTCCATGGGTATCCAAAACGATTCTTTTATGATTCGAAGATCGGTCGATGACATCCTCATTATTCCTCACAGTAAATGTGGGATCATCTGCAATCACGGTATTGACACCGGTCAAGATGGCATCTTGTTGAGCGCGAATACTCATAACTCTCGCTCTTGATAGTGGACCAGTAATCCATTTGGAATCCCCGGTTTTAGTCGCAATTTTGCCATCCAGGGACATGGCTAGTTTTAATGAAATTTCAGGAATATCTGTCATACTTTCGATCTGGATTTAAGCCAGAATTTTGTCGACGACTTTTCCATGAATATCTGTGAGGCGAAAATCTCGCCCTTTAAATCTATATGTCAATCTCTCGTGATCTAACCCTAGAAGATGAAGAAGAGTCGCTTGTAAATCATGAATATGAACAGGGTCCTCAACGACATAATAACCAAGCTCGTCTGTTTTTCCCAAGGTGATACCTTTCTTGATGCCACCACCAGCCATCCACATTGTGAATGCATGCGAGTGGTGGTCTCTTCCTGCTGATCGCCCTAAAGCTGCGCTGGATTCAACCATTGCAGTTCTCCCGAACTCTCCACCCCAGACGACCAATGTTTCATCCAAAAGACCTCTCAGCTTCAAATCTTTAATGAGTGCTGAAGCAGCCCGATCGGTTTGCTTGCATTGATTTTTCAATCCCCCTTCGACATTGGAGTGATGATCCCACCCGGTATGATAACACTGAACAAATCTTACCCCACGTTCCACCATACGCCTGGCAAGAAGGCAATTCCTTGCAAATGATCCCGAATTGCTTTCTTTTGACAGGCCATACATTTTCAATGTCTCATCCCGCTCTTTTGAAAAATCAATAAGTTCTGGCCCACTAACCTGCATTCTAAAAGCTTTCTCATAATTGGCCACTCTGGTGAGAGTCTCTGGATCGCCAAAAGTATTAAAGGTTTCCTGGTTCAGGGTGTTGACTAGGTCAATTGTTTTCCCCTGCAAATCTCTTGAAATGCCATTTGGATTAGAAAGATTTAAGATGGGGTCTCCGTCGGAACGAAAAGGCACCCCCGAATATATGGATGGCATGAACCCACTACTCCAGCATGCGGCCCCACCACTCAGTCCACCACCGGAATTCAGCACAACAAATCCAGGTAAATCTGAAGAATCACTGCCAAGTCCATAAACGGCCCATGACCCCATACTGGGCCTCCCCAATTGTGCACTCCCTGTATTGAGAAATATTTGAGCGGGGGCATGATTAAACTGGTCAGTATGAACGCCTTTAAGTATGGCTAATTCATCGACGACCTCCGCCAAATGGGGTAGCACGCTTGAAATTCGAGCACCAGATTGACCATGATTTGAAAAGGGGAAACGCGGAGATAAAACGCCAGCGTCAGGGTCAATAAAAGCAAACCTTTGTTCTCCTATCACTGATGCTGGCAAAGGTTTCCCTTCAAGCTTAGTGAGCTCGGGTTTTTCATCATAAAGATCTAGTTGGCTTGGAGCTCCTGCCATGAACAAGTAAATAACATTCTTGATCTTTGGGGGATAGTGGGGTCTTTTTTGGCGGGAGCGATTTTCTTTAGCATGAGTGTTTGTATAACCAGCTAATGCCATGGAGGCGAGCCCAAGACCACAATCTTTAAAAAAATGTCGCCGAGTTCTCTGCTCGATCAATGTCCTTTTAAGTAAATCCATTTTCAAATCGAAATATTAAATTATTCGGGGCCCGTCAGTTATGGCCGGGTAATCATTTCATCTGTATTTAATATCGCTCTGCATGCAGAAAGAACGGAAGTCCATTCCGACTCTGAAACCATGTGAGAAATACCCTGAGGCACTTTTAAACCTGCAGTCTTGTTTTCTTTAACTGATGTCTTAATAACATTTAGAAAATCTTTTATTACAAGGATTTCATTGGCAGTCGGCTTTCTCGATAGAACTTTAAAATAGAGCTTAGTGATAAATTGATCTAAATCCATTTTGTATTCTGAAATCATAGATTTGGCCAATGATTGAGCCGCCTCGACATAGACGCCGTCATTCAATAAGACTAATGATTGAAGAGGAGTATTGGATTTCTCACGCTTGGTACAAACCATGTCAGAAGAAGGAGAGTCGAACATCATAAACGAAGCATAAGGAGAGGTGCGCTTCCAAAAGGTATAGATACCACGGCGGTATTTATTTTCACCGCTGCTTGAAGAGTATTTAGGGCTTCCATAGGCCAGTTTTGTTACCGAGGGATCTTGAACCGGAAAAACTCCAGCCCCGCCCACCTTAAGAGATAAAAGACCTGAAACCTGCAGCGCTGTATCTCTGATCATCTCAGCATCCAGCCGTATCCGATCACCCCTATGATAGTAATTATTAAATGGATCAATGGCATCCGCGTCAGGTTGCCTGACAGAAGATTGCCTATACGTAGCTGAACTAACTATCAATTGATGCAGATATTTAATGTTCCACCCCGATTGCCTAAACTCGTCAGCAAGCCAATCTAAAAGCTCAGGATGTGATGGAGCGGCGCCTTGGGCTCCCAAATCATCCAACGTTGAAACGATACCTTTGCCGAAAAAGCGAGCCCAAGTTCTATTCACGAAGACGCGAGCTGTCAGAGGGTTATCGTGATTAAATAGCCAACGTGCGAATTCCAGTCGATTTTGAGGTTCCGGGGCTCCATTATTTCGTTTTAAAAATTCAGGGATTCCCGCTGGAGATTGGACCGTTGGACTAAGAAATTCTCCCCTATGCCTAATG
>CBFHOE010000008.1:83266-86642 GCA_965657355.1 Limisphaerales bacterium | reverse complement strand
AACGTTTTTCGCTTATTTTTTTCATCTCTTTCTTTCATCACAAGGGTAGTGAGTCTAGGAAGTAGAGATTTTTTGAGGTTTTTGATTCTGTCATTCACACTTTTGGCTTCAGAGCATATGTCGAGAAATTGCTCTTCCAATATCGCGAAGGCTTCATCGGTGATCTTTTCACCTGTCTTTAATTTATAGAGAATTAATTCAGCATCATGATTAATAGTTTTAGCAATTGGCTTTGTATCTTTGGATTGAGTCAATGAGATGCGAAAGCGTCCCAGTGTCACTTGATGGATAAAATGCTGGTTTAGTTTTAATTCCAGAAAATCATTTTCTTCCAAATTCAGGATATCCGAGAAATGGTAGACAGCCTGATGGTATTCAGCCGTTCTATTCCCGATCTGCCAACCAGTGTCTCTTTTTTCATCGAGCGTATTTTCAATAGGCCTTCCGTTTTTGGCTTTACTCGCAGACGGCGACGTTAATTTTACCAAGTTTCTAGCTTTACCACTGAGGTCATACAGCTCTACTTCTGAAAGAAAGAAATCCCCGTCTTGAAAAAAGTGAGCTCTTCCCGGGCCACCAAAAGGTAATGAGTTATCGGGCATGACTTCGATTCTGAGCCCTGTCCACGAACCTTTTCCTGGTAGGAACCTGATTGTATACAAGTCTTTATTTGGTTTATTACCAGAGGCAAGAACAGACAAATCAGATATGGTGGTCAAGGTTGCCCCTCTGTCAGAGTGCAAATATTTCGGCTCTTGTTTTTCCCAGTGAACCGCCCGCTCTTTTTCAATACGAATCCAATCATTTAATTTCTTATGGAAAAGAGAATGTCCCTCCTTGTCCCTTGCGAAGGTGTCCCTCCTTGAACTATATAATTCTGAGATTTCACTCTGAACCAAGGACTTGCGGTGAAGGTCTTGTTCTGAAAGTATTTCATATTCCGGTTCATCGGCGTTATTGAACAGAGCAAATAACTTAAAGTAATCTTTATGTGAAATTGGGTCGTATTTGTGATTGTGGCATTGGGCGCAATTGAGAGTGAGTCCCATCCATGTGGCACCCGTTGTTTTGACTCTATCTACTATCGAATGGTAACGAAATTCTTCCACATCAATCCCTCCTTCCTCGTTAGTCATGGTGTTTCTGTGGAATCCGGTAGCTATTATGTCGGAAGGAGTAGCATCATCCAACATGTCGCCGGCAAGTTGAGCAATGGAGAATGTATTGAAAGGCATATTTTGATTTAAGGCGTCTATGACCCAATCTCGGTAAGGCCATATCGTTCTGTTTCTGTCCTTTTCGTAGCCATTAGTATCCGCGTAACGAGCAAGGTCTAGCCAATCCCTCGCCCACCTTTCACCATAAGCCTCAGAAGACATCAGTTGATTTAAATAGTTAAAAAATGCCTCTTCAGATGTTTCCCGGATAAACTCATCCAGTTGTTCCGAGCTGGGGAGTAATCCTGTGAGATCCAAAGCCAATCGCCGAGCTAGGTTAAAACGACTCGCTTCAGGGTTAGGTTTCAACTGTTTTTCCTCGAGTTTCCTCAAGATAAAGCGATCAATCTCATTATTACCCCATCCAGAGGACGAGCCAGGAACAGGCGGTCGCACGACCGGCTCAAATGCCCAATGGTTTTGGTATTCTGCACCTGAGACAACCCATGCCTTTAGGATTTCTTTTTCAGCTTGAGAGAGTGGTTTTTTTGTCTCCGGAGGTGGCATTAATTCATCTTTGTCGTTAGAGAAAATTCTCCTGAGAATTTCGCTGTCCTCCGGATTTTTCACCTCGAAAATTTCTCCACCTTTGCCTCCCTTAATAAAGGATTCTCTGGAATCGAGGCGCAGGCCTGATTTTTTGGTGTCAGGTCCGTGACATGCAAAACATTTGTCCGAGAGTATTTGGCGAACATCTTTTCCGAATTCAACCGAGCTTGCTGAAACTGGGACTGAAAAAATGCACCCTAAGACGAGGTTCAGAGTGATCCATTTATGTTTCACATTGAGATAACCTACTATGATATTCACTAATCCCATATAAGTATGAACATAACTTATCAAATACAGACCTAGAAGCTCAAGAATCAGGTTGTCTCTGGCATTAGAAACTTGACGAACCAACTCAATCGGCGATTGTTTATAAATGGTTCCTATCCACACTAAATTAGTTGTCTCGATGGTGTCTGTTATTGTCTCAATGGCATGGCTTTCTGTCGGAGAAGCCCGAGGTGCTGACTGGCCTCAATGGCGCGGTATTGAAAGAAATGGTAGCTCACCTGAAAAAAATCTCAAATCACAATGGTCATCTGCACCAAAATCAAAATGGATCTTTAAAAAAGCAGGTAAAGGTTACTCGGGGCCTGCGATAGTTGGTGGCACCTACTACAGTATGGGAACAGAAAACTCCAAAGAGGCAGTTTTCGCCTTAAATGCCGAAAGCGGTGATCTTATCTGGTCCACTTCAATCGATAGTATTCACAGAAATGCATGGGGCGACGGCCCGAGAGCTACTCCGACAATCGCCGGAAAAAACCTCTATACAATCTCTGGAAATGGAAAGCTTGTGTGTATTAACAGAACCAACGGTGATCTTGTGTGGAGCAAGACGATGAAAGATTTAGGAGGTAAAGTTCCTAACTGGGGGTATACCGAATCTGTGCTTCATGATAACGGGCACATTATTTGCACTCCAGGTGGGGCAAAAGGAGCAATAGCCGCACTAGAGGCAGAAACTGGGAAAGTCGTTTGGCAATCGTCTGATTTTAAGGACGGAGCACAATACTCCTCCATAATTAAAGCAACCATAAATGATGTTCCTCAATATATTCAAAGAACAATGAAAAGCATTGTAGGAATCAACCCCGATAATGGAAAAGTTCTTTGGAAAACTAATTTTCCAGGAAGAACCGCCATGATACCTACTCCCATTGTAAAAGGTAACACCGTTTATATCACTGGGGGCTACGGAACCGGCTGTACGTTGATAAAAATCACTCCTGATTGGAAGACCAAAGAAGTTTATTTCAACAAAAACATGAAAAACCATCACGGTGGTGTCGTCTTATACAAAGATTCCGTTTTTGGGTATTCGGATGGGGTCGGGTGGATAATGCAAGACCTGGAATCCGGAGAAGAGATTTGGAGCGAAAAATCAAAACTCGGAAAAGGTGCTGTGACATTTGCAGATGGTCATTTTTACTGTTTAGATGAAAACAAAGGCAAAGTTGAGCTAATAGAAGCCTCTAAAGAGGGCTATAAAAGCAAAGGATCATTTACATTATCTCCTCAAAGCGAGATTAGAGCTTCTCGAGGCAAAATATGGACTCACCCGGTCATTGTTGATGGAAAACTTTATCTTAGGGACCAGGATCTTGTTT
>CBFHOE010000008.1:79054-83166 GCA_965657355.1 Limisphaerales bacterium | reverse complement strand
AATTAAAGACTCGTGCGGACTACTTCTTAGACGTCGCAGGCGTTCCTATTAACAAATAGAGAATCATAGCTTATACTAAGTCAGCTAAACCTTTAAGGGGCGCATATGTCTGTGAAGGCAGATATCGGAAAGACTTCTTAAATTTTACAACGTTAAAAAGAATAAACCTCAACATAGAAACCAAGAGTTCAAGAGAAGGAATTTTCAAGTAAACTAGCCAATCACGCTTGAACGGCATTAGCTCGCTCAAACCAATCAACCTTTATCAATCAGTTCATTAATGTGAATGATATTGAGATTGTGAACATGTCAAAAAACACGGCACTGAAAGCATAATTTGCTGGCATCAAATTTTTCAAATGAAACAGGAGAAGCCGGGGTTACTTTTAAAGCGTGCGCTTTGGAGAGGTGTGGAAATGATAAAAAGTTGCAAAAGATAATTTTGTGGACTATGCAATTTTTTCAGCTATCGAATTGTAACATTCCCAAGATTCTCTGATATTTTGCATCTTCTCTAGGAGTCGAGCTTTGCGTAAATAACCATTAGGTTTTTTGGGCTCCTCTGCGATTGCTTGCTCGTAACAGTCAAGTGCTTCCTCCCAAGAATTAAGATCCTCGAGAATGATTCCTTTGTTCAGCAGTAGCTCAAAAGAACTGGTCTGAGATTGCTCAGCTGACTCGATCAGTTCCTTGGCTTTTTTTAAATCACCCGATTTCCGAAAGATTTGAACCTCTCGTATTATTTCACCAAGGTCAGTTTTGGAGTCATGGTTTACATCATTTTGTGGATTTTTTGAAAGAGCGACTTTTTGCCGAGGCTTTGGAAGTCGGATCGGCACGCTGCTGGTATCCTCTTTTACCAGTTTCTCCGTCACTAGGGGTTTGTTAGTTTCGGAATCTTTTTCCTCGGAGCTATCATAGTCATACTTAACAGGTTGATCCAGATCCTCAGTTTTAATTGATTCAATTTCGCCTTTTTCAAGAACCAAATCGGAAAGCGTATGACGTGATTGATTCAGGATTTTTGCATACCAGATTGATAAAACAAGCAAACTGACGCATATGAAAAGAAGCAATAAAGTTAAAAGTGAGAGTAGGCTATTGCCTGACTTTTCCGGATCTGCTGGCTGTAATTCGGAGGTAGGATTGATTCCGTATGAAGAATCAATTGAGCGAATTACCTCTAAATCTTCAGCCGTAAGGCTATTCGGATTCCCCGTGTCGTTAGCACTGAGCTCCACGCCCCACCCCCATCCAAACCACAGCAAAGATATCAATAATAGAAATGGAATCCTATTATTTCTATTTATTGAAACGATTTTTATGGAGTCACTAAAATTCATAAGACCGACTAATGAGCTAATATGAGACAGTTCTATTTAAATTACTAGTGGAATTAATCATTGTTTTCTATTTAGTTTGAATCTCTCTGATGGTAAGCAATTAACGTGGGAAGTTTTGGAAAAAATATCGAGCTCGACGCGCTTGAGAATAATTTAGTCTTACCCGATCTTTGGCAACAAAATGCCGTCGCTGCCCTACGCGATGGAAAAGACGTTGTGATACACGCCCCCACTGGAGCAGGAAAAACATTAATCTTTGAACTTTGGGCCCAAAACGGCAAACCCAAAAAAAGAGCTATATACACAGTACCAACGAGAGCACTTGCCAATGATAAAATGGCTGAATGGAAAGACAGAGGGTGGAATGTCGGGATTGCGACCGGCGACCTTTCGATCAATTTAGATGCCCCGATTCTAGTGGCCACTTTGGAAACTCAGAAAAATCGTCTAATCACAGGTTTCGGACCAGACCTTTTGGTTATCGACGAATACCAAATGATTGGTGACAGGGATAGAGGATTGAATTATGAACTTTCACTCAGCCTGTGTCCCCAAAGAACACAGCTTTTGCTCATGAGCGGAAGTGTTGCTAATCCAAAGGACATCGTCTCATGGCTCAGACGACTGGGCCGGCCGGCCGAACTTATTGAACACCATACTCGTCCTGTTCCGTTAGAGGAGGTTAACCCGGTCCATTTTCAATCGTCAGTCCCCAATTATATTCAAGGTCACTGGCCGAGACTGATAGCAGGCGCGCTGGCTGAAGATCTAGGGCCGGTCCTTGTCTTTGCCCCCCAAAGAAAGAATGCTGAGAAACTTGCAAAAGAATTAGCCAGCCAGATACCGACACCATTTCCCTTATCCTTAACTCCAGAACAAAAAAAATTAGTGGGGCCGAATCTTGCTTCGCTTCTTGAAAACAGAATTGCTTACCATCACTCGGGACTGAGCTATGCGGCACGAGCTGGTGTGATCGAGCCCTTGGCCAAAAAAGGACAGCTGAGAGTAGTTGTGGCAACCATGGGGTTAGCAGCGGGTATAAACTTCTCTCTTCGATCAGTTGCTCTGGCAGGAACGTCATATAAAAGGGATTACGCCGACCATAGATTAGAGCCAAATGAACTTCTACAAATGTTCGGTCGCGCTGGCAGAAGAGGGATTGACGAAACAGGCTATGTCATCGCAACACCAAATAACTTCTCCCTCAGTGATGGTTATCCTGGCAAGCTTAAAAGATCGGCTATCGTAGATTGGGCTGCTTTGATTAATATCATGGCCGGTGCCTCAAAGATGGGTAAGAACCCTTTTCATGAAGCAGTGCGTGTCCAGCAAAGACTATTCACATCAAAACCAATTCTTCTCGGCGTCGAATTTTGCTTAGCCTACCCAGAGGCGCCATGCAAATTGCAAACGGACGCGGAAAGGGCTCGCCTATCGCAGAAAAGCCAGGTGCAAATGTTAAACTCCCGGGGGGAATGGGAGCCATTGTCGAAAATACAAAAGGCCCCCGCAAGCGATGTATTTTTTCTTAAAAAGCTCTCAAAAGAAAAAATCTATTCATTGAAGTCCATTCAATCAGGCTCTCAAGTCCTCTTTCACCAAAATGAAAGGGAGAAAGCAAATCAACTACCTGGCTCAAAATTAAGCGAAAAAGAGATAACTTGGCTAAAAGCTGAGTCAGCCCCTCACATCGTCCACCCAGCCTCTAAAGGGCCATGGATAGATTTTAAAAATGAAGATGGAGCAAAAGTCGTTGCTAGAAAGATGATCATTGCCGACCAACTCCATAATGGAAATTTCGTCATGATCAGAGCGATTAAAAAGTTGATCAGAGCTCAAAGAAAAGAGGTAGCTCCTGACGTTTGGTATCAACAAAGCATCCCTGAAATTAAAGAAAAATTTGAAAAAATAGAGAGAACCCCAGTTCTAAAAATTTACCAGGAAGGCTATAGAGTATATGCTATCTTATCATTATCGAATTCCTTAGTGCCATCACATCTGGATTCACATGGAGTGCGATTGTGGAGCCCTCTGACAAGAGAAGTGACCGATACAAATTGTGGTTCTTGCTCGCATTTAAAAACATGCCAATCATTAGATAAATCTCCCGGCGTAGCCTTCACATGGAAAAAATTGGGGCTAATAGATGATAATGGCTCTCCAACTATAAGTGGTCAAATAATGAGTTTCTTCCCACAAGGAAGCGGATTGGCTATTGCTGCGGCACTTTTTGATGATGGTTACGACCTTGATGATCTCATATTTGATATAGCCAATCTCGACGCTGGGTTCCGTTTTTCAGGAGACGAAGGCGATAGGTGGGGTGGCCGTTTAGCTTATGTATGCAAAAAAACCTATTCCAACGTTTCTGTAAATGGATATTTGGTCAATGGCGTCCCTCCAAATTATGGTTTTGGGGCAAGTCAAATTGTTAAATCCATTCATATTGGAGAAACAGACACTAAAAATTGGCTATCTCCCAAACTAGGAATTGGTGATGTAGACCGGATGATTATTGAGTGGCGAAGTCTTCTTCGACAAATTGCTAACGCCCCGGATTTACCGCTCAGCAAATGGACCGAGTTTAAGTCGCTTGCTCTCCAATTTTTTAAAAAATCGGAGTCACCAACTCAGATAGATCTTCCAGAATTAGAATTTCTCCAAACTCAAAAAATTTCTCATGCACTCGATTTTAGAAATCTAAGAAATTAGTGGTCAATTTAGAATTGGTTTCAAAAATTTTCCTGTTTTGGATGTTTTGCACGATAC
>CBFHOE010000008.1:69954-78958 GCA_965657355.1 Limisphaerales bacterium | reverse complement strand
GACTATTTTTTCTGGTTTTCCGGAAACGATAATCTGACCACCTCGTTCGCCGCCATCAGGGCCCATATCGACAACCCAATCTGCTTCTGCAATTAGCTCAAGGTGATGTTCAATGACGATGACTGTATTTCCGTGATCGACTAAGTCATGAATGACACCCAATAGTTTTTTTACATCTTCGGTATGTAAGCCTATCGTTGGTTCTTCCAATATGAAAAGTTTCTGATTATTGAGCTCCCTTTTGGTGAGGGAAGATCCTCCAGCCTTTGGGGCTATGCCACTGAGAAGATGTGAGACAAGTTTTATTCTCTGAGCCTCACCGCCACTTAATGTGGGGCTTGTCTGGCCTAACTTTATATAATCAAGACCTGTAGCGGCTAATGCCTTCAAGGGTTTGACAATCTTTTGAAAGGCGCTAAAAAAATCAATGGCTTCGGCAACGCTTAAATCCAGCACTTGCGAAATGTTGAGCCCTTGATATTCGACATCTAATACCTCATCACTATACCTCCCACCCATACATGCCTCACATTGCACATAGGCCGTAGGTAAAAAATTCATTTCGACTTTAATAGCACCGGCACCACTGCATTCAGAACACCGGCCAGCTGGACTATTAAAACTAAATTTTGACGGACTAAAACCTCGAATGCGTGCCTCGGGCAACTGAGAAAATACTTTTCGAATTTCATCAAAAAATCCCACATAAGTCGCCGGAGTCGAACGGGGTGTTCTACCGATAGGAGTTTGGTCAACCTCATGAATAGACTTAAAGCCTTCACAGCCCATGACGTTACCCAATAAAGGATTGGATTTTTCCTTTTTGAGAAATGCCTCAAAAGCGGGTTTTAAACACTCTTTAACCAGTGTGCTTTTACCCGATCCACTGACTCCGGTAACGGCAGTAAACCTCTGCTTTGGAATAGCTAAATCGACACCTTTTAAATTGTGTAATTTAGCTCCAGATAAATGAATAAATTCTTCAGTATTCTTTTTTATCACAGGTCTCCTTTTACCTCTTGTGGGATATGATCTTTTCTCACGCAGGCACATTCCAGTGATTGATTTTTCTTGGTCTTTGAGTTGGTCGATAGTTCCCTTCCCCACGACCTCACCGCCATAGATTCCCGCAGCGGGACCAAGATCTAATATATAGTCAGCTTCTTTCATTGTATCTTCATCATGCTCGACAACGACCAATGAATTTCCTCTGTCTTTTAAAGCTTTTAGTGCTATTAGCAGCTGTTCGTTATCCTGCGAATGAAGCCCGATAGTGGGTTCATCAAGCACGTATAGAACTCCACTGAGGTTAGATCCGAGTTGAGATGCCAGCCTTATGCGCTGCCCTTCCCCACCTGATAAAGTCGTTACAGATCGAGATAACTGGAGATATCCTAAGCCGACGCTCTCCAGAAATTTTAGTCTTTCCGATATTTCATTAATTATGTCTCTGCCTATCTCTAAATACCTGCCATGTAATTTTATGGCAGAAAAATAATTGAGGGCCTCAGTCACCGTCATTTCACCAAGTTCCTCAAGACCTAAAACAGGGAGTTCCCGTATTTCTTTAGGCAACTTACCAGATGTCATGGACTTAACCTCCAGCAAAACGGCCAGGGCGTTTTGATTGAGTCGAGCACCGCGGCATTCAGGACATTTTTCTCGACCGTCTTCCGACCAAGCAAACCAGGACTCTTCAATGGCATCAGCCCGAGCGCCACGATCTACATCGGGGATATCAAATATTTCACCAAACCCACGGCAATTAGGGCACCATCCCCTCGAAGAGTTATAACTGAACATTTTAGGATCTAACTCGTCGAAGGAAGCTCGACAAGAGGGGCATGATCTGTCAACCGAGTGAACGGTTGTGGTTTGATCGTCGTCTAATAAATAAATTGTGCCCTTACCAAACTTTAATCCTAACTCGACATTTTCTCGAATACCGATTTGCCATTCATCCGATTGAGAGTTACGTCGAGGACGAGAAATCTCACCGATGATTAACTCGACATCGTGCTCTTTAAACCTATCTAATTTGAAATTTTCAGTAGCCTCGAGTATTTCCCCATCGGCTCTAAGATACTCAACATTATTCCTCAAAGCTAAGTTTGCAACTTCGGTATGGAATCCTTTCCTGTTTCTGATAATTGGAGCCAAGACCTTTAAATTGCCTCTGGACTTGGCTTCCTTTTTTACGGTTTTAATGACCTCATCCCTTGTTTGAGGCCTAACTGCGTCTCCACAATCTGGACAATGTTGGGTTCCGAGCCTGGCGTATAACAAACGAAAAAATTGATGAATCTCGGTGACGGTAGCCACAGTGCTTTTGCCTCCACCTCGAGTGTTTCTCTGCTCAATACTCACCGTTGGAGGCAACCCTCCAACCAAATCAACCTCGGGCCTGGCTACTTGTTCGACAAATTGGCGCGCGTAGGCGTTCATGCTGTCCAGAAAACGCCTTTGTCCCTCTGCAAAAATAATATCGAAAGCCAAGGTCGATTTTCCTGAACCACTGACTCCAGTTATGACAACAAATTGATTTCTTGGAATTTCGAGATCAATATTTTTGAGGTTATGTTCTCTCGCCCCGCGAATGACAATACCATCAAATGCTTGGTCTACCAAATCTACGGAGTTCGGTTGACCGGTGTTTTTTAAAACTCGTTTTACTGTTTTTTTTCTGGGCATAAACTGGGACGAATTCGATAAAAGATTTGCTATTATGCAGGATATCCCATTCTGATCCAGTCGCAACCTCAGTAGAATACTATATAAATCCCGGATATGCGCTGATTTAGATCCTTGTCCAAAATGAACGTAAATTTGTAATAGGCCAGCGAGACTTTGTTTGTATAATAATAGGTAAAATACAACTCAAAATAATTTGTATTGTATTTTTAATTAAAATGTTGGCTTGGACTACATATCTCCAGTATACCGGCTTGGCTGGTTTCTTCGCTTCTCGTGCATTTCTGTCTGCATTCACCTTTGCCATGATCGCCAGGTATGGCGCTGATATTCCTATTATCAATGGCCTGACCCTTATTATAAACATGGGAAATACACCCGAGTGGTTTACTCACGACATCACTCTGGTAGTCCTTGGAACACTCGCAACCATGGAGATTTTAAGCGAAAAAATCCCCGAGGTTAGGGAATTTATGTCGACCTTTGACTCCTATCTTAAAGCAATTATGGCAGCCATTACGTCGATGGGGATTATCAGCACCACCGATGTCGGGTTCATAAATGGTGTTATCGAGTCCGGAAGTGGGGCCTGGATATTTGCCATGTTATCTGGGGCTTTCGTTTTCGGGCTGGCAAGCATACGGTCTCAGTTTCTAAATCTTTTAAGAGAATCTGATTCAGAGGATGCCATCGGCATTCAAAAATTGATTAGCTGGGCAGAGGATATCTATGCCTTTTTGGGGCCACTTATTTTTCTCATTTTCCCCCTTGCAACAACCCTTATCATTGTTGGAATTTTCTCTCTCATCGCATGGTGGAGCAAAAAGCAAGTTCTCAAAGAAGAGAAGCGAAAAATTAAATGTTCAAGCTGCGGAGAAGATATTTTCAGGCATTCGCACAAGTGTTTCAAATGTTCAAAACAAAATGCATCCATGCATGACGTAAACACGTTTGGGTTCTCGAAAAACACCTTTAACGACATTCCTGAAACGCAACCGATTAAGCTAGTTTCAACAGGTCGTTGTCCGACATGTGCATCAATCCTAGATACCAAAAAGAAGGAACAACAATGCCCCTGTTGTAATGATCCAATTTTTGAAAATAAAATATTACTGGAAAACTTTTTGGCGAACCAGAGATCTCGGCTCCCCATTGCCCTGGCACTGTGTGCTATCTTTAGTTTAGTCCCTGTGATTGGATTAATACCTGGTATTATTTTTTATAGACTGTACCTTGTTGCCCCGTTTAGGAGATATTTACCAGCCACCCAATCGTTTGTGTTGAGGTGGGGGTTGAGATTATTTATTTTCTTTTTAATGGCCATTCAAATGATACCGGCCGTAGGGATCATTGTCGTACCTCTCATGGCTTGGATTAATTTTGAAAGTTACCGAGCTGCTTTTGCAAATCGGTATAGAGCAACCACGCATGACTTGACTGGCTCAGGATCATCACCGGTATTGGAATCCGCTTGATTATAAGGACATAAGATCCACTTGAATTAGTTGGTAAAAAATTAATGCTCGTAATGCACTCTTGAAATTACGATTCATTACAGGCATTTTCTCTTCCCGAAGAAGATGCTCACAATATCTGGAATTAGTAAATCCCACGGACCAAAAACTCTATTTTTAGATGTCAACCTGCAACTAAATCCGGGTGACAAGGCTGGTTTAGTGGGAGCCAATGGGGCAGGAAAATCCACATTATTCTCTATTGTACTCAAGGAACAGGAGCCGGATGAGGGTAGCGTCCATTTCCAGAAGGGGACATCAGTGGGCTTCCTGCCTCAGGAAACAGCACCTGCTGAATTAATAACAGTTCTTGAGACAGCCATTGGAACTTCGGCGGAATTGATCAATCTATTCAAAGCTCGGCACCAGATGATCAAAGAACTCGGTTCTGTTAAAGCTTATGAGGAATCAGGTCATTACACTGAGTTTCAACAAAAGTTTTCAGAGCTTGGTGGTTTTGAATTCGAAGGTGCCGCAAAATCAATTCTAGGCGGACTCGGATTCAGGCCATCAGACTATGACCGCCCCACCTCCGAGCTCAGTGGAGGCTGGGTCATGCGCGCGCACCTCGCTCGGCTTCTCGTCATGAATCCGGACTTACTGCTTTTGGATGAACCGACGAACCATCTAGACCTTCACTCACTTTTATGGTTTCAAACGTACTTAAAAAAATACCAAGGGGCGATTTTATTAATTTCACACGACAGAGAATTTCTAAATCAAACATGCCAAACCATTGTTGATATTCGTCACCATAAACTAAATAAATACACCGGTAATTTTGACCAGTATTTGATTCAACGAGAAGCTCGTGATTTACAACATAAAAATGCTTATGAGGCTCAGCAAAAGGAGATCGCCCGACTCATGGAATTTGTGGAAAGGTTTCGAGCGAAAGCATCAAAAGCATCGCAAGCTCAGAGTAAGTTAAAACAAATAGAGAAAATGGAAATGATTCCACCTCCAGAAGCTGGTGAATCAAAAATCCATTTTAATTTTCCGCAGCCTAAGCGAAGCGGGCAAAAAGTAATTGAACTGGCAAATGTAGCTCATGCCTACGGTGAAAATGTTGTTTATGATGGTTCATTAGATCTTGATGTTCAACGAGGGTCCCGGACGGTCTTAGTCGGCCCAAATGGAGCGGGAAAGTCCACCCTCATGAAGCTTATGTCAGGAATTCTTGAATTACAGAGCGGGACCATTGACTTAGGCCATGAAGTTGAAGTCGGTTATTTTGCTCAGTATAGAATGGAGGGTTTCAAACCGAATCAATCCGTTCTGGATGCAGTTTTAGATACCCCGGCACCAATCACTGAACAACGAGCAAGAACAGTCTTAGGCTGTTTTTTATTTAAGGGTGATGATGTTTTTAAAAAGGTATCTATCCTTAGTGGAGGCGAAAAAACAAGGCTTCGTCTCGTGCAGCTTTTGGTAAACCCACCAAATTTTCTTTTGATGGATGAGCCCACAACTCATCTCGACATGGCAAGCATCGAGGCTCTCATCGCCGCTCTCAAACAATTTAATGGAACACTGGTTTTCATTAGTCATGATGTTTATTTTATAAAATCCATTGCTACTAGCGTTTGGCATGTTGAAGATAAAAAAGTATCTCGATATCCAGGTGGCTATTCTTATTATCTCGAGAAAACCGGGGCAACCTCAGCTCAGACATCATTTACCTCAAAGAATAAAAATCAATTAAATCAAAAGGCTTCTCCTTCGATCTCGAGAAAAGAACAAAAACGCATTGAGGCAGAAGAAAGACAGAAAAAATCAGCGACAAAAAAGAAGCAAAAGAAAATTGTAGAAGACCTTGAAATTGAGATAAACGCATTAGAAAAGAGAATACAAGGCATTTACAAGGAAATGGAAAATCCCGAAACCTTTGAAAACCAGGAGAAATCAAAAGCCCTTTCCCTGGAGCTCAGGCAGGCCGAATCCTATCTCCCTATATTGCAAGAAAAATGGGAAGCAGAAGCGGAAACTCTCGAATCCATATGACTTTGGACTCTGGAGGTTGAGATTATTTAAATTCCCGAAAAATCATCAAAGGAGGTTTGAAACAAGGAGACGTTTTTAGTTTTTTGATCAAAGAATTTTATAAAACTCTAATATGCTGGTAATACCTACAAGTCGTCCCTGGTTCTCTACTTTTAAAGTCAAAAATTAATTACCCCATTTTAAAAAGCCTCTGATGAAACAAATTATAGCTCGAATTATCTGATCCAAATTTGATTAAGACTATTTGTTTTCATTAATGTGGCATCAAGACTTTTGCATCATTAGATATCAGTCAGCAAACCCAAAAAATTGAAGGGCATGAGATAAGCTTTGCACAAAAACCCTAATTAAAGAACATAAAATGGGAATTCATTTAGAAATTATCAAATCGATCCTTTCCGTGAAATATTGAACATTTTAAAAACCACACAGTTGGTGAATTTCTCATTTGTAATAAAATTAAATCCTCTAAATCAAAAGTTCATAGGTTTGCTCCAAAATTGTCATTGTTTTTAGGTGATCGAGCACCTTGAATGACGCACACCATAAGGTTTCAACCATCAGAAAGAATTGCTTTGTATCTCTCAAGGATAGAGCTGATAGCCAATGTACTGCTTAGGACTCCAAGAGCCATTAGCACAACCCAGAGCCACCAGCGATTAGGCATGGCAATCGGAGGCCCACTTTCCCCGGGTTGTTTGGTATTATAAAATCTGTATCCTAGCACAAGAATGGATAGGGAAACGACCAATAATAAGGGAACTGCTACTCGGCCATGAAATTTGCCAAAATATTTTTCCTCATAAAAAATCCCAAAGTGCAGTAAAAATATGGCTACCAAAGCGGCCCAAACCCACGAAACCATCACAATCATTCTCGATCTCCCGAGAATCGATAAAACAAAGCACATCGAAAAAGAAACTATGGGTATGCCATATAATAATCCATAAAAGGGAAACAAATTCATTCTTAGCGCGTTATCCGCTATTCCACTTTGAATGGCCACACCAGCTAAAATTTGAGGAAGGTCTGTCCCCAGTGAGATAAGGCTCATGGTATTGATAACTACCACGCTCCCCCCTCCAACAATGAGCCTAGCTACATACCTTTGTGCCTTGGTTGGAGGCAAGCTTAATGAAAATTCTTCTATTCCCTGTATCACATCACTACCACCAAACAAGACTCCAGCAAAATAGCTGTAGATCACCCCCAAAATGATAATCCAGACAGCATTTGCCATCATAGAAAGAATCCACATGCCTACCAACCAGAAAATGAGAAACGTCAAGATGAGACGACTGTGAGCATACCACTCACACCACAATAATCCACTAAACCGACGAAACCAGTTCCAGGGTTTAACTTCAAAGCCTTTTGGTTTAACCTCTAACATGTGAAATAAAAAATGCGGTTGCCGTATTATTGCCAATGGATGAGATCTTTTCAACACGCCATTGGCGTTTTTAATAAATCCGCTGTCGCCTGAACCTCAAATGATAAAAATTCCAAGCGCCAAATCCATTGCTAAGCGACTATGTTATTGAAAGATCATTTTGACTGCATTTTTTAATTCAAATCAAACTTCTCATTTTCAATATGTGCTTGATAATTTTTGCGACCACTTTCAGAGGAGATCAATTTTTGTAAGTCTCAAAAACATTTTTGTATCTCGACGTGCTAAAGCATAGTTTAGATCCCAGATCATTCATAAAAACAACCACAATTATACATTTCCATTTATAAGCCCACTTTATTAAAACGAAATCGATAACGAAAAAATCTACGCTTATTTAAAAATGTCTGATAAACAGATTTACTGGATCAGGTTTTAGTTCTTTCCCACCTAAAAATTCGCGAATAAGAACATTCCATACTGAAGATACTGGCCATTGATCCATTTGTTTTTCTGATTTTCATCATTTTGTCAAAATTCCTTATATGGCTTACCCGAGCGTCCTCATGAAAAATTTTATAAAATTTCTTTGACCTATCGTCCAAGTCAATAGAGGTCTTATTCAACATTTCGAATTATCTTTCGCCGATTTATACCTCATTTTCCCTTAAGTCTTTCGAAATTCCGGCAACAAAAGCATTCCAGTTGCAAGGCTCCATTATAAAATTATCGGGTCGTATAGGCTTGTGTCTTTCCTTTAAATTCTTAATTTTTCAACTTTGCAAAAATAATAATGGCGGTTAATTTTCTGGCGATGCCAAAGCGCACAGATATTGAAGCAGTTTTAATCATAGGCGCGGGTCCAATAGTAATTGGTCAAGCTTGCGAATTTGACTATTCAGGGACTCAAGCCTGTAAAGCCCTCAAAGAGGAGGGGTATCAAGTCATTTTGGTAAATTCTAACCCGGCAACAATTATGACGGATCCCGAATTTGCCGACAGAACATATATAGAGCCGATTTGCCCCGAAGCAGTGGAGAAAATTATTCTTCTTGAGCTCGAGCGCCTTTCAAAGGCCAATAAAGGCACGGGTAAACTGGTGCTGCTTCCCACGCTAGGAGGACAAACGGCACTCAATACGGCCATGGAACTCTATCGAAGCGGATTTCTTGAAAAGCACGATATTGAAATGATCGGAGCAAATGCTGACGCGATTGAAAGGGGTGAAAATCGGCTCAAGTTCAAAGAGGCAATGATAAAGATTGGCCTAGACCTCCCCATGAGCGGTGTGGCTCACACCATAAATGAAGCAAAGGAGGTTGCAGCTAAAATAGGGCGATTCCCATTAATCATTCGCCCTGCTTACACGCTTGGCGGAACCGGAGGCGGCATTGCTTATAAC
>CBFHOE010000008.1:68143-69857 GCA_965657355.1 Limisphaerales bacterium | reverse complement strand
CAGCTAAAATAGGGCGATTCCCATTAATCATTCGCCCTGCTTACACGCTTGGCGGAACCGGAGGCGGCATTGCTTATAACAAAGATGAGTATGAGGAAATGGCCAAAACTGGATTAGATTTGTCCCCAGTAAATGAAATATTGGTAGAAGAGTCGCTGCTCGGGTGGAAAGAGTTTGAGATGGAAGTCGTCCGAGACAAAAACGACAACTGTGTCATTATTTGCGCCATCGAAAATTTCGACCCAATGGGGATACACACTGGTGATTCAATAACGGTTGCGCCATCACAAACGCTGACCGATAAGGAATACCAAATAATGAGAGATGCCAGTTTCGCCATTATTCGTGAAATTGGTGTGGAAACGGGAGGTTCGAATATACAATTTTCAGTAGATCCCGAGACGGGAAGAATGATCGTTATTGAGATGAACCCTCGGGTCAGCCGTTCCTCTGCACTCGCATCAAAAGCGACAGGGTTTCCTATTGCTAAAATCGCAGCCAAGCTCGCTGTCGGATATTTATTAGATGAAATACCGAACGATATTACTCATAAAACACTCGCTAGCTTTGAACCCACGATAGATTATGTCGTCACAAAAATCCCAAGATTTGCATTTGAAAAGTTTCCACAAGCGGATTCATTATTAAATACTCAAATGAAATCTGTGGGTGAAGCCATGGCCATTGGTCGAAATTTTAAAGAAAGCCTACAAAAATGTCTGAGATCTCTTGAAATACAGAGATCTGGAATAGGTGGTGATGGAAAACCGTGGCGAGAAGGGGTCGTGAATTACCCTGATAGAGGCGAACCAGATAGTATCCCTGATGATCTCATAAAAAGAAAACTCACCACAGGCAATGCCGAGAGAATTTTTTATATTCGACATGCATTCAGAGCTGGCTACTCACTGGAGAAAGTCTTTTCTCTGACAAAAATTGACCGTTGGTTCCTCGATCAAATCCAACAAATTGTTGAGATGGAAGAAAAGCTCGCAGAAATGGCGACCTAAAAACCAATCAAAGATCGTATTTATGCAAGGCCTGGCTTAAAACATTCTAGCCAGGCCTTCTTTCTAATGAGTCCAAATAAGTGGATAAATTTTAGCGTTATGAAAAGAATTTAATTATCTGCAACAAGCCATTACATTTATAATAAATACCAGATATGAATCGACGCACATTTATAACTTCCGCAGGAATGGGGGTCGCAGGTGGATTGGCACAAAAAAACAATTTAAATGCTCAAGAAAAAGCAACAAAACCACTTGCCTCAAAAACTAAGGAAAGGCCCTTGATTGTATCAACCTGGCCTTTTGGTAAACCCGCAAACGAGGAAGCACTCAAGAAATATCAAAAAACTGAGAGCGCATTAGACGCCATAGAGGCAGGGATTGGTCTTACGGAGGCAGATGCAAATAATGCATCAGTTGGACTGGGGGGAATACCCAACGCGAAATGCGTCGTACAACTTGATGCGTGTATTATGTCAGGTCCTGGACACAATGCGGGAAGTGTTGCAGGAATAGAGGATATTCTCCATCCAATTTCGGCGGCAAGAAAGGTAATGGAGGAGACCCCGCATGTTATGCTGGTTGGTGAAGGAGCTCGAAAATTTGCTATTGAAAAAGGTCTGATTTCTAAGAATTTACTCACTGAGCAAAGAAAAGAAAAATGGATGGAATGGGTAGAAAACCAAAAAAAGAAAATTGTAGAA
>CBFHOE010000008.1:64205-68044 GCA_965657355.1 Limisphaerales bacterium | reverse complement strand
GAGAAAAACTTAGAGGACAACCATGACACTATCGCGATGGTTATGCTCGACAAAGAGGGAAACTTATTTGGTGGTTGCTCGACTAGCGGATGGGGTTATAAGCTGCCAGGCCGAGTCGGGGACTCTCCGATAATCGGAAGTGGCCTTTATGTAGATAACGAGATTGGGGCAGCTGGAGCTACTGGGCTCGGTGAAAATGTCATGAGATATTGTGGTAGCTTTCTGGTCGTTGAATATATGAGGCAGGGAATGCATCCAGAAGAAGCTTGCGTTGAAGTCATTCGAAGAATTGCCAAAAAAGACCCCAAAGGAATGGATGGCCTTGCGATAAATTTTTTAGCTATAAATAAAGAGGGAGAATATGGAGCTGCCGGCTCCAGCAATGGGTTTTCCTATGCAGTGACACTACCAAACAAAAGTGAAGTATTGAAATCTGCGGTACTTTCGGGGACAAATGAAATTCCACTTGGGGGGAATAGGCTTTCAGAGGATCGCTAGAAATAATGATTCAAAATAATTAGCCATTCATTGCTTCTAAAACACGCCCGAGTCTTTCTGCCCCGAGGGTGATGGCTTGCTCTGAGGCCCCGCCAAACGTTAGGCGCATTGTCGCCTTGTAACGCCTTCCGCCTTCTCCGGCAAGAGATGATTTTGCAAAGCATAGAGATCCCGGCACGTATAAAACCTCATTTTGGAGGGCAAGGTCAAAAAATGAAGTATTTAGTGAAGTATCAAAAGAATCAGGTAACGTGACCCATATGTAGAGTCCCCCGATAGGTTTACCCCATTTGGCCCAAGCTGGAAAATGTGACTTCAGTGAGGAATCTAAAAGATCACATTTATAAGCATACCTTTTTTGTATGATTTCTAAATGGCTATCAAACTTACCCGAGCTTATAACTTCGGCTAGAATAAATTGTAAAAAGTTAGAAGTACCGAAATCGTGATTGGTTTTTATGAACAAGAGCGGGTCAACAAGTTGCCTAGGTAAAATACCGTAACCCACGCGTAAACCTGTTGAGTAAGGCTTACTAAAAGTAGATGTAAATACCACCCTGTCCTTGTGCTCGTGAAAGGTCAGCGCCGTTTTCTCCACATCTTGATCAAAACTTAAATTGAGGTATGCAGCATCTTCAAGGTAGTAGAGTTGGTGCCCCGCCTGACTTTCATGCTTTTTTAATAATTCCAATACTTCAAGTTTATTTCTGGAAGCTGAGGATATTCCTGTTGGATTTTGAAAATAGGTTACTCCATAAAAAAATTTGAGACGTTGGATCTTTCCCTCTTTTGAAAGTCCGTGTAAGAGATCCTTTAATCTTTCGATGTCTACACCGTCGTTATTTAAAGGCACCCCAATAACTTCTACTCCAAGAGAATAAAAAAGACCTAACATAACAAAATATGTGGGGTCCTCAACGACGACAATGTCCCCGGGATCTAGCATCAACTCACAGAACTGATAGAGAAACTCTTGAGAACCGTGCGAGATGACAATGCTATTCTGATCCAAAGAATCTAGCGCTGAATCATTTTCCACTAAATTTTTGAGGATGAGGTTCCTTAATTTTTGGTGCCCGCGGGTCGTCCCATATTGCAAGCTTCTTTTAGCTTTTTCTGGATCACCAAAGATATCCGAAATGGCGGACCTTGTTAAGTCGACTGGAAGGGTATCATTATCGGTAAAACCGGCCGCTAGAGATGCCATAGCGGGGTTGGCCAAGGCTTTCTCCATTAGCCACGATATTGGAAGGTCTTTTGAATTCTTCCCAATACTAGAAAATCCAGGATTCATGAATAATTAAAGTAAATCGACGGAGATAGATTTAATAGAAATTTAGTGAACACTAACGGCTAGAGGATAAAAATTTGATAGGTGCCAAATAATTTGACTTAAGCTCTGTCAAAAGGTTTCCTTTAAAATTCACCCCTGAAGACTTCCATGCCGGTCTTTTTAATGGTTCGATGTGACCATCAACGAAAACAGATAATGCCGACGATAAATGTCTGACATGAAGAGTTCTTTGTCTTGGCGCTAGAAGATAGAATTCTTCCAGCAAAGGACTATCCCTTGTCGCCGGGAATTGAAAGTTATTCAAATTGGCGCTATCCGCAAAAACTACTGTCTGCGAGGGGTTGTTAATCTTTACGGCTTGAGTAATGCCTTCACGAGTTTTGGGTGATAATGAAACATTGTAACCGTAACCATAACTACGCCCTTTGAATTTCATTTTCACATATGGCTTACCATACGGAAACTCAGGACAAAGACCCAGATTTCGTCTTCCCAAATAAGGTGATAGATGTCCATCATGCAACCCGAGTTGGCGTTCGCCTTCTTCTCCTTGACCTACAACGCCAAACCAATATTTTCTCATACGTGCATTCACAGAACTGAGATAAGGAAAAAATGAGCCATTGTAATCGGAACGATAGATTTCAGTGGCAACCGAAAATTGGCGCAATTGGCTACTACAATACACAGCTTTGGCTTTACTTTTGGCTTTTAGCATCACAGAACTGCCAACTGACGACAAGACTCCCAAAATCACAATCACGACCATTAGTTCTATGAGAGAAAATCCCTGCATCTGAAGATTATCAGGGTGATTAATTTGATTAATTTGCATCACTCAACAACAAAAAAATCTGCGTAAATAAATGTATTATCTTCAGTAGAAATTTCGTTTATTGGGATCTGAATGGGACCGACATCCTCATTAATTGTCATGGATTGAAATAATTCCCAATGACTCAAATCATGTGAAACCCACACCCTTATATCCATATTATCCAATTGTGGCGAAGGAGGATCGATAGTGATGTCTGATGTGCTAATCGAGACTGGGAGTGGATTTGGTTTTGAATCTGGCGATGGAGTCCACGAAAGGCTAAAAGACTTAATTTTTGCTTCTGTCGTCAGAACTCCATTATCGTCATAATCCTTATAGCTAACAAAGCCCGCTGAATCGAGATCGAAACCATCAAATGTGTCTTGGTCACTTAATTTTACGGGTTCCATCTCAATTACCGATTCGTTGAATTCTAGTGAGGATTTTAAAATCATGTCTGATGAATCAAAAACCAGATCTACCCTGACGTCTTTTCCAATGGGGAGTTCAATCGGGAAATTAAAAGTTGGGAAAAAATCCGAATCTTGGTCAACTATCGTTGGGGATATAGTTCCCCCGAAACCTGTATCCGGAAAATAATCCCATTCAACTAAATCAGGAGAATCAACCCCGCTTCCTCTAATATATGTATCCTTAAGAACCTGGGATGAATCAAATAAACCAAATGCAATTTCAAATCCATAGAAAGATCCAGGAGTAAATTCTATGTTAAGTGACGTAAGTTCGAATACTGTCGAAATTTTAAAATCACTTTGTTGATTTATTTTGTAGCCTATTGGAATAAAAAGTGCGGAGTTTGCTGATTCAGTATTCCAGTTAAAAATAACGGACTTTTCAGAGGATTGAGGGGGTTGAATAAGTTCTGTGTTTCCAAAAAACTTCCAAGGAGACAGCACTTCGCTCGTTGGGTTTTGATTAATAGTAAACTTGTAACTATCTTCATTGGCCAAAGAGATGTCAGTGCCTATTACCCCAAAGAGAGCACAGGGGAGGAACCACGCTAATATTAATGGCGAATAGATAACCGAGGAGGGAAATGGTTTTGATATATTCATTTGCGAATTTTACCCGGCACGCCTTTACATTTTGATCGAGTAAAACTTGCAAGCAGAAATATTAAAACGAGTGCCTAAGGAAGGAGACTTTTGAATGAATAAATACATGCGCAATTATCCAAGGAGAATCCTTTCGGAGGTATGAATTTGTATG
>CBFHOE010000008.1:55890-64108 GCA_965657355.1 Limisphaerales bacterium | reverse complement strand
TGATTCTGCGTGTTATCAAGCTCTCCCAATCGCGAGGAAAGAAATGCCATTTAAGGCCTTAATAATGAAACAAGGTGGTAATCTGACTTCATGATAGTTGTCTATCAATTCACAGTGGCGCGACCGTCCCCGAATTTAACAGGGTTCCCCACAATTATTTCAATACATATATATGCTACGGGCCGTTGTCAGTGATGTAAAGAAATATAAGGAAGGTAATTAAAAAGAAAATCTCGAGACCAAGAGCCCCGAGATTTCCACGAATAGATAATTTTTATGCCAAAAAATTAAAGACCACTTGGGTCCGCAGCGAATATTTTTAAGTTAAAACCATTATTATCGATTTGCCCGGCGTAAACACTAACCCCAAGATATCTAGCTATGGCAGAAGCATCCGGGAGTATACTAAGGTCAAACCAAGTTTCGCCCGTGCTATCTTCGTTCAAAGTATCAGCGATTGAGGATGTGACATTGTCGATTATTTCCTGAAACATCTCGGGTTCGTTTTTGATGATATTGATTATCGGCTCGACACTTTTAGCTGCATCTTCAAAACCAAATAAGCCACTACCTGTTCCACCAACTCTTTCTACAGCAGCTTTAAACTCTGAAGTTGATGCGATTTTATTGGGAGCAGATGAGCGACCACGGATGATTTGCTCGAGGAGTTGACGGTTTTGGGTAATCACTAAATAACCTTTATTCGATGTCATATAGAGCCCAAAATCCTGCCCAGCAGGGGATGGCAGATCGGCAGATAGTATTTTTTTACCAAGAAAATCTGTTGATTTCATTTCAAGATTGGGAATGAGAGATGACAAAATTTTTGCTGAATATAATAACTTATCAGGTGCTGATGACCCGATCATGAAGAGTTGCTTTTGCATTGCTAGGGATTCCAAGCTGTCTCCATCAGTAGGCAAAACAACCGTTACGAGATCATCCCCCAAATTGCCGATGAAATCTCTTTTGAAATCATAATTTTTATCTTTATCTTTTCCAATTCCAGCGAGCATAAATTGCATTAACCCACCCATCTCTGGAGACATTTTGGTGACTAGTTGTTCCATTCCTGTGAAGGATTCTTTTAGATCCAATCGCGATCTCGAGAAAGAAGCAACATTAGCTGGAAGAATGGGCAGTGGGCCTGCAGGCTTTTCATCCCCTATGAATATTTTGAAAAGGCCTTTTCGCTCTGCTTTGGGGACATGAAGAGTGAGCTGGGTGAATTCGCCATTATTTTCTCGGCGGGAATGGAAACTGGCCCCCTTTAGACCCGAGATTCCGAGTGCCTCGAAAATGACGAGCGGGTCGGGTCCTTGGTCTCCGCCGCCCTGCCCCTTGAGAAATCCAGGAACCATTCCAATGAGGGGTTCAAGGTTTAACCAACCCATGGAGTCAAAATTTGGTTGGAATGTTCGAGCAACATTTCTAAAAGCACTGTTCTGACTTAACGATGGAGGCGTTCCTCCTTGATTACTGATTACAATGTTATCCACGACACTCTTATCTGTTCCCATGACCAATAATGAATTGGATAGCCCAAGATAAAATGCCTCTGGAGCTTTTAAGGGCATTTGCTGCGTTACTCCCTCTTCGGGGATTGCAATTTGTATAAAGGAATTGCCCTGAATTCTTGCATTTGAAAAATCGACGTCATTTTTCTTGAGCTCTGACTTAAATCTTTGGAGGAGCGCTTCAGCTTTCCCCTTTTTGGCGCCTACATCCGACAAAACGACAAAGGTCGGAATGGCATCGATAATCTTTGGACTTGGGATAATAGCGAAAGTTAACTGCCCCTCGCACAAATTCCCCAATTCGGCGAGATCCAGTGCCAGCTTTTCCTCTATGGGCTCCAAAAGGTTCTTTTTAACCGATTTTTCAGCCTTTTTGAGAAAAGGTTGCAGGGCCGGATCCTTCATAAATTTGGAAAAAGGGGCATTTTCATATGCCTTTTCCATAGAACTAAGATCCCTGAATGTAATAACAGCCATTGTATTCTCAGGCAGCAGCTTTTCAGCAGGTTTAGCAGCTCCAATAGCGTTGGTTAAGGTTAGTGTTACCACAGAGGACAACAAGATAAGTGTTTTCATTATTTTCATATAAATTGATGGATATGGATTTGAGTTAAAGACACTGAGCGTGAGAAATTAGTTTCAAATTAAAAACTTTGAACAGCCATGGTGACTATCTAGATTGTATTATTTTATAATGTTCTAAACATTGTGCAATTTATCAGGGTAGCAATCTTTGGGGGGCGTCTCCATAAACAAAAGGCGATACTGGATTATTTAGGTTATAGGCAAAAGCATCTTGATTTTTGAGAAAATAGACAAGTTTAGCGACCGGAATGGCGAAGCCAAGCCCTTCGCCTGAAGTAAGCTTCATATTATTGACGCCTACGACTTCACCTCGAGCATTGAAAAGCGGACCACCCGAGTTGCCTGGATTGATTTGGGTATTAGTCTGTAGATATAGATTTCCTCCAATGAGGCGGTTTTTAGTGGAAAGAATTCCTTTTGTGACAGTCCTCTCCAATCCTAAAGGACTTCCAATGGCAAAGACTGTTTCTCCGGCCTCGATATAATCCAAATTACCAAGAGGCACTGGTTCAAATTTTTCTCGCTCTTTGTCGTCTACTTTGAGAAGCGCTAAATCATCGAATTTATTTATCGCCACAATACTGACATCTTTGTATGTGCGGCGAATAAGCCGCTTTTTCATTCGGTGGTAGACTTCGATTTGTATTTGGTTTTCCTTTTCAATGACATGGTAATTTGTAATGAGATGACCACTCTCATTTATAAAGAATCCAGATCCCAATCCACCGGGCGTTTTCACTTGCACGACGGCTTGACCGACCTTTTGAACAAGTGATTTCATATCCGTTTTCTGCGGCGGATTGACGTATGAGAAATACAATTCGGTTTTGAGTATCTCCTCGTCCTTAGGTATTTTGCTATTTAAGACCTTTTTGGAATCCTCTTTCAAAATTTCAAGAACTTTATCCCGCGGAATAACCAAAACAGTATATCCCAAATCGACTACCAATTGATCTTCTTTTTCTGCCAAAATTAATCCTGTTACCGAACCTCCAGCCTTCATTTTTATTTCAGCCTCCATGGCGACGGAAGTTATAAAACAAGTGGAGATATGGAGAAATATCGCCGAAATAATCGAAATTGCCGCAGTCCGACCGTTGATCATGATCAACAAATACCGGCAGAATTAACTTTATTCAAGTCATTCAACCGTAAATTCGATGTAGCCCATGGCAATGAGTGAAATCAGAGGTGATTAGGAGCCAATTGTGAAATTTTTTGCAAAAAAACATTGTAAAACTCATCAGATATTGGACTATATCCGACCTGTCGAATAGACAGGTAACGGCCTAAAATCGCACAGAAATGAGGAATTTTTGTCGGCCACAACAACAAAAACTCAATTCGGTATACCGAATGGCTCAGCCTAATGAGGCCCCCATACAATTTGGGGAACAAGGGTCCTAAAAATAAAAATTATGTCTCTAGAAATTGGAGTAAAAGAATTACTCGACGCTGGGGTGCACTTTGGGCACCAAACCAAAAAATGGAACCCGAGGATGAAACCATACATCTTCGATGCTCGCCATGATATTCACATCATAGATCTCACGCAAACTATCACTCAACTTGAAGCTGCGTGTAATTTCCTAACCAATATTGTCCGCCAAGGTGGAGAAATCCTCTTCGTTGGGACAAAAAAACAGGCGCAAGCAGCAGTTCGCGAATGTGCTCAGTCCACGGGGCAACTTTATATCACGCAGAGATGGTTGGGAGGGGCATTAACGAATTTCAATACTGTTAAAAAATCCATAGGACGCCTCAATAAAATTGAAAAAATGGTGAATGAAGGCACCATCGCCAAATACGGCAAAAAGGAACAATCCTCGCTTCGTCGAGAAATGCAACGCCTGGTCACAAACCTGGATGGCATGCGGGACATGAAAAAATACCCTCAAGCCATGTTTGTCATAGATCTTAAAAAAGAACACAACGCCGTCGCAGAAGCCAGAAAACTCAATATCCCGATAGTTGGTTTAGTCGATACGAATGGGGATCCCACAGTCTGCGAGATTCCAGTGGCAGGTAATGATGATTCCATACGCTCCATTCGTGTGATCTTGAGTGCCATCCAGAATGCACTTACCGAAGCCCGCAGCGAATTTGAGAGCATGCAAAGTCGTAAGAAACAGGAATCAGAGCAAGTCCCTACAGTTTCAAGCGCACCCAAGGCAGTTCTCATGGGTGATGTGGCGCCTATTGTAGAAGGAGCTCCTGAATCTTCTGAAGCCGCACCTGCTGGAGAGGAAAAAGCAGAATCTCCAACCCCTGAAGTTACATCTGAAGGAGAGGCCGCACCGGAACCAATAAACATAGATAACTTTGAACCTGTCGGACCAACTGGACCAGCCGCTAACGCAGCAGCTCACCAGAAACCTAATGAGTAAGGATCATTGGGCCTAAAATCAAATTTTTACTTTCTCAAATCAATTTACGTTTATTCAACATTATTAAAAGATATGGCTGAAATTAAAGCGGCAGACGTAGCTCAACTCAGAAAAATGACAAGCGCAGGTCTCATGCAGTGCAAAAAAGCACTCACCGAGGCCAATGGTGACATTGACGCGGCGGTAGAAATCTTAAGAAAAAAAGGAGAAGCTTCCGCGGCGAAAAAAGCTGACAGAGCTGCAAACGAAGGAATTATTGCCCAGGCCGTCACCGACGATGGTAAATCTGGTATACTGGTAGAAATAAACTGCGAGACTGATTTTGTTGCCAAAAACGAATCTTTCCAGGCATTCGCTCAGGAAATAGCAACTAAATTGCTACAAAATCCAGATACCGACTTGGAAGCGGACAGAACGGAGGCAGTTTCTCGAATCGGAGAAAACATACAGTTTCAAAGAAACCAGGCCTTAGCGGTTGATGGAGCTGGAAAAATCGCAACATACATCCACACTGGCGGAAAAGTCGGCGTCATGGTAGCTGTGACAGCTTCCAATCAGGATTCGGTGTCAAAACCTGAATTTGAGCAACTTTGCAAAGACCTCACCCTTCAAGTTGCTGCAAGTGCCCCAACAGCACTTACTAGAGATGAAGTTGACTCCAGTATCATCGAAAAAGAGGCTGAGATCATTCGTGAACAAATGAAAGATAAGCCTGCTAAAGCAATTGAAAATATTGTTAAAGGCAAAATGGAGAAGTATTACCAGGGGGTATGTCTCATTGATCAGGGCTTCGTTAAAGATCCAGACCTTTCCATTGCTGGTTATATTAAAAAAGTAGCCAAAGAAATTGGTGACGATGGATTAGCGATACAGAAATTTTATCGATTCGAACTCGGCGGAGCTTGATTTTGTAATTGGATTCTCCAAGCTTTTTTATGTTTCCCAAAAATACGACCTTAGGGTCGTTTTTTTGTCGAAAATTCCTGATAGATATCACCTCGAATGCTGATGAGTGGAGAAGTTCCGAATCCCCTGTTTGCCATTTTGTCATTAAGACAAAATTTAACGCATGGGATTGGAATTATAAGTCGTTTCAAGTGAATACCAACTTGGCACATTGCAGGTAGATAACGAGTCCACCAACATCGACGAGGGTGGTGACGAAAGGTGTGGAACAAACAGCTGGATCAAACCCCAGCTTACTCAGCATGAAAGGAAGGATAGCCCCGATGACGCCTCCAAGCATGACAACTCCCATCAGGCTGAATCCGACAGTCAAAGCGATACTGCTCGTTGATACGCTCGCCTCGGGCAGAAAAATTGAAATTAGTATCAAAGATAGGGTTGAGAGGATGATTCCAAGAAGTAATGCTGTTAATACTTCCCTTGATAAGGCACGCCATACATCTTTCAAATTAATTTCGGCAGTGGCAAGTGCACGGATAATAAGAGTCGAGGTTTGAGAACCCGTATTACCCCCGCTACTGATGATCATTGGCAAAAATGATATTAAAAAGATCATTTTATTCAGGTCCTCCCTGACACTTTCCATAACAAAAACGGTAAGCCACTGCCCCAAGAACAAAATAACGAGCCACCCCGCTCTTTTCCGAAACATACTCAAAAGAGGAATCGAAAGATAGGGGGCGTCCAATGCCTGCATACCGCCCATTTTTTGAATATCCTCTGTCACTTCTTCTTGGGCAACATCCATAATATCGTCAACCGTAACGACACCGACCAATTTTTCTCCGTCGTCAATGACAGGCAGAACTGTTCGGTCGTATTTTTGAAACACATTGACAGCCACCTCTTGCTCATCATCAGCGTCTAAGCATATCACCTGAGAATCCAAAAGGCTTTCGACGGCCGCATCAAGAGAGGCTGTTACAAGATTTCTTAGTCTGAGATGCCCCACTAATTTTCCCTCATCATCAGTGACATAAAGCTGGTGGACGCTTTCTTTTTCAGCACCACACTCTCTTAAATGAGAAAGGACTTGCTCCACATTCCAATTTTCGTTTATTTCAACGAATTGGGGAACCATGAGCCTGCCAATAGATCCCTCGGGGTAATTGAGGAGCTCATCAGCCATCCTCCTTTCATCAGGATTTAGAAGGTTTAAAAGTCGGGTAGAAACATTTTCCGGTAAATCCTCTAAAATGGCGGTCCTATCGTCAGGATCCATTTCATTGATGAGACCAGCTAGCTCCTCACTCGAAAGAGCTTCAACAAGCTTTTCTTGAACATCGATTTCCAGAAACTCAAAAACGTCCGCTGCTCGCTCCGTAGGAAGAAGTCTAAGGAAAACTGCCTGCTCGCTTGGATCAAAATCAGCTAAGATCTCAGCAAGCTCGACAGGTTCAAATTCCACGAGCACATCTCTAAGCTTGGCAAATCCACGCTGTTTAATGAGATCAATGAGCTCTGGCTTGATGATATTACCGATCACAACCAGATAATAGGGAAGGAATGATTAATTAGAAAAGAATTTAGAAGGGCAAATGTGAAAGAATATGATTGAGACACTAAACTTCGAATGATTTTCCACAACCACAGGACTGACGGGCATTAGGGTTAGTTATCTTGAACCCACCACCGGTGAGCTCTTCTGAAAAATCAATCACCGAACCATTGAGATAATCCAAACTAATGGAGTCTACAAAGACTTTCATTCCATTTTTTTCGGCCACAAAATCATTTTCCCGAAAAATATCAAAGGTCATAGAGTACTTCATTCCCGAACACCCACCTTTTTCAATAAAAACTCGCAAACCTTTCTTATCGCCATCTTGCTCTTTCCTCAACATGGATTGAATCTGGCGACTGGCTAAGTCTGTCAAAGATACCCCTCTTTGCTCTGGATTGGAGCTATCAAAATCCGAGTTTTTTTCATTTTCTGTTGATGTTTCCATTATAAGCGGTGGTGGTCTGGACTTTAATTCAGCAATGCACTATTGCTATCGAGTCCGGCGAATTCCGGTTTATTCTTGAATTTAACCCAGTCTTCGTAGGTGTCCAGATCGCTTTTTACCTCCAACTGCTCGAAGTGGCCGGGCTGCAGAATTTGAGCGCGCTCATATGTCTCCCTGAAAACCTTATTCGAGCTCCATGTAATATTTTGAAAGATCGACTCCCAACCTGGTTTATCCTGAAGGCCGATTAACCAGTAACCACCGTCGTTAGTGGGGCCACAAACGAATCTGGCAGCAGTTAGTTTTTTTTGCGCATTAATAAGATCACGAAACCTCAAATCGGGGCAATCGGACCCAATAATCAGTGCTTTTGAATATCCAGAATTGAAAGACAAACTCGTAGCTGCCAAAATTTTATCACCTAATGACCCATTCACTTGCGGCTCGAGGCACCAATTTTCTTTAATCATGGGATAAAAAAGCTCTTTTTGCTCCCAAGGTGTGACATGTAATGAGACGTTGTCTGAGTTTTTTAGCTGCTGGAATAAATTAGTCAGCAATCTCGTATATATGGAATGTGTTAACGCCACACCCAGGTCCTTGCTGAGTCTTGTTTTTGCAAATCCGGGAACCGGGGCTTTTGCCAAAATGATAATGCTCGTATCATCCATATATGTAGTTTTCCACGCTATAACAGATCAGGGAGTTTTGTTTTGAATAGCGTGCCTTGAAAAAAATTCATTTAAGCATCAAAAAAAATTCAATTTTTTTTTTCAAAATAATTGAACGCTCTATACAATAAAATACTCTAAGC
>CBFHOE010000008.1:52995-55791 GCA_965657355.1 Limisphaerales bacterium | reverse complement strand
CCTGATGAAATCAAAAAGAAAGCATTATTAGCTGGATCTGTGGTCGTCAGTGCCTTTGGCGTCAGTTCAGAAGCGCTATCGGCAAAAATTGGCCAATTAGAAGGAGTTGACAAAGTCGAACCCGCAGGCGGAAACAATGCCTCTCATGTTGTTCGAGCCTACCCTAAATCTTCAATGGAGTTTGGAAAGCTATCAGCCAAAATCTTCGACCTAGCGAAAAGTGAGTCCTTGCAACTGGAGGAGCTTCACACCGACCCAGGCCGTCTAGATGACGTCTTTAGAAGAATTACATTCTCTGAGACAGGCAAAGCCCGATAACAAGTCTCGATGATAAAAAATAAATCAATCAAAGCTAACTGACATTTAGAAAAATGAATTTAAATCCAGTATCGACAATTACAAAGAGGGAGTTTCTCACACTCATTACCTCGCCCTTAGCCAGCGTTTTCTTAGTCATCTTCCTTTTTGGAGCTGGTTTGATGACATTCCAATTCAGCCGGTTCTTCACAGAAAACAGCGAAGCATCGCTCATCTACTTTTTCTCTTACCATCCATGGCTCTATCTTTTTCTGGTTCCAGCAATCGGAATGAACTTATGGGCTGAGGAAAAAAGAGGAGGAACAATTGAACTTCTTCTCACCTTTCCGATTTCGCCTTGGCATGCCATTATTGGTAAATTTATAGCAACCTGGGCATTCATTGCATTGGCTCTCGCCTTGACTTTCCCGTATGTCTACATGATTCAAAGCCTAGGAGATCCTGACATGGGACCCATTATAACAGGCTACATTGGTAGTTTCCTAATGGCGGGCACTTACCTTGCGATTACAAGTCTCACATCCGCATTGACAAGGGACCCAATCATTTCGTTCATCATAGCATTCGTTGCCTGCTTCGTTCTCATACTGGCGGGATTTCCACCGATCACTGAATTTTTGAGTGAGGACCTATCATGTCCGAGTTGGATTGTCAGGCTTGTCAGCGGTTTCAGTTTCATGACTCACTTTGAAATGCTTCAAAGAGGTCTTGTCACATTGCGGGACATTGCATTCTTTATCACAACGATCGCATTCTTCCTCTTTGCAACTAGTTTTGTTATTCGATCGCAAAGGGCAGGTTAATCAATTCAAATATATAATTTAAATAATTAGGAAAATTTAAAATGGCTGATAAAAAAGAGAATTCATCAACCTCTAAGGAATCAGGAGAATGGACATCAGTGTTTTATTCAACTGCTGGGATCATTATTCTTCTGGCGCTAACAATAGGCATCAACCTCATTACGGGTAATTCACCCATTCGAGTGGATATGACCGAAGATAAAATCTTCACCCTATCTGAGGGATCCAGAAACATCCTAAAGAATTTGGATACTCCGGTTACGATTCGATTTTATGCTACTAAAAACCAGGATAACATGCCACCAATCCTCAGGTCCTATGCCAGAAGGATTGAGGATGTTCTCTCTGAGTATGACAAAATTGGAGGTAAGAATATCAAGGTCGAAAAATATGATCCTGAACCCTTATCTGATGCAGAAGATAAAGCTAAGTTGGATGGTATCGAACCACAAAACATAGATCTATTTGACCAAATTTATTTTGGTATGTCCGTCCGTATGTTGGATAAGACAACGTCAATTCCAGCTTTGTCATTAGAGCGAGAATCGCTTCTAGAATATGATATATCGAGAATGATCACGCAGGTCGCCAACCCTAAAAAGGCAAAAATCGGTCTAATATCTGGGCTTCCCGTATTAGGCGGAGCCGCAAATCCTATGATGATGCAGATGGGTCAACAACCACAAAGACCATGGATTGTATTCAACCAGCTTCGAGAATTATTCGAACTTGAGGACTTAACCACTTCAGTAAACGAAGTTCCCGATGACATTGATGTTCTGCTCATTCTTCATCCGAAAAATCTCGCAGACAATACACTTTACGCCATTGACCAATACCTCATGGGTGGAGGCAAAATGATTGTTATGACTGACCCGGCTGCCATCAGGGATCAAAGCGCTGCGAATGCGCAAAACCAGATGCAAGCCATGATGCAAAACGGTTCAAACCTCGATAAACTTTTCTCGACCTGGGGTATAAAATTTTCGAACCAAGTGGTTGCCGACAGGCGATACGCGGCTCAGATTGGAGGAAACCGACAGCAGCCGCAAGAACACCCAGGCGTTCTTCAACTCGATAAAACTGCAGTCGTTGGTGAAGACACTCTCACAGCACAGATAGATCAACTTGTTATGGTCTTTGCGGGAGCTTTCACTGGAGATCCAGTTGAAGGTTTAAAGAAACAAGATCTCATTGCTTCATCGAAGGAGCAAAGCCAGCTTGTTGAGTCCTTCATGGCACAGATGGGACCTGCAAATATCGTCAATGATTTTAAAGCAGATGATCAAAAATATACTCTAGTTACCAAATTAACAGGCACCTTCCCAACCTCATTCCCCGACGGGAAGCCCTCTTCTGAAGAGGACGACTCCGAGGAGAAGGAAACGGCCGAAACTGATCCAACCCACTTAACAGAATCATCAGGAAGTCCTTCTGTGATTCTCGTGGGAGATGTGGATTTCATATTTGATCAGTTTGCTTACAGCGTCATGAATTTTCTTGGTCAAGTCATAGCGCAACCACAAAATGGTAATTCTAATTTATTCCTATCAATGGTCGAGCAAATGGGCGGGGACGAAAACCTGATCGCCATTCGAGGTAGGGGCTCTCTTTCAAGACCTTTTACCAAATTCAAAGAACTCAGACTTGCCGCAGAGAAGAAAGTCCAAGCAAG
>CBFHOE010000008.1:48175-52896 GCA_965657355.1 Limisphaerales bacterium | reverse complement strand
ACGAGATGAAATTGAAAAAGACCTGGAAGAAGCACAAGCAAAGATTAATAGCTTGCAGGAATTGAAGCAGGAAGGGCAGCAAAGACTTGTGCTCTCAACTGAACAAAAAGCGACTCTCAAGGAGTTTAGAGAGAAAGAAGTAAAAGCTCGACAAGACTTGAAAGAAATTCAAAAGGAACTTAACAAGGACATTAATGCGGTCCAAAGAAACTGGCAGATTGTTCAGATTGTTCTTGTTCCATTCATAGTTGCCCTACTCGGGGTTGCTACTGCAATTTACAAACGTAAAAGAACTGCTGCAAAATGAAATTATCACACTTATTTATAGCCGCTGTTTTAATAGTTGGGATCGGTTATTTTGTCTTCAATCTCAATGACAGGTCATTCCAAGGAAAGAACAAGGAAGAACTAGCTGAAGTCCTCCCAGATTTGGATTTATCTAATGTGGGTTCGATAAAAATCCAGTCTCCAGAAGACTCTGTTACATTGGTAGATTCTAATGGGCAATGGACAGTGCAGGAGAGAAATGGGTTTAGTGCCAATTTTGAAGAAGTTGGAAAACTAGCAAGAACATTTGACGAGCTGAAAGTACTCACCAAGGAAGAAGTTGGGCCTTCTCAATTTGGACGATTGAAGTTGCTGGAGCCAACTGGCGATTCAAAAGATGAGGCAGGATTAGATGTCGCCTTTTTTGACAAGCAAGGAAAAGAGCTTTCTCGAATCCGCATTGGGAAAGGCGTAGAACGCGCTAACAATGACTCACAACCTGCTCAGAATCCTATGGGTATGGGGGGAGCAGAGAGCAACAACGCAGGTAAATTCGTGCAAAGAGTCTCGGATAAGTCAGTATTCCTAGTCACAGAAAGTTTCGACAGTCTAAATTCAGACCCGAGTTCATGGATTAATAAATCCGATTTCTTCAAGGTTGCAAGACCATCCAAGGTCAGTGTGCAGTCTGAGAATGAAGACATGAACTGGAGCCTCTCAAGGGCTTCGGAAAATGATTCGTGGACACTCGCAGACTTGAAAGAGGATGAGAAAATGTCATCTTCAGCCGTAAACGTTTTGAATAGCTACCTCTCTTTTGCCTCCTTCAACGATGTAAGTACAGATAAAGAAGCATTGAAGAATACCCAGACCATTACTATCGAAACATTCGAAGGATTCAAATATACGATTCAAGTCGGCGAAAAGACGGAGGATGGATATTTCCCAATGGCAGTAAATGTCTCAGGTGAATTCCAATCTGAACGGAAATCCGAGGAAGGCGAATCTAAGGAAGATAAAAAATCAAAGGATGAAGCTTTCAGCGCTGAGTTGAAAACCAAAAAGGAAAAACTCGAAAAGGAACAAAAAACTCATGGTCATGTATACTTAGTCAACACCTGGACATTGGATCCAGCATTGAAAAAACGTGAGGAATTTCTTGAAAAACCAGAAGAAGCAGAAAAGCCAGAAGGAGACCTGTCAACGGCGGACCAAGATGGGGTCCCCGCAAGTTTACTGAGACCCGAAGGCATTGAATACCCAGAAATCCCGGGTATTCAACCTCAAACGGCCAATGAATTGATCAAAAACTCCATAGACAATGCCGTAAAAGCTACAAAAGACAAAATTACTATCCCAGAAGTCAATGCGACAAAAGAGGAGGTAGTTGAAGAGGCTGAAGGCATCAAGAAGACCCTCGAGGAAAAGCTTGAAAAAGTAAAGGCAGCCAGTGAAGACGCTGTTGAAAAGGCTGATCAAACCAAGAAGTCCCTCGATGAAAATCTCGAAAAAGTAAAGGCAGCCAGTGAAGACGCTGTTGAAAAGGCTGATCAAACCAAGAAGTCCCTCGATGAAAAGGCAGGCCAATCGACTGAAGATATAGAGAAAGTAGTCAAATCTTTGGAAAAGAGTGTTCAGGACGAGGTCATTACGGAAAATGTCAAAAAAGCAGTTGAAAAAGTCCTGAATGACAACAATGACTCTGACGAATCAGATTCATCTGACAAGAAATAATCCATTAAAAAAATTCTCGCATTTTTGTTCAATTCTCGGGGAAAAGTTTACCTCGAGAATTTTTTTATACTTATCACTTTGTCAGCAAAGCAAAAGAATTGGGCTGGATATAGAGGGAGCGATTTCTAATAATAAATGTTTGGAGACCTGGTTCTAGATTCAGGCATTACATTACAATGGCGAAGCAATACAAATTGAAATCTACTGGCTCGAATGCCAGTTTTAATATCGACTATCAGGACGAGCTCAACCCTCAACAATGTGCCGCAGCAACGGCAAAGGCTGGTCCCAGCCTGGTCATTGCTGGGGCAGGAGCAGGGAAAACGAGAACCCTGATCTATCGCGTCGCTTATTTGATTGAATCAGGAATTAGACCAGATCGCATCTTGCTGCTCACGTTTACCAATAAGGCAGCACGCGAAATGATGACCAGAGTAGGAACATTAATGGGTCAAGCAAAGCCGAATCTCTGGGGTGGCACATTTCATAGCATAGGAAATAAGATCCTTAGGCGACATGCAGAGGAAATAGGTTTTACACCGGAGTTTACGATAATGGACCGGGAGGATTCTCGCGACCTTTTAAAGAGCTGTATTGGAAAGCTTGATATCGACCCCAAGGGATCTCGCTTTCCCAAACCCGATCTCTTGTGCAATTTATTCTCATTGCAAGTGAATCTTGCTCAACCTCTGGATAAAATCATAAGCGAAAAATACGCCCATTTTGTAAATCTGTCTGAAGACATTCTAAAGCTGCGTCAAATTTATTCTCAAAGAAAGCAACAGACTAACTGTATGGATTTTGATGATCTTTTGGTGCTCTGGCTTAAACTTCTCAAGCATAACCCAGAGATACTGGAGCATTATCAAAATAAGTTTGAAGCCATACTTGTAGATGAGTATCAGGACACCAATTTTGTTCAAGGCGAACTCGTTGATATGCTAGCACAAGGGCATAAAAACTTAATGGTTGTTGGTGATGATTCCCAATCAATATACGCCTGGCGAGGGGCAAATTTTGAAAACATCATATCCTTCCCAAAAAGATTTCAAGATACGCAAATTTATAAGATTGAAACAAATTACCGGTCGACACCTGAAATTCTGGAATATGCGAACGCAGCCATTGCCCAGAACGAACGTCAATACAAGAAGACTTTGCAGCCAGTTAGAGATGGCGGAATTCAACCCGTGCTAGTGAATACTGGAAACTCGAGTGAGCAGGCACAGTTTGTGGCTCAGCGTATTTTAGAATTAAGAGATGAGGGATTGGAATTATTGGAAATGGCGGTTCTCTACAGATCTCATTTCCACTGCCTCGAATTACAGATGGAATTAACAAGCCGTAATATCCCATTTGTCATTACGAGCGGAATTAGATTCTTTGAGCAGGCCCATATAAAAGACGTCGTTGCTCATTTAAAAATTTTATGCAACCCGAGGGATGAAGTTTCTTTTAAACGAATGATCTTACAGCTTCCAGGGCTTGGAGCCAAAACTGCAGAAAAAATCTGGACACAATTTAATACATCTCAAATAGATCCATTAGTAACGGAAAACACAATTCCTGATAGGTTAAAGGCGGTATCATCATCGATTCCAAAGAAAGCTGCCAGTGCTTGGACTCAGCTCATCGAGACTACAATCCAAATGCAGGATGAGGAGGCGTCCCCCACCCCCGGCGACCAAATTGTTTTGGTCATTGATGCCTACTATGAAGATTACGCGAAGAAAAATTTCGATAATTACATGCAAAGAATTGATGAACTTCGAGAACTATCGAATTTTGCAGCTCAATTTGAGACTACCGAAGAGTTTTTAAGTCAGCTCGCACTATTATCAGAATTAGAAGATGAAAATTCAGATGTTCAAAAGCAAGCTGATGATGAAAAAATTCGTTTATCCACGATCCACCAAGCGAAGGGCTTGGAGTTTAAAGTTGTCTTTGTAATCATGATGGCAGAGGGGCTCTTTCCAAACTTTAGGGCGCTTGAGGATGAAAATGGACGAGAAGAGGAGAGACGGCTTTTTTACGTAGCCGTCACCAGAGCTAAAGACCACCTCTACCTTACCTGGCCAAAATTCAGAGAAACCAGTGGCTACGGGAACCCTTGGCAAAGGCCTGCATCATTTCTCCTTGAAGTTCCAGATCATTTATTCGAGGAATGGGAAATTTCCTAGAATTATCAAGGGTAGCTCTATCACTTATTTTATTTTCAAATTCACTTCAAAGAAATCAAGGCAATACTCAAATATCGCAGAATTTCCAAACCGCCCATGGCCTTTGTCGAGGAGTACCTGAAATTCAGAGGCTACTTTTGACTCTCTGAGAGCCTGATGCAAAATTTTACTTTGTTCTACGGAGACCAACCGGTCAGAACTCCCGTGCACAATCAGGAAAGGGGGATCGTTACCATCTATATATTTTATTGGATTAGCCCGATTTACCAAATTCTGATGCTGCTGAATTGGGGCCCCAATAAGTTGGGATTCCGGGCTATCTGGACTGTCATGAGAAAAGGCACCAGTAGGCCCGGCTTGTTGGTCCATCAAGGTAAGATCAGTCGGACCAAACCAATCGCAGACGGCTTGGACTGAACTAGAGGGCCCGATTACACCGATAGTTCCCTCCAAATCTGGATGATTACCACTCGTCCCAACCAAAGCAGAAAGATGCCCGCCGGCAGAAGAACCCCAGACCCCAAATCGATCAGGATCAAT
>CBFHOE010000008.1:40172-48075 GCA_965657355.1 Limisphaerales bacterium | reverse complement strand
CCATAGTCGGATGCCTTTGATTTCAGCCAGCGAATAGCCGATTTACAATCATGGATCTGAGCGGGAAAAGTGGCGTGCTGGCTTAGACGATAATTAACGGAAGCCACCGCGAAGCCTCTTTTCAGGATTGGCCTCCAACGAACAGACCTTTTATCACCTGATCTCCAGGCCCCACCATGAATCCATACTATGAGTGGTTTCTTATATTTTGAAGATTGGTCAGGGAGGTACAGATCAAGAACTTGGCGCTTATGGCCATCTTTTACATAAGCAAGATCTTTGATAATTTTGGGTTCGGCTTTTGTTGTTAGTCCGAAAGAAAAGAAAAACAAAAGAGCTAAAATGTGGGTTCGAATGGAATGCATACAGGAAATTACATCAATCCTTTATTCTCTCAATAATCAAATATCCTAAAATTGTCCGAAATCGATTGATTGTATCCCAACTTTTAATGAAAATGCGCGGGCTTATGTCGAGTATTCGAAAGCAATATCCATTTGATCTAATTGAAAAGAAATGGCAATCCCTTTGGGAGAAAGCCAAAGTTTTTCGTACGTTTAATCCGAGCGAGGAACGCCCCGAAGGCCATCCATATACTGAGCGCCATGGGCCAGACTTGTCCATTCAGCCACCTAAATACTATGCGCTGGATATGTTTCCTTACCCGTCAGGTTCGGGCTTACATGTTGGTCATCCCGAGGGCTATACTGCGACAGATATTCTCTCGAGGTATAAACGCGCCAGGGGATTTAACGTATTACACCCAATGGGCTGGGATGCATTCGGCTTACCAGCAGAGCAATTCGCCATAAAAACGGGAACGCACCCAAGAATAAAAACCAAAGAAAATACCGATAATTTTCGCAGGCAACTTAAGCAACTTGGTTTTTCCTACGACTGGGATCGTGAAATCAACACAACAGACCCAAACTATGTTAAATGGACACAATGGATATTTCTCCAGCTCTACAATTCTTATTTTGATGAAAAAGAAAACAAAGCAAAACCTGTATCAGATCTCATATCAATGGGCTGGTCTCGCGAGCAAATTGACGAGGTCAGACTTGCATTTGTAGATGAAGTTCCGGTCAATTGGTCACCAGATTTGGGAACTGTTCTTGCCAACGAAGAAGTTGAAGAATGGAAAGAAAAAGGTTACACCGTCGAACGAAGACCACTTCGCCAATGGATGCTGCGCATAACTAAATATGCACAACGACTCATTGATGAATTGGAAGATTTAGATTGGCCAGATTCAATAAAGCTTTTGCAGCGAAATTGGATTGGCAGATCTGAAGGAGCTGAGGTTGATTTTACAATCAATGAAACAACGGTCACTGTTTATACGACACGACCGGATACATTGCATGGGGCAACATATATGGTTCTCGCTCCGGAACATCCATTGGTTTCAGAGATCACCCAGCCTAATCAAAAGGAGGCTGTGGAAAACTACATAAAGGAAGCCTCGAAAAAGAGTGACCTGGATAGAACTGAATTAGCAAAAGATAAATCCGGGGTGTTCACCGGCGGATACGCAACAAACCCGGTCAATGGGGAGAAAATCCCTGTCTGGATTGCTGATTATGTTCTCATGACTTACGGCACTGGCTCAATCATGGCGGTTCCAGCTCATGACGAAAGAGACAATGAATTTGCCTCGAAATTTGGAATCCCAATAATTGAAGTCGTAAGGCCTCCCGAAGGATTTGAAGGAACGTGCTTCACTGGTGAAGGAGTTGCTATCAATTCTGGTTTTTTGGATGGGCTAAAAACAACCGAAGCCAAAGAAAAAATCATAGATTGGCTTGAAGAAAAAAAGGTCGGTAAAAAGTGTATCAACTTTAAGTTACGGGACTGGTTATTTAGCAGACAACGCTATTGGGGGGAACCATTTCCGATCATTTGGGAAGACGGACAACATCAAGCTTTATCCGAGAATGAACTTCCGGTCCTACAACCCGATCTTGAAGATTTTAAACCAACAGGATCTCCTGAAGGCCCATTGATGAAGGCAAAGGAATGGTTGACTTACTCAGAAAAGGCAAAAAGAGAAACAAACACTATGCCCCAGTGGGCAGGCTCGTGCTGGTATTACCTGCGATATATTGATTCTTCAAACGACAAATCATTTGTTGGCGAAGAGGCCGAAAAATTTTGGAGTGGTGCTGAAAATTCAGACAATGGAAGTGTCGATCTCTATGTGGGCGGTACGGAGCATGCGGTATTGCATCTACTTTACGCCAGATTCTGGCATAAAATACTCTTTGATTTGGGGCATGTATCAAAGCCTGAACCATTTCAAAAACTCGTAAATCAGGGAATAATTCTTGGTGAAGATGGAAGAAAAATGTCAAAGACTTTTGGTAATGTCGTCAACCCTGACGATATCGTCAGTGACTATGGGGCAGATTCGCTTCGTCTTTTTGAAATGTTCATGGGTCCCTTGGAAATGGTTAAACCGTGGAGTACGAAAGGTGTCGAGGGTGTCTTTAGGTTTTTAGGTAGGGTTTGGCGCTTGTTCATAGAGGAGGAGAATGAAAAGAATGACCAGTCGCACCAAAAGACAACTTCAGTTTCCCTGGATTCTTTCAAATTAAACAACTCGATAGTCGAGTGTGAGCCTGAAAAGGCCCAATTAAAAACCCTTCACGCGTGTATTAAGAAAGTCACGGAAGACACGGAAAGCATGAGGTTCAACACAGCCATTAGTGCGATGATGATATTTGTTAACGAAGCTATCGGATGGGAAAAGAAGCCAATCTCAGTTTTGAGGGACTTCACAATTTTGCTTTCACCTTATGCTAGCCATCTTGCCGAAGAACTCTATCAAAAATTAAATCAAAATAGTGAGTCGAGGCACATTTCCATGGCCTATGTTCCGTGGCCTGAATTAGATGAATCTTTGCTTATCGAATCGAATATAGAAATCCCAGTTCAAATTAACGGGAAAATACGCGATAAGATGGTAGTGTCCAAGGACGCTTCAAAAGAAGAGATTGAAAACCAGGCAAAGTCACTTGAAAAAATCTCCTCTTCATTAGAAGGAAAGAAGCTACTTAAAACTATCGTTGTGCCGGGGAGGCTCGTCAATATCGTTGCGAAATAAACGCAAGGGGAATGCTTGACTTATCGAAAAAACAGAAACAGGTATTACTTATAGTGATGAGTTTATTTCTCATGGGTTGGGGTATAAGAGCCTGCAAAATCAACTATCCCAAAAGTGTTATTAAAGTCCCCAATTAAAGATTTCACGAAAATAAATTTAGTTAATGTTAGAATCGCAATTCAAAACTCTCATCCAACAATTAATTAAATCAGACGATCGTTATCATAAAGAAGCATATGAGTTTCTCAGAGACGCTTTGGATGTTGCCCAGTCGGTTACCAATGACATGGATGATGCGTACGCAAACCACGTGAATGCAACCCAACTGCTTGAAGGCATTAGAATTCACGCGTTAGAGGTATTTGGCCCAATGGCAGTTTTTGTCCTCAATGAATGGGGCATCCACACCAGTAAAGATTTCGGTAATATGGTATTCAACCTCATTGATATTGGATTATTTTCTAAAAGGGAATCAGACTGCATCGAGGATTTTGAAGGCGGTTTTTCATTCTACGAGGCATTTACTAAGCCTTATACCCCTTCAATTAAAAGAGGGAAAAAAACGCCCATGCAAAAGCAACAAAAGACCTAAAAGAAAAATAAGAAAAAGCGCCGACAAGCACCTCTCCCTCCACAGACTTTTATTACCCAGTCAGAGCATAAAAATGAGCTACGCACTCCCAACCGCACGCATTACCAAACTTGATAATGGATTAGATATTATCACCCACCGCAACGAGCAACACCCCGTGGCCGCAGTCCAGATTTGGTGTAAAACAGGATCTATCCATGAGGATAAATGGATGGGTGCAGGACTGTCTCACGTACTTGAACACATGCTTTTCAAAGGGACTGAGTCGCGCCCCCCTGGCGAAATTGATAGAGCAGTTCAAGATGCTGGGGGCAATATGAATGCCTACACCTCTTTTGACCACACGGTATACTACATCAACATCCCATCAGAAAAAGTGGACGTAGCCGTAGACATCCTTTGTGATATAACGTGCAATGCTACTTTTCCAGACGAAGAGCTTGAAAGTGAAAAGGATGTCATTTTACGCGAGATGGACATGTTGACCGATGATCCAGGTCGAAGATCGAGCAGGCGATTATTTGAAACGGCTTTTAGCGTCAGCCCCCTTCGTTACCCAATAATTGGATTACCGGACATTTATAATAGGATCTCGAAAAAAGACGTTCAGGATTATTACAAAAAGCGGTACGTTCCAAACAATATGTTCTTTGTCATTACAGGTGACATAAACGAAGAAAAAGTCGTAGAGCAAATAAAAAACAAATTTTCTGAAATCCCAGCAAGCCCATTGCAGCCCGTATTTATACCTGACGAGCCATTACCATTTTCAGGCAAACAAATTATAGAGGAAGGGCCTTTCCAGTTGGCTCACCTTCATTTGGCCTTCCAAACCCCAGGGATATCACATAGTGATTATGTCTCTCTGGAGTTGTTAACAAGTATAATAGGGCAAGGCAGATCATCTCGACTAAATCAAAAACTAAGAGAATCACTTGGCTTAGTTCATGGCGTCCAATCATGGCATTATTCACCAACGAACCACGGACTCCTCACTATTTCAGCCATCCTTGATCCCGAGAATATTTACAAGGTCCAGTCTGAGATTTTTAATATTATTGAAAATCTTAAGGATAATCTTGTTGAGAATCAGGAACTTAAAAAGGCCATAAAGCTTCAAAAAACGAGTATCCTTTCAAGTTTGAAGACAGTGCAAGGTTTAGCAGAGGATTTTGGAAATTCTTGGCTCATCTCTGGTAACCTGGAATATTCAAATGATTACATTAATACTTTAGATAAGATAACAGCCGAGGATATTCGCTCGGCGACAAAAAGGTGGCTGATAAAAGACCGATCCACACTCTATGCTTTACTCCCGAATGACACGTCCCCAAAAAATCCAAGGGCAAAGGCCTCATCAAAAAGAGATAAAGTTGGGAGGACCATTTTAGACAATGGAGTCGTTCTATTAACTTGCTCCGATAATTCTCTACCATTTGTGGAAACAAAATGGGTAACAAAAGGAGGTGTTCTTTTAGAAGATGAAAAAACTCAGGGTTCAAGTAACCTTTTGGCAAAATTATTAGGTAAAGGAACCAAAGATAAATCGAGCCAAAATATTGCTGATACGATTGAAAGTGCGGGTGGCAGCCTTGATCCGTTTTCTGGTAATAACACTGTTGGCACTTCTTTAGAGTGTCTTAATACAGATTGGGAATCTCTTATGACTCTGACAACTGAGGTGATGACTCAGCCAAAATTTGGGCAAAGTATTTTTGAAATAGAAAAAAATTCACAGCTAGCGGCCATAAAGGCCCAAGAAGACCAATTGGTTCATCAAGCCTTCAAGATTATTTCAAAGAGTTTATTTGGAAACTCTGGTTACGGCCTGGACCCGATGGGTGTGAAAGAATCTTTAGAAAACTGTAACCCGGATTCTATCTTGGCTTTCCACGAATCATTGCTTCTGCCGAATTCGACGACTATATCTGTTTTTGGAGATATCGATTCTCAGAAAGTTAAAGATGCACTTAATTCGCTGTTTAGCTCGTGGCCAAATGCATCCGGCGATAATCAGACAAAATATCCACCTTTTAAAAGTCATGAGCTAAATAAAGAAAAAGTAATTTTTAAACAAGTGGATAAGACGCAAGCAGTAGTCGCCCTTGGTTTTAAAACAACTACCCTATCCGATAAAAGAAAATTTGCTCTGGAATTACTTCAAGAAGTTTACTCAGATCTTGGATCACGACTTTTCACCAAAATAAGAGACGATTTAGGACTGGCCTACTATGTCAGTTCTTATAACTTTGCCGGCGTCCACCCTGGCATTTTTGCGTTCTATGCCGGAACGTCCCCAGATCAAGGTGATAAAGTCGCCGACGAGTTCCTACATGAAATTGATCACCTGACTTCTGCTGGAATTACTGAAGAAGAATTAAATAGGGCTAAATCAAAAATCTTGGGTCAGAAAAAAATAAGCGCGCAAAGCTTGGGAAACTTGGCCATGTCAGCCGCTCTGGATGATCTTTACGAACTAGGTTTCGATAATTACTACAAAGAAATAAAAGCTTTTGAAAATGTCACATTGGAAGAAATTCACTCTACAATTCATGATTTCTTTTTCAATAAACCTTACGTTTTGAGTTTTGTTTCCCCAACACCAACCAAAAGACCAAACACACAAATCGACTACATTTGACATCTTTCAAGCAACTAGCTATGTTTTCCGAGATATTCAGCTAAGGTAAGGAAGAAGAATCTGAGTTATTAATATTCTATGAGAGCGTGGAACAAATCTGGGAGTGTATTTTTAATACTTTTTATAATGGTGGCGGGTTTGATTCTGTCAGGCTGCAGTAACAAGTATAGGATTCTTTTGAGAAATAATCGCTCTATCATTACCGAGAGCAAACCAAAGAGGAACGAAGAATCCAAAACTTTTGAATTTAAAGTGTATAACCCAGAAACAAATGCCAAAGAGAACAGATCTATTCTCATTCAGAAAGTGCAAAAGATAGAACCTTGGGATGGAAAATCTCATAACCCGTTTCAACCACAGATTCAATAATGGCAAATCAGAGGGCCTAGACTCGCTCCTTTTTCTTCCATCCAGCGTTTACAAGCAGGGTATAAAAGAGAGGTACGATAAATAAAGTTAGGAATGTCGATGTTGCCATTCCACCTATGATAACCACCCCCATGGGGCGCCTTGATTCGGCACCAATGCCAAACCCAATGGCGAGTGGCACCAATCCACAGATAGTGGAAAGCGCCGTCATGAAAATCGGCCGGAACCGCATCCTGCCGGCCTCAACCATTGCCTCCAGAGAAGAATGTCCTTTCTGCCTTTGTTGATTTGCAAATTCAACAAGAAGAATACCATTTTTAGTAGCTAGGCCAACAAGCAACACGAAGCCAACTTGACTAAACAAATTGATGTTCATCGCTGGCACCTGAGGATAGAAAGTATTGACTAGGTAAAGGGCTCCTAACGCGCCAATGGAAGCCAGTGGCACTGTTAGCATAACAGTTAAAGGATGCGCTAAAGATTCAAACTGGGCAGCAAGAACCATGTAAACAAAAATGAGAGCAAGAGCTATAAATAACATGAGCTCGTCGCTAGATGTTTTTAGATTTTTAGATTCCCCTAACCATTCGTATGAATATCCAGCAGGAAGCAATTCATCTAAAACGACTTCAGCACGGTTAATCGCCTCACCGAGAGTGATATTATTAGGAGAACCGGATATCGTGGCAGCTCTTTGACGGTTATGACGATTTATGACATTAGGGCCAACACCTAGTTGTGACTCGCATATGTTTGCAAGTGAAACCAATTCACCGGATCTTGTCCGCAAATAAACTTGAGTTAAATCTTCAGGCACTAATCGGTTCTCACGGTCTAGTTGTGCAATAACTTTGTATTCCCTGCCCTCCAATTTAATACGACTCAAGTCGACCCCGCCAAAAAAGACCTGCATTGTCCTACTTATCTCCGATATCGGAATATCAAGAGCAGCTGCTTTATCACGATTTATTATTATTTGTAGTTCTGGCTTGTTAATTTCAAATGAACTATTCGCATTTAATAATATTCCGTCGCCGTTCAGACGCTGGGCAATAGCTTGACTTAAATCATCCAACTTTTCCAATTTAGGGCCTTGGATAGTGACTCGAAATGGAGCACTGAATCCACCCCCAATACTTTTTGGAATAATCGGAGAGGCAAAAGCTCCTTCGACCTCCATAAAAAACCTTGT
>CBFHOE010000008.1:34359-40074 GCA_965657355.1 Limisphaerales bacterium | reverse complement strand
GTAAGTGCTACAAAAGTTGAAATAATAACAGCCCCGGAAACAGCCACTGCTAGTTCAACAAACAACATGCCTATCTCCGATTTTTGAAAAGCAAAAGGAAAAAATACGGCTACCAAAGAAACAGTGGTGGCGATGACTGCGAATGAAATTTCTTTCATTCCCTGTAAAGCAGCGTTCATTGGGCTCATCCCCTTTTCGATATGACGATAGACATTTTCCAGAACGACAATAGCGTCATCAACAACTATCCCGATGGCGAGAATGAGAGCCAACATTGTTAGGATATTAATTGAATAACCAAAAGCCCACAGAATCGCAAAAGTGGCTGTTATTGAAACGGGAATGGTTATAGCTGGTATCAAAGTAGCTTTCCATTCTCCTAAAAATAAAAAGATGACGAGAACCACTAAACCAAAAGCAATACCAAGCGTTCTCCAAACCTCTTTTATGGACATTTTGACGTATCGTGATTCGTCGTAATTAAAAATTATTTCAACACCATTTGGCAACGAAGGTGAAATTTCAGCTACTCTTTGCCGAAGTCCATCAGAGAGAGCGATCGTGTTAGCTTTGGATTGCTTTATAACGATCAAAAAGATTCCTGGTTTCCCATTGTTTCTTGCTCTTGTGACATAGTTTTCCACACCATCCTCTGCTCGACCAACATCTCCCAACCTGACCACTCTGCTTCCATCAGAAAAAAGGATGAGCTTTTCAAATTCAGAGGATGTTTGGAGCTGACCGGATGTTTGGATCACCATCTCCCTGTCGAGATTCTCAAGTTTGCCGCTTGGCAATTCCACGTTCTGTTGACGCAAAGCCGTGTCGATATCGCCTACCGTAACTTTATGAGCAGCCATGGCCGCAGAATCCAACCATAAACGGACCGCATACCTTTTCTCCCCTGCTATGCTTATTGAAGAAACTCCTCTGACAGTCTGAAGCCTCGGCTCAATTTGCTTCTCGGCAATCGAGGTTAATTCAAACGGGGTATATTTATCGCTTGATATCCCAAGCACAAATACAGGCCTTGCATCGGAATCAGCTTTCGAAATTACCGGCTCCAAAATATCGTCAGGAAGTAATCCTCTGACACGAGATACTCTATCTCTTATGTCTTGAGCCCCTATATCTACATCTCTCCAAAGTTCGAATTCGACTGTTATATTACTGGCTTGATCTTTACTCTGGCTAGAGAGTGTCTTAATCCCGGGGATCTCGTTTACAACTTCTTCGATAACTTCAGTGATTTCTGTCTCCACTATTTCAACGCTAGCTCCAGGATAGGTTGTCGTAATACTCACGATTGGGGGATCAACATCCGGTAACTCACGAACGGGCAAGTCGAAAATAGCAATGGCACCAACAAGAATCAGTGCCAGACTCATCATAGATGAAAATATTGGCCGTTTAATGCAAATTTCGGGTAACTTCATTTTATAGCACTATTTATTGCCACTGCTTTTCAAAGCATTAAAGAGCTCATTGTAGGGAGCTTTTGATTCTTCAGGAGCTGGTATCACATTGGCCCCGGGAATCGCTTTTTGGATTCCCTCTACCAACACTCTATCTCCTTCTGATACACCATCAGTAACTCTGATCATTCCTGGCAACCTCTTACCCATTTCAATCATTACCATCTCACATTTATTTTCAGAGTTAACTTTGAATACAGAGGCCTGTTTCTGGTTAATCACCCGAAAGATTGCGGACTCCGGAATGAGGAAGGCACCTTGAACCTTATCCACCTCGAGAAATATTTTGCAAAACATTCCAGGTTTGAGCTTATGACCTTCGTTGTCTAAGACTGCTTTCACAGTAACTGTTCTTGTATTTGGATCCACATATGGCGCAATAAAATGAACTCTTCCTCTAAAACTTTCTTCTGGCCAGGAGCGGACTTGAACTTCAACATTTTGTCCAATAGAGACTTTATTAAGGAATTTCTCAGGGAGCTGGAATTCAAGATCAATAGGGTCCAAAGCAACTAAGTGAGTTACAATATTTTGAGGGGAAATGAGTTGACCGATTGAAAAGTTTCGTTCACCGACAGTTCCTGAAAAAGGGGCAACAAGAGTAGCATCTTGAAGTTGCCTAGACCTTAACTCAAAGAGAGCTTGTGAACTTTTTAAAAGTGCTTCAGACCTGTTGTATTCTTGTTCTGATACGGCTTTTTGCTTAAATAATTGAGAATTGACTTCAAAATCAATTTTATTTTGATCTAAATCGGCTTTGACCTGCTCCAGTTGTGCGACCAATTTAGTCTTATCGAGCTCTACCAATACATCGCCAGTGGAAACACTTTGCCCTTCTTCAAAATGAACAGCCTCAATAACACCAGGGACTTCGCTTTTTATCTCAACAAACTCTTTTGGTGTCATTGATCCAACAAACCTTTCTGTCTCTATGTAATCAGTCGCTTCGACAGTCCATAGGACTGCTCTCACCGGGGGCAGCTGACTTTTATCTTCGCCTCCGGCCGGCTCTGTTTCCATTTTACTACAGCCGTGCATCGCTGTCATAAAAGTCATGACTATCACGAATAGGATTAAATTTATTTTAAATGCTCGAGTTAACATGCAAGTCTTAGCCAACCTAGAATGATTATAGATGGAAATGAAATAATTCTCAGATCAAGGTACCATTAATACCGTCCGGTATGCGAGGATCAATAAAATGGCATCGACCACAATTATTCGGGCCCAATTTGATTCGTTTCGCAGAGTTAGAAAAAAGCGCTTACATCCATCAATGAAAACCTTGGTTTTTTAGTAGTTCCCACTGTGATTGATCTCCAACTAAGTGGTTTGGCCTCACTCCAGAAGATTCGCCCATCATTTGCAAAAAATCTCCGGCTTATCAAAAGCCGAAAAATAGGGTCGAAATATTTTCTTATTTTGCATTTTTCCTATAAAGAGGGCTTTAGTAATTCCTGAAAACAGACCTAATTTTATCTATGCTTACATAAGAGTTTATAGAAACACATTTAAAACTAATTTCAGCTGAGATATTATAAAAGCATGCATAACGGCAAATTTTCACGCAATTTTAAGGTTCAGAAAATATCATTATCGCTTTTGCTTCTAGTAACTGGGATGTGGGCTTCACAAATTTACTCCCAGGAAACAGGAAAAATATTTTCAGACATTAGAGCTGCTCTTTTCGCAGGTAAAACTGATAGGGCTTTGGAAATTGCAGCAGATGGCATCAAGAAATATCCAAATAGAGCAGAGCCGTATTATTTTCGAGCCCGCATATGGGACCACCAAAGAAAATTTGAGCGTGCGCTCGAGGATTTGAACCAGGCCATTGAGTATAACCCCAGGCTGGCTGACCTCTGGCAGCTTAGGGGAATCGTTCATTTTCAACTCGCAAAGCCAAAAGAATCAGTTTCGGACTTTGATCAATATTTAAAATATCGACCAAAAGAAGCTCCCTACCACTGGCAAAGAGGCATTTCACTCTACTATGCAAAAGAATTTGAAAAAGGAGTGGACCAGTTTTCAAATCATAAATCTGTTAATCCGACTGATGTTGAGAATGTTTTTTGGCATTTCCTTTGCCAATCGAAAGCCACCTCCGCTGTGGACGCTTTTTCAAAACTCATCCCACTAAAACCAGGCGATGTGAGAATTCCCATGGCTGAAATTCATGGCCTTCTGACCAAAGAAAACTCTGTTGAGTCAGTTATTAAAAAAGCGGAAGAATCTGGTGAATTATTGCCTGCAGAAAAAAGGAATTATCTGTGCTATGCCCACTTATATTTAGGCCTTTATTACGAAGCTCTGGGGAAAAATAAATTAGCAAAAGAACATATTAAAAAAGCAGCAGTCGATTATAGGCAATACCATTATATGGGCGATGTTGCTAGAGTTCACCACATACTGATAAATAAAAATTCAAAAACAAAATCTGGCCAAAAATTAGATTAAACAAAAATGGCAAGTCGCTTAAAAAATGTCCTAGATCCGGTCATCCCCACGGTAGCCGAGTGGATATCCCAATCACCCGGCACTATTTCGCTGGGCCAGGGAGTTGCTTACTTCCCACCACCAAAAGAAATTTTTGATATAGTTTCTAATCCAGAAAAGTATAACCAAGCCCATCTCTATGGACCTTGTTTTGGATTACCAGATTTAATTGATACAATCCATAGAAAGTTACAGTCTGATAATCACATAAATATTGTCCATGAGGATAATTTTGTCATGGTTACAGCCGGATCCAACATGGCCTTTTCGCATGTCGTTCAAGCCATAGGCGACCCCGGGGACGAAATCATCCTTCCCAGCCCTTTCTATTTCAATCACCATATGGCAATTACTCTCGCTGGGATGAATCCTATGACGACTGCTGTAAGAAGCAATTTCCAATTAGATATCGAGGCAATCGAATCATCCATTACTCCAAAAACAAAGGCGATAGTTACAGTTTCGCCAAATAACCCGACAGGGGCTGTTTACCCTAAATCGGACATTTTGAGAATCAACAATTTATGTCGTCGTCATAATATATTTCACATCTCAGACGAAGCATATGAATATTTTACATTTGATAAAAATGATCACTTTTCACCGGGGGCATCCCAATCGGCAACAGAACATACCATATCACTTTTCTCACTCTCTAAATCTTATGGCTTTGCTGGTTGGAGAATAGGATACCTGGTGGCCCCGTCTAGGCTCAAACAAGCGCTTCAAAAAATCCAGGACACACACCTTATTTCTCCACCGTTCATTACTCAGATAGCCGCTAAGAAGGCAATTGATATTGGTAAAAATTACCCAGCCCGACACCATGCTGAGATAGAAAAAACACGAAATCTTTTTTTAGATATTTTTAATCAAAACGCCCATATTTGCGATTCGCCTATCTCACAAGGAGCTTTCTATCTTCTTGTAAAATTTAAAACTGATTTTACCCCAGAAGAGCTTTCCAAGACGCTTATCGATAAGAATAAGATCGCTGCCCTGCCAGCAACTACTTTTGGCCTCACGAAAGATACTTTTTTGAGATTCTCATTTGGCGCTATAGCTCCCCACTTGAGAGATGTCGCCGCAAATCAGCTAAACGACGCTCTAAATGCAATCCAAAATTGATAGATGGAGACCCTGCATTGTTGTTTTGAAATCACATACAGCTGTGCAATAATCCCGAAATGAGAGTTTATCTGTGCCAATTAGATATTCAGTGGGAAAACAAGAAAGAAAATTTTAGAAAAATCGAAGACCTATTAACTTCAGCATCAGTTAACGAAAATTCTTTGTTTGTATTACCTGAACTGTGTTCAACGGGATTTTCAATGAATGCAAAAGAGGTCGCCGAAGAAAAAAATGGAATAACGTTTAAATTCCTCTCTGAATTAGCGAAAAGAAGGAATATTTGGATAGCAGCCGGACTTGGAGGTTATGACTCTCAAGGCATGGGGCTAAACCAGGCAACAGTCATTGGGCCGGATGGTATTGAAAGAGGTCGTTATACAAAAAATTACCCTTTCAGTCTCTCAAATGAAGGTCAATTTTATAGGCAGAGTTCGGATGTGCTGGTCGTGGATTGTTGTGATTTTAAATTGGCTCCCATTATTTGCTACGACCTGAGATTCCCTGAACTTTTTCGAGCAGCTCAAAATAAAGGAGCTGAATTGTTTGTTGTGATTGCCAATTGGCCCATTAAACGAGTCGACCATTGGGTAACCTTATTACAAGCAAGAGCCAT
>CBFHOE010000008.1:32855-34261 GCA_965657355.1 Limisphaerales bacterium | reverse complement strand
TAGAAAACCAGGCCTGGGTTGTGGGTGTTAATCGCGCAGGGAAAGATCCAAATCACACTTACCCAGGGAGAAGCTTAGTGGTAGACCCTCAAGGAGTCATAAGATCTCAAATGAATGAGGCCCAAGGAATCGCCCAATGCTTTTTAAGTCGCGAGGAGCTGGATCAATGGAGAGCAGAATTCCCAGCCATAAAAGATAGAAAAAATATTTAGAGCCGCTCAAAATTTCTCAATAGAATATGTTGCGTGTGCTATCAAATTATTATCTCAATGATTTATTATTATTAATTTTGCGGAGGCATTAGTCCCACCACTTTTGTTTCACGACTTTCCGAGTCGAGCGAATGCCCGCTTTTTGAGAATCGATTAGCAAATATATATAAGCAAAAGATCTATCATTATTTTTTTATAAAAATTATCGGTGAGTAGCTTTATTTAGTCGGTCACGAATACCAAGCCATTTTGGTGAATCTGGGGGAAGGTTCACAATAATATGTTTCGTGTCGTTAGCATCCGAATCAGCCTGATGAAGCAGATGAAAAAGTGCCCTAGCGTATGCTTCGGGATCGTCTGGAATAAGGACGAAGGCACCCCAATTCTGTGTTAACGAAAGATTTTCATGCGAAAGAAGAAAGCAATCACAGCAGGAAAGATTTCTCGTGGTTGCAAATTGAACTAATTGATCTTCGTCATAAAATGCCAGCACAGATAAGGGTTTTAAGGGAGCATAGTGTAGTGGGAGTTGCCCTGGAGATTTCAAAACCGTATCAACGCTTTCAATAGATGAAGGATGTGCCTTTGATTTATCCAATAGTTTTGAAAAACCTACGTTCTCTGAAAAAAGAGTAGGAAGAATGCCTGAGAGATCACTCGGGCTGATAATACCCGGGCGCAGCAATTTCGGCCTGGCCGATGTCAAATCGACGACCGTGGATTCGATACCCACAGCGCAATGCCCGCCATCAACAACAAGAGGAATTTTTCCATCAAAATATCTAAGGACATGGTCTGCTACCGTAGAAGAAAGGCGATTAGAAATATTTGCGCTTGGTGCCGCAATAGGGGACCCGAGGGTGGCAATAATTTCTCGAAAGAAAGGATGCCCGGGCCAACGAATAGCCACCGTATTGCTGTTCGCTGTAACGATGTCAGGAATCAATTCGGACTTTTCAAGGACGAGAGTTAGTGGCCCGGGCCAAAAAGATTCAGAGAGCTGGTAAACAACCTCAGGAACGCGCTTCACACACATTTTTAGCATTTTCAGGCTAGAGACATGTAAAATAAGCGGATTCGTTGATGGTCTTCCTTTGGTTGCAAAAACCTTTTCCATAGCAAGCGTATTCAAACCGTCAGCCGCCAGGCCATAGACAGTTTCGGTAGGTATGGAAATGATTTCACCTTTCCGAA
>CBFHOE010000008.1:30914-32755 GCA_965657355.1 Limisphaerales bacterium | reverse complement strand
GATGCATTCGCATCGATTCCATTCCTTTACATAGCGGACGGACACCATAGGAGTGCTGCCGCAGAAAGGGTTTTCACAGCTAAAAATGGTGAGGGAAAAAGTGGCTATTTTCTTACTGTCATCTTTCCTGATCACCAAATGCAGATCCTGGCATACAATAGAGCGGTAAAATCCCTCAATGGGCTTTCTCCTTCGCAATTATTGGACAAACTCGATCTAGTGGCAAAATTAATTCCGGCGACCAGTGATGTAAAGCCAGCAAGCAAAAATCAATTTGGAATGTATCTGGCTGGCCAATGGTATGAGTGCACATTCAGAGAAAACTTTTTAAATAGTGAGGATCCAATTGAACTACTCGACGTCACACTTCTACAAAAACACGTCCTTGCCCCTCTCCTGGGTATTGAAGATCCCAGAACAAGCGATGATATTTCATTTATCGGAGGCATACGAGGTAATGATGAACTCATTAAGCTCGTTGACTCAGAAGAATATGAAGTAGCTTTCAGTATGTTCCCTACAAGTATTCACGACCTCATGGCAGTGGCTGACAATGACGGCATTATGCCACCAAAATCCACCTGGTTTGAGCCAAAACTAAGAGATGCCATGTTTAGTTATGTCTTAGAATAGGGGCTTGTAATCCATAAAGCTTGACCCTGTGGTGAATGGAACTAGAATGCTCGGTCGTGAATGGTGGATTTATTGGCATTCAAAATGATCAAAATCTCCGCCACAAGTGCAATTGGATCATTCCTAAAATCAGGTGGAACTCAAGGACATAAAATTACTGATCGAACTCATGAAGAAGAACGACCTCTCTGAGTTTGAAATAGAAAAAAAAGAATATAAGGTAAAACTCAAACGTACTAATTCTGGTGAAGTTAGGACTGAGGGAACGTATTTACCCAATTATTTTCCGCATGCTCCACAATTCCTTCCTCAAGGTTCAGCGGCTCCACTTGCGCCCGGAGCAAACGAAACGCAAAATAATACAACATCATCTCCAGGGAATACTGGAGATCCCGCAAAAGACGCCAATGCGGAAGAAATCGTTTCACCGATGATTGGAACATTTTATCTTTCGCCTTCCCCTGAGGCAGAGCCATTTGTGGATGTTGGGACGAAAGTTAAACCGGACACCGTCATATGCATTATCGAGGCGATGAAGGTCATGAATGAGATTAAGGCAGAAAAATCTGGAGTCATAACAAAGATTGTTGCCGAAAACGCCAAGCCAATCGAATTTGGTCAGCCTATTTTTGAGATTCGCCCCGAATAAAAATAAGATTATTTAGGAAGCTTGGGTCACAACGAGATCTCAAAACTTTTGAGCCCCAACAAGAGACACATAGTCCACCAGAAAAGAATGACACTTAGGTAACATGTTTGAGAAACTTCTTATAGCAAACCGCGGAGAAATAGCAGTCCGGATCATTAGGGCATGTCGCGAATTAAACATCCGAACCGTTGCCGTTTATTCGGAAGCTGACGCCAACTCAATGCATGCACAACTCGCTGACGAAGCCATATGTATTGGGACCGCACCAAGCTCTGATAGCTATTTGAGAATTGACCGTCTCATCAGCGCTGCTGAAGTAGCCGATGTGGACGCCATACACCCCGGTTACGGATTTCTATCTGAAAATGCCCAATTCGCCCAGGTTTGTTCGAGCTGTAATATTCAGTTTATCGGACCTGGCCCCAAGGCTATGAACGCCTTGGAGGATAAGGCTATAAGCAGAGAACTAGCAAAAAAAGTTGGAGTTCCAATACCCCCTGGCTCCGAAGGGCTTGTTGATAATGAACAAGACGCCAGAGAGATTGCCAAAGAGATTGGC
>CBFHOE010000008.1:27913-30816 GCA_965657355.1 Limisphaerales bacterium | reverse complement strand
GCGTGGTATGAGGATCGCACACAATGACTTTTCTCTCATAAGAGGATTTCACACTGCTAGATCCGAGGCTGAAACCGCATTTGGGAATGCCGGCGTCTACCTTGAAAAGTTCATAGAAAATCCCAAGCATATCGAGTTTCAAATTTTGGCTGACACCAAAGGCAACATCATTCACTTGGGTGAGAGAGATTGTTCTATCCAAAGAAGAAATCAAAAAGTCATTGAGGAAACCCCTTCTCCACTTATTGAGAACAAGTATAAAAGTCTTAGAAAAAAGATGGGGAATGCAGCCATTAAAATAGCCGAAGCTGCTGAATATACCAACGCCGGAACCGTAGAATTTGTAGTTGATGACAAAGGAAATTATTATTTCCTTGAAGTTAACAAGAGGATTCAGGTTGAACACCCAATAACCGAAGAAGTCACTGGGATTGATTTGATCAAGCAGCAGATCTTAATTGCCACCGGAGAGCCATTGAAAATTTCCCAAAGTAACGTCCAAATAAAAGGACATGCCTTCGAGTGCCGTATAAATGCTGAAGATCCATACGACAATTGGAGGCCTAGTCCGGGTCTCATCGAAATGTATTATCCACCAGGGGGACGGAACGTTCGATTGGATTCACATTGCTATGCGGGCTACACTATCCCACCCCATTATGATTCCATGATTGGAAAACTCATCACAACTGGAAAAGACCGTAATGATGCATTAGAGACTATGAATAGAGCTCTTTCGGAATTCATGGTGACTGGGGTTAAAACTACGATCCCACTCGAACAGGTTATTTTTCAGGATCCGGCGTTCCGCCAGGGTGAATACACCACCAACTTTATAGAAGAACTCTTTGAAAGGTCCAATCCGCCTAAAGGGGCATGAAACCACTGAAAGACAGTCGTCTCTATACTTTTATTGACTCGGCCTATATTGGAAATAGTGATCCGCTTCGAATCGCCACCGAACTATGTGATGGGGGCTCTGATATTATTCAGTTGCGTGCCAAAAATTGGAAAGCAGATAAGATTGCTACCACAGCTGAAAGACTTTTGAAAGTTCTTGACCATTACGATGTCCCTTTGGTTGTAAACGACCATCCGAATATTGCAAGAACCGTAGGCGCCCAGTTTTGTCACCTTGGGCAAGAGGATTTCTTTGACGCTGGGCATTCTCATATTCAACATGTCCAGGATTCATCAAAACCCATTTGCTGGGGTCTGAGCACGCATTCCCCAAAGCAGGCTGAAAGAGCTATCGATGCGAAGCCTGACTACATAGCTATAGGGCCAGTTTATCAGACCGGAACCAAACCAACAGCTCGACCTGTTACCTTGAAGTATGTTAAATGGGCTGCAGAAAATGTTCACATACCCTGGTTTGCAATAGGTGGAATCAACATGAACACAATAGAAGATGTCCTTAGTGCTGGCGCCACTCGGATATGCGTTGTATCAGACATTCTCAACGCTAAAGATATCAAAAAAAAATGCCTAGAATATAGAAAAATAATTTTATGAGTCTCATTATAGTAGGAACAACGGCCCTTGATTCGATCAAGACACCATATCACGAAAACCCACGTTTACTTGGAGGTTCAGCTAGTCATGCCGCTGTTGCTGCTAGTTTTTTCAGTAAGCCGAATCTTTTAGGAATAGTCGGTGAAGATTTTCCTGAGGAGTATATCGGACTTTACGAAAAACACGGTATCAACATCGATGGTTTGGAGAGGGCTGAAGGGAAAACATTTCATTGGTCAGGTGAATATGAAGTTAATATGAACAATCGAAAAACCTTGGAAACTGAGCTTGGTGTTGTTGAAAATTTCTCTCCATCTCTCACTGCAGAACAGAAGTCCTCAAAATACGTCTTACTTGCAAACTCGGCGCCCCAACTACAACATTCGGTTCTCAAACAGATTGAACGTCCCGAATTTACTATAGTAGACACCATGGATCTTTGGCTCAATATAGCTCGAGAGGAACTATTATCCTTATTGAAGGATGTGGATTGTCTGGTTTTAAACGATAGCGAAGCACATTTATTTACCGAGGAAGATAATATCGTAATTGCGGCTAAGAAACTGCATGCGACCGGACCAAAATATGTTATTGTCAAAAAAGGTGAACACGGGGCCATTCTCAGTTCGCCAAATGGATATTTCATCTCTCCGGCATACCCACTCGAGGACTTGGTGGATCCCACCGGTGCCGGAGATTCTTTCGTTGGAGGATTAGTCGGGTATTTAACGATTAATCCAGATGGGGATTTGGAGCAAAGATTAAGAAAAGGAATGATGTATGGGACAATCGCGGCATCCTTCTGCTGCCAAGGATTTGGATTGCACAAGACCACAGAAACGACCAAAGACCAGATAAACCAGCGCTTGGATGAATTGAAAGCAATGACAGCATATTGATTTTCTTCATGACTGCTTAATTCCCCCAAACAATTTAAATATTTATATTTTTTGTGTAACCAACTCGATTCCGTCGAGGTCTTATTAGTCATCGCAAGTCAAAGCTTGGAACGAAAAACAAAAAAATGAAAAAACAACTATTTTTATTTATTGCTTTATTTACAGCGGTGGTCACTACAGCAGTCATCCAACCAACGTCAGCACAGGAGAAGCCAGAGCGAGGGCAAAGAGGACAGCGAGGCGGAGGATTTGGAAGAGGTGACTTCAATATGGAGGAATTTAGAAAGCGCATGGAGGACCGAATGCGCGAAAGATATGGCTTTTCTGAGGCCGAGTGGAAAGTCATCGGACCGAGGTTCACTGCTGTTCAGGAGCTGAGAATAAGAGGCACTTTTGGTGGTTTTGGAGGTCGTGGCGGTTTTGGAGGTCGTGGCGGCCGTGATCGAGATAGCGACTCGCCTGCAGCACAACTCAGAGCAGCTATAGAAG
>CBFHOE010000008.1:20757-27815 GCA_965657355.1 Limisphaerales bacterium | reverse complement strand
GATGATGCCTCCGCCAAAGAGCTGAAAGATAAATTGACGGCATATCGCAAAGATCGTGACGAAAAAGCAGCAAAATTAAAGAAAGCGCAAGCAGATCTTCAGGTGTTGTTGACACCTAAACAAGAGGCTCAAGCTGTTTTAGACGGCTTACTTAACTAAAACCAGCCCACGGTGCTGGTAAAGATACCGGCGCTCTTTTTTAATAGATTTTCAGGGCCGGATAGTATATTCGGCCCTAATTTTTTCCTTGTTTGAGTAATATATTTGGAAAGTCAGAGATGAGCGAGTTAGTGGATCAGCTACTGGAAAGTCGCAGTTTGACTGGATTGGATGCCGACCGGATTAAAAACCAACCAAATGGTCTTTCGTCATCCAATTTTGGATCGGAGAAGGATATTTTGAAATGGGTCGCCGAAGAGTATGGAGTCCCCTTCTCGGATTTAGATTCAGTTCATATAGACAAGGATGTTTTGAAGCTATTCCCAGCAAGGATCCTCATCAAGGAAGACCTTCTGCCCTTGAAAAAAACCGGCAACGTCATAGAGGTTGCAACATCGAGATTATTTGATTCCCAAGGTCTCGATACTTTAAAAATCCTTACTGGATTTACCATTAATCCGGTGATTTCTCCTTCGGGGGCAATAAAAAGAGAAATAAAGAAGAATCTTGGAGTCGGTGCCGACACGATAGATACGCTTAAGGATGATGAGGCATTTCAAGTCGTTTCCGACGAAGATAGCGATGAGACTGACCTTGATAAAGCGGCTGAAGACGCCTCAATCATTCGTTTTGTGAATCAAGTACTCAGCGATGCCATTGAGCTCAGAGCAACAGATATCCACCTTGAACCATTTGAGCATGAATTACAAATACGCTATCGAGTGGATGGATTATTGCTTGAGGTTCCCGTCCCATCCGAGATTAAGAGATTCCAACCGGCTATCGTTTCAAGAATAAAAATCCTCAGCCACCTGAACATTGCAGAAAAGAGGATCCCTCAAGACGGCAGGATCAAACTGAAACTCAAGCAGCAAGAAGTTGATGTTCGGGTTTCCATTATTCCAATGCTGCACGGCGAAGCTGTTGTGATGCGACTATTGCGTCAAGACGGAACAGTATTAAGCCTGGATCGGTTAGGAATGGGAGATAGGGAGAAGCATTTATTTAGAAATATTTTAAGTATGCCTCACGGCATATTTTTAGTCACAGGACCAACTGGCTCTGGAAAGACAACGACACTCTACACTGCTCTCAGCGAGATTAATGATAAGATTAGAAAAATTATCACTGTAGAGGATCCAATTGAATATCAGATCAAAGGGATTAATCAGATTCAGGTTTCAGAAAAGACAGGACTATCGTTTTCAGCCGGATTGAGAGCCATACTTCGACACGATCCAGATGTCATTCTTGTGGGTGAAATAAGGGATCAAGAAACCGCAAAGATCGCTGTCCAAGCCTCACTGACGGGTCACTTGGTTTTCTCGACGCTCCACACTAATGATGCTCCAAGCGCCCTGACGCGCCTCATAGATATGGGGGTTGAACCCTATTTGGTCGCCTCTAGTTTAGAAGGAGTCCTGGCTCAGAGACTGGTCAGAGTTTTATGCCCTCATTGTAAAGTTGAAGACAAATCTGACAAAGCCGAAGCTATAAAAAAAGAATTTAAATTTCCAGATGGAACTTTGATTTACAAGCCACAGGGTTGTCAAAATTGCAGGAATACAGGCTTTCATGGAAGGCAGGCTGTTTTCGAAATGATGCCACTCACGCCATCGATTAGGCATAAGATTCTTCAAAACTGTTCCTCAAATGAAATTAAAGAAATCGCCTTGAAGGATGGCATGAGGACACTGGGTCAGGATGGCTGGCGCTTGGTCATTGATGGGATCACGACTCCTGATGAAATCTTCAGGGTGACAAAAACGGAATCTGCATTGAAATCCTAGAAAAGTACAATGCCATTTTTTCAATATAAAGCCATAGCTGCAGCGGGAGGAACCGATACTGGTACGGTGGAGGCAAATAGCCGACCAGAAGCAGCGAGCAAAGTGAAGCAACTCGGTCTTCGCCCAGTAAGGCTTGAAGAAATAAGCACCCCAGAAAAAGGTGAAGGCCATTCTGGAAGAAATGAATTAAAGACCCTTTCATTTCCTTTGGGCGGAAAACGTGTGACTTTCTCTATGTTGGAGAATTTTACTAGACTACTTTCAAGCCTTCTCTCAGCAGGGGTGCCATTGAGTAAGGCCTTGGTTGTTCTTTATAGAGAAACTTCTGCCAAAGCAGCGCAAGCAGAATGGAAAAAACTTCATGACCTGGTTGTCGACGGATTATCCTTATCAAAGGCTATGTCTCGATCCCCAAAGACTTTTACCAAAGTCTACACAGCGATGGTTGAAGCCGGTGAAACAGGGGGGTTTCTTGATGTTGTCTTGAGCCAGATTGCAGATTTCCAATCGAGAGATAAGGAATTAAAAGGAAAAGTGGTCACAGCGATGATATACCCTGCTCTTCTTTTTTTATTAGCGATAGGGGTTCTCATTTTTTTGATGGTATTCTTTATACCCAAGTTTAAAACACTATTCGAAGGATTCGACAGCGCTCTGCCTTTACTTACCCAAGTGATTGTTAAAGCCAGTGAATTGAGTATCCAATATGGGGCATTTATTTTACTTGGAGTTGGAGCTATTGCGTATGGAGCTTCCAGATGGTTAGCCTCAAAAAATGGAAAGAGGCAATGGGAAAAAATGATACTGGTATTACCGGTCATCGGACCACTCTCATCCAGATTTGCAATGGCTAGATTTTGTAGGATGTTGGGCACTCTAGTCCACTCGGGAGTACCTTTGGTTGGTGGCCTGAATGTGGCACGCCGGTCCATTGGGAATCAAATACTGACAGATGCGATATCGGATACAATAGAACGGGTAAAAAAAGGAGAAACTCTAGCTAAATCACTCTCGAACTGTAAGGCACTATTTTCAGGCGCAACCATTGAGATGATTTCTATCGCAGAGGAAAGCGGAAAGCTTGATGGTGAGCTACTTCGTTTAGCTGAGGTAACTGAAAAAGAACTGGACCAACAATTAAAGTCAGCCGTGGCTTTAATGGAACCATTGATGCTCTTTTTAACGGCGGCTTTCATTGGAACCATTTTCATTGGAATGGTAATCCCCATTTTTACCATTCAAGACTACATAAAATAATGAAACAACTTGGAATCTAATCGCATCATACATTTAAAATCATCAACAAAATCAGAATTAACAAAATGAATATTCAATTAGCAAAGAGAAAGAGCGGGTTTACCTTGGTAGAAATGCTATTGGTGCTCGTTATATTAGCAGCTTTAGCGGCTGTCGTAGTCCCCAAGTTTGCTGGTAGATCCAAGCAGGCGAAAGAAACAAGCGCGAAGAGCCAGATTTCAAATTTAGAAATTGCCATAGATTCCTATGAAGTGGACATGGGGGAATACCCAAAAGGCGGAAATAATCTTCAAGAGCTCATTACTCAGCCATCAGGAAATGCTAGTACGTCATGGGTCGGACCATACATGAAGAAAGGTGCTATACCAAAAGACCCATGGGGTAATGATTATGTTTACGTTTTTCCCGGTAAAAATAATATAGGTTCATACGATCTTTATTCTATGGGGCCTGATGCAAAAGCAGGATCCGAAGATGACATCACAAATTGGCTCGATCCTAATTCGCAGTAAAAAGGGATACCGCGAAGGATTTACCCTACTGGAAATGATTGCAGTATTAGCAATGCTTGCTGCTGTTGTGGCTATCTCTGCGCCATCCTTAAGTCAATTTTTTAAGACGAGAACAGCGATTGAAGAAGCAAGAAGATTCCTGGCCTTAACAGAATTTGCAAGGCGAGAAGCAATTTCCATAGGGGTTCCAATTCAAATTCTTATTGATAACAACTTCAAAACTATATCAGTGCAACGAGAAGATGGATACCGAACCGAAAAGAACACACTGCCTGGCCCATTTGAGATAGACCAATCCATTGTCTTTGATTTCGAAGAGCTCCCGCCAAGATATGCACAGACTTATGTCTTTACTTTTTTAGCTGATGGCACACTTTTCGAGACCTCACCTACTATGTTGAGGATTTACAGAGAAGGCCAACGAGACTCAGATGATAACTATTATCAAATAGCACAACTTTCAGGCACGCAGCAATTTAGATTATTAACTCCAGATGATCTTAACAACCAATTCATCCAAATGCCGGTCCAGCAAGCGCAACCAGAAGGGATTTACCTTCGCTGAAGTCCTTGCCGCAATGGTGTTTATGGGCATTCTCATCCCTGTTATTCTTGAAGGAATATCGCTTTCAAACAAAGCGGGAGTAGCATCACGCCGGCTTCATCAGGCATCACGGTTGGGAAATAATTTCCTACACGAGCTCATTTTAAACGACCAATGGCTAGACGCCGGTGGCTCTGGAATTTTTGGTAGTGCTGGCGAGAATGAAGGCTTTAGCTGGAGGCTAACACAAAAAGCCTGGCCTGAAGACACTATGAACCTTTTGGAGTTACAAGTCCTCTACACTGTTCAAGGTCAAACTCGATCGGTATTTATATCAACGCTGGTGGACGATTCGGAGTAAATGAAAATAAAAATCCATCTACCAGCTGAATTCACATCAAGAAAGCGCGCTCAAAAGAGCAGAAAAACAAAACATGCGTTTACCTTGATCGAAATATTATTTGCAACCGCTGCATTTGCGATCGTTCTTCTGGTGATGAAGATGACTTTTTCTGGAGCCATGGGATTAAGAAACAAAGCCCATCGGCTCACTGAGTGGGAAAACAAAGTGAACCTCGCATTGAATGTCATGAAAAAAGACCTGGAAGGATTGACAGTAAAATCGACATTCGCACCGGAGCTAGTTATTGACCCAATTGGAGTAGCCGGTTCCGGAAATACTCAAACAAGCTTTTATACCACTTCCGGCAATATTAGTGATGATTCCCCTTGGGGGGATATTCAAAAAGTTTTCTACTCCCTAGAGCAGGCGCAAGGGATTTTTCCGACTACATCCACCACAAATCAGTTAGGTTTAGCTCTCATTCGCTCGACCCAAAAAGATGTCACCTTAGATCCAGCTGTCGACCAAATCGACCCAAATACGCAAACCATATTATTGGAAAACGTGGAATCAATGAGTTATGAGTTTTTTGATGGTGTAACCTGGATACCTTCCTGGGACTCTAATACCTCAGACCCGGTGATGCCTGAAGCTGTTAGGGTATCTTTATTCTTGTATGACGAAGACTTAGACATTAACGAACGAAGAATAGTTAAAAGAGAAATTTTAATTCCAATTTATGTCAGAGGTCCTCTTCTTGAGGAATCAGATGAAGAATCTGAGCTTGAAAGCCAAGGAGGAAATACGGTCTCCTCGAATATTTAGCCTTAATTATAGATATGCAAACCGCCATACATAGGACTGATAATAACAATGATGTTAGTTCTCTGAAAAGAGAAGGCAACGGCGGAGCTGTCCTGATTATTGTTATGTGGATAGCCTTTGGTTTGGTCACAGTGACTTTGTATTTTGGGCATTCAATGAATTTTGAATATAGAGGAGCAAGACAAACGTCAGCTGGCTATCAATCAGAACAGGCCATATCAGGAGCGCTAAGATATTTTCAGTTTATTTTATCTGAGATGGAAGAGTCGGGCATGCATCCTGATCCAAACGAATACAACTCCCAATATTTTAATATAGGCGATTCAACGGTTTTTCTCTTAGGCCGGACTGGCGAGGAACCAATTACTTCAACCGAGCCCGTTTTTGGCATTATTGATGAGACAGGAAAAATAAATATAAACTTGGCTCCATATGATATTCTAGTCAATCTTCCAACAATTACGCCAGAGTTCGCAGCGGCTATTATTGACTGGAGAGATGAGGATGACGACGTCACTGAAAACGGAGCTGAAGCCAGCGCTTATGCATTAAATAGTCCTGCCTATGAAATAAAAAATGCCCGATTTGAAACGTTGGAAGAATTAAGGATGGTTTATGGAGCTACAACAGAGATGTTATATGGTGAGGATGTTAATCAAAATGGCGTTCTCGATCCAAACGAAAATGATGGAGCTCTAAGCCCTCCAATGGACAATGGCGATGGCGTTCTTGATTTTGGCATAATCGAACACTTAACCGTGTATGCAGAAGTCCCAGAGGAAAACGGTGAGGATGAGGTTCCATCAAATGGTGCGAGTGACGACAACAGCCCTGAAGCAGCACGTCTTCAACAGCAATCAGGACAAGACCAGGACCTTACTCTCAAAATTAATATCAACTCAGCAAGTGCCACTGTTTTGTCGACTCTTCCGGGCATGAACACTAGCCTGGCGCAACAGGTTGTGAGTGCGAGAATGGCAAACCAAGATCCAAATGCAGATATGGATTGGCTGGATGGTGCTTTGGAACCGGAAATCATAGCAGGAATTCAAGATTTTATAACTACTCAAACATTTTTCTTCACTCTGGATGCAGCTGCGGTGGGCCAAAATGGCCATGGCTATAGACGGACTCGATTCGTCATTGATAACTCCAGCGAAGAACCGACCGTTCTTCACAAAAGAAATATGGGGCGTTATGGCTGGGCTTTGGGTGAGACGATACGACAACAATTCTCGGCGTCCTCAAATAATTCGAATTCAATTTTTTAATTACTGTGAAAAGTAAAAAGAACAAACAACAAACAATATTGTTCAGTAGTGGAAAAGCTATTTATGCCTGGCAGTATCAGATAGCCGATGCAGTGGCTCCACAGAAGAAAAAATCAGTTGAGATGGAGGAAAATCCAATGGATCTTCCTGCTCAGTCATTAGGTGTGCAATTAGATGAATTGCTTAAGCCCATGAACGGTGGCAACAAAGATGTTTGCCTTGTTTTAGGAGGCGAAAATGTTTTCTGTTTTCGATTGGAGGTTCCAGATTTAGAAAAGGATGATGTCAATAGTTTTATAGAATTAGAAGCCGAACAACACCTACCATATGCCCCAAGCGAATTTTATATCACCCTTG
>CBFHOE010000008.1:12498-20658 GCA_965657355.1 Limisphaerales bacterium | reverse complement strand
CAACCCAAGAGAAAAAAGTTGTCGGAGAGACTCTCGTCCTTGCCATACAGAAATCCAAAATCCGACCATTCTCAACAGCACTAAAGTCGATTGGGTATAATTTAACTAGCGTGACAATAGATGTCGCAGGAAATATCCCTACTGAAGCTAATGAGGTCAGCAATGAGAGCCTTCTCTTGCAAAACGGTGACCACTACACATTTTCCATGCGCGGATGCGGCAAATTACTAGGGATACGTCAATTTCCAAATCCAAAGTCAGAGATTGAAATCAAATCTATGATAAGGGACATTCGGATAACCATTGCTCAAACTGCGACAGATATTCAGGAGGCACTGAGCAAAATTCAGTATTTACAGCTGCCTAATGCTTCGACTGAGCACGAAGAAATGGTCATGGACGCGTTTCAAAAGGAAACTGGTCTGAGTATTACAAAATCTAATAATCCAGAGAAACTATTCTCCTCGATTGCAGAAACTGTCTGGAAAAGGCAACTTTCACAAATTGAATTTCTTCCTCCGAAACCGAACAGGTTTGAAAAAATAATACATCGCTTTAATTCTCGGAGGACATTTTGGATTGGTGCTAGCTCAACAGCAGCATTTATTATCATTGGATTATCTTTCTATATTCAAAACCAGCAGCTTAATAATTTTGAATCAAAATGGGCTAATATTAAATCCAAAGTTGAGGAATTAGAGAAAGTGCAGGCGCAAATTCGTGAGTTTAGACCATGGTATAAAAAAGACATTCCCACACTTCAGGCGCTCAAAGCCATGTTTGAGACTTTTCCTGAAACAGGTGACATATGGCTAAAGCAATTGACCATCAAAAACGGGACTGCGATCAGATGTGGAGGGAGCGCATTGAATCGAAATGCGGTATTGGCAGTCAGAGAGAAGCTTATGGCAACGCCGGGGATATCTGACCTCAGAGAATTGGCATCGGGCGGAGGCCGGCCAATGACATTTTCGTTTCAATTTATATGGAATCAGCAAGCTGCGGCAGCTGGAATGGTCATTGCTTCACAAGAACAGCCTAAAGATGGCACAAATGAAAGTGATAAAAATGCAAATTAAAAACAGGGAGGCTTTTCTAAAAATTATTGCGATCAGTTGTGTTGTCATTCTCGTGGGGGACCAACTGATAGTCGGCCCACTGATGTCAAAATGGAGGGAAACGGCAGACCAAATTTCAACGCTGCGACAAAAATACGATAACGGGCAGAGCCTTGTTGACAGGGAAAGGGCTCTTCGACGCGCATGGAGAATTTATCAAAGAGATGACCTCAATGACGTAGAATCTCTTGCTGAGCAGAACATATATAAAGCTGAAGAGTATTGGAAAAAAGAAAGTGGAGTCAGTTCAAGTGGAACAAAACCACAATGGACTAATTATGACGACCGGTTTGCAACATACAGTCTACGGATGGCGATCAATGGATCTCTGCAAGAATGCATTAAATTCATCCACCTCATAGAATCTGACCCTCTCCCGATCAGAATTGAAGAAATGGAGCTTGCCGCTCGTGATAAAAGTGGTCAAGAAATTGGATTAACGCTTCATTTAACAGGTTTAAAATTAGGAAAATCACTTCAAAAGTAATCTTTTAGTCATCAAAAGCGTCTAAAAAATAAAAATGATAAAAACTGGCCATAACCTGAAATATTTGAGGCGTAGAACCTTTTATTTGTTTACCCTTGTATCCCTTGTAACTTTTGCCGTCTATCTTCATGGAGATCTTTATATTTTAGCTCAAGGCGATGACAACAAGACCACGTTGGAATACTTCAGCAAAACTTTTAAGAATAATATATTCGATCCTAACAGGCGGCCTTACGTCCCACCTCGGGAGAGGCCGCGAAGAGAAAATGCCCCAGCCCCAGTCATTGAAACCTTTAGATTGAGTGGCGTGATAAATTACGATGAGAAATCAAAAGCTTATTTCAAGGGAACCTCCTCATCGATATCTGGTATGAAGAACAAAGGTGAGATGGTGGAAAATTTAAGAATAATTAAAATTTTGGTCGACCATGTTGTTCTCGGCGTTTCAGACAAGGATCAACAGAATGGAAACCCCATAGAATACACACTGAAAGTCGGGCAATCATTAACTCGGAAAGATGGGGGTGAATGGAAACCATTTGAAGGAAATTTCAAATCTAGCCGACCTGCGTCACTCAGTCGGTTCAAATCTAGCTCAAACAAAACAGAGAGCGAAGAAACAGATGAAGATTCTAGCGACGAGGTTTCTGATGACAAAAAACCGTCAGAAGAGGAAAACGATATCCTAAAAATGCTCATGGAAAGACGCAAAAAAATAATGGGAAAATAAAAAAATTTGAAATTAAAAATGAATATACCGAAATCAATATATCCAAGATATAAGTCCTTAATTATTGGTCTACTGTCATGCTTGTCCATACTTTCAGCAGTTGCCCAAGAGGGAGCATTGAGCGAAAAAACTATAAGCCTTAATTTTAAAGATGTTCCACTTGAAGAGGTATTAGAATACCTCAGTGAGGCAGCTGGCTATATCATACTGGCGGACGAAAGTGTAAGCGGAGATGTCACCGTCATTAGCAAACAAAAACTTGATAAAGAGGAAGCACTGGACCTATTAGATACCATACTAAATGAACAAGGGTATACAGCTGTAAGACGTGGGGCCAATGGTAGAATTTTAAAAATTGTAAAATTAGATGAAGCTCCAACTGAAGACCTTCCGGTAAGATCTGGAGCTAACCCGGATGACATACCTAAAAAAGATGTGATGGTAACCCAAATTGTGCCAATACGATTTGGAAACGCCACGGCGCTTATTGAAAATATAGAGCCTCTTCTTCCCGAATACTCTACCATTTCAGCAAATGAGAGCAGTAATTCGATAATTCTCACCGACACACAGGCAAACATCAATCGCATCGCACAGATAGTTGAAGCCTTGGATGAGTCCATCAGTGGGGTCACCGACATCAAAGTTTTTGCATTATCGTATGCAGATGCAAAGGAATTGGAGACCGTCATAAAGGGAATTTTCCAGCAAGAATCAAGTGGAAGCAGCCGTTCAAGCAGGTCCTCATTCCCCTTCCCTTTTGGCCGCGGTGGCGACCGGGGCAGTGATAGAAATCGATCTTCAGGTTCAGGAAACAGCGCCGCTTTGGCTGCTAATTCCAAAGTTATAGCGATAGCTGAAGAAAGGTCTAATTCACTGGTCATCTCTGCTCCAGTGGAAATGATGGATACCATTTCACAGCTCATAGAAGAAATGGACAAAAATGTTGAGGATATCACTGAGATAAGCGTTTACCCTCTTCAATTCGCTGACGCTTATGAAATGGCTGACATTCTCACCCAGTTCTTTGCCGATGAAGAAGAAATTTCCAATACTCGAGGTGGATTTCGATTTGGTCCTGGGGGATTCTTTGGGCGTGGTGGTGATAGCGGCAGCTCTGGAAGTAGCCGAGGTAATAGGAATAGTTCCGATGAAAGCAACCGTATGCTTCAGCAAAAGAAAGTAGTCGCAGTCGCTGACCCAAGGACAAACTCGGTTATTGTATCTGCATCAAGTGAGCTTATGGGGCAAATATCTCGAATGATAAAACAGCTAGATTCAAACTCGGCCAAGAAACAAAGGGTTTATACTTACACTTTGCAGCACGGGGACATATATGGGGTAGCTGATATTCTCAGAAATATGTTCGAGCAGCAAAATGGTAATTTTAATAACAATACGGCAAACCGAAATAACCAAACACAAAACAATCCTCTCCTAAACAGATCGGTCAATACAAACACCGGATTTGGTGGTGGTGCAGGTAATGCAAGAGGAGGAGGACTTTAATCCTTCCTGCGTAATCGAGAATTCTAAATGAAAGAAAATCCCTTTCAAATGCAAAGACTAAAAACACTTATGCCTCGCCTCGTATTTACGATTTTAGCTATAAGCTTATCGCTTCTCCACATCCAATCTGCATTTGGGCAATTTGGAGGGCGAGGAAACCAGGGTGGAAATCGATCAGGCGGACAAGGCGGACAAGGCACCCGTAATTATACTAATAACACAATGCTTGGAGAAGCGTTGGTCGAGATCGACCCAGAAACGAGGTCTCTTATTATTATCACCGACGAGGAAACCAATGCTAATATTGGAGATATAATACGCCACCTTGATAGGCCGAAACCACAAGTTCTTATCAAGGTAGCCTTCGTTGAAATAACTCATAACAATGATCTTGATTATGGGCTGGAGGCCTCATACTCAAAAACAATAGGCTCAACAACAAATTTATTTTCCTCAGTTTTTGGCCTGGCGGGTCAAAACCAAGGTGGGCTTTATCAAATGGGATACGAAGGTCTGGACGTATCATTTAAAGCGTTGGCTGAGGATGGAAAACTCGAAATTCTTTCAAGACCATCGATCCTTGCCAGAAATAATCAAGAGGCAATTATAACGGTAGGTAAGGAAGTCCCTTTCATTAGAAACTCACGATTTGACACCAACGGAAACCAGATAAATACGGTGGAATATGAAGATATTGGCATTATTCTCAGGGTAACCCCTTTTATTACTGATAATGGATTGGTTGAGATGATCGTAGCGCCGGAAATCTCGACTACTACAGATGAAACAGTCCCGATTTCGGCGGGAGTTGATGCGCCAGTCTTTGCCAAAAGGTCGGCCGAAACGGTGGTTGTGACCCCGGATAGTAAGACAGTAGTTATTGGGGGGTTGATGGAAAAAAACAAAGTTGTCTCTGAACGGAAAGTACCAATCTTGGGTGACATTCCACTTATCGGTATGGCTTTCAAGAGAAAGATCAAAAAAGATGAAAAAACTGAATTATTAATATTTCTGACACCATTTATAGTCAATCATCCTGATGAGCTTCTGCCATTAACAGAGAGAGAAAGGGCTAATGCCGACATGCAAAAAGAAGCCTATTCTGATGAAGAAATGGACAGGTTCCTGGATATCAATTCCGACCAGTCAACCAATACTAACGGAAGCAGAAAAGAGCAAGCCGTGCAGAAGGATTATAGTGCTACCCCAACTCCAACCTACTCATATAAGTTTGAGCCAAAAGACAGTAAAGATAATGGCTCAAAAGAAAGCGAAGAGAGTATCAATGATATGTCTGGTGAATGATTAATGGATAACAAAAATTAATCTATTACTGAAATGAGCCCTGGTCAGGACGTTTCCTGAAAACCTGACCAGGTCCAACAATCCATTTGAAAAAATCTTGGGCATATGACTCGCATCACTGTTGGAGTAATTGCTTTACTCAAGTTATTCTAAAGTCTCAATGAGCTTTACCTCTCCTTTTCTCACGATAACTCCTTCAATGCTAGAGTAGAGAAGTGCTTTACCCTTATCGATGGAAACCTTAAAGATATTAACCTTATATTGACCAGGAGATAAGTTTCTAAAGAGACAAAATCCAGTTGAATTAAGATTTAACTTTCTTATTAATTCGGTTTTTTTATACAGCTCGATAGAGAACTGATTATTTATGGTTATAATCTTAGGATCATTTATATAAAAACCCAAATGACCAACTGATTTACCGTTTTTGCCCCTGGAAATAGGTATCGCTTTTGGGGGAATAACATCCTCCGCTCCGGAGGCCAGCCCTGTCATTTTATGTGTCAGAACTTTGGGGTATTTTTGCTCAAAATTTAAATCAATACCCTCACCTTTCTTCACTGGGTTAGCATAAGAAAACCCCACGAATCCGAGAAAATTAAACTCATTTTTGGGAGAAAAAAATGTGTTGGCTATCTGCTGAATGTTATACGACTTATCATTAAGGAAAAGTCCGAATCCCAGAGCAACACGCTTTGAATTAGGTAATTCCGAAATATAGTTAACCCACTTGTTGAGATGATGCGCGTGCATTTCCTGTTGGAAATACACCATGGGGATAATCCAATCAACGATTTCCCTGTCCAGCCAGGCCACCCAATCCTGGAATAGATATCCATGAGCCGAGGAATTAAACCAATCACTTTGTTTTTCTGGCCCGGGCGCATGAGTGATGGTAGCCGCTGACAGGATTAATTCCGGATTTATATTTTTAATTTTTGCAAAAATTAATTCGACAAGATCAGAAATTTTTTGTCGTCGAAATGACATCCACAAAGGGTCGTCGTGAGCAGGTTTTTCTCTAGTTTTTGACAAGGAGTAGAACTCTTCAAGGACCTTGGGGTGGTATCCCCATCGCCTACCGGGATAGCGTATATAGTCCAGGTGAATACCATTAAATTTTCCAGAGAGTGCGATTTCACTTATCACCGATAAGAGGTAGTGCTGAACCTCTGGTAATCCTAAATCTAAATAATATTCCCCGTCTTTAAAAGACTCTCCATCGTCTCGAAGCATAATCCACTCGGGATGCTTGATGAGAATGTGGTCTTTAGGTAACTCATCCAATTCTCTCTGATTCCAAACTGGCCCACAGACGATCCATGCATGAAGTTGTAAATCATTGGCGTTTTCCTTTAGAAAACTAACCGGCTCCCAATCATTAGAAGAAAGAATGCTGGGCTCGATTTTCGATTTAGTGAGAAGATCGCCTCGCCGCCGAGTTTGGATAAATAATGAATTAATTCCCACCCTCTTGACATCATCAACCAGTTTTTCAGCTTCTTCTTTAGATTTTAATCCGGGGTAATACGTATCTACCCAAATTCCATGTAGAAACGAATTTCGTTTATTATTTTGGCTGCGATCAGAGCAGCTATTAATGATAACAACAGTCGAAACGCCAACCGTAAAAAGGACGACCATGCTTAACCAAACTCTGTGGCTTGCGAGCTGCATAACTCCAAACGTCCGCAAACTCTATCAATGGCCCAGAAAATAGCGAGTCTGAATAATTCGAGGAATAGCTATACAATTTCATTGAGGGCATGTGTTGTCCGCAAATAATATTGATTATAGATGATTTCTTTAGAAGACCTATGAGGACAACTCATTGAAAACTTCCACGAGAGTCTCAAGTAAATGTTGCCAATCTTTTTGTTGAGTTTCCCATCCCCCACTAAAACGAAGGGCCGATCCCGATTGTTTTGTCGTTAACCCCATAGCAGTGAGAACCACGCTTGGTTTTTCCTCTCCACTGGAGCAGGCTGACCCCGAAGAAACTGCCATACCTGCCTTGTCTAATTTAACGACCCATCTTTGACGGCAGTTTATTTCAGGCATGAGAACCATGACCGTGTTCCATAAAGTAGTGCCAGGATGCCCAAGAATCTCTATGCCAGAAATGGAAAAGCATAGCTTTTTGATAAATTCACTTTTCCAAAACCCTCTTGATTCCAGAAATTTTTCATCCAGTAGATTATTTCTGTATTGAAGTGCTGATGCCATAGCGGCGATTCCCGGAACATTTTCTGTTCCAGCTCGATTTCCATATTCTTGTCCACCCCCAAGAATGAGAGGTCGAACACCAGTCGAAAAAGGTAACTTAATAAACCCTACGCCCTTTGGGCCAGAAAACTTATGAGAAGCTCCACTGACAAAATCGCACTGGCCGATTTCAGTCGCGGGCATTTTCCCAAGCCACTGAGCCGCATCACAATGGTAAAAAATTTTATTTTTTTTACATATTTCAACATATTCTTTCCAATTTTGTAGCGCCCCCGTTTCGTTGTTTGCAGCCATGATAGAAATGCAAACTGGTTTTACTTCTGCGCTTTCAATTAATTTTTGAAGCGTTGCGGGATCGACTACCCCTTGAGGGGTCACTTCTATATTCCTGACTTTGTTAGGGAAATAGAAATTCGCAGAATTTCTGACACAGGGGTGCTCGATCGCGGAAACCCAAACTTCAGAATTTTCAGGGAGGGTGGAGCTCAAGTGACGAAAAACCATATTGTTTGATTCGGTTGCCCCAGAAGTGAAAATGATATTATCTGGGGGGCAATCAATAATCTCGGCTATGGATCTTCTGGATTCTTCAACAATATGGTCGGCTCTTCGCCCAATTCTGTGGAGACTGGATGGATTTCCCGGAAAGTTTTTTGCTATTTCCAGCCATTTATCAATAGCTGGCGTGCACATTGGCGTTGTTGCATTGAAATCAAAATACCCCATATTTAAAAAGATTAGCTCAAATTTAGTGCTTTACTAATTTATCAGACTTTTATTGCAAC
>CBFHOE010000008.1:0-12400 GCA_965657355.1 Limisphaerales bacterium | reverse complement strand
CAGAAAATTTCATTTAATAACAGCTCGAAAATAATATGGAAAAGGCGGATTTCAAAACTAGATTTTATAAAAAATCAACATTCGTTACCCACCTACCTGAGAGCTACCTTTACAGTCCAACGCACTATTGGCTAAACGAAGTTAAAAAAGGAAGATATCAAGTAGGAGTTACAAAGTTCTCCACAAGAATGCTCGGAAACTTGGTTGATTTTGGTTTCGAATCAAAGCCAGGTGATGTGATAGAGGCCGGGCAGATCATTGGCTGGATCGAGGGATTCAAGGCCATCACCGACATCTATTGCGTAGGCACAGGAAATTTTATTCGTTTAAATCCTGATTTAGAAAATGATCTGGAGGATGGATGGAAGAAAAATTACACCCAGGGATGGTTATTTGAGTTTAGTGGAAAACCCGACTCCCGTTGCATGCATTTAGATGATTACACCAAAGTTCTTGATACCACTATTGAGAAAATACTTGAGGAACAAAGAAAAGCAGATGAGAAAGAGGATTCATAAATTTCATGAAAAACACATCATTTAAACCAAAATATGTTATGATTGGGGGGTTTTTAGGAGCTGGAAAGACCACCACCATAGCTAAGTTAGGAGAATACCTCGCGGGGCAAGGTAATAGAGTTGGGTTAATTACCAATGACCAGGCTAATGGTTTAGTGGACACAGCCATGTTGAAATCGAAAGGTTTCGCTACCGAAGAAATAGCTGGGGGGTGTTTTTGCTGCAGATTTTCATCACTAACTCAGGCCGCTGACAATCTTACGAAAAGCGACCAACCGGATGTATTTTTAGCCGAACCAGTAGGCAGCTGCACAGACTTAGTGGCCACAGTGACCTACCCTTTGAGAAGAATGTATGGAGAGCATTATCACTTAACCCCGTTTACGGTGCTCGTGGATCCCATTCGGGCATCAAGGGTTTTTGGATTAATGGAAGGAAGAAAATTTTCCCCTAAGGTAGAGTATATTTATAAAAAGCAACTCCAAGAAGCACATGCCATTGTCATAAATAAATCGGATTCAGTGAGTGGCGAGGAACTCAATAAACTGAAGCATGAATTGAGCCTCCGTTACCCTAGTGCGGAGTTATTCACTTTTTCAGCCAAGCTAGGTGGCACAGATTTTGAAAAGTGGATGGAATGGGTAATCAATGCGCCATTGGTCAACACCCCGGCGATGGATATCGACTACAAAATTTATGCAGAAGGAGAAGCACTGTTAGGCTGGCTTAATGCCACGGTTGATATTGAATCTGAAAAAAATTTTGATGCTAATGAACTTTTAATTAATTTGTCCTCAAGTATTCAGGATTTGATCAAATCGCGAAGCGGGGAAATCGCCCATTTGAAAATGACGCTTTCACCACATGAGGGGTTTCATGATGTTGCCATAGTCAATACCGTGAGGAATGACATAGATCCGAATCTTTCACAAAAAATTGAAGAGCCTATCCAGTCAGGGGAATTAGTAATAAACTTGAGGGTAGAAGATTCCCCAGATGTTTTAGAGGAAATTGTAAGACAGAGCCTCAAGTCACATAACACTGATAACCTTGAATTAAATATTAACCACTTGGAAGCATTCAAACCAGGCAAACCTGTTCCGGAGTTTAGGGAGGAATACTGTCCTTAATTTATAAATACAGAATACCTACCAGCTCGGGCAATAGATACGCCTAATTGATACTAGGCATCGCAGGAAAGGGAAATGATCTTGTTTCACATTGCTAAGCCTTATGATTTTGAATACTTTAACCTTTCTCAATTATAATACAATGGGGTTACCGGAAGAGAGGATTCCTTTGGTATTTGGAATATCGTTAAAATCTAGTCAAATGAGGGATTAGCTTCCAATGCACTTCTCACTGGATGTATTTTATTTAAAGAGTTTGATGGATACATTGTGAGCATAACTAATTTGGTTTTAGTCTACATTCGACCTTTTTCAAAAATAAAGACGCTAGAGACCTCGCAGTCAATTTGAGGTTACAAAATAACTTTCACCGGTTCTCATTCAATACGGACATCAAAATATTCCAGTGCCCATTCCTTCATGTATTTTACGCAAGTAGGTTTGACTCGGTATATGATGAGCGCCGGATTATTTAAAGATCCCATAAATTGTCTAAGCAATGGATTTGAATCCCAGATTACCTGAAGTTTTTCCTGGTCTTCCAGTATCTCAGCCAGCCCGCTAATTCTCACCTGGTCATGGCTCGTATTGGTGTAACAAAGTTCAACCTTAGGATTTCCTTCAATTTCTTTGGTCTTGGAATACTGTCTCAAATTGGCGACGTAAACGACAAAGCCCTCAGTGAGAACCGGAGAAACCGGTCTCAACCTTGGATGGTTTGTGGAATCTACAGTCGCCAATAAAGGAAATTTAACCTCAGAAACGAGTTTCAGCGCAAGGTCCTTGACTTTGGTTGGATCTACGGGATCTGGTGTTGGCTTCGGCATAAAGTTAATATAGCAGATTCTTGAACAGTGATAAATATCCTAATAATTGGGATGTTACTTGAAGCAGATAATGACAAAAGGTATGATCAGGTCTCACATATTAATACATCATGTCTGAGCATAATGCTTCCGAATTAGCCCCAAAAAAGAGTAGCCGCAACATTAGCAGCTTAATAAAAATCCTTGTTGTCATACTGCTCGGGAAAATAGCACTCGACCTTTTTATACCAACCCAAAATAATACATTTGAATTCAATGCATTTGATGCAGAACAGGAATTAATCGAGTCGACAGACCCGATAAAGTATCTTGCCGAGCTGTGGCCCTCAGGAAAAATTCCACAGCGCCGATTTGTTGTGACTCGCCTAAGAAACCAGGCCAACAACGAAGAAAAAATAGAATTTAGAAAGCTATTATTAGATCAATGCCTTAAGGAAGGGATTAATGATGCTGACATTCAATTACGAGAATTAATATTAAGTGCCACTGCGCGAATCCATTCTTCATTAAGAGACGATTATCGATATTCAAAAGGAAGTGAACAAAATTCCAAAAAAGATGCCTTACTTAAATTTGAGGAAGAATATTTCATACCCGCCTGTTTGGTTCAGCTTGAAGACTTTGACCCTGTGGTCAATACGATGGGAATTAGATATGCTAGAGGACTAGAAAACCGGAAATCTTTATCAACTAAAGTTATAGAATTATTAGATACACCTAACCCTGAACTTTTAAGTCAGGCTGCAGGTTACTTGAGGCTTGTTACCGGTGAGGATTACGGAATTTTACTAAAAGATTTACCGGATAAGGGAGATGTTCGAAAAGCACCAGGGATTAAAGAGAAAATTTCACAATGGGATTCGTATATGAAAGAAAACAGCAATGAATATCTAGAAGCCTTCAACGGCATCAAGACTTTAGAGAGAAAAAACAGTCACCTCTCTCATGATTATATGAAAGTCGCGGGGAAAACAATGAAAGGAAAAAGTATCCAACTCCAGGATTACTCAGGAAAACTACTTGTATTAAGCTTTTGGGCTAGTTGGTGCACACCCTGTGAGGATGAACTCCCAATATTAGACAAGATCCAAAAAGAAAATAGTGATAGTTTAAAGATTTTAACAGTTTCTTTAGATGGTGTTCCGTCAATTCATGGAATTAAGGACGACGACGGAAATATTATAGATGATACCTCTGGGAACACACCTCAAAACCGGCAAAAGATTGAGAATATGCTCGAGAAAACAAAAGTGGAATTAGACGTGATATGGGACTTCGATAACAAACTGGCACCGCGATATGAAGGAGGGAATCTTCCTGCACATGCGATCTATGACGGGTCTGGGCATTTAGTTCGGGTCTTCGGAGGCTCAAGGACAGAGGATGCCTGGAATAAAATTATTAATGGCATTCAAAAAATGAAACCGGCTCACTAATATTAAAAAGTTGTAAAATATTTTATGAATACTGAATTTGCCGGACTGGTTGAATTTTCAGATAGGTTTTCCGCAAGGCCAGGTATTAGCCACGTTGTCTTTGATTTTGATGGGACACTATCCTTAGTCCGTGAGGGTTGGCCGGATGTCATGCTGCCAATGTTTCAGGAATATTTGCCCACATCTTCGCGCAGCTCTAGCCAAGAAGACAGAGAAATGCTACTGGATGACATGATGAAACTCACTGGAAAACAGACCATTTACCAGATGATCCAATTTACCGATAGGGTGAAAGAGCGCGGAGGATCACCAAAAACCCCCCTTGAATACAAACACGAATATTTAAGACGGTTGGATCAAAAAATTAAATCACGCCACGAAGCTCTCCTGTCTGGAGCTTCCAAAGCCGATGATTTCTTAGTTTATAATTCAGTAGAGCTGCTCGAACTCCTAAAGGACCTTGGGATGAACATATACCTTGCCAGTGGGACCGATGAACAATTTGTTAAATCTGAAGCACAGATGCTTGGGATAGATAAGTATTTCGGCAACTGCATCTACGGAGCACAAGATGACTATAAGTCATTTTCTAAAAAGATGGTCATCAATAGAATACTTAAAGAGAATGATATAGACGGATCTAAGTTATTAAGTTTTGGAGATGGCTACGTAGAGATAGAAAACACAAAAGAAGTTGGAGGTCTTGCAGTAGCTGTCGCATCAGATGAAGCAAAAAATGGGAGTGGGCAATTTGACCTCTGGAAAAAAAATCGCTTGGAGCAAGTCCATGCAGATGTATTTATTCCGGACTTCAGAGATATAAGGCTGGTAATGGATATCATTCTTGGGAATAAGGACAGACCATAGAGAAATCGGAGTGGCCCTTTGCAATCGACAAAGATAGAGAAATGAAAACTTTCAGTATCAGAGATGTTCAGGTTTTCCCCTTGAAGGAAAGAAACAGTCTTTCGTCAATTGATGAAGTCATGCAAGTCCCGGAAACAACTCCTAACATTGAAGCGCGACAAGCAGGAGTCGTTTCGATGGCTGCAGAAAAAATTCGAGAAGCTCGAGAATCTAATGCCTCACGAATATTCATATATGGTGCGCATTTAATAAAGAATGGAGGGAACCCCATGTTGATAAAGCTAATGGAACAAGGTTGGATTACTCATCTAGCAACCAATGGCGCTGGTATTATACATGATTGGGAATATGCTTTTCTTGGTCAATCAACAGAATGCGTCAAATCCAATGTTAAGAAAGGGCAATTTGGAACCTGGGATGAAACAGGAAGAAGTATTAATCTTTCTGCATTAATGGCCGGCTACCATGGGCTTGGACTAGGTGGGGCTGTTGGTAAATTTGTAGATGATGATGGTCTTCATATACCCAGCCCGGAGGAATTAATTGCGCAGATCCAGCAAAACCCGAGAGGAAAAAAGACCCCTGCTATCTCAGACTTGTTGTGCGGCCTTGAAGAAAATGACATTTCCCCGGGAAAATGGGTGTGCCAACACAAATGGAAGCATTACTGTGTCTCCGGAAACGCCTATAAAATGAATATCCCGCTCACAGTTCACCCCGGAATTGGCTATGACATTTTTACGAACCACCCGATGTTTCAGCCATCGGCGATAGGAAGAGCCGCAGGGAAGGATTTTGAAATATTGTCTGAATCGGTCTCTAATTTAGAAAAAGGAGTCACTTTTAGTATCGGGTCAGCCATCATGGGCCCGCAGGTTTTTGAAAAGAGCATGAGTTGCGTAAATAACATCAGGCTTCAGAATTCAAAGCATCCCATCGATGATCATACGATCTATGTAGTCGATCTTCAGGATGGAGGCAACTGGAATTGGAGTAAAGGTGAACCTCCCATTGATAACCCTGCGTATTACTTGCGCTTTTGTAAAAGCTACTCCCGGATGGGCGGCCAAATGGACTACTTGAATATGGATAATATTGCTTTTATCTATCATCTTTCCCGAGAACTTGGCGTCATGGAATGAAAAGAGACAGGTTTTTCTCAATCGTCGAAAAATACCCGGAAATTACCCTCTGCCTTGTGGGGGATTTCTGCCTTGATCGATATTTGGAAATTAACTCCAGTCTTAATGAAATTTCGATCGAGACTGACCTAACCGTCTATAATGTTACCAATGTGAGAGCGCAACCTGGGGGAGCAGGAACAATACTCAACAATTTACAGGCCCTAGGAATTGGAAAGGTAATACCATCGGGATTTGTGGGCAAAGATGGAGAGGGAGCAGAATTGATGGCTGCACTTGAGAAAATCGATTGTGTGGATTGGTCTTATGATACGTTTATTCAAACGGAAAAGAGAAGAACATTCACTTATTGCAAACCACTCCTTTGTAAAGGGAATGCCACTCCAAAAGAACTAAACCGATTCGACTTTAAAAACTGGGATCCAACACCAAATGAAGTTACTCAACATTTATGCTCAAAGATGCAATCAGGGCTTGAGCATTCTCAGGGTGTCATCCTATTAGATCAAGTAGACGCTCCAGATACCGGAGTCATTCAAAGGCAAATACTGGATTCTGTTAGATTAGCGTTAAAAAATAGGGTCATAGACCATTCTTTATCTGATTCCAGAAAAAGGATTATCGAATTTGAGGGAATTGGTATAAAAGTCAATAAAGAGGAATTCTCAGAGTGGCATAAAGTTGAGAACCCAGATTTGATTTCACCCGAAAATTGGGAGAAGGTTATATCTGATTATACCGAAGTACTGAGTCAGCCAATTTTTGTATCGCTATCCGAACATGGGATCATAGGTAAAGATAAGAATGGTGCTATATGTCGATGTAAATCTCAACCTATCAGAGGGGAAATCGATATAGTTGGAGCCGGTGATTGCACAACTGCGAATCTTATTCTAGCATTGGCTGCAGGTGCACAATTCCATGAGGCTATGGAAATAGCCATGGCTGCTGCATCGGTAGTCATTCACAAGTTAGGGACTACAGGGACGGCAAGTGTAAAAGAAATTGAGGAAAAACTATTTGGCGATTGAGGTTTTATTATCTGAGTAATTGCCAAAAGAGAACCTTTTTATTACCGGTGTTAATCGATTTTGGATTAATAGACTATGCAAATCCGCGGCTATATCTGGAAATTTTTCAGACAAATTTGACTTTTCACCTGGGTCAGAAGAAAGGTCGTAAAGTTCAATTGGCGCATCAGGATTTCTGGCAAGCTTACGTTGGAGTAATTTCCAATTCCCTTTGCGAATAGCAATTTGGCCTCCATAACCAGCAAAATCCCAAATTAAGGCTTCATGTTTTTGTTTTTGTTTCCCATCACTAATAAGGGCAGGCAAGAAACTTATACCGTCATGCTCAGGAAGTTCTGAAGATGGAAGCCCAGCCGCGTCGAGCACTGTTGAGAGAATATCATAATGAGCGGAAATATGCTCACTGGTTAATCCTGGTTTTATTTTACCTGGCCATGAAGCTATTAAAGGAACCCGAATTCCACCTTCGTAGATATCCCCTTTTAAGCCTCTAAAATTTCCGACACTATTAAAAAACTTATAATCAACCTGACCTTTAAGGTACGTCGTACCGTTATCAGAAGTGAATAAAAAGAGAGTATCTTTAAGTGCATTCTCCTTCTCAAGGAGTTTGATAATACGCCCAACTTGTTTGTCCATATATGTGATCATTGCCGCATACGCCCCCCTCGGAGTAGGATGATGGAGGTAACTATTACCCTTGTATGGGGTCTCTTTCCACTGCCCCGTATATGGAGCAAGCTCTTCATTGGGAACTTGCAGTGCCAGATGAGGTATGACGGTCGGATAGTATACAAAAAAGGGCTGGTTGCCTTTGGTTAAAGTACTTGAGACAAATTCAAGCAGGTTGTCTGCGATTAACTGAGGGGCGTATTGCTGACCAGTCGTCCCCCTTGAATTCCCTTCCAATGGAACTCGCTTATTATCATCGATGATATACTTAGGGTAGTAATTGTGAGCATGTCTTTGACAATTGTAACCATAAAATCTGTCAAAACCCATTTTTAAGGGGTCCCCTGATGAGCCAGGTTGACCAAGCCCCCACTTCCCAAAAGCACCAGTTCGATACCCTCGTTTCTTTAACAAAGAGCTAATAGTCTCCGTACCCTCAGGGAGAGGCAGTTGACCTTCATGACTTTCCCATGAGCCGATCTCATAGTTATTTCGAACATAAGCATGGCCTCCATGTCTTCCTGTCATCAAACTACACCTTGCCGGAGCACACACTGGAGCGCTTGTATAGTGTTGAGTAAACCTCATCCCGGAGCGAGCAAGTTTGTCTAAGTGGGGAGTCTTGATAAGTTTTTGCCCATAGCTTCCGAGTTCAGCAAATCCCAAATCATCAGCCATCATCAATATGATGTTAGGCCTCTTATCCTCTGCTTCAGCAAGTGGACAAAAAAGCATAAACGATAGGCATATTAAAAAATTCAGATGTTTTCTTACAGAGAAACTGATCAGCATAAAAATGGATTCCATGCTATGATATTGGAGTTAATGGTGAGTAATTTCAAGCTATGCTCTCTAGGATCTTTTGAATCTATTTTCAAAGAGCAATTGCCAAACAATTAATAAAGCTTCTCGCACAATCTCTTTGGACATCTTGGAAGTTCCGTGATATCTATCAGTAAAAATTATAGGGACTTCTTCAATTTGAAATTTGTTTCGCCAAAGAATATGAGTAAGTTCAATTTGGAATGAATAACCATTGGAACGGATTCTGTCTAGGTCGATCGAACGTAATGCCTCACGCCTAAATAATTTATATCCTCCAGTTGGATCTTGGAAAGGCATTCCAGTAATAATTTTCACATATTGGGCTGCGGATAGACTTAAAATAAGTCTTTTAAGAGGCCAATTAATAACTCGAATACCATTCGTGTACCTTGACCCCAGAACGAGATCAGAGCCTTTTGCAGCCTCTATAAACTTTGGAATATCCTTGGGATCATGGGAAAGGTCACCGTCCATTTCCATAATAAAATTGTAATCCCTTTCTATAGCCCACTTGAAGCCAGCGACGTAGGCAGAACCAAGGCCAGATTTATTTTTTCTGTGTAGGACATGAATCCATGGGTGAGTTTTTTTCAGTTTCTCGGCAACTTGTCCAGTCCCGTCGGGCGAGTTGTCGTCAACCACCAACAGATCAACTCGGACCGGAAGTCGGTCCAAATGCTCCACCAAATTGGGAAGGTTTTCCCTCTCATTATAAGTGGGAACTATAACGACTGTTTTTTCCTCGGAATTCATTAAATTACCACTTTAAAAATGAAATCTCCTGCACTCTACCATTTACAGCAAACAGTTCAATGGGCATTGATTGCAGTTCGGGTTTTTAGGTCTACAAAATTCATTTCCGATTACCACAATTTGGGCGTGAAAGTCTTTGTAATAATCTACCCTAGAGCCGGCAATATTGGGTAAATAATTTTCCGTGGCTTTATGACAAATTTCTTGAAGTTGATGGTATTCAATGGACGCCGGAGCCCATTTATGGCGGGAGAATATTCTTTTTGTATAAGCATCAACTACAAATACTGGATGATCTCCTGCGTATAACAAGATTGAGTCGGCTGTTTCTGGACCAATTCCATTAATCTCTAAGAGTTTTGACCGTATTTGATTGGTAGGTCCAGAGAGATAGCTTTCAACGCATCCACCAGACCGGTCCAAGATATCAGTTAATAAGTTTTTTAGTCTTTTTGTTTTTAATCTGAAATAGCCACTCGGTTGAATGAGTTTTTCTATTTCAGAATCGGAAAGTTTGTTAAGAGCCGAAGCGTCTTCGAGAAGTGAGTTTGCTCTTAAATTATTTAAAGCCTTTTCCACGTTTTTCCAACTTGTATTCTGGGTAAGAATAGCACCAATACAGATCTCCAGTGGTCCATCGGCTGGCCACCACTGAAGATTGCCATTTTCCTCAAACATTTTTTGATAGGCATGGCGAATAGATGTATAAACAATTTTCATAAGCCACCGAATAGAATCTACCAGCTGAATCTAGTCGTCTATAACGCAGGGAGCCAATACCGCATCTGACATGCCATGAATTATTTTTTTATCAGATGGACAAAGAGTAGCGAGGACACCAGAAAGTTTGACCTGAGGCCTATCTTGTGATCCATGAACGAAATAATACGGGCATAATCGTACACGAGATTTCATCTCGATCGCTTCATACGTTTGAGGAGAAATCCAAGAAGTTTCAACCGTTCTCGGTTTCTTGTATTTCTGTAATATAAAAGGAGAAGATTCGAATGAGGAAATTGCCTTGTCGATGGCCTCGGACCATTCATCAGAAGGCATATCACTTCCGAGGTGAACGCCTCTGGCCCCCCAAGCGAGTTCAGAAAATCCAGAGATCTTTAGAATGAAATCACGTTTCTTCTGTGATAGCGATTTAAGTTGATGCCAACTTGTATAATCTAGACCGGCTATCGAAGCATGAGGAGGGATAGGCGTTGGATCAACTATCCAGGATCGGGGGATAACATTTTTCAATTTTTCGAAGTAAGAGCGGCCCATTTCTCTTAACCAAAAATCCTCAATATTATTATTCCAAAGCAGGGCCATATTCATTTTCTCCTCCATAATGACCCGGGGTGGAGGTGTTAGATGAATACTCCCATCTTTTGCAGCCCTGAAAATGTGTGCTGCAGAAGGAATGTTATCTAAATCAAACATCTCAAAGAAACGGTATACAGAATCCCCTTCGGGGAAATTGGTAAAGTTTTCATCTCTTACCTCAATAGGCCTATCTGAGATTGATGGAGAAAGCTTAAGTTGATTGGCTAAATACTGCATCTCCGGGCGGTATGTTTTGGCCTCCTCTGATACTATAATGTGAATACCACCCGAATCCGGAAATATCTTGAGAAAATTCTCGATCATATCCGAATCCGAACCAATAACATCATGCCCGATGGCTTGGTAGGTTTTATTGAGCCATGAAGTAAGGCCGATACCTCCGGGCACAGAGTCAAGTTCAGAAATGGCCCACCCCTCTTCAGTGAGCAAAATGTCAGGGCGAATAACCCGTGGGAATTGATGGATAAACTTTTTATCGAGCTGTAGATCTATTAGTTCTTTTGGTTTTCCTTTGTTCAACCATTCAGCTACCCACCTTGGTTCCCTTTCGGAGGTGCTAAAGCGGTATAATTGACTTATTGACTGGTAGTATTTTACGAGGACCTTCCCAAAGTTATCCAACTCTTTGACAAATTTTTTTGAGAGTGGAAATGGACGAACGGCCATACGCCATTGTTTTGAATCAAACAAGCCTTGAGGAGGTATTGAAGACTCTATAAAACTGAACTGTTCCTTAAGATTCATCAGGACGGCCTGCTGTGAGAATAAAAGCTAGAGGAGTGAGATTTAACACGGTGATTTATTCACGAACCTGCCCCTTGCCGTAAATCTTCCATTTATATGTGGTCAATTCTTCGAGTCCCATGGGCCCACGGGCTCCGATTTTATCAGTCGAAATTCCTATTTCAGCACCCATGCCAAACTGGGCTCCATCTGTAAATCGGGTGGAGGCATTCCAATACACCGCAGCAGAATCTACTTCATTTAAAAACTCTTCAGCTGCATGAACATCTGAGGTAACAATGGCATCAGAATGCCCTGATCCATGCGTATTTATATGAGCAATAGCCTCCCCGATGCCATCGACAATCTTTACAGCTAATATGAGGTCTAGGTATTCCGCCCCCCAGTCCTGCTTCTGTGCATTCAGTAAGAGGTCTTTGTTATAATCGTGATCTTTAAGAATATCATAGGATTCTGGATCACACCTTAACTCTACCTTCTCATTCCAGAGAGCCGCCGCAATAACAGGTAAAAATTCTTTGGCTGCGGATTTATCTATTAACAATGTTTCGATGGCATTACAAACTCCCGGTCTCTGGCATTTTGAATTAACAACCACCTGTGTCGCCATTGTGATGTCGGCTTTTTCGTGAACAAAAACATGGCATACTCCCGTGTAATGCTTAATTACAGGCACCCGGCTGCATTCCGAAACCGCTCTGATCAACCCTTCCCCCCCCCTGGGCATACAAAGATCTATATGTTCGGTAAGAGATAATAGTGAAGGGATGGCAGCCCGGTCTATGGTAGGGACAACGATGACAGCATCAGCGGGAAAAGATGTCACGGCATTGGAAGCTGATTCCATCATTATCTTAGCTATAGCCTGATTTGAGTGGATGGCCTCTTTTCCTCCCCTCAAAATAGTTGCACTTCCAGATTTAAAACAGAGACCTGCAGCATCCGCTGTCACATTGGGGCGCGATTCATAGATGATGACAATGACACCAAGTGGACAAGATAATTTCTGAAGTTTGAGTCCATTTTGGAGGTCTTTTTCATTGAGAACTTTTCCTGTTGGATCAGGCAATTGAGCTACTTCACGCAATCCTTGTGCCATTCCGCTAATGCGCTTTGG
>CBFHOE010000007.1:0-304112 GCA_965657355.1 Limisphaerales bacterium | reverse complement strand
CGAGGAGGTGATTACGCTTTCTTTCAAGACATCTCTTAGACTGTGAACAAAGAGAAAATACATGCCAACAGCAAAAATGGGTGTGTGAAATTCAAATATCAGAAATACACAAGTCAGTTCACAAATTTCTTTCCCTGATGAAAAACCCAGTTAAGAAAATGAACCTATTCGCAGAATCGTTACGACCAACACAAACGATATACTAGTTAAAATAATCGGTATGCTCAAAACGGGATTGCTACAGCCCTATTCAGGGGGCCCGTTTTTGGGTTATGAAACTGTGAAATTTGATGTAGTTGTAACTAAACTGGAAACGATATGTAATTCTTTAAGTCTCAGCTTCTATCTTTAGTTACCTCGAAATGAACATTCGCAACAATAACCAGAAAATAACGAAGGCCACATGGGAGTAAATGATAGATACCATGGTGTTGACTTCATGAGAGCTTCAATGATGCTGATGGGGATCTTCCTCCATGCTGGAGTCATGTATTTGCCTTATCCGTATAATCATAATATCGAGGGAATAATAAATGATTTCAGAGATCCTTATCGAGACGTTGATGCTTATTCCTATCCAATACAACAAATTGTATTTTTTATTCACTCATTTCGCATGCCCGCCTTCATGCTCCTTGCAGGTTTTTTTGGGTCCATGCTGGTTGAAAAGAGAGGTAAATATTCTTTTGTTATCAATAGGTGTAAGCGCATCCTTATCCCCTTAATACTATTTTGGTTTTTTTTGTGGCCGCTTGATAGGCTTGGGTGGAGTTTCGGTGCAAATATGTTATTAGACACTGAAGCTAATAATTCAGTATTCGAGAACTTCACCAATGCTATTAAATTGAGTTTGCTTCCCTTTCTAGGCGAGCGGGATCCTCACACTATGCATTTGTGGTTTATTTATCAGCTTCTATTTTTCTACTTTATTACTCTATTAATTCGAAGTGTGATAATGAAAACTTTGCCAAATTGCTTTAATATTTTTAAAGTGCAGATAGAAAAAATCTACAAATCAGGATTCAGTTTGGTATTTCTCTTTGGGGTCGTATTTGTATCCTGGTGTATTTTAAAATGGGGGGGGACGTTTCACTTCAATGTATCCTTCAGGTGGATGCCTGACGCCGCAATACTAACCGGTTATTATTGGTTTTTTCTGTGTGGGTGGATAGGCTACCATTACAGACAGGTTATAGAGTTTTGTAAAAAACATGCTTGGAAATTAGCTCTATTTTCAACGATTTCGGTCTGTCTGCACCTTTATTATTTGGGAAGTTATGTGGCTATCGAGATTAAAGGGTTAGCACCTAATATGCTCGAAGATGATATCGAGATGACTTGGCTTGTAGAATTCATTACTTTTATGCAGGCAGTCAATGTATGGGGTGTAACCCTTTCACTAATCGGGCTGACTGAAAAAATGATTCCAAATGGGAATCGTGTTTTAACTTTTCTTGTCGGTGCATCATATTGGTTGTATCTGGTGCACAGGCCATTCTGCACAATTACTGCAGCATTTTTGCAAAGATGGGAAACTTATGGTTTAATAAAATATAGTGTTGTTGTGCTTTTGGTCACATTTGTCTGCCTTTTTACCTATGATCTTTTCGTAAGAAAGACTTGGGTTGGTGTTATGCTTAATGGTAAAAAATACTAGTGCCATCATTTAGTAGTTTCGAAAGAATTTAACCAAAACCCCACAGCCTATTTGGGGCAAGGTAAAAAAGATCCTGCTAAGAAATATAATTTTAAAAAAATCCTTTGTCCATCTTCTGTGAGACACTGGATGAGTTTCAGGAGTTATTAGCAGCACAAAAAGAAGAAGAGCTGAAGAATCGCAGTCTTAACCAGTTAAAGGATTGGGAAGATCCCTTGAAAGCAGCTGAAAATCTGGGAGTTCGTGTCAAAAATAATTATCTATGTTTTTATTCAAGACTTACCTAGCCAATCATTCCAGCCTTTCCAACCATCATTTTTATATTTCCTGTCTGGTTTACTGGGTATATCTTCAGGTTTATTGACTAACCTGCAAAATTCATTCCATTCGTTCACAAATTTTAAAGAGAGCTTTAGTGCCTGATCCGAGCCAATCTCCAAATCACATCCAACCTGAATCCTTGTAAATCCTATCTGGATCTGCAGGTTAGATTTCTTGTTTTGATTCGTCCATTCTAGCTTGCAAAAAAACTAGCTTTGAAAACATGCTGTTTATTGATGAATTAGGAGGGGCTACGGGGTTTTATTGAATATCATGGGTTTTTGATTTAGGTAACTTCCATCTCTCAGCTCCTGGTAAAAGGCTCGGACTTCCTTGTCATTTTTGACTTCTCTCACATATCTTCGATCCAGATAATTTTGGATAAAAGTTTTGTCACCCTCAATTTGCCAATAGCCAGCGTGATTGAAATTGTTTTTATTGATAAACCACATCGACAACTTACCATTGGATGGATCTTTGACGCTTAGTTGATACCCCCCACCATTAAGCGATTCGGAATCTCCCTCGATTTGGTAAAAAGAGAATTTCTCAAGCATCGCTGCTCCCTTAACAATGGCAGTGAATGTTTCTATTTTTTTGGAATCCCTGGCCTCATTCGTACGATTCCACTTTCCAAGCAAGCGATTCAATCTTCCATCCATCCTATCCGGGTTAATCTTTCTTTCTATACTCATTATTGCATCACTGTTTCTGAGAGGGTTATAAGAAATCTTCTTTCCAAACAATGTCTTGGTCTTTGTTTTAAAATCAGAGTTTTCATCAATCACATTGGACATAAATCGCTGAGCCTCGTTTTTTTCTGCATTCCAAGTTGTATGAATCACCGCAGATAATAGCCCATTGGAGGTCGAACCAACAACGGTTGCTATCATAGAGTTGCCCTCTACAACCTGCGTAGTCTTGCCGTAATCGCCATTATTGTTAACCCATAACCGATTGTGGACCTTTGGGTTCGCTGTAGGAACCTGAAAAACTCTGGTTATATGGCCAATTTCTTTAGACCCAGGTTCAATATTCATATCCACCAAATTCTGAATACCAGTGTCTTTATCTACCCATGAAAACAGATACTTTACAATTTTCTCTTCTGCCTCAGGTTTGGATTCAAACTTCCACCAGCCCTGCAGGGGAAAAGAAAACGCAAGACTTTCCTTTTTTTGGTCTTGAGATTTGTGGTGATCAGCAAAAAGAGGGTTGAAAGAAATCGCTGTTATTAGAATCGATAGAATTATTAATTTCATGGTATGATGTTTTGTTTTTTTACGTGAATTTTTGTTCCCTGATGAAGGTATTTAACTGACTGAGATCGGATAAATAAAAAGCCCTTTGAAAAAAACGCTAGCACAGCATTGGAAAAAGGCCATTAAGATTCAATTTAGAGTTTGTATTTCCATCATGGCTAAACCTGCAATGAATTTGGAATATTCGTCCTTAAAATGAATAAATACCGGTTCGGGCTTTACTCATCCTAGCTGTGAAATTGGCCATGAGCCTGATCGCTTGATCCGTAAGTAAAGGTGTATACTCACAAAACAAAATCTCCATGCAATAAAAAAGAGACTCCAACTAAGGAAGTCTCTTCTTGGATTTAATAAAAATTACTGGAATAGATTATTCAGATACTTTTTCCAAAATGATATCTGGCTCTTGGCCTTCTGGAACTCCATTGAGTGTTCGACCAATAATACGGTGAGTAAGCTGCCCCTCTTTCGAATAATCGAAGAGACACTTTTCATAGAGTTGCCCTTGCGGCGTATCACCACTTCTGTCCCAGAGGAAGCCATTGTTATACACTCCAATCAGTTCAGATTCGACTTGGTTGCCCTTTTTTATTAATGCTACGCTGATGCTTGAGATTAAAAGATGAAAGAAATTGAAAGTATTGGCCTTAAATCATAATGCCCAAATTTCCTCCACTCTTCCGGCATCATCTGTTTTAAAAATTTCAGTGATATCCAAAACTGTTCCGCCTTTAACAGAGATGCGAAGATAGCAAGTTACGTTGGATCCAAATTCAACTATATCTACTAACTCTTGTTTGGCCTCAATTTCAGTAAGCCATCCAAAAATCACTTCTTTAATTTCATCAGGGCCTGAAACATCGAATCCCATTGAAGGAACATGCATTCTGTAATTTTCTGTGCACGGCACCTTGGCCCACTCTTCATAACCTCCGCTAGCATTTTGCTTATAATGACGAATAGCTTCAGCAATAGGTGATAACTCTTTCATTTTACTTTTCCTTAAATTTCTTTATACTTGCGGGTATATTTTTGACGTGTTGTTCTGAAGTGCCCCTGAAAGAAAATGGTGGTGTATGGTGGTAAAAACAAGCACTTACTGCATCAAATTGGGTAAATTGAAAGCCGCTGGCAACTAAACCAAAGCTCTCCACCACTTGAATGACCTTGTTTAATTTTTCCGATAAACTATCTTGCGAATATTTAGAGGGATATCAAAAGTAAATTCTCTCGCTCGGCTCATAAAAAGGCCGAAAGCTTTGTTTTTTGGATCTATCCAAAAGTGGGTATTGTGATAGCCGGCCCAGCCCCAAATTCCCTTGGGAACATTGCGGTCATCAGCCATTGGGTCATTTAGAACAAAAACAGAAAATCCATAATGGTAACCTTTAAGTTTTTCATGAAGAGCATCATTAACTCCTTTTGACCAAGGTTTGAGCATTGTTTCAATACTCTCCTTACCAATGATTTTTTGCCCCCTAAAAACTCCATCTCCTAATAGCATTTCGCAAAATCGTGAATAGTCTTCCATAGTGGACACCAATCCCTCCCCTCCGAAATAAGCTCTGTTATCTTTATGGTAAGTAAGTTCATCAAGTTGATAAGTAAAACCCTTTAATTCATTTGAATTGATCCAAAGTGGTTGAAATCTCTTTCGTTGTTCTTCATTCAAACTAAACCCCGTATCCTTCATTCCTAAAGGATCAAATATGTTGTTTTTTAAATATTGCTCGAAATTTTGTCCACTTAGCACTTCCACGAGACGTCCAAGAATAGCCTGATTAATTCCATATAAATATTGCGTACCGGGTTCAAATTCTAGTGGATACTGTGAAACCTCATCTACAAAAGACTTTAAATTATTAAATTTAGTCCAATATCCATAAGTCCCACCATTTGGGTATTCATCAACCCAATTATAATATTTAAAACCAGAACGGTGAGTCATTAGATGAATAATTTTTAATTGATTTTCGCATTTTTTAATTTTAGATCCATCTTTGTAAGTAAGATTTTTAAAACTAGGAATATATTTTGACAACGGATCTTCCCAATCAAATTTCCCTTGTTCATGAAGCCTCATCATAGAAACTATAGTTACTGGTTTTGTCATCGACCAAATTGGAAAAATAGTTTTTTCATCAATGTCTTTATCTCCTTTTTTATTAGATTGGACAATTTCATGATATATTCTTTTCCCTTCACTATAAATCATGGCTACATTGCTACCTGTTATTTCGTCATCTATTAAAGACTGTTGAAAAGAAATAAGTTCTTTAGTATCAAAATTTATTTTTTTTTGTCCGTAAGACATACCCTGAATTAAAAGGATACATGACATGATCAATAAGGTTTTTTTGACTGAAGACATAACTCATGTATAAATTCTCAATTTTTATATTTTTTCAAGCAAAATCCTTCCACTACTTAAACACCTTCGAAGGTTAATGACCGATCACTTCTGAAGTGAATTTTTAAGATGAGGTTATAGTCCAGTAATGGCACCATTTTGCCAAAGTAACGAGGTGTCCCCGTATATTCTTTTTTCCTTTCAGTGTTAAGTCCTGAGCATCCCAAAACTTTAAGAATTATCTCAAACAGAACGAACCAGAGATCATAGATGAAGAATATCCGACTCTCTATGTTTTTATCAGCGATGGCTGAGGTTTTTCGAAAGCAATTCGATCACCAGGTAGCAGAAAAACTAGACAACCGATTTAAAACAATAAATCCCTACTGATAAAAATCAGTAGGGATTGCATAAAAACTAGAATGTTAGAGCGAAGACCGGTCCATTTGCTTAATGGACTTTTGCTCTCGATCCTAAGATATGAGTGAACACTAACCCTCTGACATCATTTATCTTTGTTGTAAGGAGATTTTGAAGGATAAAAGCCTGTATCATAAAAGGCCCATTCGTACCAGATTTTCGAATCATCGTTGATGCCCAGTGCGATAAAACAAGGTGCGACCACCACTTCCCCGGTCTTATATGTGCTTTTCCAATTAACCCAAGCATGTCCATGTTTGCTACCGTCTTTCAGTGTCACTACCTCGTAAATAGCATTAATAATTTCGTCGGGTTTAGCTAACTGTTGATAATGTGTTTTGTGATTTTCTACCAATTGGTCAATGGTGATTTTCCCCTCATCACCCCAAGAGTTGTGACTAATATTAGCGTCATCGACAAAAAGGGAACGATAGGTCTCAAAATCACCAGCTGCACAAGTTTTTATTAGTTTTTTAATCAACTCAACGTCAGGTCCGCTTTGAGTATATGATTCTTCATAAACAGGCTTGTCAGTTTTCTCATAAACAAAGGTAGGCCAATCCGGATTTGCAAAACCAGCATACTCAATCCACTTTCCGTTTTTGAGTTCGAATGGTATTGAAAAAGCTTTTTGTCCATCATTGCGGTAAACCGTGAAAGTAGGTATCTGGTTTGCGAATTCAACTGAAATTGGCTTATTCCCAGTACCTTGTAGTTCACCTTGTCGATTAAAGTATTGTATTTTTTCGTTGTATGGTGTGATTGTCTTTGTTCTGTAGCCATCTCCACCTGGGTTTTGTGCTGTCCAAGTACCTTCCAGATCCTTCCACAATTTAGCTACTCCATTGTTCGATTGGTCGGTTTTATAAACGACGTCAAAAGTAACCCGTTCCATTTTTCGCATCGCAGAAACGTCCAGATCTTTGGGCCAGATTTCTAGATCACTTATTGTTTTGTTGATCGTGTCCAGTTCAGTCTGAGAAAGAGATAAGTCCTTGCGGAATAAATCAACAGTTCGGATCTTTGAGGAGTGAGTCTTGCCATTGCTTGAAACTACCTCTTGTAAATCCCATCCAATGAAACGAGGATTGTACTGAACATTTGCTTGTGCCCACGGTTGAGCGTATTTGTGCTCTACTTCCAAATAATCAGCAAATCTTCCTTCACTTGGCGCCATAAAATTCCAGTGAAAAACTAAATTTTCGGCGCTTAGCTCAGCAAAACTGGAGCCTGCCTCTCTCAAGGTGAAATCAGAAAGCTTAAGCACCTCGCCGCCAACAATTGATCTCGAAGGTCCGGTTAAATCCGAAAGTATTTTAAAGTCATCCTCCCCTAATATTTTCTCTATTGACTCCATATCGTAGAGTCCTACGACATCTTCCCTGGAGTGTACGATTTTCCACGTGATATATTCTATATCAAGAGTGTTCTCACGAGCTTTTGCGCAACCCCAACCGAGAATTCTTCCTTCCTGGGCCCAGAACTCGTGAACCTTCTGCCATATTCCCTCAGCTTTGAGATAATCTTTTTCTTTTCCTTCAACTACGTCCATGTAATCAACGACCACATAGTTGTAAGGCTTACGTGCAGATTTTTGGCCAGCAGTGACTTCTTTACCTTCACTTTTCTCGTGATGGTCCGCATTTGCGACTAATGCAAATGTTAATGTTAGCAATATAAGGAATCTCTTCATAATAATTCGGTTGGTTAATCTTATTGGATGTGTATGGATATTCGGATATCCTAAAAAATTATAAAAATAATCATTACAGGCAGTAACAAGGCGAATTTGTAACAACCTCGTTATACATCGGAAATGTGAGCCGACAGAGACTACTTATTTCTACCTTCAGCATCATGCGGCACCAGTTTAAACCATTCTTCGGCTTCCTGCTTAGTCACAGCTTGGTTGTATCTTCTCAATAAAATTGATGGATTATTACCCGCTTCCAAGGTGACTGACGCTGTGTCACGCGTAATTGCCAGTCGATAAGAACATACAGAGTGGCGCAATCCGTTTGTGACCCATTCGATTTTTCAGCTTGCGAGATATATTTTAAAAACAATGCTAAGTTCTCTTGCTTCACCGGATACAACCTTCCCTGATTTTTTACCGCGCTTCTCTAACCACCGTTCCAATACTGGTAACACCGGCACAATTCTCTTAGCCCCCGGCGCTTTTAACCAATCAGATTCTGAAAACAACTGCCTTTCCCTTCTACTCCAAGCTTAATCAGGTTCTTGATGAGTGTGGTTCTGACGCCTTCGTCGAAGAGTTGTGAGTTCCGATTTACATGGTTACAAGGATATAGGCAGAGGCACCATTGGACTCTGAAGATAGCAGTGGCCCCCAATTGAATCGCCACAGTTTTGTCACATGGACGACCTTAAACTTTAGTAATTCGGTTGTTAAATTTGAACATTTAAGTTAGTTGAGCCTAATGAAAGAATTCCCAAAAGCATCAGTATGTGACAGAAACCCTGCACGCGAACATTCCTATGCTTCTGCGAATGAACCGCCTGTGATTGAGATCGATTCGTTTAGTGTTTCTTATGCACCCAATACGTATGCTTTGGAGAACATCTCACTGTCCGTTCACTCTCCTGAAATCATTGCGATTATAGGCCCTTCGGGTTCAGGTAAGTCCACCCTTCTTAAATCTATTTGTGGCTTAATCCAACCGGAAACGGGAAGCGTGCGGTTTCGCGGTAACGAGGTGATTGGCGCCAAGGGACAGGCTCTGCGTCGTATCCAACGCCGCATTGGCTTTGTCTGGCAGGAATCTTCTTTGGTGGGACGAAGCAAAGTGCTTACCAATGTGCTGGCAGGCAACCTGGAAGAACGAAACTGGTTCCTTTCATTGCTCGGCTGGTTTCACCCAAAAGAAAAATACCGGGCCCTTGAATCGCTGAAGCGAGTCCGCATGGGTGCTTACCACAACCGCAGATTGGATCGCTTGTCGGGCGGTGAAAAACAGCGTGTAGGTATCGCTCGCGCCTTTATTTCGCAGCCTGAAATTGTCCTGGCTGACGAACCCGTGGCCAGCCTGGACCCGGTGCTGGCAAGTGAAGTGTTGGAAGATCTTGCTAGGCTTGCTAAAGAAGATCGCAAAGTCGTCCTTGTCTCACTGCATCAAACAGAACTGGCCAGACGCTTTGCCAATCGTATCATTGGTATCGCAGACGGGGCCATCGTATTTGATGGAAAACCGGAGGAGTTGACCGATTCCCATATCAAAACCATTTATCACCGAGAAGATGCTCGATCCTCAGCGGACGAATCATCACAATCTGCCAACTTGAAGGATCCGGCCACCTTTTCTCGCTGGCCCCAATGGAGTTGGAAAACCATCGCCTTCCTAGGAGCGTTGTCAGCGCTTTATTTTTGTGCCATACGTTCCACCGATCTAAACCCGGTCACTTTGGCGGAAGGAAGCCCCCACATTGTTCAGTTTGTTGGAAGATTGTTTCCTCCCGAATGGGATTATTCGACCTGGAAGATTCCTGGCGGTTGGACCATTCAATACCCCATGGTGATCACAACCCTGTGGGAGACGCTGTTGATGGCCGTATTAGGCACCACCATCGGGGCAATAATTTCACTTCCCTTGAGCCTGCTGGCGGCGAGTAATGTAAGCCCGCACTCCGTCGTTTACAACATCATGCGTTTTCTGCTCAATGCCAACCGAGCCGTTCCAGACATTGTGTTTGCTCTCATCATGGTGGCTGCATTGGGGCTCGGGCCATTTGCTGGGACATTAGCCATCGCCATGGCTTCGGTAGGATCATTGAGTAAAGTGTTCGCCGAGGTCATCGAATCGGTGGATCCACAGCCCGTCACGGCCATGAAGGCTACCGGTGCCGGACCATTGTTGAGCTTTCGATATGCCCTGTTGCCCCAAGCGCTTCCCGTCATGGCATCCTACTCGATTCTCTATTTTGAGGCTAATCTAAGAACCGCTACCATTCTCGGTTTGGTCGGAGCCGGCGGGGTCGGGTTTATCATTCATCAATACTATAACTTGTTCCAATACCAAAAACTGATGGGAGCCATCATTCTCATCATCCTGGCTGTAACCATGATTGACCGCCTGAGTGACGCCATACGTAAACGTTTACTATGAAAATTTGCTTATCCAACGCCACGACGCTCCGATTTACAGGATGCCTTGCATTGGTCTTGCAACTTGTCTTGACCAGTTGCAGTTCAAAGGACGAAACGCACTCCAACACCCGCCCGGATGGCTGGCCCGAGGAATTTAGAATCGGAGTCTTCGCCGGAGATGATGTCATCGACACAACCGATCGCACCGAGGCCATGACCGAGTTCCTTTCCAAAAAACTTGGAATCCCTGTCTCGCAGATGGCAGGCACTACTTATACGACCGTCATCGAAGCCATGCGTGCTAAACGCATCGAAGCCATGGTGGTCGGCCCCTTTGCGCATTGTTTTGCTACAAAGGAAGCCAATGCCGAGGCTCTGGGAGTCACTGTGTTGCCCAAATCCGAGCCTGCAGTCTTCGATGCATCCATCAAACCTTATTACTACAGCTTGATCATCACCAAAAAAGGCAATGGGATCAACAAACTACAGAACCTGAAGGGTCGCGATTTTAGCTTTGTCGATCCAGCCAGCACTTCCGGCCATTTATTTCCAAAGTCGTTGCTGATCAAATCAGGGCTGGATCCGGACAATGAAATGAAAACCGTATTTGCCGGTTCACACGCTTCGTCCATTCTTTCCGTCTGGAATGACAAGGTCATTGCTGGGGCAACTTACGGGTATGCCATATGGAAACTGCACCATCAGGGACATGTTGATTTTGCCGAGTTTCCGGATGGGCATTATGAAACTTATCGAACTGAAGATGAGCTCAAAGAACACTACCAAAATGCAAAAGAAGGCCAACTCGTCATTATCGGACAATCGGCGCCCATTCCAAGAACACCCTTCGCCATTCGCCGCGACATGCCAGAGTCTTTCAAACAGGCGGTAAAAGAAGCCGTGTTGGCTGCCAAAGATCACCCGGAAGTCGTTGAGAGAATGAAGCGTTGGTATGTCGATCCCTCTGAAGACCAAGGCCTGGACTCATTGGATAGGCTGTACGATGGCGTTCGAGAAGTCGCGACGCTGCTAAATCTGGACTTACACAATACACCTTGAAAATGACCTACTCCCCAACATTCGATCAATCACGATACTTGAGCGTGTTATGTCAAAGTGATCCAAAGACGATCAAAGCATTTACGGAAGATAAAATCCTTCCTCAAATCGAAACGGTCAAGACTATCAAGAACAGGGTCGGCTCGATCGCAGTCCCCATTGAGGATGCGGTTACGTCCAAACCATTTATTCTGGGAGAAGCCCTGACCGCCGAAGCGGAAATCGAAGCAGACGGTATCACCGGATATGCTGCTGTTCTCGGACGCGACCTGGAACTCGCCATCGCCATTGCGCTCGTGGATGCATGCGTCCAGGGAAATCGATTTGCTGAAACTGTGGAGCCCTTCGTCTTGGAATTAGAAACCAAGCTCCTTCAGGAGGAAGAGCAGTTGATGAAAAAAGTCCAATCCACCCAAGTCAAAATGGAGACCTTTGAATGGTAACACCCGCTTACACTCCGGAAGATGAACGCACGCGAGCTGTGTTTTACACGCTTATGAATGCGCTTTGCCGCCCCAGCGAACTCCAGACGCTCGCGATTTCAAACACGGATGAATCCTGCGAATCATTTAGCGAAGCAGCCGTATGCATTGCTGAAACCCTATTTGATCGCGAAACACGTTTTTTCGCAGACAATAGCCAGCTATCGACAAAGATCGCCGCCAAATGCGGCATTCCAAGCTCCATGAACCAGGCGGAATATGTGTTTGCTTCCGAATGGAACGACAGTTTGATGCAGGAACTTGAGAGTTTGCCACTTGGCGACCACCTGTTTCCTGATCGCAGTGCAACCATTTTTATCAGAGGCACCAACCAAAAAGATCAAGTATACACCTTACAAGGACCAGGCATCGAAGGTCAAAATATCTGCCACTTTGGAGGCATTCCAGAAGCCTTTTGGGATCTCCGCAATGCCAAAAGAACGTACCCGATCGGCTGGGATATTTATGTCTTAACTGGCAATCAAATTTTAGGGATCCCACGATCCACAAACATCACCAAAACATCCTGAGCATTCAACATGGCTTACGTAGCTACCAAGGGCGGCGAAGAAGCGATCGCCCAATCAGAACTATTTTATCAAGAACTCAAAGGCGGAACTACAAAAGATACCGTAAACGCCATCCTGAAAGGTCTGCCCTACCTGGTGGATCGTGTGATGGGGGAGGCAGCGATGTATGCAAGGGAACTTGCAGCATTGGCCATTGCACAGACGGGTGGTGACTTGAGTGAGGCCGTTTTGATCCTTCGCGCTTATCGCACCACTCTGCCTCGTCTTGGATTTGCAGAAACGCTGACAGAAAAACGAACGACCACCGTTCGGCGTATTTCCGCAGCATTCAAAGATATCCCAGGCGGACAGTTTCTGGGCCCAAGCCTGGACTACAGTCATCGACTGCTCCAGTTGGATGTTCTCGATGACTATCCATCAACATTCCCCAAAGAAACCACTTTGGCCGAAACAGCGGCATCCAAGTCCATGCCCTTTTTGACAAGTTGGCAGAAGAAGCACGGGTTGATTGATGATCTATCCACGGCATCAGAAACAGCTGCAAAAGACATCCCTGACCTGACACAAGAGCCCCTGCTTATCCCAGCACCGCGCGAACATCGTTTGCAGGCGCTGGCTCGTGCAGATACCGGCGGCGTTTTAGCGCTGGGTTACGCCAACATGCGTGGCTATGGATCAGTCCACCCCACGGTGAATGAACTCAGATTGTCCTATGCCAATGTCGAAATGAAACACCCCAAAACGGGCGTCACCTTTTGTCTCGGCAAGATTCGCACCTGCCAGGGCGAGGTCGTCTCCACCTTCTCGGAAAAGCAAAAGGAAGGGAAACTGGACCTGGGATTTGCTGCCACGATGGGCTGGAACGAGATCAAGATCATCGCAGCTTCCATGCTCGACATGGCCATGGATCTCCCGGAACCGCATCCGTCGCACACCGAAGAATATGTGCTTTACCACACCGACATTGTCGAATCCTCCGGATTTTGCGTGCATTACAAACTCCCTCATTACGTCACCTTCGCCAGCACACTCGACAACTTAAGGGAAGTGCGAAAAAAGAAAGAACAGACTGCTTTGCCAAAACAGGAAAAAACCACCCCATCTCAAATGGAAGGAGCCGATGATGCATCCTGATTCCTCAAAACCAAAAAAACTTTCTGACTTGGTCGAACCTCAAAAAACCTATTCTTATGGTTTTCTGGACGCTGCATCCAAAAGGGAAATTCGCAGACGTATTCTCAAAGCCATCGCCATTCCCGGTTATCAGGTTCCCTACGGAAGTCGCGAGATGCCTATTGCACGGGGTTGGGGAACCGGTGGACTGCAGGCCACACTGTCCCTCGTCGGACCTTCGGATGTCGTCAAGGTCATCGACCAAGGCGCTGATGACTCCGTCAATGCTGCCAATCTCAGGCGCTTCATTTCACGCATGTGCAGCGTGAATACAACCACCGACACACAGAAATCCACTATCATTCAAAGTCGCCACCGAATCCCCGAAGAAATCTTGAAGCGCGACCAGATCCTGGTCCTCCAGGTCCCGGATCCGGAACCGCTCCGGGGCGTGGAGTTCAATATCTCCAAGGCACGTGAACTGCATGCATACAAAGATTACGGAATGATGTGGCTAAAACTTTATGAACAGCTGGTGCGTTATGGTCGATTCATCCAGGGCGCCAGCTATCCCGCCATGGTCAATCAGCGACACATCATGAGTCCGAGCCCCATCCCCCGGTGGGATACCCCCAAACTGCACATGGCACAGAACCTGACCATCCTGTCTGCCGGACGCGAAAAACGAATTTACGCCGTGCCTCCTTTGACTTCAGTCCAGCCCCTTGAGTTTTCAGACCGATACTTCCAGGTGGAAAACCAGGCCGACTGGATCTGTCATCAATCCAAAGTGCGCCACAAATTCATGAACGAAATTCCCCTAGACGATGGCAGCTCCCTGCACGAACTCTCAGACACCGGATACCTGCAGACACTCCTTCGAAAACAACAACAACCAGAATCCGCCGCCCCTGGCCCAACCTATTTCGATGATCAAGGACAGTTTTATCATCCGGGATTTTTGAAATCAGAATCCAAGAAATGAGCTACGGCAACAGCACTATGAACGATTATATTTTGGAAGCCGAGGGATTGAGCAAAAACTACGGCATTCTCCGTGCCCTGCACGCAGTAAACCTGAAGGTGCTCCGAGGTGAAGTATTCGGCATTGTAGGAGAATCCGGCTCAGGTAAATCCACATTGCTGCGACTGTTGAATTTGGAAGAACAACCTGAGAATGGCTTTTACCAACTGAACATTGATGGCGTTCCGCAAACCAATCTCTTTGAACTCGACCGCATGCAGAGACGAGACATCACCAATCAATACCTCGGCATCGTTTACCAACATCCGCACATCGGACTGCATATGCACCACACAAGCAGCGGAAACATCGCGGGACGTCTTCTCATCTCCGGAGAACGTTCTTTCAGTCGCCTGCGTTCAGCAGCAAGCGATGCTCTGGCGACATCCGAGTTTCCTCTGGACCGCATGGATGCATTGCCCATTCACCTTTCCGGCGGCATGCAACAACGCGTTCAGCTCGCCAAAGCCATCGCCATGAAACCTTCCATCATCTTGCTGGATGAACCGACCAGCGGCCTGGACGTTTCGGTGCAGGCTCGCGTCTTGGACACTTTTAGAAGACTGCAACAAGAAACGGGTGTCACCATGATTTTGGTTTCACATGATCTGGGGGTGATCCGCGCTCTGACTGATCGAATGATCGTCATGCGACATGGTGAAATTGTGGAAGAAGGTTTGACGGATCAAGTTCTCGAAGACCCTCAAGAGGCTTACACTCAACAACTGGTATACGCCAAACTATAGAAAACCACTTATGGCCACAGAATACCCACTCCAGGAAAAATCACCCTTTGGTTCAGGTTCGAACGAGCACCAAAAACCGTTGCTCGAAGTGTCCGAACTCTCCAAGACATTCTTGATACATCATCTCAGCCGACAAATCCCGGTTTTCGAAGGATTGAATTTCCAATTAGAACAAGGCCAGTTCCTACGCATCACCGGAGCAAACGGACACGGTAAATCAACGCTGTTACGATGCCTTTATCGCACGTATCGCGTCACGAGCGGAAAGGCCATCTACCGATCGGAATCGGGCCAGATCGACTTGGCAAACGCTCCCGACATCGACATCGCGTCGCTACGGGATCGCGAAATTGGATACGTCGTGCAATTCCTGCGCCCCCGACCACGCGTGTCGGCTCTGGACCTGGTTTCCGAACCGTTGAGAAAACAAAACGTAACCAAGGAGGAGGCCACGGAACGAGCCTCCGCCCTGCTAAGTCGTTTTGGATTGAACCCCAAACTTTGGAACGCTTTTCCAGGCACCTTTTCGGGCGGAGAGCAACAGCGTGTCAATCTCGCACAAGGATTGAGCGTTCCCAGACGCTTGTTGCTACTGGATGAGCCCACTGCCTCGCTCGACAAAACCGCGCGCGGCGCCATCCACCAGCGATTGGCCGAACTAAAAGAAGAAGGCGTGACCATGATCTGCGTGTTTCATCACGATGAAGATTTGTCCGATCTGGTGGACGACACGCTGAACGTTGAAAAGGAATAGGACTTTACCATGTGGTTGACGAATTTAAAAATACTCACGCCCGCAGGATTTCTTGAGCGCGGTTCCATCTGCATTGAAAACGGAATCATTATGGAAGTTAAAGAGGGAACTGCACCAAAGGATGCCATCGATCTGGGTGGTATGCTCGCTCTGCCCGGATTTGTCGACCTTCACGGAGACATGTTGGAACGGGAAGTACACCCACGGCCTTCTGCCAATATCCCCCATGAAATCGCCCTATGCGAAGTGGACAAACGCCTGGCCAGTTCAGGCATTACCACCGCCTTTGCTGCCATCTCTTTTGCATGGTTCAAAGACCACGACCTTCGTTCAGAAGAAAGCGCACGCAAATTGATCAAGACGGTCAATTCCATGCGACCTGATCTGATGGTCGACACATACGTGCATGCCCGGTTTGAAATCACCAACGAAAGAGCGGGAGCCGTCTTGGAAGACTTGTTGGAAACAAACCAAATCCACCTGGTCTCTGTGATGGATCACACACCTGGCCAAGGGCAATATCGGGACATCGAAGGATATATCGACTTCTCACTCGAATGGGCCAAACGCACCGAAAACGGGGTGGTCACCCGAGAAATGCTGCTCAAACGCATCGAAAAAGCTCAGGCACGCCCGAAAGGGTGGGAAGCTGTCCGAAGAGTGACCGAACTGGCCATCCAACGCAGTGTTCCGCTGGCTTCCCACGACGATGATACCGTTGAGAAAGTCCAATTGATGCAGAGCCTGGGCGTTCAAATCTCAGAATTTCCGGTCACCATGGAGGCGGCGACGCATGCCCGGCAACTCGGGCTAACCACCTTGATGGGCGGTCCCAACGCCTATCGTGGCGCGTCCCACAACGCCAACCTCAGTGCACGGGATGCTGCCGCAGAAGGGTGTCTGGACATGCTTGCATCTGATTATTATCCGCCCGGCTTGATCCTCGCAGCCTTTAAAATGGCGTCCGAAAAAATCCTGCCACTCGAAGCAGGCATCCGCATGATCTCCACCAACCCAGCCAAAGCCATCGGACTCCACGACCGGGGCGAACTCGCAGCGGGCAAACGTGCGGATCTCGTGTTGGCGACACCCGCCCCTTGGCCTCGCGTCAGAGCGACCCTGAGCGCAGGCATACCAATCTACAGCGATGGCCTGGCCGCTAACTACTCCAAAGCCACGCTTAGCGCCGGTCGACCACAAATCGCACCAGACGGACCACGTACCCATCGCGAAAATCTGCAACTCCAAACAACCACAACAACTCCGCAGACCTGATATGGAATGGGTCGATTCATTCCCTCCCGAAACTGCCGCAAGAGCGCCGAAGCGCCTGCAGCAAAACCCAAACATCCATCCAAGCTGCAGTGTGGTACGCAGCAAAATCGGAGCCTGGACGGAGTTGATGGCGAATACACGTCTGGTCGAATCGACCTTTGACGATTTCAGTTACACAGCCGGTGATGTGACTATCATCTACTCCGATATTGGAAAGTTTGTGAATCTGGCATCACATGTAAGAATCAATCCCGGCAACCACCCCATGGAACGCGCCTGCCAACACCACATGCTGTATCGTTTGGAAAAATACGGATTCGCAGACCAGGATGACGAGTCCTTTTTCGATTGGCGACGGTCCTATCGCTGTGTGATCGGTCATGACGTCTGGATAGGCCATACTGCCACGATCATGCCAGGAGTCAAAATCGGAACAGGTTCCATCGTGGGAGCCGGCGCCGTGGTCACGAAAGACGTCCCTCCATACAACGTTGTTGCCGGAGTACCTGCAAAACCGATTCGTGAACGCTTCCCAGCGCACATCGCATCCAAGTTGCTCGAAATTGCCTGGTGGAACTGGGATCGTGACACGATCAAAAACCGCATCAAAGAATTCAACGACGTCGAACAATTTATAAAGAGATACTCGCGCATATGAAAATCACATTTCTAGGAACAGCGAACGCACGAGGCATCCCGGTCTACGGCTGCACCTGTCGTATCTGTGAGAGGGCAAGACAGAATCCTTTTTTTCGCCGACATTGCGCCTGCCTGCTTTTAGAACTCGATGGAACCACCATTGCGATCGATGCCGGACGACAGGACTTGTCGGACTTTGTAGCACCCGAAACGCTGTCAGGGATCCTGTTATCCCACTTCCACAGCGACCATTGCCACGGGCTGCATCCATTTGCCTGGAGCCGGAATGCCCGAACGAAAGTTTATGCGCCCGAACCTCCCCCAGCGACCTCCGATTTCTCCAAATTCCAAGGCAGCTTGGAATTTGAACAAGTCAGCCACCGCAACCCGTTCAATTTGAGCAGTGGCAAGGTCACCCCTGTTGGACTGTCTCACGGCTGCCCAGCCCTCGGTTATTGCATCGAAACGAAGGACGCCAGATTTGCCTATATTTCCGACACTAACGGCGTTCCGGGAGATACTCTGGCCTTCTTAAAAGAGTGGCAACCACAAGCCCTGGCAATTGATTCCAACGATTGCGGTCAGGTCAAAACAAATCCAACCCACACCAACTTCGATCAAATTCTTGAAGTATCCAGCAGCCTTCCGAACACACACATTTACCTCATCCATCTAAGTGACCGCAGTGAAGCTTGGCTCGAGGAAAACTTTCAAGCTCAACCAAAAAACATTTTCACTACACGAGACCACACCGTCCTTGAGCTCCCATCGCTCACATACCGTCAACCCGATGGACTAATCATCCCAGGAACGTAAGTGTTCTGCCTGTAGCAGTTGCCAAAAGTGATTGCGCAAATAAATCTGTTCGCTTGGTATTTTCTCAAGCCCGCTGTGCTAGAGACGGTAGAGCTGAGAATGACGGGCGATGCTTCGAGCAACATCATCACTCCCACCATTCCCCCTTGTCGAACCGGACGTGCAGATTTCCCGCATTCGGCTCTCCTGCAAACTTTCATCATAGTCGAATCAAACTAAGTTCCTGAATGTGCCGATAGTGACTCAAACCGCCATAAACAAACCTGAAATTAACGTTGTTCTGCAAAGGTAGTAAGTGAACATAAGCGTTTATGATTAAAAAAGAGGATGCATTGGCGATGCATTGAAAGAAAGCGTTTGTGGGCAACTGACATTTTTGTAGAAATTATTCGTTCATTAAAAGTGCATTAAAAATTTGAAAGCGAGTTTTATCATATAAAATTTTAAGGGCAAAAAAGTCTACCGTGTGAAATTCTAGTGCCTCCCATAGGCTACCATTGCACTTCACAATTCTGTCAGTTATACACACGGGGATTGATTTATCATCAAACCATGACTTTATGTTTGGCAAATTTTGGATGTTAAAAAATTAACATTAAGTCGTGGCTTCGGTGATTAACTCAATTCTTCATTCAACAAAAAACACAAAAAATGAAACAACTATTAATCACAATCGCAGCCTTGGTGCAGGTGGGGTGTGGGCCTCCCAAAGCACCAGACATCTCAATTCACGCTGCTGCCGAGTCAGGAAACATCGAAGCTGTCAAACAACACATCGCTGCTGGTACGGATGTGAATGCGAAGGATGATGATGGCACAACACCACTAGATTTGCCCGATGACGAAGAAATCGCCGACCTACTCCGCAAACACGGCGGTAAGACATCTGAAGAATTGAAAGCTAAGTTAACATTCAACTCTGATGGTACTGTGTCAAACGTCACACATAAACTTCTTGCTAGGTGGGAATTTAATGAAGTTCATAATAGCAAAGCATCGATAAAGACAACAGCAGGAATGCCCTTAATTTTAAGGGTTAATATTGAACAAGCTAGACCTAATGGAAAAGGGGGATTGGCTATTCCTGGTTTAAATCCAAATGAAAGTCTAAGTGTGCGCTTAGAGCATAATGGCTTAGGCGAAGAGTTATTTAGCGAATATGTCATTGGTGTAAAAGTTAAAATATTAAGTAACTCAACAAGTGAATATTTCAGTGTTTTTGATACTGGACAACCTCACCCAGATGGATTTTATGCCACTGAAGAACAAAACTTAAAATATAAAGCAGATGCTGAGATTTATGTTAAGGATAACGAAGGTATTGGTATCTTGGGTGATTACGTTGGAAGTGAAAAAATTATTAATGATGAATTTAATTGGTTCATTATAGAGGTTAAGGAAGATTCAGATTTTCTGGTAATCAATAAATATATTAACGGAGAACACGTCGGAACACAACGTGAACATAGATTGTTTGGCACAAAGAGGTACAAACTTCAAACCTGTAAAGAAGCAAAACCTGTGTCTTTGTTTGTAGATAATGATTCAGAGACAAAACCTTGCATAGTTAGTGAAATCTTTTTGAGTGTTCCCGACCTCCTCCGCAAACACGGAGGCAAGACCGGTGAAGAATTGAAATCTGAAGGGGAATGAAAAATCAATTTGACTGCCACATTCAGACCATCTGAGGCGCACATATTCATACTCTCTGGAGCCTGTTTTTCGCCTGATTTTTGACATTGCGAATACTGCAGATCCGACTTTGAATTTCTTGGTCATGCCTCAAAATGATAGGGAAAAATTTGGGAAAAAATCAATGCGAATACCGAAAAGTGTTGTGGTTGTAGGGGATTATTGGTGCCGAAGGCGGGACTTGAACCCGCACGATGTCACCATCGGGAGATTTTAAGTCTCCTGCGTCTGCCAATTCCGCCACTTCGGCTAGTGGGACAGTTAGGCTCATTATGATTGAAATCAAACTAGGATCAAGAAACAAATTCGAATGATTAATAATCTTCCAAGGTCCTAGAGTTTTTGCGGCTTTCTTTTAGCTTCAGAGAGCAGCGCTTGTTTCTTATGATGGCATTCGATACGTTCCACTCCGGAAAATGAGCAGGATTAAATGACACCTCACTTTGATGGTTCTCATAACATTACATTTTTTTTAGGGCCACAGTGGTTCTGTTTCCTTAAATTATAAACTGATCATTACGTACACGGACTTGCCGCTGAGCTTATTGTGCTTTTTATCTACCTTATTGAAAATTCAAGCCAGTTTTTTTGAGATCGAATAAATAGTTTCGGAAAAAAATGATACAGCTCTCTTATGATTTGTCTTCGAGTCAAAATTATAAAATTTCTCATTAATTATAACTGCATTTTTCCATATTTATTATAGGGTCTTAGCAATGAATAGTCATGAAGTAGATTATGAAATCTTCGGTGATGATATGCAGCTTGTTGAAGTTGAGCTCGATCCTCAGGAAACTGTTATTGCTGAAGCTGGTGCTATGAATTACATGGACGACGGCATCAATTTTCAAGCTAAAATGGGAGATGGTTCCTCTGTCGAAAAGGGAGTATTCGGAAAAATTTTGGGAGCCGGAAAACGATTATTAACCGGCGAGTCCATTTTCATGACTCACTTTACCAATGATAGCGTCGGAAAAAAAAGAGTTGCCTTCTCCGCTCCTTATCCTGGCAGCATTATCCCGATAAACCTTCAAGACATTGGTGGCCGTTTCTTGTGTCAGAAAGATGCTTTTCTATGCGCCGCCATGGGAACCAAGGTTTCAATCGCCCTTAACAAAAAAATAGGAACTGGATTTTTCGGGGGAGAGGGATTTATCCTTCAAAAACTTGAAGGAGACGGCATGGCTTTTGTCCATGCGGGTGGAACCGTCATCGAAAAAGAATTACATGGTGAAAAAATCCTGGTAGATACAGGTTGCATAGTCGGATATTCAGACGGAATCGAATATGATATACAAAAATCAGGGGGCTTAAAATCAATGGTTTTCGGCGGCGAGGGTCTTTTTCTGGCATCACTTCAAGGAAGTGGCAAAGTTTGGCTGCAGAGCTTGCCATTCAGCAGAATGGCTGACCGAATAATATCTTCAGCCCCCTCGGCTGGAGGAAAAAGCAGAGGTGAAGGATCACTTTTAGGTGGCAACTTTTTCGACGGAGACGATTGATACATTATCTCCCTTTCGACAGGTTATTTTCCTTTTTAGGACTTAAGCTAAAGACCTCATGTTTAATCACTACTGTCTGGTCCCAATAATTCTATTCTTTTAATAATATTATTGGGGATTAATTATACCTGGAAGTAAGGAGTAGTGATTATTTGAGAGAGGTCGCGGTGCTGATGATCCAAAAAGATGTTCTTGTTCTGGTTTCCAGATTCGAAACCGTGGTTTTGTAGAAAAATTTTAAGAGGGATTAAGTAAGAATAAAGTAGATCCGAGAGATTTTTCAAAAAGAAGGTGAATAATGCGGGGCGCTTTTATTGAAGCATAAAAGATGATATCAGGACAAAAGCTTGGTCGAGCTACTGTCCTGTGACGAGACTATTGGTTTATTAAGCGTGACTGCTCGGCCTCTCTGTTGACCGTCGCGGAAGGATTCATGGACCTGATTTTGTGAAGATCTGCGAACCTGAATATGTGGGTGGATATTATAATAAAATTCGTCAAGGTTCGGATCACCCGACCAGACAAGCGATTTAGAGGATGCTAATTGCTTATTTTGTTCAGACAATTTTTCCGCGAACCCATATGTGACGCCGAGGTAATAGTCCATTCTTGGTCTGTCGGATGTCAAATTGGATGATTGTTTAAAGTCTTTCCAAAGTTTTGGTAGAAGTTTGCAAAAATAATCATAGACATAATCCGCCATAGCCAGGTTTGCATTGGACCCATGGGCAAGTGGTACGGAGCCTATTTTCAACTTTGACTTTACTAGTGAGGGGATCCAAATAATTTTTACGAAGAAATAATCTTGTAAAATGGACATTAGTTTTTTCTCCCATTTGGAAAATTTTAATTTAGCTGGGCCGATCTCTAAAAATTGGTAGGTGTTTGTGCTGCTGTCGATTTCGCCCTCATTGATTTGATACCGGAGAAGCAGTTCTCTTGCTTTTTTCATTGCGGATTGGGCCTCGTTTTCATTCGGGCTTTGGGCTAATGAGAGAAGTTTAGAAACTTTTGCAATGACAGGATTTTGGGCGCTTTGGGAATCTGAGAGATTTTGGAAATACCAAGATTCTTTCGCTTTTGAGGAAATTCTGAGTTTATGACAGGCATATTTAAAAGCGTCTCCGTGCGGTGGTTCTTTTTCTCCCTGCAATACCTCTGAAGCGTATTGGTGAGCCATTTCATGTTTGAGGGTTTCCATGACTCTCGTCCAAGAGTGCTCCTTAATATGGGGCTTGGAAATTCCAATAATTCTGCTTTCTGGGGCCCAATAACCAAATTGAGACGTGCCTTCAAAAAGTGTGAATGAGGGTTCACGGAGTTGATCTGATAGATAATAATTATTGAAAAAATTCCACTGGTCGGCCAGAGCAAGGCCGATTTGGGAATCGAAAGTATTAGAATCAGGCATTTCTCGTCGTCATTAGACCAAAGAGGAACTCCAAATGCCAGAAAATCAGATGAAAATGATGGATATCGTGACCGGAATGACTTGAGGGCGTTCTTTTGAGTTTGACCAAGTTGGCTGCAGCGGATAGTTTTCTCGGTCCAAAAAGAAGAGAATATGCTTCAATTTATACGAAAACATCAGCTGCTTGGTGGGGTACTGTTATTCTTGGTGATAGCTAGTTTTGTTATTTTCATGATTCCTGGTGGGGATCCGATGAGTATGCTAAGAGGCGGAAATGTAGGAGTTGGACCTATCGACGGGGAGGTTGTGACCCAGGATGATTTAATCAAAGCTCAGAAAATGGCTACTATATCGCTTCGATTATTTTCCAATCGCCAAGCTGATAATGATGCCGAGCAGCGCGAGGTATACACCAGACTCATTGTTGCTAAAAAGCTGGAAGATTTGGAAATAGAAGTGCCAAAGCAGTCGGTTGTAAAGGAGATTAAAAGTATTTTTAAAGACCCTACTACGGGAACTTTTAGTAGGTCCTTTTACACCAACGTTGTTGCTGCACTTCCACGCGGTATCAGAGAAAGCGATTTGCATGAATTTATCAGGCAGAATCTAGGAATTCGCCAGCTTGCAGGCACAATTGCTCTCGCGGACACCATGGTAACACCTATGGAAGGTAAGGAAATGTCGCGGCGTGAAAAGCGCAAAGCTATTGCCAACTTAGCCGTTTTCAAAGGTACGAACTTCACCGACAAGGTCGATCTAGTGGAGGCCGAGTTGATGCAATATTACACGAACAATATGCCTTCGTATAGGACGACTGAGACTAGGGCCGCTACATTTGTTGAATTTGCGGCAACAAATTATTTTAGTGAAGCTGAATCGGAATTTGATGGGCTTCAGCAGCTTGTTGACGATGAATATCAATTAACCAAGGATACCCTCCTGGGCGAGGACGGAAATCCAACTCCTGAAGCTGATGCAAAAGCAAAAATTAAGAGTGATCTGCTTTTACCGCGGGCCAAGTTGCTGGCAAAAAAAGACGCTTATGCTTTTACCAAAGAAATCATCGAGCAAACCGCTTCGACTAATGTTGTAGGGACGAACAAACTCGCCGTGTTTAAGGGGCAAGCTTTATTGAGAGGACTCAATCCTGTTGATTCAGATTATTTTAATCAGTTTGGTCGCATAGGAACAAAAAACCCAGGTCCGGACGGCGTTAAAACAGCCATCGATGTCAGTGCGGAAGCAAATTCAACGGCTTTTAGATTAACACTCGAAGAGCCCTTTCCCAATGAACCATTAGAATCAAAAGATAGTTGGTTTTTTATGGGGCTTGAAGACGTTAAATCGAGCGAGGTTCAGCCATACATTGATGTTAAGGGTAGAGTTGAATCGGGTTATCGGAGAGATAAGGTCAGGGAACTTCTTCGCGAAGCTGGGGAATCATTTTATCTCACATTGACCAACGAGCTATCCGACAAATCAAAATCTTTCGAGCAAGTTGTGACCAACGCTGGATACGAATTCATCGCTATTCCTGAATTTGATATTCAGACAACTACCCTGACAAATTTTAAAGCTGCCGTAAGCCTCGGAACGATTAAAAACACAGCTTTTGGTTTGGGAGAAGGTGAAGTGAGTGAGTTCATTCCAAGCGGGCAAAATGGCTACATTGTTCAATTAGTTGAATTGAAAGAGCCCTCGATGGAACAAGTGGAACTCGACTACACGAACTCAATACCGCGTATACAAACCCAGATGCGGCTCGGCACCGGTGGTTTCCCTGATTGGATTCAAAAGAAAATGTCAGAATCGGGCCTCATGAACGAGGGACAGGAAAAAGAGTAATTACACGTCATTCGATTTCAAAACTTAAAAAGACCTGAAGTAATCAGGTCTTTTTTTACTTTATGATGAATGTAGCAATGATAGATTGTTCCCGATGTGACCATTTGTGGCTGCGGATAAAAAAATAAAATCCCGGGCTGGGAATTAATCGAACATGAATTAAGGAGGCAAGGAGAGTGGGTTTAAAAGCGCAAAAAAACGTCATTAAAATATCCTCTAGGAAAACGCGAGACTATTGGGAAATCCCCGTGCTTTATGAGGATAATCATTTGATGGTCATCGACAAACCCAGTGGATTATACACAAGGCCTGATGAGCTGGATCCTCATATTCCAGCACTGAATCTTTTGCTGGTAGATCACATTGACAGGAAGGTTCAATGGACTGTTGACAGGGGCATTACTTTTCTAAAGCCCGCACAAGAATTAGACTCAGAGGCAAGCGGGGTTTTGATTTTGGGTAAAAGTGAGGAGGCATGTGTACTCGTTCATGATCAGTTTTTTTCCCATGATTTTATGATTGATTACCAGCTGATAATCCAAGGGACACCTGTTGAAGATGAATTTTCAGTTGAAGCAAAGATAGCCCCACATGGTAAGCGACCCGGAGTATATTGTGTTAGTAAATCGAGAGGGAAAAAGGCCAAGACTCATTTTGAGGTCGTTGAACACTTCATGGGTTATTCTGTTGTTAGAGCAAGATGTAGTCCCAATAGACAGCATCAGGCGCGTGTTCATATGAGGTATTTAGGCCCGTCCTTAGTTGGTGATCAAACATACAATGGAGGCCCACTCTTATTGTCCCGTTTAAAACCTAAATATCGTCTTAAGAGAAATAAAACTGAACGTCCATTAATGTCCAGGGCAGCGATTCATGCCTCCAAAATTAGTCTCAAAAAACTATTCAGTGATGAAATGATGACGGTCGAATCGCCTTTACCAAAGGATTTTGAGGTTTCCCTGAAATACCTGAGTCTCTACGCGAATCCGTCCGGTTTTACAGAAGAACCTGGATACACTCATTCTTTGGATGACTATTCATAAGAGATTTAAAAGAATGTTCACCTTGTTTTTTAATGGCTAACATTATTTATTTTGATGTCGAAACAAAGCGGTCTGCAAACGATGTAGGCGGGTGGAATAATGCTCGGGATATGGGGGTGAGCGTGGCCGTGACATACAATACCGGGCCAGGTGAATATACCATCTATTCCGAGGATAGAATTGATGAAATGATCGATGAACTTCAGCGCGCTGATCTCGTGTGCGGCTTTAATATTCTTAGGTTTGATTACGAAGTTCTACATGGCTATACGATTTTAGATCTAAGACAACTTCCTACATTAGATCTTTTAGTTTCACTCCAAGAGGCTGTTCATCATCGTCTTTCTTTGGATGCTGTTGCATCCGCCACTTTTGGAGCCGAAAAGACCGCCGATGGACTACAAGCCATTCGTTGGTATCAGCAAAAGGAATTCTTAAAAATTGCTGAGTATTGTTGTTTTGATGTCAAACTCACGAAAATGGTTCATGAGTTTGGACAACAAAATAAAATGGTATTTTACCAAAATAAGTTTGGGCAAATCCAGAACGCGATTGTCGATTGGTAAAAATCTCACGTGTTGTGATCACCGCATTAAATTTTTCTCGATAATTCTTCTAGTCGGAATTTCTCCCGAGGGCTCAGTGACTCAAAGCCTTTTTTCGAAACTTTATCTAAAAGAGCATCAATCTCTTTTTTTGTTTTGTATCGTTCTATTGCCTGGTCATAGTCCCGATGCCTAGTAGATCCTTTTGGTTTTTCATTTTTTAGATTTAAAAAAGATGATTCAGTTTGATTTTTCCAAAACCAAATAAACAGAGCCATGCATACCAGTCCGATAATAGAATAGAAAAACTCGGGGTTTTGATTTAAAGAATCTGGGTTAATGACAAACGCGCACAAGAAGCCAGTTAAGGCACCACCTATATGCGCCTCGTGACCGACATTGTCATCAGCGGCATTTCTTCGCATAGCAATAAAACTGACAATCAGGTAAGCGATTGCAAAAACATATGATGGTATACTAAACCCTGGTGTCAGCATGGGGCTAATATTTCCGCCCAGGAGCTGACAATGGCAGAAGACGATTCCGAGACACCCACCTGAAGCTCCAAGGGCTACGTATTCCTTATTCCAATTTCGATATAGTGAGTATGTATTACCACCAATGACAGAAACAAAAAAAACCAACAGTAAGCCCCATCTTTGCGAATGTATTTCCAGTGAGTGGCCCCAAATAAAAATACCTATAACATTGAGGGCAAAGTGTTTCCAATCACGGTGTAATAAACCACTGGTGATTAATCTGTAAAAATTTTTCCTCAGCCGGACAGCTGAGTTATCAAGTATGAGCTGAGAGCGCAGTCTCGGATCTTTAAAGCATTTGTTGGTGACCCATGCAATAAAAGCTGAAAGAAGCAGCGTTGCGAATGGGAAGCCTTCCATAGTTTTGAAAGACTATTACTTTTGCTTGAGGATAATGGGTAGATTATTTTCCTGGTTTTTCTTTTGTAGTGAAATTGTAGCCGCTGGGTTGTTAGTCATATTTGGATCATCAACAAACATGGATTCTCGTTCGCCACCCGGGGGATTTAAGTAAAAATTAGCTGAGACAACTATTACAGTGATGAAGAGCCCAATGACTACAAACATAATTAGGAACTTTTCGATCGGAAATCGTTTAGTTATCACTTTTTTGGTCATTTTTCTAATTTTAATCGAGTTATAGTGATATGCAATCTATCACTCGACTAATTGCATTGATTTTTTAGGTCGGAGGTTTCTAAGGCGTTTTAAGAGTGATGTTTCAATCTCGCCATATGATTCACTGCTCAGCCACTGAAGTTCAGTCTCGTTTTCGATAAGGTTTTTCTGGAAGAGCTTTTTTGCAATTAACAGTGAGGCGTTTCTTAATTGTGTTTTTGCCACATAATCTAATAAGGGGGCTTCTGGAATGAGGCGGTTGATTCCTTTCCCTGCAATATATCTGATCGCCGAATACTCATCCTTAAAGAGCTCAAATAATAGCGGGATAAACCAGTTTTGATATGACGCTTTTATCGCTGGCTCCCATCCCAGGTGCCAGGCGATCAGTGCTCTTTGGTTTGGGTCCCCAGATAAAGCCATTCTGAGTCCTTCCGGAATATTTTTTTGGTCTTTTGTTAATTCTGGTTTTTCTTGTTCATACCAATTGCCAAGATTTTCAGAGACCCAGGATAGGGGTTTGTCCAAATGGCATAGTGAACATGCATTTGGTCGCTGCGATGCCATCTGGTCGCCAACAGATGGCGAATCGATCTCGTGACTTCTCATTGCCTTTAAAAGCCCATAAACTGTATGAGGCATGTGACAATTGTAACAATGTGACCCGGGCGAATCTGCAGGATGCCTGCTATGCTCGGAAACGTTCTGGGTGATATTTGAGTGGCACTTTGCGCACGCCTGGTTTGAACTCATTCCTTCTGACAGCTGGTTGACAGGGTTGGCCCCGTGCATTTGGTGGCAATCGAGGCACGAAAGTTCGCTTTTTTGGTAGCATTCACTCTCTACCATTCCATTGAATTCCCTTCCGGAGACCCGGATTTGGCCATCTGGCCAAAATTGTCTATGGAGAATATCTGGAGATTTTTTTATCAATGAGTGCAGCCACGGTTGGTTTTCGATTTGGGTTGGTCTCACTACTGGTGTGCGTTCGTTGAGATCGTCTCCTGGTTTAAAAGAAAAACCTGTTTTCCACAATTCAGGCCCGTCTACGAACCACTTTACACTGTGGCATTGAGCACAAGTATGAGACGAGAGTTTGCTATTAAGTTTTGCTGGGTTAGTGATGAAGTTTTTATAATCACTTTTACCTAAATGGGCATCCTGACTTTTATTGCGTCTGGAGTATCTCTCTAAAGGGTTGGAGTAAAAATCTATATGCTCTTTTCCCGGACCGTGACAAGCTTCGCAACCTATTCCAGTTTCAGCTACCTTAGAGTGAGCCGCCCCTGTCTCTAGATTCGGCAAAGGTTGGGCAGCCGTGCTATGACATCGGTAGCAGCTATTATTCCAAACCTGTAATTTCATTGGTAGTTTTGGATCTCTTAAGAAGATGTCTTTTCTTGGAACCCAACGTTTATCGGAAATAAGCCATGCGAAAGGAAAAATCTTTTGAAGGTTTCCGTTTTCAGAAGTCAACCAGCACACCTGCATGTTATGCGAACCCGTCAAAAGACCTACTTGATATCGATTCTCCAGTTTTGCAATTTCTTTATATTTGTTCAGATCAGGTTCAATACCTTTCGGAAAAGCATAGACATCGACGAAATACCCATCTTTATTGCTAACGAGCTGATAGGCGAAGTCTGCGTCATATAGAATAACATTATTAAAATCGCCAAGCACGGTTTCCTCAGACGCGTGCTGGGTCATAGTCCTATGGTAGGTGTCGTGCCAGGTGCTATATTGTTCTGGGTGACATGACTTGCATTGAGATGATGAGACGTATCCTCCCGGCCGTCCTACTTCAGGGAGTTTCTTTTCAAATTCAATTGAAGCGAGATAAGTGTTTCGGGTTGATTTCATCCAATATGTTGTGAGGCCGATCAAAGCCATGACACAAACCACTAATAGAAAAATCTTTTTCTTAATATTCATATCTATTAACTCATTGGCTTTATTCGACTTTGGGGCAGTAGATTTATACTACCATGGAAATGGGTGAAAAACACAAGTGGGGTGCTGTTTGTCATCCTCCCCAAAAAGGGTCATTTCATAGAAGCCACCATCTCTGAAAAGCTCGGATCCAGAAGGGGAAGGGCAAAGCTTCATTTTAAAATCCCTCCAAACTTTAGCACGATTTAGAGCAACTGTGAATCTTCTTATTGAATGACCAAATGAGCACACCTCGGGGACACCTGAGAGAATCTGTGCGGCCTGGGCTACAGCTGATGTATGCATATGGCCTACCCATGTTACTGCTATTTGGCTCATTTTTTCTCTGACCTCCTTGATTTCAGAGACATACCCCAGAGCCGATGGATCGTGACAAAAAATGATTACCCTTTCTTCTTTTGAAATATTCTCAAAAGTATCTTTAATCCAGCTGAGGTGATTCTGACGGGCGGCCTCCCACGCTTTTAACTCACTAGGTAGAAACTCTGGGGAGTAGACAGGATAAGCTGCTAAAGTGCTACAAAGGCAAATAAGTTTCCAGTGGTTCCATTTTGAAGACCAATGAATGGGCATATTAAGCGCGTCTGTCCATTTTGACATACTTTCAAACCTTGGTCCTCCAATTTTTCCTATAATGCTCGTTTTACCTAATTCATGGTCACCCATGACCCAACGAATGGGCGAAGATAATTCAGAGTGACATAAGTTAATAAATTCTTCAGCGGACTCAAACGACGCGTGGTCCGAGATACCGACAAAGCCAGTATCCATTGAAAGGTCACCCAGATAGATTATTTCATCTGGACTTAGCTTATTAATTTTTGTGATAAGCGGGCGAATTCTTTTCGCGTGAAAGACTGGATCTGCGAGCCAAAGAAAATTTCGATACAAGCTGACAAATGCTTTTTGGTATAACGGAGCTTTGATTTTATCCTCGGAGAGTCCGCGTCTTGTTTCGGCCGGACCTGCATAGTGCACGTCACTGAAAATGACATATCTTTTTCTTGAGAGGCCCATCACAATTCTTCCTATGACTCCGGATTGTCCAAGTAATTTCCAGGAGGTAAATTTTCATACCCTTCAAAATGGTCTGGCTTTAGTTCTGATTCAATTTTGTGCTCCTCGTCAAGCCATTGTCCCAGGTCGACAAGTTTACACTTTCTTGAACAAAAAGGGCCCCACTGGTCATCGAACCAGTTTCCTCTTTTACTGCATTGGGGGCATTTGACTTCGGGGGAGTTTTTTTCTGCCATTCTTTTCTAAAAAATTATGAGAGTCTCCATACCTTCATCTTATCTCTCATTTCATAACCTAGAAAAACATAAACAATCAGGGCGATAAAGACTTTGTAAATAGATATTTTTAATGAATTGGACATCCTTAATTAATTTGCGAAAAGATGATTATTTAATAAAATCTTCAAGATGATTCGGAAAATAAAGTCTATTCAATTTGCCGCTCTGATCCTTGTTTTAAGCGTAGTTTTTGTCCAAGCCGTTATGGGAGAAGAGAAAGATAGTCCTATTGCTTTCTTAAAAAAATGGTCTGAAAAACAGAGCGCAATTGGGAATAAGATTGAAAAAAGCCATTGGGCCCAAGCAAACCTTTCAAAAGAGCAATCTAATGAAGCTCGCCAAATTCTTTGGAAATGGTTTAAGAAAAACTACAAGAATTCTCGTTTAGATTCTTATAAACAAAAAGCAATCCGGCTGGGCGACAAGGTCATGAAGTATGAATTTAAGGTTTTTGGTGAAAAACCAGCAAATGGGAGAAGTTTGTTTATTTCAATGCACGGTGGTGGGGGAGCCCCGTCACGAGTGAACGACTCACAGTGGAGAAACCAGATTCGTTTGTACAAACCAAAAGAAGGCATTTATGTCGCGCCGCGAGCGCCCACTGATACGTGGAATCTATGGCACCAGGGGCACATTGATCCAATGTTTGACCAATTGATTTTGGACATGGTCCTTTTCCAAGGAGTTAACCCTAACAAGGTCTACATAAATGGATATAGTGCAGGAGGTGATGGTGTCTACCAACTAGCACCGAGAATGGCCGACAGGTATGCTGCTGCTGCTATGATGGCTGGTCACCCCAATGAAACAAAAGCTGACGGACTGCGAAACCTTCCTTTCGCATTGTATATGGGAGGTCGAGATGCGGCATACAGCCGGAATCAGAAAGCAAGAGATTGGAAAGGTTTTTTGAAAGAGTTGCAGGAGTCTGATCCGGCAGGATATACCCACAAGGTCGTCATCTACCCCGATTACGGGCATTGGATGCAAGGGAAAGACTCAGAGGCTTTTCCCTGGATGACCAGATTTTCCAGGAATAGCCGTCCTAAAAAAATTGTTTGGCTTCAAGACGATGTCACCCATGACGCTTTCTATTGGATCGGAGTTCCTGAAGGAAAAGCTAAATCACGGTCACTGACCAAAGCTGAAGTAAAAGGTCAAAATATACACATAGAATCGGATGCAAGGGAAGGATTCGTGGTTTACCTAGACGACCGCTTGGTTGACTTAGATAAACCTGTATCGCTCTATTTTAATGGCAAAAAAATGCGAGACGGTATCGAACCTGAGCGCACGATTGAAAATCTTTACCAAACTCTCGTACTTCGCAAAGATCCTGCCTACATATTTCCCACGATCTTTGAATTGCCAGCCCAAAATCAATAACGCCGAGTTTTAATGGTTAGGCTAAAGGCCCGATCATTTTGAAATCTCTGTGGTCTATAAATTTTGCCTAAATGAATACTGAACCATTGTTCGTATGGCGAACAATGGGAAATCGGGCTTTAAAATCTGAGATTATGGTTGTTTATTGAAGGGAGATGGCCCACTGTTCAGTTGAGGATAAGGGATTATTGGTCTTATGGTTATGGATTCATCGACTGAATTTGGCGAAAGCCACGATCTGTAGATTTGTTTCTCATTAGGCTATTTGATTTTTTCCTCAGCAAATTATTAGTCATGAAACTTTTTGTAGCAAACATACCATACGAATCGACTGAGGATGATATCCAAGATTTGTTCAGCAACCATGGCGACGTTGTTGACTTTTATATGCCAAGAGATAGAGACTCCGGAAATTACAAGGGCTTTGCGTTTGTAACCTATTCATCAGAATCAGAAGCTCGAGATGCTATTGAAGCCATCAATGGGCAAGAATTTAACGGGCGAAATCTGCATGTTGATGAAGCTAAAGAGAAAAAACCGTCGGGTGGCGGTGGAAAATTCCGTAATAATCGAAACGATAGAGGTGGCAGAGGCGGGAGAAGAGATAGGTATTAATTTACCAATTTCATCCTAAAATTACCTTGTTCAGAATTTTAATTCAAAGACGCGCACTCATGCTTTTGGGTGCGTTTTTTTGTTGCTAAATTTACGAATGAGTCGAGGATTTTAAATTAAACAGGGATGCAAAAAGAAAACTTAATACAACCGGGTAACATTTTATTGGATCCTATTTTGTGAGTAGATTCCTGTTAGTTTGCATTACGCAATTTTTTAAAAATGTGAGGAATTTCTCAAAATACGTATAGTAAATGTTCTGTGTATGGAAGATGGCATGGCTGTAGATCAATCATTAAAGGGAGCATTTCTATTGGATAGCGGTAAGTTGAAAGGGTCATTTTTCGAAAAGACCGTGATATATCTTTGTCAGCACGACCTTGAAGGATCCCTTGGATTCGTAATTAATCGTCCTACTGGTTCGACTTTAGGTAAAGTGGTCGAAGCCAATTTGCCTGAATCCATAAAATCTTTGCCATTATATCTAGGCGGCCCTGTTCAAACAGACGTATTGAGCTACCTCCATGCTGATGGTGGGTTAATCAAAACTAATATCGTACCAGGAATAGAATTCGGAAATTCTATCGAAGGCCTTCTTGAGCTCGTGGGTAATTATTCACCAAGCAAGGAAATAAAAGTTTTCGGAGGGTATTCTGGTTGGGGGAGCGGGCAGCTTGAGCAAGAATTGAAATCAGGTGCTTGGTTTGTTCACCAGTCGTCTATAGATTCCATTTTTTCAATTCCAGGCAAGGACATATGGAACCACCTGCTCGCTGAGATGGGGCCTGAATACAAGTTGATTTCTCAGCAGCCTGACGATCCTTCACTCAATTGATATAGCAATGAATGACACTCGTAGAATTTTTCTATGGAGCTTCAAAATTGGCACCAAAAGGAAGTAGTGGTTGTTTTCCGAGATGTTTTTTGTAAGCATCGATCGCAAATCCGTCGGTCATTCCGGAGAGATAATCACAGACCACCCTGTGTAAGTTAAATTCATGAATTCTTTTCTGTGACCCTTCACCTAACTCTTGCGGCTGGAGTATATAGAAAGAAAACAATTCCTCTAACATGGCAATAGAATTTTGATTTGGGGACTTAACTACCGGGTGATGGTATAATTCATTGAAAAGATATTTTCTTAGTTGGTAGAGCATGTCATGGACAGCCTGGCTTGGTCGAACAAGTCGCTCAGGCCAGTTTCTGACTGCATTGCTCGAATCAACTCCTGACTTGTCGATATTCTTTATTGATGTCTCCACTATATCTTTAACCAAAAAATCAATGAGGCACCGGATAATGAAATACCTCCTTCTTTCCGGTGGCAAATCCATAGCATTTTTTTTATTTTCCGAACAAATACGGTCCCATATTTCCACATTCTCCCTGAGATTTTCATCAATGAGAAGGCCACTTTCGAGCCCATCATCAAGGTCGTGGCTGTAGTAAGTGATTTCGTCTGCAACATTAGCAACCTGAGCCTCAAGTGAGGGGCATAAGGTATTGAATTCACTCGTCCAATTTGGGTGTTCTGGATTAATTGTGTGCTTAAGTAGCCCTTCTCTGACCTCCCATGACAAATTGAGACCGGGGTGGTCTGGGTATTTTGATTCAAGTGTTTCTACAATTCTTAGGCTTTGTATATTATGCTCAAAACCGCCATGCTCTTTCATGAGCTTGTTAAGAGTGTGTTCGCCCATATGCCCGAAAGGGGAATGCCCTAAGTCATGAGCCAGTGCGATAGTCTCTGTAAGATCTTCATTTAATCTCAGCGCTCTGGCGATATTTCGACTTATGGCGGCTACTTCGATGGTATGAGTTAGGCGGGTTCTGAGATGGTCGCCTGAACCATTGAGGAATACCTGGGTTTTGTATTCTAATCGTCTAAAAGCTTTTGAGTGGACGACCCTGTCTCTATCTCTTTGAAAAGCTGTCCTCCAGTCTGAAATAGACTCAGGAAAGTTTCTACCCTTTGATTGAAAGCTTCTTTGGGCATAGTTCGCAAGGTAGTTATCTTCGAAGCCCTCGAGTTCCAGTCTTGTTCGAGGTGTGAGAGCATCCTCACTCATGGCGAATTAAAGATTTACGAATTGCCGAGTATAGAAGCAACTGATATTTTTTTCAAATCCAACAGGCGTTTTATGGTATCTTCGATAAGGTTGTTTGGACAAGATGCGCCTGCTGTAATGCCGATAGTGATTTCTCCTTCGGGTAGCCAGTTTTCAGTGGTCTCTTCTTTTCCTACGTGCTGGTTAAAATGGGTTATTTTTTGTGGGGATTCCATTTTAGATGCATTTTTAATGAAGTAGGTTGGCAATACGGCTTCGCCCATTTCTGCGAGATGAGAAGTATTGGACGAATTGTAACCTCCAATAACAAGAAGTAAATCCATTGACTCACGCAGCAGGTAATGTAATGCATCTTGTCTATCCTGGGTTGCGCCGCAAATTGTATCGAAAAACCTAAAATGCATGTCCAGATCTTGCTTGCCATATTTTGATTCAATGGCTTTTGCTAACCTTCTCTGGACCTCCTCAGTCTCGCCGCGCATCATGGTGGTCTGATTTGCGACGCCTATGTATTTTAAATGCTTATCTGGATCGAATCCATTGGAGAAGGCGCCTTCGAATTTCTTGAGAAATTCATCACGATCGCCACCATTCAAAATGAAGTTACAAACGAAATCTGTTTCTTCCAGGCTATAAACCACGAGGTAGTGGCCTGGTCCAGCGGCGGTCGCTCTCGAGCTCGTTGCCTTTGTTTCTTCATGCCAAGCTTTCCCATGAATGATCGAAGTGAATTTATCTCGAGAGTATTGTCTGACCCTTTTCCAAACACTCATGACATCACCGCACGTTGTATCAACAAATCGACATCCGATGGACTTGATTTTATCGATGACATCTACCTCAGCTCCGAAAGCTGGAATTATAACAATGTCTTCAGGTCTTAGGTCATCGACATCGAATTCTTTATTAGAACCCATTATTGATTTAATCCCCATGGCTCTCACTTGGTCATTCACCTCAGGGTTGTGTATGATTTCACCTAAGATGAAAAGTCGTTCATTCGGGAAAACTTTGCGAGCAGCGTAGGCTAGGTCAATGGCTCTCTCCACCCCGTAGCAAAAGCCAAATTCTTTAGCGAGCCTGATTCGGATTGATCCGGCCTGAAGTTTATTTCCACGGGCTCGAAGCGTATCCACAAGCTCAGACCGATAATGGCCTTCAACTTGAGCCTGGACGGCTTCCATGATATCTGGAGTTCTCAGGTTAACCCTTTTTTGCTTAGGCTTTGGCGGAGCTTCCTTGGAATTACCTTCTGTTGTCATTTGATTAGTATCTTGCCGTTATAAAGGAAAAAAGAAAGAAACTTAATTCGACTTATTGAGCTTCATAAGAATGGATTTTTGGACATGTAACCTATTTTCGGCTTCACTAAAGATGGTTTCAGCATTTGTTTCCATGACCTCCTCGGTGATTTCTTTGCCTCTATAAGCGGGCAGACAGTGCATTATCAGCGCATTCGGCCGGGCCATGTTCACCATCTTTTGGTTGATTTGATACGCTTTGAGAGTATTTATTCGCTCGGCTGATTCATCTTCTTTTCCCATAGATACCCACACATCGGTATAGATAAGATCTGTTCCTTTGGTGGCTTCCTCGATATTTTCAGTCACCGAAACCAGAGCACCAGGGACTGCATTGTGCATGGCTTGATCAATTATTGATTGTGGGGGGTGGAATGCACTTGGGGCTGCGATTCGTAGCTCGAATCCTAGTTTTGCCGCCGCGAAAATCCAAGATCTTGGCACATTGCAATCTCCGTCTCCCACGAAAGTTACTGTTTTTCCCTCGATCCGTCCCCTCAATTCCTCGAAAGTAAAGATGTCTGCAAGAATCTGGCACGGGTGTTCGGCATCTGTTAAGGCATTTATCGTTGGTATTTTTGAGAATTCTGCGAATTCCTCAACATCTGACTGCTCAAACGTTCTTATGACAGCACCATGAACCATGCGCCCCAAAACTCGGGCTGTATCCCTGATGGGCTCACCTCTTCCTAATTGCATGTCACTAGCTGAAAGGAAAATGACGTTTGCACCCAATTCTCTTAGTCCCACTTCGAATGAAACTCTTGTCCTGGTGGACGCTTTTGAAAAGATCAAAGCCCAGGTTTGGCCATCAAATATTTTTTGGTGTTGTTTGTTACGGTTAGCCTTCACTTTATGGGAGAGCTCAATAACCTCTCTCATTTCAGTACCGCTCATTTTTGCAAGGCTCAATAAGTGATTCATATTTTTGTTTTCCAGAATCCCTTGGTTGATACTTCGGGTAATTTTTTATTTAGGTTGATCAATGATGATTTGTTACTCATGAATGTGCTGCATTGATTTTCTGAGAATTCCAATGGCCTCATCGATTTGTTTCGGCCCAATATTGTACGCGGGTAAAAACCTGACGACATGCGGCCCTGCTGGGATGACTAGCATTCCCATTTCTTGTATTTTTTTTGTGACATAGATCGAGGGAGTAACACCATTTAATGACTTAAAAATTGGCGATTCAGGGTTCAGGACGATCCCCGTCATGAATCCCAGTCCTCTGATAGATAAAATTGATTGTGAAAATTCTGATTTTATTGACTCAAGATTTTTCCTTAAGAGGATTTCCATGTCTCGTATGTTTTTGTCCAGATTGTCTCTTTGAATAATTTCAAAAACCTTATTGGAAACTGCACATGCGAGAGGATTTCCACCATAGGTCGTGCCATGTGAGCCTGCTTCCAGGATATCCTTAGTTTTAGATCCAGCCCAAAGCGCTCCTATTGGAAATCCACCGGCTAGTGATTTTCCCATTGATATCGCATCAGGTAACCAATTGGTTTGGTCTTCGGAATTCAGATCCAGGATTCTTTGGATACTTTGAAACTTGCCCGTCCTGAACATTCCGCACTGAACGCCATCCATTAGGAAAAGAATGTTTTCTTCATTACAAATATTTCTAATTTCTCGCAGGTATTCTGCGGATGCCGTTGTGAGTCCTCCTTCACCTTGAACGCCCTCTATGAGGATGGCGGCAGTTTTTTCATCAATCGAATTTTCGAATGCTGATAAATCTCCAAAAGGAATGTGTGAAAATCCTTCAACTGCTGGTCCAAATCCTGTTTTTACTTTTTGCTGACCTGTGGCTGCTATGGTAGCCAGGGTTCTTCCATGAAAAGAATTCTCGGCAGTTATAATTTTGTAACGACCTTCATTATGGCCGAATCTTCTGGCCAGTTTGATAATTGCTTCGTTGGATTCAGCGCCAGAATTGCAGAAGAATACTTTTCCTCCGCCCAGGCGGTGAGAGATGTTTTCGGCTAGCTGGGCTTGGTTTTCGTAGTAATAGAGATTTGAAACGTGATCTAAAGACTCCATTTGTTGAGTTAGGCAATCTTTGAGCTCTGGGTGACAATGCCCGAGGCAATTGACAGCAATACCAAATCCCATATCCAAATACCGCCGTCCCTCGATATCAAATACTTCAAACTCGTATGCTCTACTAATAACAAGATCAAACCTTCCATAATTGGAGATAACGCTATTGTCGAAACGATTTATTATTTCTTGAGATTTTGTCATCATTGGGACTGCCACCTTATAATGTGATTTCCGTTCCTACTCCTTTGTCAGTAAATATCTCTAGAAGAACAGAGTGGGGGAGTCTACCGTCTACCAGGGCAACTTTTTCTATACCTGATTTTATTGCCTCCACCGCGCTATCCATTTTTGGGATCATTCCATCTGAGATGATTCCTTTTCGTTTGAGTCTATCTACATCATTAATGCTCAAATGCTCGATTAGAGAGTTCGGGTCATTAGGGTCATTCAGTAAACCAGCAACATCAGACATATATACCAGTCTGCTGGCAGTGATAGCCTTTGCAATTTGAGCTGCCGCTACATCGGCGTTACAATTGTAAACTTTTCCATCAATGCCCAATGCTGTCGGACTGATAACAGGCGTTATGTGATTTGTAATACATTCTATTAGGGGGCCGGTGTTTACTGCGACGACAATGCCAACAAAACCAGGGTCTATATCTTCTCCCTCTGGCCCCTTCAGTATTAATTTTTTGCAAGTGAGGATATCTTTCCCTTTGATACCTTTTGCTTTTCCACCATTGGATTCGATGTGTTTAACGATTTCCGGGTTAATCTCATCTGAGAGCACCCTGTCGACAATCGAAATCATTTTCTCATCCGTGACTCGCATTCCCTGGGTAAATTTTATCTCATAACCAGAATTCTTTATTGCTCTGGAAATTGCCTTACCTCCACCATGAACAACCACTGGATTTATTCCGACAGTTTCCAAAAATACAACATCCCTTGCCACCCCCTGCCTGATATCAGCGTTTGGCGAATCCATGAAGCTCCCACCATATTTAACAACAAAGGTTTTGTTTCTGAAATTTTGGATGTAAGGAAGCGCTTCAAGAAGTGTTGACGCTTTTTGAATTAAAGTATCCATGAATCTTATTATTCTCCTTTATTAAAATCGACGTATTCCTCGGAAAGATCACAAGTGTAAAAGTCGGTTTTTCCTTTTCCTAGGTTGAGATTACAGTGGACTTCGAATGCTTCGAACTGACAAATTCTTCTGAGAGTATCGAGTGAGGTTTTTGTTGGTGTTCCGCCTTTGATAGCGTATGAAATTCTCTTTGCATCGATTTTTGAGTAACCAATATCTAACTTATCAACATCAACTTTGGCTTCTGAATAACCGAGGGCGTGAGCAATTCTTCCCCAGTTCGGATCCTCCCCAAACCAAGATGTCTTGACTAATTCAGAGTTTGCGATGGCTCTTGCTGCCAAATCGGCCTGAATATGCGACTGAGCCCCCTGGATATTGAGTTTGATGAGTTTGGTAACACCCTCGCCATCTTTTACAATCATTTTGGCGAGTTCCAGGCAAACAAATTTCAATGCTTCCAAAAAAGCATTTCCTGATTTCCCGTTGAGGTTTGTGATTTTTGTGTTTCTAGCAAGGCCATTAGCAAGGCCGATGACTGAATCATTAGTGCTCATGTCCCCGTCGACTGATATCTTGTTAAAACTACAACTGACGGCTTCTCTTATGGCTTTTTTCCAAGTATTGGAGTCTATGTTGCAGTCCGTTGTAATAAAGCAAAGCATTGTTGCGTGTAGAGGTTGGGAATACGGTCTTTTCCCTGTAGGACTCATTCCGGGGTGAATCATGCCAGCCCCTTTTGTGATTCCTCCGATTTTAATTTTTTTTCCAGAAAGGGACAGTTCAATGCTTATTTCTTTTGGTCGGGTATCACTCGTTAAAATGGCTCTAGCACTCAGGTTTGCTGAATCGATTGAGTCTTTCAGGTTCTGGCATGCCTTAACTATACCTTCCCTAACATTGTTCATGGGGAGTGTTAATCCTATCCTTCCGGTTGAGCAAACAAGGACGTCTTCTGGATTGTCAATCGCTAGATTTTTAGCAGTAATTTCTGCCATTTCGATGGCATCTTTCCATCCCTGCGACCCCGTGCATGCGTTGGCATTACCCGAATTAACCACCACAGCTTGGGCCTGAGATTTATTGGCTCTTGGTATGCTTAATGTCACCGGTGCCGCGACAACCTGATTGGTCGTAAACATCCCTGCTACTGAGGCTGGCTTTGATGAGGTAATGACAGCCAGATCTCTTTTCTTGCCTTTGTTAGATCCCTTTCCCGTGCCTAGTGTTTTGACGTCGCAAAAAACAGATCCTGTTTTGAATCCTAAAGGGGCACAGATAGAACCTTGAATGATTTTCCAATTTTTCTTTGCCATTTTTTTCAACGGAATGAGGTATCAAATTGGTGAGCTTCGTTAGTGTCTATATTAATCCAGTTGATTCTGGGTAATCGTTCATTACATTGAATGATTGGACTGCCTGCCCTGCAGCCCCTTTTACTAGATTGTCCTCTGCTGACATTAGGACAAGTCGGCCAGTCCTTCTATCGAGTTTCCAACCAAACTCAATGACATTTGTGCCGACTACATTCTTTGTATCTGGAAGACCTGAATTGCTAAGGTGTCTTACAAAAGTTGATTCAGAATAGTAATCCGAGTAAGTATCATTGAGGTTTTTTTCGAATTCAACAAATGACGACTCGGACCTTAGTTCCTGCTTTGGTGCCGCATATAAAGTCGTCAGAATGCCTCTATTTACCGGAACAAGGTGAGGGGAAAATTGGATGGTTACTTTTTTCTTTGCAGCTTTTGACAATTCTTGTTCGATTTCAGATAGGTGCCTGTGCTTGGGTATTCCATATGGGCGGAGGCTTTCATTACACTCTACATAAAGGTAAGGAATGGAGGCTTTTTTTCCGGCTCCGCTCACACCGCTTAAGCAGTCAGCGATTATAGAATCTGGATGGATCAATCCACGCTCTACCAGGGGTGTGGTGGGTATGAGAATGCTTGTTGGGTAGCACCCCGGAGAGGCGACAAGCCTGGCCGACTTTATGAATTCCTTATTGAGCTCGGTTAATCCATAAACGCTTTCATCTAAAAGCTCTGGCAGGGGGTGTTTGTGTTCGTAAAATTCCTCGTATGTTCGCGGGTCATCCAGCCTAAAATCCGCGCTGAGATCGATGACTTTCTTGCCTTGCCTGAGAAGGGAACCTGCATACTCATGAGCGACGCCATGAGGCAGAGCTAAGAAGAAGAGATCTGCGTGCTGTCCAAACTCGTCAGGGTGAGGTTCGACAAAATTCAATCCACTGTTTCCGGGGTAGTGGCTGAACCGGGGGAAAACTTCAGTCAGCTTTTGTCCTGAATATTGCCTGGATGTCGCAACTGAAAGCTCTACACCAGGGTGTCTGAGGAGGAGGTGCAAAAGCTCCTCTCCGGAATATCCAGAGGCACCAACTATTCCAACCTTCACTTTGGGTAAATTCATAACCTTTTATCGGGTTGCTTTATGATTGATTTTGGCAAAAAACAAATCTTCCGCCCCAATTCTATAATAGTGGAAAACAAAAAACCCCGCAGCCTGTCTTCTGCGGGGTAAATTCCTGATAGAAAACAGCGGGTTAACGTTTGCTGAACTGGAAACGCTTACGGGCACCCGGCTGACCATATTTCTTACGCTCTTTGGCTCTCGGGTCACGAGTAAGGTAACCCTCGGTTTTGAGGAGTGGCCTTAGGTTTTCGTCAAATTTTAGAATGGCTCTAGCAATGCCGTGGCTGACGGCTCCGGATTGGCCATTCAGGCCGCCACCTGAGACGTTTATTCGTAAATCAAATTTGTTCTTCAAATCGAGTGATTCGAGCGGGCGGACGGCGTGGCTCTTCATTTGATCTGTAGTAAAATAGTCATCAATGGATTTCCCATTAACTGAAATTTTACCAACTCCTTGTGAGAGGCGAACGCGAGCGACGGCAGTTTTACGTCTTCCTGTTCCCCAGAATTCGTTTGCAGTATCAGACATTACTTAAAAATTATTATTGAGATATTGTGAGTAGTTCAGGGTTCTGAGCGGAATGCGGATGGTCAGGTCCCACATACACTTTCAGCTTTTTGATCATCTGAGAGCCGAGGCGGTTTTTTGGAAGCATTCCTTTTACAGCCTGCATTAATAGGCGTTCTGGGTGCTTTTCGCGGACTTCAGCTACAGATTTATATTTATCCCCGCTTCTCCAGCCGGAGTAGGTCATATAAAATTTATTGGTTTCTTTTTGACCTGTAAGGCGTATTTTTTCTGCATTGGTGACCACGACAAAATCACCGGTATCAATATGAGGGGTGTATTCTGGCTTGTTTTTACCACGTAAAATATCGGCTATCTTTACGGCAACACGACCTAACACCTGTTCGTCGGCGTCTATTAAATGCCACTTTCTCTCGCTTTGCTCAACTTTCGGGAGGAATGTCTTCATCAATTTTCCAAATAGAGTCTCGAAAAATACCAAATTCAATATCTTAGTCAATTCGAATCTCAATTTTTTTAGCCCCATGAACAGGCGTGCCAGTTCAGCAAAAAACTTGGCGACGTAAAGTGACTGGATATTTTTGGCAAAATGAAAAAACCAATTGTTTTGAATTAAAATTCATCAAGAATCGGATTATGATGAGCGAGGAAAGAAATAAAATAGTGAGCGCGACGCGTGAGCTAAACGAATATTGTCATCAAAAAATTAATGAAGACACAAATAAAGTTTGGGACAGATGGATGGCGCGCGGTCATTGCCGACGAATTTACATTTGAAAATCTTGAGCGTGTGGCGCAAGCCAGTGCCAATTATTGGAAGAAAAACCCCATTGAAGGGACGAAGAAGCAGGTTGTCATTGGTTTTGACCGTCGGTTTTTGTCTGATGAATTCGCTGCGGTATCAGCTGAAATACTTACTGCCAATGGTTTTAAGGTCATATTGAGCGATGGCCCTACGCTGACCCAGGCTGTCTCTTTTGCTGTAAAACAGTCTAAATCTGTTGGAGGTATCATGATCACAGCCAGTCATAACCCAGCAATTTTCAATGGCTTCAAAATTAAGGCTCATTATGGTGGGTCCGCTGAACCGGCGATTTGCAAAGGTATTGAAGCACAAATTGATAAATCTAAGGTCAAAAAAATCCACCTGACTGAAGCAAAAAAACAAAAGCTTCTTCAAATTAAGGACCTCAAGCCAATGATGTACAAGGCTCAAAAAAAATTAGTAGATTTTGAGCTGATTTCAAAATCAGGTGTCCGTTTTGCTCATGATCCTCTTTTTGGGGTAGGGGCTGGTTGCTTTGATGATATTTTGGAGGGTACATCCTGTAAGGTCACGACGTTAAATAGCGAACATAATCCAATTTTTGGAGGTATTAATCCCGAGCCAATCAAGCAAAACTACGGGCCCACAGCAGCTTATTTAAAAAAGAACCCCCATGATGTCTGCCTAGTCACTGATGGGGATGCCGACCGTGTCGGCGGCATGGATGGCCGTGGCGAATATATCACAACGCACCAAATCATCAGCATGCTCATTCATCACATGTTTGAAAACCGAGGCCAGACAGGAAGAGTCGTCAAGGCATTGACGACCACGTCGATGGTGGACAAAATGTGCGATGATTACGGTCTTGAACTTCTCGAAACGGGAGTCGGTTTTAAGTATGTTTGCACTGAAATGATGAAAGGGGATGTTCTCCTGGGGGCTGAAGAAAGCGGCGGTATAGGTTTCCTTGGGCACATACCTGAAAGAGATGGGATCCTAGCAGGTTTGATGCTGCTCGAAATGCTTGCGATGGAAAAGAAATCGATTAAACAAATCCTTGCAAGACTTACTAAGAAATATGGGCCCCATCATTATGACCGGATAGATGGTCATTTCCCCTTAGAAAAGCGCGAAGAACTCATGGAATTTTCAGCTGCTAACCCACCGGCTAAACTTGCAGGTTCACCCATTGAAGAGGTAAAGACGTTCGATGGGGTCAAAATGGTAGCTAAAAATGGTGCTTGGCTTATGTTGAGGGGCTCTGGTACCGAGCCAGTTTTGCGCATTTATGCAGAAGCTCCCTCCCAAGAAGAGGTTTCCAAAATATTAAAAGCTGGCTTGGCATTGACGAAACGCGTCAATTAGTCTGTCGATTACAGAAGGCATTCAAAAAAGTTGCCTATTTCATTTCTCAATGGATCGTCATTTTCTTTCCATTTTCGCCAATGTCATTATTTTATACTGCGTCACACAACTAGATGGACATCAATCGAATTAGAAATTTTTGCATTATTGCTCACATTGATCACGGTAAGACAACATTGTCGGATCGCCTCTTACAAAATACTGGGACGCTCCAAGACAGAGAGTTGCAAGAGCAACATTTGGATTCCATGGATCTCGAGCGAGAGCGAGGAATAACGATCAAGGCACACCCGGTTACAATGGGGTATAAAGCGGATGATGGGAATCTTTATGAATTGAACCTCATTGACACTCCCGGGCACGTTGATTTTTCTTATGAAGTAAGCCGCAGCTTGAGTGCTTGCGAAGGGGCCATTCTCATTATAGATGCGGCGCAAGGGGTGGAAGCACAAACGGTCGCCAATGTCCAACTGGCCATCCAGCTTGATCTGGCTATCATTCCAGTTATTAATAAAATCGATTTACCTCACGCCAACATTCCTTTCGCAAAACAACAACTCGAAGATATTTTGGCGATTCCAGGTGAAGAAGCGATCATGGCGAGCGCAAAAGAAGGTCTGGGAATTAAAGAAATTCTTGAAGGAGTTGTCGAGCGCATCCCGCCGCCGAAACACGATCCTGACCAATGCTTACAAGTCCTCGTCTTTGACTCCTATTTTGATACCTATCGCGGAGCTGTAAGTGTTGTCAGGGTTGTAAACGGTGAGATCCGGGCTGGAATGCAAGCCAAATTTATCCATACGGATAGACTTATTGATATCAAAGAGGTTGGTAGTTTTAATCCGGGACCTTATTCACGTGATAGGTTATGTGCTGGTGAAACGGGGTATATCACGGCTAATGTTAAAAACCCGGCAGATATCAAAGTGGGGGATACTTTAACTCACCCCAAAAAACCTTCGCCAGCTCTTCCAGGTTTCCAGGAAATTCATCCAATGGTCTTTTCTGGAATATACCCTATCAATACGGCCGATTATGAACAGCTCAAACAAAGCTTGGCTAAATTGCAGCTAAACGATGCTGCTTTTGTCTACCAAGCGGAAAGTTCCATCGCTTTGGGCTTTGGGTTTCGCTGCGGATTTCTAGGTTTATTACATCTAGAAATAATTCAGGAAAGGCTTCGTCGAGAATACAACATGGATATTATAGCGACCTATCCGAGCGTTGTTTACAAAGTGTTTCTTACAGATGGGGAATTAGTCGAAGTCGATAATCCCGCCTTCATGCCTGATCCCGCTAATATCGAGTATGTTGAGGAACCTATGGTCAAATGCTTTGTGATGAGCCCTAATGAGAACATCGGAGACATGATGGCCTTGATTGCAGACAAGCGTGGTGATGTGCTCAATACGGAGACTTTTGACGAAAGAAGGATTATGATGACAGCCATGATCCCGCTTAATGAAATTCTCATCGATTTTCATGATAAGATCAAAAGTATCACCAAAGGCTATGGATCTATGGATTACGAACATGATGATTATGTGCAGGCGGACATGGTAAAGATGGATATGTTGGTCAATGGCGAAAGAGTCGACGCTTTTTCATCTATTGTTCACAGAACAAAAGCCGAGTTTCGAGGCCGTGCGCTGGCTGCTAAGCTGAGGGAGGTTATCCCAAGGCAGCAATTTGCCATAGCTATCCAGGCAGCTATCGGTGGAAAGATCATTGCCCGTGAGACGCTCAGTGCATTGAGGAAGGATGTCACAGCAAAATGTTACGGCGGGGATATCACACGTAAAAGAAAGCTTCTTGAGAAGCAAAAAGAGGGAAAAAAGAGGATGAAATCAGTCGGATCTGTCAGCATCCCGCAAGAGGCATTTATTAAAGTCTTAAAAGCCTGATTTTAAGACTGATGAGATATAAGTCTTTGAATTAAAGAACAACATGAACCTTTTAATATTCAAATTATAATGTTTGGCTCAAAAGAACGCCGACGGGCCAAAGACATGAGGTCCCAAGTCAAGAAGTTGCTCAGACACCAGTCAGATTTGCTTGAATCTTCCAAAAAGCAAGCTCTGGTGGATGGGCTGAATGAATTTTCAGAGATAATCGATGATAAAAGCAGGGCTTCAGAATTGCCTGAGGCAATGAAAACGTTCGAGCAAATCGCAAACGAAAACTTCATCCCATATGCCAATCCGATAAAAAGAGAGAATATTGAGGTATTCCTTGTTGCTGTCGTGGTTGCTTTGGCCGTTAGGTCTTTTTTTATTCAGCCATTTAAAATCCCGACAGGGTCCATGCAGCCAACTCTTTATGGGAACGTTGCAAAAAATTTATTGATTAACCCTGATGTGGATGTTCCAAATTTTTTGGGCAGGGTGTTTGATTTCGCGATCAAGGGGACTTCCTACTATCAATTAAAAGCCAAAAATGATGGGGCTCTGGAATCTGTTGGTAAGGTCCGAACGGTCATCCCCTGGATTTTAAAGAAACGAGACCTTTATATAGGGGGAGTTAAACATACGATGTGGAATCCACCGCCCGTTCTGCTAAACGCCAACGGAATAGCTCAGAGAGATTACCTATTGGACATGCTCCAAGAACAAGCGATGAGCCTTGGAAAAAGACAGGTTTTCAAAAAGGGAGATCCCATCGTTCAGTTTAACATGGTCAGGGGCGATTTTCTCTTTGTCGACCGCCTGAGCTACAACTTCCGCACCCCAAAAAGAGGCGAGATCATTGTATTTAAGACCGCTGGCATCAAAGGAATTAGGGGGGGGAATCAATTTTACATCAAACGCTTGGTAGCTCTTGGCGGAGAAAAGGTCCGGATTGGAGATAATCGGCACCTCTATATAAACGACAAGAAGCTTACCAAAGAAAATAAAGGTTTCGAAAAAATATATTCATTCGATCCGTCAATCCCCCCTCGCCCTGATAGATACAGTGGACATGTTAATAACAAGACCTATAGCCAAGTCAATCCAGGCTTTGGCTTAAGCTCGTATTTTTATAATGGTAACTCTGAATATCAAGTCAGGCCCAAGCATGTCATGGCAATGGGGGACAACAGTATGAATAGTTCCGATTCACGAGCATGGGGGGATTTTCCTCAATCCAATGTCGTCGGTCGCTTCGCCTTCACCTTTTGGCCGTTTCTTCGCGATATTCCTGAAAACTGATTACTTTAAAATTGCAGAAAAGTTACAAATAAATGGCATTTTTGGTGTTCTTGTAATAAATTGCTTACCTTATGGGCAACGGGTAAGAATTTTCAAACTGTCATGGAAATTTGTAAATAGATGAGTAATATAGAGGGGCTACTAGATGTTGGGAATGACGCAAATCCTTCTTCTTGGCCGCAAATTCGAAGCCTAGTTGTACGGTGAGCTGAGTGACACAAATATCTAATATTCAATAATGGGTCCCCCGGAATTGATTGCTTCGATTCCGGGGTTTGAATTTTACAAAGAGAACTACATGAGGGTAAGCTATGAAGTATGGGGCAAAACTGTAGAGTGATTTACTGCCATTGTGCGCACGCGAAAATCGTACCCGAAGATGTGAAAAAAGAGGTATTAGAGGGTTTGTGCCGTGCTGATGTTGAATGGGAAGCGGTTTCAGATTTATGTGAAATGGCAGCAAGAAGAGATCCGGACCTTGCCTCTATTGCAGATGGGAAGAAGATTAAAGTGGCAGCTTGCTACCCCAGGGCGGTCAAATGGCTCTTAAATTCAACTGGTAGAAACTTTGATGTTACAGCCGTTCAGGTATGCAACATGCGGTCTCAAACAGCATCAGTTGTTTTAAATGATATCATGAGCGACAAATTTGAATCCAATTTACCTGAAGGGAAAGGAAAAGCTCCTGTCGAAATAATTGAAGAATCTGATTAGAATGATAATCTTGAGCGTGATTTTTTCCAACTAAACGATTACCGATTTATAAAACAACCAAATAGAAGTAACTGATGAGTTTAGCGGCAAGCAAGTCCCTGAGGGTCATAATTTATGAAGGAGCTGGAACACATTCGCTTAGCGATGATAATCGCTTTTCCATTGTGGGAGAGTTGCTAGGTAGAGGCTTTGCCGTAACGAGGCTTTTTGACCCTCGAAATATGCAGCAAATAGGAGAGCGTATCAGAACTTTGGTTATCGGCAATTTCGGCGGGAAAACACCGGAAGAATTAAATCTGCTTGAAGCAAATGAAGAGACAAATGTTTACGATTTATCGTCTATGGATGCTGGGGCCGGTCTCTCTCAAGCGGTGGGTGAATTAAGCGAAAGAATCCGAGCTGAGAATAACCTTTTTAATCACAAAACGTGGAAACCATGGTTCCCTGTAATCGATTACGATCGGTGCACCAATTGCATGCAGTGTTTAAGTTTCTGTTTATTTGGTGTTTATGGAGTTTCGTCAGAGCAACAGATTCAGGTTCAAAACCAAGACAACTGTAAAACAAATTGTCCAGCGTGCTCGAGGGTTTGCCCAGAAGCGGCAATTATGTTTCCCAAATATAAATCCGGGCCAATCAATGGAGATCAGGTCAGCGCCGAAGATATGCAAAGGGAGAAAATGAAGGTGGATATTTCATCGCTCCTTGGCGGGGATATATATGACATGCTCAGAGAACGCTCAGAGAGAGCTAAGTCTAGATTTTCCAAAGAACGGGATTCTAGTAAGGCATTAAATGAACGGCAGAAATGTTTAGTTAAACTACAAAAGGATGCTGATATTCCCCCTGAAGTCCTTTTGTCACTGCCCTCCCAAGAAGAGATACAGAAAAGGGCTGTAGAGGCTTCTGCCAAAGCGGAGGCTGCTAGAAACGCCATTGCTGAAAAATCTAAAGTCGATGAGAGCTCTGATGGTGTCTCCACATAATTCTTATTTGCATATCGAGCCAGGGAACTTATGACAAATCGCTGGAGTTCTTAAATTCTTTCGCTAATATGTCACACAAATTCTGCAGAATGGCCAAATAAATTTTAATGAAAGCACGCGTAATTATCACTCCAAAGAAAGCGGTTTTCGATCCACAAGGAAAGACAGTTCAGAATGCACTTGAGCACTTCGGTCACGATGGCATCAGCGCTGTCCACGTAGGAAAATATCTTGAATTCGAGATCGATGGCGACGAAGAAACTGTTCGGGCATCCATGGATGAGGCATGTCGTAAATTTTTAACTAATCCGGTTATCGAGGATTACGTTCTCGAAATTGATCCTTCATGAAGTTTGCGGTCCTCCAGTTTCCTGGATCAAATTGTGATCAGGATTGCCTTCACGTCATCAGTAATGTGCTTGGCTACCCAGCCAGTTATTTGTGGCACAAAGAAAAAGCCATTCGGAGCGTAGATGCCGTCATCGTTCCCGGTGGCTTTAGTTATGGGGATTATCTGAGATGTGGCGCCATTGCGAAATGCAGTCCGGTCATGAGTGCTCTCAAAGAGTTCGCTGACAATGGTGGCTTGGTGTTGGGAATATGCAATGGTTTTCAAATACTTACGGAATCGGGGTTATTGCCAGGGGCTCTGGTGCGTAATCGAGATCTTCGCTTCATATGTGAACATGTGTATTTGAAGCCAGAGAACCTCCAATCGCCATTTAACAAGGCGATCTTTGAAGGTGAACTCATTCACTGCCCGATAGCGCACGGTGAGGGATGTTATTATATTGATGAACCAGGTTTGGAACAATTGGAGAATAATAATCAAATTCTATGGAGATATTGCGATTCTTTCGGGCAAATTTCATCATCGACTAACCCAAATGGTTCTATTTTAAACATTGCTGGAGTAAGTAATATTGCTGGTAACGTGGCAGGCTTGATGCCTCACCCCGAGAGGGCCTCGGAAGATATACTGGGGGAATCTACAGGAAAGAAAATTTTTGAATCAATGATCAGGTCTTTTGAGGACGCATGTAACTTGAAGGCCTAGTTCTTTGGGAAAGAAATTCACACCTTAGAGCAACTTAACTTTTGATTAACATTAAACTTAAATCCATTAAGTCATAAACTTTTTTAAACTTAGCCATGGCTGAGCCAAAAATTACCCCTGAATTGATAGAAAAGCATGGACTCACATCCGAGGAGTATGCTCAGATTTTGAATATACTCGGGCGCGAGCCAAACATTACTGAGTTAGGAATTTTCTCAGTGATGTGGAGTGAACACTGTTCCTACAAAAACACTCGTCCACTCTTAAAGTCATTTCCAACAAAATCAAAGGAAGTCCTTGTTGCAGCAGGTGAAGAGAATGCAGGGATTTTGGACATTGGAGATGGAGTAGCCATTGCATTTAAGATTGAGTCACACAATCACCCCAGTGCCGTTGAGCCATTCCAAGGAGCAGCGACGGGTGTTGGTGGGATTTTAAGAGATATTTTTACAATGGGCGCGCGTCCAATTTGTGGTATGAATTCCCTCCGTTTTGGATCATTGGAATCAGCCGAGGTCAGAAGGTTGTTTCGAGGTGTCGTCGAAGGTATAGCCCACTACGGTAATTGCTTTGGTATACCTACCATTGCTGGTGAGGTTTGCTTCGATAAATCTTACGAAGGTAACCCGTTGGTAAATGCTTTCGCATTGGGTGCACTTTATACAGACCAGATTGCAAGAGGGGCTGCAGAGGGTGTGGGTAACCCTGTTTTCTATGTTGGCCCAGCTACTGGACGGGATGGTTTGGCTGGCGCTGCTTTTGCCTCACAAGACCTTACTGAAGAGTCTGCTGAGCATCAAAGAGGGGCCGTCCAAGTGGGTGATCCATTCATGGAAAAATTGGTGATGGAAGCATGCTTAGAACTTCTTGCCACAGGTGCCGTGGCGGGAATTCAGGATATGGGAGCTGCAGGGTTGACTTGCTCAACATGTGAAACAGCCAGTAGGGCTGGGACCGGAATCGAAATAGAGCTTGATAAGGTGCCGCAGCGAGGGCCGGGTATGTCCTCTTATGAAATCATGCTCAGCGAGTCACAGGAGCGGATGTTAATCATCATTCATAAAGGTCGAGAAGATGAGGTTAAGAAGGTTTTTGATAAATGGGATTTACCTTGGTCTGAAGTTGGCGTTGTCACCGATACTGGTCAAATGATTGTCAAACACAGTGGTGAGATTGTTGCTGACATTCCAGCAGCTCGATTGGCAGATGAAGCTCCTATTTACCATCGAGAATCAAAAGAGCCCGAATATTTCGCAAAAACACGATCATTCCAAGTAGATGAAATTCAAGATCTAGATGCTGGCTCAGTAATAAGTGCATTAAGCCAGTTGCTTGCCTTTCCAACCATAAGTTCAAAGAATTGGGTCTATCGGCAGTATGATCATATGGTGAGGAATGGTTCTGTTGTATTACCTGGTAGTGATGCTGCAGTTGTTCGGATAAAGGAAGATTCAATGCCAGTGCTTCCTGGTGGGGAAAAAAGAGAATTTCCTGATAAGTATATAGCTATGACTGTGGACGGCAATGGCGTGTATTCTTATCTCGATCCATACGAAGGAGGGAAGATTGCCGTGGCAGAGGCATGCCGTAATATTGCCGTTTCAGGGGCCCGTCCGATTGGTGTCACCGACAATCTAAATTTTGGTAATCCTCACAACCCTGAATTATTTTTTCAGTTAAAGGAAGCGGTTCACGGAATGAGCGATGCATGTCAACATTTCAATATCCCGGTGACTGGAGGAAATGTGAGTCTTTATAATCAAAACCCAAGCGGTGCTATTGATCCAACTCCTGTTGTTGGTGTTGTGGGACTGTTTGAGAGCAAAGATCATATCATTACACAATGGTTCAAATCCTCGGATAGCGAGTTGTTCTTGATAGAGCCAAGTCAGTTTAAAGCGGATGACTGGTATGGTCTTGGCGGATCAGCATTCCTGAATTGTATTCATGGAAGAAAACACGGCCGTCCTTCACCTTGCTCTTTAGATGATGAATCCCTCATTCACGAAACATACCGTGGTTGGGTATCTAAAGGATTGATTAATGCAGCTCATGACTGCAGCGATGGTGGGCTTTTAAATAGTATTATTGAAATGTCAATATCTTCGAATTTCTCTCGCAACCTTCCTCAACTTATTGGAGTGGAACTGGAACTGGGCCCTTTGAAGGAACGAGGGCTTGCCGGCGATAGACTAGACGCACTTCTTTTCGGTGAGAGACAATCACGAATAATTATCGAGGTCCAACCCTTAAAAGCTAAAGAAATTCTCAATTCTATTCCCTCTGGAATTTCAATAACAAAGATTGGCTCCACAACAGAGGCAAAAGAATTTAAACTCTCAATCGGTGGACAGCATATATGCAGCTCGCCTCTAGATTCTCTGCATAAAACATGGTGGAATACCATCGGTAATCACATGGACAACTGACATGGAAGTTGAACAAGAATATCCCAAGCATTATTGCGGAGTATTTGGTGTCTGGGGACACTCTGATGCCGCTCGGTTAGCCTACTATGGCTTGTTCGCTCTTCAGCATAGAGGACAGGAAAGCGCTGGTATAGTATCCTGCGATGAGCAAGGAGAGTTTCATAATCATCGAGGGATGGGGTTGGTTTCCAACGTGTTTCGAGGAAATGTTCTTTCGGAGTTGAAGGGAGATCTTGCTATTGGTCATACAAGATATTCTACAACTGGTTCTTCAGAAGCTTCTAATGCTCAACCTCTCATTGTTGATTTTTATAAAGGTAAGGTGGCTATTGCACACAATGGTAATTTAACCAACGCTGCCCGATTGAGATGGGAACTTGAGCAAAATGGATCGATATTCCAGACCACTATAGACAGTGAAATTATTCTTCATTTGTTAGCCCAGCCGCAGGGAGAAGAATCGAATCAACCCATTAATTTAGTCAATGCGATCCAAAAGATAGAGGGAGCCTTCTCACTAGTCCTCATGACTAAAGATGCCTTGATAGGAATAAGAGACCCTCAGGGGTTCCGGCCGCTTTCTATTGCCAAGCTTGAAGGTGGGTATGTTTTGTCAAGTGAAACCTGTGCGTTTGATTTGATTCAAGCAGAATATATTCGCGATGTTGAGCCGGGGGAAATTGTCATCATTGATTCAAAGGGCCTCCGCAGTTTGAAGTATGCATCAGGTCAGCAAAGGAAATCTTTTTGTATATTTGAGCATGTCTATTTTTCCAGACCGGATAGTGTTTTGGGTGGTAAGAGTGTTTACCAGACCAGAGTTGATATGGGGCGACAGCTAGCCCGTGAAAACCCTATCGATGCGGATATTGTTGTTCCCATACCGGATAGCGGTAATTGCGCTGCTCTTGGCTATTCACTGGAAAGTAATATTCCTTTTGAGATGGCCTTCGTACGAAATCATTATGTGGGACGTAGCTTCTTGCAGCCATCACAATTAATTCGAGACTTTAACGTAAAGGTTAAACTCAACCTAATTCGGGAACTTGTTGCCGGCAAGAAAGTAGTTATTATCGACGACTCGATTGTAAGAGGAACAACGAGTAAAGCCCACGTCAATAGTTTAAAGGAAGCGGGAGCAACGGAAGTGCACATCCTCGTGAGCTGTCCTCCTCACAAAAATCCCTGCTATTATGGAATCGATTTTCCAGACAAAACGAAATTGATGGCATCCAACAAATCACTTGAAGAAATTGCAAAATACCTGGATGCGGATTCTGTAAACTACCTGAGTATTGATGGGATGTTGGATGCATGTGGTGGGGGGGCAGAAAAGTTTTGTATGGCTTGTTATGATGGAAACTACCCCGTTCCATATGATGCAAATTTCACAAAAGATATTATCGAAACTAGAACTCACTCATCTTCCTCTCTTGTAGACCAGATCGATGTTCAAAAACTACAGATGGAGCTCTTTCAGGATAACGACAAAGAAAATACTTAAATATAATATTATATCTTAGATTCTAATCCTACTTAAGGATTTGGTTTGAATTGGTGTTTTTTAAGATCTTCAAGATCAACAAATTCTAAAGCTGAAATGTGGGTTGCCTCCAAAATCACCTTTGGAGTTTTATCTGCTTTAAAAGCTTCAACCCATCTCGTGACGCATAGGCACCATCTATCTCCTGAAACGAGACCAGGGAAATTGTAGGCCGGTATCGGGGTGCTCAAATCGTTTCCAACATTTCTGGAAAACTCCAAAAACTCCTCTGTTACCACCACGCAAACGGTATGCAATCCAGTATCCCCCGGGCCTGTGCAGCAGTGGCCGTTGCGATAAAATCCAGTGAGGGGATTCATGCTACATGGTTTTAATGGCTGTCCCATGACATTCGATTGAGATATTTCCTGGTGACTCATAGAATTGAAGATAGCTTTTTTATCAAATATTGAAATCCTATTCCTAGTATTTCCTTATGCTAGGAACCAAGCGTCCTGTCCTGGTGTGTGTGGTAGATGGGACAGAATGAAATCCTTAATTTTTTTTCTTCCCTCGGGTACCCCAACTCCAATAAACAATGGGAGAGGAGGTGTTGTATTAATTCTCTCAGGCAAAATAACCTGTGATCCATGTATAACTTGGCCAACTTTATTAGGGTTCACGTCAATGATATTACGAATTTTTATTCCCTGGTTCAAAAACCAGCGTATCCAGGGCTTTCCCTCAAGACCTGCGCCCCAAAAATCGCATTCAGTCACACCAGCTAAGGGGCCATCGAAAAGGTGAAGCTTTTTGGCATTGAGAAAAGCTGCTTTCGTGTAGATCGATTGTGTTCTAGTTACACGATTTGGATGGTCTGTCCACCAATACAATGTACGTGGGACTTTACCGGGCCGGAAACCTGCCGACATTGCCCTGAGCCATAAATCATAATCCTCTGGGTAGTTTCCATTCCTGAATCCAAGCTCAAATACTTCTCTTTTGGCTAGAATTGTAGGATTGGGGATAGGAAGCTCAATAAATCGAGATGCTAGAATATCTTCAGGCGTAACACAACTATTGAGCCATTGTTCATAGTCCTGTAAACTAATAACAGGAAATCCATCTGGTGTGACAATCTTTACGAAGCAACTCACAATGTCCAGGTTCTCATTCTGGGCAAGGCTAAGCTGCTGCCTTAATCTGTGAGGGCTTGACCAATCATCCGCGTCAATCCTAGCAATCCAGTCCCCTTTCGCGTAGCTGATTGCCATGTTGGCGGCGTCAGCAACTCCAATATGTCTGGTCCTAATAACCTTTATTGGCTCCCCACTTAGATTCTTCTTTATCTGATTAAGAATGTTATGCGTTCCATCTGTGGATCCGTCGTCTATAATAATGAGTTCCGCATCAATCCCGCCTAAGCTGCCCAATGAATAGATGGCCTTCTCCAGGGTCTTTTCGCCATTAAAAACCGGTAGAATAATTGAGATGTACGGCTTGATTGAAGAGCATTTATAATTTGCATTCCTCATATTAATCGATCTTTATCCTCTCCGTACCCTTCATCTAAAAACAAGAATGGTATTCCAATGGCATTCTTGCAAGAAGAGAAGAGCTGGTGAGACAAATATCAAAAGTAAAAGGAATGAGACAAACGCATTGACGCATCATTTCCGATAAATGATTCTGCTAAAGTGAATCAAAAAAATTGGCGGACTATGCTCCTTAACATGATTCCTATTCTATCAGGTTTTTTGGTGGCATCCATTTGTCTTATATTTTTTCAGCTTGTATCTGCAATTACTGCCGAGCTGCGGACTCTAGAGTTTATACTTTTTAGTTTAGTTTTGATCTTGTTCGAGGTTTTTTTGAAGAAAATCAAGAAAGAACGAAAGATATACCAGGATATGTTGGTGTGCAGTTTGTCCATAACTTGCTTTGGAGTATTTGCATTCTTGCTCATTAGAAACCCTGTCGAGATTGCTCTCAACCCTGCTGTAAGTTTTTTATCCCTAACCATTTTTATTTACTCGGTATTCAAAATTTTACAATGGTCAGCCGAAAAACAAATTTATTCCAAGCAAGCTGATCAAAGTCGCATTTTATGTTGGGTTATTTTCTTTTTTACCGGGATTTTACTCGGCGTTTTAGTCCGTATACCAATCGTTGTTAATTATGGGAATATCGGGGTGATACTTGTTAGTGCATGCGTTCTAATCTTAGTTCTGGTTTTTTATGCACTTTTTAGTAATGAATCTAATGCCAGTATAGGCAATTTTAACGTATCCGCCGGTGAGGGTGTATTAACTAAAAATCGTTATTTTTTTTCTATTTGTGTTACATCCATTCTCACTATTTTGATGGTGCAACTTGGCTTCTGGTATTTAAAGCAGGTATCTGAAAATAACTATTTTTCAAGCGTGCTTCACTTGGCTGGATTTTTAATTAGTTTTTTGATTGGCGGTATTGTTTCAAATGTGGTGGTTCCAGAAAAATTTAGAGGAAGACCTGCTGTTCTCAATTCAGGCATTTTTATTATAGTGTCTACTTGTCTTGTTTCGTTCCTCAGTCTTAAAAATATTTATAAAATGGGATACATAGCCTGGCTATTTTGTGGGGATAGCACATACGCCCAGATTTGGTTTGATATTCTTATTTCCTTGTTATGTTTCGGACCATTTGCATTCAGTCTTGGCTTTTTAGTTTCTGTATTTATTTGGGCGTTTCAACCACATGCAGGGCAAAGGTCTTATTTTCCAATATGGTGTATGTTTACTTTTTTGGGTTCGGTCAGTTTTCTTCAGGACTTTTTGATACCACTTATTGGCGTTTCGTGGGTAGCGGCTGCATTACCACAAATGTTCTTTCTACTAATTCCAAATGTCACTCGAACATGGGTTGCTCTGGCAATAACAATTACTGGCTTTTCACTGATATTTTTAATTGAGTTATCTCCGGTTAAATTTGACGAATCTGCCTCCACTCAGGAAAGTACACAAATTATTATCGAAGATAAATGTGGCTTAATTGAAATTTCTGAAGGGAGACGCACTCCTTCATTTCGATGGAATTCACAAATACTTTTTACTGGTGAAAATCAAATCAAGAAAAATTTATTCTCATCTTTGTGGAAGCCAAATTGCGATAGTTATTTATATTTCGGTTTTAATCCAGAATTTGGACAGGCCTTGAGATACCAAAATCGAAATGTTGGCCGTGGCATCAAAGGAAAGCACGTTGTTCCAGTAAATTTTATGCACCACTCATTAGTGAATACTTTTCCGAAAAGTGAATATGCGAGCGACCCAATTTATAGTTTAGGAAAACATAAGGAAGCTTTAGGTCAAAATCTCATTGATTGCTTAATCGGCAAAAAAGATAAATACGATTTGATCATTATTGATTCGCTCCATCCCTCTTTACCTGAATATGGAGTTTATTTGGCAGATGAAATTTTTCAAATGTTGAGATCAAATCTCAGTGATGATGGATGGCTCTTTTTATGGTGGCCTATTAGTCAAGTTAGTTATCAATCAACACGGATTCTTTCGCACACATTTTTGAAAAATATGGAAAATGTTCAAGTCGTCGTGCTCGACGAAGAAACAGACAATCCACTCATTGGGTTTATCGGAGGTAATGAAGACTCTGTATCTCCAAGTTTAGATCAAATAAACAATCGTCTCCAAGAATGGAATAAATCCGATGATATCAGGGAGGAATTCGAAGTATTTGATATATTTTACGGGTTTTTAGGAGGTGAAAATTGGCTGGAAAATAGGATAGGGGAGAAAGAAATAGGTAACCTTTTAGATCAAACTATTCTAGCTTCTATTCCCTATTCACCGCGACCAAGGCGTTCGCAACTGCTTGAATGGATTTCCAAAGGACTCGACGACTCGTGGTCTACCAATAGGAATCAGTCTAACCCCATGGTAGTTACTGACATTGAGCTCTCAACAAAATGGTTAAAATGTCGAAAGGCATTCAAGTCGTATCTAGATGGATTAAAAGGTATGAATAGTAATGATTATGTCTCTGCGAGTGAAAAATTTATGGAGTCCTTGAACCATGACCCAAGTTTTGAAAAGTCTCAAAAATACCTTTATTTAATCCTTAGCAAAGTAGGTGAAAAGGAGAAGATGCTCCAGTTAGAAATTCTAAATTTTCTCCGAAATCTCAGGGTAAACAGAATATAAAAATATATGCGTGATCTTGCAAATGATGCTAGCCTCGTAATATGTATTCCATTGATCATCATAACAGGCGGTTTAGTATTTCTAAATCATGGGCATTGTTTGTTATTATATTTTTATTCATCGCACTGTCAGGGTTTGGGCAAAGTAACAAGATTCCTGATGGATTTGCTCCGTTATTTAATGGTAAAGATTTTACCGGTTGGGAAGGGCCATTGGATTCCTTTAGAATCGAAAGTGGAGCCATTGTAGGTGGGCAACTTGAAAACCGAATCCCTCATAATCAATTTCTCGCCACAAAGAAAAGTTATAATGATTTTATTCTTCGAGCCAAATTTAAGTTGGTAGGTAAAAATCCAAATGCCGGAATCCAAATTAGATCACAACGAATTCCTAATCATCACGAGATGATTGGTTATCAGGCTGATTTGGGGCAGAAATACTGGGGATCCTTGTATGATGAATCTCGAAGAAGAAAAATGATAGCCACAGCAAATCTGAATGATGTTATGAAAGTACTCAAACCAAATGATTGGAACGAATATAAGATAAAGGCAGTTGGTAGGAGAGTGCAATTATGGATCAATGGTCAGATGACGGTTGACTATGTCGAGGCCGATAAGTCATTGGAGCAATTTGGGTTGATCGCCTTACAGATCCACTCAGGCCCTCCCTCAGAAGCTTGGTATAAAGATCTTTGGATAAAAGAAATTAAATAAATCTATTTATCTTTTTTCACAAGGTGGTCTGGCATGACTAGTGTTCTTGGAATTAGGTCACTAAGAGATCGGTGCGGCCTAGTCATAAAAACAACAACAACAGAAATTGGTATGAGATAAACGAAAAGTGTAGTAATAACCCTAGTTATACTTTTTGAAAAAGCATTGTAAAACGTTACCGGTGTTCCCTGTTTGTTAGCGACTCTAAGTGCGGTTATTTTTTTGCCGATACTGCCGCCCAAATAAACCATGAGAAGTGTATCATAGAGAATCCAGAAGACAAAAGTGACACCCATTTGCCAGTATTGGAAGGATGGGTATTTTTCACTTATCTTATTTGCATTCTGTTGTTGTTGTTCGAGGTTTTGAAGGATTTGCTCTCTAAAAGTTCCCTGATTAGTTGGTTCGACTTCTGCCCCTTTGGACTCTGATCCCAAGTTTTCATCATTTTTTAGGACTTCTCCGGCAGCAAGCTGAAAGTAGTCTTTAATAAACTCCTCTCCATCTTTTTGGAAAAAACTGTAAGTGTAGATGGATAAAATCCCGACAATCATGACCACAATCAAAACATCTACTATCCAGGCAACTCCGCGTCGAAGAAAGTAAGTCCAATTGGGGGTGTAATCTTCGAAAGTGATTTCATTTTTTTCTTTCTGGGATTCAGGGATTGGAGTTACTACTTTTGAATTTAGATCGATGTAATCTTCATGCTTTTCAAGAGGTAACCATTCGGTCAGACCTTCATGCCAAACGAGTGTGTCGAGATCTATCTCACCGTTGTCCCATAATTCTTGAATGTCTTCTTTGGAAACCGGCCCCATCTTTTGGGTGTTTTTAGCGTAATACCAATCCATCTTTCTTAGAGTGAAAATATCACAGTATCTTTTCAAATCCAATATCCTGATTGTTATTTCTGGTGCATCGGGAGCCTAACTGTTTTACTCTGTTACTATTATGCTTCTGAAGCTCATTCGGCATTTTGCAGGCTCAAGAAGAAAGCCTAAAAAGCGAGGGAAATCTATTTTTACCTACGCTGTTTTGGCGATGATTGTCTTATTGATCGTAAATAAACTTCCCTCGGCCTTCACGAAGAGCAACCCTATATTATCGCTGATTTTAATATTTCTGATTTTTGCAGGCTTGATTTGGCTTGGGGGAATATTGGAGGAACAAATAAGACAACTACCGTTTGGCTCAATTTTTCGAAAGTGGGAAGAATATTGCACAAACCATCCTGATTCGAAACAAGCGGCCATGACTCCATTAATTGGAATTGTGATATACTCACCTTTATTGGTAATCCCACTCATCCTATCTCACATGAATCGTGAGCTTATGATTCCATTCTTTTGTATAATATATGCTGTTTTTGGCTACTGCCTTGAGGCATTGGCCAAGAAAACTATTTTAGTGAAATTACAAAAGGGCAAAGATCAATGAAAACTATTATTATTAATTTTGTTTGATTCGAGGACTTCCAGTGCTCTTAAACCTTCAGGTGTTTTTGATTTCCACTTTTCGACCAAATTCTTTGTAGAGTCTTTTAAAATTTCAAATCCTATGAGTGCTCTACCAACTCGTTCACCCGAATACTGGTAGCTAAAATAGCCTATATTAACATCGCTATAAAATTGCTTCAGAAAATCTGATAAAGCTCCAGCTCGTTCGGGAAATTCAACTTTTATAAATACAGGGTTTTGCATGAGCTCAGGATCCCATGGCATCATTTTAAATTCTACAGTTGGGCAGTCTGTTACATCTCTATAAATGATGCCGGCCAATGATAAATCGGTTTTAATTTGTTCCAAGGATTTTGGGTGGGCATCAAAACCCATTACCGGAAAGGCTTCAGAAAGGCTATTTTTGCCATACTGAAATTCAATTATATTCGCTCTTGAGCGAACGATTTCCAGCACTTGAAATAGCGTGCCCGGTTTCTCTAGTATTTTAAATTGGTAATAGATTCTGGTGGCTGATCCTATTCCTGCGTTTCTGACTATCCAAGCGAGTCTGGCAAAATCCATGTTTGCTCCACAAATGACTGTTAGACATTTTTTGTCTTCAAACCTTTCTTTGTTTTTAAGCCAAGCTGCGACGCCCATAGCGCCAGCGGTTTCTGGTATGATCCTTCCATGGTTCCAAAGGAGTTGTATTCCAGCGCAGACTTCTTGGTTGCTTACGGTTACTATTTCATCGATTGTTTCTGAGCATATGTCATAAGAGTGCTCTCCGACTTGTCTCACTGCTGTGCCATCACAAAATACATCGAGGTGGTCCAATTTAATGGGTCTTCCTGCTTCTATAGCTCTCGACATAGAGGCTTGGTCTTTGCCTTCAACCCCTATAATTTTTATGCTTGGGTAGAACTTTTTCAGCCAAAAGCTCACGGCTGCTGCCATGCCCCCACCTCCGATCTGCAGGAATGCAACCTCGAATGGGCCTTCTCCGGTTAGGATGATCTCGTCTGCTATGGTTCCTTGGCCGGCGATAACATCCAAATCATCGAAAGGGTGGATCATGGTTCGGGATTCTTTAATCGAGCATCTTTCCGCCTCTAAAGCCGCTTCGTGGAAGGTGTCGCCTGCCAAAACAACATCCACGAAATCTCCACCGTGACGCTTTACGGAATCTCGTTTAAGCTGAGGAGTTGGGATTGGCATAAATATTTTGGAATGAATCTTGAGTCTCGACGCCCCAAGGGCCACCCCTTGAGCGTGGTTGCCGGCTGAAGCGGCCACAACACCATTGGCTTTGCTCGTTTTACTGAGCTTGGACAACTTATTGTAAGCTCCGCGCCATTTGTATGATCTGATTGGTGAGAGATCTTCTCTTTTGGTCCATAGTTGACCATTAATTTCGAGACCATCCAGTTGCTGGAGTGGTGTTCTATTTCCTATGGCGTAGACTCTCTGTCTAGCGCTCAATATCTCATTCGTTAGGGTTTCCTCACCAGTCTTCACCATGCCATTGAATGGTTTTTGGCTTTGCTTGGCAATGCTTCTCCTCAAGATAATCTTCAATGAATAAGTTTTTGAAATTGAATGGTTTCTGGTGCACATTCGGATCTCATGAATAGTGGTAATCCAGCAGCGATGAGTGGTGTGGCTCTGTCAGATCTCTCCGCTCGTGGCTCTCTTGTTTTGTTAGGTGATGACAGAACCCGGTTCCTGCAAGGTCAAACGACTCAAGATATTTCTAATTTAGGCGATTGGCATGGGGCCTTTACAACATTCGTGACGAATAAGGGGAGGATGATCTCGGACGGCTTTGTCTTTATTCTCCCAAATGAAATTTTATTAGATGTTGAAACTAATACACAGCAATCGCTCATTGAGAGATTTGATCACCATATAGTCGCTGATGACGTTGAAGTTGTAGATGCCAATGTGCACTACAAACATTTTGCTTTTTTTGGGCCTAAAGCTCTTGATTTGATCGTCGCATTCGACGCTCGGGTTTCCTCTTTTGACTTCACCAAGCCCAATTCTATTTTTAAATTAGAAACTGAAAATATTGGCGAAATCTATTTATCTAACCCAGCCAGGGGCCTTGGGCCCGAGATAGATGCTTACATCCCTACTGGCAGCGAGATGGCGTTCAAAAAAGCTATTGAAAAGAGCAGTGAAACGAATGAAATCGGACCTATTTATCATTTGTCAAAAGAAGACTTAGACCACTGGAGAATTCAATGTGGTATACCCAAATACGGAGTGGATCTCACTGAGAAAAACTTGCCTCCAGAAGGAGGCCTGGACTTAACCGGCATCAGCTACCAAAAAGGATGCTACATCGGGCAAGAGGTGCTCAACAGGCTTCGAGCAATGGGTTCTATTACAAAAAAAATTGTGGGGGTCCGTTTTCATGAGCCTCTCCCATCCATGCATGAGGATATCCAAGTGCTCTTCGATGGAAAACTTGTTGGGCAAGTAACATCCGTCGCCAAGGCTAAAAATTCGAATTCTTTCTTTGGTTTAGCTATGGTGAAAAAAGACCACTGGGACGTTGGCCAATTATTGGATTGGAAGATGGAAAGGACATCCAAAACGGGAAAATTAACCATCGCAAAGACACCATTTTCAGACGAAGGCAGCAATTAATAGTTTTTTGATTTTTCCATCTGGTTATTTAGATGGTAGTATCCGTAGGTAAAGGGCGTCTTATAGGACCCGTACAAATCTGAAAGACAATAATGAGTGAAGTAGCAACAATAGAAACAGCGCAAGGACCTATCGTCATAGATTTCTGGGATGATGTGGCCCCAAAAACAGTAGAAAATTTCAAGAAGTTAGCCCGTGAGGGGTTTTACGATGGAACCTGCTTTCATCGCCTCATTAAAGGATTCATGATTCAAGGCGGAGATCCGAATACGAAGGATGAATCTAAAGAACGAATATACGGCACTGGAGGTCCTGGATACACTGTAAAAGCTGAATTTAATGCGAATAAGCACCAGCGAGGGGTCATCTCCATGGCTAGATCCCAGGATCCTGATTCCGCCGGGTCTCAGTTTTTTATCTGCTTTGCAGATGCCGATTTTCTTGATGGACAATATACTTGTTTTGGAAAATTGATTGATGGCGAAGATACCTTAGCCAAGCTCGAGGAAACCCCAGTCGAGATGAGCTCTTCAGGCGAAAATAGTAAGCCAGTGGGTCGTGTTGAGCTCATCAGTATAAAAATTTCAGAACTTGAAAAATAAATGAGTCAGGAGGTTCCTCCATCCCCACAGGAGGCTATACCTCTGATTGAATCAACGCTCCGTGCATTAGGCTGCCCCGAAGAAAAGTCTGAGATTATGGCGAGCCAACTTGATAAGAGGGCCAGACAATTAGCCGAGCAAAAAAATAGGACTTACCAAAGTGCCCTGCAGCACTTGCTAGAAGTCGTGAAAAGGGGCTCTTCAGGGCAGTCTTAAGGCCCCAGCTGATTGGCGGAGTAATCTGCGAGAAGAAGAAAATCGAGCGCCAACTTATTTGGACACCATGCAGCCTGGATTTTGGTCAAGACTAACGGATAATCCCTTAGCTGATTTTCGAATTTTTAAACTCAAAGAAGATCTTTGGGCTTCACCTAATAGAGATTATAAGCAAAATTTCATCTCTATTGAGGCCCCTGATTGGGTCAACGTTGTTGCGCTGACACAAGATCATCAATTCATATGTGTCAAGCAGTGGCGGGCTGGAACAAATACGATCGAACTGGAAGTGCCCGGTGGAATGATAGACAGCCGAGACTCTAGTCCAATTTCTGCAGGCGTCAGGGAACTTCTTGAAGAGACTGGTTACAGGGGTGACAAGGCAACAATTATAGGAAAGATTTTTCCAAACCCCGCCATCCAAAACAACATATGCCACACTGTTTTCGTCAGCGGGTGTCGTAAAGTGTCGGAAACCAGATTCGATCCTGGAGAAGAGATTGTCACTGAATTGATCCCTGAGAAAGATTTGGAGCAACGGTTAAAAGAGGGTGCCTTTCAGCATGCTTTGGTGGCCGTTGCTTTTCAGCATTACCTTCTAAATAAAGGGTGCGTATCGTTTAATCCTGAAAAGTAATGAATCCAGTCATTGCCAGGGTTTCCGTCGATCTTGCAATTGGTAAGGAGTTTGATTACCTGATTCCGGATAGTTTGTGCTCATCTGTAGAGCTTGGATGCCGGGTTCGGGTGCCATTTGGAAGTCGCCAACTATTAGGATATGTGACAGGAATTTCGAAAGAATCCTCATATGACATAAAGCAACTCAAACCTATCGGCGAAATCGTTCACCGGGTGCCGTTGCTCACGCCCGAGATTCTCGAATTATCAAAATGGCTTTCCCAATATTACTGTTGCCCTTTGGAATCGGCTTTAAAGAGTGTGCTTCCAGTTGCTGTTAGAAAAGAAAAAGCGAGATGGAAGAAACAATTAGTGGTTCGTTTTGCCGGGATCAAAAATTATCCAGAAACCGAAACGAACCTCACAAAGCGCCAAAAAGAAATCCTAAAAGTCATAGAGGAGTGGCGTGTCTTACCTTTGCGAGACCTGATTAAAATCACCGGCTCGACGAAGTCTGTTGTCAACAAGTTGGTTGAATATGAAATTGTTAAACTTTCAGAGGAAATTTTGGAGCGAGACCCATCTGCAGGTGAGGAAATCCTTCCATCAAAGCCGTTGCCGCTTAATGACCAACAATCTGTTGCTTTAGATGAGATATCCAAAGCCGTGAGAGAGGAGATAAGCAAAGTCTTTTTGCTATATGGGGTCACTGGTAGTGGTAAAACCGAAGTCTATCTCCAAGCCATTCAAACTACCTTGGCCAGAGGCAGGGGAGCTATTGTTTTGGTTCCAGAAATTAGTTTGACCCCGCAAACAGTTGAAAGATTTCGAGCTCGGTTTTCGACTGGTAAAACAGCAACCACAGTCGCAGTGCTTCATTCCCACTTAAGTGAAGGAGAGCGTCACGATGAATGGCACAAAATCCATAGTGGCAAAGCAAGAATAGTCATCGGAGCAAGAAGTGCTATTTTTGCACCCGTTAAAGATCTAGGCCTGATTGTTGTTGACGAGGAGCATGAGCATTCCTACAAGCAAGAGGAAACCCCTAAATATCATGCCAGAGATGTGGCCGTGATGCGGGGGCACCTCGAGGATTCTGTGGTTATCCTCGGATCAGCAACCCCTTCACTTGAGAGCTTCCATAATGCATCGCAGGAAAAATATAAGCTCTTAAGATTGGATAAGAGAGCCGACAACGCAACCTTACCCGTTATAAGAGTCATGGATTTGCGTCTTGAAAAGAGGGCAAAAAAAGGGAAATTTTCTCCATTTACCCAGCCATTAAAGGAAGCGATGTTGCAAAGGTTGGAACGAGGTGAGCAGACCATGTTATTCCTTAATAGGCGTGGATATTCTAATAATTTAATGTGTCAGGACTGCGGCCATGTAGTCGGATGCCCCAGATGCTCCATTACCTTGACTTATCATCAGTCGATTGGTCGTTTGTGTTGCCATTTGTGTGGCTATTCCGAAATAGCCCCAAAAAAATGCTCATCCTGTGGTAGTGGAAAGATCGAATACCTAGGACTTGGAACAGAGAGAGTGGAAGAGTCCTTAAATCAAATTTTTCCTGAAGCAACCATTACGAGGATGGACTCAGATTCTTTAAAGAAAAAAGGCCAATTCAAGCAAATATTAAGTGATTTCAGGGTAGGGAAAATAGACATACTGATTGGAACACAAATGATAACGAAAGGTCTCCATTTTCCTAATGTGACCCTAGTTGGCATTATATACGCTGATTTGAGTTTGCACTTACCGGATTTTCGGGCTGGAGAAAGGACATTCCAACTTATAACTCAAGTGTCCGGCCGAGCAGGAAGAGGGGACATTGAGGGCGAAGTCTTTGTCCAGTCCTACACGCCATTTCACGCAGCCATTCAATACGCGAGAAGGCATGATTTCGAAGGGTTTTATGAGCAGGAGGTGGAATTTCGAAGCCAACTCGGGTATCCGCCATTTGGACGTATGATGATTTTATTATTTCGGGGGCCCGATGAATCTAAACTGGAAGAAGTGACCGCATTGGCCCGCAAGAATTTGGAATCAATACTTGATGGCTTTCCTAATTTGACGATTGCTGGGCCAAGTCCCGCCCCTTTGGCAAAAACCGAAGATCATTTCAGGTTTCAAATTATGATGCGCACTAAAAACATGTCTCGATTAAGCAGCTATATTTCGGATTGGGTCTCCAGTTTTAAGTTGCCCTCAAAAATTAAAATCACCGTTGATGTGGACCCGGTTTTCACCGCTTGATCCATTTTCAGGATTGGTTTTGATTGGTCTGGTGTTCTTGAACATTGACACCGTGAAGAAAAAGGGACATCCATTCGTAGGCCTCCTGTTGTTCTTCAGGTGATCCCCCGTGAATTTCAAATTTATTCCATCCTTTTCTGACAAGTTTTGATCCCCCGAAAATGGCAACGATAGCTCCTTCAGTCGGGATGATAGACCTTAATAATTTTTTCATACCTCGGGCATAATACGGACCAAGGTCGGACATTTATTGGGGGAGGGGCAGACTTTTTGAGATTTTTCGCTAAATTACCTTAACTAGTGGTATGTTATTTCCGCCGTGTTTAATAATACGTAAATAATTGGGAGTTCGGTTTTGACTCTGCAATACTAATTCTACATTGTTTTATAAAGGTTAATTAGCCGCGATGATTGATTCCTCAAGTGGAGGTAGCGTCCCGATAAATGCCGGGAACCTACAGTTTATAGAAGAGCTTTTTCAGCTGTATCTCGAGAATCCAGCCTCGGTAGACAAGGCATGGAGAAATTATTTCGAATCTATTTCAGAATTGGAAGGGACGGCATTCCAAGAACCCGTTTGGAAAGCAGAAAGCTTATTTCATGCGAGACCTCATGATTCTAAAAAAACTTCTGATGAATTCTCACGTGAAGGTGTAGCAGAATTGCAAGACCGGTTAGATCAGCTTCTTCGAGCTTATCGAACCCGTGGCCACGAGGCTGCAAATTTAGATCCGCTTGGCCGAAAACCACCCCGTCCCCCAGAGCTCAACCCAGAATCCTATGGGTTCAAAGAATCTGACCTGCATAAAAAATTTTCATACGAACTGTCTGAGACCGATTCCATGATGAGTCTGGGGCAAATTCTTGAGAAACTTAAAAATACATATTGTCGCTCCATCGGTGTTGAGTACATGCATATAAGCGATAAGTCTGTTAGAAGGTGGCTCCAAGATAGGATGGAAAGATCAGAAAATCGTCTTTCCCTCGATAAGAGTAAGCAATTAAGAATTTTAACTAGGCTGACCGATGCTGTTGTTTTTGAGGAATTTATTCACAAGAAATTCATTGGAGCAAAAAGTTTCTCACTGGAGGGAAGTGAAAGTTTGATACCTCTTCTCGATATGGCTATTGAGGAAGCTGGATCGCAAGATATTCGAGAAATAGTCATTGGGATGGCGCACCGTGGTCGACTCAACGTTCTTGCCAACATTATGGGGAAGAGTCCGAGTCAGATTTTTCGAGAGTTTACTGATGCAGATCCGGAAAGGTTTGAAGGCCGAGGGGACGTGAAATACCACCTCGGATTCAGTAATGATTGGGTCACCACTGATGGGAAACAAGTACATCTCTCCCTCTGCTTCAACCCAAGCCACCTAGAATTTGTTGATCCCGTCGTCATGGGGCGAGTCAGGGCCAAGCAAGATCGCCGTTCTGATGAGGATAGAAAAGAAATTCTTGGTGTCATCATTCATGGAGATGCGGCTTTCATAGGAGAGGGGGTTGTTCAGGAATGTCTCAATCTGAGTAATTTAAATGGCTATAGAACTGGTGGTACTCTCCATATCATCCTAAATAATCAGATTGGGTTTACTACGGATTCTGAAGAGAGCCGTTCTTCAAAATATGCAACAGATGTTGCAAAAATGTTACAGATCCCCATCTTCCACGTCAATGGTGAGGACCCCGAGGCAGTAGCCCAAGTTATCAAACTCGCCATGGATTTTCGCAATGAATTCCAAATGGATCTTGTTATTGATATGTATGGCTACAGGAGATTGGGACATAATGAAAGCGATGAACCGGCTTTCACCCAACCGCTGCTCTACAAAAAAATAAGGCAAAGAAAAACTGTCAGAGAAGGTTATCTGGATAACCTTATGAGTCATGATGATATAACCAGAGACGAGGCGGATCAGATTCAGGAGGCGAGAACGAAATTACTAGAAGAGGAACTGTCAATCGCCAGATCAAGCAACTACCACTTGCCCGAACCAAAAAGAGGCCCAGTTTGGGCAGATTACTTTGGTGGGTCCGAATTAGATGCCACAGAACCACCTACGGGCGTAGACGCTAAAGTCCTCAAAGAAATCTCAGGAAAGCTAACAACCATTCCGGAAGGGTTCACGCCGCATCCAAAAATTAAAAAGCTTTTGGATTCGCGTCATCAGGCTGTCATTGATGGTGAGGGGATTGATTGGGCCTGCGCTGAAGCTCTCGCCATGGGCTCTTTAGCTCTTCAGGGATATCAGGTGCGACTGAGTGGTCAAGATAGTTGCCGCGGAACATTCAGCCACAGGCATGCCAGACTGCATGACTATTTGACAGGAAAAACATATACACCCCTTGAAAATTTTTCTGCTGATCAAGCTAAAGTTCAAATACATAATAGCCCTCTATCTGAAATGGCTGTACTAGGCTTTGATTACGGATACAGCCTCGATACGCCAAATGCGTTGGTGATGTGGGAGGCTCAATTTGGTGATTTTGTCAATGTTGCCCAGGTCATCATAGACCAATTTATAAGTTCTGCAGAAGATAAGTGGCAGATATTGAGCGGTCTAGTCCTATTATTACCTCATGGTTTTGAGGGTCAAGGCCCAGAGCATTCTAGCGCACGCCTGGAAAGATTTTTGGCGCAGTGTGCCGAGGACAATATCCAAGTCTGTCAGCCATCGACACCCAAACAGTATTTTCATCTTCTCAGAAGGCAGGTCGAAAGAAAGTGGAGAAAACCATTGGTTGTTATGACCCCTAAAAGTCTTTTACGCCATCCGGAAGCACAATGCACATTAGAAGATTTATCTCAGGACAGGTTTCATCGAGTCCTTGGCGAAGCTGAGGACATCTCAGCTGAAAAAGTAAAAAGAATTCTTCTTTGCAGTGGAAAAATTTATTATGACTTGATCAAAAAAAGGAAACAATTGGACCGCACTGACATAGCGATTGTTCGTGTTGAACAATTCTATCCATTTTGTGATAAATCCCTCGCAAAGGCTCTTGAGGGATATGATCCGAAGACGCCAATAACCTGGGTTCAAGACGAGCCTGAAAATATGGGCGCGTGGTGGTTTTTAAGAGTTCATTTTGGTGATCAATTACTTGGCTCCCACCCTCTATCCGTCACCTGCAGGCCACCATCAGCAAGCCCAGCTACGGGTTCGTCAAACTCTCACAAGCGCGAACAAGAAAAGCTCATAAATGAGGCTTTCGATGATTTCAAGAAAAGCAATTCATAAAGAATGAAGGTTTTATTCTGGGTATTGGTTTTTTGCGGTATGGGATGGATCGTTTTCATAGCGATCAACTCGCCACAATTGATTCAAAACTCAGATAAACAGGTTCCATCGGGTCGTAATGATGAACCGTTGCATAACTCAAACCTGAGCACAAATGTATGGGATTCGGCAAATTTAAAAATTAAAAAAATTTCCACTAATACAGTGCGTAGACTCAAAGGAGTCGATGTTGAAAATTATTTTACGACTGATAGTTTAGACGAAGCTGGTCTTGCCCTAAAATCATTTTCAAACACTGCCGTAAGTTTTTTTAGTGGTTTCTTCCGAGATGGATGGATTATCACAGCAGTGAGGACGGAACTTGTCAGGAAACTTGGACCTGATTTATACCAGATAAATGTTGAATCCAACGATGGTGAAGTCTCACTATCTGGAAACGTTGGCTCCAGCTCCATAAGAGATAATGCTCTGGAAATTGCAGAGTCGACAAAATGGGTGACAGCTGTCACGGATAATCTGACTTTAAAAAATAATTAAAACATATGCCGATAGAATTAAAAGTCCCTGCAGTGGGTGAATCCATAACCGAAGTCCAAATTGGGGAATGGTTGAAAAACGAGGGTGACCTAGTCAGCAAAGATGAACCGGTCGTTTTGGTAGAAACCGACAAGGCCAATGTCGAAATCCCATCTCCCGAATCCGGGGTTCTGATGTCGATTGTTAAACAGGTTGGAGACTTGGTATCTGTTGGTGGAGTTATTGCTCAAATCGAAACAGATGGAACAGTAACAGCTAAGGCTGAGGGTGATTCTAAATCTGACAAGGAACCAGAGAATGAAAATCAATCGGATCCTGAATCTATTGTGATGCCTTCAGCAAAGAGAATTCTCGAACAGTCTGGAAAATCACCGGATGAGGTTCAGCCATCTGGGCCTGGTGGAAGGCTTCTAAAGGAAGATGCCCAACAGGCTATTCATAGCGCAAATGACAAAAAAGAGGGGTCTGACCTGGCCAATAAAACGGTATCGACATCGAGTGGTTCCGGAAACACTTATCGCGAAGAGAAAATTGTCCCGATGAGCCCACTCAGAAGATCCATTGCCAAGAGTTTAGTTGAGGCACAACAACAAGGGGCACTCCTGACTACATTTAACGAAATTGATATGACAGGGGTCATGGATCTCAGGGCTAGATTTAAGGAAGATTTCATCAAAAAACATGGAGTCAAATTAGGATTCATGTCCTTTTTTATTAAGGCGTGCATAGACGCATTAAAGCAATTCCCTGGCATCAACGCCGAGATTAAAGACAATAGTATCATTTATAAAAATTACTATGACATAGGTGTTGCAGTCGGAGGCGGCAAGGGGTTGGTGGTCCCTGTGATCAGAGATGCCAATCATCTTAGTTTTGCGGAACTGGAGCTCAAAATTGGCGAGCTTGCCAAAAAGGCCAAAGAAAATCGTTTAACAATCGATGAGCTCCAAGGAGGAACCTTCACATTAACTAACGGAGGGATCTATGGATCCATGCTATCAACTCCAATTATTAATCCACCTCAAAGCGGAATCCTAGGGATGCACTCTATTCAGCAAAGACCTGTAGCCGTGAACGGTGCCGTTGAAATTCGTCCAATGATGTATGTTGCCCTCACTTACGACCATCGACTTGTGGACGGACGTGAAGCCGTCTCATTTTTAGTGCGAGTGAAACAAGCGATTGAAGATCCAGCTAGAATCCTGGTTGAAATCTAAAGTTTGAAAGACAAAACGCTATGAAAAAACAATCAGTCAAACATCGACTCGTCATCATTGGAGCGGGGCCAGGTGGGTATGTGGCAGCTATAAAAGCTGCTCAATTAGGCATGGATGTCGCCTTGATTGAAAAAGAGAAACTTATGGGTGGAACCTGTTTGAGAGTTGGTTGTATCCCAAGCAAAGCACTTCTTGAATCCAGTGAATTATATGCTCAAGCAAGAAATAAGTTTGCTGATCATGGAATAAAAGCCGATGTGTCCGTTGATATCGGTAAAATGATGAATCGTAAATCTAGAGTTGTTAAAACTTTAGCCTCTGGTATCGAAGGGCTTATTAAAAAGAATAAAGTCACTAAATATGCAGGTATGGCGACCATTGAATCTCAAGGGAAGGTTTCTGTCGATATCAGTGAGAGCAAAGAAAAAATAATTATAGATTGCGAAAAAATAATCATTGCTACGGGAAGTCGCCCATTTGATTTGCCTGGTTTGGACTGTGATGGAGAGAAAATCGTAACCAGCACTGAAGCCCTAGAATTTGCCGAGGCACCTGAGCACCTTGTTCTCATTGGTGCTGGAGCCATTGGTTTGGAGTTAGGGTCCGTCTGGGCAAGACTCGGCTCTAAGGTTACTGTTCTGGAATATCTCGATAGAATTCTTCCCGGAGTGGATTTAGAAATTGCTAAGATTGCTCAAAGGATACTTGCAAAGCAGGGAATTGAGTTTCATCTCAATACTAAAGTCACTGGTGCCAGCGTTATTGATGGGAAATGTGAAATTGAACTTGATGGGAAAGATCCAGTTGCTTGTGACAAAGTCATTGTTGCCGTTGGTCGAGTTCCTTTTACTGACGGTCTGGGAATAGAGGGCCTAGGGATTAAAACAGAAAGGGGACGCATCTTGGTCGATCAAAATTTTGAAACATCATTACAAGGTATTTATGCTATTGGTGATGTCATTCCAGGCCCAATGCTGGCGCATAAAGCAGAAGAAGATGGTATCGCCTGCGTCGAGAAAATGGCTACTGGTTATGGTCACGTCGACTACAATTTAGTCCCTGGTATTGTGTACACTCACCCTGAAGTCGCTTCTGTGGGTAAAACTCAGGAGGAACTCGAATCTGAGGGAATTCCATTTAAAAAGGGGGTTTTTGCATTCGCTGCTAATGGTAGGGCTCTTGCAGGGGGGCACTCTGATGGTAAAGTTAAGGTTCTTTCGCATGCGGAAACGGATCGTGTTTTAGGGGTGCATATCGTTGGGCATAACGCCGGGGAAATTATTGCTGAGGCAGTTGCTGGAATGAATTTTGGTGCAAGCAGTGAAGACATAGCTAGAACTTGTCATGCTCACCCGACCCTTGCTGAGACTTTGAAAGAGGCCGCAATGGCCACTTATGACAAACCGATTCACTCATAATTCGGGGTCAGCTTTTTATAACGTTTTCAAACAAGATCATACGTATTGTTGACTTAACGTATTTTTGGATTGTCTTTTTATTCCAAATACCCAGGAACAATTCCTAGTTTCTTCAATTCGCGGCAGGGATTTTAGTGAATAATTCACTGAAATTCTGTTGTGGGATAAATCGGTATTCATATAATTATTATATGGGCTCTTCTGGTCTTTTTTGGATAAAATCCGCGGGTTTAATTTTACATTGTCTCATTTTTACTTTCGCTTTTCAGTGCCTTCAGGCCGCTGAGTTTTTTATCATTGTGAGGGACAGCGAAACGAAAAAACACGCACCTGCCAGGATTTATATTTCTAATAAGGCCGGGGATAAGTGGTTTTTTCTAAATGAAAAAATACCCACTGAATCCATTACCTTTTACGATAAGACAAACTGGGTAAACAAAAACGCCTTTGAAAAATATTCTTCCATCTCTCAATATCCAGGGCGAGTCGAAATACCGGAAGGGGAGTACTTATTAAGAATTGAAAAAGGTAAAGAATACCACCCATTTGAGATGGAGATTAACGTTTCTGAGAGAAATAATGAGTCTCGGGAAATTATTGTCGACTTAAAACGGTGGGTTAACATGGAAAAGCGTGGCTGGTATTCCACCGAAACTCACATTCATCGCTCCCTTGAAGATTTGAAAATAATTCAAAAGGTAGAGGATTTAAGTGTTACTTTTCCTTTAACAAGCTGGGTGACGAGATCTGGCCTGCCTCCTCGCTCTGGTGATAAAAATCAACAGGGTGATATTCCCAACCATTTAATAACAATTGATGATACCCATGTGATCTGGCCTCGAAATACAGAATATGAAATTTTCACAGTTAACCAGAAAAGACACACGCTGGGAGCCTTATTTATTCTGGGTCATGAGTCTATGCTAGATCTTAGTGTTCCTCCATGGAAGCACGTATCAGAAAGAGCCCGTCATGAAGGAGCTTTGATGGATATGGATAAACTGGATTGGCCTTTTTCAATGATCCTGCCCCATGTCACGGGAGCAAGGCTTTATGAATTAGCCAACAATCATATGTGGCGCACTGAATTTGCCTTTTCAGATTGGAATACGAAAGCTCCGCATTGGATGCAACCACCTTCTGGAGGTAAATCTGGTCAGGAGTGGGATTGGATGCGGTATACCTTTGGAATGTATTATACGCTTTTAAATGCGGGTTTTGATCTTGTTCCGGTAGCTGGGACCGCAAGTGGGGTTCATCCCGTTCCCGTTGGTTTTGGTCGTGTCTATTTGCCAATTGGTCAGAAATTTGATTATGGAAAACTATATGAGTCTTTAAAAAAAGGGGAGGGCTTTGTTACGACTGGTCCCATGATCTTTGTTCGAGTAGAAAATCAATTTTCAGGGAAGAGTTTTCCGATATCCAACAAACCAAAATCATACTCAGTAATTGGAGAGGTAATGAGTTCTCAGCCTATTTCTTTTATTGAAATGATTGAAAACGGAATACCCCGAAAAACAATAATGGGATCAAATGTGCAGTCTGATAATTCCTCATTTAAGACTGCTTTCTCTTTTGAGTATTCTCCGAGTCAATCATCTTGGATATCTTTTAGATGCTTTGAGGAATTGAAAAGTGGTAGGAATAGGTTTGCTCACACAGGTGTCTGGAAATTTGAAAATAATAATAAACCATACCTTCCAACTGATCAAGAGAAGCAATATTTAACCTCTCGCGTTAAGGCTGAGATGACTCGATCTCGCGGGCTCTTAGGAGAACAATCCATTTTGGAATATGAGAAAGCTTTGCAAAGGTTTGAGCAATTGAAAACATCAGGTAACAATCCTTATCAACTTGAATCAAGAATTCCCAAAAACTCAGAGGAAAAAGAATTTTGGTTACGAAATGCTTTGCTCAATCACGGTCTTGCACCTTCGGAGACGGTGGTTGCTACTGGACTAGATAAAAACGAAATTTATTCTTTTTTACTTCAAGAACAACTTCCTGATCCGTATGAATCTGAAGATCTTCTAATTCTTCCATACCCTGGAGGGCGGCATCCAAGAATTGGATTCCTTGACGGTGCCATTAATCCACAAAGAGATACAAAGTTTAGTGTCTTTGCTCCATGGGATGAATTTTCATATGTCGTCGTTGATTTGCCGGAGGCGATATGGTCGAACCTGGGACTAACCTTTTTGGCACACAAGCACATCCCTACTGTTTGGGAAATGAAGAATTCCGAATATCAAAATTCTAAGATTGAGTGGTCTTATGAAAGGCCTGGAGGCGCACTCACATCCCACCGCGTCGTGCCCACTATAGATAATCCAATTTTAAAATTTGACGTTAAAGTCGTGCCTGGTGAAAAAATCGTTGGAATGCAAATGGAAATTGAAAATTTGTCTGACCAAAGACTCAGCTCTTTGAGTGCACAAGTGTGCAATCACTTAAAAGGACTTGATGGGTTTCAAGATCAAAATAGGGGAAGAATTGCCAAATTAGGGTCGATAGTCGCAAAAGGTAATCGCGAAGGCGATAAGTGGGTCGTTACTGGATGGCAGAGCTTGAAAAGAACTTGGAACAATCCTCCAGTGCCATGCATACATTCCGATCCTCAATTTCCTGACTGTGGGCCTGGTGAAAAAGTAAGAGCTGTGGGTTTTATTTCATTTTATAGAGGAAAGAAGATCAACGCACACCTCAGTTCAATAGAAAATGAAATCTTTGAAGCTGTAGATCATTTGCTCGAATGATCAGGCTTGTGGAACCCGGAATTCAATCAAGTGGGAGAAGCGACCTCTCTCCTTGGTCGAAAGCACAAAACTGCTTGAATCCGCACTCTTTGGCTAGTTTCACAGCCAAATTCCAATCTCTTCCAACTTCATTTGGAGCATGTGCGTCACTTGCAAAAGAAAGAGGGATGTCCATTTTTGCAGCGTGCTTCAGGATCTCAGGATGTGGATAAATTTCTTTGCATTTCTTGTAATTGCCGGCTGTATTTAGCTCTATTGCTATATTATTTTCTTTGACGGCGTTGAGAAATGGCAACCAAAGTGAAATCGTTTCTTGTTTTGGGTATATAGCGAATTTTTTACACAGGTCTGGGTGTCCTATAGTGTGGAAGAGTCCCGATTGAGCGGCTTGAGTTAATTTGCCAAAATAATTGCGCCAAACATCAAAGGTGTCTTGGCTATGCCAAATGTCTAATTTATCGGGATTATCGAAGTCCCATTTATTATCTAAATAATGAACAGACCCGATAAAATAGTCCCAATTGTGGAGAGTTTTGAGGTGTTTTATCCAGCTCTCGTATCCCGGAATATAATCAACTTCGAGGCCAATTTTAATTCTTAATTCAGGAAAAGCCTCTCGGGCAATTTTGATTTTATTTATGTATTCGTTGATATCGCTTAGATACATTCTCCATTCATCAAAATCGTCCTGTTCCATTGGGGAATGCTCAGAGAAGCCAATTTCTGAGATTCCTTTCTTCGTTGCTTCTTCGGCATAGTCAATGGGTTCCCCGACGGCGTGATGGCATAACGGGGTGTGCATATGGTAGTCGTAGGGCAAGGGCATAATCGATTCTCTATTTAAACTTAAGCGAAAGCGACCTCACTTTGTGGTAAATAAGGAATGGTTAGTGGGCCCTGCGGAAGAACTGCAACTCTGGCAGAATCTCCGAGCTTTGAGAGCCTCTCCGAAACTTCCTTTCCTATATCCTCGCAGGGGGTCAAATGTGCCGCCTTTAAAGTTTCTGAAGACAAGGACGAATAAACCATGACTTCTGCTCTTTTTTGCACTAGAGCCTGGATTTGTGCTTGCCATTGCTCTGGTTTTACAAAGCCAGGGGTTGCAAGCTGAGTGAGAATTTCTTCAGGGGATTGAGCCCCACGAAGCAAAATATCTAGAGGGCTTTTTGCTGGTACACCTTCTCGGCATTCAGCTGCAAGGATAAGGAGGCCTCCGGTTTTTACAATTCTTGCACCGGCACTCATGCCTTTAACTCCTTGATATAAATTCATATCTAGCGGGTAACCACTGTTGGTAGTAATGACCACATCAAATGGTTCATCAACTTCTTGCATAGCAAGTTTTTTTACAAACTTTGTTCCTGCCTGGTGTGCTTCAATCAAATCTCCAGCAAAAACACCTGTAATATCTCTTTGCTCGTTTAATGTCACATTGAGTAGGAATGAAGGTCCGGTTTTTAGAGCAATTGACCGCAATTCCTCCCAAAGCGGATTTCCAAAAGTAACGCCAAATGTCGATTGAGGGTTCCCGATATTTTTATATCCATGGTTGCTCATCACTGTTCTCAAACCGGCGACTCCTGGCATTATACCTTTCGGCCCACCACTAAAGCCTGCAAAAAAATGTGGTTCAATAAAGCCCGTAACGATTCTCAGATCTGCATTTACAGCGTGCTTATTAATTAGGGCCGGGGTTCCATCATAAGTTTGGCCAACTTCAATCAGAGCGTCCTCATTTTCAGGCTCATGGTTTATCACGTTATACTGGGCGACCACTTCCGGAGTGAGCATCTTTTCGAGCTCTTCTTTTGTGTTTGGTCGATGTGTGCCGAGTTGATTTAGGAGAATGATATTTTCCTTTGGATGGTCTTTTAGATGCTCTAAAATCCAGGGAATAATTTTGTGGTTTGGTGTGGCTCTGGTTATATCAGTGAAGAGGATACAGATTTTGTCTGATGGACTTACTCTATTCAGTAAACTCTGGCTACCTGTAGGGCTTGAAAGCGCATTCATGATAGCCGCTTTCTCATCCGTTAAACCTGGAATATGTGTTGGGCTAATAACAGTTGTTTTGTTTTCTGGGAAATCCACGTTGACCGTCCCTTCTCCATAAGCCAATTCCACATTCATTTTGGGACAATAGAAGTTTCTTTATCATTTGTCCACTTCACATTCTCATGACAACGCTTCACAAAAAGCTTCCAATACTGCAGGTTTTATGGATATTTGATCTGTTATTTTTGCCGAAAAGGCATGATATCGTAACTTAGATTTTAATAAAGTGGAAGAACAATACTCAAGTTCCAAAAACCTAAAAGAGAACCAAAGTAATGGTGAGAAAGATCAGCCTTTTCCGCCGCAATCTCGTATGACTGGTTACAGCGAAGCTCAGCTTCAATCTATTTCCAAGCAATTTCAAATATACGGCGAAATTCTCCGAGCGGAAGCCTGTAAGATCGGGCATATCAATGAAACGTATATAGCAACCTATGGTCAGGGAGGAATTCCGGTTCGTTATGTGCATCAAAAGATAAACAAGAACGTTTTCAAAAAGCCCGACGAGGTAATGGGCAACATGATGCGAGTCACAAATCATATTCGCGAACATTTAGAGAAGGAGTCGGAGTCCGAAGTTACACGCAAGGTCATCACAATTATTCCTACCCGAGATGATCAGCCTTTTTACAGAGATCCCAATGGTGATTTTTGGCGAACTTTCCTCTTCGTTGAAAATGTGAAGAGCTACGAGGCTGTTGAATCACCTGGTCAAGCCGTCGAGGCGGGTAGAGGTTTTGGGAAATTTCAGAAATGTTTAACTGGCCTTGAAGGAGATAGGCTTTTTGAAACAATTCCATATTTTCACCATTCAAGAAAAAGATTCGAGGCCTTTAAAAGGGCTTTGGAAGAAGACAGATACAACCGAGCCTCTCAAGCTAAAAAGGAAATTGATTTCGCCATTAAAAACGAACCAATTGTCGATGTTCTTCTCAATGCATTTGAAGCAGGAGAAATTCCTGAGCGAATTACGCACAATGATACCAAATTTAATAATGTTCTTCTGGATGTGAATTCTGGTAAGGCGATGTGCGTGGTCGACCTTGACACGGTGATGCCTGGACTTGCCTTGTACGATTTTGGAGACATGGTGAGAACAACTACGAGTCCTACTCTGGAAGATGAAAAAGATCTTTCTAGAGTAAATATGAGGATGGAAATGTTTGAGGGACTTGCAAAAGGATATTTGGGAGAGACAGGAAAAGTCATGACCCCTGGAGAAATTAAGTATGTCGTCTTTTCTGGAAAACTTATGCCACTTACTATCGGACTGAGATTTTTAACAGATTTCCTTTCTGGAGATTTTTACTTCAGAGTTCACAGGCCGGGGCATAACCTCGACAGGTGTCGAACCCAGTTTAAGCTGGTGCAGTCTGTAATTGAACAAGAGGATGCAATGGAGTCCGTTGTTCAAAGTATAATGAAGCAATTGGATTAAACTAAATAAGGCCTAAGTTTCTAAAGAAATCTTTGGTGCTTTCAAATGAGACGTGTTGTTGTGCCGACCAACCCAATTGAATGGCTCCTTCGATGTTTTCTATATTGTCATCAATGAAGGCAATTTGGTTTCCTGATTTTCCTGATATTTTTTCAATTGCTCGGTAAATACTAACATTTGGCTTCATTGATTTTTCTTCATAAGAAAAAACGTAACCATCAAAGTTACCAAAAAATGGGAATTTGTCCTTGATGAAATCGATAGCGATCTCGTTTGTGTTTGAGAGAATGAAGGTAGGGATGCCTGAGGCTCGAATTTTCTTTTGAAGCTGAGTCATTTGTATTGCTTCAGTGAACATATCTCCAAAATCGTAACGAAAATCATCTAAGGAGTTGGGATAGCCAATCAAATTCTGCACTCTATTGAAGAATTCTTGTGTCGTTATTTCTCCTGCTTCATAGTCGTAAAGCAATTTTGGGTTAGTCAAAAGTTGTTGGAAGTCACTGATAGTTTTGCCCGTTTTTTGAGCCAATCTTTTGATGACTATCATCCAGTCAAAATCGACCAAAACGTTTCCGAGGTCATAAACCAATATCTCAGGGGGATGCAGCTGACTTTGCATGTTGACTTATGGCTTACCCCAAACCCTCGATCAATGAAAGAAACATCTCCCAGTATTTTAAAATACTAAAGAGAAGCTTGTGGGATTTAATTTGGAGTCGGAGGAACTTGTTGGTTGATGGCCTGGGCTATGACGATTCCTGTGTAAATGAGATAGGCCACAAGCAGTATGGCTCCTTCAATTCTACTTATTCTACCCGTTCTTTTGAATCCATAACCAAATATAAAAAGAGAAATGGTTAAGATACCCATTGTGAGCATATCTCGGGATAGAACTTGGTCGGGAATTTTGAATGGCATGATAGCTCCAGCTATTCCAACAACGATAAGTGTATTGAACAAATTTGATCCAATCACGTTACCGACTGCTATATCGGTTTCTTTTCTTTTAATAGCAGCCACAGAGGAAGCTAACTCTGGGAGAGAAGTGCCAATAGCAACTACTGTCAATCCTATCATTAAATCACTCACTCCTGCGGTTTTAGCTATTTCAACAGCGCCCCAGACAAGTATTTTTGAACTAGAAATAAGTAATAGCAGTCCTACAAATATATCGAAAAGGTTTCTTTTAAGTGTTTGGTTTTTACTACTATTTAATTCAGAGGCACTGACTTCGTCCGCGAGTGTATCTGCGGGTGACTTCCTTCCAACCCAAACACTCCACCCCATGAAGCCGAAGAAGATGATCATAAAAATCCAAGCATCATATCGATTCAAAATACCATCTAGTAAGAGAAATATAGCTAGTGTCGTAATACCAGTTAGGAATGGTAACTCCTTTTTGAGGATCGCTGAATGAACAACAATTGGTGAAATAAGCGATGTGATTCCTAAAATAAGCCCAATGTTTGCGATATTTGAGCCATAAGCATTTCCCAAAGCCAGACCCGGATTTCCCTGCATTGAAGCTGAGGCGGAAACAACCATCTCAGGCGCCGAAGTACCAAAGCCGACTATAATCATCCCAATAAGCAAGGGAGACATTCCCAAGTGGCGTGCTAATTTCGCTGCCCCCCCGACAAATTGATCTGCACTCCATAGGAGTATAATTAGCCCAGAAAAAACTGCTGCAAAGTAGAGGATCATTTTCGACTGTTTCCTATAATTCTTGCCATTTCAGAAAAATTCTACCATGAATCTGTAATCGTGGAGTAATTATTTTGTGAAACGCTTCTGCTGGATGGACTTAATCCGGAACCTGCCTCTGTGCCATTATGGTAATGAAATTTTTTCTTCGGAATCTCTCAGGTGATTGCGCGGGAAAACAGCTCCTCGCATGTCTAGTATACTTGATAAATTTAACGCCAATTTGCGGAGAGTTTCAGGGCGGCTGGAAGCCAAATTTTCTGCCTCAGAAATATCATTTTTTAAATTGTAAAGCTCCCAACTTTGGGTTTCATAAAAGTAGATAGCCTTCCAGTCGCCTTTACGAATAGAGGAATGAGATTGATATCCACCAGAAGGTCGTCCAGTCCATTGGTGTGGGTAATGAAATACTAATGGGCGGGTGTAATTTGGTATATGAAACTCCGGGTCATTAAGTAAGCTGACCAAAGAAACGCCATCTGCATTTGGTAATAGTTTTTTTGGGTCTTCTTTTGTCACTAAATCCAAAATTGTCATCGGTATATCTTCTATAATAACGGGAATATTACAGACTGAATTTTTTGGGATTTTAACTATTTTATCTCGATAGGCATTGGAGCCTTTACCTGTTTTTGCCCAGGATACAATTAAGGGTATTCGAGTGCCTCCTTCGTATGCAGAGCCTTTCCCCTCTCGCAAAGGCCAACAGTGGGAATTCGCACCCGTTTTATACGGACTTTGGCCTCGAGCATGAAGGGTGAGACCTCCATTGTCGCTGAGGACAATGACTATAGTTTTTTCCGATTGCCCTAATTCTTCGATAGCTTTCAAAACTTCACCTAATGAGGCATCTATTCCTTCAACCATCGAGGCATAGTCGGATTCTCTTTTGGTTATGGGAATCGTTGATTCTGGATAATTTTTCCCTTCATAATGGATAGCGTGTTTTCTATGAGGCATAATTGGAGCATGCACGGCATAGTGCGCCAAATACAGGTAGAAAGGCATTTCGTTTTGTACTGCCTTTTTCATGGCTTTGATTGCCTCTATTGTGGTGGCATCGGTGAGATGCGTTTTAGAGCCATGATATTTTTCTAGGCCAGGTATTCCCCATGGCTTTGTGTATCCACCTTTTGGTTTGTTCCCGTAATTTTTTTCGCCGTGGTAATGACCTGGGCCGCCGGCTGCATGCCCACCAATATTAATTGTGAAACCTAAGTTTTCCGGTTCAGAGCCAGGCGTGTCAAATGCTCCCCAATGAGCTTTACCTGCGTGGATTGTTAAATATCCTCGATCTTGAAGAACTTGGGCAATATTGGACTGGCCAGGTTGAAGTCCATTCCTTTCCCAGTGAGTTGGTGCCGATAATTTTTGAGTTTTATGAGATGTCTCCCCATTTTTTTGTAAGGTCCAATTAGTGACTTTATGCCTGGCAGCATTTTGTCCGGTCATAATTGAGGTTCTTGAAGGAGAGCACACGGAGCAGGCATAGGCCTGGGTGAATTTCATGCCTGTCGATGCTAGTTTTTCAAGATTCGGAGTTTGAAAAAAATCGTTCCACCTTGTCTTTTGGCTCCAAAATGGTACTGAAGTGTCTTGCCACCCCCAATCATCGACAATGTAAACAAGCACGTTGGGCCTAGATCTATCCGAGGCATTCAAAGAACCTGCTATTCCGGCCATCAAAATCATTGAGGCAACTATCGAAGGAATTTTTATCGGTGCTATTTGATGCATTCCACAATGGAACCGCATCGGTACATAATTGCAAGGAAACGATCATAGCGAGAGCGGCGTTTATCTTACTTTTTTTCTTGGTGACTAGTTTTGGCAGATTTAGCCTCGATGGTGTAAGCTATTATTATGGTATTTGGTGCTTTAAATTCGTTTCCCGAAGAACGGTGCAGAAATTCGAAAAGATTTTTTTTGGTGTTACTATTTTTTTCGGTTTTAAATTTTGCCCAAATATCTGGTGCTCAATCTATTTTGGGAGAATTTTGGGAAGGAATTTCAAATGGAAAAATCTCTGCATTAAAATCTGATATAAGATATCCTTCTTCTCCAACGAGAACGGAGTTATTAACGCTTTTTGAGGTGCCTCAAAATTCGGGCGACAAATACGGGGCTAAGGTCTCCGGATACATAGTCCCTCCTCAATCGGGTGACTACACTTTTTGGATAAGCGCAGATAATTTTGGAGAACTTTGGTTGAGTCCAAATGCGTCTCCTTCCTCTGTTGAAAAGATTGCCTCTGTTTCTATTTGGACAAACTTTCGCCAGTGGAACAGGTCTCGATCTCAAAAATCTGATCCCTTCTATTTAGAGGCTGGGCGTCCTTATTATATTGAGGCCATACAGGTAGAAGAGACTGGCGGTGACCATTTGTCGGTCGGTTGGGACTTGCCTGATGGCACTTCCATGCGGCCGATCAAGGGTGAATATTTACGGTCGGATCCTAGTCAAGTCACAGGCCCCACGGTTATTCAACAGCCAGAAAACATCATTGTTGAGGAGAATCAAAATTTCAAAGCGCGCGTTGTCGTCACCGGTTCAGCCCCTTTGAGCTACCAATGGTTCTATAATGGCAATCCTCTGGAAGATTTTAAAGAAGCAACGATCTCTTTTTTCGAAGCGAGACCTGAATGGGATGGGAGTGAGCTCTATTGTGTTGTGTCCAATCCTTTTGGAAAAGTAATGACAGAAAAAGTAAATATTCAGGTTAAGTCTGAATCGTCGCCTCCCACTATAATTTCCAAAAACCCTTCTGACGGGAGTCAGGTTTCAAGTATGGAATTTATTGAAGTCGTTTTCTCCGAACCAGTGCATGGGGTAAATGCTTCAGATTTAACAGTAAATGGTCAACCCGCAATCGAAGTAGAAGGAGAATTTGCGGGTCCATACAAATTTTATATTAACCCTATTGAACCAGGAAATCACATCCTCGAAATTAAATCAGAATCAGAAATACTCGATAGAGCAATCAAACCGAATCTGTTTCCTGGAGAAACTTGGAAGGTGGAATTGGTTGAAGCAATAGAACCGGAATCTATCATCATCTCCGAAATTCAGGCCGTCAACCCGGATGGAGAGGTGGACGAGAACAATCAAGCTCAAGATTGGATTGAGCTTTGGAATACGGGGGATTCAGTCATTAATATAGATGGCTGGTCTATCTCGGATAATAAACGACAGCCAGGGAAATGGGTTTTTCCCAGCCTCGAAATACGTCCCAACGGCAGATTAGTTGTTTTTGCTTCTGGCCTTGATAGAAAAGGGGAAACCCTCCATACCAATTTTAAATTGGGTATACGCGGTGAATACCTAGCTCTTTATGGTCCTGGGGCCCCTAGGCCATTAATTTCTCAGATTGGCGAAAATGGAAAATTTCCATCCCAAAGGGTAGATTACAGTTATGGGCTGTCACGTGATGGGAAACAATGGGGGTACTTTTCAAACCCAACTCCTGGATCCCGAAATTCGACTTCAGTGACATCAGAAATTTCTCAAGAACCTCACTTTTCAGTTGAGAGAGGCTATTTTAAAGATCCATTCAAATTAGTTTTGAGTTCTTCAAGGTCACCAGAGGCAGATACTAGAATAAGGTATACGACTGATGGTTCCATGCCGACAACTCGCAGAGGAAAGGTATATACCACTCCGATAAACATAAGCAGGACTGTCACTGTTAGAGCACTGGTTATAAAGAATGGAGCGTTACCCTCAAATGTAGTGACGCATACTTTTATAAAAGAGAGCAGTAGATCCTTCATGGACATACCCGTTATTAGTATAACCACAGATAGAAATAATTTGTGGGGAAAAACTGGGATAATGGAAACTAATCCGAGGAATACTAATAAAAGGGGAATTGAGTGGGAGAGGCCTTGCTCGGTCGAATGGATATTTCCTGATGGATCAGATCCATTTCAAGTTGACTGTGGCCTGCGAGTACAGGGTGGAGATTACGTGCGGTCTCGTTACAATCCAAATGACCCTGGTCGGTTTGGAAAATACTCCTTCAGACTTTACTTCAGATCTGACTATGGTCCAGGAAAGCTTAATTATAAGTTGTTTCCTGATACGCAAGTAGATGAATTCGACGTCATTTCCTTGCGTGCTGGGATGAATGACTACATCAATCCATTTGTCGTTGATGAACTCGCAAGAAGGCTCCACTCAGATATGGGTTATGTCGCGGCACACGGGACTTTTGCTCACCTCTTTATTAATGGTAATTACGAAGGTTACTATAATCCAACAGAAAGAATTGATGAAGATTTTTTAAATTCTTACGCGGGAACTGAGGACCAGGATTGGGATGTCATAGCGCAATTTAATGAAACGCGGGAAGGCGATAGACGTGAGTGGAATCGACTTCTCTCTGCTGCAAGAAAAGATCAAACCGTAATTAAAAATTTCATTGATTTGTCTGAAAAACTAGATGTCGACAGTTTCATTGATTATCTTTTCTTAAATATTTACGCAGGAACTGGTGATTGGCCTCATAATAATTGGCGTGCTGCACGCCCGAGAATACCAGGCGCCAAATGGAGGTTTTTAGTTTGGGACGCCGAGTGGGCCTTCGGCAATTTAAACAGATCACTTAATACCAATACCATCACTACTGAGCTAGCAAGAGATAGCGAGATTACTACAATATTTCAGTCGCTAAAGGAGAGTGAGGAATTTCGAATTCGATTCGGGGATAGGGTCCAAAAGCATCTATACGGTGACGGGGTATTAACCAGAGGCCATGTAAGAGAAAGATATTTGGATATGTTCCAATTAATGAATCCTGTCATTAATAATATGCAAACTAAAGTATCTTCTCAATGGGCGACGGCAAGGCCAAGAATAGTTGAAACCCATCTAAAAAACGCAAAGCTTTTCGATCCAGGGAAAGCCCCGCGCTCAAGCAAACAGAGTGGGATCATCAGCCGCGGAGACAGCATTGAATTATCTGCGAAAAATTCTTCTCAAATATTTTACACAACCGACGGGTCCGATCCGCGAGTTTCGCCCTTGGACAATGCAAAGTTCATAGAATTACTAGCAGAAAAAGAAAGGAAGAAAATTTTCGTACCCAGTGAGAATAATAATCCCAGAAAATGGAGGGGCGGTGATGAACCATTTGATGATAGTAACTGGATTAGTGGTGCCGGCGGTATAGGTTACGATAGTCAGACGACATACGATTCCTACATCCAAACAGATCTCGAGACCTTGATGCGAAACAAGTACACAAGTTTTTATGTTCGGATCCCTTTTGAATACGATCCATTTGAAACCGATGGCTTTGAAAGGCTTGTTTTAGAGGCTCGATTCGAGGACGGGTTTACAGCGTTTATTAATGGGGTAAAGGTTTGCTCGGCTGGTATGGATGAAGAACTGACATGGGATTCATCTGCTTCATTTTCAAATTCTGACAGTCGCGCTGTTGCCTTTAGTCCATTTGATATTTCTGAGTTTAAATCACTATTAGTTCCAGGGCAGAATTTGTTAACCGCTCAAGTCGCCAACATAAGTAAAACAAGCTCTGACCTTCTTTTCTCTCCTAGATTAATTTTAACAACGGATTTTGCTGGCTTTGGGGAGGTTAATCCTTCATCGGAGATTTATTCTGGTCCAATAAAAATATTTGAAACATCTGTAGTGAAGGCAAGAGCCAAAGAAGATGGTAAATGGTCCCCTTTATCAGAATATCAATACCAAGTTGTAGATAATTTATACAAAATTCGGATTTCGGAAATTATGTACCATCCAGTGGTTGATACAAATCCGGAATGGGTTGAGATTACCAATTTTGGAAACCAGCAAATAGATATTGGGCAATGGAAGCTTCAAGGTGCGGGTTTCACCTTCCCAAATGATACCAAGATTGGACCCGGCGATTCCATAGTTCTCATTGCGTCTGGAAAACAAAAAGTGTTTAAAGAACTGTATCCATCAACAAATATTTCAGGCGAATTCGAAGGGTCCTTAAGTAATAAAGGAGAAACACTTCGCCTCTTTGATTCAAACGGCAATTTGGTCGATGAGATCAAATATAATGATCAAGGAGCGTGGCCGGTTCAGGCTGATGGAGGTGGCTACTCTATTGAATTGATAAGCTCATCAGCGCCGCCTAACGCTGCTTCTTGGTGGTCTGCGTCGAATTCTATTGGTGGCTCACCGGGAGAGTTTAGGCCCACATTAGGACAAGGCTCTGTTCTTATTAACGAAATAGTTCCTTTCCCTAAACAGAACGGTGAGAATGATGGGGAAGGATCAGCTGATTGGGTAGAACTTGTAAATAATTCATCAGAAATAGTGAGCCTTTCTGGATGGGGATTGAGTGATGACCCTTTGGAAAATGATAAATGGATATTTCCTGATGGTGTGGAAATAAATCCCGGCCAATTTATTGCAGTCGGTCTAGGGGGGGTGATACCTGAATCCACCAGCAAGCTGATGGCACCTTTTTCCTTAAATCGGGATGGTGAGTCTCTTTACTTGTATAATCCCGACGGTAATAGGGAGGATGGTATTGAATTTGGTTTTATGCCCAGCGGGTTTTCGCTGTCTAGGTTTGGATCGGGTTTTCGTCTCGGTATCCCTACTGTTCAAAAAGAAAACAGGGGAGTTGAGCTCGGGGACCCTAAAGACATCAGATTTAATGAGTGGCTTATTTTTCCGAGTGGGACGAATAAACCTTGGGTCGAGGTGACCCAGGTGGAAAGTCCCACTCCGATTGAGTTGACTGGGCTTATTTTTCGCGGAAATAATTGGGCTCACCAGGTTCGTAGACCATCTTTTCTCGGGATAAACGAGTTTCTTGTTTTCGAATTTGAACAAGAATTCGGCTTTGGTGAATTGCCTTCTCCGCTTCTTCAAAGAGGCGATCGAATTTTTCTAGAAACCCGTAACGGAGAAAGAATCGATGACTTCCGAATTTCTTCAACTAGAGAAGACTATTCTTTTGGCTATCTTCCAGACGGATCTAATAGCCGAAAAACTTTTGGCAATAAATTTACGCGAGGGTATTCCAATGCGGACGCAGCTAATGAGACCTTGAAAATTTCTGAATTCATGGCTTGGCAAGAAGCCCATACAAATCACCCCTTTAATTCTTGGATAGAAATCTACAATTCAGATTCAGAGGATTTGGATCTAAAAGACTATAGGATTTTAGATCCACATAATGAGCTTGAATGGGTTTTCCCTGAGGAATCTTCAATCCAATCTGGTGAATTCCTTCTCATAGGTATGGACCCGACTGAATCTACCGGGCTAATAGATTTGGGTTTTTTAAATTCGGGCCTGATGATGTCTCATGAGGGAGGATATTTTCAGTTGATTAATCCTGAAGGTAACATCGTGGATTCCATTCTCTATGGAAGCCAAATCATAGGTAAATCTGTTGAACCCGGGCAGGTCTATAAACTGTTGGAAGAGCCAACACCAGGGGAAACTAATTCCAGTACAATGCACGTTTCGTCTTCTAATATTATGATTAACGAGTGGCGAGCTAGCCATCAACATCAAAAAGATTGGGTTGAAATATATAACGGTTCAAACAAACCGGCTGATTTAACGCGTACCCTTATTTCGGACACGCCACATATTTACCAAGACTCATTCAAGCGATTTCCTCAAGGGAGTTTTGTAGCAGCCAATGGATGGGCTCGTTTTTTCACGGACCGATCTAACAGCAAAGTGCCTTGGAGTCTCGATTTCCAGATAGATGGCGATGGTGAACTTTTGCGACTTTATTCTTCATCTGAAAAACTTATGGATGAGGTTGTTGTTCTCCCGACGCAAAATGAAGTTGTTTTCGGGCGTTACCCCGATGGAGACGATACGATAAGAGAATTGATCGCCACACCAGGTTTTTCAAATACCTTATCAATATCTCATGGTGACTCCGACAAAGATGGAATGCCTGACTACTGGGAAAATGAGTTCGATCTTAATCCGTGGAATCCTTTGGATGCTTTATTGGATTATGACGATGATGGGATTTTAAATCTTCAGGAATTCAACGATAATTCTAATCCCTATATCGAAAACGAGAGACTCATTTTAAAAATTCAGTATTCCAGTCAAGGGGCTGGAGTGTTAGCCATTCGATTTAACTCTCAACCAGGTCACTTTTACGTCCTCGAGGAATCATATACACTGCTCGGTCAAGAAACAGAGTGGGTCGAATCTGCAAGAAAAGAAGCTGAGGAAATTCCAGGAGAACTATTTTTTCTATTCTCACCTAAATCCGACTCACACTTCTTCCGTATTCGTAAAATTCAGTAGAAGTGTATGTGACTCAATTTTTTATGATTTCAGAAATTGGTTCTCCTGCTTTGGGTTTGAATTCAAGGTAGTTCAACCCTGCCAGTGCACAGAGAGTGGATGCTATTTGACTCTGGGAAATAGTGTTTGAGTTTGAGGGTCGCCATTCACCTCTTTGTTCTACATTAGGACTAATAACTGCCATCCAGACATATTCTGCACCAGGTAGTTTATCATTATGCGACATCCAGTTGAAAATATTATCACCTCTACCGTGATCCGTACAAATTATAACACCTGTTCTATCTTTATAAAATTCTTCGCTTTGTAAATAATTCCAAAGAACTTTGAAATAATTGTCGGTTCTATTCAGCGTCTCTAAAACGCGATCATATCTATCATTATGGGCCCAGTCGTCAGTTTCGCCTAAACTCAGATACATTACTTTTGGCTTGTTCCTTTTCATAAAATCCAAGGCAAAGCTAAAGGTCGTGTAATCGTGTCTAACAGAATCCCAAGGAGTGGGTTGCTCAAACTGTGCCGCATTGAGCGTTTTGATCTTTTCGCTTGTCCCAAATGGATAATCTGCAAATCCTGCATTGGTATAAATAGAGCCAAATTCGGATGAGACGATATAAGGGAAAACATCCCACGAAGCAAAACAGGCAATTTGGTTTTCTGTAAGATTCCATTTGGTTTTCAAAAAATCGAGTACTGTAGAATTCGGGTTTTGAATTTTACTATTACTATTGATTCTTTTGTCATCGGCCGTTCCTGACAGTATTTCATTATACCCAGGAAAAGAGAATCTTCGGCGGTTAAGAAGTTTCATGGTGTTATTTGAATCAGAATGGCGGTTTCCAATAACAACCCCATGATTAGGTATCCATTCCTTCCAGAAAAAAGGCATTAGTTTTTCCCTGCTTTCCTTTGGCTTATTTCCAAAATATTTTTGATAAAGTGGAAGATCTTCCTTTTTTTTACCTTGATTCTTTTTCATCAAAAGATCGACATCCAATCCTTGGAATAATTCCTGAGTTCTAACACCGTCCAAAGATATGAGTATGAGGCGATCAACTTTGTTTTGCGCATTGCTTCGCGGGACGTTGTAAAAAAGCGTGAAGTTAATGATTAAAAATAAAATCAGAAATAAACGATTCATGGTGGTCAAACATTAATTCCAAAATGAATACGGTGAAAGAAATAAATTATACATTAAATACTTCGTTTCAAAACACTCAGCTATGAGCATATTTCGCAATATTTCCGAGCTGGAAATGTCTGAATCATTGAGTATTCTTTCAACCTTCTAACTGAATGAATCTAGAAAAATTACAAGAACTACCCAGGCGGAAAATTATTCTGTTCATAATCTTATGGATGCTTTGGATTTTGGTTCCAGGTATTATTGAACTCCCGCTCCTCGACCGAGACGAACCTAGGTTTTCCAGAGCAACAGTCGAAATGATGGAAAAAGCAGACCCCATTGTTCCGTATTTCAATGGTGAATATAGGTTCGACAAACCTCCACTGACATACTGGTGGATGGCTGTTAATTACTTCATATTTGGGCAAAACGAGTTCGGGGCTCGGCTTCACTCGGTTATTAGCAGTGTTTTTGTTGGAATCATCATATTCCTTTGGGCAGAAAAATCCTTTGGACTAGCGGTCGGGATAGGCGCGGTATTCGGGTGGTCCATCTGCTTGCAAAATCTGATGCAGGGCCGATTAGCGCTTGCCGATATGCCCATGATTTTGATGCTCGTGGTGACCCATTGGGCAATATGGAGAAAATTGGATCTAAATAATAAGGTTCGGTACGATAAATTATTTTGGATTTTGTATGCTTCGATGGGCTTTGGATTTCTGGCCAAAGGACCCATAGCAATCATTTTTCCAATAATGACACTCTTATTTTACAGGTTTCTATTTCGGAAAAAATTCAATTACAAAGTATTACAGGTTTTTCCGGGCTTTTTTATCACTTTAGCCATAATAGCCGCTTGGGGTATCCCTGCATTAATAATGACTGACGGAGCTTACTGGGATAAAGGAATGGGGACGCATGTGATCGATCGCGGGTTTAAATCTTTCAATGAACGAATTATTGTTCCTGGATTTTACATTCCAACTTCGCTAATAAGCCTATTTCCATTAGCTCCATTCATTTTGTTTGGGCTTTGGAGTTCCCTTAAAAGAAGAAATGAAATGGACGCTTTTTTACTGAGCTGGACTATGGGCCCATTTTTAGTTTTTTCTTTCTATGCTACTCAGCTCATTCACTACACATTGCCAGCTTTTCCAGCATTAATGATTCTTGGGTTCAGTGGGGACGGAAAACAAAAGTGGCAGTTTTTTCAAAATTTATATGATTGGTTTTTCATTATCATAGGTTTTATTTCTGTTTTTTTCGGCGGGTTCTTAATTTTTGGTATACAAGGTGACCCAGCGTTGCCTTTTGTCACCGAAGGGAAGTTTTTATTCTCCGGTTATCTAATCGCTATTGGAGTAACCTTAGTAAGTCTAGCATTTATATGGAGACTTGGTAGACGCGGAAAAAGTATCACACACATTTTTATTGCCTCATTATTTCTGGCTAGTGCGATGACGTATGCTGGATGGCATAGTAAAGAATGGGGTTTATCTAGAAAGATTGGCCTTCTCATTGATGAAGTCCCCAAAGTGATTGAACCTATTGCCGTAGGTTTCAGAGAACCGAGTCTGGTTTTCTACGGTGAGAGGACATGGGATATGACCAAAGGTGATAAATGGTATCCATGGAAGACCTCTAATACGGGAGTTATTGACGATCCAATGAACCGCCCGATCCTGTTAAAAATTTCGGAGATACAATTTGAGGACTACATCAAGGGGGTATTCAAATCTTTTTCTGATGTAAAGGGCGAGACCATTCCACAATCTCCGCTACAAACAGCCTTGCGGGAAGCAAGGGGAAATGGGGAACCATTGGCACAATATATCACAGGTATAAACTTTGCTCGAATGTCACTTGTTGAGGTCGCTTTGATACAGCCATCCGATTTATTAAAAGAAAATATTCTCGAAATAGTTGCCGGCATAGACCAAAATTCAACAACTACCGAGTAATCAATGAAAAAAATTCTTCAAATTGTTTTACTTCTTCATTTTTTTTCGTGTTCTTTATTGGAGGCAGTGCAGATGAAAACACTTCAGTATTCTGAGTTGGACGGGCGCCCATTGCAGCTCGACCTATACTTACCAAAAAAATCGCTGAAAAACGCAGTTGTCGTCTATGTGCATGGGGGGGCGTGGCGCAGTGGTAGCAGGAAAAGCCTGCCAATAAAAGGATTGTTGGATCACGGTTACCCCATAGCAAGCGTTGATTACAGTCTAACACCACAGGCTTCATTTCCACAAAATATCCACGACATTAAAGGGGCTATTAGGTTTTTGCGGGCTCATGGGAAACAACTAAATATTTTTGTGGAAAAAGTTGTGATTATCGGATCCTCAGCGGGCGGACATTTGGCTTCGTTAGTTGGCGTCACAAATAATCACAAAGGCCTTGAGGGTGAAATTGGAGGAAATGGTAATTTGTCTTCATCTGTCCAAGGTATTGTCAGTTTTTATGGGGCCTCCAATCTAACCACAATCTTATCTCAGTCCACCCCGCACGGCCTCAGAGTGAGGGGTCCTGCGCTTGAATTACTTTTAGGCGGCCAGCCCGATAAAAAAAAGGTAGAAGCTGAATTAGCGAGCCCGGTTTTTCATATTGATCATGGCGATCCTCCTTTGTTGCTCATACATGGTGATCAAGACAATCAAATGCCTGTTAACCAATCGCTTGAGTTATTTGGAAAATATAAGGAAAAACATTTGAAGGTAGATTTAGAAATCATTCACGGCGGAGCTCACGGGGGGGGCGAGTTTTACTCTGATAAGATAATAAATAAAATATTAAAATTTATTGAGGGAATTTAATGAAATTTAAAGTACAACTCCTATTAGTCTTGGTATGTGTTTTTGCTTTTGTTGCTTCCGCAGATGAAGGTTTCAAAAGTAAAATTAATGAACCTGCTTCATCTGGTGTTTTACTGACAACCTTTGAAGTTGATGTTACGCCACCCATAGGAAGTCCTTTGGCGTACATCCAAAATACATGGAAAGATAAGCCGCTAAGTGCCAGAGGGATAGTTTTGAAATCCAGTAATGAGAATGGTGGCTTGCCCATCGTTTTGTGTGCTGTCGATTGGATTGGAATAGGAAATGAGGGGCAAGACGAATGGAAAGAGGCGCTTGCCGAGGCAGCTGGCACAACTGCATCTAGAGTTGCTGTTCACACAAATCATCAACACGATGCTCCCGTTTGTGATTTTACCACCTACAAAATTCTTTTTAATTACGGTGCTCATAAAACATTTATGGACCCGGTATTTTGTAGAAAAGCTATATCTGATTGTGCGCAGGCAGTTCAGAAAGCATGCCAGTCATACACTCAAGTAACCCATATTGGAACAGGAAAGGCTGATGTTAAAGAAGTGGCCTCGAATAGAAGAATTCTAGGTGATGACGGCAGAGTAAGGGCAACTCGATATACTGCTACAACTGACCCCAAATTACGTGCAGAGCCGGTTGGCATTATAGACCCTAGTGTCAGACTTGTCAGCTTCTGGAACAATACTACCCCGATAGTGGTTTTGTCTTTCTACGCTACACATCCTCAAAGCTACTATCGCAGAGGGGGCGCAAACCCCGATTTTCCAGGAATGGCCAGGGAATTCAGGGAAACACAGACAGCCGGAATACGACATATTCACTTCACAGGTGCTGGTGGCAATATCGGAGCGGGTAAATGGAACGATGGAAATCCTGAAAATAGGATTTTGCTCGCAACTAAGTTAGCTGATGGAATGAAAAAAGCTTGGGATAAGACTGAAAAAGTTTCAATCTCATCTGGAAATTTCGAATGGAAATCACTCGATTTTAAATTACCAGTCTCAGGATTCCTTATCGATTCTCAATTAAAAGCGATCTTAAGCAACCCTTCTGCAACTGATACACAGAAAAAAGTTGCAGCAGCTCATCTTGCTTGGGTCAGACGTTCGGACCAGGGACAAAACAATGCCACATTATCAAGACTTAGAATAGCTGGAGTTGATCTTTTGTTCCTCCCAGGTGAGGCAGTCGTGGAGTACCAGCTTGAGGCTCAGCAAATGAAGCCTGATTCTTTTGTTTGTATGGTCGCCTATGGTGACTATGGCCCTGGTTATATTTGTCGTGAGATACATTATTCACAGGGCGGGTATGAAGCTAGTCCTGGGGCATCGCGAGTATCTCCTGAAGTTGAAAAAGTTTTAGTTCCAATCATCAAATCCATCCTTAGATGAAATAATACGTTTTAAAGATATTTTGATATAATAGGGTTCAGTTTTTTTATGGTATTCTCAGGCCAAAGATCTTTAGGTGTCATTACTGCATTCTTTAAAGCATTGTGACTCTCCCAATCGGGTTCATTGGGGATTTTTTCGATAGCCAATTTGATTATCGACTGTGCATTAGTCGCATTCCTTTTGAGGTTGGCGACGACCATTTCAACCTCAACGGGGTCTTCATCTTGTTTCCAACAATCATAGTCTGTGACCATGGCCATTGTTGCATACGCTATCTCTGCCTCTCGTGCGCACTTTGCTTCGCCCAGGTTTGTCATTCCGATGACGTCGAAACCCAATTGTCTATTGGCTTCAGATTCTGCCAACGTACTAAAAGCTGGTCCTTCCATATTAACATATGTTCCGCCGTCATGAGCCGTTACACCTAGTCCTTTTGCCGTTTCAAAAAGAATGACTCTAAGTTCTTCGGCGATAGGGAAAGCAAATGCAATATGAGCTACGATTCCTTTACCAAAGAATGTGTGGTTTGGCGATTGTCTCGTTCGATCAAAAAATTGATCTACCATTACCATATCAGTTGGAGCATACTCCTCCTTGAGGGAGCCAACCGCAGATGCTGAAATAATCCAGCTCACTCCTAAGCTTTTCATGCCCCAAATATTGGCTCTGTGGTTAAGTTCACCAGGCAATATTTTATGCCCTCTGCCATGTCGAGGTAAAAAAACGACCTCCCTGCCGGCTAGCTCCCCGGTCAGAAATGAATCTGATGGTTTTCCAAATGGAGTGTCAACATCAACCCAATGGGTGTTCACAAAGCCTTCCATTTCATACAGTCCGGATCCACCAATTATTCCAATTTTATTTTGACTCATAAACCGAATACTGAGGTAAATTAATTGTGAATACAATATTTCAACAAAAAGGGTAACAAGAAATCATTCTATTCAATTTAAGATGCTTGCGAAATTCATAAAAAGCCATATAACTTACGAAGACGGTATAGGTGGATTCTAAATTTGAGAATGGGTATTAAGTCCAAATAAATTGAAATAAAATTCAAAGAATAAAATAGTGGATAAAGACGTATTTGATTTAGATGCTGCCCTGGGGCGCATGGAGGGTGATCGTGAGCTATTAGAAGACATGATCGAAATATTTCTTGGTGATTACCCAAACCAAGTGAATGAAATTAGGACTGCTATTGCAAATGATGATGGAGAGAACCTCACCAACGCTGCTCATGCTCTTAAAGGTTCTGTCGGCAATTTCGCAGCAAAAAATCTCTTTGAAATTGCCTTGTCATTAGAAAAAGATGCAAGGAATTTGAAAAAAGACAAATGGTCTCCTGGCTTGAATAATCTTGAAACAGAACTCACAAAGCTTGAGGCTGCGCTGAAAGCTGTCCTTTCTTGAACTTTTAATCCATTTTTTTTCCCATTTTCTCACTACAAATGGCATAGATCTTCCTAATAGGAACTTGATTAGCATCGGCCAGTTTTCTGGCAGATTCGTATTCTGGAGCTACTTGTAACACTTTGGATCCGAGATACGTCTTTTTTATTTTTAATTCTCCAAAAGGTGTATCCATGACCTCGTGACTCCTTTTAAGAATAAACCGTGAGCATTTGGTTACTCTCATGCCAATGGCTGTTGTGTTTGCAAAAATTGCTTCTGCCAAAGTATCTCTATTGGCCTCATCGACAAGGATTTGTAATTGAAAACCAGGGCGGTTTTTTTTCATTGTGGTGTTCGAAATGGAAACGTCGAGAGCTCCAAGAGCTAAGGCCTTATTGTAAAAATCTCCCAACATTTCAGGAGTGCTATCATCAATATTTGTTTCTAAAACATAGATTTCGTCTTCCTCCCATTTTTTCTCCTGTGCTATGTGATCAGATTTTTCCCCAAAACAGGCACGCAAGACATTGGGCCTTGTGACATTATCCCTCGTTCCCAAGCCATACCCTATTCGGTGAGTCGAAATCCCCTTAATACGGTCAAAGGATTTGGCGAACTCACAAATCAATGCGGCACCTGTTGGTGTGACCAATTCGTTAGGTTCTTCACATTGTTCCAAGGCTACACCTCTAGCACTGAGTATTTCTAAGGTTGCAGCCGTAGGTATCGGGAACCTGCCGTGAGCGCAATTCACCCAACCATGGCCTTCGATAACCGGTCCACAGTAGACGTCCGGGTATCCCAATTTCTCCAAGCAAAGACAAGCTCCAACAATGTCAACTATGGAATCAATAGCTCCAACCTCATGGAAGTGAACCATGTCAGCAGGCATACCGTGCACCTTGCCCTCAGCATCCGCCACGCGCTGAAAAATAGATATTGCTCTAGATTTAACCCAATCAGAATACGGGGTGTTAGCAATGAGGTCTCTGATGACAGAGAAGTTTCTGCCATGATCTAAATGCCCCCCAGAAAGGGAGTGACTGTGACCATGGCTGTGACTGTGACTGTGACTGTGAGAATGCTGTTCTGTTGTATTTTCAGACCTCTCTCCACTCGATACGGTGTTTTCTTTTTTGGGAAGCGGGCTTAAGTGAACATCAAATTTATATCCAAATATATTTGATTTATCTTTTCTTTCTGCTGAAAGGGAATAGCCGCTTAGTTCAAGTTTGGAGAGTTCAGACTCAAGCCAAGAAAACTCGACCCCGAGATCTAACATAGCCCCAATGAACATGTCGCCACTAATCCCACTAAAGATATCCAGAAATAGAATATTTTTCATGATTGTTTTGATAATTTGTTTATTTGTGAGGCTGCAAATCCTGCCCCAAAACCGTTATCCACGTTGACAACCATAACTCCTGAGCCGCAACTGTTTAGCATTCCTAATAACGCAGTGACACCATTAAAATTTGTGCCATAGCCAACTGATGTGGGGACGGCAATAACTGGTGAATCTGTGAGCCCTGCGACCACGCTAGGCAATGCCCCTTCCATACCAGCGACTACAATTAAGACATGAGCTTTCTGGATCCAGTCCTGTCGAGAAAGAATTCGATGAATTCCTGCCACGCCCAGGTCATGTTGGACTTGCGTTTCATGGCCCATCATTTGGGCAGTCAAAGAAGCCTCATTGGCAACAGAGATATCACTCGTTCCAGCCGTGATGATCCCTATAAATCCAGGGTATTGTGGCTTATCAGGCATACCGTAGGAGAGGCACGAAGCATCTGGGTGGTAGGTAGCCTTTGGAATCTCTTGCATGACCTTTGCCGCCGATTGTGAGTTAATTCTAGTTACGAGCCATTTTGATTCCTTTTCCACTAATTTTGCACAAATCCCGGTAATTTGTTCTGGCGTTTTACCTAATCCAAAGACAACTTCAGGAAATCCTTGCCTGAGCCCTCTGTGGGTATCTAAGTTAGCAAATCCAATATCCTCGACAGGAGATTGACGGAAATAGTCCAATGCCTGTTCGATTCCCAGAGATTGATCTTTTACTTTTTTTAGAAGCTCTTGTGCTTTATCAATGTCCACCTTAAGAGATATCTATATCTAAAATTCCATCTAATGTGAAACAATGAGTTGTTATTTATTTAATGGCCATAAATTAGTGAGATCCCTAAAATACAACTATGACTAAGATATTTAATTTCCCATTACTACTCATATCCATGTGTATCTTATTATCATCTATTTCTGCGGGGAATGCTGACGATTATCACGTGTATGTTGGAACATACACAAAAGGGGAGAGTGAGGGGATTTATAATTTTAGATTCAATTCTGATACGGGTAGCTTCAGTGATGTTAATTTAGCTGCAAAGGCTTCTAATCCTTCTTTTCTAGCAATTCACCCATCATCAGATTCACTCTTTGCCGTCTTAGAAGATTCCAACTGGGATGGTGTCGAAAATTCGGGAGGCATTGCTTCGTATCAATTGGATCGAAAAACCGGAGATTTAGAGTTTGTTGCCGCAAAGCCAACTTACGGTGCTCATCCATGTCATCTGGAGGTGCATCCAAAAGGAACGTATGTTTTTTTTGCTAACTACACGGGTGGCAGCATTGGTGCCTATGCTATTAAGGGATCAAGAAATCTCGGCTCACTGACTGGTTTTGTTCAACATACAGGTGGAAGTATTCATAGAACCCGACAAAAAAGTCCACATGGACATTCTATTCATTTGGCGCCTGGTGGGAAATTTTTGATGAGTGCCGACCTCGGAGTAGACTGTATATGGGTCCATTCGTTTAACCCAGTCGATGGCACAATAGGAGACCACCACCCCTCAAAAATTCCTGTCAGGCCAGGGTCTGGTCCGAGGCATTTCGCATTCAATCCCACATCTGACCAGGTTCTCGTTTTGAACGAAATGTCATCCGAGCTCTCGAGTTACCAATATAATAAAAAAAAGGGCACGCTAGCTTTCCAAGATAAACTGAAAACGCTTCCAACTGATTATAAAAAAAATAATTCTACAGCTGAGGTTGTCTTTCATCCGAATGGAAAATTCTCATACTCTTCAAATCGAGGACATGACAGTATTGCTGTTTTCGAGACATCTAAAAAAGGTAAACTAAATCGGGTTCAAGTCATAAAAACTGGGGGCAAAACTCCTAGAAACTTTAATTTAGATCCAACAGGTAATTGGCTTCTTGCGGCAAATCAAAACTCAAACACGATCACTCTTTTTAAGGTCGATTCAAAGTCTGGAAAACTCACAGCTTTTGGAGAACCAATCCATATACCCAACCCTGTCTGCGTAAGATTCGTAAAAATACGTGAATAACATAAGATTTGTAACTCTTTAAACAAATTAATGGCTTCAGAGGGGTAAAAAACCTTGGATCTGAAGCATCTATGACCTCGAGGCTTTTCCATAAGCAATACTGAAATTTTGTCCCGATACCTGAACCTTAGACTCTATATGCTTTGAAAATTCTTCATTGGCATTTGAAGTAACCAGCTTCTCTCTAGTCCAAAGGTTTAGCGATTCATCTTTGAGTTTTACAGATGCCGTAGGGGAGTTTGATTTTTGATAATCATCATTTTTACCTGCCGTAATTCATCTAAACCGAGATGCCAAAACCGTTTTTAAAGTGGGCTCTGAGACAAGGCGAGCTTTGTATAATTTGCTGAGATTTTAATAGGTATAGTAGCCACCTTATTTGATTTACTTTATTCCAGATTCCTTTGCACTTGTTAAAAAAGATTTCTTTTTTAGGTAATTTTTGACGTCTGCGAGAGTGTATTAAATTGGAAAAATCCAACATCTTTTTTCACTGTTCTTAGGTATTTATTGTTTTGTTATTGGTGTTCTTTGTTTCACAACCAATTCGTCAATTTTAAGTCACTCAATTGCTGAGAAACTCATGTCATTAATTATTTCTTGATGATAAATGTATTTTATATGAGTAATTTTTTGACTGCTGTGCAAAATAGTCTTTCGCTACTCGGACATCCGCTTGGCTTTATTTGGCTTTTATCGCTTGGGCATTTATTTTTCGCTATCAAAAGAAAAGATAAATGGCACATATTATATTCTTCATTGGTCACCTTTTTTGTTTGGCTCTCTGGTTTTGGGCCATTTAGCGATGCGATATTAAAATCTTTGGAGAAAAAATGGGGTGATAAAGCTGGGGCAGAATACGTGGAGCAACTCCAGCCTAGAACCGGAATTATAGTCTTAGGAGGTGGGGCGAAACCATCTGCACAAAGCCTAACCGGTCTCGATTTTGGTCATGCCTCAGATCGGTTGATGACGGGTATTCTTGCTCTCCAAAAAGGAAAGGCAGAATACTTAGTCACGAGTGATTACTCTCCAAACCTTTTCCCTCATTATGACCAATTCAGGAAATCGTGGCAAAGTTGGATGGATCACCTCGACCTGGACAATGAAAAAATTCTATTAATGCCGCCGTGCCAGAGCACGAAAGACGAAGCGGATGCCGTTATCGAAATTTCAAATCAAAAAAAATTTGAAGATAGTCGTTGGTATTTGGTCACCTCTGCATCTCATATGGATAGGAGTCTGAGACTGCTCAGGAAAATGGGAATCGACGTTGAGCCCATTGCCTGTGATTTTAGAGTTTACAAAAGCTCTCCAACCGGAAGTAAGTATCCCACGGTTATTCCATATATAACTCAACTTAATTATCTTAATGATGCCGTTCATGAGATCGTAGGCACCGTTGTGTATAAGTTAAGAGGATGGATTTAGTATGCTTTTTGAATCAAACAAGAAGACCAAACAATCAGAATCGGTCACTGTTGTTGGAGTGACTCCTTGTCTACAGCGCACTTTGGTATTGCCAAAGTTGGAAATAGGAGAAGTAAATCGAACCGGTGAAATCTTCGAGTCGGCGAGTGGTAAAGGTACTAATGTTTTTCATATCCTCCAACAATTAGGTTGCCCAGCTCATCTGATCACAACTTTTGGTGGAAGCAACGGAGCTAAATTCCTATCATATTTGGAGAAAAGTTTTAATTCAGAGATAAGTAAAGTAAACGTACCGTTCGAAACTAGAATATGCCAAACTTTGATAGATACTTCTTCAGGCCAGGTCACTGAGCTTGTAGAGGAGTCAAAGAAATTGGACAAAAGAGTCATTGAAGAAATAGAGGCAAGCCTTAGACTTCGATTTCATGAGAAAAGTTCGCTCGTTCTCTCTGGCAGCCCACCACCTGGATCTTCCGAAGACATTTATTCTCGTTGGATCCAATCCTGTCAGGATAGTGGTGGTTACGCCTTTGTAGATTGCCAAAAGCAATTTCTAAAAAGCGCTATTCAATCTGGAGCTTTTTTGGTCAAAGCTAATCAAACTGAATGGGAGATGACTTTGGGAAAAGGATTTAGTTCGATTTCAGATTGTGTATCCACATTAAAGAAAACTATCGAGAAAGGGGTATCTGTATCCATGATGACGCTTGGAGAGAGGGGGATGATATGTTGTTGTAAAAACATTGCTTGGCTTGTTCAGCATCCATCTCTTTCAGTTGTAAATCCAATTGGGAGTGGCGATGCCACAATGGCTGGTCTAGTTTTTGGAATACTTTCAGGAGAGAGCATTGAAGAAACATTGAAACTGGGAGCTGCCAGTGGAATGGCCAACACTCAGACCAAGGTTTCGGGAGTTATCCAAAAAGCGACATTGGAAAAATATTTATCTTTGATCGATGTAAGAAAGCTCTCTTAGTTATTGATGTATACTCTTGGTAAGCGTTGGTTCATAGTGGCTAGTATTTCATAAGGTGTTGTGTTTCCCCAATTCGCCAAATCTGAAACAGAAATGGATTCCCCATTTTGATCCCCTAGGAGAACGACCTCATCTCCATTGTATGCTGAACCATCCTTAATGTTGATCATTGTTTGGTCCATACACACTTTTCCTGCGACTTGAAATTTGTGTCCTCGTATGATTACTTCGGCTTTGTTTGAAAATGACAAAGGAAATCCATCCCCGTAACCCACAGGTATCGTTACCATTCTTATCGGCTTGTCGCTTTGCCATGTTGCTCCATAGCTGACAGGCGATTCTGCGGCGACAACCTTAAAATAGTTCACCGATGTTTTCCATGACATAGCTGGTGATACCAAAATGGATTGTTCACACTCATTGCTGGGATACTGTCCATAAAGAAGCATACCAGGCCGAACCATATCCAGGAAGCTTTCCTCAAAGTGTAAAATAGCCCCAGAATTCGCAATGTGTCGCATTGGCATCGGCAGCCCTTTCTTGGGATAAAAAGAAAGGGCTTCAAGAAATCTTTCGATTTGCAAAACATTAAGAGAATCACTTTTGACATCTGCGTTCGCGAAGTGGGAATAGATACCTGTCACCTCTAGGGACGGAAAACCCACACTAGCTTCTAAAAATTGCTCTGAAGAATACCAATGAGTCCCAATTCTCTCCATTCCTGTATCTATTTTAAGGTGGACTTTAGCCTTTGTATTGAGCTGTTCTGCAGCTTGATTAATGAGGTTCAGTTTTTCGACTGACGGGGCAGTGATAGTGAGGTTATACTTTAGAAAATATGGGATTTGTTCGGCAATCGGGCTACCAAACACAAGAATTGGGCTGCAAATACCCGATTTTCTCAGCGCAATGCCTTCCTCCAAAATCGCAACTCCCAGGTAGTCGATAGATTTTTTTTCCAGATATTTAGCTACCTCCACAATGCCGTGCCCATACGCATTGGCTTTTACCACGCCCATTACTTTTATTTGACCGACGCGCTGCCTAATGGCGTGAAGGTTTTGTGCTACTTGCGGCAGGGAAATTTCTAACCGTGTCGGCCTGACTGGGGGATCTTCAGCCATAATCTTATCTGGTAAATTCAATTCCTCCATGTTTCCCATTTGTTGGTGGTATCATATCATAAATTAAAGAGGTAAAAAAGAGGTGGAATTTTCTTGCTCCAGAGATAATTTCTGGAGAAATTTTCTCATGGTCGAGCACAACTCAAACAAGCCCAATTCTGCCCCCCTTGAATCGCTTGATGAATGGGAAGATCACTTAAAAGAGCGGTACCCGGATGAATCACAAGAAAATTTCAAGGCAACCGACCCTAACAAAAAATCGGAGGAATTCAGGGATTACGACAAAGAGGCTCGTTCGACGGTAAAAGAGTTTTATAAACTCAATCATACCTACCAAACTTTAGCTTTTTCTCGAGATAAAAGAGAGGAATTTACAAAGCGTAATCGTCGGGAAATGACAATCTGGGAAGCCTTGGATTTCTTGAACACATTGATTGATGACAGTGACCCAGACACAGACTTGTCTCAACTGGACCACCTTCTACAAACGTCTGAGGAAATTCGTGCTGATGGTCATCCACGCTGGTTCGTCCTCACCGGATTGATCCACGACTTGGGGAAAATACTGTGCCTATTTGACGAACCACAATGGGCCGTCGTCGGGGATACCTATCCGCTCGGTTGCCGGTTTTCAGAATCTATTGTCTTTCATCAGTTTTTTGATCATAACCCTGACATCAATATCAAAGACTACCAGAGCGATTACGGAATCTACGAAAAAGGCTGTGGCCTTGATAATGTCACCATGTCGTGGGGCCATGATGAGTATTTATACCACGTGGTAAAAGACTCTAAACTACCAGATCCGGCGCTTTATATGATCCGGTACCATTCCTTCTATCCATGGCATAAAGAAAATGCCTATACACATCTTACAAATGAAAAGGATAGAGAGATGCTAGAGTGGGTGAGAAAATTCAATCCCTACGATCTTTATACAAAAAGCCATAATCCTCCAAATCTCAAAGAATTGCGACCATACTACGAAGATTTGATTGATGAATATCTTCCAGGAAAAATTAGATTCTAATCATGAATAAAATCTCGTTACTAACGATATAATTATTTCTATGGGTGAGGAATTTAAGCCAGTTCTTTCCATCTCCGGTCTAAGTATTCAGCGAGATGAGAGGTGGCTTCTGAGGGATGTCAACTGGTCCGTTTTACCAGGCGAGAATTGGGTGGTTCTTGGTCCAAACGGTTCAGGTAAGACATCATTGTTAAGCACTCTAACGGGATACCTACAGGCGACCAAAGGGGATATTTTTGTGCTGGGCGAATTGTATGGAAACTACGATTGGAGAGAAATGCGAAAGAAAATCGGTTTTGTTGGCTCCTCCTTACAGAAACTTATGGTTCAAGAAGAACTTGCCATAGAAATTGTTGCAGGTGGAAAAGAAGCTCAAATCGATTGCCGAATTGAAAATCTTTCTGACGACCTCGTTAAGTCATCTCGTTCTCTGCTTAAAAAACTAGGAATATCAAGATTGGAAAACAATCCTTGGTCTGTTCTCAGTCAAGGTGAGCGTCAAAGAGTACTCATCGGGCGCGCCCTAATGGCTCAACCAGCGGTTTTGATTTTAGACGAACCCTGTGCTGGATTAGACCCAGTTTCACGTGAAAAATTTTTATTATTTCTAAACCGTCTATCAGAAAAGAAACTGGCTCCTCCAATTATATTTGTCACTCATCACGTTGAAGAAATTCGGCCATTTTTTACCCATGTATTATTTTTAAATAAAGGCCGTTGTCTTGCCCAAGGCCCCATTAATAAAACCTTAAATATCGCAAATATCCAGAAAGCTTTCGGGAAAAGTGCACTCCTTAAAAAAGGGGCAATGGGTTACTCCATGTCTGTTGAAATTTTAGGCCATGGGGTCGCCTGATTAAGCAATGCTCAATCCTTTCATTGCACCTGTAGATGTTGCAAATTTTTCCTCATTGATACCCATAGCTTGGAGCATTGTGACAAAAAGGTTCGTAAGTGGGTAATTATTGTTTTTATCAAATGATAAATGGCCTGCATGTTTGAGTCGTCCTCCGGCAATCAAGGCGGGCATATTCTCTGTTGTATGCTTGTTAGCATCACCCAGGTTACTTCCATAAAAAACAAGCGATTGATCTAATAGGTTGGAGTCTTGCTCTGATGTAGAATGCAAATCAGTTAAAAATTCATTTAAAAGGGTCATATGAAGATTATCAATGGCTTTCAACTGGGATAATTTAGATTCATTTCTTCCATGGTGAGACAAATTGTGATAACCATCAGTGATGTTGGTTCCTTCAACTTTGATAGCAGGTGAATTTGTGCTGTCTAATAGTAGCGAAATGCTTCGTGTCGAATCTGTCTCAAATGCTAGCTTCGCCATTTTATACATGAGCCGAGTTTTTTCCATATATTGATTTGGATTTGAGGGATCCTTTGGTAATGGTTCCGATGTTTGTGGTTTTGGTTTTTTTTCCCACTCTTCGGCTTGGAGTAATCTCTTCTCTACCTCCCGCACGGAAGTCATATATTGATCTAATTTATCTCTATCTCTTATCGATACCTTTTTTAAAATATTTTTAGATTGTTCGCTTAGGCTATCCATGATGCTTTGGCCAAGCTTTAGCCTGTGGATTTGATTTCTGACCTCGTCTTTAGATCCTGAGATAAAAAGTTTTTTATAAATTTCTGAGGCTTTATTTTCACAAGGTATAAGTACGCCCCCGCTGGTCCAGGAGAGACTTCTGCGTCCGGGTTTGGCGTTTACTCCGAGGGTAAACGATGGAAATCTGGTTTGGTGACCAATTTTAGAAGCAATGTATTGGTCCAAGGATACGGAGTTTCGAAAACCTCCACTTCCTGGGTGAGGGGCTGCTGTAAGAAATGAGACATCTGAAGCATGAGAGCCATCGACACCCGGATGCGAGACCCCACTCAATACAGTAAACTTATTTTTGAAAGAGCTAAGTTTTTTTAAATATTCTGAAAGTTCATAGTCTTTCCCGGCTGTCTCAGGAAAGAAGTGATTGGGTAAAATACCCAGATTGTTACAAATTCCAATCATCCGGGCAGGCCGACCCAGCTCATGTCTATCACTTTTTTTAGCATTTGCCATGGGAGCTGACTCCAAAACCGGCAGTGCAAATAAAATGCCCGCACTTTGCAAAAATTGACGTCTCCTAATCTTCATAATGCTATTGCTAAAGTTATTTCCAAAATAAGCATCTCAATCATATCAATTTCAAATAATTCTGAATATCTTTTTAAAAATGAGATTACATTGACCGAAAAATCTGACTTTTGCAAAGTTCGAGAATCATGTCTTTGATTGGAAAGTTTTCAGGCTCTATCTTATCCAGAATAGAATCGACTTCATCTCTTTCAGAGAATGAAACAGGTTCTCCTGTTGAGTAAATGATGAATTGCTTCAGCAGATTCTTAGCTATGGTTCGCGGGGATTTGAGAAAATGTTTCTTTAAACCACGTACATCGTTAAACCTAAAGGTTCCCCCCACGGATCCCGATGAATCCACCTTCATACCGTGATGGAATTTAAACGCATGTCCATTTTTTCCAAACCCTTTCACGGGCTTTCCTGTAAAGTCCTGATTTATTGCCCTGTATTTTTGCCTCCACCCACCAGCGACGTCAAAAGATTCAAGGGCAAAACCGACTGGATCAAAATTCTGATGGCAGTTTTTACAGGATTTAAAGTTGCTGTGCTTTTCAAGTTGGTCTTTTATAGAAGTGGCTCCCCTCGTGTCGGGTTCGATCGCCTCGACCCCCGATGGTGGGGGAGGAATATCTAAGCCCAATAGTCTTTCCATTATCCAAGCGCCGCGTATAACAGGTGAAGTAGTTGTGCCATTGGCTGTGATTCTCATTAATGATGCTTGGGTAAGAAGACCACCATATTGCGAGTCGACTGGTAGTTGAGTCAAAATAGGCTTTATACCTTCAACGTGGGGTAGGTTGTAGTGCTCCGCCAGTCGTTCATTAATAAACGAGAATTCACTGTGAATTATATGACTAGCACTCAGGTTATTTTTTATCAAATGCTCGAAAAACGCGCGCGTCTCAATAAGTGAGGATTCAGTCAATAATTCATCTAAATAATAATCAGGATATAATTCGGCATCAGGTGTATTGGCATTTATGTCTCTGAGATCTAACCAATAATCCAAAAAAGAATTTATGAACCGTTTGAATTTATGATCCTCAACCATTCGACCTATTTGTTTAGAGAGAATATGCGGGTCATCTAAATCAGCATTTATCAGTGCCGGGTCAGGTGGGGAATTCCATAAGAAATAGGATAGTTTGTCAGCGGGAAACTGATCTTCACGTCGTTCATCGTCAATATAGATAAACAAAAAGTCGGGAGAACAGAGCGCAGCAGATAGGCTTTGAATCAGGGCATTTGAAGGGCTCAAATCATACTCGAGAGCCTTGCTGTAAATTCTAAAATATTTCTCAATAGATTCACGCTCAGGGGGGATCCCATTATTTATGATCGTTAAAAACTGGGAAAAGATTTGACGAGGTAAATGCGAATCATCACGGGAGATCTGCAACTCAACCTCATTTTTATCTGTAACTTCGTATGGAGTGTTTCCAAAAACTTTCTGAAATGATTCAGGTGGCCAAGAATTATAAATCGGACCTTCGATTTCCAACCAATTAAAAGCGACACCAGGAACACCTTCTTCGGTCGCATTTGGGTTTCCTTTCCATCCGGGGCGAGTTCGGACTAATCGAGTCGCATCTGGACGAATTTTTTCTCCTTTTTTTAGGGTAACCAAATGGGATGAAATGGAAGGATCTGGTTGTGTATCAAAAGCACACAGCCATCTGCTGTCACCACTTGGTCCCAAAGAATAAATTGTGACGGGTTCGGATCGCTTTGATTTAAATGCAACTGTTCTGCTTGGTCTCCACCAGGCTTCTCTTCCACCAGTAAGGCCATTATCATCGCCCCCACTTCTTCCATTAGGCCCCGCAGTAAAGGAGTAAGATTTAATATTTATGCGATAATGTCCATCTATTGGAACATTCACTTTAGTAAAATCATATTTAGTGGTCGCCTGGTAAGTTCCACTAAAAACCCCCATACTTTCTTGTTCTCGAATAATAGGGTCCGAGGCTCCAACTGTAAGCGGTTTATTTCCTCGAATCACTTCCGGTTCGGGCACCGTGCCAATAAGTGGAACTATTGCTCTGGTGGCCGCGGATTGTGCCCAATAATATCTAAGGAAGCCATTGAATGATTTTTCTTCTCGAGCGTAGAATTTTTGGGTTTTGGGTTTGTGAGCCACAGAGTTTAGAATGGTGGTCAGTATTTGATTGGCCACCTCGAAATATTTTTGCATCTGAACGTGGGAAATATCGAGTCTCGAGCTTGTTTTTGTGAAGTGGTGAACGATGGGGTCCTCAGGTAAATTGTCGGCGACAATTAGCCATGGAGCACTTAGTAAATCACGAATCTTATTTTCATATTCAAATCGATTCAAACGGCGCATGCCGTGCCTCCCAAAGGATGACTTATATTTTATATCAGCTGATTTAAGTTGAATCCCAAGAGAAGATAAAAATGCCTCTCTTTCAATTTTACTGGGTTGATCGCTTTTCTGGGGAGGCATTAATCCGTTGCTCACTTTGTCAAAAACCCTTACCCACGTATTAAAGGCGCTTCTGTTATTGAGATTGGGACTCAATGATTCGAAATTAACACCTCCTTCATTAATCTCTGAATCATGGCATTCATAGCAATAAGTTCTAATAAAGGATTCCTTGAGATTCTCATTTACCAAATCGTTCGGGTAAACAAGTGAAATACTAAAGATTATATGAAGGCATATCGCCAGTGGTTGATTCAGGATAGTGAATAAATTCTTGTGATGCCTTCCAATAATCATCGGTCTTAATCTAGATTCTTTTTATAACTGCTATTTGGTTCCCCAAACTAGGTGTCTGCAAATTAAGTTTGGAGCCATTTAGGATTGTTGGCTCAAGCCAGGTTCCAGAATCGATACTGATCCAATGGATCAGGTAATCTCCTGGTTTTGGTAATGCAATCGCAACATCAGCTTTTTGCGCGAAGAATATGACCCAAACCTTCTCATCATCGCTTGCACAACAGGCTAGGTTTTCTTGGAGATGGTCAACGATATCCTGTGCCGGTTCAAGACTCCAAAAAGGTATGAGTTGTTCGATTTTTCGCACCGCTTTGATGCAATTGATTGCTTTGTTATTTATTCCCAGACCGGAGTCAGGTCGATGAAACCTAGCTGAGGCAACACCACCAAGAAGGTGTCTTAACATTCTTTCGATTGCATCCTGATCTGAGTGGCCGAACTTATTACCCGTTGCCCCGTATGTTTTGGTTGTATTCAGGGGTCTGATTTTTATGCTCTCCACATAATTTCTGACGTGAATAAAATTTTCCCAGTGTTTGAGACCTTTGTTGTGATTGTTTTGAGAAATGTCCGCAAAATCGTAAAGTTCAGGGTGATCCAGAGTTTGCTTATGTCTGTTTGCTGTGAGGTCCCAATCATCCCACATCTCAGTTGTCATAACTGTTTTGTTTAGGCTTTTAGCCTTGGTTTTTATAAAGCGGGACCAATACTTTCCCCATTCAGGTTCTGAGCTAGTTTCATTGTCCATACAGTATAAAATATGATCAAATTGAAGCGATATATCGAGAAGCTTGCTGACAAATGCTTTTTGGTATTTTAGTAAAGCTTGGATATTTTTTTGTTTGGGAGTTGAGAAAAAGAATGGCTGATCATTTGCTCCGGGATGATTAGGGTATCTTGGTTTCAACCCTGTTTCTTTGGCTGTATAGTTAACATTATTCTCAGGCGCATATGGATGAGACTCCCATCTCCTAGGATCATCTTTGCGGTTATCCGTGAAATCGAATCGATCCCAAATCTCAAGCTGAACAAAAATGTGCCTGCGGGCAGTTTCTTTCAAAAAAAACTCGAATCGATCCCAGTATTCCGGATTCCATCTGTCGAGATCATATTTTTCATGGATTAATTTTAGGAATGGATAGACTTCAAAGCCGCCATCCTTCCTGTCACTCATTGTATTTCTAACGAAGTTTCCTCCAGCACTTTTTATTTTATCTAATTGGGTAAGTAGTTTTTCTTTTGGCCACTGAAAAAGATTGTCATCATCACTTCCCCCGACAAGTAGTATCGGGGCGCCATTAAAGCTCCAATACCATGGGTTTTCCTGCCAGGGTTCCAAATTGCCTGATAAAGGCACCATACCACCTTGTGTTTGTCCATTGGTAGCCACAATGGAACCAAATAAGAGAATTAAAATTGACATGGTAGTCTTCTGCATTTGTAAATACCCGAATTGTTTATAACTGGTTTGTGAAGCTGAAGATATCAAATGACATTATTTCAAATATAGTCATGCTTAATCAATTTTAAATACCCTCTAAATCATAATTTTTGCCATGACAAAACTTGCCGAGATACACAACTACTGTAACCTCTGGTTAAATCATCGATCACTAATATGAAAAGATCAGGGATAATTTCATTTTTCATTTTTACTTTTTTTCTCCCAATTTATTCTCAAGTCAAATCCTGGGAGCCAACGAGTATAGATGAACTGCCTTCCCTTTTTGGGTTGCCAGACGTATTGAAATTTGCCAACGGCCGAAAAGTCCAAGACATCGACGATTGGGACGCGAGAAGGGAAGAGATGAAGATGATTATCCAGCATTATCAATATGGATTCCTGCCGCCAAGACCAGATTCTGTATCTGTTTCAGATCATTTTGTTAAAAGGCATAAAAGTGAAAAAGGGGACGAACACTGGATCACACTCGTTATAGATTCAAAACATAAACTCAGTATGCGTATGGTTTTATATCTGCCAGACTCAGATGAAAAACCATTTCCAGTTGTTATCCGGGAGGAAGGGACTTTAGGTCGGACTCAAGCGATACCCATGTTTTTAGAGAATGGCTATGCTTTTATAGAATATGCAAGGCACGATCTTGATCCAGATAAAAAGGATGTTGTAGGGCCAGCCCAGAGGGCTTACCCCGAGTTCGATTGGGCAACTCTGGCCGTATGGGCATGGGGTGGAATGCGTGTCGTGGATTACCTCGAATCAAGAAATGATATTGATTTGAACCGTATTGCTATAACAGGTCATTCTCGGGGAGGGAAGATGGCCCTTTTGGCGGGTGCCCTCGATGATCGCTTTAATTTAGTCGTGCCCAATGGTTCAGGCGCTGGAGGAGCAGGGGCAAGTAGGATACTTGGTCCTGGTGCCGAGTCCATCGGCATGAATGATAAACCTCATTGGTATAGCGACAGGATAAAACAGTTCGGAGGAAGAGAAGATAAACTTCCATTCGATCAACATTTTTTAAAAGCCTTAATTGCTCCACGTGCATTGCTTTGCACAGAATCTTTGGATGATCTCTTTGCTAATCCTTGGGGAACGCAAGTAACAAGTATGGCTGCACGAGAAGTTTATGAATTTTTAGGTAAACCAGTTTCAAGAAATGCCTTGGTTTACAGAAGAGGAAAACATGATTCAAATATGGATGATTGGAGATCCTTATTAGATTTTGCCAAGTGGCACTTTGACAATATTGAGCCAAAAAATATGTCCAAATTTTGGATGACTCCTATGCCGGTTTCTCAAAGTATTTTGGGCTATGAGCATATTCCCGAAAAAAATACCAATGCACTTCGGCAAGTTATTCCTGAAACCGATAATATAAAAATTGACGCCATGACTATTGGTTTTCCTGACAACGATTTTGATAGAAATCATTATGGATTGGGGAAATATGGACGTGTTTCACATATATTCGATTTAGCCATTCAAAAAGTAAGTATACAACAGTACGCCCGATTCCTTAATGCTATCGCCAAGGAAGATGTTTATGAATTGTATCACCCGGCGATGGCTTCCATTGGACTTTCAAAGCGCGTTAAAGATGGTAAATCTTTTTATTACTATGCTCTGTCTTCCGGTGGAAAACCGATTCGATTTGTTAATTTCTATTCAGCTCTTCGGTTTTGCAATTGGTTGCATAATGGACAACCTCTCGGTCAACAGACAAAAAAGACAACGGAGGATGGTGCCTACGGAATTTTTGGGATTCAGGTCATGAAGCGCGAAAATGCCCAGTATTTTCTGCCAACTGAAGATCAGTGGTATAAGGCTGCATACTATGACCCCGATGATGGTTATCAGCTTTATCTGAACGAAAAAAATCCATACCCAGTCGGGAAAGACAAAGATGGGGTCAGTCCATTTGGTATCGAAGGTATGAATGATGGTGTATGGGAATGGAACGAATCTTTAATTGGTGGCCTTTTCCGAGGTCTAAGGTCTGGCTCCTGGTTTCAAGGCAATAATCGGCAGGCGGCCGGACGGATGTTTTCCAACCCTGAAGCATGCCTAGAAAATATTGGCTTTCGAGTGGCTCGGAATGCCGAGTAAATTGAAAGTCTTTATCGCGGACCCTTTATATCTGAAGCCGGAGTCATTTGATACACGTCTTTGAAAAGCTCTCTAGCTAGTCCCGAGCGTGTGGGAATTGTTTGCCGGATAAAAATTTGGTAAAAATTTCGACTCGGCACGACATGGAAATCTGTGGAAGCGTAACCCCCCCAAGAATATCTTTTTGCAGAGACCGATAGATCGCCGTTGCCAAAAGTTTCATTGCCAATGGCGAAACCTAAACCAAATTTGAATCCTCCTGACTTTTGGTTTTTATCTTCAGTAAGATGGTTTTGAAAAATCAACTCCATGGTTTTCTTACTGAGAATTTGCTGGTTTTGAAATCTTCCGGAATTGGCAAGCATACTGCAAAATTTTGAATAATCCTCCATGGTAGAGACAAGCCCGCCACCACCAGATAAAAATTTAAAACCTTTCAGGTAAGGGCTTTTTGCAGATTTATCAATGATAGACTGTTTGCCGTTTTTGTAAGTGTGGCAGCTTGCAAATCTATTCATTTTCGAAGCTGGGACTTTAAAACCTGTATCAGTCATGCCTAATGGATTAAATAAAGACTCCCTCAAGTAAACATCCAATGATTTTCCAGACCAAACTTCAATGAGGCGGCCGAGTAAATCGGTGCTGAATCCGTATGTAAACTTTTCACCTGGATGGTGTTTTGCTGGGATTTTTGCGAGTGCATTAGCAGCTTCTTCTATTGTCATATCCGGAGGAAACATTCCAGCCGGCCCGCGATATTTCATTCCGTATTTCTTATAGGAAGCCTCTAGTCCAGGAATGGGTGAAAACGCTCCGTAACCATAGCCAGTCGAGTGAGTGAATACATCTCTAACGTTTATTTGTCGCTTTGGTTTTACCCGTTTCCATACGCCATCCGTCTCTACCATCACTGTAGAATTCTTAAACGCTGGGATATATTTAGAAATTGGATCCTCAAGTTTAAATTTTCCTTCCTCGTAGAGCTTCATAGCTGCAACCGATGTTATGGGTTTGCTCATCGAATAAATCCTGACTATCGTATCGTTCTTGATTGGAGAGTTATCCTCCGCGTCGCTTGCACCGCCGTAATATTCAAAAATAGCCTCACCGTCTTGAACGACCAGGTGAGCCGCTCCAACAATATTACCTTTTTGAATCTCCTCACTAATTCTATTCGCAATGCTCGAATAGTTCTTTTGATCTTTGGCCTTTTCATAGGCGAGTCCACTGGAAATATAGATAAGATATGTTAAGAAGAGGGGTAAAAAGGGACCCGCCAAATTTACGGTTCGTACTTTGTTGTTATTAGGTTTATTCTTTTTCATACGTAATCTTTGACTTTTAGAATAAATAAAGGTGACTCTTAGAATTCGCAAATGAATCCATTGATATAAAGAGGAATTTCTAGTTTTAGATTTTTTTGTTTGCCCGTTCAAAATGCCATTTTCCCATACCAACTAGAGTGTAAACAGAATATAACTTGTCGGCTTCTCATGAAAATTATCCGCTTTGTACTTGCTGGTTGTCGGGGGATGCGAAATCATATCTCAGTATCCATATAAAGCAAAATGAAAAGACGGAAAGGCTCTTCAAGTTTTGATCGCAGGACATTTTTAAAGCAAAGTGCCTGCGCATTTATGATTTTACAAAGTGGTTCCGCCAGAACCTACGCCCAAAACGAAAAATTAAACATAGTGAGCATAGGGGCTGGTGGTAAAGCAGCCTCGGATATCAATAGCGTAAGCTCAGAGAGCATTATCGGATTGTGCGATGTCGATGACAATAGGGCCAGTGGAACTTATAATAGATATCCTAAAGCTAAAAAGTTTCGAGATTACAGAAAAATGTTTGATGAGATGTCATCTGAAATTGATGCTGTCATAGTCGCAACACCCGATCATCACCATTTTCACGCCTCAATGGAGGCTTTAGAGAGAAAGAAACATCTTTATACTGAGAAACCTTTAACCCACTCCGTTTGGGAAGCTCGAGAGTTAACTCGAGCAGCACGAATATCTGGGGTTGCTACCCAAATGGGAAATCAAGCTCAAGCCACTGACGAGACTCGTCGGGTCCAAGAATATGTCATGGATGGTGTTGTCGGCAATATTACCGAGGTCGAAGTTTGGACAGACAGGGCATCTAAAGGAATTTTTGGTGAATATTGGCCGCAAGGTATCTCGCGGCCTCATACGAAAATGGAGGTTCCGGCCTCTGTGGACTGGGATTTATGGCTTGGGCCTGCACCGCTTCGACCCTACAACCCTGCTTACCTTCCATTTAAATGGAGAGGGTGGTGGGACTTTGGGACGGGCGCGTTGGGTGATATAGCCTGTCACTTTTTTGATCCGGTCTTCCGTGCTCTTCATCTTGGTGCCCCAAAATCAGTCGAAGCCACATCATCTAGAGTCAATAAAGAAACCTATCCACTGGCGTCTATGATTACTTATTATTTTCCGAAAAGGAATGGTTTTTCAGATTTAAAGCTCACCTGGTATGATGGAGGGCTTCGTCCCAATAGGCCAAAAGAAATGGCGGATGGAGATCGAATAGGTGACAATGGGATAATTCTAAAAGGGGAAGACGGCATTATATACACAGATTGGAATAAGTGGCGCCTTTATCCAGAGAAACTCAATCAGGAGGTTGGATCTCCAACTAAAAAGCTAGCTAGGTCTGTTGGCCATCACAGGGAATGGATAGAGGCTTGTAAAGGTAAGGGCATCCCGGGGTCTCAATTTGAGTGGGCGGGTCCTCTCACGGAAACAGTTCTTCTCGGCAATGTGGCACTGCGTGCTGAATTACGTGAAAAATTAGAACATAAAAAACTTGAATGGGATTCAAATTCTTTTCAATTTACCAATTTTCCAGAAGCCAATAAATGGTTGCGCCGTGATTATAGAAAAGGCTGGGAAGCAAACTTTAATGTCTAACTGGAAATACTTATTTTAAATAATCCAATGAAAAGAATTTCGTTCTTCATATTATATATTCTCATCATTTTAACTTTTCCAAATAGAGAGGTTCTATGTGAAGAGCTTCAACTGCTGGAAGTAAATAAAATTTGGGATCGAGCCAATCATAATGCGTTTACGGATCTTGAGTATTTTCGTGGGCGTTGGTATTGCGCATTCAGAGAGGGGAAAACACACGCACAGCCGAATGACTATGGAAAGGTCCGAGTTATCGAATCCCGAGATGGCCAGGAATGGGAATCTGTAGCTTTGCTTGAAGTTGAAAATCGTGACCTCAGAGACGCAAAGTTATCTATAACTCCGGATGGAAATCTCCTGCTGAACTCCTGGGTATACAATGTCGACGCTAACGGAGAGGAAAGAATAGATACAAGCTATTCTGTCTCATTTATCTCAAAAGATGGAAGAAATTGGAGCCAAGCCAAAAAGATCGGCGACTCAGGTACGTGGATATGGCAAACCTCGTGGATCAAAAATACAGGACTAGCTTTGGGATATCGAGGTGGTTCTAAAGATAAAACCGTACTTTATAAAACGAAGGATGGAATGGAATACAATACTTTGCTGACACACATTCGGCCCCCCGGTGATAAAAGTAATGAGCATGCGCTATCTTTTGATAGAAATGGGAAAGCATATATGCTGCTGAGGCGAGATAATCCCCAGGCCGGAAATGCCACTAATGGTCTGCTAGGCACGAGCGATTATCCGTATATTGACTGGGAGTGGAAAAGAATGCCGATTCGTATTGGCGGCCCTGCTATGGTTGTTTTGCCAAATGGCAGGTTGCTGGCATGCGTTCGAAGATATTTGTCAGGGGGAAACAAGACGGAATTAGGATTTATTGATCCTGATAATGGAGATTACACGCCAGCGCTGCGCCTACCGAGCAATGGTGATACAAGTTATGCTGGGATGGTTATCCAAGAGGATAAACTTTGGGTGAGTTATTACAGCTCTCATCAGAGTAAAAGTGCTATTTATTTAGCCAAACTAAAGATTCCTTCATTAAGTCAATCCGTTATAGGGCAAAGAAGAGAATTATTTTTGGACACGGAATTAGTGAGTTCCGTCGAGGGGCTAGCTCATGAATTAAAGGATCCAGTAAGGGCAGGTAATTGCCTGCCGTTTGATAAGCCCTGGGAAGGTGTATTTGCGGGTTATCCTACTGTGATCAAGGACAAAAAAATTTACCACCTGTATTACCGCGGTTTACCTGTCGCTAGGCATACTGAAGAAGTCGAGGTCACCTGCCATGCTACAAGTATTGATGGTATCAATTGGCATAAGCCTGAATATTCCATTTATAACCACATGGGTTTTTCAAAAAACAATATTATTCTCGCAAGGCATCCTGCTTGTCATAACTTTTCACCATTCGTAGATTTGCGGCCAGGAGTGGAACCCAATGAACGCTTTAAAGCTTTTGGTGGTAACGATGAAAATGGCTTGTTTCTGATGGTCTCTGCAGACGGTGTAAATTGGAGCCAAAAAGGTGAGGGGCCCGTTTTTAGAGATGATTTTAAAAACGGATGGGCATTTGATTCTCAAAATGTTGGATTTTGGTCCGAAGCAGAAGAGGCATACATTCTTTATTACCGCAGATTTATCAGCGGTTTGAGAAAAGTTTATCGAGTCCAGTCATCTGACTTAAAATCGTGGACGTCTCCCAAGGACACATTAGCTAATCTTCCTGGAGAGCATCTTTATACAAACCAGACCCAGCCTTATTTTCGCGCCCCTCATATGTATGTTGCCTTTCCTAAACGTTTTTTTCCGGGAAAAGTTGCCATAGATAAGCAGGTTGCAGAATCATTGGTAAAAGATCCCAACTACAGAAAAGATACTGCGGACTCCATATTTTTAAGTAGTCGCAGTCAACTTGAATTTGATCGTACTTTTCAAACTGGTTTTGTGAGGCCCGGCACTGGTTTGAGAGATTGGATTAGCCGCTCCAATGCCCTGGGATTAGGTGTTGTTCCTTCCCTCGATGATCCCTACCAAATGTATATTTATAGGTTATCTCATTATGGACAAGAGTCTGCGCATCTGACTAGGTATGTCCTGCGTACAGATGGATTTGCCTCCATCTCTGCAAACTCAACACCAGGAATACTTACGACTACTCCAGTTGTTTTCGAAGGTAATTCACTCGAACTAAATTTCGAGACAAGTGCCGGTGGAAATATTTTTGTTGAGATAGTCGAACCAGGTGGAAACCCTATTCCAGGTTTCTCTAAGGAAGATTGTGTGGAGTTACTTGGAGATCACTTGAGCAGAAAAGTTCATTGGGATGGCTCTACCAAAAGCTCTTTATCAAAATTAAATGGGAAACCTATTCAACTAAAATTTTATATGCAGGATGCCGACTTGTATTCCTACAAATTTACAGAATAACTAATATCGGAGTTTGGTAGCTGATAAATGATTACCTTGTCTCATTAAATGAAAAATCCCAACATCTGATTTCTTTATCATTTCGACAGTATATTTTTCCATGAGCAAAGGCTGGGTGAGACCAAACAAGCTTTCTGCCAGACACTAAATGTGTTGGCTCTATAAGTTGCATGCGGGCTTCTTCACGAAATTTTTCTGGGGTGAGCGTGGATATGATAAGCTCTCCATGGTCATTTAAAATCAGAGTCTTACCAGATGGTTCATGGTGAACAGTAAAGGCACTTAACCAACCTCCTTTGCCTGATCCATCAGCTTTCAGTAATGCTGTTGAATCTTCCCAGAGTGTTTCTCCTGTTAGCATTTGAACGCTTTTGAAAATACCCCGTCTCCCACCTGAATATATAATTCCATTTTTTATGAATGGTGTATTGAAAACTCCTGCCACACCAAGTCGAGGACTTGGTCCCCACAGTAGTCTTGCAGCTTCTCCCCCCTCGGATACTTCAATGACTCCAGACTTAGCGCTAAATCCCATAACATAAACAAGGTTTTTCCATACTACTGGGGCGGCAATTGACATGCCATAAGTGGGCTTAAAAGGGACGCTCCAGATTAGATTTCCGTTATCTGGATCCAATGCGTTAACTGATTCCCCATGCCAGACCAGCAGACTTTCTATGCCATTAATTATCCTAATTACCAATGTACTATATCCAGATTTCTTGGAGTTGAGTGCTTTCCATACGACTTCACCGGTTTTTTTATTGAAAGCGACCACCGCTGATCCTTCTCCCCCTGCGATACAAATTAATAAATTTTTGTGAACTATGGGATGAGTTGACGTTCCCCATTCCGGATTTGAAAATTCAAAATCTTTTATGAGGTTTCTGGTCCAAGTGGGAACACCTAATTTGGCTTGGTAAGCCGTCAGTTGTCCCTCGGCACCGAGAGTGAACACCAAATCCTCGTCTATAAGTGGGGTGGTGCGTGGGCCTATAGCGTAGGCATAAGCCGATGTGTATGTCTGATCATGGCTATGTGTCCACTTTATCTTTCCATTTTGTTCATTGAGACATATGAGTCGTTCTTTTCCTTTAATGGTGCCTCTTACAAAATTGATATTTGTTCCTGGGGAAAGCTCGCCTGGGTCGTATGGCTCAGCTTGAAAATCAGATACATAGACATATTTTCCCGATACAGAAGGGCCTGAGTATCCGCTGCTAATTTTGGTGGACCAAACAAGACGCGGAGGGTGCTTTTTAATATCGAGTGAGATGCCTGATTCATTCCAAATGCCATCAAGATCCTTGCCAAGGTAATTCGGCCACTCTTCTGTAACTGCATTGAGAAATGAAATTAAAAATACGCAGATAATACAAAAGGAATTTCTTCTTAATTCTTCGGTGTTCATAATAGTATAAGAATCTATTTTAATTTTTAATACGCTTTGGTTTAGGCCCTGCGGCTTTTCTATCTCGGGTATTGAGATCAGTTCTATAAAATTGGCCTAACTGATTAGTTTTATGGGCTTCTTTGGCGAAAATTTGCAATTTGCTCGTTATACGAGGGTGTTTAGTAGCCACATTGTTTTGCTCTGAAATATCCACACTGAGATTATAGAGCTCTTCATTATTTTTTACTTTCAAGAATTTCCAATAACCGGCCCTGACGGCAAAATCATTCCCTTGCTCCCAGTACAAATATTTGTGGTTTCTCTGGATGCCGTCACCCAAAAGGGTAGGAGCAAATGATATTCCAGTTGTATCCTCTGGACATTTAATTGATATCAAATCACATATCGTAGGCATAATATCAGCAAAGGAACTCAGATGATCTGAAACTGATGCAGCTTTTATTTTTCCGGGCCAGCGAACCATAAATGGCACTCTCAATCCTCCTTCATACATCTGCCCCTTGCCTCCACGGAATATTCTTTTCCCAGTTTGTGGGTCTACATTTGGTCCAAAGAATCCGTTTGGATAGTTTTTGCTCGGAAAGTAAGCCTGGCCCCCATTGTCTCCACTTAAAAAAATAATCGTATCATCTGCAATATTAAGTTTTTCAAGTAAATCTAAAATTTTTCCGAATTGGCGATCTACCATATGAAGCATTGCTGCATATACGCGTGCATCTTTTTTTGTTTGTTGTCCATAATTCCACCCTTTTTTGTGCTTAAAAAGTTTCCATGAAGGATCTTCTTCTGGGATTCCCCACAATCCATGAGGTGGAGTCCATGGTAGATAGCAAAAGAATGGGTTTTCTTTGTTGTCTTCTATGAACTTAATCGATTCACTAAAAATTTCATCCTGCGCGTATGTTTTTCCGTTGTAATAATCACCTCGCTCATTCCCTGAAAGAGGTATTTCCTCTGAATTCTTTATAAGGTATGGGGGGAAAAAATTATGGGCGTGGACCTGATGATAATATCCAAAGAAAATATCAAAACCGTGTTTTTCGGGAACTCCAGTTGAACCCCTCCCGCCTATTCCCCATTTGCCAAAGCCTCCTGTTTTGTAGCCTGCATTCTTTAATAAGGATGCAATAGTTATGTCGGAGGCTTTAAGCGGGGTAAAACCATTGTTTGCTCTGACAGTAGTCCTCCCCTGGTGCTTACCTGTCAGGAGCACAGATCTAGTGGGGGCGCACACACTAGCCCCTGCTAGACACTGGGTGAACCTCATTGATTGGGTAGAAAAATGATCAATGTTTGGGGTTTCAATTTTCTTATGACCGATGCCGGACCATTCATAATACCCCCACTCATCTAGGATAAGATAAATGATGTTTGGCTTTGAAAATGATATAAAAGGAGCCATCCCGATTATCATCAGAACGAAAAAATATCTTTTATAATTTTTGCAATATGTTTTATCGGTCATACCCCAGTAATAATCGAGAAGTTGTAAAGATTTTTTTTATCAAACGAAAGCTCTATTTTAATTATTATTTTTGATTGGTTTCGTTATATGTGTGTATTCGTCGGTGCTGATCCTCTAAATAATATAATTACTATTGGTGCCCCTAAAATATAGGATTAGGTTCTCACCCCATTGGTCAGTATAGATAAAAAGATATTATCTTGTGTGTGGGTTTCGAAGAATGTTTATCGTTTTGGAATGGGTATGGTGAGATCCTCAAAGTCGTGCGTCCCTTATTCCAACACTCCAAGCTCAATGCCATCTGCTGATGATGGTATCATACAAGGTATTCCCAATGGATTTAAAATTGTCCGGAATTTTACTTTTATATGATAAACAAAATTTTGATGATTAGATTTTTATTTGGATTTCATCAGAATTGATTTCCTCTTTCAAGAGAGGTAATTTTGAAAGTTCACTGATTATGGTTTTGAAATTCGCATCCTGAATGCCATTTTTCCCCTCATGGTTACTCGTGTATGTTACTTGATAATCATTTAAAATTCTCAGGTAATTTGAGAAGTCGGAAGCTAGTAAATGCGAGAGTTCAATCGATTCGTTCCGAACTAGATTGCTTGAAGTATTGTAATTTAGTCTCAATGACCTTTTTGTCCAGGGAGCTAAGCCTGCAGCAAGTCGCAGCGGTTCCAGTGTGTATGAGCTCTTGCGGAAGCTATCCATTCCGAATGAGAACTTGATGGGTTTAAGTCCCGGTTGAAGCGATTCAAGAATTAATTGTTTTTCAGTCGACTCATAAAGCAGCACCTCATAATTATCCAGTAATTTGGCAAGCATTGACAGTCCGACAATATGAACGTTCTCCGAAGGTTCCACTCCTAAATTCTCTGAGGCAAAACTGCATGAGAAATACGTTCCTTCAATGGGGAGCATATTTGTAAATGTTTGATCCTGGGTGGCTACAACTGCCTCATCAAGAAAGTAAATGGCTAGGTTGATATAGTTGTGGTCCGACTTCCTGATTTTCTCGAGGAAGTCATGTGCAGATTCTGAAGTCCGGAGGATGACCAGAATAGATTCATGATTTGCATTGAAAAGTTCTTTTAAACTTGTAAACACCTTACCAATATTCAACCATGAAATTTGTTCATCTGGAAATGAATTTAATTTACAGAAACCTTTTCGTAATCCGGGCCATGCGCATCACACCTCTACAATAGATACTTTATGAGTTCAGATAAAAAATCTCACCTTCTAGCACAGGCGGGGGCCACTATGATTCCTAGAGAGCTAGGATTGATTCCGAGGGGCGATGGCTGGGTATACGTTGTTTGGGATTGGGGTTTTTCGGAATTGTGTGAAATTTTAAAAACCTTTGATGAGAGTGGGCTGAAATTAAAATTATCATCAAACAAGAATTCTCCAACCACCGTCATTGATGTTGCAGACCAGGCATCAGGGTGGCTTGTCCCATTGCCAAATGAATTTATTTCCCTAGAAGTTGAATTTGGATTTTTTATAAACTCTAAAAACAAGAATTGGTGCTGCTTGAGTAAAGGAATATGGCCTGGTAATGCACAATCCAGCACTTCCAATAGGCAAAAGGCGTACGAAGGTTTTCAAAAATATGATTTCCCTTTTAATCATTCGGAGGTTTGGCATAACCAGGCATCGAATGACCTTTCTATCGGCTCAGGAAGCCAGATTTCCTATTCCGAGCCCCTGTCTTCCCCAATGAGCTTGTCCTCCAAACAATACGAAATAAAATCTGAAGAAGTAATTGAAAAAAAATATACTGATGATGGTGTGCCATCGAATTCAGAAACATCTGGAATTACAAATAGTGAGCGACCAAATGAGGGGCAAAAACTCGATAAAAGTATTTTGGTTACTGAGTTTTCACTATATGGCAAGGTCGATCACGGAGTTCAAATATTTTGGAATGGAAAGAGAGTCGACGTTAACAACGGTTCCTATTCACTTAGAATAAAATCACCAGAAAATAGCAAAACAATTACTGGGCACCTTTCGATTGTATCGGCGGATGGTAAGCATAGAGAGGTGCGCGAAATTAAACTATTCTCCTCGGTTAGCAGTCAAGTGGATCAATAGTTTGACGATTTTTAAAATCCATCAATTAGATTATGCTTTTGTCTAAAGGTGCGCACTGTTTTTTATTGCATGCCCATCTCCCTTGGTTCAGAGATCAGCAAGCTTTAAATGATTATGGCATTTGGTGGTTTTATGAATGCCTGGCAGAATCATATTTGCCGCTAACCAATGCTTTTTCAGGTATATCAAACAATCAATATGAATTGAAATTCATATTAAGTTGTAGCGCTCCTTTACTTAGCATGCTCTCTTCACAAGAAATTTGCGATGGGTTTGAACGATATCTCAAATCCCGTATAAAACTCGCGAAGAGTGAAGCCATTCGTAATTATTACTCAAAGCATGAGAAAGCAGTCTGCGAGCACTACCAAAAGTATTATTCAAACATCCTCGGTAATTGGTACGAATTAAATGGGGATTTGATATCGGAGTGGAGAAAATTATCTAGAAAAGGCCATGTTGACATCATAGCAACATCTGTATCTCATAGCATCCTTCCTTTTCTCTTGGATGAAAGTCAGCACTTAAATAATCACATTAGATTAGGCCAAGATGCCATTCAGAGATGTTTTGGAATTAGGCCAAAAGGTTTTTGGTTGCCTGAATGCGCTTGGGATTTGCAGTTAGAAAATCATCTTCTAGCAAATGGAGTTGAATGGGTAGTGCTAGAGCCAGAGCCGGGGATTCACAAGGATTTTCGGCAATCGCATTTCGCGACTGATTCTGGCTTGAATGTTGTTTTGCGTCATCAGGATGGCGCTCGATTAATTTGGGATTCACAACGCGGGTACCCAGCTGATTCAATTTATAGAGATTTTCATCGTGATATTGGATTCGAATGTGACCATTCTTATTTATCGTCTTTTACCCCCGGTCAGCGGACTCCCGAATACACCGGAATTAAACTAACCTCGATTGATGGGAATACATACAAACCGAATTTCGCTACGGAAAGAGTTAAGGAGCATGCTAGTGATTTCTTCCATAAATCAAATTCGTGGTTGGGTTTTCAAGGCGATTCAGACAAGGATCCTTTTAATGTATTTGCTTTTGACGCTGAATTATTTGGGCATTGGTGGTTTGAGGGGCCCGAATTTTTGAGAAGCTTAAATAAGCTCTTCACTAAAAATGGAATGGTTAATCAATCAGCCCCAAAATGGATGACTCCAACGCAATTTTTTCAATCCCAAAAAGACGGGGCGCATTCTGATTCAAGATCTTCTTTGGGAATCGAGGCCATAGCATCCAGTTGGGGGGGAGGGCGAGATTACCGTCATTGGATAAATAATAAAAATATATCTGAAGTTTCAAAGATTACCTTGCTAAGAAAAAAATTTTTAAAATTACACGCTTGTTTTGATAATAATTTAAACAATTCATATTTTAGTCAAATTAGCGAATTGGGGTTTAAGTTGCTTTACTTATTAGAGTCTAGCGATTGGTTGTTTATGATTTCCGGTGATGCTACGGCGAATTATGGTAGATCCAGAATAGAAGACCTGTCCTTTCAATTAGAATCAGTTTGTTGTGTCTTAGAAAATCCTGCAACATGGGATAAGTTTGATTTCGAGCAGGAGTGGGTGTCGAAAATTGAAGGTTACCTAAGATTCGATTAATAAGGTTCCTTTTGCTGCCCTGAATATCGTCCTTCTTTCTTAATCGTGAAATTTATTCATGTTGCTTAAAGAGTTGAAATTAAGGTCCTTTCGAAATTATCGACGACTTGATTGGTCGGTAGGCTCGGGCGTGAATGCATTAGTTGGCATAAATGGGCAGGGTAAATCAAATCTCCTCGAAGCAATCTATATGCTGGTTACGATGAAATCCTACCGTGGTTCCAGGCACCAAGATATGGTTTTGAAAAACCAGAAAGGTTATTTTATTGGAGGGATTGTTCAAAGTGAGATTGAGGCGCGTGTGAAATATTATTGGGGAAATGATGGTCGAAAACTTAGCCTGAACGAGGAACCAGTCGCTTCTCTCAAGGACTATCTCGGGGTAATCAAGGGCGTGATTTTTTCATCTGAAGACATTCAATTGGTTCGAGGTTCAGGTAGATTTAGAAGAAGATTTCTAGACCTCATTTGCACCCAAATTGAAGTTGGCTATTTGGAAAATCTCCAAGCCTATGCCAGAGCGCTGAAACATCGAAATTCTTTACTCAAAAGAAGCACTATTGATTCTGCTTTGTTAGAGTCTTTTTCTTACCAGTTGGTCAAGCTTGGTAATAATTTAATCCAAACGAGAAGAGCTTTGGTCCCGAGGCTCAACTCCCTAACTCGTAATTCAATCTCCCAGATTACTTCAGGTGGAGAAGAGAGTTTGCAAATCACCTATAAACCAAGTGTAAAAGAAGACTTTGAAGGGGAACTCAACAGGGCCCAAAAAAGAGACATACAATACGGGACGACTTCTGTTGGCCCGCATCGGGACGATCTATCACTAACCATAAATAACCTCCAAGCCGATACTTTTGCCAGTGAAGGGCAACAGAGGTCCATCGTTATTGCATTAAAACTCTCTCAAGTTGAACTTTTAAAACAGATGTTTGGATACCCTCCAATTTTATTAATCGATGATGTTTTTGGTGAACTCGATAAGGTGAGAAAAGCGGCTTTTATTCCTCTGCTTGAGAGCGTAAATCATGGCGGTTCTCAGGTATTTCTTACGTCCACAGATGCAGACTCTTTAAAGGAGAAGTCCAATAATTGGAAATTTTGGGAAGTTAAATCAGGATCCGTATCCGACCTCAATCGTTGATTTTTTAACTATTGTTTACATTTTTCCAATTTTTCCCGAATTATCTGTTAATTTGTCCTTAAATCTTCCGCTTTGTTGAGATGGCATTTCGTGGTTGAGCGCCTAGATTGAAATTATTTTAAAATTTCCTACGGGACCCTCTAGCGCAGTTTCATTGTATATGCTATGTATATTTAGTGGTTGTTACGAGGCTTTCACGGTCCAAAATCAAGGTTCATGGACCGTTCAATTCCAGGGCAGATAGCTGAGTGTGCCACTTTGGGTAGAATTTCAGGTTAGGCAATATTTAGATGAAAAATACTAGAATTTTGGGCCGTTTTGTCAAAGCCACGGTCTTATCATTGGTGCTGGTTTGCTCGGGTAATCTGCCTGTAAATGGGCAATCGAATCGACTGAATGTCGAGAATTCGGTTCTTGAAGCCGGGAATTTGACGATAAATGCATCCTTGCCGCCTGGATATGACTGGGCCGTTCTTGAGGAGCGGACGGATATCAATTTCACTGGAGGTCCTAACGTCGTTTCAGGGCCACTGGGAAAAGCCGGGGGATCACTGCAAATATCCATCCCTGAACCCCGAAAAAATGTATTCCTGGTGCTCAGGCTCGTATCTGGAGGTTCCCAGCCGGAAGCTGAATATACCGGGGAAGACCACTTTAAGTTTGATGGGCAAATAACTCTGGATCTAATTTCATCTTCCAACCGGCCCGGACATCTGCTCAATAGGATAGCATATGGTCCAACAGTTTCTACTCTACTTGAAATTGATGAATCTGGAATTTCAAGCTACGTCAGCCAGCAATTAAGCCCCGGTCTTATATCAGAATCGGAATCGGTCGTTTTGCATCGGACTGAGAATGATCTTTTTGAACAATACCAACCCAGTAAAGAAGGCATTCTTGTTCCCAGGTTTTCACAATGGTCGTACCGCAAGGGGACTTCCGCACCACCTTCCAACTGGAGAAAAATGGATTTTGATGATTCAAGCTGGCCAAAAGGACCCGCTGGTTTTGGATATGGTGATGGAGATGACAATACTTATTTTGAAGACATGAGACAAACTGAAGAAAACCCAGACGGGTATCTCACGTTTGCCATCAGAAAGAAATTCGTCATTTTCGAAGCTGATGAAATTGAAAAATTGATACTTCGAGTCAATTACGACGATGGTTTTGTTGCATGGATCAACGGGCGCCTTGTTGCAAAGGCAAATGTAGATTCTTCCTTTTATAATTCTCCGGCCACTGATGGACACGAAGCTCGCGGGTTTGAAGAGTTCGACATCACTGATAAGCTTAAATACCTCAATGAGGGAGTGAATGTCATAGCGATTCAAACTCACAACGTGGAACTAACAAGTAGTGACGCCTCCATGATTGCTGAATTGTTCACAAGGACATCTTTAGACGTCCCTCCGGTGCAGCGAATTTCCGGAATATCAAGTCTTCAACAGCTGGCGCATGTCAGAGGGATATACGCTCCAAATCAGCTTCAAGCCGTTTTAGGAGAGTTTTGGGAAAACCATTTCACCACTGATTATGATAAGGTCGCAGACTATTTCGAGGATTTGGATAACTCAAATGGTCAAGAAGCCATGAGTCGAAATCAAGCTCGCTCAGAAGCTTCTCAGGCGGAATATTTAGAATACGATTTCTTCTTTAATAATGCGCTCGGTAAATTCGAGGATCTCTTGATGTATAGCGCGACTAGTGTCCCTCAGCTTATTTATCTGGACAATATAACTAATACAAAAACGGGCCCAAACGAAAATTATGCTCGAGAAATTCTCGAACTTTTTGCCTTTGGGGTCGACAATAGATATGACCAGGAGGATATTGAAGAGCTTGCCAGATGCTTTACTGGGTGGACTGTGAGAAAGGTTTGGCCTCAAGATCTAAAACCTTATCCAGAAAGCGCAACTAATCCATTTACAACTCCTAATGTAGAGTTTGATGAAGAGAACATTGTTCCACTGAGTAGTATTTGGAGGTATTCCAAAGGAACTCTGGAGCCGACCCCTGATAATACCGGGGCACCCACAACGCGCTGGGCTCAAATAGACTACGATGATAGTAAATGGCTCAGGGGAAGGACTGGTATTGGTTATGGAGACAGGGATGACAGAACAAGACTCTCCGATATGAGAGGAAATTACGCTTCTGTCTATCTACGTAAATCTTTCAAACTCGAAAGCCCTGAGGATCTCAAGAATCTGGTATTTGCCATAGATTACGATGATGGATACGTCGCTTATCTGAATGGAGTGGAAATTTCAAGAAGTCAATCAATGGAAATGGCTGGTTATCCACCCGCATTCGATGAACTTGCCTCCAGAAATCACGAAGCACGTGGGAATTATGAAACCATTTCTTTAGCCCTGTTTTCCGACATCCTTAATTTTGAGGGTGCTGAAAATGTTATCGCGATCCAAGGGCACAATGTGAACTTGACGAGTTCCGATTTGTCAATTCTGCCCAAGATCGTAAAACGAAACTTGGTAGAAGGGAGCATTGAAAATGGAGATGCCAACGGAGCATGGGCTTTTCGTTTTAATCCCGATGATCACGACCGTGGAGAAAAAACGCTCTTCAAGGACACTGACTGGGAAATGGTTGTGCCAAGTGGTAGACGTGGTTTGGAAGGACTCAAGGATGCTCAGGACGTCATTAAAATGATGGCTAATCACATTTCGACTAGAGAATTTATTTGCATCAAACTTATCAACAAATTCGTTTCAGATGATATCACATTAGAAACTTATCATTTAGGTGAAGCACCAGTTGATCTTGTTGAACTTCTTCAAGAATGCATGGAAGTATGGAAAACTACCGGTGGCCATATTGGGGAGGTGATGAAGGTGATTTTGGACCCTGAGGATATGTCTGGTCCATTTTGGTCAAACTCATATTATCGAAGTAAAGTCAAAACCCCAATTGAGTATATCAACAGCTCAATAAGAGCCATTGAAGGTGAAATTAAAGAAACACCTTTACCTGATTACAATGATGAAATGGGGATGCATTTGTTCACTCGAGATGAACCTGACGGGTGGTCTGAATACGGATTCGATTGGATAAGTACCTCTGCTTTGTTGGAGCGCATTAACTTTGCGAACCGTATATCTTCTAACGGTGACGATGATGTTTCTTGGGACCCTGCTGAGTTTCTCGAGAAGAATAACCTGGAGACAGCTGATGAAATTGTTCGATTTTTCGATAAGCATTTATTCCAAGGGACACTTGGAGAAGAAAATATTCAATTGTTCATAGAGTATGCAGAAACCAATGTCCAAGGAAGAAGGCGCCCCCTAACAAGGAGATATTCTGATTACTATCGAAGAGTCGGTGGGCTCATTGGTCTCCTCTTTTCATCTCCTCATTGGCAATACCAATAATTTTCAACTTCAAGATAAAAACTAAAAACTGGAATTAGATAAGGAAAAAGAAATGAAACGCAGAGAATTTATCAAATCATCAGGATTACTTAGTGCAGGGCTTGGGGTTGCTATGAACAGTCCCCTCAATCTCTTTACTAGAAATTTAATGGCAGCCGATGCTGGCGCGCTGGATAACAAAAAAATGATTTTCATTTTTCAGCGAGGAGGGAACGATGGTCTCAACACAGTCATCCCACGAGGGGACAGCGATTATTCTACGACGACCCGCCCGACATTATATATACCAGAAGATCTTGGGCTAGATCTTGGTAACGGGTTTGCGCAGCTTCATCCGAGAATGGAGCCAATGATGGAGATATATAATAATTCCGCACTCAACGGGCTTGAAGGTCCTGGCAATTTGGCTGTCATTCACCGGGTCGGATACTCGGGGCAGTCGCGATCCCATTTTTCAAGCCAGCAATATTGGGAAAATGGATTGCCTGGAAATGACGGATTAGAGGAAGGAATGTTCTACAGGTACCTCGCAAATAATTATGATTTCAGTTCGAAGGAAAATAGTTTCATAGCCGCGGGTATCACGGGAGGTTCGCAATTAGTCGCATTAAAAGGCCCCAAGGCTATTCCAAACTTCCGCAGGGCAGAGCAATTCAGATTTCCTGGTTCCTCTGAAGCATCAAGGAAGCTACTCGGTGCTCCAGGCGTAGATGGAAACAGAGGTTCGGGTATCCTTGGTTTATACACAGGTGCGCATGATCTGATTGGTAAAAAATATAGAAACCTCGTTCATGGCACTGGAGAGTTGCTAGGAGCTACCATGGAAACACTGCAAAATGCTGTTGACCAGGGCCCATATACACCACAAAACGGTGCAACATACATGGACGATAGTTTCGGGAACAAATTGGAACAGTGTGCAATGCTTCTCAAAAGAACAGATGTCAAGGTTCTAGGAGTCAACATAGGCGGTTGGGATACGCATAACAACCAAGGGCAAATCAACGGTAAACATGGGAATCTCCTATACGATGTGGCATCTGGATATCAAGCTTTGTACAGGGACCTTCAAGATATATGGGATGATCTGATCATTGTTTCCATGACAGAGTTCGGAAGAACTTCAAAAGAAAACGATAGTCGTGGAACAGATCACGCGGAAGCGACATCTATGTTTGTTGCCGGAGGAGGAATAAAAGGCGGAGTTTACAATTGTGATGCTTCCACCTGGACCGATAGTCCAATATTTCAGGTAAATGACCGTTATCTCTCTCGCAGGACTGATTTTCGCTGCGTTTTTGGAGATATTTTTACTGGTCATTTCGGTGTTGATGAAGACAACCTGGACGAGATTATTCCGGCCTATTCCATAGCTAAAATTGACGATCCAACGGAATTTACATCCCTAGGATTTATCTAAGTATTTGTTGGGCTTTACATTCAATAGTTGTGATAGAAAATGAAGTGAATTTAATTTCACTTCATTTTTTTTGTAAAGCCCCCTGAATTGCTCTAGCGACGGGGTCTGCTTAATACACTGGTCTGTTTCAACGATATGGGATAAGGTGAGCACTTGAATGACCGGGTTTCAGTTTAATCAAATAAAAGCTACAACAAAGTATTGTGGGGTTCTTGGCTTTCCGATAAAGCATAGTGGGTCTCCAGCGATGCACAACCCCGCGATGGAGGATATGGGGCTAGACTGGAATTACCTTGCCTTTGAGGTGCCCCCAAATCAATTGAAAGAAGTTCTTAATGGTGCAAAACATATGGGATTTGTTGGGATGAATCTGACGGTGCCTCACAAATTACTTGCGCTTGATATGATGGACCATCTTGATGCCAGCGCAAAAAGGTGGGGGGCTGTAAACACAGTTCGATTTGAAGGTAAGTCTTCAGGCGGTAATTGGGTGCCTGTCTGGCAGCTTAATTCGGATGAGTTTTCTGAAACCCGAATGATTGGTTACAATACTGATGCAAATGCAGTTATCCGGGCCATAAAGGAAGATCTTAGTATAGAGCTGAATGGGAAATCTGTCATTCTACTTGGGGCCGGTGGGGCAGGGAGAGTTGCGGCACTGAAATTGGCGGATGAAAAAGTGGCTGATTTATATTTAGTCAACAGAACCGTCGAAAAGTGTCACGAGCTAAAGGAGTTTATTGATCATAATTACCAGGGTATTCATACAAACGTTGGTTATCCTGGAAAAAACTCAAATATAGACCTTATCATCAATGCTACATCCCTTGGGTTAAAGCCAAATGATTCACTTCCTTTTGATCAAACGGCTATCGATTTTTCTAAAATTCGATATGCCTTTGACATGATTTATCAGCCACCAGAGACACCTTTCCTCAAATTGGCAAAAGAGCATGGATGTCAAATAGCTAACGGTCTTGGAATGTTACTTTATCAAGGAGTTGCGGCGCTGGAAATTTGGTCACAGCAAAAAGTCCCTGTAGACGTCATGAAAAAGGCGCTTCATCAGCATGTATACAAAAAGGCATGCTCATAATTTATGTTTTATTTATTTAATCCGAACACAGTAAGTCAATCACTTTAAATCAATGTTAGCTCTAGCTGCGTTAGATCCTGAAACTTGGACCCGTTTACCATTTGAATTTTGGTTGGTGGTCTATTTTATTTTTGGCTCCATGGTGGGAAGTTTTCTTAATGTATGTATTTACAGACTTCCTCGGGATTTGAGCGTAGTGCATCCGCCTTCTCATTGCCCTAGCTGCGATTACAAAATCCCATTTTATCTTAATATTCCCATAGCGACCTGGATAATATTACGTGGGAAATGTAGTCATTGTGGAAAGAGGATTTCACCTCAATATTTGATTGTCGAGATTTTGACAGGCGGGATATTTACAGGGGCCTGGGCTAAGTTTGGAAACATTGAAGACCTCCTGCCCTCGCATTTATTCGTCTTAAGTATTTCTCTTTTCCTTTGTGGTTTGCTCGTCGCTACCTGGGTAGATTTTGAACATTATATCATTCCAGATTCTATCACTTTGGGAGGGATTGTTGTGGGGTTTTTTCTATCTTTTGGTGTGCCTAAACTCCATGGAATGGACTCTAATGTGGAATCCATGATTGATAGTTTATTAGGAATAGCCCTGGGGTGGGGATTACTGTATGCGATTCTTAGACTGGGCAAATTTGCGTTTGGTAAGAAAAAAATCAGCTATCCTAGTGGGACGAAATTATTATTTTCTGAAACCGGGATCTCCGTAGCAGGAAGTGATGAAATGGAAACACCTTATCATGATATTTTTTACCGAGAGTCAGATAAACTGCGCATGGTGGCTACCCAGGTCGTCCTCCCAGATCGTTGTTTTTTTAACACAGAAGTCGTTCTCAGTCCTTCTCTTTTAACAATTGCCGAAGAGCAATGGAAACCCGAAGAAGTTCCCCAGATGGAGGTCGAAACGGATGAAATCATACAACCACAGGAAGCCATGGGGTTTGGGGATGTCAAATATATGGCGGCCATAGGTGCCTTTTTGGGGTGGAAATCAGTGTTCTTCACTATTATGTTGAGCTCTATACTTGGTTCTGTAGTGGGCCTCAGCCTCATACTTTTTAAACGTCGAGAATGGTCATCAAGAATCCCATTTGGACCGTACATTTCGGTTGCTGCGATAATCTATATCTTTGGAGGTAAGTGGTGGCTCGAACAATACATCGCTACGGGGAACATCTGGCCGTTTTGAAATATTTCGTTTTTTTAGCAAAAAAAAGAATTTTTGCTAAGACCTATCCTTTTAAAGTTACATATAATATATGAGCATATTCTATTTGCTCTCAAATTTCCAAATGCAATGGGACTGACGGAATCGCGATCAGAGTCTGAATCTGGTAATTATGATCAGCTGGATTTAACTGGCCTATTTGAGGTTTTAGAAAAACCTCTAATGGCGTATGCTATTCGGTTGGTATCTGATCGAGCAACGGCCCAGGATTTGGTTCAGGAAGCTTTCTTGAGATTGTATTCCATATTTGATGAGATAGAGAAGCCCAGACCATGGCTATATAGGACAGTCTATAACCTGGCCATGAATGTCTACAGGAAAAGAAAAAAATTAGTCTATCTCGAGGATCAAGAAAAAGACAGTCGGAGAGCATTTCTTGAGCATGGTGAAGTACCATTGGACCCTGATTCCTATATCCAATATCAAGAAGTTATAGATTTTATCATGTCACAGATGAGCAGCCTGGACGAAAGGGCTAAGAAAGTCGTAGAACTCAAATTTCAAAATGACTTTTCGTATAAGCAAATTAGTCAACAAATGGGCATCTCAGTAAGCAATGTTGGCTATATTCTTCATCACGCCATAAAAGATCTTGGGGCTAGGCTGAAAAAAGGGGGGTTCTGGGATGAGTGATAAATCAAAAGATAAATTACACTCTTTTGAAGAAAAAGTGACATCCAAATCTTTGGGTGAATTGAGTTCTTTTGGTGTAAATGAATTAAATAAGGAAATCGCCCAAGATAAATCTTACAAAGATTGGGAAGCAGAAGTCGAGAGGCTTAGCTCCGCCCTGCGGGATGGTATGACCCAAGCCGATCCCAACTCAGATTTGTCATTCGATAAAAAACGAAGAGCCAAACTTCTTCAAAAACTTAGTGGTAAACCGGTCAAAAGAAGTCTTCCAAGTTTTAATTTCAGCCTACCTCCATTTTTAAAGCTGTTAAAAAAAATACAACTAACAAAGTTTGCTCATGAATTTTCAGGAGCCCTTGTCGGTGCAGTCACTCTTATTATTTTGGTTATAATATTTCGGGAGCTTTTGTTTAAAAACAATCCGATCGTCTTATCTGAAATACAAAGTGATCAGATAGGAAATATTGAACTTAGGTCCAGTGGTTCAGCGCAAACTGATGATCCATCTCCGGACATGGATTACGCAGAAACAGCTTCTGGGTATTACGAACAAGATTCTTTAGCTAATCATTCAGAAATTGGAGGTCGAGCTTTTCCCCATCAAGCCTCAAAACCTGAGAGCAACAGGTATCAAGAAACTGAGCGTGGTTTTGAAGGGAATGTCTCTCGATTAGAAGAAACGCGGGTCATGCTGGGTGAAAAAGATGCCTCTAAAATAGCTGCCAATACGGCAATAAATAATCAAATAGTTGAGGTAAATTCAAGTCCCGCAAGGCCATCCCCTAAACCCTCAACGTCGCCAGTCGCTGCAACAACTGAAACTATCGCAATGACCGAGTTGTATAATGATCGGGGGCGTCGAAAAAATTCGGATTTATTCCAGGAGGAAGCTCCAAGTGGCATAACGGCTGCGGAAATAATTGATGACTCCGTGGATTCAGCTGGTTTGAAGTCTCGATATTCCAAGGCAAATGATTTTGACAGTGAGGGCCTAAACGTCAGCTCAGGCTATGAAACAGATGCAGGTTTTGGCTCAACTTTATCAGGAGGAGGGTTTGGAGGAGGAGGGTTTGTTCCAGGTGTTGGCTCAGAGGACCAATCTGATAATGGAATAGAGGGTCAGATACGCCGTTTCGGTAGACCCGGGTCTTTGTCAAATGATTCGCAATTGAAACTATCGCCTCGGCAAAGGCAATCCGGCTTAAATTCATATTCAGCAACTCGTAATTCAAATAGAGGAGGATTACCGGAACCAGCTCCAGAACCGCCTGTTTTGGCAGATGTGCCTGTTACCGGTTATTTATTTGGCAAAAATGGTACTGTGCCAGCTATGGATGGCCCCGACGCTTCCCTACAGAATCAAATTGGATTGAATAGAAGCTCCCAAAAAGGGTTGCCAGAAATTGAAGGTCGAATCAATGGAGTTGCTAATGGCGCTCTGATGAAAGCAGAACCAAAATATCAAAGCCTCAACAAAGAGGTTCCCATACAAACTAAGGAAAAAAAATTATTAAAACTAAAGCAATCGCATCTATCTGAGGTGGAAAAGGTAACTCAAAGAATTGTGCCAAAAACCGAATCTGAGCCTTTTCCTGAAATCGATACAATAGAAAATGCTTTCTCTTCATTTTCATTGAATGTGAATGATGTTTCTTTCCAACTTGCGCAGGCAGCGTTTAGTCAAGGAAAGGCACCTGATAGGAGCCAAATCAGAAGCGAGGAGTTTATCAATGCTTTCGATTACAAGGACCCCAGACCGGAATTAGAAGCCGCGATTTCAATGCATTACGAGCGAGCGAGACACCCATTCGAAACTAATCGTGAAGTGCTCCGTGTTGGAATCCAAACGGCATCTCAGGGCTGGGATCAAAAACAGAGAATGAATTTGGTTGTTTTACAAGATACCTCTGGATCAATGCAGCGGCCGGATAGAATCGAAATTACTCACGGTATTTTAGGGGTTATTTCAAATGTTCTGACTCAGAAAGACAGAATTACATTTATTGGATTTTCGAGATTACCCAAGGTTTGGATTGATAATTCGCCGGGAGGAAACCAGAAAAAATTCCTGTCAGTTGTTGATGGTATTCAACCTGATGGTGGAACAAATATTGATCTTGCGCTAAAGCAAGCTTATCAAAAAGCAAAGGAAAACTTCATTGAGGGAGGAGTTAATCGAATATTGCTCCTCACCGATGGTGCTGCGAACCTTGGCAATGTGGACCCTACTGGGTTAAAGGTTCAGGTAGACAAAGGGCGACTTGCTGGAATTTCACTTGATTGCTTAGGGATTGGGTGGGATGGATTTGATGATTTAATTCTTGAAGAAATAACTCGAAATAGTAACGGGACTTATGGTTTTTTGGGAGACGCGAATTCAGCTCGCGAATATTTTAAAAAACGATGGTTGGGCGCCGTTCAAGTTGCGGCAAAAGACGTGAAAATACAGGTCGAGTTTAATCCTCAAAGAGTAAGTAGGTATCGCCAGGTTGGCTATATGAAGCATAGATTGACCAAACAACAATTTTACGACAACAGTGTTGATGCTGGTGAAATTCCCAAAGCTGAGGATGCTCAGGCCGTTTACATTGTAGAAACTAAAAGTGACGGCCAAGGTCCTATAGGGTGGCTCAGGGTTAGATATAAGGATCCTCAGACCGAACAGGTTCATATGAAATTGAAAGTCATTGGCTTTAGCGGTAGTGCTCCGAGTATGGACAATGCTAATTTTCCTATCAAGTTGGCATTTTCCAGTGGGGTATTTGCCGAGAGGATATCTGGGAATCCATATGGAACGTCTGTTGATTTGGCTTACATCCAAAAAGTTATTGAATCTGTTATCTCAAATTACCCAAATGACAAGCGCCCTGTTCAATTGCTGGAAATGATACGTGTAGCTCGCTCTTTGAAACTATGAAGGAGAGAGTCTTAAAAAAATTATGAATAAATTCTAATAAATTATCTTCTGGTGGGTCTTAATTAAATGAGGGTTGTTTTTTATTAAATGTATAATTTTGAAAACATAGATCCAGACGAGAAGAAAAAAGGTCCACAGTATAACAAAGATGAACCTAATTTCTGGGAACGAATGTATGTCGCCTCTCAAGCTGGAGAGTTGAGTGATTACGAGCAAGAACAGGTCAAGATCGCGGTCACAAAAGACCCACGGCTAGCCAAAAAGTGCCTTGAGATAAAAATATTATGGAACCTTATGGCTGGTGGATTCAAATATCTCAGCTTTAAGGGAGTTTTAAAGCCATCACAGAGGGCAAGTGCCTTGAAAGGTAAACATACTTTCCTCAAAGGATTGATTCCTTTAGTTACTCCTGTTTTTTATAAAAAAAATTTGGTTGTCGGTGGAAGTTTTGCCGCTCTGATAGCGTCTTTTGTTATCATCTCAATAACAAAGGTCAGCAGTCTTAAAAATAAATTCGATGTGGCAACCGATAGTCGTGTGGCTGGTCTGACTGGGGAGTCTCATTTTGAGGATAATGAAAGTCTGTTCCTTGAAATTCCTCCTTCCGAAAAATTTGGTGAAGAAAGCATTGAAAAAGATGCTTTTGACTCCGTTGTCGTAAATGGTTTATCGGAGGTCCGAAAGGAAATCCAACCAGACCCATTATCCAGCCCTCCAGAAGAATTATCGGTATCTTCCAGAGATTCATTTTCCAATAATAATATACAGACTAGGGGGTATAGCGGAAATAACAAATCAAATGGATCTGATGCTGAGTTTGAAAGTGCTTATGCTGAAAATAAAACTGATGAATCACCTCAGCCTTTCTCGGGTGGGACTGGAGGAGGGGCTTTTTATTCCTCCAAAGACACCATAGACAGGTTAATCAGACTTCCAGAAAAATCGAAAGAGTTAAAACCGGATGAAATTTTTGATACGGGTTTGGGAGAAATAACTTCTGAAAGCTTCTATGCTAAACGGCAATCGGAATCACGTGCCAATGATGTCACGGCAACACCTCGTTATTCGCAGGACAAATGGTTTTCGGAAGATCTTAAATCTAGATCCAAACAAAACAAATCTCCATTAAACTCATCTTCTGATTTCAGTCGAGACGTTATAGAGGGAAGTATTAACCCTTTCGATTTTAAGAATTCAAATCTCCATTTAAAAAAAGAAGCAGGGGGAGTAAATGATGTTTCTAAGAAAGTTTTAAAATCTGAAGTCTCTCGGGCGGGTGCTTCAGTGGAACTCTACGGCTTCAGTGGAGTGTTATCAGATAAGGCTAAGGGCATCCGAGCCAATAAACCCAGTCCTGGTCCTTCGCGGCCTCGTATTGGAAGAAAAAATATCGATGATGACTATTCTGACCAAGATTCTGACAATTTGAAAAGTATCTCAGGTAAGTTTTCACCAAAACAATCAGTTGAAAAAAGTGTTCAGTACGGAGGTAAAAAGTATAAGGTTATACCGCCTGCGAGTGAGCTTGAACCGCACCCCGAGACTGAAACTTCAGATAATGCACTATCAACTTTTTCGCTCAACGTGAGTGATGTTTCTTTTCGTCTTAGTCAAGCGGCGATTGCCAATGGAAACCTTCCTGATAAGTCCTCCATCAGAAGTGAAGAATTTATCAATGCTTTTGACTATAAAGACCCCGCCCCCGGGTCAAATCAAAAAGTCGGCATTACCAGTGAACGAGCTCTGTGGCCATTTGAAATGAATAGGGAGGTGATTCGATTAGGCGTCAAGGCCAATCAAACTGGGTTAGACCTAAAATCGGGTATGAATTTAGTCATTCTCTTGGATACTTCTGGTTCAATGCAAAGAGAGGATCGTGTTCGCACAGTCAATAAAGCATTATTTACTTTAGTCAATAATTTGGGTGCTTCTGATTCTTTAACCTTAGTTGGATTTGCAAGGGTACCTCGCTTGTTGATCGATGGCATGCCCGGCGGAAATGCGGATGCATTTCTCTCAATTGTCGGTGCCATACGCCCATCAGGCGGGACAAATATCGAAGCAGCGCTAGAATTGGCATATGAAAAATTATTTGAACGGTACAGGCTCGGTGGAAACAATAGAATCCTATTACTTACTGATGGAGCTGCCAATCTTGGAGAGATAGACGGCCCTGTATTGGCCTCAAAAATTGAAAAGAATAGAATAAAGGGGGCCATTCTCGATTGCTTTGGGATTGGGTGGGATGGTTACGATGATGCTTTGCTAGAGAGGCTCACCAGGGATAGCGATGGAAAATACGGTTTTCTGAACTCTGCTCAAGAGGCTAGTAGTTATTTTAAAGAGACGTGGTATAAGTCTGTTGAGGTATCTGCAAAAAATGTAAAAGTTCAAATCGAATTCAACACGAATAGGATAAGTCGTTACCGTCAGATGGGTTATCAAAAGCACAGACTAACGGCCCGGCAATTTCGGGATAATGCCGTTAATGCTGGCGAAATAGGCAAAGCTGAAAGTGGTAGTGCTATTTACATTGTTGAGGTAAAAGAAAATGGATCTGGTCCAGTGGGTTGGGTTAGAGTGCGTTACCAGGATCCTCTCACTCTTCAATACGACGAAATTAAAAAATTAATACCTTATCGGGGGCCAGCGCCATCCATTGACCTAAGCAGCGGTTCCTTGAAATTAGCCTCAGCAGCAGGTTCTTTTGCTGAATGGTTAGGGGGGAATCCATATGCCGCTCAGGTGGATGTTGCACAATTGGAGTCATGGGTGGATTTTGCGATCTCCGAGTTTGCTCCTGATGATCGGCCTCTTTTACTGAAGCAAATGATACAAAATGCGAGGTCGCTGCGCCCCTAGTTTTACTCATCAAATTTATAAAAAAATGAAAATCAATATTATGAGATATTACATCGCTGCCTTTGCTTTAGCTTGTGCTTTAAATAACTTCCTTCTTGCACAAGATGATAATGCGCTTTCAGGGCAAATTAGTAATTTGGACATTCGAGCAGGTCTGGATGGGGATTCCGGTGAAGCCGGCTTCCAAATTACTGGAACGCTTGAAACACCTAATAAAGAACCAAAGGATCCATTTTTATATACAACTTCAGTCTCCGGGGCAATTTCCATTGGGCCAGGTCTCGCTAAAGAAACTTGGGACGTTTCTATCTCACGCTTGAGGGGGCAGTGGAATGATTTGGAAATATACATATCAGCGAACACATTTGATCCAAACTTGGATGTCCAATTCGCCAAACCCGACTTACCATTTTTTCTTTCAATCCAAGCGACACAAGATCCCGAGATTCGTTTAGTTAAAATCATTGTAGACAAAAGCTCAGCTTCTCTCAGTACTACCTCTGGGTTTGTATTAAAAGTATCTAATTTGATAAAAACAAAATCACCTTTTGTTAGTTATACTCCATTGGTTGTTAACGCGGAGGATGCCGCTTCATTTACGGGAAGTTATACAATCACATCAGAAGATCCATTATATATACAGCCAGTTCAAATTGGTAAATCAGTATCGATAACTCCTAAGGAAACCACTGAGACTTTAGGATATCCCATCAAAAGATCTCAAAAATCTAAAGTTTTGGTTTTAGGGCCAGATTACAAAACAACCTTCGCAATTTATCCTGAACAACCTGACCAATATAAAAATTCTTTTAATGAATTTTTGTTAACCTCGGAATTTGACTCGAAAATACAAGTAGTCAAAATGAAACTTGAGGGTGTCGCTGAGTTTAAACACCCCGAAGGTGGACTAATACCAGTCTTAGGCGGTGATGTAGGTTTAGTTTCATATAAACTTGGTAATAATAAGTCGAGCTTGGTGTTTCAAAATGGAGCATACTACATCGTTTCTGATAGTCCTGGAAATATCTCAGTAGAGATAGATTTTAGCTGCCGAATCAAAGATGAAATCAATCAAAAATCAGTCAATGTCATTGTAGCCAATTCAACCATAAGGCCTATCATATTGAAAGGGTGGTCCAAAGAATCAAGTTTTGAAATCTTTCCGTTGGGAGATGTTCAGATTGTCGGTGAATCAGCTCGTGGATTTTTGAAACCTCAAGGGGGGTTTTCTTTGGTCTGGAAATCAAAAATACCTAAAGAATCAGGGAAAGTATTTTATTCAGTCCAAGGAAAAAGCCAGATTTCCTTGGGGTCCGGAAGACTTTCTCAGATTCTTTGGATGGATTATCAAGTGATGCAGGGTGAAGTTTCATCATTAAACTTTGAGATTTTGGGCCAAGGCGAGATCCTCAAAGTCGATGGAGCTGATATCCGAAGCTGGAAAATCTTACCTGTAGAAAATTCCACAAATCGTAAAATGATTGTGGAAACCAGGAGGCCAATCAAAGGAGACTATCAACTAAGGATTGTTTCACAGCAAACTCTTCCTGCTTTTCCTCTAAATATTGAACCGCTTAAGTTAGTTCCCTCTGGAGCTCTTGCCTATGGCGGGTATATCCGGGTGCACAATCAGGGTGCTGTGAAAATTGAAATAAAAGATCCTCTTAACCTTACCCAAATAAGCCCTGAGCGTTTTCCAAGACTTAGCGGCTTTCCAAAACCAAATGGCAACCAAGTCTTTGCGTATAGATTCAGCGGATCGGATTTCGAATACAAGATTCAAGCGGACACTATTATTCCAGAGGTGTCTCTTTCGCAACTGACGGTTCACACGCTTGGCAATACTGCTCAGTCAATTGACTCATTGATAGAACTCGATATACGGGAGGCTCCATTAAGAGAGTTCACATTGAACCTACCTAATAATTACGTGCTAACACAGGTCCAAGGGAATTATGTTGCCGATTATTTTCTCGATAATGATGACCCTCAGAGTCAAAAATTAAAATTAGTATTTAGTCAACCCGTCTCAGGTAGATGGATTGGGCAATTTCAGCTTTCAAGAAACAAACAACTTGATATTCAGGATTGGGAGGTTCCTCAAATCTTGAGCCCAGTCGCTAAAACGAGCAGGGGACACATAGGTGTCGCTGTCGACCCTGGCCTGAGAGTCTCTACTTCTGATTCAATGGGTGTCACAGAAATTGCAGCAGCCTTCTTTCCAAAAAAAGTAGAAGGGCTTGCACTTGCTTTTCGCCTAAGAGATTTTGACTGGAGCTTAAAACTGCAGATCGATGAACTAGAACAAAGTCTCCAGGTGGATACTTTGCAACTATTTTCAATAGGCGACGGGATTATTTATGGAAGCTCACTCCTTAACTATTTGGTTTCAGGAGCGCCAGTCAACTCCTTTGAAGTTTTATTGTCTGATGATTACTCAAATCTTGAATTTGTGGGTAAGGGGATAAGAAATTGGAAAAAGACTGACGTTGGATATGAAGTATTCCTTGAAAATCCTGTATTTGGTACTTACTCCTTGCTTGCCACCTATGATTTAAAGCTCGAAAAAGATGAGGCAAAAACATACCCATTTCAGGGCGTTCACCCTGTGAGGGCAAAAAATAATCAAGGCTATGTTTTGTTTATTAGTCATTACCAAGTCGACTTGGGAGCTATTGGTAGTGGTGGAAGATCCAATGTTGTCTCAATTGAACCTGCGGAAATTCCGAGTGAATTCAGACTCATTTACGACGCCCCTTTAGTAGACTCATATCTCTACTCCTCTTATCCCTTTAATTTAGATTTGGAGGTAAAACAGCTGGAGCGAGGTGATAGCCTTCAAATGCTTGTGGATCGAATTGAGGTGAAGACTGAAGTTTCCTCTGATGGGCAATCAGTTAGTCTTGCAGAATACTTCTTGAAAAATAAATCCAATTCACATTTTGTCTTTAACTTGCCTGAAGGTCTCGAATTATGGGATGTGAAAGTAGATGGCGATTCAGTTGTTCCTGTTTCTGATAACGGGTCTATATTGGTGCCAATCAAAGTAAAGCCCAATTCTAATGAATTGATTCGCATTGCCGTCAGGACAGCCTACACACCAGACGATAATAAAAAGATGGTCTTAAAACTTCCTGTTATTGAATCATCTGCTCTTGTCACCAGATGGACGGTTCAATCTAGTGATGGGAAATTCATAAAATATCATGCCAAAGAATCCGGTTTAACTCCCGATTTTATAAAGAAAAGACAAAGAGGCTATAATGTTATTAGAGTCTTTTTAAGAGGACGAAGCTCTGTATCAGAAAATTTCTATTTGGGTTTGGGACTCGTTTTTGGCAGCTTGATTTTTTTATTAGTTTTCTCTGAACTGCGCCGAGCATTTAAAATTTGGAAGTGGGTTCCTGTTAAGTGGGTTAGCTTTGCGGGTGTTTTGATGGCTGTCGTGTCTTTCCTTGCGGCAATGAATCCTGCATCTAATTTGCACAATAGATCGGCTGGCAGTAGTGCTCTTGAATTCTCCATCCCGGTTTCCGAGCCAAAGGCTGAAAATGAAATCACAATTTCGATTGTAGATAAATTAGGGTTTGCAGCCTCTTGCCCAGCAGTTCTTTTAATTTTATTTGGTATGATACTTTTGTTTGCTTCCCGTAGGTATAATTCAAACGCATATAGATTTTTATTACTTTCCATAGGTTGGGCGTTTGTCATAGGTGGTGCATTAACTCAATACAATGGGCTTCCACTATTCATCGCTGTAATCGTGCTCATTTGTATCATTCATTTACTCGTTCCGATCTTGAGAATCACCACCTCGGAGCCGGGATTAAATGGTGATTCGGGCGATGATCCTCAGCCAACAACTCAAGGTGGGAGTGAAAGTAGCAATCCTAATGGTGACAGGCCAAAGCGTGATGATCATTCGGGAGGAATTCCAAGCGCACTAGGTGCCATTTTAATTGGAGCCTATGTCGCTCTGCCTGGATTCCATATAGATGCTGCTGAACAAATCCAGTCTCCCTCGCAAAATGGACAAGCTTTGAGCCAAAACGCGGTTTTGGAAAACTCTATTTCTCGGCAAGTCGTATCGCCACCAGTTAAAATTGAAAGCATTAAGCAAAATATTAAAATAGAAGATAAATTTTTATTTTCTGATACTCAGCTAAGCTGGCGTGCAAAATCAGGAGAGACAATTCAAATACTTGGGAAAGAGGCTATTTTTCAATCTCTTCATTTTAACGCAAAGGATGGCATAAGACTTGTGCCATCCTCAAGTAATGAGGCAGGAGGTATTCAGCTTTATGCCGAAAAGAACGGGCTATTCAAAATCGATATTGAATACAAAGTGCAACTTCAAAAAGGAAATAATCAAACTTCTGCCTATTTACTAACCCCGGCTGCAATGAGTCATTTGGTTCAAATCGACTTTGGGACTGAGGACGTGGAAATATCGGCTGACACTCTCATCTCTTCTGAGCTCAATACCGGGCAAAAAGGTCATTTCCAATACAATCTTGTCTTGAGCCCTCAAGAAAACCCAAGGTTGTCTTGGCAGCCAAGAAGGCGAGATGCTCGCTCTGAGAAAGCTGTGTATTTCGCCGAGCTCAAGCATTTATTTGTTCCTTCTTCAGGAGTAATTGATGGAAGGCATATGGCGACGGTTCGACCGGCTCAGGGTGTAGTGAGCCAGCTTGTTTTTGACGTTGATAAAACCCTAACCATCGTCGACGTACCATCTGCAAATGTCAAATCTTGGAGGTTTGATCCAGATACGCGCAAGTTCACCGTTGATTTGCTAAATCCCCAGACTGGAGTTTTTTCGATTGTATTTTTGAGTCAATCAGGATCAGGTACGCTTCCATACGACAAAGAGGTGGGCCTCGTGCACTTGCCAGGTGCTGCCAGCGAATTAGGAAATGTTGGAGTATCAGCCCCAAACGAGGTTCAGTTAGACAGTGTCGAGGCATCAGGGATGGCGACACTCAGTTTAGAAGATTATCAATTTCCGGATTTCGGAAAGATGTCATTTCCTCAATCAACGTTGCGCAGAGCTTATCAATACTCCGGCCAGGAAGGATCATTAGACCTTTCTGTTTCACCAATCGAGCCGGATGTCAGAGCGGATACGCGAATGACTCTTTCTCTGGGGGAAGATCGAACACTTTTGGCTGTTCAAATAAATATCTCAGTGGCCCGTTCTGGGATTTTTAAATTGCAATTCCCACTTCCAAAGGGATTGGAAATGGAATCATTGACAGGGCAGTATGTGAGTCACTGGACGCAAAATTTGGTCCAGGATGAGGAGGTAATTACTGTCCACCTTGTTGCAAAGACTCTCGGGACTTCTCAAATCCAAATGAATTTAGTCGGTCAAGGCATGTTAGATGCAACCAACTTATCAGCTCCGTCGATACAGTTCGACGAAACAACAAAACAAACAGGAACATTGATTATCACACCCGAATTAGGTGTGAGATTATATCCCGAAAGTCAGTCGGGAGTGCTCCAACAAGATGCTTCCTCTGTAGGCGTTTCTCAAAAAGGAGCTTTAGTATTCAATTTATTGCAAAAAGATTGGGATTTGTCATTTAGTGTTGAAAAAGACAACGCCTGGCTGCAATCAGTATTGCTTCAAAAAGTGACTTTCAGAGAAGGCCTTGTGAAAACCGGCTCTGATGTCGTTGTGACTATCGAAAATGCCGGTGTTGATTCCTTACAGGTAGGGTTGCCAGATAATGCTGAAAGTGTGGATATCGAAGGCAAAAATATCGTTGATTTTGTTAAGTCTAATCAGTCAGCAGGAGGCAAAACAACATGGGATATTCGATTTGAAAGACGACTTATAGGACAGGTGCCACTTAAAATTAGATACCAGCAGCCAATATTATCAACTGTGGATCAATGGCCCCTGGATATTGTGGAAATTTATAACCAAAACTTATTCAAGGTCTGGGTTTCCTACAAATCTGAAGGTCGCCTAAGAGTTGAGAGCGTTGAGGAAAATCAAGGGTTTCAGCCTGCCGATTGGGCATCTATACCCGGTAACTTGCGTGGGCAAAAAGGAAACCCTGATGGGTTTGTTCGTGTGCTTAGAAAAGTAAACGATACAGCATCGCTAAATCTTCAAGTCCTTCGTAATGAAGTTGAGAAAGTCCTGCCAGCCAGAATCCTTTCCACCAAACTTATGTCAGTCATGTCCTCTGGCGGAGAAATGTTGACTTTAGTTGAACTCCGGCTCGACCCTGGTGAGGAAAGGCAGCTCACTGTGAAGCTGCCAGCTCAATCGAAATTCTGGCTCGGCTACATCAATGACAAATCGATCTGGCCATGGAAAGACGGAGAGAAACTACTTCTGCCGATTGAAAAGAATCCGGGTGAACAAATGGATTCGGTTTGTAAGTTTATTTATTCTTCTCGGTTTGCTGGAGCAGAAATTAAAGGTGGCACATTTGATCTTTATGGACCCGGTTTCAACCTGCCATTAGAACAGATTAAATGGCAAGTATTCCTTCCTAAAGATATGGAGATTATCGAGGCTGATGGAAATTTAGACCTTATTGAAGTTCAAACACAAATGAATGCCAAAGGCTTGGATCTTAAAAAACTCTCAAGTTATATCGATAACGAGGGGCAGTTTATGAAGGAACAAAATAGGAAAGCGATCCAATTGTTAAATACAGGAAATGAGATGCTTATATCGGGTGATAATTATAAGGCGCAAAGAGCCTTTGAAGACGCTATTAATTTCTCCCAGTCCGATCCAACCTTTAATGAAGATGCCCGAGTTCAGTTTCAGAATATCAGAAACCAGCAAGCTAACATCGCATTGAATGCCCGCCTCAATAATGTTTATTTTAACAATACTGTCGCATCGCCTCAGGTGGATTACAATAGCCTTACCCAGAATCAAATTGATCAACTTATGGAGGCTACAAGCGAAGAGGATAGGCAGGCAATTGAGCGATTGGCCGAAAGGCTCGTCCGCCAGCAAGAAGCTGCTATTGCGCGCCCGGCTTCGATATACGCGACATTCCCTGCGATGGGTAAATCCTGGCAACTTAGAAGATCTCACCTAGTTGAGATCAATAAACCTTTGGCAGTCGAAATCAAAATAAGAAGGGACAATGAAGGGTATTCCTGGAATAAGACAGTCGCGGTTACTCTTATCGCTATTATGGCCTCATCAATCTTCTTTATCTTTTCGGGATGGATAATAAAAAGAGGCTCAAAAACCCTGACGACATAGATACAATGATCTATCGATTTTTTCTTCCTAAAAGGACCAGAAATAGAAATACTGCTTGAATTTATTTCCCAATGCGATAAACAAATGGCCGCAAAAAAAATCTGATCTCATTGCAAGCTGAAATGATTTCGAAAGAAAAGATAATATACCTAATCAGGCACGCCAAATCATCTTGGGATAGAGCAGGTATGTCAGATTGGGAAAGAGATTTAAATGAGCGTGGCCGGCGCGATGGCCCACGCATGGCCCAATATTGTTGCGATCACTTTTCCAAGCCAGATCTCGTCCTTTCTAGTGATAGTCAAAGGACTAAATCGACAGCAGCCTACCTGGTCAAGAGCGGATGGGCTAACGATCAACATCTGACATTCAAAAATGACCTATACCTGGCAAGTTCAGACGAAATTATTGATATTCTCGAGGCTCAATCAGACGAAATTTCTTCAATTGCTATATTAGCTCACAACCCCGGAATACACCTTGCGGCCATGCAAATGTCAGAAAATTCGAATATACGAAATTTTCCTACTTTCTCTATTGTTCGTCTCAGAGCTCCTATCAATGACTGGAGCTCATTAAGTCGCTTCAAATGTGAACTCGATTCTTTTGTTTTCCCTAAAAAGCTCTTTATGGATTAAATCCAAATTCTAGATATTTTTCCCCAATGAAAATGCCCTATCGAGATACCACTCAATACCGAGGAGGGCTCGAGAGGCTATTCTTCATTATTTTTCATGCGGCAGGTCAATGGCCTGTGATGAGTTATTACACAAATTACCATTATTTTTGCTGTGGCAAAGGTCCGTTGTCTGGTAGACGTGCGCCAAATGCGCCTGTCTTATACCCTCCATAGAGACACAAATGTTAACCAGAATATTCTTTGCTTAGATGTTCAAAAATTTGTGTTTCTGGAAACTGGGAACTAACTAAGTTTTCATTAACCTTGTGTGACTTAATGTCGCTGACGCCATGGTGTCAACGTATATCGCAGCACTCTTCTTCATTTTTTTGATCCTCAATAATTGTATTTTTTTTGTTAAATCGACATGTATTTAACCTGGCTCTTTGTCGCCACTCACTTACAAAATCAACCAATGAACATGGTTATTACCCGGAATTGAGTTTGGGTTTGAGTTCGAATATGAGTTATATAAAATTACCATATAAGCCATTTCCAGATTAACTAAGAAGATGGATAGATTTTCCGAGAAAACCATATTGGCAGTGTTGACTTTGCTAGCACTGGTCATTGGTCCTGCCTACGGATTAGGCGGTTTACAAAAAATGCAGAGTTCAGATAAACTCAATGTCCTTTTTATTGCCGCGGATGATTTAGGTAACGTGCTGTCTTGTCAGGGCAATCCATGGGTGCAAACTCCCAACTTAGATCGCCTGGCATCCCAAGGAATTCTTTTTGATAGAGCCTACAACCAGATTCCACTCTGCAATCCCTCCCGGGCGTCTGTCATGACAGGACTCAGACCAGATACCATCGGAGTTTATGATTTGGATAGGCATTTCCGGGAGGACAAACCAAATGTAAAAACACTTTCTCAAGTTTTTATGGAACAAGGTTATGTCACGGGAAGAGTAGGTAAAATATATCATTATAACGTCCCAGCATCTATAGGCTCTGACGGATTTGATGATCCCAAATCCTGGCAGTTTACTATCAATCCTAAAGGAAGAGACAAAGAGGAAGAAAAATTAATTTTTAATGCTGAGCCTCACAGGAAAATTAGTGCTGCTTTGAGCTGGTTGGCCGCCGATGGTACTGACAAAGAACAAACCGATGGCATGGTCACCTCAGAGGCCATCGGGCTTATAGAAAAGTTTAAAGAGGAATCATTTTTTCTTGGGGTAGGTTTCTTTAGACCTCATACACCTTATGTCGCACCGAAAAAATATTTCGACCTTTATCCGCTGAATGAAATAAGATTGCCGTGGGCCCCGACAGGCGACAGGAAGGACATTCCACTAGCTGCGTTCGCTCACAATTGTCCATTGCCGAATTATAATCTTGATGAAAAAGTTTTAAGGAAAGCCATACAAGCATACTACGCCTGTGTTACATTTATTGATGCACAAATTGGACGCTTGATTGATGCATTAGAAAAATCGGGTCTCAGCGACAAAACTCTTATAGTTTTCTGGAGCGATCACGGTTATCACTTGGGAGAGCATATGGGGATATGGCAAAAAAGAACTTTATTTGAAGAATCTGCAAGAAGTCCGCTTATCATTTCCATGCCAGGAGTAAAAGCAAATGGGCAAATATGCCGAAGGGTAGTAGAATTCATCGATATTTACCCTACGGTTGTAGATTTAGCCGGATTACCGATGCCAGCGCACCTAGAGGGAAGAAGTTTGAAACCTTTAATTTCTAACCCTATGTCCCTGTGGGATGGCTTTGCAGTGACTCAAATTCTACGCCCCTCTGATTCCAGGCTCGCCAGACCCGTAATGGGTCGGTCTATCCGAACAGCTCGATGGCGGTATACCGATTGGAATTCCGGACAAGAGGGGGTTGAACTATATGACCACCTTAATGACCGTGGTGAATTTCAAAATCTGGCAGTAATTTCTCCGATGTCGAAACAAATTAAAAAGGTGATAGAGGATCTTAAAAAGATATTAAATAAAAAAGCTCTTGGCTCAAATCCGAACGTCCCAGTTAATCCAAAAAGACTTTAAATTTCGAATCCTCGAAAAATTTTCTCAGACAAAACGTGGCAATGCATGAATGGAAATGACAAATTTTAAGATAAGTATTTTATATAGGAACAAATTGATACTGGCCATAACACTAATATTGTTCGGGTGTGTTTCTTCCAGGGCATTAGATTGGAAGATGGTTGCTTTGGAGGGTGCCCAAGTTAAGGAAGCTGTATTGACCCAATCATCTAGTCAATTAGATGGCTTTAAATTGTTACGCAGCGCGGAAACTGGAGTGGCATTTACGAACATTCTCACGGATGTCAAAATGATGGTCAATAAGAACCTCATGAATGGTTCTGGTGTTGCTCTTGGTGACTATGACGGTGATGGGCTTTGTGATATTTATTTCCCTAATATTAATGGGGCAAATGTGATGTATAAAAATTTGGGCGACATGAAATTCCAAGATGTGACACGCGAATCTGGAGTCGAGTCCATTGGAAAGAATTCCACAGGAGCTGTGTTTGCTGATGTGGATGGTGATTCTGATTTAGATCTCATTGTAACGGCAATGGGCAACCCAAATATTGTCTTTAGAAACGATGGAAATGGTAAATTTAGTAAATTATCAGGTTTCCCAGGAATGAATAATAAATATGGAAGTAACTCTATCGCTCTTTCTGACGTCGATGGCGATGGTGATTTAGATATGTATATCACCAATTTTGGCTACCAATCCCTAGTTAGAAGTGGGGGGCTTGTTAGGATCATGTATAGGAATGGCAAGCCTTATGTTCGAGGAAAGTTCGCCAAAAGAATCATGTTCATTGATGGGCTCATGTTCGAACTAGGTGAGGAAGATTACTTTTTAATAAATGACGGGAACGGAAACTTTAAGTCCGAACCAATAACCTCTGGAAGATTTTTAGATGCGACCGGGAAGGCTTATGAAAAAGCTCCTTTTGATCAGGGCTTGTGCGTGACTTTCCGGGATATCAATGGGGATATGGCCCCAGATCTGTACATTTGTAATGACTCATTTACTCCAGATAGATTTTTTCTTAATGATGGGAAAGGAATATTTAAGGAGGTTGATATTTTTAACTTTCGAAAAACACCTTTTTTCTCCATGGGGACCGATTTTGCTGATATTGATCGTGATGGAGATGATGACTTTATTGTAGTGGATATGTTGAGTCGACGGCATCAACAGAGGATGACTCAAAGAGGAACAATGCCTGTTCGTCCACAGACCATGGGAAATCTTGATAGTCGAGATCAGGTCCGAAGAAATAATCTTTACCTCAACCGAGGCGATGGGTCATTCGCTGAAGTCGCCAATTTTTCAGGGGTTTCTGCTTCGGGGTGGACTTGGACTCCAGTTTTCATTGATGTCGACCTCGACGGGTGGGAAGACCTTCTAGTTACAAATGGTTTTGAATACGATGTCGATGATCTTGATACAATTGATCTTGTGGGTCGAAAAAAGACATCAAGTTTGGCAGAGCAAAGGCGGGATATATTTTTATATCCTCGAGATGATAGCCCAAATTATGCCTTCAGAAATTTGAAAAATACGCGCTTTGAGGAAGCTGGTGATGAATGGGGTTTCAATGGAAAGAATGTAAGTAATGGAATGGCTACAGCAGATTTAGACAATGATGGAGACCTCGACATTGTGGTTTCCAATACTAATACTCCTGCTGAAATTTATCAAAACATAACAGCCAAACCAAGAGTCTCCATTCGACTCCATGGGAAGTTCCCAAATACTTTTGGTGTTGGTGCTAGAATTACTTTCGAGGGCGGTCCAGTTTCTCAATCTCAAGAAATTATTGCTGGTGGCCGGTATGTTTCGGGTGATGATTACCTCAGAGTTTTTGCCGCTACCCCAGAAGCGTCGCATTCACTCACAGTACGGTGGCGCAATGGGGACGTCACTCAACTCCACGGTTTGAAAGCAAATAGGGCTTACATAATTGATCAAACAACAACTGCGTCATCGGGTAATAACATCATAGTAAAAAACACCTTCGATGAGACTAAACCAGAGAATAGGCTTTTTCTTGAATCAACTAAAATGCTGGATCACAAACATCAGGAAAGTGTTTATGATGATTTTCAATTACAAGCATTGTTGGCGAGGAAGTTAAGTCATAATGGTCCTCCTATTAGTGTTTTGGATTATAACGGTGATGGTATTGACGACGTAGCTGTTGGCGCGGGTAAAGGAGGCAGTATTGAAGTTCGGATTTCAAATAAATCAGCCTTCAGTAAAAAGATAATAAAACCCAATGTGGCCGGCGATACCTCCGCTTTAATAAATGTGAAACATGGTGGAACTAATCAAACTGCAGATCTAGTTATTACAGAAGATAGATATGAAGGATCCTCCAGTGAAAACTCAGTGTATACGACCTCCGGATCGGATTCTTTTGCGCCCAGACCTACTGGTTCTGGGGCTGTGGTTGGTGCCGATTTTGACGGAGACGGGACAGTAGAATTTTTCATTGCCGGTAGCGCCATGTCCGGCCAATACCCAGTGAGCTCACAAAGCGGAATCTATGATCTCAAAGGCAGTGGTTACGTTTTGAAACAGGCTCTACAGCTCACAGGCTCAGTCAGAGGAGCCACCGCTGGCGATCTAGATAACAACGGATGGGTTGATCTCATTGTTGCTTGTGAATGGGGGAATATTGCCGTTTTCACTAATGAAAATGGGGTTTTAAAAGCTCACAATTCGATTATATCGCAAAGTCAAAATGCTGGTTTATGGCAGTCGATTGCTTTAATCGATGCTAATCAAGACGGGCTCCTGGACATTGTGGGTGGAAACTGGGGATTGAATGATTACTACTCTTCCGAGGGGCAAAAGCCAATGCGTCTATTCTTTGAAAAGAGTCAAATCGCAGGAGGCTACCCCCTGGTGGAATCTTATTTGGATGTTAAGACTGGTAAGCACTTACCTTATAGAGATCGTTTGATGACGTCTAAAGTCTTCCCGGAGCTTGTGCGAACTGTCCCAACTCATAAAGTTTACGGGACGTCGACTATTGAAAAAATTTATGCCAATAGATTTTCTCGTTTCACTAAACGGGAATGCAATGAACTACGAAGTTGCCTTTTTCTCAATTTGGGTGCGGGAAAATTTGAAAAAAGGCCACTTCCTTCCGTTGTTCAGCATAGCCCAGTATTCTCAATCGTTACAGCAGATTGGCAAGGAGATGGGATGATTGACTTATTCATCACTCAAAACTTTTTTCAACAACAACCTGATGCTCCTAAGCTTGAAGCAGGGAGAGGCCTCATATTGTTTGGATCAGGGAGAGGCACCTTTGACCCTGCTCAGGGGATAGAATCCGGGGTTATGGTATATGGAGAGCAAAGAGGTGCTGCTTGGGGTGACTTTAATAATGACAACAGGCCGGACCTTATTGTCTCTCAAAATGCATCAGATACTACATTATGGCTTAACCAAAATGGTGAGCCTGGAGTCAGGGTTTCGTTGGCAGGCCCAAAAAATAATCCTAAAGGCTTGGGTGCTCGCCTCTTGGTAACAAAGCAAGATGGTCAGAAAATATCCATTCCAATTGTAGCTGGGGACGGATATAATTCACAATCCTCATCAAGGCCAATTCTAGGCGATGTGAGAAACGTAAAATCGATTGAAGCAATTTGGCCTGGTGGAAAGAAAACTCAGGGATCCATAGATGCAAACTCCAACATGATAACAATCCAATATTAATTATAATATTCATAAACAAATCCAATGAAACGGGCCCATCCTTTCTGTGCATCTGCAAGTCTTCTTTTGGCAGGTTTGTTCTTTTCTTCTTTAATCGCGGAACCTACGACTTCTAACAATTCTGCCAGATACAATTTTCTTTTTCTTCTAGTGGATGACCTCGGGTGGGCCGACATAGGCGTGAATGGGAGTCGCTATCACCAAACGCCCCATATTGATAAATTGGCTAGGGAAGGTCTTCTTTTTACTCAAGGTTATGCCGCTGGATCAGTCTGTTCTCCAACGCGGGCAAGTATCATGACAGGTAGACATCCAGTCAGGGTGGACATTACGGACTGGATTCCCGGTGCTAATGCTTCACGATACAAAGGCGCAAAATTCCAACATATAAATGACCTCAATGAATTGCCACTGAGTGAGCTGACTATCGCTGAGGTCCTTAAAAATTCTGGTTATGCAACATTTTTTGCGGGCAAATGGCATTTGGGAGGGGAAGGTTTTCTCCCCACAGATCAGGGATTTGACCATAACATAGGAGGATTCCATAAAGGATCACCTCCGGGTGGATATTATGCGCCATGGACAAATCCTCATTTGAAATCAAACAAAAAGGGCGAATACCTCACGGAGAGATTGACTGAGGAAACTATCAATTTTTTCGAAGAGCGTGATGAGGGCGAACCATTTTTAGCTTTCTTAAGCTATTATAATGTCCACACTCCAATTCAGCCCTATTTAAAGGAGATCGAGAAATACCAAAATAGGAAAGATTACCTCTATGGCGAGTCGGATTCTGTGCCAATAAATGAAAGAGGCGCCAAGACGCGCTCGCGTCAAGATAATCCAGCTTATGCAAGCATGGTAGCTGCAGTTGATTCGAGTGTTGGATCTCTTATCAATTCCATGGAAAAGTTAAACCTTCGGGAATCTACTATCGTGTTTTTCTTCTCTGATAATGGTGGGCTTGCCACTTTAAAAAAAGTAGGGCCTACCTGCAACCTGCCTTTAAGAAGTGGTAAGGGTTGGTTGTATGAAGGCGGAATTAGGGAGCCGATGATAGTTTCTGGGCCAGTGATAAATGAGCCGGGGTCGATATGTGATGAAATGGTTCTCAGTACGGATTTTTTTCCCACTATTGTTGAATTGAGTTCTTCTACTAATACACCTATCCCTAAGTTAGATGGTGTGAGCCTCGTGCCATTGTTTGAAGGTGCCGGTTCGCTGCCTTTGCGAAATGCTTATTGGCATTACCCACATTATCATGGTTCCACTTGGCGCCCTGGTGCTGCTATACGGTCTGGAAAATGGAAGCTCATCGAATTTTATGAATACGATCAAGTAGAGCTTTACGACTTGTCCAATGACATTGGCGAACAAAATGATTTGAGTTCTCGATTTCCTGGTATTGCCAAACAACTTCAATTGGCACTGAAAGACTGGCAGGTCGCCATGGGGGCTAAAATGCCTCAGCCCATATATAAAAAGTAGCTTTTATGAGTTAACTTTTATTAGTTTCGATATCAGCGTGACATACACTCATATCTTGGTAAATTGTCGATATATGAAATCCTTTGCGTTTATAGCTATTATTGCTGGGCTACTCATCCCCCAGATTGCTTTACCCGATCACCACAAAAAAAATTCTACAAGTGGTTGGATTCAACTTTTTAATGGGAAGGACCTCACAGGCTGGCAGGTTAAAATTCGAGGCCGTAAGTTGGGGGATAATTATGGTAAAACATTTCGGGTTGAAAATGGAGTAATGAAGGTCGGATATGAGGCATACGATCAATTTAATGAAACATTTGGCCATGTTTTTTACCACCAACCATTCAGTCACTATCGCCTGAGGCTGGAATATCGATTTGTTGGTGACCAAGCTCCCGGAGGGCCGGGCTGGGCTTTTAGAAATTCAGGAATTATGATTCACGGTCAAACTCCTGAATCCATGAGTATTGATCAAGATTTTCCTGCTTCCATTGAGATCCAACTACTTGGAGGTGGAGGGTCTGGTAAGCGGACTACAGCAAATATTTGTACACCATATACAAACATCGTCATGGATAAAAAACTGATCACCAACCATTGCCTCAATTCAAAGTCAGAAACTTATCATGGCGATCAATGGGTAATAGTTGAACTCGAAGTAAGAGGTAGTCAAGTTATCCGCAATGTGATTGATGGTAAGGTCGTTTTTGAGCTCAATAAACCTCAACTAGATCCCCGATCTGATATTGGTAAACAACTTATTACCGCTAATGGTGGCGTAAAACTCCTCAAGGGCGGTAGTATTTCACTTCAATCGGAAAGTCATCCAGTTGAGTTCCGTAAAGTAGAGCTGCTTCCACTAGATCACTAATCAATTGGTCTAACCACATTAGCTGGAGGAAGTAAATATATTCCTTCCGGCTTGAAGGGCTTGTGGATGGTTTATCCCAGAAATCTTTGATGGGTCGATAATCTTAGTATAATTCAGAACGGAACAACATCTCATATTAACTTTGCTGTGCGGTCCATTTATCCAAAATACTTGAAGCTCTTCACTGGGATTATCATCTCACAGTTGGCCTTTTTGTTTTCTTCGATTGAGGCTAACGAGAAACCAAATATTGTATTCATCCTCGCTGATGACCTTGGTTATGGAGATCTTGGTTGTTATGGTCATCCTTATGCAAAAACGCCTGCTTTGGATCGATTAGCAAAGGAGGGGACTCGGTTTGCCCAATTTTATGTCACCGGAGTTACCTGTAATCCAAGCCGCACTGGATTGATGACGGGGGTTTTTCCGGCAAGATTTCAAAAATATGCTGCAGATTATGGTTTTGGAGACCGAATCACAATAACTGAACTGCTTAAGAAAAATGGATATCGAACTGGTCATTTTGGTAAATGGCATATTGGTCCAAATGATCAGAATGGGATATATGGAATCGACACTGTAAAGGTCATTGGCAAAAGTAAAAACAAAGAAGCGGGTAGAGATGACGATTTATTTTCAGAGGCTATTACATTCATTAAAGAAAATTCCAAAAACCCATTTTATATCAATATCTGGGGGCATGCTACTCACTTTCCCGTGAATACTTCTCAAGTGCTGGTAGAGGAATTTGAAAATGTGGTTGTTGATCGTGAGGATTTCTCACAAACAATGCAGCACAAGTTCGACGAATGTCTTCAAATTGATGGTAAGCTTGACCAATCTATGAAGCAATATCTTGGAGACGTTCTCCAGATAGATCGTAATGTTGGTCGCGTTTTGAAAGTTTTAGATGAGCTAGGCCTACGCAATAATACCATAGTGGTTTTCTCAAGTGATCACGGTCCTGCGCCTATTGTCGTTGCCAATAAAGGAGTTAGGGAATTTTCTGAAAATATGTTGGGGTATGCCGGAGAGTTCAGAGGAGGTAAACACCAACAATATGAAGGTGGGACTCGAGTTCCATTTATTGTGAGGTGGCCTGGAAAAATAAAATCAGGGGTTGTGGATGCAACTAACATCTGTTCCTTCATAGACTGGCTGCCGACCCTTTGCTCTATAACCGGAATCGAAAAGATTCCAGGTGAAGTCGATGGTGAAGATATTTCAGATATTTGGTTTGGTGGAAAACGAAAGAGAAGTAAGCCGTTATTTTGGAAGACGAGCAGCCATAAAAGTTCCCCCGCCATCAGGGACGGTCAATGGAAACTTCATTTAAACCTCAGGAAAGGAAAAAGGGTAGAACTATATGACCTTTCTAAGGATCTCGACGAAAGTCAGAATCTAGCCACTGCTTATCCAGAGGTCGTTTCCCAGCTCAGAAAAAAATTAAACGAATGGACTTCCACACTTCCTAAGAGTTACCTGAAACGCAAAGATAAACGAAGATAAATTTGGAGTGATGTGGTTTTATCATTTGTGAAAATGTGACTTTTTCACAAGCCTTACATTTCTCGACTTCTGTGACCTTAAGTGATAGAATTTTTTCAATTTCTATCTCATGAATTTAACGAGACTAAATAGTATATGTCTGGCAATACTGCTGACATGTCTTCTGCCTGAAAGTGCCACTTCAGAAGGATATAAGATTCCTTCCATTCTTCCGGATCCAGATGGTAAACCTGGCGATTCTACGAAACCAGTGAAGGTTTATATTCTTGCTGGACAATCAAATATGGTGGGCATGGGGAATCTAAGCGGGGCCAAGAACATGTATAGTGGCATTTATTTCAGCTCGAACCCGTATACTCCGAATAGTCCATTTCAAATATACCAGGTTGGTCACTTTAAAGCGGCCCCATTAAGAATTCTGCTCCCAAATGGAAGGCCCACCAAAAAAACTGTCGCTAATGGAAGTTTCGAAGTTCCTTTGTATGGAGAGTATGAATTCCAATGTGGATTTGGCGACAACTCATACGCAGAAATGAAATTAAATGGTAAACAAGTCTATCTCAGGGAAAAAGGTGAGCCTGCAAAGAAAGAGGCTGTAAAACTTATTCCTGGTAATCGGTATTCTTTTTCTATTTCAGGTTTCAAAGGTGATGCCCCGCATTTTTGGATAGAAAAGAAAGATTTATTAGGAAATGGAGATCTAGAAGCCGTTGCCAAGAGGGAAGGTAAATTCCCCTGGCTCGTAGATTCTGATGGAAACTGGACTGTTCGTCAGGATGTCTATTTTCAAGAAGCTCGCTTAGCTAAGGATGGCAAAGGGTCTTCATTAAGTCCGTCTTCAAATAATGGGCGGTCGATTGGACCTGAACTAGGTTTTGGACATGTCATGGGAACTTACCATGATGAACAAGTTCTTCTCATAAAAACTGCACAGGGTAACAGATCTTTGGGGTTTGATTTTCGTCCCCCATCAAGTGGTCGCACAGATCCAGATAATAATTTTGAATCTGGTGAGTATAAACTCATGATCGAAGGTGTTCGAAAAACATTGGAAGACATCGATAAAGTAGTGCCTGGTTATAAAGGGCAGGGGTATGAGATCTCTGGGTTTGCCTGGTTTCAGGGGCATAAGGATAGTTTTTCCGAACCAGGTATTACAGAATATGAAAAGCATCTGGTAAATCTCATCAACGATGTTCGAAAAGAATTTAATAAACCCAAATTACCCGTAGTTGTTGCTACAGTTGGTTTTGGTGGCAACAACATGCAGGAAAAATTTCAGAGGATTTTAAAAGCCCAGCTGGCTGTGTCAGATTTCAATCGCCACCCTGAATACAAAGGAAATGTGGCTTCGGTCGATACTAGGAATTTTTGGAGAGAAATTGAGGAGTCCCCAAAAAGTGAAGACTATCATTATAATAGAAACGCAGAAACATACATGTTGATTGGAGATGCCATTGGGCGTGCTATGGTAGCTATGCAGGGAGGCGAGGCTGAACCGGTTCCTCAAGGTCCAAGATCACAGTCAAAAGCTTCCTTTAAGTTGACGGAATTATCAGAGTTAGAAAAAGAACTAGCTCAAGATGCAATAAAACCGGTTGTTATTGATGGCATTATTAATTCATATGTCAATAATCCCAAATATGCCAAAACCTTGATCGCGGAGGCAAATTGTGAACGCCCACAAAGACGAAGCCAATTTCTGCGCGGGGCTATTTATGGTTTAGAGAATTGCTACCGTACGATTGATATGAACGATTTCGATTGGCAGCCATTTGGACCAAATTTAAATGAAATTCAATGGGATTATCTTTCTTTTGACCCGAAAGAGGCTCTTCCTTTAGATAAAGGAAATCGCTACCGTCCTGTAACCTATCCTGATGGGGCGCAGGAATGGTCCAGTCCAAGTTTTGAAGCTAATCATCCAGATTGGAAGAAAGGTTTTCAACCCTTTGGTCAGCTTGATGGGAACTTGATTCCACTGAATGAATCTTGCACAGCTGATTTTTGTGGATGCAGTATTACACCCAAATCATTATGGGAAAAGGAGGTATTACTCATGCGAGGGCAAGTGGAATTGCCACCATTTAAACAAGGGCACAGGTATAGGATCGTTGTTGGTGGAGCTGCTCACGTCAATTCAGGCGAAGGTTTTGCTATTTACATCAACGGAAAGCTTTTGACTGAATCTGACAGGGGTGTTGCCGTAAGACAAGGTGGGCAACCCAGAGGAACTCATATTTATGCTGATGTAAAAGATGAATTTGCGGGAGGAAAAGTAACCATAGCTGCCAAGAGTTTTTTGCGATACAACCATCCAAGAAGGGGTGTTCAACCACCACGTGGTCATTTTTGGCTGAGAATTGAGGAACAAAAAATTCCTCCTGTTCTATTAAACAACTAAAACTCTTCTCAATTCATTATAATGATTTTTGTTTAGGAAAGTTTCTTTGCATGAAATTAAGCTATTTGATCCTTTCATACCTGTTGTTTCATTCTTTAGTTGTAGCTGAAGAACTCCCACAAACAACACCCATTGAGAGCAGTAAAGATTATTTTGACAAGACAGTCGCTCCTATACTGGCAGCGCATTGTTTAAAATGTCATAGTGGTAGTGAGCCCAAAGGAAATCTTGATCTCAGTAGGAATGACTCTGCTCTGAAAGGTGGGGAAAGCGGCCTCGTATTAGTTCCAGGTAATCCTGAAGAAAGTCTACTTTGGAAGCAATTAGAGGATGATGAAATGCCTCCTAAGTATCCACTACCTGTAAAGGAAAAAGAGGTTATAAAAAGTTGGATTGCTGAGGGAGCAAAATGGGGGGCAGAACCAATAAATCCTTTTCTTTATACTTCGGACCAGAGAGCTGGTTATGATTGGTGGTCTCTCCAACCCATTGCTAAAACTAAGATCCCACAAATTAAACATGATTCTTGGTCGGAAAATGAGATAGATCAGTTCGTCTTATCTAAATTGAAAAGTCACGATCTAAGACCATCTCCCGAAGCAAATCCAAGATCTCTGGTGAGACGGCTCTATATTGATCTTGTCGGTTTACCAGCCCCCGTCGATGTCATTAATAAATTTAGTGGTAATCCGACCAATAAAGCATGGGAAAAATTAGTCGATGATTTATTAGCCTCGCCACATTATGGGGAGCGCTGGGCGCGACATTGGATGGATGTTGTTCGATTCGGAGAGAGTGATGGATATGAATACAATCGGCCTCGCTATCATTCATGGCACTATAGGGACTGGCTGATAAGGGCATTCAATGATGACATGCCCTTTGATTCCTTTTCAAAAATGCAATTAGCGGGGGACATTATCAATAGCGATTCCTACGATGGAGCTGCCGCTGTTGGGTTTTTAGTTGCAGGTGCTCATAATACGATTTTAGGTGTCAATCCAGCCATGAAACTATCAGGGCGGCACGATGAATTCGAGGAACTCGCAGGAACTATTGGGCAAACCTTTTTAGGGCTGACAATAAATTGTGCGCGATGCCACGACCATAAATTCGATCCTATATCAATGCGGGAATATTATGGTTTCATTGCAGCATTGGATGGGGTTCATCATGGAGAAAGGAAAATATATACCTCTAAAAATCATTCTGGTAACGGTGGTTCAAAGACAGAGCAAACGGTTTATACAGTTATATCCAGAAAGCCTGGAGTTATGAAGGTTTATGAGAGGGGTGATGTAAATCTACCGTCTGAAGAAGTAAAGCCTGGCGGGATAGCTTCTCTGAAAAATCTCAATTCTGATTTTTATGATTCCAAAGCTGATTCGGATGGTGAACGCCGGAAGCGGCTTGCTAATTGGGTCACCCATAAAAACAATGCCCTCTTTCAAAGAGTGGCTGTTAATAGAATTTGGCATTATCACTTTGGTAAAGGGATTGTGGAGTCGCCAAGTGACTTTGGTTTCAATGGCGGTCTCCCAAGTCACCCAGAGCTCCTTGACTGGCTTGCTGCATGGTTTCGTGACAACGGATACTCCATGAAAAAGCTCCACAAATTAATTTTATTGTCTTCAACCTACAAGCAGGATTCAAAACTAAGGTCGGAGGGTGAGGCAATCGATCCAGAAAACAGATTGTTATGGCGACAAAATCCGCGGCGTGTAGAGGCAGAAGTTTTAAGAGATTCCATACTGGAGATCTCGGGCCAATTGAACTCCAAACTATTTGGGCCAAGCTATCTTGATGTAAAAATCGTTCAGGTCGCCCCGGCATTCTATTATTCTCCCATTGATCCCGAAGGTGAAGAATATAATCGACGTACTTTATATAGGTGGAATGCTAGAGGCCAAAGAAGTGCTTTGTTAGATTCGTTTGACTGTCCTGATCCATCGACCAAAACACCAGTGCGTATGGTGACGACAACTCCGTCGCAGGCATTAAGTCAATGGAATGATAGTTTTATATTGCGCATGTCTAAAAAATTGGAACAAAAAATCAAGGAAGAAACTGGTGGGTCTGTTGAGTTGCAGGTTACTCGAAGTTGGGAGTTAGTTTTGGGCAGGAGGCCTACTTCAGAAGAGAAAGAAAGGTCGGTCCAATTTGTAATTAACCGAGGGCTGAGCCTTTTGTGCCGCGTATTATTCAATAGCAACGAATTTATATTTATAGATTAAAATATAGACCTCAAAATGAACACCCTCATAGATAACCAAATAAGCCGAAGGTCCTTTTTAGACTTTAGTGTGTCAGGCCTTGGTAGTGCCGCTTTGGTTAATTTGCTTGGGCAAAGCCAAAATGCTTCTGGGAGCCTGGAATCGGGGCATCCAATTGCAAAGGCAAAACGGGCTATCCATATTTGTTTGGTGGGTGGATTTAGTCAGGTTGATTCATTTGATTACAAACCTCAACTGGATAAACTACATGGTAAGTCATTGCCATCTCGAGCAAAGCCTCAGACCTTTTTTGGGAATATTGGGTTGCTTAGAAAGAGCGAATGGAAGTTTAGGCAAAGGGGGAAATGTGGGCTTTGGGTTTCTGATCTATTCCCTAACCTTGCTTCGGTTGCCGATGATCTTACTGTCATTAATTCAATGGTAGCGGATACAGCAAACCATATGCCTGCCATGTTCCAGGAGCTTTGTGGTTTTCAGTCTAATGGTTTTCCTTCTCTGGGCAGCTGGCTTTCCTATGGACTTGGAAATGAGTCGGAATCTTTACCAACTTTTGTGGTGCTACCAGACGCCCGAAGTTTGCCAAATGGAGGAGCATCGAATTGGTCCAATGGATTTTTGCCGGCGCGTCACCAGGGTACCCTTTTTGGTGATGGAGTTCACCCCGTTCGTAATCTTTTTGCAAACCAAAAACTTTCACCCGAATCCAAAAATGAAGCCTTTAATTTGTTAAAGGAACTGAATGCATCTCATCTTGAGTTACACGATGGGAATGATCTTTTAAATGCTCGAATCCGCTCTTATGAACTCGCTGCAAGAATGCAAGTTTCAGTTCCTGAAGCTGTAGACTTCAATTCTGAACCGGGGTTTATTAAGGATCTCTATGGTCTCGATAATCCAACAACTGCAGATTGTGCAAGGCGGTGTATTCTTTCCAGACGCCTTCTCGAAAGAGGAGTTCGTTTCGTTCAATTATTTTCGGGAGGTGCTTTTGGCGGGAAGCCCAGACACGGCTGGGATGGTCACGAAAATAATCGTGTTAATCATCAACGAGAGGCTGGTCTTATCGACCAACCTGTTGCTGCTTTGATTAAAGATCTGAAACAAAGGGGAATGTTGGATGATACTCTCCTTTTATTTACCTCAGAGTTTGGGAGAACGCCTTTTACTCAGTCCGGTGCCAATCAATTAGGCTTAGGGCGAGATCATAATGCCGATGGATTCACCGTTTGGATGGCAGGAGCCGGATTAAAAGGAGGTATGGCATACGGTGAATCTGATGACATTGGTTGGAGGGCGGCAACAAACAAGGTGACATGGCCTGATTTTCACGCAACGGTCCTTCATTTGTTGGGGATTAACCACGAAGCTTTAACTTGGTATCATAATGGTATTGATCGACGATTGACCAATGTCCACGGTCATGTCATTTCGGACATAATCGCTTAAGATGAATTAGTCGAGACTGTAGATTCAGGCATCCAGAAAAATACTTTAACAAAAAAGGGTTTTTATGCCCTTAATTTTTGAATGTAGGTATTAATGTATACATGAACTTTTATTGTTTGATTGGAGTATGGACAAATGACACCCACAAATCTTGCCTATCTATGACAAAGTCGGATATTTATAAAAACCAATGAGAAGCCCATTATTCATCACTTTGTTATTTCTTTGTTTGGTATTCCATTTTGAAGGAGTAACTGGAAATGAACCATCCAAGGTTTTGATTGTTGATGGAAGGAATAATCATAATTGGCGCATAACTACCGACTCCATAAGAGCGACACTGCAATCTACTGGGAAATTTCTTGTCTCAGTTTCGACTGCTCCGGAATCTCGTATCCCAACCCAGCCCAGAGCTCCTAAATCAGATAACCCCAAAGATCAACAAAGATACAAAGTAGCCAAGACTAAATTTAATGAATTGATCCAATCTGCTAAGGAGCGAGCAAAAAAAGATTGGGAGAATTGGTATCCTGATTTTAAGAAATACGATTGCGTAGTCCTAAATTACAATGGCCAATCTTGGCCCACCAGGGTCCAAGAGGATTTTGTCAATTATGTAAAAGATGGTGGCGGAATTTTACTCGTTCATGCTGCAAACAACGCCTTTTCTAATTGGCCGGAATTTAATGATATTATTGGCATCGGTTGGCGAAAAGCTCCTTATGGAAAAGCAATCAAGTTTGATCCTGAAACCGGTAGAAAATATTCAGACTTAACTGCTTCAAATTCTGCCCACGGCTCTAAACACCCTTTTCAAATTACCATCCGTGAGCCAAGTCACCCTATTATGCGAGGGCTGCCAGTAGTATGGTTACATGCAAGAGATGAACTTTATCATAATATGCGTGGGCCTGCCCATAATCTCACCATTCTATCATCCGCTTTTTCTGATCCACGACAACGGGGGACTGGAAAACATGAGCCTATAACCTGGGAGGTTAAATACGGAAAAGGGCGAGCCATCGTCACTTCACTGGGACATTTCTATAGAGGAGAACGAACATGGGATGCACTATATTGTGTTGGTTTTCAAACTATCGTTGCTCGCAGCTGTGAATATTTGGCGACAGGTTCGGTGTCCATTCAGATGCCAGGGGGTTTTCCCAACGAATCAACGACGAGCATAATTCCTCCGAATCAGGTTCAGTGGAATCACCCACACCTCGAAAAGAGTAATGGTGCTTTATCCACTGCCAAAGAAAAGAAAAATAGAAACCCATATTCTGTTTTAACTCCAGAGGAAGAACTCACGACCTTTCAAATTGCTCCCGGATACGTTGCTGAGCTAGTGGCTTCAGAGCCCCAAGTGGAAGAACCCGTTCTTACAGTCTGGGATGGCAACGGTGCTATGTATGTCGCCGAAATGAGAAGCTACATGCAAGATGAAAATGGAACAGGGACTAAGAAATTACGAAATGGTAGGATTAAAAAGCTGGTGGATACAGATGGCGATGGGAGAATGGACAAAGTTTCTGTCTTTGTTGATAAATTGAATCTCCCCAGGATGATACTTCCGCTAGATGACTGGATTGCTATCAGAGAGTCAGACACCATGGATGTCATCGCATACCGAGACTCTGATGGTGATGGAGTTGCCGATCAAAAAAAACCTCTTTTCCAATACGGTCCAAGAAGCCGTAATGGTCCAAATACATCTGTCGAACATCAGGATTCGGGGCTTATCTGGAATATCGATAACTACATATACATCAGTTATAACATGGAGCGTTATCGATACACCGATGGTGTTTGGCGGCCCCAACCGCAACCAGGTCATTGGACCCAATGGGGGCTTACACATGATGATTTCGGAAGACTTTACTGGATACACAATAGCGGGCCTCTTGTATCCGCACAAATTCATCCAAAATACTGGTATACCGTCCAGCGATTAGCGAAAAAAAGAATCAATGGCTTACCTATTACTTTGGGCGATCCTTATGAGCCTGACTTCATGAAGGTCAAAAGCTTGTGCCTATTAAACGACAGAGGCGGTTCAGCTCACGAGGTTCGATCATTTACTTCAGCTTGCGGACAAAGTGTTTTTCGTGGCGATAAATTACCATTCGAAGATAGAGGGAGGTATTTCTTTGTAGACCCAACGATTCACGTGCTTAGACGTTCTAATATTGAATTTCAAAGAGGCAAATTGATGCTCACCAAAGCTGAGTCGGAGAATAAAGAATTTTTGTTATCAAGCGATATCAATTGTCGTTTTGTGAATACAGCAACGGCTCCAGATGGGATGTTATACGTAACAGATATGTATAGGGGTATCATTCAAGATGCCCCTTGGATGAATCCAAACGCTCGGAAATTTACTCGCGAGTCTGGATTGGTCAACAACAGATTAATGGGACGTATTTGGCGGATCAGGCATAAAGATTTTCAGCCAGGAAAAAAACCTCAAATGCTCGGCGAAACTACTGTTGAATTGGTGAGGCATTTACACCATCCGAATGGTTGGTGGCGGGATACGGCTCAAAAGCTCATTCTGTTAAAGGATGACAGGGAAAGTGTCATTCCTTTATTGGAGTCAACGTTTAGATATACACAAAACAAACTAGCACGACTTCATGCCCTTTGGACCCTTGAAGGAATGGATGCGATTCCCAGAGATGTGTTATCAGCGGCTCTTCATGATAAGGAACCCTGCATACGGATCGCTGGTATACGGATCGCTGAAACAAAAATTGAGGATTACATACAACTTCTCCTCTTAATGAAGGAAGATGACAATCCCAGAGTTGTTCAGCAACTCATAAATACACTTGGTCTATCAGATTCAAAGCTAGCCGAAAATGCTATCCAGGTAGCTGCCAGAAATCATTTGGGGGATCGTGGAGTTATGATGAGTGCTACCATTTCTTTATGGGGAAAATCACACCTCGAATTTGTTTCAGAAGTAAAAAGCGGCGAAGCCTTTAATAGCCTTAAACAAGAAGATCGTTCAAGTGTTGTATCTGGTTGGAAATCAGCTATCGCTAATTGGAATAGAGGACTTGATTTTCCCAAGGAGATGCCCAAGGTAGAGAGGCGACATATTGAATCTGGAGAGAGACAATACTATCAATATTGCATATCCTGTCATGGAGCTGATGGTTTGGGAATGAAGATAAGTGGGCTGGAGCAACCACTTGCGCCTGCTCTAGCAGAGAGTAAAAGAGTCCAGGGAGATCCTAATCAACTGATCCCCGTATTCATTAATGGTTTGACGGGGCCTATCAATGACAACAATTATGCAGCGGCTTATATGGCTCCTGCCAAGGCACTAGGTATCACACGAGATGATCGGCTAGCCGAGATCCTTTCCTATGTTAGATACGCCTGGGGGAATAAGGCTGAATCTATTTCAAAAGAAGAGGTCACCAAAGTCCGGAAGCAATTTGAACATCGATCCACTCCCTGGACCGATACGGAGTTGGATAAAATCCCAAAAGTGAATTCAAAATAGACAGATAACTCACATATAGCTCAACCAAAAAAGCGGGGGGCTCCAGTCCCCGAAAACTCATTATTGGTTATTGGAAAACCTGGTGTCTTCTATTTCCTCCTGAAATGAGATAAGCCATGAGGTCCTTGAGTTCCTCCTGGTTCATTCCAAAAATAGTTCCTGGTGGCATCAGTGATGTATTGGAGGGTTTGATGGTTTTCACTTTCTTGGGTTCAATTTTATTAAGAACCCCAAGGTTGTAGGGATTCGAGGCGAGTGCCAATTCATCTTCGTTTTGATAGATTATTCGTCCATATAAAGATTCACCAGATTTCAAAGTTATATCGCTAGCCTGATACTGTTCTGAAATAGAGTGACTTGGTTCAATGATTGAAAGAAGAATATCCTGGATAGAGTAACGACTTCCCACTGAGCCTAAACCTGGTCCCGAATATCCACCAGACCCCTGTATTCGGTGACAGGCAACACATTTTCCAGCAGAGAACATAGTCTTTCCATTTTGATAATCCCTTCCGGTCAAATTTTGTTCAAAAAGCTTTACAGCATCTTTTGTTGTCCAGGCAACTGGAGGACCTTTCGGAGATGGTAGACTCTTAAGATCAATCGAGTTAATCTCACCAATGAGCCAAGATACAGATGCCTTAGCTTCTGGTGGAAGATGGTCGATCGCATCCTCTCGAATAGCTCTAATGTAGCCAGCAAAACTTTTCCCCCCATTTTTTTCTAATGTTTCCTTCAGCCAACCAAAGTAGTATTTCCTGTCCTCCAAAGACCAACTGTTTTGCACACGTCTTAGAGAATAGGCGTATTGTATATTTTGAATATTTGGGGTATTGGCCATAGCTGCAAGAATGGCTTTTCCGTATTCATGTCGAGATAAGACTTTTTCGTCATAATCCATGGCTCTTGTTTGAGTGACTTTCATAAGAGCTACGGTTTTGGAAACGACGTTTGGCGCATTTAGGTAGCTCAATACTCTGCACAATTCAATATCCAGTGTTTCTTCGTTAGCTGGGTAATGGGTATCCAATTTTTCTATGACGGAATTGATGACTGTTTCTGGCGGTTTTTCTAGTCTCAAAAAGCAAAGCGAATAAGCGCGAAGAAGTGCTAATTTGTCGGTTTTGCCCAGAGAATTAAATGGGATTGAATTCAGTGTTTGAATAACTCGGCCTGAAAGCGATTTATCTCCGTGGCGAGCCAGAGCAATGGCTGCATTGATGAGACTTCTCGGATTTGTTTCTGAAAAAACTCTTTCTTGCCAAGATTTTACTGGCTGATTCTCAATGGCAACTCTTGCGGCATACCTGATATTTCTGTCTTCATGAGATAAATACGGCCAAGACTTATCTATGACCTCTCTGTTTTCTTGGTTTACCCCGTGGAAAGCCTCGAGTGAATGTCGTACGTCCCTCAGTTCTTGATTTTTGATTAATCGTCTTTCAGGTTCACTTGTCTCAGGTCCAGTGTATTTGATTCTGTAGAGTTTTGAGTCTGTATTCCTGCCACCAACAAGAAAATACATGTGTCCATCTGGTCCGAACCGCATGGCTGAAATATTTAGTGGTTCACCATTTAGAAATTCTTTTTTAATTCCGGTATAGCTCGATCCTGATTCTTCCATCTCGACAATATATATGGCACCGAATGTCCAATCACAGATAAACAGCTTGTCTTTAAACTTGTTTGGGAAGTTCGAATGGTGACCAAAACTTATACCCGTGGGGGACCCGGGCCCAATATTGATGACCGCACCATTGCCATCTTCAAAATACTCTGGCCATTTAGCTGAGCCAGTTCTCCAGCCAAACTCACTCCCCGATGTAACATGATTGACTCTCGTTGGCCTATACCATGGTAAACCAATATCAAATTCAAGATCAGAGTCATATGTGAAAAGTTCACCTTCCTGGTTTAGGGCGAGATCCACTGAGTTTCTGAAACCTGATGCAACCATAACCCAGTCTTCTCCGTCAGGAGAGATGCGGCAGATCCAACCAGCCGGCGGACGAATCCCCCTGGCATGCCCCATCGCATCTGGCATTTCTTGCAACAAGGAATCATTAGCCCAAACAGGAGGCAGTAGGCTTGGAATGCCTGCCGGTAAAGGAGTGTGGTTTCCGGTCACCAGGTATAATCCCTTTTTGTCCTCGGTCATTATTATCGAGTGTGCCGAATGTTCGTAACCTACACCCAATTTCTTTAGCAGCTTGAATTCGTCAAAAGTGTCATCCCCGTCCGTATCTCTTACTCTGTAAAATCCTTTCATGGTTGACATGTAAAGACTGTCGAAGGCCCAAAGAAAACCTAACGCACCACCAACTTTTCGTCGGCCCCAACTGACAGGTAAGTATGGAAATCCCTTTAGACTTTCCACTTTCAACCTGGAATTTATATCGCCTTCCTGTGGCAGAGTGACGCGGAATACGCCTTTATCATCCTGATCAGAAACTATGAGTCTTCCCTTAGGATCAAAGGTCATAGCAACCCAGGAGCCTTGGGATTTGGGGACGGAATATAGGATTTCTGCATCAAAGCCCTCAAGAATCGTTATATTTGTGTCGAGGTCCTTTGTATACCGATCGTTGGTATCAGGTGCCTGCATTGCTCCGAGCTTAGTGACGCATAGCAGAGAGACATAAAGTAATAGCTGCTTCATTTTGATATGGCTTTAGATTTACTTAGGTATTGTTTTAATACTGTAAATAAGCGACACGTGAATTTTATGACATTCGCTTGACTTTGAAACATAAAATTTACAGTGAAACCCATTGACGCTTTGAATTCTTTTCTCTAGTCTGCTCGCTCCTTCCGATCCCGAAGGTTCCCCTTTTCGAATTCTCAAGCAAGTTCGTTATTTATCCATGTTTGCTTTAATTTACCGAAAGTATGGAAAGCGTTTCCATGCTAAAGATGATTTGCTGTCAGGATTGACAGTCGCACTAGCCCTGGTTCCAGAGGCAGTTGCATTTGCATTTGTTGCCGGAGTGGCCCCATTGGTCGGCCTTTACGCCGCATTTATTGTTGGGCTCATAACTTCAGTTTTTGGGGGGCGCCCTGGAATGATTTCGGGTGCCACAGGAGCCCTTGCCGTGGTCTGCGTGTCCCTCGTTGCCGAGCATGGTGTAGAGTATTTATTCCCCACGGTGGTGCTCATGGGAATTATTCAAATAATTGTAGGTCTTTTTCGTTTAGGGAAGTTTATTCGTCTGGTTCCTCATCCTGTCATGCTTGGGTTTGTCAATGGCTTGGCGATAGTTATTTTTCTCGCTCAGATTCCGCAATTTACCTTAGACCCAACTAAAGCTGATGCCGCCTGGAAAACTGGTATCGATTTGTATCTTATGCTTGGACTTGTTGGTCTAACCATGGCTGTTATACATTTCTTGCCAAAGTGGACTAAAGCTATTCCATCGTCTTTGGCTGCAATCCTTTTTGTCACTGGAGTCGCCCTCCTTATTCAGTATACCACAGATACGCGTTCTCAGACTGTGGGTGATTTAGCTGGTATCGGTGGTGGCTTACCTACTTGGAAGTGGTTTTCCGTACCTTTAAATTTTGAGACTTTAAGTATTATTTGGGAATATTCGGTGATCATGGCTGCTGTCGGACTAATCGAATCACTCATGACCATGTCACTTATTGATGAATTGACTGAAACTCGCGGTCATGGAAATAAAGAATGCATAGGCCAGGGTGCTGCTAACATTTTAACTGGTTTCTTTGGCGGAATGGGGGGCTGTGCGATGATCGGTCAAAGTATGATCAATATACGCTCAGGTGGCCGTGGCCGCTCGTCTGGAATTTCAGCGGCAGTCTTTCTTTTGATTTTTATTTTATTTGGTTCTCGCTACATTGAGATGATCCCACTAGCAGCGCTTACCGGAGTGATGATGATGGTTGTTCTCGGAACATTTGAATGGTCCTCGCTTCGACTTTTTGGGCGCATACCAAAGGCCGACATGTTTGTTGTTATTCTTGTCTCAACTGTCACTGTATTTACGGATCTAGCTCTTGCGGTGCTCATTGGAGTTTTAGTCTCTGCCTTAGTGTTCGCCTGGAAAAGCGCGAAGCAGATTCATGTTGTTGAAACAACCAATGATCACGGTACTAAAATGTACCTTTTAAAAGGTCCTTTGTTCTTTGCATCAGTAAAACAATTTCAGGAAAAGTTCAATCCAAGCAATGACCCTGAAGATGTTATAATTGATTTTAAAGACTCTAGAGTCTGTGATCATTCCGGAATCGAAGCTATCAATACTCTCACAGAAAGGTATCTCAATCAGGGGACAAAATTGCATATTCGCCACCTCAGCAAAGACTGCCATCGCCTTCTTAAAAAAGCCTCAGACATAGTAGAAGTCAATATTCTTGAGGACCCAAATTACCATGTTGCTGAGGACAAATTGGGACTTTAGTCTTAAGATATAGGCTGAGCATCAAGCTTCTGAAGTTTCATTTATTGTTTTGTATCGGGAAATAGGGCTTTTGTCCAAAGTTGATAAAATTGAAGTCATATGTTATGGCTTTGAAATATCCGATATGAAATTTTTTTCCTCAATCAATCTTTTTTGTGCATCTCTTTTGTTGCTTTCAACTGCGGCGTTAGCTGCAGATAAATCGAATACACTCTCAGACCCTGATGGAAAATCGGCCGATATGACTAAGCCGGTTCAGGTTTATATTTTGCTTGGTCAATCTAACATGCTTGGCTTCGGTAAGATCGACCCTGGTAAAGGAAATCCTGAAGGGTCTTTAAAACACGCAGTGAAAGAGAAAAAACTATATCCCTATCTCGTCGACGATGAAGGAAATTGGACCGAACGAAAAGACGTCAGAAATGTAAGAGTCATGGGCAGTGGCACCGGTGGCAGCAGATTAATCAACAATGAGTGGATGACTGTGAAAAGCGGTAGGATCGGGCCCGAGATTGGCATTGGCCATCATCTTGGCCAAACGACAGACGCGCCAGTCATGATCCTTAAGAGTTGTATTGGAAATCGTGCTCTGGGATGGGATCTACTGCCGCCAGGGAGTAAAGGGTATGAATATACAGATTCAAAAGGAATTACTTGGGTGCATCCTGGCTATAAAGGGTCTCCTGAGCGCTGGAAGAAAGGTACTAATCCTGAAAGAATCAACTGGTATGCAGGAATGCAATATGACGGAGACATCGCACGTGCTAAAAAAGTTCTCAGTGAGCTCAATAAATATTATCCAGGTGCGACTGAATACAAAATCGCTGGATTTTTTTGGTGGCAGGGTGATCGAGATAGTCGCAGTGAGGCTCTTTCTCATCATTATGAAAAAAACCTTGTTAATTTGATCAAACAGCTAAGAAAGGAATTTAATAGCCCGAATGCAGATTTCGTTTGTGCTACACTCGGCCAAACTAAAATGGAAGATACCGGAAATGGAAAAAAAATTCTGGATGCCATGCTAGCTGTCGATGGAAAATCAGGGAAATACCCTGAATTCAAAGGCAACGTTGCCGCTGTCTACACGCATCCTTTGTCAAAAGGCGGGAGTTCAGGTGGGCATTACAATGGCAACGCAGAAACATATATGAACGTTGGTGAAGCTATGGGGCGAGCCATGGTAAAGCTCATAGATAAAAAGTAATATAATAGACCTTGAAAGATTAATTTATATAATAGAACTGTGCCAGTGATTGGTGCAGCTTTATTCTTGTCTGTTAGATCTTGATACCACTAATTTTATCTCATGATGCTCTCGCAGTTTTTTTACTTTATGCTACTTACCTTTTTCCTCTATCCAGTTTTTTCAAGAGGCGAAGTGAAGTATGCTGACGACGGCCCTAAACCGCTTACTCCCGGCCAGAGCGCTAAGGCGTTTCAATTACAACCTGGTTTTCACATAGATCTTGTTGCTTCAGAGCCGCTTATTCAGGCGCCATCCGGAATTTGTTGGGATGAGGCTGGGCGGCTATATGTTAGTGAATTGCATGGTTATAATCTTGAAGGTCACTACGACATTGAAGAGCTTAATAAAAAAGGACAATTAGATAAGGTTGTTCGCCGTATACAGGCAAACGAGGAAGCTAAGAAAAAAGCTGAAGCAAACACTTACGGAGTTATCAAACAACTCTTTGATGAGAACAGTGATGGTTTAATGGATAGGGTGGTTGTGTTTGCCAAAGATTTGCCTCCGTGCTTTGGAATGGTTCCAGCTCGAAAAGGTATTATTGCAGTCTGTGCCCCTCATATAATTTACCTTGCTGATACCGATAATGACGGAGTTTCAGATATTCGTGAAATCCTTTTCAGTGGATTTGAGGAAGGAGTTCTTGAACGGCGCATAAACGCTCCTCAATGGGGGTTAGACAATTGGATCTATATAGGGAGTGGGGGGAAAGCTGATCGCATTACAGGGCCTCACTTAAACGAACCTGTTGCCTTAGGTAAAACAGATTTTAGAATTAAACCAGATGGGAGTGCTATCGAAGCCGTCGGGGGCCAGACAGGCACCTTTGGTCACACTTTTACTGCTGGTGGAGATCGCATAACAATTAGCACTGGGACCCCAGGCTACCAAGTCATACCCTTGCCGTGGAGATATTTAAGTCGAAACTCAGAATTAGCTATAACCTCAATGGAGCGGAATGCCGCCTCTTACCAAAAAACATTCCCAATTTCCAAGCCCCACCCTTGGAGGACTCGCCGGTATGAAGATCCTGGATTTTCGAAATACTATACCGATAGGTATGGACTGACTGAATCTGTTCCGAGTGGCTATTTTACCTCCGCCTGTTCTCCTTTTGTATACCGAGATACCGCTTTTCCGGAATATTTTCGTGGGGCTAATTTCACATGTGAACCGGCCCAAAACCTTGTGCACTTGTCATTAGTGCGCTGGAATGGGCCAGTGATGCAGCTTGTCAGAGGGGGAATAGTACCCGATCCGGCGGTTGTTAAGGCATGGGCTCAGAAATTGACATCTAATCACGAGGTTGCTGAGTTACCTATAACCAGCCCATGGCAGATATTAGGCCCTTTTAGTGGTCTCGACAAAAATTCATTATTCAATGATGACCTTGGTCCTGAAAAATTATTCGATAAAGACCAAACTAGTTTTGCGAAGCATTGGGAATACAAAAATTCCTTCAAAGACGATGTGCTTATTGATTTGGGCCTTAAAGAAAATGCTGCGATTTATTTATTCCGAACATTAACTAGTCAAGAGGAAGGTGCAGTCTACGCTTCACTGGGTAGTAATGATGGAATTAAGTTTTGGCTAAATGGAGAACTATTATTAGAAAACAACGTTAATCGTAGCCTTGCTGCCGATCAAGAAAGAGTCGTTCTCCCATTGCGAAAGGGAACAAATTCAGTCTTAATGAAAATCGTCAATGGTAATAATTCCAGTGGGTTTTATTTTAAACTTAAACGCAGTCTCATCCCAGAGGAAGTTCGAAAGATAATTAATGAAAATCCTGCGCTATGGGATAATTACGAATATAAACTTGTCGAGAATTATTATCAATCGGCCCAATCTGAAACGACTAATACCGAATTCCTTGCCTCCACTGACTCATGGTTTCATCCAATTAATCTTACCCACGGCCCAGACGGTGCTATCTACATTACAGATTTTTACAGGGAAATTATCGAAGACTATTCTGCAATACCCAGATACTTACAGCAGCAATACGGCCTTATTAACGGCATGCACCACGGAAGAGTATGGCGCTTGAGCTATGAAAAAGCTGTTGCAAACCAGTCAGCCGACTTGTCTGGCTTATCCGACTCACAGCTGGCTTCCAAAATTGGAAGTGTTAGGGCATGGCAAAGAGAAACAGCACGAAGATTGCTAATTGAGAACCAGTCCAAAGCTTCAAAAAATATTCTCAAAGTATGGCTAAACAAGGCTGAGCCAGCTGGTGTAATTAACGCTCTCTATACCCTTGATGGATTAGGCATATTAGATCCCGAAGATATCAACAAGGCACTTTTTCATGATGATTGGTCTGTAAGGCGGCATGCTTTGATAATTGGAGACTCCTATCCTCATTCGTCACCTGTTAAATCATGCATTGGGGATTGGCTCGCCAATCCTGCTCACTATGGTAATCAACCTCGGCTGCTACTACAAATTGCACTTAGTCTTGGTGAATTCAATAGTGATAGATCTTTAAGTGGGTTGTTATTTCTTGTTAATCACCACATTGATATTTCATGGATGGATATCGCTATTTTAAGCTCCACATCAAATCGTGAAGAGGCGCTGCTGTCCAAGCTGCTGGATGAAAACTCCCACAATAACAATTTTATTGAAGCTCTGGTGAAAATCATTGCAGACCGTAAAAATCATAATCAAATTCAGAAAGCATTAATATCAATCAACGATAAACCACCTGGATTCGGTCTAGAAAAATACTCAAAAATACTAAGATCAGCTTTGAGCGCTGAATTGAGAGGGGAGAGACTAGAAGTTGCCATCCCATTATTGCCCAGTGAGGAAATATTGAAAAACATTGAAAAACGTTTTCCTTCTTTTTTGTCGGAGCTAAGTAAATCAAAACCCACAAAAGAGCATAATTCAGGAAGAGATCTATTTACTAATTATTGCTCCGTTTGCCATCAGTCCCGCGGGGTAGGGCAAATCGCCGGCCCTAACCTGGATTCTGAATTCCAGCGAGCACCTGAAACAATATTGAGGGATATTCTTTTTCCTAATGAAGCAATCACTGAAGGCTACCAAACGGTTAGACTTGAAATGAGAAAAGGACCCGATTTTGTAGGATTATTTTCCTCTGAATCACCCACAAGTGTCACCTTGTCGTTTCCGGGAGGTCAATTAAGAACGCTTTTGAAAAAAGATATTGAGAATATGACATCTCACCCAGTTTCATTGATGCCATCAAATTTCGCTGAAATTTTAAAACCAACCGAGATTGCTTCCATCATTAATTTTTTGAGAAGCACAAAAGGAGAATGAACGGGTTATGGAACCTTGGTCATCAAGCTATGATAATCTCCGTGCCGTTATCGATTAATTTCTTTTCAAGGTTTTCCGGTAAAGGCCTGGTTGTGATGAGAGTGTCAATTTGATCCAAATCACAAAGCTTGGTGACAGATTTTCTTCCAATTTTGGTGTGATCTAGGCAAAGAATCACCTTGCTAGCAGCGGCCATCATGGCTTTTTGTATGTCGATCAAAAGAACATGGCTATTGGTAATTCCCTCCTCGGTTAAGCCGCCAGCACCCATGATAGCGACATCTACATTCATTTTTTTGAAGGCATCCACAGCTAATGGCCCAACTAACACACCTAGCCTTGGGTAAATCACGCCTCCTGTGACAATGACTTCGAGGTAGCTGTTACTGGCATAATGAGCGGCGATAGGTAAAGAATTTGTGATAATTTGAGGTGTCTTTGACTCTAGTTGCTTCGCAGCAAGAAAAACCGTTGTGCCTGCATCACATATCACAGTTTGGTTCGGATCTATCAAATTAGTGCAAGAAATTCCAATTCTTTCCTTTCCGTTTTCTTCACCCAGGCCGCGGTTGAAGAAGGTGGAATCCTCGTTTCTTTGATTTGTAACTCGGGCGCCACCATGTGTTCTCTTGATATTTCCTTCGTATTCAAGCGCGCTTAAATCACGTCTAATAGTTGATACAGAGGCATTTACATGATCGGCAAGCTCGTCCAAAGAGGCAAATTCCACTTTTTGTAGGTAGCTGCCAATTCTAAATCTCCTCTCTTCTGCACTCATCTGATAGAAAGTTTGCTAGAAAATGACGCATTATGCAAGATTTTGATTGACTATTTCAAAACATTAATGAGATAAGATTCACAACGTGTCAATATCTGGAAAAGATCTATCAGCATTACCACGGTCGGTAGTCGAAGAAATGGTCCGCAAAGCGGTTTACAGCCGTGCTCCTCGTACGGCGGTAGCGGGTGGTTGTGCTCAACAGTCGGCCAATCCACTCGTAGTCAATGTTAGTGCCCGCCATTGCCATTTAACCGCTGAGGCTGTGGAGCAGCTCTTTGGTCAAGGTAAGAGTTTGACGCCGATGAAATACCTCTATCAGGAGGGGCAATATGCTGCGAAAGAGGCTGTGACTTTGATTGGTCCGAGAAGTCGAGTTATCTCCAATCTCAGAATCTTAGGCCCTTGTAGGACATTGAATCAGGTGGAGTTATCATATACTGATGCCGTTTCTCTGGGCTACGACATACCTTTGAGATCTAGTGGAGATATTGCAGGCAGTACGGGATGTATGTTGATGGGGCCAGCTGGATATTTTGAAATGAATGAGGGTGTTATTCGAGCAAAGCGGCATGTTCATATGCACCCGGATGACGCCGCTAGGTACGGAGTAGAGGCTGGAGATTATATGAAACTTAGGATAGGTGGTGAGTGCGGAGCAGTTCTCGAAAACATGTTAGTCAGGGTTGATCCTAGTTTTAAATTAGAAGTTCACATCGATACTGATGAGGGCAATGCCTGCGGGCTAAGGCCAGACAGTTTCTGTGAGCTTATCAAGTGAAATTTACAAACGATTTATAATAACCAATAACTCATATTTAAAAGGAATAAGGTCATGAGCGAAGCATTAGGAATGATAGAGACCAAAGGTTATGTCGGTGCAGTAGAAGCATCGGATGCCATGGTTAAGGCAGCTAACGTTAGTTTGGTAAAAACACTCCCTACAGGTGGTGGTTTTATCACAGTGTTGGCCAAAGGCGATGTAGGAAGTGTGAAAGCGGCTGTCGATGCTGGTTCGCACGCTGCTGGAAGAGTAGGTGAACTTGTGAGTAGTCACCTTTTAGCTCGTCCTCATCAGGACTTGCTAAAAGCATTTATCAACCCTCCTGCCGCATCTAAGTAACAGAAACAAAAATAAGGAAAAATCATATGGCTCAAAAAGCAATAGGAATGATCGAAACCAAAGGGATGTGTGCTTTGTTAGAAGCATCTGATGCTGCTCTTAAAGCGGCTGAAGTAACCCTGACTGGCTGGGAAAAAGTTGGTAGCGGTTTTGTTACTGGTTTTTTTCAAGGGGATGTCGCCGCTGTTAAAGCTGCTACAGACGCTGGTGCCGCCGCTGCCGCTCAAATAGGTGAAGTTGTCGCTGTTCAAGTGATCCCTAGGCCGCACGAAGACTTACAAAAGCTTGGGACATGGTTAGCCTAAAGCTAATACAACTCCCGCTTGCGTTATAAATTCTCCCGGTAGTGGCTGGTAATGAAAATACTTGTAGCTAATTTAGGATCAACCTCGTTCAAATACCGCCTGATTGCTTTCGATGGTGAAAGTGCTACCGTCATGGCTAAAGGTGGATATGAGCGGGTTGATGACTATGAAGCTGCTTTGAACGATTGCCTTGAACAATTACTATCACAGGGGTATCTCGATAACAAAACAGAGCTTGGTGGTGTCGGGTTCAAGACCGTTGTCGCAGATGGCGTCACGGGTTGCCTCGAATTGGATGAAAGTGTCATTAAGGCCATGGCTCGATGTAACGATTTAGCTCCAGCTCACAACCCTCCTTACATAGAGGGTGTTAACCAGCTTCGTAATGCATTGCCTGGCGTACCAATGGTTGGTCTTTTTGAAACTGCCTTTTACCAATGGATGCCTGAAGCTGCAAAACGATACGCGGTGCCAAAGAGCTGGTATGAAGCTGGTATTCGTCGTTGGGGTTTTCATGGGGCAAGTCATAAGTTTATTGCCGAGCGCTCTGCCGAACTTTTAGGGCGATTTGATATAGCCCAACGCGTGCGTGAATTGTATATCAATGTGGATACGAGTCGCACGTTTGATAAGAATCTGAGGGTTGTGTCATTACATCTTGGAGGTAGTTCATCTGTGACTGGAATTTTAAATGGTGTTGCCATAGGCAACAGTATGGGGTTCAGCCCTCAGTCGGGATTGCCTCAGAACAACCGGGTAGGAGATCTTGATTCATTTGCTGTTCCTCTGATGATGAGGCGAACAGGAATAACCTACGAAGATGCTGAGAATGCTTTAAGCAATGATTCGGGCTTACTCGGCCTCTCAGGAGTCTCTAATGACATTCGGGATATAGGAGATGCAGCAGAAAAAGGAAATACAGACGCTCAACTTGCTATAGATTATTTGATCCACCTCGCTCGTCATTGGGTAGGAGCTTTTATGTTTCAAATGGGAGGACTAGACGCCTTAGTTTTCACTGCTGGAATAGGTGAACACAGAGCAGAAATAAGATCAAAAATCTGCAGTGGTTTAACAGATATAGGTATCGAGGTTGACCCACAGGCAAATAACTCCATCCGGGGTAGCGAAGGTCAAATATCTACCCAGAATAGCAAAACGAAAATTTTTGTCGTCCCAGCCAATGAAGAATTAGTGGTTGCGAGAGAAGTTAAAAGATTTATCGAAAACAAAAACAAACAATAATTTAAATTAAAAATATAAAAATGGCTCAACAAGCAATAGGAATGGTAGAAACTCGTGGTTTGGTAGCCTTGGTAGAAGGTACCGACGCGATGTTAAAAGCGGCAAACGTAGAACTTGCAGGTCCGATGACGCAAGTTGGAAGTGCTCTTGTTACGGCAGTGGTTGTCGGAGATGTGGCAGCTGTAAAGGCAGCGACTGATGCTGGGGCAAGCGCTGTCAAAGCGATCGGAGGCGACCTTGTTAGCGTTCACGTCATAGCTCGTCCGCACACTGATACCGGTGTTGTCTTACCAAAAACAAAAGGTAAATAACCCTGTCCTTGCCTATACTTAAGGAAAGTAGAACTTATGTTTCTTGCTCGGGTTGAAGGTTCGGTTGTAGCCACCAAAAAAGACGAAGGCATCAGTGGGCAAAAGCTATTAATGCTTCGCCCACAGTTAGTGGATGACCTGGACCCATCAAAGTTTCGAGCTGGAAAGAACACCATAGTCGCGGTTGACACTGTCGGGGCAGGAGAAGGTGAACTCGTCATTTTTTGCCAAGGTAGTTCAGCCCGACTTGCAGCAAAATTAAAATCCGCACCCGTGGATGCTGTTATTATAGGAATAGTTGATACTGTGGATGTTTTTGGAAAAAAAATATACAACGCCCATCAGCCAGACCGCCCTTCTCCCGCCGGGGGCGCTGCGTCACGCCATACTTGAAGTTTAGGAAGTTTGGTGTAGTAAGCAAAAATTAGCATCAGAAAAAAATGAATGAAACTTTGATTCGAGAAGTCGTCAATGAGGTGCTCAGAAACCTCAACACTTCCTCCCAATTTCAGATCAACTCTGGACAATCACAAGCCGGAAACTTTGGGGTCTTCGAAACTGCGGACCTTGCTGCACAGGCAGCACACGATTCATTCCTTCAACTTCAAGAAAAAGGAGTGGAAGCTCGTCGCAAAGTCATTGAAATCGTAAAAGGAATGTGCGAAGCCAATGCGGAAGACTGGGGGAAACAAGAATTACAGGAATCCAAAATTGGCAGACTTGATCATAAAATAGAAAAGTTACAGATCATAAAGCATGTTCCTGGTGTTGAATTTCTAAGCCCATATGCTCTTAGTGGGGATAACGGCATTACATTGGAAGAATATACACCTTTTGGTGTCGTTGGCGCCGTTACTCCGTCTACTCATTCTGTTCCTACTATCGCAGGAAACATAGTCAACATGGTGGCAGCTGGTAATGCAGTTGTATTCAATGCTCACCCTGCAGCCGGTGAGGTTGCAGCCATGGCTGTTAGAGAGTTCAATAAAGCAATTTTTCATGAAATTGGAATTTCCAATCTTGTCACCATAATTGAAAAACCAACCTTGGACTCTTTCAAAGAGATGTGTGGTCATGAGCTGGTTCGCTTGCTTTGTGTGACTGGTGGGCCTGGTGTTGTCAAAGCAGCAATGCAGACGGGTAAAAGGGCAATTTGTGCCGGTCCGGGAAATCCTCCCGTTCTCATTGATGAGACCGCCGATTTAAATAAAGCCGCCGAATCGATTATCAAAGGAGGTGCTTACGACAACAACCTTCTATGCATTGGCGAAAAAGAAATATTTGTCGTCGATAAGATTTATAGCAAATTCATTGATGCCTTCAAAAAAGCTGGTGCTTTCCACCTTAATGATAAGCAATTTGATGCCATGACCAAAGTTGCGTTCAAATTCAAAGAGGGTGAGGGTGCAGGATGTCCGGACCCTGTGGTCAACAAAGACTGCATAGGTAAAGATGCCACAGTTCTGGCAGAAATGGCCGGCGTCAACGTCCCAGGCTGCACTGAGATGCTTTTTGGAGAATGCGATGCTTCACATGCTTATGTTCAAGAGGAGCAGATGATGCCCTGCGTTCCAGTTGTTCGAGTCAAAGACGTTGACGAAGGGGTCAAACTTTCAAAACAGGCTGAACATAACTACAGGCACACATCCATTATTCATTCTCATGATGTTAATGCCATGACCAAAATGGGGCGTGCATTAGACACGACCCTGTTTGTAAAGAATGGGCCTTGCGGAGCGGGACTTGGATTGGGTGGTGAGGGTTATCTTAGCTATTCGATAGCCACCCCGACAGGTGAAGGGATAACAAATCCAAAGACGTTCACAAGAGTAAGGCGATGCGTCATGGTAGATAACTTAAGAATTTATTAATCGTATCAATGCAATATGCACGCGTTGAAGGAAGTGTCATATCGACGAGGAAACATCCCAGTTTTGAGGGATGGAGGCTCGTAATATGTCAACCCTTGAATGCATTGGGCGACGCCGAAGGCGTGCCTTTGATTGCTTTGGATTCTCACGGTGCAGGTATGCATCAAAAGGTCATTATAACATCGGACGGCATTGCCGCACGGAAGGCTGTAGGAGATAATTTCAGCCCAGCGAGGATGATGATCCTCGGGATTGTTGATGACCCTAAAATATTTGAAAGTAAAACTGACAACGGAAACTAAATTTGAAACTAGGTAAAGTCATTGGGCGCGTCACTTTGTCCGCGACAACTAACGGCCTTGAAGGTGCTAGGTGGTTAATTGTCAGTCCTTGTTCAAAAGAACAGTATAATGAAGGGTTGGAGCAATCCGGTTTAAGTCCGGAGCCATCCCTCGTCGTATATGACAATATCGGAGGTTCAGTTGACGAAATAATTGGTTACATAGAAGGACGTGAAGCGGCTTCAGCTTTCAAAAACCCCCCGCCAATTGATGCCATCAATGCAGCACTCATAGATAAAGTTTTTTACTCACCAAAAGAATGAAACAGGTATTAAGTTCAAACGACATTCTAAGTATTTTAAAATCTGGGCAAGGAGTCAGTGGTATTTCCTCTGACGCTATTTTAACGCCGTCGGCTCGAGACGTGCTCAGGGATCACAATCTAGAATTGCCCTCAGAGAGACCTCATAAAATCGGTGGATCATCCGGATGCCAGGCCTCATCGGCACCAGCGACCAAAAAGTCCTCCATTCCCGGATTGGAAAATCTTGGTAAAGATTTTATCCATTTTACCAAAGATAGTCCGCCAGATAAATTAGAGGAGTTCTTCAATTCTCCACAGATGCATGAGCTCAAAGAACAAATTTGTGATGTTGGGCGTCGCTTATGGTCCAGAGCTTACGTTGACGGTAATGGTGGTAACATTGCTATTAGGGTGGGTAATGACTTGGCCCTTTGTACCCCGACACTTGTTTCAAAGGGGTTTATGAAACCGGAAGATTTATGTTTGGTTGATTTGGATGGGAATCAGGTAGCTGGTAAGAAGAAGAGGACTAGTGAAATCTTGATGCACCTTCAAATTATGAAAAAACAGCCTAAAGCCAAGGCGACCGTTCATTGCCATCCCCCTCATTCGACTGCTTTTGCTGTTGCTGGTGTTGAGCCGCCCACTTGTATGATTCCCGAAATCGAAGTTTTCATCGGGAAAGTTCCCATAGCTCCTTATAGAACTCCTGGTACTCCCGAAATGGGAAAGCTCGTTTCTGATCTTGTGCAGGATCATAACACTGTTTTAATGGCCAATCACGGGGTTGTGAGCTGGAGTCATTTAAATGTCGAGGATGCATATTTTAAAATGGAGATCGTAGAAGCATACTGTAGAACGGTCTGGGTAGCTTCGCAACTTGGCACAAAAATGGAAACTTTCTCACCATCACATCTCAAGGATTTATTAAATATCAAACAAGGTTTGGGAATCCCTGATCCTCGTCAAAATTTGAAAGAATGTGAGCTTTGTGACAACAGTGAGTGGTCACCAGGTGTTGTTTGTGCCACACCTGCAAACAATCAGCAAACAGATGCTCAGCAAGACCAAAATGGGACATCCACTGATCCTGAATTGGAAAAACTTGTCCAAACTATTACTGATCAAATCCTTTCTAGCCAGTAGTCAATTTCTCATTACTTTTGCCAATTTAAATAATTGAGGATTGTGGAATGAAATCCCTTGATGAAAAACTGAGGAAACTCAAGGAGAATCCACAATCAGACTGCTTTATACTTGCGGACGCCAAGGATGCCGATATGGCTTTTGGTGTTTCTGCTACTGGAAAGCGTTCTTACCTTTCCACGAAAGGAGAAAGAAAAGCTATATTTTCTCCAGAGGTCTGGACCAGGGGCGAATTCGGTTATCGAAATCTTCCGGAATACTTGGATATTATCCGAGAGGTCATACACCAAGAAGTTGTTGACATTGTCCTAATGTCGGCTTCTGTTAATGAACAGCTGACCATCAAAGAGGGGCTTTTTAACCAATCTCCAATAACCCCAGCAGCAAGAGCTAATGACGCCACTGACGTTTGGGCTGTTCGTCATGGAAGGTACCTTGGCGAGCCGGCAAGACCATTTCGATCAGCTTCAATTGATCACATACAATGTGGGGAATCCGAATGTAATACAACAGATGTGACTTCCATTCCCGGTGCCAACTTGGGCTTATACTCAGTCACTTTCTTGAATGACTTGGATCAGGATTGGAAAACCTTACATAGCTTTAAATGTTTCAGAGAGGAGGCTGAAAGAAAGAAATTTAGATACTTTCTAGAGGTCTTTGATCCCAACATTAATAGCGGCGTTGCCCCCGAGAAGATGGGTGAATTTATTAACGACTCGATTTTAAGGACTCTCGCAGGGGTAACAGACGCTGGGCGCCCTGATTTTTTGAAGATTGTTTATCACGGGCCTCGTGCAATGGAAGAGCTTTGTCAATATGATCCCAGTCTTATTGTTGGTATTTTAGGCGGCAGCGCAGGAACGACACTTGATGCCTTTAAAATGCTCCAGGATGCTAGAAAGCATGGAGCTAGGGTCGCACTGTATGGCAGAAAAATTAATAACGCTGAACACCAGTTGGCATTCATAAAATTTTTAAGGCTTATTGCAGATGGCCAAATTAAGGCAGAAGAAGCTGTCTGTGCATACCATTCAGTACTTGAGAAAAAAAATATTAGGCCCCATAGGCCATTGGACGAGGATTTGACCATAACCAACCAAGCTATGTCATACGATTCTACAAATGTGTCCAAGTCAAAAATTACTGTATTGAAAGAGCCTGGCTACAAAAAGCAAGCCATGATTGGCGACAACGACTCGAATCACAATTGGCCCAAAAAGACGGATGGTCTTCCAGATTTCGGTAAGATGACAAAAGATCAAAGACTGGCTTACTACACCAACCGCCTCAATAATTGATTGACGACCAAACGAATAATGAGGCCATCTGTAGTCACGTAGTCCAGAGGATCCCAAAAGCTATGAGTGTAAAATTGGCACGAGAGGACTAGATAATAAGAACTCTTTGATACGAATTCTTTGGAGTAATTATTCTCACATAATTCCGATTGAGCCCAAAAATTTGATATTTAAAAACAAGCATATGTGCGAGTTTATTTAGCTAAAAGCCATCCTACTTTCTAGTCATGTGATGTCGTTTCTGTAAAGCGGGTGACTAGCAAGCCAATCAGATATATGTTAGGTTTTATTTTTTTCTGAACCACTTACCTTTTACATCCTGTAGCCAGAGACTCTTTTTTGATTTCTTGCGAATCATTTCGGCTCTTATAGCTTGAACTTTCTGCAGTGTCGTATGGGATCCAGTGCGTTTCGATATGATTTGATAAATTTCTTTTCTGTCTTTGTTCTCGTCTTTGACTAGAGTGGTCTGCTTCTTTGTAAGCTTTTTTGCAAATGGAGGTGTGGCTTGTAAGTATCCTTTATTGTTTTCACCGATGATGCTTTTAAGTTTTAATTTATCGATCTCCTTTAACCTCTTAAGCATCCTCTTTTTTATGAGGATTTCTTTTTCGGAGTAACTGTCATTGTATTTGGAGGTAATTTTTTGTGATTGAGCTGTAAGATTTGGCGCAAATACAAGTACTGCCATAAGCAGCATTAGGCATTGAAAATTAAGCTTTTTCGTCATGGTCGAAGTCACGTATTTCGATATATTATTCATTGTTGTTGTTGTTTTCAATGGTAAGTGTCGAGGCGTCATCGAGATCGCTAAAGAAGTCCTCAACCTCTTTCTCGATTCTAATTGTATGATCTATAGTAACATGGATAGGGTCCAATTTGATTGAAACGCAACCGGTAAGGCATGCTAGGAAAGCCAATAGGAGTAGTGAAAAAATAAAATTAATCATAGCTTTATGTTCATTCTTGATTAACGGATATTTCGGATCCAGGCAGGAAATAGTCGGCTAATTTTTGCCAATTGCCAGCAAAATTAAAATCTAATATCACAGGGTTTTTTATCTTTCGATCAACTGGATTGCCATGGATGTTAACTTGTATCAAAGATTCTTCAATATTCATTGAAGAAATTAAAATATTAAGTTTATTGAGAGACAAATTGCTAATAGCGTCTTCAGTTTTTTTCATCTTTCTGTAGGCAAATCCTCTAGGAAGCATGCCACCTGTCAATAAACCATCGGTTATCCATTCGAGTCTTGGGGTGACAGAATTATTCAATCTAAAAGCACCATATTGAAACTTGATCTGATTGTCTTCTATTATGGCTGCTAATTGACCGTCAATTTTGGCCTTCAAATTGCCTTCGAAACTTTTTACTAAATTAGCAACTTTTCCAGAATTAAGTTCGTTTATATTTAAGTGAAAAGCGAGTTTGTCAGGTAGATTACCAAGAAAAATAGGAGAAGAATCTATTCGTCCATCAAAAAGATGACTTTTTCTAAGAGTCATGAACGGACCTTTTTCGTTATGGTATATTTCAATTTCAGAGTCTTTGAGGACGACATCGGAGATTGAAGCTTCACTCATGTGAGTGCTTCCATTAATCCTAAAGTGATTTTTATTAAGCATGTCCAGTTTACCCTCGGAACGAACATTGAGAAATGACAGACCAAGTGCTTCCATATAAATGGACTCGAAAAGGAGAGAAATATCCAATTCCATTATGGTAACTGAAGGCTTATTGTTCTCTAAGTTGAATGCAATCTTTCCTTTTGAGTTTAAATTGCCGCTCACCTTATTAATTGGAAGGGTTGATGGTATAATGTTCAAAAGCTCAGAGTTCTCCAGCGTCAATGAACTCGATACGTTTGATAAAATGAACGACTCGTGATTTTGATTTGTACGATGACCAAATTGTATTGGCGAACTCAAGTGGATACGAGAATTGTCGCTTTGAGTAAATATTTCGATTTTAGAGGATTCAAAACCTTCATTTAGAATAGATAAAGAGACTTTTCCAAATTCTTCGGAGTTGTATCTAAAGCCTTCGGTTTCAACCAGAAGCGATTTAGAGGGGGAGAATTCAGCACTCAGTGTTTCATAACTAATAAATGGAGAGTATAAAAAACCATCTCTTGATCGAATTGAAATTCGAGGCATATCGAGAGAATCATCCAAATTTAATAGCTTCTTAAGTAAGTAAGAGAGGTCATTATTTTGAGGACGAAATTGATTTATTGTTTCTATGCTGTTTGCTTCAAAAGCAAGATCTAACCTTTGGATGTAGCCAATCTCGTCCAGATTCAATTCATCAAAATTAATTTCAAAATTAATTTTCTGACTCTCCATTGCAGCCCACGTCAGCGGGGTAAAAGGATTTACCCTTATTTTTAGGTTTGAAAAAAAAGGTAAAGCATCAAAACTTTCTTTTGGCACGGGTGACAAATTGATGACCAGTTCTCTGTCAATAACCTGAAGAGAATAAGCCAGCTTCTCAATGCCGGGCATGGTTTTTATCAAAGGAATTCTTCGGCTTATTATCATGCCCTTTGCGCTAATTTCTCCTGGGTGTTTTGAAGTCGCTGAAAATTGAATTTCGAGCATGGGCTTCCCTTTAATTTTGCTGGTTTCGTTGGCTTTCAGGACACCTTGTGCGTGACTTTCTCCGGTGTGTTTTTTTACAGAGAGCCAGAAGCTCGTCGGGTTTGTGAATTTTTCTGGCAATGCTTTTAGTATGATATCGCCTGATATTGATATTTCAGAATCTTTGGAACGATATGATTTCGAGTGCCCATTTATAATCCCGGAAATAACATTGGCCATTTGAAAAACGGAGTCTGAAAAATAAAGAATAGTTGAGCCTAATTCTGTGTCCTGTTCTATTTTTATGTTTTCTATTTCAAACTCGCTTATTTTTAATTTCTCAACGCTTAAGGAGTTCCCGAGGACCGCATGGTCCAACTGTGCCCCAGCGTATTCTGGGAAGCACATTACGAATAAAATCCATATATTATAGAAATATCTTATCACTTAAGGTTTTATCTCCTCCCAAAATAAAGAAAATCAGCCTGCTGTAAAGCAGGCTGATTTAGTTGAATCTTGTTCGATATAGTTGGTTGGAGATTACTTTAATCGAACTGGAAGAAATTTAAACTGGCAATAAACATTAGACACTCTCTTCAGCCGCGATGTTTCTCTCGAATTTAATATTTGTTGAATTCAAAGTTTCAGAATTTAATAAACAACATCCCAAGATTATTCCTAAAAAAACAATTGTCCAAGTTAAAATGTCCATTCTATTGGGAAGTAGGCAATCTTGGCCATAAAAGTGCCTTTTACTGCGTTCTTTTACAGTTTCCATTTTCTTCGGCACGCGATTGTTGAGTAAGTAATCCAGATCTATATTGTTTCGGTTCGTCATTTTCTGGCTTTATTAATTTGAATTTGAATTTGAATGGCTTTAAACCACTCTTCTCACGATCTACTTCCTTGCATCGACTTATTTGGCTAAAACTTAGCGAGTAATTCCAATTTTGGGACGATTTTTAATTTTTTGGATGCTTGGTTGTGCTTGTATATTGAGCTTGGGTGGCCTGTTTTTACTAGTTGGTTTCTTCCTAAATTGTTGTATTACAACAATTTTCATTCCAATATCCCCCAGAAAATTTCTTGGAATGGCGACTGGTAATAATCAGCCGATTTCTGATTTTTTTGCTAGATCTGTTGAAATTCAATGTCTAAGTGTCCTGTAATAGGGCATAGCTTGTTTTGGCTGGCAAGACGAAATCGGGCTTGAATCATTGGAATGTGAATCCTGCAGCCTATCAAAAAACAAAGGAAAATGGATTTCTTGAAATGAAGGTTAAAATAGATTCTTAATGATCAGTGGGTTTTTTTGATGCAGTCTATGAATATTAGAAAGGTTTCCGTCATTTTCATTTTATTTTCGCTCGTTACTTTTATTTTGTGGAGGTTCGGGCACTTATTGGATCTCAATTTATTGGCTGAGAAGGAATCTCATATTATGGCATTAAAAACCAAGTATGGGGTTTGGATTCCTTTTTTTGCCTACTTCCTTTATAGCCTACTCACTGGGTTATCTCTGCCTGGAGCTCTGATTCTTACGTTGGTCTATGGATGGTATTTCAAGTTTTGGTTAGCTCTTCTTATTGTAAGTTTTGGCTCGACAACAGGGGCTACTGCAGCATTTCTTCTCAGTCGTTATATTTTAAAAGGGATGGTAGAGAGGAAATTCAGTGACAAGGCCCAATTTGTTCAAGAGAAATTTAACCAAGAGGGATCTTATTATCTTTTCAGTATGCGCATTATACCTCTCATTCCATTTTTCGTCATAAACTTGCTGATGGGGATTTCAAAAATAAAAATTTGGACATTCTGGTGGGTTAGTCAGTTGGGAATGTTTCCAGCCACAGCTATCATAGTATTAGCTGGAGCAGGAGTGCCCAGCCTAAAGGAACTTGCAGAAAAGGGAACTTCAGAAATCTTATCACCTTCCATGATTATCGGGTTTGTCCTACTCGGGTTATTCCCGATTATGGCAAAGAGGGGAGCATCCTTTGTCGAGACTAGGCTCAAAAAAGGCTGATTCTTAACCTCCTTTGTCATGACTAATAAAACTTCTACAGTGAATCAGGCAAATAAAAGTGATTCAATTATGTCTCAATCAGAAGGCTTTTATGATCCGGTTCTAGAGGGGCGTGTTTGCCCTCGCGATTGGGAAAACCCAGAACCCTCGAAGGTCTATAATTTGGTGGTTATTGGTGCCGGGACGGCCGGGCTTGTTACAGCAGCCGTTGCTGCTGGATTAGGCGCCAGTGTGGCATTGATTGAAAGAGAGAAGATGGGGGGGGACTGTTTGAATGTTGGATGTGTTCCTTCCAAGGCAATTGTTGCAGCTGCTCGTAATTTTGCTCAAGTCCAAAAATCTAAGCGATTCGGTGTTAAAGTATCGGATGACTCCTCCATAAATTTTTCTAAGGTTATGGAAAGGATGAGAAGACTTCGATCTGATATCAGCGTGGATGACTCGGCAGAGCGATTTAAGTCACTTGGTGTGGATCTATTTTTCGGACATGCTCATTTCGTAGACGGAAAAAGAATTTCTGTTGGTGATAAAATTCTGAGATTTAAAAAAGCAGTGATCGCTACTGGAGCTAGAGCCTCCGCGCCAATTATTCCAGGTCTTGAAGAAGTGGATTACCTGACAAATGAAAATCTATTTTCAATGACTGAGCTCCCTAAGAAATTAGGAATCGTCGGTGGAGGGCCCATAGGTGCTGAAATGGCTCAAACATTCGCTCGATTTGGTTCTGGAGTTACTTTATTCGAGAAGTCTAGTCATATTCTAAATAGAGAAGAAAAAGATGCGGCTCTTATTGTGCAGAAATCTCTTGTTAACGATGGTGTCGACGTTCGGCTAAGCGTGAACAACCTCAAGTTTAATGCTGATAATAAACAAGTAAAATTTTTCCACTCCTCTGGTGGCGAGCCAGAGGAAGGTATTATAGACAAACTTTTGATAGCAGCTGGAAGAGCTCCCAACGTTGACGGTATTGGATTGGAAAATGCATGGGTCGAATACGATCTTAAAAATGGAATTGCAGTTAATGATAAATTACAGACTTCAAACAAAAATATATACGCTGCTGGAGATGTTTGTTCACGGTATAAATTTACCCACTCTGCTGATTTTATGGCGCGGACAGTGATTGCGAATGCTTTATTTTTCGGTAGGTCACGCTTAAGTAATTTAATCATTCCGTGGGCCACATATACTGATCCCGAGCTTGCTCATGTTGGAATCTATCCAGAAGAAGCTCAAAGTATGGGAATCGAAATTTCTTCAATCACTAAAAATTTTTGTGAGATTCATCGTTCCATTCTTGAAGGGGAGGTTGAGGGCTTTGTGCGTGTCCATCATAAAAAAGGGTCAGATAAAATTCTCGGGGCAACCGTAGTCGGAAAAAATGCGGGTGATTTTATTTCACATCTGACTATGGCGATGACACATCGTATTGGACTAAAAAAGTTAGCGGCAACAATTCATCCCTACCCAACACAAGGAGAAGCCATCCGACAATTGGGCGATCAATATAAAAAATCTGCAGTAACACCAAAGGTTTTGAATCTACTTAGAAAATTTTTTGAATGGCACGCAAAATAGATAGGACCAGGTATAAACCTGGTCCTATGTGAGATAAGGTTAATTAGTTTACTATCTTTCTTATTCGGCAGTTATCAATTTGAAAAACTGAACCTCTTGTGAGGTTGCAACAGTAACCGTCAATAAGCCATTATTTTCAACAGCTGGAAGAGTAACGACCGTCCAGGGGCCATCAATTGATGGTGCCGAAAGAAGCTCCACATTATCCGCGTCAGTGTCCCATGAAAGGGCAACTGAGTCTTCACCTCCACGTATGATCAATTCTGGTGCCTCTTGAGGTGGTAATCCTGGATAGACCTTTACCAAGTCCAATAGAACAGTTTGATCGCCCTCTGCAACTTGGGAGAGTTTAATTACAGCGGTATCTGAATTGGCTGTGAATCCTGTTATAATGCTGTGATAAGGATTTGCTCCCTCAACCGGAGTAATCGTTCTTCTTAATGTAGAGGAATCATTTACGGCAATATCCAGCGACGGGATGTTTCCAACTCTAGCGTTTGCTGCCACCTCAATGATGTAAGATTCACCTTCGGAGAGCCCAGAAACAACTTGTGAAGCAGATGAATCGGCACCTTGAAGGAATAAAACAAGGTCCTGATCAGGATTTGATCCATTGTCGGCGAATGGCCCTTCACCAGATACATTCACACCATAGCTGCCTGCCATCATCCACCCCGCGATTGGTGCTGGTTGAATATAACCGGGGAATTGTTTAACTATTCCGGAGGCTTCAAAACTTGAGTTTGCCAATAAAATTTGTCCCTCAATCGCTGGGGATAGTGAAACGGCGTCAAGTAGAACAGTCGCGTCACCCTGAGCATTGGTCACGAATTCCAATCTTGCAGTTTCCTCAGTGGCAGTGACGACATATCGAGCATAATTATATGGGGCGTCCTCTCCAACTGGGTTGATATCAAGAATCGTATCTACCTCCTCTTCATTGAAGTTTATTGACATGTCTACAATGTTTTCAGAGCCATAGCTCCTGGCATTATAATAAAATTCCAGGAGGTAACTTTGCCCCGGAGTCAATCCGACGATATCTTGGTGCAAGCTATTTGATGTTTGGATGAACCCAACACGACCTCTGTCAGGTATGATTCCGTTATCATGAAAAGGGCCGTTCGCCTCATTCACACCTTGGTTTCCTGAATCGCCATCAACCCAGGAAGCAATGGGTGAGTAACTGGGGAATGTTGAGTTGTAATTCGATTCGAAACTAGGATTTCGAACTAAACTCGTGATCACAGAAACTTGAATCGTTGATGGATTGAATGAGACGCCATTAGGGCCTTCCAGTAAGAATGTTGTGTTGCCTCTGCTATTAGCGATTATTTCAATGGTTTTCTCTAAATCGCCGCCCTGTTGATACGTCAAAGTAAGAGCTCCTTCTTCCGCCCCTACTGGAGATGCTACCTCTGGGTTTTGACTGATGATTTTTATGACAGCGTCTTCATCCATTGTGAGGAGTTCTGGTATGGTTATCACAAAGCTGCCATTGGCGGTTCCTGCAGGAAGAGAGATTTCATCTATTGAAATAGATACGGGTGGGATATTTACTGCTTCCCCAACTAAGGTAACATTATCAAGTAGGACCGTATTATCGCCTTCGGCGATTTGCTCAAACTTTAAATCAACCGTGCTCGCTTCGGCGACGAAATTAGCCTCAACTTGCTCATAAGGCTCAGTCCCACCAACTGGTTCGACCGCTTCGTCGTAGATAATATTTTCACCAGCTGAGATCCTCAAAATTGGAGCATTACCGGATCTTGCATTAACAGCTACTTTCAAATTGTAATTTTGACCATTGAGTAGCCCTGTGAGGGTCTGACTCAAACTGCCTTTTCCTTGAATAAATGCGACAAGGTCCTGGTCACTGTTGATACCATTGTCAGCAAATGGGCCTGCACCTGTGAAGTTGACTCCATATCCGCCTGTTCCTGTCCACCCAGCTAATCCATCTGGGTTGATATATCCTGGTGATGGGGGAATATCACTCGCTTCAAAACTAGCATTAGCAATATTTACGTGATCCTCTCCAATGGGAATAACCGTAACAGCGTCGACTAACAGAGTAGCATCGCCAGCTGCTTCACTAACAATTTCTAAGAGAACTTCGTCATTATCGGCCGTGAAATCCCAGCTCCTAAAATGATAAGGGTTTGCTCCACCTAATGGGCTAATTTCAGCAACCGATTCGAGTTCGAAACCGTCAACTTTTGCTGTAAAACCCATTGTTCCTCCGCAACAGTTTCTCACATTATAGAAAAATTGGAGTCGATAGTTTTCTCCTGATTCCAAACCAGTCAACATTTGAGATACGGTTCTTGAACCCTGTGCAAAAGCTATTTGCCCTCTGTCGGGCACACTTCCATAACATGGAATGGTCGACAAACGCTCGTGGAAACAAAGTGATTGTGAATTCTCCTTTTGAGGGATTGCTCAGGAGGAATAAAATCGTTATATTATCGGAAATGGCATCGAAAATTGAAGGACCAGTTTACGTTGTAAAAGACAACATTGATACAGATCAAATCATTCCGGCTCAGTATTTAAATCTTGTGCCTACTATAAAAGAGGAATACGAGAAACTGGGTAGTTATGCACTCATTGGACTACCCGACTCACTTTATCCGGAAAAATTTGTAGACGAAGGGGAAATGAACACCAAATTCCCCATCGTTCTCTGCGGCCGCAACATGGGTTGTGGTTCTAGTCGTGAGCACGCCCCCATAGCCATGGGGTCTGCTGGCGTTAAGGTCGTTTTGGCTGAAAGCTTTGCTAGAATATTTTTCAGAAACTGCGTTGCAACTGGTGAGCTTTATCCGTGTGAGCTCATGGAAAGGCTCTGCGAAGAAATTCAGACTGGCGATTACTTGGTCGTTGATCTTGATGCGAATACCCTAACTGTTAGAGATACAGGCAAGGTTTATGAATTTAAATCTCTTGGCGATGTCAGGCCCGTTGTCGATGCTGGTGGCATTTTCAACTACGCCCGCCAAACCGGAATGATTCAATCATAAAAAAATTTGCATAGTGAATCTAAGCGATGTCAGACAGGAATACACCAAGAACGGGCTTTACAAGGAGAACCTAACAGAGGAGCCACTTGATCTCTTTGAAACCTGGATGAGCTCTGCTCTCGAGTTGGGGGTATGTGAACCTACAGCTATGACAGTCTCCACCATCGGTCTTGACGGTATTCCAAGCTCCAGGGTACTTCTACTTAAGACCATAGAAGACGGTGATTTCTACTTTTTTACAAATTACGATTCCGACAAAGCAAAAGAGTTAGAAAGAAATCCAGGCATTGGAATGAATTTTTTCTGGCCTGAAATAGAAAGACAGATACGGGTCAAAGGTATTTGTAAAAAAGCTTCGTTGGAAAAATCAAAAGAGTATTTTCACAGCCGCCCTCGACTAAGTCAAATTGGTGCCTGGGCATCGTACCAATCTCAGCCTCTCCTCTCTAGAAAACAACTGGACGAAAAGTTTGATGAATTAAAAATTAAGTGGGACGGCCAGGAAATTCCGTATCCAGAGCATTGGGGTGGGTATGCGGTTACCCCCACTGAAATTGAGTTTTGGCAAGGCAGACAAAGTAGGCTTCATGATCGATTTAGATATAGCAGTGAAGGAGGGAAATGGAAATCAGAGAGATTGAATCCTTAATCCATTACAGGCTTAGCTTAGTTTCCATTTCTACTCTAATACAATATGCGATGAGATTTCTTTCATGCTCTGTCAATTGCTAGTCAGAAATTTTAGTAAGTCTACAACTTCTTTTTCACTGAGTGTATCTAAAAGTCCAGCCGGCATCATACTCTGCTCAAGTGTGTTTCTTTCTTTGACTTGAGATTTTTGAATATTGACCAATTGATCCACAGTCCTAACGGAGAGAACCTGATCTGATTCATCAGCAACCATGCCTGATATCACAGAACCATCTTTTGTGGTTATGATGTTGAGTTGAAAGTTTTCCCCGACTACAGAATTTGGATCGACTATATTTTCAATAAAGTATGCTGCACCGTTCGCTCCTGAGCCGGTAAGTTCTGGGCCTAGGTCGATTCCATTTCCATTTATTACATGGCAACTTGAGCAGAGTCGATGATACACTTCTTGCCCGTCCTCTGATTTATGCGCCCATTTGGGTGCCTCATTAAAAGTTTTTAGGTAAGCAGCTGATTTTTTTCTATTGGCTTCACTAGATTGCACGGCCTTACCCCAGACATTCGCGAGTAGTTTATTTAGGGAGCTTTCGTTTAAGTTCTGCATTTGCCTGACGTGGAGAGAATTGAGAATGGATTTTTTCAAATCTCCGTTCTTTATCTTCAAAAGTAGAGCGGTCGCCGAAATCGGTTGAGAAGCCAATGCCCTGATAACCGGACCCTGGTCTTTCTTTGGCGTATTACGGATCAGAGGAATGAGGGCTTCTGGTATTCTTGGATCATTAAAGCGAGATAGAGCCCCGACAACATGAACTCGAAATTGCTTTCCATCGAGCATTTCAATGAGCTGATCGATAGACTTATCGTCACCTTGAGACATTAGGCTATTCATTGCTGAAAGTCGTTTTTCAAAGGGAAGCGATTTGTTCACCATAATTTCGCGCATAACGGATAATGTCCCTTCATCCCCAAAAATGGAGCTTAGTGAATTGATGCTTTCGGCTGTATTTTCAGACTGATACATTGCAACCACTGTGCTCCAGTTTTTGGGGGCTTCTAAATTTTTGGTTTGAGATAAAGATTCGTCCATAAGCAACAGGACTCTTCCCGCAGGATGGGTAATGGACTTATTGACTAATCCTGAGATTATGGATTCACGTCCCGAAGGGCTGCGACTCAAATACCAATAGATCGACTCTTTCAAATCATTCATTTTGGTCATACTTGCAATTTCAATCGCTTTATCTACATCGGAATACACTAAATCTGCTATTCCATACCAAATCATTTTTGGAAGAAATGGGTCATCTTTATCTTCTACTCGAGTTGCCAGCACGCGAGCTGCCTTCCACCGCACATTTTCAGATAATTGAGGTAGGCTGGAGGCAATCTCCAAACGGACCATCGATGAAGAATCATTTTGTGCTAATCCCGCTAGTTTGTTGGAGTCGAGTTCGCCAGATTCTTGACTTAAGCGAATAGCCCAAGCTCTCACTTCCTCTGAGTCATGTGAGATCGATTGGTTAATGGTTTTCTTGTCGCCGAGTAAATGAAGTGTCCATAACAATCGTAATTCTTCAGCTGTATCATTTGATTTTTTTAATTGCCTTCTAAGGAATCTTACAGCCTTTTTATCCCCTCTCTCATGAAGGAGTCTTCGTGCTGTCCTTGAGTACCATTCATTTTTAGAAATGACATATTTGACAAGTTGCTGCGTGGTGGCGGAAGTGAGATCAACATTTCCGGGCTCAAAGGTTTTTTTCCATGACATTCTGAAAACTCCACCATCCGCTCTATTCCAAACTTCCAAATTACGGTTATGACAATGTTGGCTATCTGTCCAATCAATGAAGTAGACCGCACCCTCTGGACCGTATTTGAGATCCACTCCGATAAATTCAGGGGACGGCACGTAGAGATGATCTTTTCCGCTAGGAATAGTCTCATATCCAGAACCGAACCTTCGATTGATTTCTCGATTCATTTGATGGCCGTGAAGGTTGTGCGTAAAGAGTTGGTTTCTATACTGTGACGGCCAATTATTTCCAAGGTAGATCATCGTCCCGACATGCGCATGCCCTCCGTATATTTGTCGCGATCCAGCACGCCCCGCACCACCTTCACCATGTCCATAAAATGCAGAGGCTAATAAAAAATTTCTGAACTTGTTATTAGTGCTGGGATTATAACCAGCTGGCCCGGATGCTATGAATGAGGCATGGTGACTATTTGACTGATTCCAGTAATGACCGTTTCTGATAACATATGTTGTAGAACCTTTTCCCCATGCGCTTCTGCAGTGGGTAATAAACATGTGGCCAGTCTCGTTGAAATCGATGCCCCATTGATTACTGCCACCTCGAGAAAATACCTCAAATTTATGTCTCGTAGGGTGGTAACGCCAAACACCCGCTCGCATTACGATTCTCTTCTCAGGCCCGTCACCAGGCTTTCCAATTTCGGAACGACAGAACACCCCCTGGTTACCATATAGCCAACCGTCAGGTCCCCAAATAAAGCTATTAAGGGTCTCGTGCGTATCTTGATAACCCCAGCCATCAAGCAGGATTTTTGGTTCGCCGTCCGGAACATCGTTATGGTCCTTGTCGGGAAAATACAAAAGATGGGGGGCAGCACCAACCCATACACCACCATATCCAACTTCAAGCCCGCTAACTAAATTAAGGCCTGTAGCAAAAGTTTTCTTAGATTCGAATGTACCATTGCCGTCTGTGTCTTCTAAAATAATGATACGATCCAATCCTTTGCCATTCGGACGTCTCTGTGGGTATGAGTGTGCCTCAGCAATCCATAGACGGCCTTTTTCGTCAAACGTGAAGGCTATTGGCTGAGTAACTGTGGGTTGTTTTGCTATCCTCTCAACCTCAAACCCTTTTGGAACCCACATGCTACTCGTCATGAGATCCAGAGAATCTAAATCAGCAGGGTTTTCAACAAGGTGATTTAATATCGGACTGGATATGACGCGCGCTGGTTTTTGATCGTTCTTTTCTTTATGAAACCTAAAATCATCAAAGTTTACATGCCCCCAAGGCCCTGAACTTTCATCGACCACACGTATTTTGATGCGCTTATTTAAATATTTGCTCAGGTCGACCCATTCCGTGTGCAAGGTTTCCATCTGTTTGCCTGAGGCAGAAAAGATCACATTATCGGGATCTGAATCTAAAATGATATCTACCCGAGTCTTTGGAGTTGAACCGCCACCGACTAGAAAACTAGCATACGGATGGATTACTTCAAAAGAATCTGATGTCAGCACGCCCTGTGCCTGGTCTGAAAGACTTTTTTCATATCCGCCGATCCAAAATTCTCCATCATGGCCGCTCACTTGTCCGCGCCCACGCGCAAATACAGTATCGCCTTTTACTGGATTACCTTTCCAAACCTCACCTTTAGTCGACCAACCTTCAAGAGAACCTTCTTCAAAACCAAGGTTAAGGCCTTTTGGTGATACGCCACCTCTGACCAAAGTTCTTTTTTTACTGTCTTCAGGTAACGGTGTTTTGCCCAAGTCATGAAAAACAATATCTTTGAACTCTATTCGCACGGGGCCTGGCCCGGAGTGGAGTTGTAACGCTATCTTCCCAGATAGATCCATCTCTCCTGCTTCGCTATCTGTTAAATCAGCTGTTAACTCGTCGTTTAACCAAACCTGCGTTCTAGATCCAACCGCCTTGATCCTATATTTATTCCATTGATCCTTTTTAAATACGCTTTTGTAGAATGAAGCAGGTTTAAATGCTGTCGATTCTTTGACCCCTGACTCTAAAATAATTGCTTTTGTTCCACGTTCCAAAAGTAGACCTCTCTGATGCTCGTCATAAATCCTTCCGGCCCATGTTGAACCCATATCGAGATCGGCCTGGTATCCGGATGCTCCACCATTTGGTTCTTTAATTGACCTATACTGAATGCCCGAATTGGCCGTTGGGTGGCCACCAATTTTGAATTTGAGAGTTAAATCGAAGTCATGAGCCATCCCATCCCAAAATAGGAACTCATTATTTTTTAAATTGGATTTGTCAGGTATTTCTCCCACAATTCGACCTGACTCAACTCGCCACGAACTGGATGAGCCTGACCAACCATCTAGATTTATTCCATTAAAAAGTTTTGTGGGATTTGCTATCGCCAGGTCGGCTAAAAAAAGACTTAATAAAGTAACGGTGACAAGTAAAAACCATCGTTTGGGCATTTCACAAAGATACCCAAAAAATTGGTTTTCTCAAATGAAAAAGGGGCGTAAATCTTTACCAAGCCGAGTTGAAAATAGTCATCAAATGCGAGTCCAGAACTTGCATTCGTATCAAAATAAATTATTTACCAGTAAAGTTTAAAAAAGAGAATTACCTGAGGATTATTGGTTGGAGATCGAATGATTTCTGCTGGCAATTTCTCTTACCGATTCAGCAAACTTATTCTGCTCCTTTGAATTGGAGTTACTTACGTTTTGGGATTGTTTGGAAATCTTATCCTTGGAAGCTTGTGTGGATGAATCAGACTCAGAGTTTGCTTTATTGTTATCTTGTTCTGGTTTGGGCAATGAGCTCAAATCACGTTTATCAAGAAAATCTATTTTTTGATTCAGTCGCGATGTCCTCGATTTAATTTGTGCAAGTGAATTGTTGAGCCCATTGAATTTTCCAATAAGGCCTTCCACTTCTACTCTAATATCTTTTTGATCCTCAAATTGTTTATCTATTTTGGATTTAGCCGCACTGATATCAGATTCGGTTTTTGAAATAGATAGTTTAATTTCAGCTAGCTGAGGATCGATTTTATCCATGAGGTCTTGCAAAGAGCTCATGGAGAGCTGGGTTTCAGAAATGTCTTTTGAGAGCAGAGAAATATCTTCTTTAAACTTCTCGAAGTCTTCATTAATTCTTGTGATTGCGGACTGATGTTGCTCTACAATTTTATTGTATTCGACCAATGTTTTGTTGTTGGCCTTGAGGATTGCAAGAACTGCTGACTTTGATTCTTCTTGCTGTGTTTTGAGAGCGTAACCGAAAAAAAATGCTGCTCCCGATGTTAGAATTGCGATAACTGCAAATGTGATTGCTAGTGGATCTTTTCCTCCTCGATTGTTTGCCATAATTAAATTCCGATTCTCTTTAGGTGACCATCCCTGGACATTGCAATTAGGATGTAATTAAATACATAATTAATATAAAATCGCTATAAAATCCAGAAAAATCATCCAATAGTGCGGTAAATTCGGTGGTAATTTCCATTGTAAAACTGTAGAAAAATCTAATTCGTATTCATCATAGATCGAATTCTCCAAGAACCTTCTGATTTCACCCAATTCAAATCTAGCGGGCCATTAAACCAATCACTTTGGCCATTATAATTTAGTTTCAGGTTTATTTTTAACTGTATTTCATTTTTGTTGATATGAACGAACTCAGCCGCATCTTTATCCCATTTCAGAGACATTGATCTTACTTGAGAAGCTGTTTTATACATTTTGAACTGTTCGACCAATTCGCCCCGAGAGTCAGCTGAGGCTCCTCTATTCCTAACCCTAATGTTTACCGAGGTGTCTTTGGTAAAAAACCCGGAGAACCCCGAAATGTGGGCAGCTTTGGTTAGATTTCCATCCTGTGGGGCTATCTGAATAATTTTCGATAAATTATCTAATCTTTTTAATATCGTTTTTTCAGGGGAAGATCCTAACTGGCCAGTAAAGAAAAGAAGGCCGGCAATGGCAATCAAGCCAATTATTGTTATGATGTTTTTATTCATATTGAGATATTAGGTTTCTATAAATTAAAAACCATTCTCTTCTCTATGACATAACAACAGCAAAAACACATCAAATATTTATATGCATAATAGTAATGTGATTATCTTGGGTGCTGGAATATGTGGGCTCATCCTGGCAAAAAAACTTCAAAACCACGGGTTTAAAGTTAAGGTTTTGGATAAAGGGAGAGGTGTCGGTGGAAGAATGGCCACAAGACGCTTTGGAGGTGGACGTGTTGATCATGGTGCCCAATTTTTTACCGCGCGGGGAGACAACATGCGGGCAGTTCTCAGTGATCCAGCAGTCAAGGACGTCGTGAGAGTTTGGAGCAAAGGTTTTGCGACCAGCACTGCCGGGGAGGCTTTCGAGGATGGCCACCCTCGCTATATGGCATTAAATGGCATGAGCTCGATCCCAAAAGCATTGGCAAAGGGATTGGACATACAAACATCCGTTAAAATTGATCTTACTGAACGCAAGGATTCCTCTTGGGCTCTCAAGTCGGCTGAGGGTGAGTTTTTCAATGCCGACCTGTTAATTATGACATGCCCTGCTGAACAAGCTCTCAGGTTGTTGCATCATGGAGAAGTCCAATTGAATTCCAATGAGGAGAAAATACTTAAAAATATAAATTACCATCCAAGTATTGCTCTCATGGTTAAGATTTCAGGCGAAAGTAAGATTCCCAAGCCGGGGGGGATAAGATTTGATTCCGGTCCAATTTCATGGATTGCCGACAATACTCAAAAGGGATTGCCAACTCAAAATCCTGATGAGTCTCTTATTACCATCCACTCTGACCCACTTTTTGCAGAGGAGAACTGGGAAGAAGATTTGTCGATCGCTGCCCAAAAACTTTTAGAGGAGGCAAAAGCTTGGGTTGGCGATAGCGTAGTTGAATGCCAACCACATCGGTGGCGGTATTCTTTATCACTCCAAAAAATGGAACCCGGTTTTCTAAAATTAAGCGGTCCACCTATTGGTTACATAGCTGGTGACGGATTTGGCGGCGGCAAGATAGAGGGAGCTGTCAATTCTGCGTTTGCCACTTTCCAGGCACTCATCGAAAGTGAGAGTTAGAACGAGTGCAAAAGAATTAATTTATAGATTTTTCTATTGAACAATAAACATAAAAAAAGCCTCCCATTGGGAGGCTTTTTGGTATTCGTATTGAAGTTAAATTATCTTGTTCCTCGTTGTTGCATCCAATAGACATCGACGTTGTTTGGAGACGACACGTTTAGAGGAATTTCACGCTTTGCGTTGAGGCGTGGGACTGTTCTTGCATCTCTCCACCTGTGGATCTCTGCGTGAGCGTCAGCAAAACCAACAGTTCCAGCGCCGCCGTGATATCCGGCTGGATAATCAACGATACGCTGTCTGAATCGTGAGCCGACGAAGCCCTGCATGTCGATAACGAAATATCCATCGTTGATTGAGTCAGGTCGCTCAGAGATGAATACAATTGTGCTTGCAGCGCCAGGTTGGATCATTTCGGATTCTCTTCTGAATACTTTCCATGGTCTTCCTGTTGTAGCATTTGATCCTGAACCGCCCCATGACGGCCCGCCGACCCAGTTATTCATGGAGTAAGAGCGAACGCGAGGTGAAGTAGCTCCGCCTTTGTAGCTAGGCCATGAGCCCACTGACTTGTCACCCGGATCACGGAAGAGAAGGGGATTTTTGCCTGCGTATGACCACATTGGACTATTTGCTATACCACGATCATTACCAGATCGCACCCAAAGTGGGTCGACCTCAGCACGCTCATTGACGGGAAGATCTAACCATCCTCCACCTGTCCACTCAGGAACTCCGTTAGAACGTCCTGCAGCAGGTACTTCGTCATCGTTGTCTGCGTTGTATAAAGCCCAGCCAATCGTTAGTTGCTTAAGGTTGTTTAATGCTTTGGCGTTCATAGCTTTTCCTTTGGCGCTATTTAGCGCGGGGAGAAGCATTGAGGCGAGGATCGCGATGATCGCAATCACGACAAGCAGCTCGATGAGGGTAAATCCCTTTAATTTTTTTCTAAATTGATTCATGAGGTTTTTATCTTGGATTCTTTAAATATAAAGCAACCGGCGAGATGTTGTCAAACCGTTCCTCTAAAGGAAAAAGTGTGCTTTTGCGGGCGCAGGTGGTATTGGGAATAAAAATTATACGGCAGGAGGTGACTGGTTTGACAATTAACAAAAGTTATTTGATGCAGAATGCACTATTTTATCGATTCAAGAGGTAGTGAAAACAAGGATCCATTGGCGGGAAATATGTAAAACTGTCCGCATGAGGTTGTTAAAATAAATAACTCCAAGTTGATGATTATTTACGATCTAGAAATTTGACAAAACCACTGATTCCAAGTTTTGTGCGGTAAAGAGGGCATCTTATGATTAATCCTATGTTAGCACTTGAAATCGAAAACTTTCAGAATTGTTTGTAGTAATTTAGTGGCGATTATAAGCAATGAGTCGCTTATCAACGAAAATCTGCAAAGGATATATCGCAGTCTAAACGATAATTTTCTTCAGAAAATGCAGTTAATAAAAACCCGAATAAGGATTTCTTAACCTGTAAATCAAATCGGTGCGTGTCCTGGGCTGAGATCAACCCTGCCGTAATTCGGTCCCTTGATGGTTTCAAAAGACGGAAGAATGTTATGAAGGATTCCGTATTACTGGTCCCACAGTTAAGGTCTATTGCTGGGGGCTTCGCTGGATAGCATTCAGTGCGCTTTTAATTAAAAAAGACTCTAATAACAATATTTCTGGCCAGAGAGCCGAAATATCTTTGGCGACTTTGCTATTATTTTACGACCTAGTTTCAGGTTCCTCGCTCAGCGGTAAAAAGACAATAGGAACAGTCGGCCTTGTATGGCAGGAGCAAGGGCAAAAATATCAGCCAGAGTGACTAATTCTCATGAATTTGAATTTTATCGGTGGTGTGTCAGGGATGGTTCAATCAAGAATGTAGCCAGATAATTTAATTCAGGCTGCATCTGCAGGAGTATGCCCAACAATAATATCCCATTGAGCTCCGTATTCTACGATTTTAGAACCAGTAACGGGTTTCCAGTCAACCATTAGGAGTTCTTTTAATTTAGGATTACGAATTTGCCGGAGCACTCCGTCTCTCGCATTTAATTCATGGCCTTTGATGTAGCATTGAGTCGTCAGAAGTCTTTTATTTCCCTTTTTGACGATAACGTGAATATGTGGAGTTCTTCCTGGATATGGAACAGGTTTAATTGTTCTGAAGAAGTATTCCCCTTTAGCCCCTGTGAGAAAGCGACCGAAACCCTGAAAATGGCTGTCTCTTTTACGTCCATTGCGGGGATTAGCCCCTTTGGAATGAAGATAAGAGCCTTTTCCATCGCATTGCCAGATTTCAACCACTGCGTTTTTGATTGGGTCTCCTCCAGCATCGATAATTCGTCCCGATAGGTAAGTTATTTCTCCCACTGCAGGGGTAAGACTGTCATTTAAAACAATCAAATCATTGTCGGTGTCTAATGGGAAACTATCAGGATAATATGGCCCCTCGGTTTGCTTTGGGGTTTTTAAAAGTAATTCTGCAAAAAGGCCTGGAGTGGCTGACAAAGCTGCTCCTCCAATGATGCTTGATCGAAGGAAGCGCCTTTTGGAATAGGGACCATTATGGGGGATAAAATTACCGAATTTTTTCATTCGCTTTGAGGTGTGTTGCTCGGATGATAAACTTTTAACAATCGGTCTCAATAAAAAAGAACAGGTCCCTTGATGGGCCTGTTCTTTTAAACAAATTATTGTTTTCTCAATAAGTTATTGGTTTTCTTTATCAAAGGCTGCGTCAAATGCCACTTCGCTAGGCTCAAAATCAACAGATTTTACGAAATGACATGCCTCTTCCGCACCAGCTTCTCTATTCATTCGAATGTCCTCCCATTCGACAGATAAAGGACCAGAGTATTTGATTTCGTTCAGAGCTCGGATGATTTCTTCAAAATCAACACTGCCTCTTCCCAAGGATCTAAATTCCCAATACCTTGCTGGATCTCCAAAATTGGTGTGCCCCCCGAATACACCGGCGGATTTTGGAGTGTCCGACCAATATACATCCTTCATGTGGACATGGAAAATTCGGTCTGAAAAATCGTAAATGAATTGAACGTAGTCGACACCTTGGTAGCCCAGATGAGAAGGATCATAATTAAAACCGAAGGCAGGGTGCCCATCAAGGGCATCTATTGCTCTTTTGGCAGAAGAACTGTCAAAAGCAATCTCAGTTGGGTGGACCTCTAGCGCGAATTTAATTCCCATTGATTGATATTCATCCAAGATGGGTTTGAATCTTTCCGCGAAGTCTGCAAAACCATCTTCAATCCATTGTGGCGGCACTGGGGGAAAACTATATAAGTAAGGCCAGATTGATGATCCAGTGAAGCCATTGACAACTGATACGCCCAAATTTTTTGCAGCTATGCCCGTTTTGATCATCTCTTCAGCAGCTCTTTTCTGAACATCAACAGGGTTTCCATCTCCCCAGACGTGAGGGGGGAGTATGGCTTTGTGCCTTTCATCGATTTTGTCACAGACCGCCTGGCCTACCAGGTGGTTCGAGATCGCCCATGTTTTTAGTCCATATTTTGACAAAAGCTCGTGTCTTCCGTCGCAGTATGATTTTTCCTGAGCTTTATCGACTTCAAAGTGGTCCCCCCAGCAGGCCAGCTCGATACCATCATATCCAAATTCACTGGCTTTTTGAGCCATGGTATCTAGCGGTAAATCAGCCCATTGGCCGGTAAATAATGTAACGTTCCTTGCCATAAATGATGTCTTTTCTTTTAAATTGAGGCGGAAAACTAAAGGGTTTTAACCGCAAAAACAAGAAGTTAAAAAATGTGAATGGGAAGATTTTGGGGAAGTTTTTTAGAAATTCAAGTTTTAAGGTCTTATTTCGACCTTCAAAAGGATCCTGATTCTTGTTTTTATACCTATGCTTCTAAACGCAGGGCTTTAAATGACAAAATTTATGGAGATCGGGAGTGCTAGCAAACCCAGTGGGAGACCGCTTGTCTCCGTTGCTATTGCTTTTTATAATCAAGAAGCATTTGTGGCTGAAACTCTGGATTCGATCATTCAACAAGATTACAGGCCCATACAAATAGTGTGTTCAGATGATGCCTCAACAGACAGAACGCCTGATATTTTAAAAGAATTCTCTTCCCGATATAACTTTATTAACATTTTGATCAATAAAGAGAATTTGGGGATTACTGGAAATTTTAATAAAGCGCTCCAAGGCTGCGATGGGGAACTTATTGCGCTGACCGGCGGCGATGATTTGATGTTGCCTGGAAAAATCACATCGCAAGTTGATTTTCTGCACGCCAACCTAGAAGTGTCTATTTGTTGCACAAATGCCGAGGTTTTTGATAGTGATACTGGCCGAGTCATGGGGGTGCACAATGATCCCAGTACTAACCCCCCAATTTTTGGAGATGGTGGACAATTGATAAAGGGCAATGCCTTGTTATCTAGTTCGATGATGTTTCGGAAGAAGTGCATGCCCAGAGGCGGATTCAACGCCAGAATACCCATAGCGAGTGACTGGTTATTTATGATCGAAGTGGCTCTTGCTGGGAAAATAGGATATTTGGACCGAATTTTTACTAAATATAGAAGGCATCAGGGAAATATTACACGAAAGATTGATACATCTCTCGAGGAAGAATTTGAAACCCTCCGCATCATCAAAGAAAAATACCCCGAGCAATTTGATGCAGTTAAAATTGGCGAAGCCTACGCATTATCTCGAGTTGCTCAACAATTTGAAAGAGCCGGCGAATTTAGGACAGCGGCAAAAAAAATGAAGGAAGCCCTCAGTATGGGGATTCCCAAAAATTTGTATTCTGTTTTGTATTCCATAGACCCCAGGATTGTTCAGAGTGTGAGAAAAATTAAAAATATTCTCATTGGAAAACCCCCCCATTGGAGTCATCAATGATTTTTAGAAAATGAAAGTTGCCATTCTAAGCGTCACAGAGGGGAAAGGGTATGGTGCCGAGGTCGTGCTAATGGAGTTATTAAAGGCTATTCCTGATGGTAAAAATTTTATTACCATAATTGCGCCTGAATCGACTGGTATCTATATCGGAGCCAAAGAGCTTGGCTATCATGCCATCCCATTGCCTTCCTCAAAAGATAGCCTGAAAAACAATATCGCAGCAGCTTTTAAAGTCCGCAGACAATGCCGAAAATTTGATATTCTTCATGCTTGGACTGCTCGTGCTTTCGAACTCTTGTTTGTATTAAAATCTCGCAGGGGCCAAAAAATTTCTGGTACTTTGCATGACCATCCATGTGCTAATTTTCATGGCTCGCTGAGACGACTTCTGATGCGGTTTTCTGGGAACCATTTTGATGGAATGGTTTCGGTTTCTAAAGCCGTTGCGACGGAATGTAATCGTTCAGGTTACAAGAAAAAAATCACTGTCATTTATAACGGACTTAATGATGAGCATGGTTTTAGACCACAACTCAAAAAAGCATATTTTGGGGATAGAATTAACATGGTGTTCCTCGGAATGTATTCTCCCGTCAAAGGATTTGAGTTAATTGCAGATTATATTAATTCTGCAGATGCTTCTCACAAACTGGACTGGCATTTGTATGGTGACATCTGTTCTGAGTACTCTCATAGAGCCAAATCTCTATCTGGGCTTGGAAAAAACGTATTTCTGCATGGGAGGCAACCAAGTGATAAGATATTTTCGAATGCGGGTATTCTTATCCACACCTCGACGTCATTTGATTCATTGCCAACTGTCCTGATCGAGGCGGCTCGCTCTGGGATTCCATCCATTGCCTCATCCCTTGGTGGTGGTAACGAAATTGTAGATAACGGAATTACCGGATTTGTTTTCGACCCAAATAAAGATGGCGATTTAATGAATGCTATCGAAAAATGTATCGGAGATCCTTATGCTTTACTAGAGATGGGGGAGGCTGCGAGAAAAAGGTTTGAGACCGGTTTCAAAGTAGCATCCATGGTCAATGAGTATTCAAAATTTTGGAAAATGTTAATCAGAAATTAAAACCCATTTTGGGACGCACCCTTCCGAGGCTTGCGTTACTGTTGACCCGAAATCTGCAAGATACCCCCTTTGATATTGGATTTCTTTTAATCCCGATAACACAACTTCTTTTCTTTTGTCCCATTCTGTTGAATTCACATCACATTGAATTATGCCATTAAGGAGGTCAATATTGATGAGGTCTCCATCTTCAATAAATCCTATTGGTCCACCCACAACAGCCTCTGGTGAACAATGGATTCCTATGGCTCCATGGGATACCCCTGAAACTCTTGTATCCGATATGAGGGCCACTTTTCCGTAGAGTTCAGGAACGGCTAGTGATGATGTCGCGACCAATACTTCTGGCATCCCGCATGCCACAGGACCCATTTCCCGCAGGACTACGACAGTGCCAGGTGTGATTTTTCCACCTGAAACAGCATCAACAATGGCTTTTGGATCAGTGAAACACATCGCTTTCCCTTTGAATTTTCCCTCCTTGATGCTGGATACTTTGAACACGATTCCGTCAGGGGCTATGTTTCCAAAACAAATTTGCATGTCAGCATAATCTCGGAATGGAGTTTCTTCATGAGCTATGAGGTCTTGCTCTAGTGGTAAATCAGGCGCCAAATCCAAGTTTTCTTTTAAAGTCTTTCCAGTAATCGTCATGCAATCCCCATGGAGTAATCCACACTTAAGAAAATGTTTGAGTAGCATCGGAGTGCCACCTAAATGGTGAAGGTCGACCATGGTTCCTTTTCCTCTCGGAGCAAATTGGCACATCACGGGCGTTTGACGAAGTATTTTTTGTATGTCCTTTAAGGTGAAATTAACTTTAGCCTCTCTTGCTAGTGCAAGTATATGGAGTATTCCATTTGTCGATCCACCGGCAGCAGCGATGGCAGTTGTTGCATTGTGGAAAGCTTTTTTTGTTAGGATATCTTTAGGTAAAATCCCAGATTTTAGGATGGAATTCATATAAGTGCCGACTAACTCCATTTCTTTTTTCTTCTCTGGCGACTCTGCGGGTATTGATGAACTGTATGGAATCATTAGGCCAATTGCCTCCATAGCAATTCCCCAAGTATTGAATGAAGCAGCGATTCCGCAACCACCAGGTCCGGGGCAAGCTTTACGAACTATTTCCAATGCCTCGTTCTCAGAGATTTCACCAACCGACAGGGCAGCCTGAGCTTCATAAGGGTCTAAAATAGTAATTGGTTTGCCATTATGGCAACCGGGCTTGATGCTGCCGCCACTTACGAGCAACCCGGGATAGTTGAGGCGTGCCAAGGCCATTGCAAATCCGGGGCCATTTTTATCACAATGGTGCATCCCTATTAAACCGTCGTATTTGTGAGAGCTGACGACCATTTCGGCTGAGTTTGCGATTACGTTGCGCGAGGGTAGGGATGCATTTCCTCCTTCATGTCCCTGTGTAATATTGTCGCTAACCCCGGGAACCCCAAATTTGAAACCGTGAAGATTTGCTTTCTTGCATCCGTTCTCAATGTAGGCAGCTAGTTCGTAGGCGTGGGTATTGCAAAGGTTTCCCTCGAGAAGAGGGACCCCAATTCCAATCTGTGGTTTTGAGAAATCTTCTTTCTTAAATCCTAATCCCCAGTAGAATGATTTGACACCGATTTGCCAGCCGTCGGTTAACTCGGTGCTATTCCAATTCCCTTTTTTGGTATCCACTTTTTAAGCATCTAAGAGATGGACCAAGGAAACAAGCTTTTGTCATGCCCGCTAGGAATCAATTATGGCTTCTTGATTGGAATAACCCCATCATTGATCGCATTGGGGCAGGCTTTTTTCGTGCTTTGCCTCAATGCCCAGGTGTCTACCATTTTCTTGGCTCCGAAAAACAAATTCTCTATATCGGGCAATCCAATAACTTAAAAAAGAGAATAAATTCATATAAATATATTCACCCGGATACCCACCCTAAGAGACTAGTAGAATTGGTTTGTAAAGTGAACCGTATCGAGTATGAAAAATGCGAATCTCCCATGGATGCGGAAATATTGGAGAACAAGAGAATCTCAGAATTCAAGCCGCCCTTTAATCGTCAGAAGGTTTTTCCTGAGGGATATTCATTCTTATCAATCACCATTCCATTCTGGAACCAAGAAACTGATGAGCTCGAATTGAGATTTGAATTTTTGGGCTCTGATCAGCGGGGGCGTGATACTCCGGCAATGCCTTTGTTTGGAGCTTTCAAGAGTCGATACGCTGTCATTAGGATTATTCGATGTCTAAAGAGGTTGCTTTTGGCCGGTAACCAGATCCCGAAGAAAAGTCATGGCTACGATTATTCTAAGATACAAAATCAAATCTTGTTTAAGAAGGTAAGGACAAAGGGCCCAATGGTAATGACTTGCCCTTCATTTATGGAATTGAGCTGTTGGGAATTATACAAACATCTCATCCTCTACTTTTTTGGTGAGTCGGACCACCTCGTCACGCTTTTACTAAAAAGGTTTTCTCTAACAAAGGACGATTTGGAAAAGCTCGAAATGGAGGATGAATCATCACTAGAATTTTGGAGGCGGTGGCTTTTAGAAGATTTACTCAAATTGGATCATTTCTTCAATCAGACCCTCCGCCGTCATTATTTAGCTCGAAAAAATCTTGGAATACAGTTCGGGTATATTGAACCTATGTTGCTTAATGATGCTTTGACCAAGATAGGTTGGGATAATCGAAATGGGTTATCTAAAAAATCTGAATAAAAAAATATTTTTTGTAATTGTTAGAGTTACTTTATGAAAATGAATTTTCTGAGAATTCCTTTTCAGAAATCTTCATGCGGAGTAGCTATGATTGAGACCATGTCGGTCTTTAAATTTTGAAGCCGTTGGTTGCGACTTAAAAACACAATCTGAGGGAAATCAAACCAAAGCTAATTTCGAAGAAACATGAGGTCAAGCCCTGAGACCTAGGTCGATTAGTAATCGCTTACATTGATTCAGAGTTTGGTAAATTAAATTTTAAGTAAAAGCGGGGAGGGAACAGGAAGCCTCTTTAAGGTGTTTTTTTACATAATATCCACAATCTCGTTCATCGATTTAGTCATTTCAGATTCAAATAAGGCGATAAAATATTACGCGTCCTTTAACCTACATCTCTCATGCTATTCCTTCGGGATTTTTTATAAAATGCCATTAAAAGCATTTGTCAAAATCGAGGTGTAAGTATCGGCATCATGTAAAATTGGATTCGTACATGCCGAAGGATCCCGGACCGCCATTTTCCCTATATCCTTAAAGCGAGAATCATCAGAAATCAGCATATCTAGTTTGTGCGGAATATTGATCTCTTTTCTCAGCCTCAGAACCCAATCTAAAAAGCTTTCGAAGGATGGTTCAAGTTTCAGGTACGGAGCCAATCTTTCAATCGGTAGTTTAATTTCCAAATAGTTAGCTTTGAGGACATATGGCATTAAGATCGCGTTTAATAATCCATGGTGAACGTCGTATAATGCCCCTAGAGGGTGGGCCAATGCATGTGACGCTCCGAGTCCGCGTTGAAAAGCCGTTGCTCCCATGGATGAGGCGACTAACATCTGCATCCGTGCCTCAATGTCATTTCCATTCGTCACCGCAACTGGAAGGTATTCCTTGACCAAACGAATCCCTTCCATTGCTATGCCTTCTGCCATCGGATGATATACTTTTGAGCAAAAAGCCTCAAGGCAATGAGAGAGCGCGTCCATACCTGTGGCCGCTGTGATTTTGCTTGGTAGACCCACTGAAAGTTCCGGATCAAGAACAACAGTTCCAGGTAACATTCGAGGGTGGAAAAGTATTGTTTTCTTAAATTGTTCTTCATTGATTATAACTGCTGCCCTTCCAACTTCAGAGCCTGTTCCCGCAGTAGTCGGAATTCCTATGATAGGGCTTATCTTTTCAGCATTAGCATTCATCCAGTTATCTCCGACATCCTCTAGATCCCAGAGAGAACAAGTTTGGTCTGCTGCTAAAGCTATGGCTTTGCCCGCGTCTAGACCGCTGCCCCCACCAAATGCAATAACCCCGTCGTGGTTGCCGGTGTGAAATGCTTTAATCCCAGCCTCAACATTACTACCAGTCGGGTTCGTCTTTATTTCGCTGAAAACTTTGATGCCAAGTCCTGATTTTTTGCAATCACCGATAAGTTCTTGGACCATGGGCATTTTGACAAGCCCTGGGTCCGTCACTAATAGTGGTGCTTTGATATTCATGCTGCGACAGATATCCCCAAGTTCTTTTACTCTGCCAGCTCCTGCTCGAATTGAAGTCGGATAATTCCAGTTAACATTCATAATGTTAAACCTTTTTTAAGTGAAAAGATTTGGGCCGTGTTAAGTGCTCGAAACCAACTTGTGATAAGGTACAGCCTCGACCTGAATTTTTCACACCTGTCCAAGCAAGTGCTGGATCCAAGTAATCGCATCGATTCATGAACCATGTTCCTGTTTGGACCTGATTTCCAATTTTAATGGCTGCATCTTCATCTTGAGTAAATACTGCCCCGGTTAAGCCAAACTCAGAATCGTTCATAAGTTGGATTGCTTCCTCGTCCCCAGAGACAGGCATTATTCCGATAACAGGACCAAAAGATTCTTCGTTCATCACACGCATGGAATGATTAACTTTAATCAAGACTTGTGGTGCCATATAAGGTGTTCGGTTTTCGTTTATGTTGAAAAGATTCGGATCAATAAGGGCTTCGGCCCCCATGGAAATAGCCTCGTCGATTTGGTCTCTGACAAAGTCGGCTGCTGTCGTCTTCACCATGGGGCCCAATGTCGTTTCTTTCAAGTCTGGCCTTCCGAGACGGTATTGTTTTACCAAGCTGGTGATACCATCAACGAAATCCTCAAATAATGACTCCTCGACATAGGCTCTTTCGATTCCACAGCAAGATTGACCAGAATTAAACATGGCCCCATCTGTCACTGTTTCAATAGCATGTTGTAAATTTGAATCCCTTCTTACATATGCCGAATCCTTCCCGCCTAGTTCTAGTCCCATTCCAATAAATTTCCCCAAAGCAGCTCGCTCTATTGCCTTGCCTCCAGGTACTGATCCTGTAAATGCGACGAAGTTTACTTCCGGCGATTTGATGACATTTTCGACATCCGAATGTGTCAAATGTAAATGTTGAAAAACGCCATTGGGTAAACCCGCTCGATCAAAAGCTTTCTGAAGTCGTTCTGCACAAAGTGGTGTTTGTGCAGAATGTTTCAAGATAACGCTGTTTCCTGCCAGAAGGGCGGGGATAATGGCATTGACACTTGTGAGGTAAGGGTAGTTCCAGGGAGCGACGACGAATGCCACCCCTAAAGGCTCACGTTGAATATACCTTTTGAAACCATCTTTGGGTGCAGGTGTTATGTCGGCTAGTGAATTTTCTGCGATGCTTATCATGTGTCTGGCTCGCTCTTCAAAACCACTTACTTCGCCGGGCGCTTGTGTGATGGGGCGCCCCATTTGCCAGGTCAATTCTTCAGAGATTTCTTTGCAATCCTCCGCGATCAAGTCTACAGCTCTGGTGGACAATGCTGCGCGCTCATGGATTGGTATCTGCATCCATTTCTTCTGGGCAGATTTAGACGATTTTAGAGCTTCCTGAATTTTTTTTTCTGAAGCTGTTTCTTTTTCAGTAAAAATACTACCGTCTACAGGACTGATACACTGGATTAATGACATTCTTTTTTCGAAAAGTGAAAGTTTTACGAGCGTTCGAATCCGCGGGCAACCTCCCAGTTCGTTACGCGTCGATCATATTCAAATTGTTCATAGTGAGCAGCGTGAACATAATGATCGATGACATCATCGCCAAAAGCTTTTCTTAGCATTTCCGAGTCATTTAAAGCCTGCGTAGCTTCCCTTAATGTCTTCGGGATTTCTCGGAGAGTTTCATCATTATAGGCATTTCCTGAAAACTCATCTTCCAATTCTAATTGGTTTTCAATTCCATCGATGCCAGCAGCTAGCTGAGATGCAAATGCAAGATAGGGATTGAGGTCGCCACCGCCAACTCGACATTCTACTCTCACTGATTTACTTTTCTCTCCGCAGACTCTATACCCGGCAGTCCTATTATCTAAACTCCAGATGGCTCTGGTAGGAGCAAACGTTCCAGCCATAAAACGTTTGTAAGAATTTATGTTAGGAGCAAGGAAATAGGTTCCCGCACTGGCATGTTTGAGTAACCCAGCCAGGTATTGCCGCATGATTTTGGACATTCCATGAGGTGCACTCGGGTCATAAAATAATGGTTCTTTTCCATCTTTACTCCACAATGACTGATGGATATGGGAGGAATTTCCTGCATGGTTAAAAGACCACTTCGCCATAAAAGTAACGGCCTTTCCTTTGCTCCATGCGATCTCTTTACAACTGTTTTTTATAATGGAATGCCGGTCTGCCATTTCCAGGGGCTCAGAGTATACAACATTTATTTCCTCTTGCCCTGAACACGCTTCACCTTTTGAATTTTCGACCGGAATTCCTGCCCCTTGAAGACCATTTCTTATGGCTCTCATCACATCCTCTTCCTTGGTGGTTTGGAAAATGTGATAATCCTCATTATACGCGCTACTTGTTTTGAGACTCTGATAATTATTTTCCTGAGCTGATTCGTAGCTCTGATCAAATAAGAAAAATTCTAATTCTGAGGCCATGAATGCCGTCATCCCCAATTTTTCAAGTCGTGCGATTTGCTTTTGCAATACGGCACGGGGTGAATGAGGGACGGGTTTATGGTGGTGATGGTCGAGGACATCGCAAATAACCAATGCAGTCCCTTCCAGCCAGGGCGTTATTCGTAGAGTAGCCAAGTCTGGTTTCATGACGAAATCTCCGTAACCCGCTTCCCAGCTGGTTGATTTGTAACCATCTACCGTTTCCATTTCCATGTCAGTCGCGAGAAGATAATTACAGCTATGTGTTTCATTCCAGGCCTGATCAACAAAGTATTCTGCTTGGAAACGTTTTCCCATCAGCCTGCCTTGCATGTCAATTTGGCAAGCCACAACTGTATCGATAGCACCAGATGCGATTTGCCCTTTTAACTGCTCAATTGATAAAAGTCCTTTCATAATTCTTAGTCCTTCACGCTGTATTAATCGCCCTTAACCAATGATCTTACTTAGCGAGCACGTAATTAATCTTTCCAGGCTATCTGCCCAGATAGCCTGACCTTGGTGTGTGCCTATCAAGTCATTGCATATTTCGAGCATGACATTAGGTAGTTTGCGGCTTTCGCCGTGTGTTTTTAGTGTATGTGTGACTCCGTCTTTAGCGGAATAAGGTTCGTTTAAAGCACAAATGTAATCCTTATCTAAGATGGCTGTTTTTTGCAATGCTTGAGCTAACTCTAGATATCCGTCATGAATAATTCCAAAATCTAAGTCTCTCTTTTTACCTCTGTAAAATGATGTGAAGCTGTGAATGGTTACGATAACTGTTTTTTCGCCTTTTTTTAATCTTTCATCGATGACATCTAATATACTTTGGTGAAATGGCGTGTATATTAGATCGCGCCGCTCTGTTCTTTGTGCCTTCGACAAATTTTGGTTTTTGGGAATAATGATTCCATCTGATTCCGTAACAATCGCGTCTGGCGCATCTAGACTTCTATTGCAATCAAAAAACAATCGAGAATAGGCCTGCATAACCAGTGTAGCATTTAATTTTCTAGAGAGCCTTTTTGCAAGCTGGGCCGCTCCAATATCCCATGCAATGTGGCTCGCCATTTCAGTCTCGTTAATTCCAAGTAAACCATGAGATTTTGGAAGGAGCCGCCCTGCGTGTTCACAGATTAAAAGAACTGGGCTTTTTCCATGCCTGTTTTCGATCACGGCGGGATTACGATTTGATAATAAGTGGTTTAAATTGTCCGACATCGTTAAAGATTTTTAGGCGTACTGTGATTGATGACGAAATCCACCAGCCTTTGACTTGTAAACCAGCCAGACCACATGTTGTGACCTTGCCCATCAATTATCTCGAGGTCCATTGTGCCACTGAGTTTTTCATACCTTCTTTTGACTAAAAGAGAATTGTCTTCAATGGGCACGACTTTATCTACATTACCGTGGATATGAAATATGGGAACTTTTGCTTTGGCTAGAGGAATTAAATTATCTACGGGGTTATGGCGGCTTAGATTCGCCCTAAGCTCATCATGTGTCATCCTATACGCACCAGCAGCACGCTTTAAGCCCGGATAACTTTCCAGATTACAAACAGGGTAAATTCCGGCTATGCATGCAATTATTTTTGGGTTTTCAGCGGCCCAGTTGTATAGCATTAAACCACCTCGGCTTCGTGCTAGTAGCGATACTTTTCGGGACAATCCGTGTTTATGAATGAGCTCATTGTATAAGCTGGTATAAAGTTTTCTGCCTTCAGGGCTTCCATATGATTCGCCCACATCAATTCCGGCGATGGCAATTCCTTTTTCCAGAAATCGATTGAACATCCAATTCTCCGCATTTCCCGGAAGGCCTCTCAAAGTTGGGGCATACAATACCCATGGTGTCAGTAAATTAGAATTGCTCGCTTTGGGCTTTATAAGAAAGGCTGTGCGATTTTCTATGCGGAATACCACACCTCCCTCTACAGGGAGCTTTTTCTTCAATGGACTCGAAATAGAAATGGCCGAGATTGAGAAAAAAATAAAAAATATCAATGTTCTACGTGCTGTATTTTGCATCAATAATCTTTCGGTAATTTTTTACAGTTATTGTGGTGTACAACATTTAAATTCTCATGGGTTTATAGGATAATAATTTCTTAGCCCAGTATTTTCGGATTAAGTTTCCATAGGAAATAATTTAAAAACGCAGCAAAGCTGACCCACAATAAATAAGGAATCAGGAGTAAGCCAGCCATGGTATGCGTTCTCCAGAAAGTAACCAGAGTTGAAAGAATAAGAATCCATAAAAATAAGATTTCGACAAAAGCTATCAAACCTAATGACCAAGCGAAAAATAGCCAACTCCATATGGAATTAAAAGCTAACTGAGCAAAAAACAATAATAGAGAAATTTGGTTCTGCTTAAACCCACCGGAACGCCAAACCAACCAAGCTGCAACTCCCATCATTGTATACAAAACACTCCATACCGGGCCAAAAACCCATGACGGTGGAGCAAACACTGGTTGTGTGAGTTGGTTGTAAAATGACTTTGCTTGCATGGTTGCTGTCGCCCCGATGAAAGCCGCCGTAAAGCTTATTAAAAGCCAAAAAAACAGTCCGACAACCTGTCTGTGCTTTGATAAGAAAGTCATAGACTCATCTTAGTCTATTTTTATTCGCACTCCAAAACATCCCAATTTAATTTTCAAAATGCGATGTCCGTCACGTGAGAGATCCAAACCGTCAATTCCTTCTCGTTTGAAAAATTAGGCCCTAGGGCCCTAGAATGTCGAAACATACACATCCCAATTTAGTTTATAGGAAAAAAGTTAACCACTGAACTTGTCCCTTTCTCTGTAAACTTTCTATTAAGGGTTAGGGTCAGTATACCGTCCACTATGACTCGTCGCCTCATTTTTTAGGTCTAAGTTAAAGCATGTTGTCCTCCCGCTTTCTGGAGAGGGATTATCCGATTGAACGGTGAAGGCAATCTCGAGAGACCTATATCGAATTGAGTTTTAGCTCAACCCGGGTATCAATTGGCAGATATCTTCATGGGCAGAAATGAACACCCCTTCATCAAGAAAATTGTTTTTTTGATTTTTGTTCCATTGTGACAAACGGTAAATGACGCCATAGGTGAAATCTGGCGGAGTACCGCCTTGCTTTCCTACAATTTCTCCTCCTCTTCTTACATTATCGACCATCCACATGGGGGTGCGAATATGGTAGGGATTTCTTTTGACTTCACCTACGTGAAATGAAAGCGCCGTAAGCATGTCTGTTAGTTCTTTATTAGAGATTTCCATGAGAAGATTTGGGTCTCTCATGGGGCTCCAGAATTCTGTTTCGCAAATAACAGGGCTGATAGAATCATCGCAGGCTTTTAAGGCATCAAATGCTAAAAGGTTGACACCTACATGGCCACTGTTTTGATCCAATTCATGCGGGAAAAGAATGATTTTAGGATTATATTTTTCGATGATACCTTTGGTTATTTCTGTCGCCTTCGACCAATAGCAAGGGTCGCTTTCTCTAACTTCCGGTTTTATTCTCGACAACCCACGTGGATCAGTTTGCACCAACTCAAAGTTGAGATACTTGCAAGCGGGTATGAGTTCCTCCAATCTGGGGATTTGGCGCTCGGGATGCGACCCCTGGGTGACAGCAACATTTATGACTCGATAGCCGTTCTCTCTTTGTAATCTCAACGGAAGCCCGCCGATAATGCACTCATCATCTGGGTGTGGTGACAAAATCATAGCCACCGGGGCACCATCTGCCTGTGGCTCTCGTTCTTCAATGGTAAACTCACCAAGCGGAAGCTTATTTCCATTTTCAACTAAAGCTGCGATTTTTTCGACTAAGTTTTGATAGGGATTCATATGATTCTTCTAGTTGCCGACTACTTCAAACAAGTATTCGCGGTGATTATTTCAGTTTGGGTAAGCTAGCCGCTGCAATCGCTTGACCATGTCTCTTTTCTCTTTCCCCGGGAACGTGGAATTTCAGTCTTTGAGAGATATCAGCAAAGTTCTTGTCCAATATCTCACGCGCCGTATCTAGGATAATGTCTCCCCCTAAACCTGTCATGACGCGTCCTAGAATAAGAAGGTAATCAAAGTCGTAGAAATCATCATAATAAGGAATGGTGTAGCCCAAGTAGGTGCCGATGGTTTTATATATCTCTGTGGCTCTTTGGTCGCCGGCTTCCATCAATTTTTGAACCTCGACCAACTTAGCGGGTAACCCTAGATTACCCGGTAAATCTATACCTGCTGGTTTCAAAAGCCGACCCACAGCTTGTTGTGAAAAATATTGTACCCCACATCCGGGGGCCTTGGACCATTCATCAATGTGAGCGTCTTCGCCCCAATCAATAGGGCAGAAAGCTAATTCATCGAGCCAAGGATTAATTTTTCCTGATTTATCGACGTACCCGCATGCCATGCTTGACCCCATGGCGATACCTAAAACACCATTCTCTCCGAGAGCCATGGAACCTGCCAGGGCCGTCACCGCACCATCGTTTATTATTTGAAAAGGTATTCCTCCCCATTCTTTTTGAATGTTTTTAAAAATAGGTCTGACATCCGAATTGAAAAGTTCCTTGGGCACGCTCCTGAATAACGAGGCGACACGAACCTCATTGTCCACATAGACGCCTGCTGATGAGCCGCCAATGGCATCGACTCGTGGAAGTTTTGCGGCCGCCTTATTTAGTGAATCCATTATTTCATTGAAATGCCATGCTGGATCACTTTGTTCCACGGGGCTCCAGACTGTTTCCTCGCTAAATACGACCTCGCCGTCGATAAGTGCTGCGACTTTTCTGTCGCTCGCACCAAGGTCAAAACCTATGCGGCAGCCATCCAGATTTTTTCCGATAGGGGCTGAAGATTCGAGGCTAGTTGATGATTTTAAACCTTTGGCAACCAGGAAATCGGACAAATAAATCTTATTCCCCATCATGTCCTTATCAAATTGGGCCAAAGCGTCTACCTCGTAGTGATCCCTAAGAGCGTCAAGGATGATATCCGGGCACTCCAACGAAATTTTGTAACCCCCTCGAGACCACAAGAGTGATTTAATGATTAATTTTAATGTGGTTACGTTTTCTTTAAGGAAATCTTTAGCAGGGGTTTTCAGCGGGATTTCCCAATACGTTAATGAATTATCATTCCTGGACAGATTTATTTTTGCCGTCTCCGTGGTTTGGCCACCCAGACATTCTTTTTTCCATTTATCCCAAGCAAGGATTGCTGGTTTAAATTGTGGGTCTAGCGATAATTTTTCTTCAATTCCGACTATCATCATTGGAGTAACTAAATTCACTTTGCCTCGCCTGAAGTCATCATTTCAATAGAAAAATATTTTGATAAAAGATAACGATTTAACATCCCCTGGTTTAATAGTATTATGATAACCGTGCGAAAACAGAGAACGATCCAGAAATCTATCTCGCTTAGCGGCATTGGCCTACATAGTGGGCACGAGGTGGAAATGACCTTCAGGCCCGCACCAGATAATTCCGGCATAAAATTTCGGCGCATCGATTTGGAGGAGCGACCAGAAATTCCAGCTTCTGTTGAGTTTGTGACCCAAACGAATCGTTCAACAACTATTTCCAAAGGAGATGTGCATGTTCATACTGTCGAGCACGTCTTAGCCACTTTAGCTGGATATGGCATCGACAACCTTGTGATCGATCTCTGCGCCCCTGAGCCTCCTATTGCTGATGGGAGTTCCGCTGTTTACAACAAAATGGTGGAGGAAGCAGGTATAGAGGATTTATCTGAAAATATTAAAGATTGTGCCATTTCTCATCCAATCCATATTGATCTAGAGGAAACATTGATGGTGGCATTACCATACGACGGGTTGAAAATTTCCTGTACGAGTGCGGATAAAATGGGTCGATTTACACAGTTTGAATCCCTAGAGATCACCAAAGATACATGGATAAAAGACCTGTCCAAGGCGCGCACGTTTTGTTTTTTTGAGGAATTGGAGCAACTTTTCAAGCACGGTCTTATTCAAGGCGGATCACTCCAAAATGCAGTTATTATCCGCGAAGATGCCATTATGACTACAGAACCTATGCGTTATCAAAATGAGTTTGTTCGGCACAAAATGTTAGACATTTTGGGCGATTTATCTCTTGTTGGAAGGCCCTTAAAAGGGCATTTTATAGCCATTAAACCTGGCCATTCCGCAAATTGCCTTATGGCACAGAAAATAATGGAAGGTATACAGACGACCGCACAACTCACCGAATAAAATAATCATAATCATCTCATACAAGGCTGACTGAATGTCGAATGTTGAAACAGAAGAAAAACTAAAAAGTTCCGGGGAAAAGTCGGAAATGGGCATTGAGAAAATCTTGGAAACACTTCCCCATCGGTATCCAATGCTCATGGTAGATAGGGTGTTAGAAATTTCCGAAGATAAAATTGTGGCGATTAAGAACGTCACTATCAACGAAGGTATTTTTCAAGGTCATTTTCCGGGTGCCCCAGTTATGCCGGGTGTTTTGCAGTTGGAAGCGATGGCTCAGGTTGGTGGCATTTTAACATCGGTGAAATGTGATTTGCCGGGTGCTATCGCCTATTTCATGTCGGCGGATAAAGTTAAATTTAGAAAACCTGTTGTCCCCGGTGATCAATTAAGAGTTGAGTTTAAACTAACCAGACTGAAAGGAAAAATCGCCCGCGGTGCTGGTAGTTGCTTCGTAAATGATGTTCTTGTCTCCGAAGGAGATGTGACATTTATGTTGGATACGAGATAGAGCATGATGATTCATCCAACCGCTATCATTCAATCAGGTGCCGAGATACCTGACTCTTGCGAAATCGGCCCTTACTGTGTCATTGGCTCAAATGTAAAAATGGGGCCCAATACCAAACTTCATTCTCATGTTGCCATAGACGGACATACAGAACTCGGTTCAGGAAATGAAATTTTTCCCTTTGCGAGTATTGGTTTGAGGACACAAGACCTTAAATGGCAAGGTGGTAAGACCTTTACGAAAATCGGGGACAACAATGTTATCCGCGAGTCAGTCACCATCCATAGTGCAACAGGTGAGGGGGAAATCACATCTGTTGGTTCGAACAATAATTTACTAGCCTACTGCCACGTTGCCCACAACTGCCAGATAGGAAATAATATCATCATGTCAAATAGCACGGGGCTTGCCGGGCACGTGGTGGTTGAAGACTTTGCTGTGTTCGGCGGGATGACCGGTGTTCATCAATTTTGCAGGATTGGAACCTTGGCAATGGTTGGGGGATGCTCCCGGATTTCGCAAGATGTTTGCCCCTACACCTTAGTAAATGGCAATCCTCCTATTCCAGCGGGGCTCAACAAAATAGGGATTGAGCGCAAGAAAATTTCCTCAGAAACGCAAAATGTTCTCAAAGAAGCTTATAAGATTCTTTTTAGGTCCAATCTAACTGTTCAAAAGGCTTTGGACTCCATGCGCAACGATCTTCCAAAAAATCCCGAGATTGACCATTTAGTGGATTTTTTGGAAAAATCTGAAAGAGGTATTTGCAGGTAATTAATCTGGTAAATTCTGATCATCATGCCTCTGCTCTCTGTCAGAAATCTTAAGAAATCTTTCACGGATCCTGATGGAAGAGTAAAATTGGTCTTAGATATCCCAAATTTCGAAATCGAACCAGGGCAGGAGACAGCCATTAAAGGATTGAGTGGGTCGGGTAAAACAACGCTCTTAAATATCATTGCCGGTATTCTAAAACCAGATAGTGGTCAAATTAGAATTTCTGGCTCTTCAATTTTTGATCTTTCCGAGTCAAAAAGGGATAAGTTCAGGGCAAAAAATATTGGATACATATTTCAAACATTCAACCTGCTGCAGGGGTTTAGCGCTTTAGAGAATGTTTGCTTGGGCTCATACCTGTCTGGGCGAACAAATAAAGTTCGAAGCAAGGAGTTGCTGAATAGAGTGGGCCTGGCCGACCGCCTGCACTACAAGCCAAACACTTTGAGTACTGGACAGCAGCAGCGGGTTGCTGTTGCAAGAGCACTTGTGAATAAACCGCCCCTTGTTATAGCAGATGAGCCCACTGGAAACCTAGATCCAGACTCTGCCCTAAATGCGCTTGGCATCATTCGTAATCAGTGTCGAGATGAAGGTGCAGCACTTTTATTGGTTTCACATGATCCAAGAATCCTGTCATCGTTTTCACAGAGTTTAGATCTTTCCGCCATCAATCTTGTCAAAACCAAATCGGAGAAGGAGCGACAATGAATATTCCGTTTCTCGTTTTCAAGAGTATTAGACAGCATTCTGTCTCAACATTTGTCACTGTTATTTCTCTCGCTCTCGCTACAGGACTTATGCTCACTGTATGGATACTGCAGTCTCAATCACAAAAAGTGTTTGCCGAATCAAATAGTGGCTATGACGCTGTGCTTGGTGCCCGAGGATCAAAATTGCAGCTTGTTCTTAATTGCCTTTACCATTTGGAACAATCACCGGGAAATATCGATTGGCAAGATTATCTCGACATCAAAAATGATAAACGAGTAGCAAAAGCTGTTCCTATAGCTGTAGGTGATAATCTTTACGGATTTCGCATTGTTGGCACAACGACAAACATATTTAGCTCTTACGAGGCACCAAAACTTGAGGGATTCAAAATACAAAGAGGTGGGCGTGCTTTTAGTGAAAACCGAATGGAAGCAGTCATAGGTTCCTATGTTGCTCAGAGTGTCAAAGGGTTAAAGGTTGGAAGTACTTTTCGGCCCTACCATGGACTTCGATTTGATCCAAAAGATCAGCACTCGGAAGAGTATGTTGTCACCGGCATTATGGAGCCTACAAATTCGCCAGCAGATAGAGCCGTCTGGATACCAATAACTGGCGTCCAAAATATGAAAGGGCACTCAGTTGAATCAAGTGAACAAATTTCCGGTGTTCTTTTGAAACTTGTTTCTCCAACGGTTGGGCAGATGCTCGATCTTAAATATAATAGGCAAGGAAACCGGCTGACACTTGCTTGGCCTGTAGCAAGAATAGTCTCAGAATTATTTAATAAGATCTCATGGTTTGATCGGCTTCTCCAAGGTATTGCAATGCTGGTAGGCCTTGTTGCTTCTGGTTCGGTTTTGGCCAGCGTTTACAATTCGATGAACGAAAGAAAAAGAGACATCGCTATCATGAGGGCATTGGGGGCGAGTAGATCAAAAGTCGTGACTCAAATTCTCTCAGAATGTGGTTTTATTGGAATCGCAGGATCTTTCGTAGGAATTCTTTTTTATGCTATACTGATGCAAATAGGCAGTGAGATTTTAAGAGAAAAAACGGGAATCGTTCTTTCTATCATGTACTTTCATTCTTCATTAATCCTGGTCCCCATTTGTATGACAGTTGCCAGTATTCTTGCCGGGATACTTCCAGCATTTAAGGCATACAGAAGTTCTGTTGCCGAAAACATCCTTCCCACAACCTGATTTACAAAATCCCTGAATATCGCGGGAATTTATTTTCATCCTGAAATCAATGAACTGTTAAATTCCTCCAGGCTGATGCAGGATTACGTGCATTTTAATTAGATAATTTAATTGCTTTTCTAGTTTAAGGAATCTTACATTTCACGCCTTAAGTAATGAGGAACCCTAAATTATCTGGGTTCAATGGTAAAATGATCAGGGAAAGTATTTGCAATACTCGCCAACACAAATGGCTAGACTCACTTGCAATTTTCATGTCCATGTTGTGCGCTTTGCATTGTTTGGTGACCCCCATACTTGTCGTATTTCTTCCGGTTCTGACAACGACGTTCTGGGTTGACGAAAACTTTCATTTTTGGATGTTGCTTTTTGTTATTCCAACGACATCAGTGGCCGTTTTCATGGGATGCAAACAGCATAAAGATAAGTTTATCCCCATTCTTAGCGCCTTTGGACTGTTGTTTTTGGTCTCAGTGGTTGTATCAGAGACACTCAACCATTCTGTGGCTGCACCAGCCGGCTCGTCCTTAATCTCCGGATCCAATTCAGAAGGGCCTGTTTCAGCTCCGTGTCCTCATTGTGCAGCCAAGGAAAATGGAGAGATTCTCACTGGAAGCACCTTTATCAATGTATTGGGTGGGCTGCTTTTAGCCGGTGCTCATGCGAGAAACTTTTTTTTATGTAGGAAGACAAACTGTGCATGTGATTAAAGAGAAATAATTCACTGCTTAAATGGAACCCGTCATGTTTAATACCAGCTCCGGGGGGCAAGGTAATCGCTTCCTTGGGTCATTTGTATTAATAGTGAACATTGGATCGCAATTCGTCTTATAGTTTCCTGAGAATCCTGATTTTGAAAATACATTATTCCAACCTTTAGTTTCTATGGAAAATCACAGTCTTGGATAGTTTTGGAGGCATTGGCAATATTAATGACCTTTTATCATTTATCCCCCCACGGTGGGCATGTGGATGGGCCTAAAAGCTTCAGCTCAGTGGGCTGAGAATGCATGTTTTTTTGGTTGGCGGGAATCCCTTAATAATGTCTTTCCATACAATTTCTTGATTTATTACAAATTCTCTCACACCTTCATAGCAGAGTTTATGAAACAAAACTTATTCATGTGGCTTAAGACTTTTGTCGTTGTTTTTCTGGTTTGCGGTTGTGCCGATCAAAATTCCGGCGACCTCTCAAATCAGAATAATGGGAAAGAGGTTTCTGATTTCATGGATATCCAAGGTTCTGAAATCCAAAAATTAAAAGATCCGGTTCAGCCTCAATTACCTCGAAATCCCGATAAAGAAAACCCAGCAACTTCAAAGCCTGATACGAATGCTGCTGAGCTCGTTCAAATTCCGGAAAGCAAACCATCGGAATTAATTGTCGAGACATCAGAAAAAGTTTTTCCTGCTCCTGCGTCTACTAACGAAGTTTCCAAAAACACCATAGAAACTTCTGTTGCCGAGTTAGCAGGGGTAATTGAAAACCAAAGGCCACAGACCCTTAGCACGAACCAAATAGGCAATTCTCTTAAAGACCCGGAGCCATTGGCTACCGATCCAGATTACCTCACAGTCAATTTTAACAGGCTTGCGTCATTTAATTACGAAATCCCAGATGAATTTATGTTCATAGAGGAGGGGGCCGAAGTCCCTGAAAAAGTTCCTACAATTCCAGATAACATTAAAAAACTGAATGGCGAGAAAGTTGCCGTGACTGGATTTATGCTCCCTCTCAAGGTTGAAAAAGGGCTTGTTACCGAACTGCTCCTCATGCGGGATCAATCTATGTGCTGCTTTGGCACGGTTCCCGAGATAAATGAATGGATATCAATTAAGACTGAGAAAGACGGTAAAGGTTTCAAACCCATAAATGACCAAGCCGTTACCTTTTTTGGGGAGCTTAAAGTCGGCGAAATTAGAGAAAATGGATATTTAGTGGGAATTTACGAGATGGAGGGTAATAAAATGGTGGGGCCCGGCAACCTCAAAGAGTTCTAAAACCCATATAAAACAGGAGCTTCTGGGCGTTCAGACGCCCATTGAATCTCTTATTTCATTGTCTATTTTTCATCATTAACCGATATTTTTATTTTACAGGCACCAGATTGCGTCGGCACTTGCGTCAGTCTGTGGTGTTTTCGTCGATTTTTGTCTTGAAATTAGATGTTTGATATCAACTTTATTTATGTTTTGAACAAATTGTTTTGGAAAATCCGCCGTATAATCGCGATAATTGGTCTTTTCCCAAGGTTACGGGTCGACGCAATGTTGTTAGTTCCTTGAATTAAAATCTCAGAATGAGCCGAAGTTGGAAAATAGCATACAATGCCTTTTTTGAGTTAGTTCGTCAGCCGATCTACCTCATATTGATGACTGTGTCGGTCGTCTTCATTTTCTTTTTGTCAAATATCTACTATTTTGGATTTGGTGATGATCCCATAATGGTCAAAGAGAATGCTTTGGCAGTTGTCTTCTTATCTGGGTTGTTTTGTGCTGTTTTCGGCGCCTCAAACACCGTCAGTCTGGAAATTAAAACGGGGACGGCCCTCGCGGTTCTCTCGAAGCCTGTCAGTCGCCACCAATTCGTAATATCAAAATTTTTCGGAGTTGCTGCCGCCGTCACTTTGGCCGCATTTGCTAACCTAATCCCATTACTCCTTGTCAGCCGTCTTGCTTTTGATGTCTACGGGGAACCTGAGGTTAGGCCGATCATCATATTCTATTCCTCGATAATATTATCCTTTGGGGTGGCTGGATTTACCAACTATTTCCTTGGTCGCCATTTCATTTTAGACGGGGTGTTCTCCTTATTGTTTTTTATTCTTTGTGCTTTCGTGATCATCAATTTCATCGACAAGGATGGTAAACTTCAATCTTTCGGGACTGATATTGATTGGAGGCTTTGTCGACTAGTGCTGCTACTGACATTCGCTCTATGGATGCTTGCTGCGATTGCAGTTGTTTGCTCAGCTCGTCTAGAATTAGTGCCGAGCTTGGCAATCGTTTCGCTGTTTTTTTTAGTAGGCCTGATGTCAGATTATTTATTTGGTCAGCGGCAAGATACTATTTGGGGAAAGTTTTTTTATACTATCTTACCAAATTGGCAATTGCTTTGGTTGGCGGACACATTGGAGCCACATAAGAATGTTCCTTTAAGTTATATTTTAAATGCCTTCATTTATGTGATCTCATACTTGGCGGCCATGATAGGAGTTTCGGTGCTGGTCTTTAACGATCGGGAACTCCATTAAAATACAGAGTTTAGATAATGAATCCACAAATTCAAAAGATTGGTCTGACAGGGTTTTTGACACTTCTCGTGTCCACTATTCTTGTAGGAGTACTTGCTTTCTTAAATGTTGGTTTAGCTGCGAAGCTGACCCTCGCTTTTTTTGTCGTCGGCCTCTTAGTAAGTGCTGTTGCTTATTTTCAAATCAGGCTTGAGCAAAAAGAAGAGGAAGAGCTTCTCGAATACGAGGAACTCACTAAAAAGTCCACCCAGTCCAGCCTATTTGATGCTGATGAATCTGATGTTCTGACCGTTAAGCAAAGCCGGAGACAATTTGAAAAATATTTTGTCCCTGGTTTTACAATATTTTTAACTCTCGCGGAAATAGCCGCAACAGCATGGCTCTGGAAAGTTTTTTCCGGTGAACTCCAGGCCGACCCTCCGAGAGCCTCCGTTTTTACTGCTCTTTTTTCTGTAACTGGGGTCGGTGTTTTCTTAGTTGGCAACTACATCGCAAACTTTGCCAAATTTCAGAAAAGCCGATTACTCAAACCTGTCGCAAACCATATTCTTTTTGGGGCGTATCTCATGGGGGCCACTGCTATTTCCTATGCCGGATACGAAATGGAATTTCCAAAAATCGACCTCTATCTCAACAAGATTTTAATTATTCTTCTCGGGCTCCTCGCCGCTGAAAACCTGGTTACTTTAATTCTCGAAATATATAGGCCTAAATCTGCTTCTGGTGAACAAAGAGTCATTTACCAAAGTAGGTTTATCGAATTATTTAGTCGCCCTGAAAGTGTATTCACTCAAGCAGCCCAAGCATTAGATTACCAGTTCGGCTTCAAAGTCAGCCAGACATGGATGTACAAACTGCTTAAGAGGATTATTGGTTGGGTGATTGTTGCTCAACTTGCACTCCTTCTTATTTCTACCAGTTTTGTTATTATTGAGCCCACGGAGAAAGCCCTAATCGTGAGATTGGGCAAGCCCATTGCAAAGAATGAGGGCATACTCAACCCGGGCCTTCATTTTAAATGGCCTTGGCCCATTGAGACTATAAATAGGTATCAAACCGAACAGGTTCAAAACTTCTATGTTGGCTATCGCCCTATACAAGATGTAGATCAAGAGAACCCAGCAGTATTATGGACCACCTCACATACGACGGAGATGGGAGAAAAACCTGCTGAAATGCTCGTAGCTGATAAGAACGCTGATCTCGAATTTAACCAATCGCTCAATCAAAAAGAGGTCCCGCCAGTAAACCTCATGGTGGTTAGCATACCAATCCAGTATAAGATTAAAGATCTAAAAGAATGGGTTTATGAGCATGAAAATGCCGCGACACTTTTAGAATCAATTGCTTATCAAGAAACAACAAGATACATGTTGAGTACGGACTTTTTTGATGTCATGTCGGTCGGGCTAGGGCAGGCCTCTGAGATTCTCAAGGGAAGAATACAGGAAAAAGCAGATAACCTAAAAATGGGGGTCTCAATTATATTCGTTGGCTTACAAGATATACATCCCTCCATCAAAGCCGCCAAAAAATTTCAAGACGTATACGGTGCCCGAATTTCAAAAGAGACCAAAAAATTCGAGGCAGAGGGATACAGTTTAAAGGAAATACCAACAGCAAGAGCGGCATCTGCTCAGGCGATCAATATGGCTGAACTCTTCAAATCAAAAGCTGTTTCGAACGCTGAAGGAACCTCTACAGAATTTCTAAATCAGCTTCAGGCTTACGAAGCATCCAACATGGTTTACACCAACCGAACATACTTACAAGCTCTTTCATCTGTGGCTGCTAATGCCAGAATTTATCTCATTGGCGTAGGTAGTGACTCAGAGGTATTCGAACTGAATCTTGAGGACAAACTCAGACCTGATCTCGAAGACGTGGTCATTGATGAAGTGGATGAACAAGTCATGGAGTAATTATTCAAGATTGAGGTCTAATAATTAATAGCCAACAAAAAATACTTAAAAATTTATGAAAAATAACAAATCAATAACAATTGCTATTGGAATTATATTGCTTGTGCTTTTTGGTTCCGTACTTTTCGTGTTTCAAGTCAGCAACACTGAAGTGGCTATCAAGACAACGTTTGGTGCCCCTTCCAATAAAGCCATAGTGAAACCTGGTGCTTACTTAAAATGGCCTTGGCCCGTTCAAAAAATTTATCGCTTTGACAAGCGTATACAGAACTTGGAGGACAAATTTGATGAAACATTGACTAGTGACCGATTCAATCTTTTGGTTGAAGTTTATGCTGGTTGGAGGATCGACAAACCTGAAGTATTCCTGCCAAAATTTCCAGACGCAAGTATCCAGGAAGCTGAAAGACAACTCAAAGATCAGGTCAGGACAAGCAAAAGAAACATTATCGGTCAGTACCGTTTCGCAGATTTAATTTCTACCGACGAATCCAAACTAAAATTAGAAGAGGTCGAGAAAAAAATTCTAGATGAAGTTCGTAAATACACCGAGGAAAAATATGGTGTTAAGTTTGAGTTCCTGGGTATCCGAAGACTTGGTGTGCCTCAGTCTATTTCTGAAAAAGTGATATCTAGAATGGAAGCAGATCAACAGAAGACCATCGACCAACTCGAAGGGGAAGGGCAGGAAGAAGCCACAAAAATCAGATCCGAAGCTGATAAGGAAGCTGGAATTCTTCGAGCGCAGGCCGAAGCCACTGCAAAGAAAATCATCAGCGAAGGAGAAGCAGAAGCAGCGGAATATTATGCTGTATTTGAAAAAAAACCAGAGTTGGCTAAGTTCCTCTTGAGTATCCAGGCTATGGTAGATTCTTTGGGTGACCAGTCCACATTGGTTTTGGACCCGAACACACCACCATTTGATATGCTGGACTCATCTCGAGTTTCAGCATCCCAAGAGGCGTTAAAGAATACATCATCTAATAATAAATAAGAGAAAGGACCGACTCTTATGTCAAAAGACAACAACATAGATGATTTGCTTAAAAAGGCAGCTGAGAAACGCCTCAATCAGGAAATAAACGATGAAGGAAAAGCGCAGGAAGATGCTGAATCCCAAGCGCTCGCTGCTTCTTTAAAATCCACCGAATGGATCGTCAAAGGAGTATTGGTAATATTAGTTTTATTTTTATTAAGGTCTCTATTTTTTGTCGTTCCAGTTCAGGAAACAGCAGTTGTCCTGCGATTCGGCAAACCCGTAGTCAAAGGCGAATCCATACTCTTGGAGCCTGGGTTGCATTGGAGATTCCCTTTTCCAATTGACGATATCGTGACAATCAAATTGAGTGAGTTGCAAACAGTTGAGTCTTCAACTGGTTGGTGGTTCATGACTGAGGTCGAAAAGACAAGCTACGTCGCTGGAACATACATACCCACCGGTGAACCTTCTTTGATTCCTGGAAGAGATGGCTACACCATTACTAAAGACGGTAACCTTATCCATCTAAAGGCTATTATGAGGTATAGGGTGGTTGACGCTGAACAATTTGCATTTGGATTCTCCAGTTCGACCAACCTCGTTCAAAACATTCTTGATGGGGCAACATACCACGCGTCGCTGAGGTACGACGTGGGACAAGCCCTAAGAACAGACAGAAATGCTTTGAAGGAAACAATTGCAAGTTTTGTGCAAAAGCGCATTGACGAATATGACATTGGTATCAGTCTCGAACAGATCGTTCTTGAAACGCACGCTCCGCTTATATTGCGTGAGAAGTTCCAAGCCACTTTGAATAAATCGCAAGACCGAAGCAAAATGATTAGCGAGGCTACGGGGTATGCCAAGAAAACAACCGCACAGGCAAAGGGTGAGGCCGCATCAATTGTATCAGCAGCTAATGCCGCTAAGCTAAGGATGGTTGAGGGAGTGAAATCTGAGGCCACCCAATTTGAGCTCCTTTATCCTAAATTCCAGAAGAATCCAGATTTATTCATCGACAGAGTTTACCTTCAGAATTTGGCCAAAGTGATGAAGAACTCTCGTGAGAAATTTATCTTCAAATCAGGTGACGATGATAAAAACCAGGAGCTTCGCTTACAAATGAATCGAAAACCAGTTGCCCCTGAGAGAGTGGGACGAAAATACTAAACAAAGGGGATTAAATTATGTCAGAAGCTAATCAGAAAGTAACTAATCAACAGCCTACATTAGTAAATCCATCTATGGAATCGATTCCTTTACGTTTTAAGCAAACAGCGATAGGCGTGTTATTTTTAATTAATGCCATTATCGTCAAACAATTATTTCCTGGCTCTCAAAGTCTTTCAGCTGCAAGCGCCATGCTTGGTGCCCTGCTGTTGATGATACCAATATTGGTGAAAGCATGGAACGACGTAGTGAATGCCAAACTCACTATCAACGAGCTCGTGGCTATCGCCGTTTTAGCTGCTTTTACATTGGGTGAATATCAAATCGCAGGGATCGTCGCTTTTTTTATGCTGGTTGGTGAATTCATTGAAACTAGAACAGCCGAGGGCGCTCGCGCATCAATTGAATCCCTTATCAAATTGACCCCAACAAAAGCCCGTTTGATCACAGCCGGGGGCGAAGAGAAGGAAGTCGCTGTCCAAGAATTAAAAGTTGATGATCTTATTCGTATACGTCCTGGCGACAATGTGCCAGCCGACGGAGTCGTCCTAAAGGGGGAGGCGTCCGTAAACCAGGCCAATATTACTGGGGAATCCATACCTGTTGATAAGAAGGAAAAAGACGAAGTCTATGCCGGAACTGTGAATTTGACAGGTCTGCTAGAGGTTAAAGTAACCCGTGCCGGTCAGGACACCACATTGGGAAAGGTCAGAAACCTCATCCTCGCCGCTGAGAAAACTAAACTGCCCATAATGCGAATCATTGACCAATACATTGGATACTACACTCCTCTTGTGCTAGTGATCGCTGCCATGGTCTGGGTGTTTACTGAAGAGCCTTTGAGGGTCATCTCTGTCCTGGTCATGGCGTGCCCAGCCGCATTTATTTTGGCATCACCTACCGCCATGGTTGCCTCACTCTCAGCTGCCGCCAGATTAGGTATTCTCATTAAAAATGTCAGCGATTTGGAATCTGCTGCAAAAATTAATTCCTTTGTCTTTGATAAAACTGGAACTCTAACTTTCGGAACACTTGCAGTTAGTCGTTTATCCCCTAACGAAGGCGTAACTCCGGCTCAATTACTCAAAACAGCAGCTTCAGCTGAGAAATTTAGTAACCACCCCACGGCAAAGGCTCTACAGTTTTTGGCTACCGAAGCAGAGATCGAACTTGATGATCCCGGTAACTTCAAGGAAATAGCAGGGCAAGGAATTCAATCGACTATTAACGGCAAGACAGTCTTAGCCGGGAGGGCGAGCTGGTTGAAGTCTCAAGGTTTGCCTAGTGACATAGATTCGGATTTGCCTCAGGAGGAAAAAGAAGGTGCTAGTTTGATGTTTGTCGCCGAAGATGGCAAATTACTCGGCTGGATAGCACTGAAAGACAGAATACGAGACGAGGCAAAAGAATCCCTAGCATTGCTCAAGGAAAGTGGAATGCGCAGGATCGCAATGGTATCCGGCGACAGGAAGCCGGTAGCTGAAAAAGTGGCGGAAGAAATCGGCTGCGAAGAAGTCGCTGCTGAATGTCTCCCGCAACACAAAGTAGATTTTGTAAAAAACATGAGGGATAAGGGGTTTAAGACAGCTGTTGTTGGCGATGGGGTAAATGATGCCCCCGCACTTGCGGCTGGAGATATTAGTATTGCCATGGGAGCCGCTGGAAGTGAAGTAGCTATCAATACAGCGACTATAGCGCTAATGAATAATGATCTTAGAAGAATTCCATTCCTAGTCCAACTCTCTCGCAGCACTCGTTCCATAATCAATCAGAATTTTTTATTCGGCATCCTGTTTATTTTTGTGGGTGTGAGCACTGCAGCTTTTGGATTCATCAATCCGATCCTCGCTGCCGTTCTTTACAATGTTGGCTCTCTGATTGTCATTTTCAACAGTGCCCGACTGGTAAGACAAGGAGAACATCTTGAGCCTTTTATCAACGAGAACTCCGAATCTGATGATTCGGAACAGGGATCATCTTCAGACAATCTCAAATCAAGCCCGGCCGCCATCTGAATTCGCGCTTAAAAATTTATACTAAGAAATCATGATCGATACTTCTCAAAACTCTACTGAAACGACCAAGCAAGATGACATAGTGGTGTCTGTCAAGGGCCTTCGAAAAGTTTTCAAAGATTTTTGGGGCAGGCCCAAGGCGCGTGCTGTCAATGACGTTAGTTTTGACATCAAAAGAGGGCAGGTATTTGGTCTTTTGGGCCCCAATGGTTCGGGTAAATCAACAACCGTGAAAATATTGCTTGGTCTACTTTACCCATCAAAGGGTCATGTGGAGGTTTTTGGAAGATCACCAAGACATGTCCAAACAAAATCACGGATCGGATATTTACCTGAAGAGTCATATCTCTACAAATACCTCGATTCGAAAGAGACCATTGATTTTTTTGGAAGTTTATTTGATCTACCAAAGGACGAAAGAAAACGAAGATCAGAACAACTCCTGGATATGGTTGGGTTGAAAAATGTTCAACGTAGAACTGTAGGTGAGTTTTCAAAGGGAATGCAGAGAAGAATTGGTTTGGCTCAAGCACTCATCAATGATCCAGACCTTGTGATTCTTGATGAACCAACTGCTGGCTTGGATCCAATAGGGTGTAGAGAAGTTAAAGACCTTATTTTAGCACTAGCCAACAGGGGGAAAACGGTCATTTTATCGAGCCACCTACTCGCTGATGTTCAAGACGTCTGTGACCAGGTTGTCATATACTACGGAGGTAAGATACAAGCGAGAGGAACTATGAATGAGCTGCTCAGTGAGCCAGATTCCCTTCAAATTACCATTCCCGCATTGGAAAAATCAGCCATGGAGAGCGTGCTTGGCTCTATCAAAGGGCATGTGAATGAAAAAGAAGTGCAGGTGGACGTTCCAACTCAAGATTTGGAAAGTTACTTTTTAAGTGTTGTTGAAGAGGCCCGACAGTCAGACGAATCAACATCAGGGGCCACTTCTGGGAATGAGGTCGCAACATACCTCAAAGGGGAGTCCGGGGAATCTTCGGTTTCCAAGGGTGACAAAATACTCGATAGACTTTCGGGTGGATCAGAAACCGTATCCGGTAAGGAGGTAAATGAGCCTACCGAATCGGAAATTAGTGAAAATCGGCAGAAAGAAGCCAACCAGATGTTGTCTTCCTTTACTCAGCAGCCCGAGAAAAATAGGGACTCAGAACCGCAAAAAACTGACCAGGAACTCGATAAGGAATCCATAGAAAAAGCAAATAAAAAACTCTCATCTCTGCTCGGAGGCGAGGATGAAAATAATCATAATGATGAGGAGTCTAAATAATTTTCTCTCATTAGGAATCGGTGAATTTATGCCTGGTGATTTGAATCGAACAAATGCCAGTGGTATTTTTGAATAGGGCGAAATGGTGCAAAAGGTTCTTTCCATAGCAATTTTGACCGTAAAAGGGGCGATCAAACAGAAGCTAGTCATCTTCCTTGCGATGGCGCTCGTCCTTAGTGTCATTCTGTTGCCAACTTTTATAAAGCATGATGAGACTGCTACAGGTTACGCCTCTATCATTCTTGGTTACACATTGACTCTTGTAACCATCATTCTTGGGGTAGTGACTATTTGGTTGGGTTGCAGCGCAATCTCGAAGGAACTCGAAGAATGTCAGATGCAGGTCCTTGTTGTGAAGCCTGTTTCTAGAGCACAGGTTTGGCTTGGCAAATTAATGGGCATATTGGCAATCAATTTTGTTCTTTTGGGACTTTCGGCAATTATAATAAGTTGTGTTCTTGTTTTGAAGTCAGGTGAGCTCAACCAATCGGAAAAGGAAATGCTCAACGAAAAAATCCTTGTTGCTCGCTCTGCCGTTTCTGAAGAGACTCCCGATTTAACGCCTTTTATCGAAGAGAGATTTAAAACAATCGTCGAAGAACAGGACTTGCCCTCCGAGAACTGGGATGCTGTAAAAACTCAGATTAAAGCTGACGTCGAAAAAGAATATCAGCTTGTTCGTCCTGGTGCGGCAAGAATATGGCAGCTTGATTTTTCCCTGAAGAAATCAAAGCTGGTCGATAAGCCACTTTTTCTGAGGGTTAAAATGCAAACACCAGCATTCCTGCTTGATGACGAAGATCCTAATCTTTACCCAACAGTATGGCACATAGGAAAAGGAATGGCCGAAAACGCCTCTTTTCGGGAGCTCAATGTTCCCGTTGGTGTGTGGTATGAGTTTGCTTTGCTTCCTGGTAGTATTGATGATGATGGAAACCTCTACATCATGATGCAAAATATGAGTAACTCGGAATTACTCTTTCCGATGGTAGACTCTTTAGAAGTCTTATACAGAGAGGGTGGCTTCATCGCAAATTACTTGAGGGGGATTTTTATCCTTTATTGTTGGCTTGCCTTGGTAGCGATGCTGGCTTTAACTGCGAGCTCCTTTCTCTCATTTTCTGTAGCGGCATTTCTTTGCATGACAGCGCTTATCATCTTTTTTAGCCGAGACGCTATTGCTAGCACCCTCGACACCAATACCATTCTTGGGATTGACTATAATGACAGTAAAAATGGGCCAACACGATACTACCCTGTCATCGATGCCATTGGGTTGCCTTTCTTGGAAGCCATAAAATTCGCTTTAGATCTTATCGCGGACTTCTCGCCTGTGGACTCTTTAAGTAATGGTAGAACCGTTGGCTGGGATCAAATTTTGAGAGCTTTTCTCCAAATTATTGTCTTATTTGGAGGGACGCTTTCGAGTATCGGAATTTTTATTTTCCAAAAAAGGGAAATAGCTACCGCCCAGGGAAAATAAGAATTACTTAATTTACTGAAATACTTATGGGGAACATGCAAAACAAATTATTCAAACCATCGATAATTCTCATAGTTATCGTCTGTTTGCTTTGCTGTGGTTTAACTCAGAATTCATTGAATGTTAAACGTGATCGAATGGGGCTTACTCGGAATACGGAGCCCCTTAAGAATGCCCCCCCATTACTAGCTTTTTCAACTGTTGCTTTGGGTGGTTTCAGAGGGCTTATTGCCAACAACCTCTGGATGAGGCTTTACGACCTCCAGATGGATGGTAAATATTATGAGTTTGTTCAACTCAGTCATTGGATAACTCAGATGCAACCCACCATCCCGGATGTTTGGATCCATTTGGGTTGGAATCTTGCCTATAATATTTCGGTTAAATTTGACAGCGGGCAAGAAAAATGGCCATGGGTGAGAAGAGGAATCGAGTTGCTCAGAGATGGTGGGATAAAATACAACCCTAATAGCGTAGATCTTTACAGAGAATTGGCTTGGCATTTCCAACACAAGCTTGGAATGGATTTAGATGCGGGAAATATGTATTACAAATCCATATGGGCCAACATGTTCTCAGATGTTTTAGTTAATGATGAGCCCGATTTTGAAGGTCTCATCAATCCCGATCCCGATGATCCTGATGAAATGGAAAGAGCGAGAATTCTTCGTGAAGAATTCAAGATGGATCCGGAGATCATGAAAAAGGTGCACCTTGATTATGGCCCATTTGAATGGCGCTTACCCGAGACGCATGCCATCTACTGGGCGGCAGAGGGAATACAGGTTGTTGAGGAACAATATTCCGACGATTCATCCGGGTTCGTGGAAATTAAGAAGGAAGAATTTATAAAATTACGCCGAGTCATATACCAATCGATGCAGTTGGCTTTTCGCAGAGGTCGTCTCATTCCAGTCCCAATTGGCGATGTGAGCGAGTTCGATTTTGGTCCGAATCTTGACCTCGTAGTAAATGCGGATAAGTCATTCCGCGATATGATGGCGGCTGAAAACGAAGAGTGGAGAAATCACATAAAAACCGGTCACAAAAACATGATAGCAGAAGCTGCATATTATTGTTTCACCCACAATAGAAGAGATGAAGCAGCGCAATGGTTTGAAATGCTAAATAATGAGTATCCACAAGCTGTGAGACCTGGCCTATCATTAGATCAATTTTGTGTTGAAAGAATTTCTGAGCTGCTCAATGAAACCTCTCGAGACCGTGTTAGAGTGCTGCTCGATGGAGTCCTGTCTACTGCTTTTTATAACATTGCTATCGGCGAAGATGAGCAGGGGTTCAATAACCTTCAGCTCGCTGAAAAAGCCTACGTTAAATTTGTAAAAGAAACCTCTGTATCCGATTCAGATAACCAATATGGCAGAGTGATGTTCCCCGCATTTTCAGTGATCAAAAGCGGTGTCCTCAAATCTCTTTTGGATCCAGACTTAAGCCCTTGGCATCCCCAGCTTAGGATGAATCTTAGATCTGAATTGGGACTACCAGCACCGTCTCCAGAAAAGCAAGCTACCGATGTTAGTCAAATTGAAACTCCTGCGACCAATGACGGGGGAAGTGCAGAGGACTCAGATCCCGGGAATCCCAAATAAATCGAGTTTATTTTGGGGTCGACAATCTGATTCAATCATCTATTGCCAAAATTTATTAGCTATAAATGGGTTATTTGTTGGATTTTATCTCTAAAATATATGACCATTTGATTTCAAAGGGTTGCCCATTGGTTTTGTTAATATGGTCATATCAAGTGCATATAAGGGAATCTATTTCATTCTGAGCTTTATTTGTATATTCGTTGTCACATCGATTGATACTCAAGGCAAGAGCTACAAAGTTAAGCCCAACGACAACCTAACACTGATTGCAAATCAATTTGAGACGACTCCCGTTGCTATTGCCAAGGCGAACAAGATTTCGGTTAACTCAGTCATTCTGCCGGGGCAGATCCTCTTTATTCCGGAACTATCAACATCTGAGCCCGAACTTTTTATTAACTACACAGTTAAGAAAGGAGACAAACTTTCTACCATAGCCAAAAGGTTTAATACAAATACCGTTGCCATTTCATCTGATAATGACCTAGCTAATGTCAATAATATCTACATCGGGCAAAAATTAAAAATTCGACAATCCAGTAAAAATGTTGCAAGTCAATCAAGGCTTTATCGCGTCAAACAAGGTGATGATTTATCCAGTGTAGCAAAACGAAATGGCACGACTGTGAAAGATTTAGTCAGGGCCAATCAACTAAAGAATGCAAATTTCATTAAGGCAGGTCAGTTGCTCCGCATTCCTTCTAATGCAGCTGGTAAGTTAATTAATCCATCATACGGTCTATCCTATGATGTCAGGAAGCAGTTGGAAGTCATTAAACCAAATCCTAAGAAATGGAAAAGAATTATGGTCCACCATACTGCGACTGAAGTCGGGAATTATAAATCTATAGATAGTGCACACCGGCGCCGAGGGATGCAAAATGGACTTGCTTACCATTTTCTAATTGGAAATGGAAAAGGTGGGATGAAAAATGGAGAAATTGCCATTGGGGGGCGATGGAAAAAACAGTTGGATGGCGGCCATACGGCGATCTCTTATCTGAATGCGACGTCCATAGGCATTTGTCTTGTTGGAGACTTTGAAAAGCGACCTCCTTCTTCGCTTCAAATGAAGCAACTCACAGCTCTCTGCAGATATATCATGGCTCAATGTGGTATTCCAAAATCAAACATCACAACTCATAAAATGTCATATAAGAGGTATAAGAAGTCGACGGCTTGCCCTGGAAAGTATTTCTCAATATCGCAGTTGACCAAAGAGATATAGCGGCATCACAGTCCTTAGATCGAGCTCTCTAACCGGGCTATCTTATTTCGATGAGTGAAAAAATCATTAATTCTTCAAAGCTCAAACACAAAGCTGTATTCCAATACCTTAAGAACAAAATCCTAACTGGACATTTCCTACCAGGCGACCAGTTACCCACAGAAAAGAGCCTGGTCAGTCACTTCGGTCACAGCCGCCCAACCATTGCCCGTGCATTGAATGATCTTGAATCAGAAGGCCTTATTACGCGTAAGGCAGGCGCTGGCTCATTCGTCAGCACCGTGACCCAATCAGCATCGATTAAACAAAACGTGTTTGGCCTAATTGCTCCAGGCTTGGGTGATAATGAAATATTTGACCCGATATGCGGTAGCATAGCAGCGGAGAGCGAAAAAAATGATAACCTACTTCTATGGGGTTTGGGGACGGATAATGAAATCGATTACAACGAAAGAGTTATTCAAGCCGCTGTGAGATTCTCAAAAATCCAGGCGGACGGAGTTTTTTTTGCCCCCTTTACCTCTGGTCTAATGTCTCATAAGGAAATAAACCTTCGTGTCATGGAAATTTTACACCAGAGTAGAGTTCCGTTAGTTCTTTTAAACTCTGATGTAAATGACTTCCCAAGCCCGTCGTCATATGATGTTGTCTCCTCTGACCACTTCCAAGCTGGTTATGCAGTTGGTAAGCACTTGCTTGAAGGTCATCTTAAACGCCTCTGCTTCATCAAATCCGAAGAAACTGGACCCCACATACAATTACGTATTAATGGAAGTCGGATTGCAGTAGCTGAATATGAAAATGAAAATCTGAAATTAGAAATCTTAACAGGGGATCCGGAAGACAAAGGTTTCATCGAATTGGTTCTCTCTTTGTCCACCAAAGATAATAAATTCGCCAGAACGGGAATAATTTGCGAATCCGATGCCTATGCTGGTTTATTAATTGCGGGTTTAAAAAAATTAAAAGTCAATATTACTGATTATTTAAAATTGGTGTCATTCGACAATACTCAATACAGCCAATTAATTGAACCACCTTTGACTACTTTTTCACATCAGTCCAGACAGATCGGTATAGTCGCATATGATGCAATGATGAGCCGGTTAAAAACTGCAGGATTACCAAAAAGAGAAATGCTCATAAAAGGGGAACTCATGAAAAGAGAATCTTCAAATTGATATTCACCTCTCCGTATAATATCGGAAATATGAGGTTCAGGGGTGATTTATTTACTTTCTGCGCCGGCCTTGTAACCCTCCGCGATGATCGATGACCCCGTCACCATTTCTGTCTTCCCCGTATGGGATTTCAGGTTCAAAGAAAATGTTCAATGCTCTCCCTTTTTTTATATGGGCAGAATAGTTCTTAACTGGAGTCACTCTGGTAAAGTCTAAATTTGCTGATTTCAATTCTTCGATAAGATCAAATGTTTTAATCTCAATCGGTAGTCTCTTTAGAACTTTTCCTTTTTGACCAAACTCATCTGGAAAAATGATAAACAAGCCGTCACTTGTACTCGAAATCCCCGAAATAAATGAACTCCAGTTTCCATCGGGGTCTTCAAAATCAAAGTGAAACCTTCCAATAAGGTCTTTATGGCTAAATACATTCCTTATTTTTTCATAAATTGTTCTTCTAGAGTTTTTGGGTGAACTAATGACAATAAGTGGGCGTTGATCAGCCGATGCCACATTAAGAGACGTTTTGATTGATTCAAAATCTTGGGGATTCGGGTTTTGTTTTTTGTTTTTTCGCTCATATTCGAGGGAGTATATATTCATGGAATCTACCGTCGCTTGAACTGACCCGAAAGTCATGAGCGGAGATCTGCTTCCTTTTCGGGCTATGGGTTTGCAATCAGGCGATAAAAGAACGAATGCTGTATTTTCAAATCTTCCATTGAGATATTTTCTTATAAGGTTCTGGTTATGCACGCTTTCGTATGAATCAAGTCTCACGCAAACCCAGTTTCTTGATGCCGTTATGAATTCTTTATTTGCCAACAAACTGTTAGCTGACTTGGTGTATCCTGGTCAGAAGACACCAGAAATACCGCTGCATTGGGTAGCAGCAGCATAAAAGAAGATTGGGCGATTGCTGCGTAAAGCTTCCGTTTGAGCCGATTTCCATGTCGAATACCACGAAACTCCAGGTTGCCCAATATTATTGGATAGTTCGCCAATATCCGTGGGGCGGGGACCTTGGGCCAGAGTGGTCAGAGAAAAAGAGCAGAATATACCCATTAGCATGAAAAACTTCAGCCTTAAGGTGTATCTTCTGCCATAAAAAAACATTTTCATATACTCTTTTGGACGATCAATTGGTAATTTTAGTTACATACCAATAATAGATTTGGATATTAATATGTTTACAGGACTTGTCGAAGAATGTGGTGAAGTTGTTAGTTTTTCTAATTTAGGCGATTACTCGCGTCTGGGTATATTCTCCAAGATATGCTCTGCCGATGCTGGTTTAGGTGATAGTATATGCGTTGATGGTGCTTGCCTCACTGTTGTTTCTTCGGAGAGGAATGAGGAGGGATTTATTCTCTACTTTGAACTTTTAAACGAAACTATCAATAGAACTCACTTCCAATCTTTAACAGTCGGATCTCGTTTAAACCTTGAACGCGCTCTGGCTGTTGGACATAGGTTAGGGGGGCACTTCGTTACTGGGCATGTAGATGCTACCGGAGTCATAGGTGAATTTTCGAAACGAGATGAAAATTATTTTCTTAGAATAGATCTTTTAGATCCGGTTCAATTAAAATATTTAATCGAAAAAGGAAGTGTTGCGATTAACGGAATCAGCCTCACTGTAGCAGGGGTAGATGAAAAGGGGTTTTGGGTTTGGATCATCCCTCATACCTTGGAAGTTACAAATCTTTCAATTTCAAAAAAAGGGGAGCATGTAAATTTGGAATTTGATATGATTGGAAAGTACGTTGAGAACTTTGTGAAAAACAAATGATCTCGTATCCCGTGATTATTTTATCCATTTATCTGGATTGAGTGGATTCAATATAATTCGAGGAATAAAATAAGAAGGCGTTATATTTGGGGTGGTTAATGGGCCCTGGACTCTGAACTTCAGGCTTTCAGTGAAAGGCGAAAGAGATAGGTTGAGCATTCGTTGAAGGGGGCTCTTGGCTTGGAAAAACTTTACTTTTCCCGATCCATTGACGTTACCATTTGTCGAGATTTTTCCGGTTGCAGTAATACCAAATTTACTACTCGAAAAATTACATTTTAGGAGATCAATAATACCATTTTTCATGGACCAATTTATCTCGCCACTTTTAAAAACTGAATGCCCTAGTCCGGGGACTATCCCGTCCACAATTGAGCTTACTGCGCCAAAAAGTGGGATACTCCATAGATCACCATCTTGAAGTTTTATAACCCCGGCGGCCTCCCAGGTGTCAGGGTCTTTGATATAGCCGTCCTTTAGGGAAAATTTTATGTCAGCTAGGCCATCTATTTTGTTTTTGTTGGGCAAATGTGAGGCGATCTGATTTAGGTTTATTTTGGTGGCGTCAGCGATGGCTCTAAAAGTTGGCATTTCGAAATTTTCGATACCTATGTTCAGATTTCCCGATACGTGCCCACCTAAAACATCAGATTTTAAGTTGTTGAATATGAGGTAATCATCACGCCAGGCTATTTGAGAGGTAAAATTTGAATTTTGAATACCAAAAAGTGTGAGATTATCATGCTCTAGAGAAAATAAAAGGTCCACTAAAGATGGTTCTTTTCCAAGATCTATAGTTCCACCTCCAGTCCACATACCTGGGTTTTTAAAGCCCATTGAATTCAATAATTCAACAGGTTCATCATAAATACAGTCAGCAATAAGCAGTGGTGTACACTTTGCCTGAGCTCCATCTATTGTGATAAAGTCTCTGCCCCTGTTGTAGGTTAAGCTTTTAGTGAATATTTTGTGTGGATCGCTGTCTATCTTGACGTTTTTTAGGCTCAGCATCCCTTCGGTATCATTGTAATCTAAATAAAAATTGAGATTTTGGACCTTATTTGTCTTCCAAGATAAATTCTTGTGTGAAATATGACCTTTGACCCAACCCAGATCCATATCCCATGGGCCACCTACCGTGACTTTGCCGACCATTGGTGCCGTTTCTCCTATTTTTGAAAAATAGTATTCAGAATTTTCTTCGAAAAGAGGCCTTAGAGCTTTTGTGAAAATTGGACCTATAATATCAACGTCGTAGACTCCGGAAATATCGTTTTGGATAAAGTTTATCTGTAATGTTCCCTCAGGCCTGTTAATTTCAACATCTTTTAAATACCAATGAAGATCCGAAAATGAATAATTTCCCTTGAGATTTTGGAATGGGATACCTTTGAAATTTCCTGATTCCATATCTAACTGCCCTCTAAAATCTGATGACTCAGAAAACCAGGTGTATAGATCGTCGAAATTAATGCTTTTAGGAAAAGCCGAGGGTCCTAAATGAAAGGTTGCGTATGGTGGCTTGTCCCAATGAATTCTGCTAAGTATATCAACTAATTGTTCGCCAAATAAAGGTGACCATTTTTTGACATCATAATGTGATTTACCTCTTATCAATACAGGTTCTGTCTCGGAGTTCTTAGATATAATCGCACTAATTTTCTCACCACTTTGAAAATCCACTGAAAATGAAGTTTGATTCATAATATCACCGGATGACGTATTTATTGGAGATAAACGCAGCGTCCCTATTTCAACACCTTTTACATAGAGATCGTCAACCTTAGCCTGAATAGCAAAAAGTTGATCATACGAATCCTCAAGCCATTTCTCGTTTTCAAAATTGCTGATTTGGGATGCAAATAACGCTATGTCCCGTATTGAAGAAATATTTATTTTTATTTCATTTGAGCGGATATCATTCGAGCTTATGGAGCTGATTTGTGAGCTCACTTGAAATGTTTTTTCCGTTCCCTTGGTGTTACTTGATCTTATAATTGATAATTTTGGTTGCTCAATTTCAAGCTGGTCGTTGAAAATTATCGAGGCAAATGAAAAAGATGAATTTCCGAGTTTATTGACCAGCCTCCACGCCTCTGGTAGTGAATTATTTCTATTAACGATTTTTGAAACATCAGAGGGTTTGCCTTCGCCTTCAAAATCTTTGCCGCCAACAACTTGTTTTTTTTGTTGGATCTCCTCAATGCCCGGTAATGTAAATTTTAGAAAAGGTTCGTGGAATGAGATTTGATTTGTTGAAATTTTTAACCTCGCATCTCGTGCCCTTACCGAAATGGCGCAATTTTGGATACCTTTTTTGTGTGGAGCATATTTTATTGTCGTCACCAGGTTCGTGATTGAAAAATGATTCGATGAAAGTTTTGGGGCGTTAAGGAATATGTCCGCTTCAAAACTCTGGGGACGCTCTGCATTACCTGAGAAATGTATTTTTAGTGACGGACCGGTATTCGCTAAATAGGAATTTGCTTGAAAAAGTATTTCGGATATTTCATTAGGACCATATTTTGGAGGTAGTGAGCTTTGACTATTTGATTGATTTGAAATCGCTTTCCAGGCATTGGTAATAGTCCCATTCATCTGAATTTTTCCGCTTAGGAAATCGCCGGTAAAATTTGAAATCTTGGTCACATCATTCTTCGAAAATCCCAAACTTGTTTTAATCCCTTCACATATGGTCAATGAATTTTGCTTTGTGGTCAATTTGATGGCCCCGCCATCAATATTGATAGAAGAGGGGAGGAGCTTAGAATTAGCAAATCGGTAGCCTACTTTTGCAGCATCAAATTCTACTAATAATTTTGCATCAACAGATTCGGTTGATAATGATCCTTCGCGAATGATAATGCCCGATAAAATGTTGAAGTTAATGCGTGAGAAATCAACATTAACCCCATCACTATTCAACAAATCTGTGATATACGGGTGAAAAGGCTTCGGTATACCAAAAAAATTCAACCAGCCTAGTGAGAGCAGCATGGAACAAAGCCCAAATATTGTGAAAATTCGAAATAGTCGCCTTAATCTAGGCTTAGCAATTTTCTTATTTACGCAACGCCGGGTAGACATTTTCGAGGGGGTTTTAATGTGACCTTTATCGGCCGAGTTCATTTTTATTTAAAATAGAGACGGATTTCATCTATTGCAGATATTGTATCGATGAGATCTTTTGAAAAATCGAAAATATACGTTCCCTCTTCAAAATCAACGGCTGTGTAGATTCCTCTTCGAGGAGTGGATCTCCCAAATTGCAGAATTTTTTCTGATCCGTCTGAAAGCGCAATTTTTAAGCCTTTCCCCACATCGCCTGGTTTGGAAATTCGGAATGACTCCACAGAGGATTGTCCGAACCCTCTCCAGTCATCAAATGTATAATTGAGTAACTTTATGCAAAATTCTTCCAGGACTGCATTTTCTAAATTTTCCAAGCCTTTCCAATTTCCTCTATCAAGTGATCTTGTGAATTTTATATCAGCGTTCTTTGAAGTCCAGTGCAGCTCTGTAATTTTTAAATTTTCATCTAGCGATGGGAATAGTCGTCCGTCTCTTAATTGATAATAATTTTGTGGCATAGACAACCCATCCACCGGTTGGAGAGCGAAGATAGTTTTCTCTTTCATTCTTGAGGCATAAATTATTTCATCTTTTTGATTAAGTCTGCCGAGACTTAATGTAGCCAGTGGAATTTTCTTTTTTGCCTCGTCATTTAATTTCCAAAATTTGTATCTGGCGATCGGCGGGTCTAAATGAACAGCTGTAGCTTGATCCCAATCGAGGGTGGGGAATTTGTAGATTTTCATCAAAGATGCATGCCGTATAAAAGAATCGATCTTCCTGGTTTGAGCCGGAAATTCAAACCCTTGAGATGGGAGTTCTATCTTCCATGTGTTACTGACTTTATTTTTAACTAATTCGAAACTTTGCTCCTCACCTATTTCTATCGAAACACCCGCCACCTCATTCGGAGAGAAGCTGAGGAATTGTCGGTTTCTCAAATCATCTGGAGCTATTGTCCACATAGGGATAGCTTCACCTGTAACAATCGCTCGTGAACCGGATATTGATTCAGTTAAAATAAATAGAGGTGGCTCACCTTCATTGGCTGGATCTTCCTCAGGTCTCCGAATTTGACGCCATTCATAAGATCTCAGATTTATACCCTCATTCAAAAAATTTAACCTCAATGCAAATGTGGTTTCGAAACTATCTGATTTTGGTCGGTATTCTATCGCATTAATTTGGGAAAGGTAGCGAATTTTTTTCTCTATTTCCTGCGTGTCAGCTTCCTCTTTAATTGGTGTAGCCAAAGTCCATGTTTGGGATGCTGTATTTTTCTTTAAACCAATTTTTCCGTATAGTGATGTTATAGTGATGCTATCATAAGGGCTCTCCTCAAGGTCAATAACTTGGCGTTTTCTCCAATACAGAGCTGGTTGAATAGCCATATTTTGAAGCTCTATCGGTGCTAAGGCGACTGAAGAATAATTCTGATCGCTTATGTAGCAGAAGTCCTGCCCATCCAGTTTGCTACCGAATACCAAAACTAAATTTAAGCCTGATTTCGTCCCCAAAGTCATAGTCAGTTTCGCAGGAGAAAGCTCCATGTCCTTTAATAATTTTTGACCTGCCTCTGAAGATGCATCGGGTGGAGATGGTATTTCCGTCCATTTATTTTCAAGTTGTAAAAGAAGCGTCTCTATTAATGGTAAGTGAGCCTCGAATGAATTTCCATTTTTGTCATCGACATACCACTTTTTATTATTTGACTGAGTTAATTGAACGCTTGATTTATTAGTACCGCTTCCGATAGCTATGGAAATAGCCTCTATATCTTTGACGTCCAAACTATGAAGTATTGGCTCCTCGGTTTTCTTTGACCTATCCCATGGCGGAATAAAAACCAATGTAGCCGAGATTGCCACAAGCGTAATGAAAATGAGTTTGTATGGGAATCGCTGGATCATAATGGTTCTATGTATTCGGAGCTTTTTTGATATGAATAATCAAACCAGCAAAAAAGAATAATCCCGGAATCACCAGAAGCAGAAGCCAACGCATTTTTATTTTTTGATCCCTGGTTAATACCAACTCAAATTCCTTTACAGGTTTAGGAGGAATATTATTAATGAATAAATCTCTCTCCAATAAAAAGTTCACGCATTGCAGCCCAAATTCATAATTCATCAGACTTTGTATTCCCGTGTTACCCAAAAATAATGATTCTCCGATAACCAGGATTTTGGCGATTTTATTTCCTTCAGGCGTAGATACTTTTTTAGTTGATAGAACGGCTAGGGGAAATTCTCCTACCCGGTCGCCCGGTGACGGTATAAGTCGATTATCTTTGTATGATCTGATTTCTTGAGCAGTGTTATTCGAGTAAAGTATCTCTTCTATTGTAAGGTTTTCACTAGGCGGAATAACCTTCTCTAATGAGTGCACAGAGCGAGGCATTATCATGTATAATTGGCCTCCATAAATCGGACGGGTAATTGGGTGTGCACTGAAGTTTGTTAAAGACATATCAGTCCCTGAAGGGTTGCTGCTGTTTGCGACGTCTAATAAAACATTGTCTTCGATACCGATTCCATAATTGGAAAACAACACTTCCAAACCTGATTTGGTCCTGGAACCAACGAGTGCAAGTATCCTACCACCCGATTCAATATAATTGGCTATTTTTACCAATTCTGTACGTGAATAGCTCGTCGATGGGTTTGCTAATACTAATAAATCGGCATCGCCTGGAATTGAATTTGTTCCCGACAAAGAAATGTTCCCAGTTTCACACAAATTTCTCTCAAGGCTCTGTGCAAATCGCGAAAAACCAAAATTATCTGCGGTATCTGCTATGGAGTATTCTTGATGGCCTGTGATAAAAGCCACTTTTTTTTCATCTTTTAATGTTAGGCTGAGGATGGCTGATGTGATGGCCTGCTCTCCTTTAAATGCGGACCTTTTTATCTCCTTGCTTGTGCCTTGAAGAAGTGGGTTTACATCCAAAACAGAAAGTTCATTATCAAGTATAGCCCGATATTCACTTTTATATTTTAATAATACGACATCCTTCTCACCTCCAAACGCCATTTTATACTCATTTTTGACAATCTGTGCTGCTGCGGGATCACTCTGATAATCTACATGTTTGATTCTCACATGCGAGTCGGCTAGTGCATATTCTCTCGTGAGCATGTCTAATGATTCGAAGGTGTCTCTATCTGGATTAAAATATAAGATAATCTCAAGTGGACTATCTAAAAGGTTCAGGATTTGATGTGTAAAGGGAGACAATGAGTGATTTGAGTCACTAGCAATGTGTTTTCTTAGATGAATTGCTGTTGAAGCATAGTTAATTAAAAGCCACAGTATTCCAATGCAAATCATTGAAATAGATATATAAAACTTGAGTTTTTTTCGGTTTTCTTTGGAAAAACCGGGCTGAACCTTGCGGGCGGTTATCATGTTACCCAACGTCTCCTCTCCAGAGTTATAGTTGTTAAATATAGGCAGACACACGTTGAAGAAATATAAAATACTATTGGCCTTGTATCTATTATTCCTCTAACAAAATCTCCCATATGGTTCACTATTCCTATTTGAGATATCAAGGACTGCAATAAATTCTCATTCGGGTTCGACCATTGATCCAAAAAACTCAGGCTAAATAACCCAAGACACAAGACCAATGTTGCCATGGCACTGACGATTTGATTCGACGTCATAGAAGAAAATAGACAACCAACTGAGATGAAAAAACCTCCCATTAGTAAAAGTCCCAGCCCCGTACTGGCCCATTGTTCCCAGGAGAATGGTGGAGGAGTATTAGGGATCGTGTAAATCACAGCCATACACCCGAGCCAAGGTATCCATGTCAGCAGAAAAAAGGTCAAACTTGCAGCCCACTTACCAGTGACAAGAGCGTAAGTCGGGGCCTGGGTCGCAAGAGTTGCATCCAATGTGCCTCGAGATGCTTCAAGGGAAAAAGCTCGGGTCGTTATCACAGGAGCTCCAATGAACAAAAGTATCCAAAAAAAGTATGAGTCATAAAATAGTTCAGTGATAGGTGTGTCTGTGGGAACTTGGTTGAGTAGTTCGATAAATATGGTAAAGAAGCCGCCTAATAATAATGCATTCAGGGTAATGACGATGTGACCCGTTGTAGATGTTAAGTAGCCATTGATTTCTTTTCGCCAAATTAAAAGAGTGGGCGAAACACTTTCCTTATCAAAGTGATCTTCTTCTGTTTCAGGTTTGGTCATTTAATAGATAATGATTCGTTTTTGCCTAAATCTAGTGTGAGTGTTTGGAAAATATCCTCCAGGTTTCTTTGAGACTGAGTTAATTCAATGAGGTCTATATTATTTTCGACAAAAGTTCTGGCTACTTTTGGAGCTATTAGCTCAAATTCTAATTTATTAATCCCTGTCGGAAATTCTATTTGGATCTCATATTTTTGATTTTTATCACTATTACAATTTTCGCTTGAAATTGAGAAGGAATGAACCCCTGAGATGCTATTGATTGAATTTTCTATCACTTGTTTATCGCCGCAAACAGAGGCTTGAATCTGAAAAGAATCACTGACCTTATTTTTGATATTGCTTAATGAATCATTAGCTAAGATTTGGCCTTTGTTAATGACAATGACCCGATCACAGGTTGCTTCAACCTCGGCCAAAACATGACTTGAGAGAAGGATAGTTCGAGACTCTGATATAGACTTTATCACATTTCTCAATGAGCGAATCTGGTTTGGATCAAGGCCTGATGTTGGTTCGTCCAGAATCAAAATTGACGGATCATGAATCAAAGCATCTGCCAATCCTACTCTTTGTTTAAAGCCTTTCGAAAGGTTTCCAATTCTTCGGTTTAAGACATCTTCCAATTGGCACTGATTTGCAACTTTGTTCATTTGCTCATCAGCTCTTTTACTGGATATGCCTTTTAATTGAGCTCTAAATCTTAAAAAACGACCCACGTTCATATCCCAATCTAAGGGCGTTGACTCAGGCATGAATCCTATGACAGATCTTGCTTGCCTGGATTGAGTGAGAATGTCGTATCCACAAATTGAAACTTGTCCCGTATCGGCTGCCAAGCAGCCGGCGATGATCTTCATTGTGGTCGATTTACCGGCTCCATTGGGTCCCAAAAATCCAGTTATGCCGTGGGATGCTGAAAAGGATATTCCTTTCAAAACTGGGATATTTCCAAAAGACTTTGTTAAATTTGTAACACTGATCATAAGCAAAAATTGAGGCCAAATGGCTCCTGTGGCCTGCGGGCAATTTAGTTGATCTTTAGTTGTCCTTTGTAAGAGAGATAGTAGTTTCCTCTGGCTGGAGCAAAATACTCTGGGCGTCGGATGCCTATGTCGACCGTTGAATCTGTTGGGTAATAGGAAAACCACCAACCGAGGTCCTCCAGGCTTTTAAATTCTTTGTTATTTATGCTGGTAATGATATCACCCTGCAAAAGCCCGGCATCTGCCGCTGGACTTTCTTCAACTATGTCAATTATTTCGAATGCGTTCGAAGTTGAGACCTTCAGTGCTGCTGGGTTTGGGAGTGAGATATTCCTCAACAATAAGCCAGTGCGCTTTTTTAAATAACCAGCATTAAAGTAGTCAGAAAGACCTATTGGAGTTATTTCTATAATCGCCTTTTTTTCATTTTGTCTTTGTAAGGTGAGAAAAAATTTCTCACCAGGCAACGCCTGAACTAACATCTTCTGAAGGTCAAACAAACTTTGAATTTCTCTATTATTAAAATGAGTGACGATGTCTCCAACCAATAGTCCAGCCTGACTCGCTGGGCTATCTTTTTCTATTCCAGATATTAATGGTTTCGGCGCAACTGGATTTAATTGCATTCCAATCCAGGAGCGTTTTATTTTTTCTGAATTAAATATGTAAACTATGGTCTCCATGACCCTTCTGATAGGAATGGCGAAACCTATGTTTTGCCCTTCGCTGATTGTCGCTACATTAATTCCTATGAGTTTTCCATTGAGGTTTATAAGCGGCCCTCCGCTGTTACCGAGATTAATGGCCGCATCGGTTTGCAGCCAATCGTCAACCTCAAGTTGCTCTCCGGCTGGTATTGGTCTTCGGTTTTTGGAACTCAGAATACCTCTACTCACTGAGCCTCCTAGGCCAAACGGGTTGCCTAGGGTTAAAACTTCTTCTCCTAAAAGAAGATCGTCAGCATTTTCAAACTCAATAAAAGGAAATGAATCTCTTGAGCCCTTATTTTTTATTCTCAAAAGGGCCAAATCAGTCTTTGGCATTGTAGCTATTACATCAGCCTCAAACTGTTCTTTTGTCTCAGCTAAAGTAATATTAATTTTAGAAGCTCTTTCAATCACATGGTAATTGGTCAAGAGGTAACCGTCAGAATCAATAATCACCCCCGACCCTAGGCTTCTTTGGGGGTCGTTGGGCACTGATTGCCAAGAATAACCAAAATACTCTCTGAAGAGTTGATCCACTGGGCTTTGTTTTAATCTGACCTGCTCAGTGCTAATGTTCACCACCGCTGGCATAGCTTTACCAACTGCTTCAACCGTGGGGGTTAACCTGATGCCGGGGTCTCCGAATTTAACCTCAGGCATTTCCACCTTGGCCTCTATTGCGAAACCTGTTTGAAAACAAAATAAAATGATTCCTAAGGAAATATATGACTTCAACTTTTCCATAATCCCTCTACCAGTCTGAATCTCGTCTAATCCAAATAGTAATTATACCTTTTATGTTACCCTTTACCATTTTCAAAAAAAGACTAAAATGAATAATCGGTCGATGCATGTGGGCGTCAAACAAGCAAACGATTACTGAGATTATCGTTTGGAGATGTGAAATTATTTATTTGTAATATGAATGGCGAGTTATCCCCAATGGGCTCGGGGAATGATGAAGTGAATTGCGGACCTAAAATCAATGAAAACCTTGTGCAATGGATTTGGTTTCATCAATTCATAAAAGGAGAAAATTTAAGGTGTGACACTGGCCAAAATGTCAAGATCGTGCACCCAGGTCACTGGAATAAATGCGCTGGGCCAGATTTTACCCGAGCTGTTTTATTTATTGAAAACAATGAAATTTTATCTGGTGACGTCGAGGTCGAGGTTTCTTTAAACAATTGGTTCCATCACGGACACCACGAAAATTTTCGTTTTGCCCATGTCGTTCTTTTGGTTGTCTGGGAAGATTCGCGTTTGGATTTGGATGCAAACTCTTCAAACCTTAAGGAACTTTCCTTCCCAGTTTTATCAATAAGTAGTCACCTTAACTCTGATTTCTCAACTATTTTAGGTTTGTATAAAAAGTCCAGCGGCCTTGAGCCGACATCATTTCATTCAGGACGCTGTAAAAATCAATTTTCTTCCTTTTCGATAAAAAGTTCTGAAGAAATATTATCCTCCGCGGGGGTGAGTCGTATTCGAGCAAAATCGCAAAGATTTTTGATTTGGAATCAAGATCACGGCAATGAAAACTCATTATTTTTGGGGATCATGTCAGCTTTAGGGAACCCCGAGAATTCCTGGCCAATGAGGTATTTGGCTGAAAAGTTTATACAGAATTGTCATAAAGAAATGGAATCTTGGATAGAGGCTCAGGCCTTGTTACTAGGATTAGGCGGCTGGATCACTAACAACAACATTTCAACAGACCATGCTTGTGGCCAATTTTTTAGAAATATTTGGGAATACTGGTGGAGAATGAGGGGAACAGTGTCTGATTCTGTTCTCCCTCAAAATATTTGGAATATGAGGAATATACGCCCCTTGCATCATCCTCAGAGGCGATTAGCTCTCGGCGCTTATCTCTTCATGCAGGAAGGCCTCGGTGAAAAAATTCGTGAAAAAATATGGGCCCATCGAAAAAGTGATAATTTCTCCGCAAAATTAAAATCATTCAGGGAAATACTTCAACCTCCAGGCAACACATTTTGGAATAGATACTATTATTTTTCTGTAGACTTTCCTTTGCCCCGACCTGTTTCTCTTTTGAGCAAAGAGCTTCTAATCGATCTCTTGGTTAATGCCATACTACCATGGGCTCTTACTCAAGTTCCTGCAGGAGGGAAACTAAGTTCCAATGAGTCGGAATTCCATGTCATACAGTTCCTGAAATCGCTACCTCAATCAGCTGAGAATTCTAGGACGCGGCATTTGAGAGAAAGGATATTTGGTGAACCAAATTCCGGGCCTAAAGGAAAAGCAATTATCCAACAGGGCCTTCTCCAAATTGAAATGGAATTCTGCAGACTATCAAACCCTCTATGCTCAAGTTGCCCAATGCCCACCCACTTAGCCGGATTAGCAAACCAAAAAAATTATTAAAATCTAATCGTACGATTGGAATATGTTATTTTTTTGGTTGCCTTGGTTTAAAAATATCTATCCCAGGTTGAGATTGTCTCGAGATAGCTTCAGAAAAATAATTGAGTAATTCACCTCGCGCAAGGGTGCCAATGATTTTTTTCCTGGATGAGTTGTTAACAACGGGTATGTATCGATTGGAATTTCTCAGTAGTAAAGGCAGAGCTTGAGATAAACGTGCATCAGCTGTCAGAAATTCTGGAGGTGGCCTCATTATATCCATTGCAATAACGACTTCCAAATCCGAGCCCTGTTTCAACCAGGCTTTCAAATCCTCTAAGCAGACCTCTCCTGTAATGCCCCCCTCGTCGTCTATCACTGTGAGATGCTCAATTGGATTTTGTAGAAAAGTTTCTACAATCTCCGAAAATCTTGTATTTTGCGGTATGACGTAAATGGGGTCTGACATCCAATCTCCGATGGATTGTTCCTTTGAGGCTCCAAGGTCACTTGACTCTCTCTGGTCTTCCAGCCCCACCATATCTAAACCTGTCGTATAAACTGAGTCCGAATAAAATCGACGTGATACTAAAGTCGATACTGCTGACGTAACCATCAAAGCCGGCATTATGGAATAGTTCAGGGACAATTCAAAAACCATAATTATTGCTAATAATGCTGAATGAGTTGTTGCTGCTAATACTCCACACATTCCTGCAAGAGCAAATGCAGCTACATGAGTTGGATCGGCTAGATTGATCTGGTGGAATAGCCGACTTGATAATATGCCTAAGCTAGCGCCAAGAAGAAGTGTTGGCGTAAATACCCCGCCCACGGCCCCAGACGCGACGCTGATACCAGTAGCCAGAAACTTCGCTGCAAATAAACCAATGGCAACAATCAGACTGATTTCCCCCCACTTGAACAAATCATTTGTCACAACATAACCATTGCCCACGACTTCAGGGAAAAGTATTGATATTCCTCCGACGATCATGCCGCCTAGCGCGACTTTCACATAAATAGGAAGGCCTGTTTTATCAAATACATATCGGCACTTATGGAGGTATCCCAAAAAGAAAGCACCGGCTAAACCAGTGATCACCCCCAGAAGCATAAAATAGGGAAGCTGGGTCATATCCGTAAATTCAAAATCCGGCACCTCAAACAATGGCCCTACCTGCAAAAATGATCTTGAAATCATACTTGCCATAACTGCTGAAAGTAATACTGGTGCCAAAAGCCGCATCGAAAAATTACCCAGCACAATCTGGGCAGCGAATACAGACCCAGAAATGGGCGCATTGTATGCTGCAGCCATCCCAGCTGCCGCACCACTAGCAACCATTAATCTTAAACGATAAGGCGCCCAGTTGAGTTTTTGTCCAATTGTGGAGGCACCTGCTGCTCCGAGCTGAGCGATTGCTCCTTCTCTGCCGAGAGAAGAGCCAGAGAGAAGAGAAGTCAGTGAGGCAAATGCACTTTTAATGGCATATGAAAAAGATAGTTTTCCGTTTCCTGCCGCCACTGCTTCCAGTAAATTATTGGTCAGGTATTTGCTTTTCTTTGATAAATCCCTCCACAATAAAATGAGACCAGCACATCCTCCTCCAAGAGTAGGAATAATAACAGCCCACTGCCAGCTAAGAGACCTTACAAAATCGACCTGACTTTCACCTTGTCCAACATAAAAGTTTCCAATCCAGTCCATTGCTCGGTTGAAAACGAGGTTGATAACCCCGCCTAATATACCAATCGTGCAGGCCATCATTAGATGAGAACTTTCCTCGTGCGCCTGAAGCCAGTCACGTAATCGGATTGCTAAATGCCAATGGTTCTGGTTAATTCCACCCATTTGCTTTTCGATTAGTAACTTTTTTTTCTGATTTGACACGCGACCTATTCAAGTTTCTAACGCAATCGTCCATTCTCCAAGCCTATTATGAACTTGATTTGATTTTCCTGCGACTTCGGTTATCTGTTAGACTGTGAACACAACTTAGACAGATAATGCTAATGTGTCCAGGAATGCAGCCTGTAAGTCTGGATGCTGGCTGTTGGTTTAGGTCACAGAGAATAAAATGAAATCTTTTCTACTTGGAATAATTGGAGCGGGCCTCATATTTGCCCTTTATTTGTTTGTCCTAAAGCCAAACAACGAAGCCGGCTTGGAATCCGAATTGGCCGCGCGAGTGCGGACAGCAGACGTTCTCCGTAAGGATATCGATTTTGAGATCAATCTAGCTGGAGAAATTACTCCATTTGATGTGGTTTCTGTGAGGCCGGAGGTTCCGGGTAAAATATCCTCTCTACCTGTTGATATTAGTGATGAAGTGAAAAAAGGCGACCTCCTATTCGCACTGGACGACAAGGACCTAATGATTGAAATTGAATCGAGAGAGACCGAAATCAAGGCTGCGTATCTTCAACTGGAACAGGCCAGAAGATTGTTCGAGCGGCAAAATGATTTGTTCGATGATCAGCTCGTATCCACCGAAGAGTTTGAAAATTCCAAAACCAGTTATGAGCTTGCCAAAAACCGAACCGAACAGGCTCAAAAGGATTTGGCCCTCACTATGGACCGCCTTTCCAGAACTAAAATACTAGCTCCTTTCGATGGTACTATTCTCACGAGATCTGTTTCGTTGGGCCAGGCTGTCTCTGGCTCCAGCGGCTTCAATAATGGGACCGAGGTCATGACGATAGCCGATTTGAACAGAATGATAATAAATGCCCATGTCAACCAAGTTGATGTCACCCGACTCAAAACCGGAATGGAAGTCGCCATTGAAATTGAAGCAGTGAACGGACTAAGGGTGGGGGGAGTCATAGATAGAATCGCACCTCAAGCCACTATTAAAAGTAGAACCAAAGGATATGAGACTCGCATAACTCTCACAGAGATTAATCAAATGATTCAGCCGGGTATGACGGCCAATGTTGTTATCCCTATTGCGGCAAGTAGTGATGCGCTTGCAGTGCCAATGTCTGCCGTATTTACTGAGTATAATGCTCAGTTGAAAGAAATGGAAAGATACGTTTATGTTCAAAAAGGGGAAAAATTTCTGATGACTCCAGTTACAATTGGCATCAATGATTACACTTTTGTAGAAATTTTAGACGGTCTTTCTGGTGGTGAGGTTGTTGCTATTGAGCAACCAGACCCAGAAGAGATATTAGCAGATAAGGGGGATGATCAAAATGCCGTGAGTTCGTCTCACTCAATGACCAAACTAATAAATTTTGTCTCCGCTTTTTTGATTAACTAATCGGTCAGATTTAAGCTTACTCATCTCATCCAATTCATGGCGCTCGTAGAAATTCGAAACGTTTCCAAGGTTTACCAGCTAGGTAGCGAAACCATTAAGGCCCTTGACGGTGTCGACCTTGATATAGATGAAGGTGAATTCACTTCCATAGTTGGCCCTTCAGGAAGTGGAAAATCGACATTGATGCATATATTAGGCTGTTTGGACATTCCGACCGATGGGACCATGAGTATTGACGGTACTCAAATTGAAAAAGCCAAACCCCACGAACTTGCCAAAATTCGCAATACTAAAATCGGTTTTGTTTTTCAATTCTTCAACCTTCTGCCCAGATTATCTGTTCTCCAAAACGTAGAGTTACCACTCATCTACTCAGGTTTATCTTCAAAGAAAAGAGGGGAGCGAGCAAAAGAGGTTCTTGAATTAGTGGAAATGAGTGATAGAGCTAAGCATCGACCGAATCAATTGTCTGGTGGTCAGCAGCAACGAGTGGCGATAGCTCGAGCTCTTGTTAATGAGCCTAGAATTATTTTTGCTGATGAACCTACTGGGAATCTTGATTCCAATACAGGAGAAGTCATACTCAACTTATTCCATTCTCTACAAAAACTTGGAAGAACGATAGTTTTGGTCACACATGACCCGGATATAGCCGGACTGACTCCGCGTCGAATTGAGATTCGGGATGGGAAAATTGCTCGAAACATAAATTCTAAATTCGTTAGGGATACTGACGATAATCGCTTTCACATTGATCCTGAGTCACCGGTGGAAGCACCAAAAGACTAATGAATTTAGCTGCGGTCATATCAAATTGTTTTAGAGAGATAAAGGGCCACCCGGTTAGGTCTTTCCTTACAATGTTTGGGATTATACTTGGGATCTCAAGTTTGGTTGCTATGAATGGGACAGTAAAAGGTATGGAAAATGGCCTTAAAGAAGCCCTTGTTGAAGTTGGTGGAATGGACAAATTTGAAATCCAAGAAGAAGACAACCTCCCTGAACATCAAGAACACTTGGAAGGGCAATCTCCAGGTCTCACAATGTCAGATGTCTACGCGCTTCAGGCAAGCGCCCCACTGCTTTCTGAAATTACTCCAGCTGTGGAGCTCACTCGCTGGGACAGTTCACTTGTTGTTAGCTATAAAAAAAAATATGCCCGACCCTATAAACTCATTGGGGCTTGGCCTTCTTTCATGGAGATGGAAGATCATCGAATCGCCCATGGTCGTTTGTTTAATGATCTCGACGAGGAGGCTGCTGCAAGCGTTTGTGTTATTTCGTCAGGAGTAAGAGACGACTTGTTCGGGCACCCTGAGGATGTAGGCCGTGAAATAATTCCGCTCGGGGAAACAATCTACGTTAATTTTGTGCCTTTCAAAATAATCGGGATGTTCGAACTATACGAAACTGAGCGTGAGAAAAAGGAAAGGCTCGAAAGAAAAAAACTCATAGCCAGCGGGGAATTAGATCCAAGAAAAACTCGTCGCAGGAGACAAGAATCATGGGTGTACCGATCCAAAAACCAATGTATCTACATTCCAATGAAAACGATGCATGCTAAATTTCTTTCCTCCAAATCGACTGAACCAGAACCTGTTTTGAGGATTGATACTATCAGTGTCAGGGTTCCTGATATTTCTCTTTTGGAAAACGGCATCCAACAAGCAAGAAATGTCATGATGATTTCCCATAGAGGCATCGAGGATTTTGCATTCCGTACCGAAGAGTTCATGGCTGAGGACGTAGAAGAAACCATTCAAAATTATAGAATCAGCGGAGCCGTGATTGCAGGTATCGGTTTAATAGTCGGAGGTATAGGTATCATGAATATCATGCTCGCCAGTATATCCGAGCGAATTCGTGAAATTGGAATTTGCAAAGCAATTGGAGCCACTGACTTGACGATATTTGGTCAAATACTCTCTGAAAGTGTATTGCTTTCAATCACCGGAGGCATATTAGGCCTTATGGCCTCTCAAGGCGTATTGGGCCTGATTGGTATTCTTGCCCCAACTGAAAATGCTCCCGAAGTCACCATAAGCAATCTGGTCATCGCTTTTTCTGCCAGTATTGCAGTGGGTATTCTCTCGGGTGTTTATCCCGGAATTAAAGCTTCAAATTATAGCCCAATCGAAGCGCTAAAATACGAATAGGCCGCAAATGATAATCGCAAACGCACTGGATTTTAGTTTTCGAAACATTTTGGCTCATCCCTTCAGAACTTTATTAACAATGGTGGGTGTTATTCTCGGAGTTTCCAGTCTTGTTGCAATGTCAGCAATGATAAAAGGCATGGAGAATGGCATGAAGGAATCTCTGATAGCGATGGGTGGTTTAGACAAAGTGATAATCGATGATGATGGTGTGCCTTCCTCAATGGATCATCTTTCGGATCTCGCGCCAGGAAAGACGTTTAATGATGTCAATGCCTTAAAAAGTTCCTCAACATTACTAAAATACATTTCTCCAGAGATAAGAGAATATCGAGCTTACGCTTCGTATGGGGGCAAGAGAACAAGGGCTAGCGAATTTGTTGGAGTGACACCATCAGTTCTTGAAATGAATCTTTTGGAGGTTAAGCACGGTCGTTTTTTTAATTCATTAGACGACGAGCAGGCACTGAGTGTCTGTGTCATCGGGACTGGAATCAGAGATCGTCTTTTTGGTAAGCCTCTAGATCCTGATTACGGAAAAATCCCAATCGGAGAGTGGATAACTATTAACGGCCAGCCATTTGTCATTATTGGAATGTTTAAGCATTTTGAGAGTGATAAAGATAGGCGTATGCGAGAGATTGCTCTTAAGAACAAAGCTAATAAATCTGAGGAGCAATCTGGACCTGCCAGACAAAAAGGCTGGAGTGGAAGTCAGACATATGGCAATGCATTCTGGAGAAAGAATAACCTCGTTTATATTCCCATTAATACCATGAGACTCAAATTTACCCGCTACCTCGATACAGAGGAAGGGGAGCCACTTATTCCTGACAATCGATTAGATGACATTGATATCAAAGTCAGTTCTCTGGCCCTTTTTGACAAGGCTATACAGCAGTCAAAAAACATACTGGGAATCACTCACAAGGGCATCCTGGATTACGAATTCGAAACGAAGCAATCAAGCATAGATAGCATTAACAAAAGAATTAGAAACTCCCGTATCAGCGGTTCGATAATCGCTGGATTGAGCCTGTTGATCGGCGGAATAGGTATTATGAATATTATGTTTGCCAGCATTCAGGAGAGAATTCGAGAGATAGGAACCTGCAAAGCTCTTGGTGCGACTGCATTGGACGTTTTTGTGCAAGTTATTACTGAAAGTGTTATTGTTTGCCTGTTAGGCGCTGCCGCTGGTATCGGAGTTTCTTTTGGCGTTGTTGAGATGCTGATTTGGCTGGCTCCATCTCAAAACACACCTGTTATCACTCCTGAAGCGACGATTCAGGCCTGTGTTTTCAGCGTTGTCGTAGGAATTTTGGCTGGATTATTCCCGGCTTTAAAAGCAGCCAAGATGAGTCCCATCGCTGCATTGAAATACTAATTTTCTTTAAATTATATGATTTAAAATAACGTTTGGGCCTACGTCAGTTTTTTATATTCATTACTAGACGATAGAAGTTTAACCAGGTCCTTGATTTTTTGAGATTCTTCTTTGCTTGCCACCAATAAAGCATCTTCAGTCTGGACTATGATGCTATTTTTAATTCCGACGAGAGTAATAGGGGTTCTGCTCTCTATCGCACGGTTGTCAAAGATTACATTATTTTGAGAATCGACATGCACGAAATTAGTATTTGAGGCGTTTCCATTCTCATCATTATCGATATGCCGAGCCAGAGCAGTCCATGCACCTAGGTCATCCCAGGTAAATGAGCCGTCTGCGACAAACACATTCTGGGCTTTCTCCATAACTGCAAAATCAATCGAGATTTTTTTTATGTCAGGATAATCAACTTCCAATTGGTCAAGAAGGCCTCCAATATTTGAACTTGAAGCCCACTTTGAACAAAGGGCTCCAATCTCTGGTTGGTATTTATCAAGAGCACATTTTATCGTGCTGTATGACCAAATAAACATGCCGGCGTTCCATCGATATTCTCCGGATGCCAAATACGACTCTGCTGTGGGTAAATCTGGTTTTTCAACAAATTTTAAACCGGTGAATAAGTCAGTGCCATTTTCCCCATGGCTTTGTTTTTCACCGAAATGGATGTAACCATATCCAGTGGCAGGTTCATTTGGTTTGATACCAATAGTAATAATTTTGTCCCCTTCTTTTGCAAAATTTAAAGTATCAGATAGAACACTTTGAAATTTTTCATTTTCCGGAATGACGTGATCTGCTGGCAGAACTGCCATGATACCATTGGGGTTTTTCTGCCCCACAAGGGCAGCCCCCAAAGCAACTGCTGCACATGTGTCACGGCCGCATGGTTCTGCTATAACATTATCTGGTGGCAGCTCGGGAAGCTGTCGTTTTACTTCAGCTGCCTGCGCAACATTTGTAATGATAAAAATATTCTCTTCAGGAACTAATGGAAGAACTCTATCCACTGTCGACTGGAGGAATGACCGCTCACCCAAGATCGTAATAAGTTGTTTTGGTGAGGTCTCACGACTAACTGGCCAAAATCTTTCGCCTCTGCCCCCAGCCATGATAATGATAAAATGGTCAGAATTCTTATTCATAAATATATTGTGTTGATTGAGTATTATTCAGAAGCCCTTGTGCTTTGGTGTCGCCCTTTTGATCTTTGGCGTGTTGTTTGGTCATAGTTATATGTTTTATGACCGTTTGTCTGGTTGAGGTAGATCCCAAATAATTGAGAGTTGTTTACTTGCGTGGTCTCTTTTCCATCAAACATATGAGCCACCCTCGAAATGAATCTCCATAACACTCGCATAGAGATTTATTTGATTTATTGAAAAAAAATGCAAGACAATACAGCCCATTTGGGCAGGTATTTTTCAAAGAAGTTTGATTGCTGCAATGCCGAGCAAGACGAGGATTAAAAATACCCAGGCTAATCTGTCTAAATTTTTCTCAATCCAAGGAATCATTTTTGGGCCCAGGAATTTTATGAGTGAGCCAACCAGAAAAAATCTCAGGCCTCGCCCGACTACAGAGGCAAAGAGGAATTGGACGAAATTGTAATCCATGGCTCCGGAAGTTATTGTGAAAACTTTATAAGGAATAGGAGTCACGGCTGCTAATAGGTTTCCCCAAAATCCCCATTCATCATACCAATTTTTGATTTTCTCCATAACCTCTTGGGCATGATAAATCTCGACTATCTTGACTCCTATAGTGTCGTAAACACCCGATCCGATCCAGTATCCAGCCATTCCACCGAGGACGCTGCCAATGAGGCATACCCCGGCGAAGAAAAATGATTTACGTGGAGCACCAGCGCACAGTGCAACCAATAGCACGTCTGGTGGAATAGGGAAGATGGACGATTCTGCAAAGGCTATAATGAATAATGCCCAGACGCCCTGTGGTTTTTCTGCCCAGCTTATGGTCCAGTTGTAGAGCTTTCTCCAAAAACTTTCCTTTTTCTGAGTATTTTGACCCTTTTTTGATTTAGATATTCTGGATTCTTCTCTTTCCATCTTAATAATGTGGTGAGAATAGAGAGGCTTATTAGTTTATGCCAGAATAATTGGCTATATCGTGGATTGGCCTTTTTTATCTAAAGCCCTGTATAGTTGAAACTTTTCTGATCTCGATGTTTTGGTAAAGTCTACCCCTTACTAAATGAATTTTGCGGAAGTAAAGTTTTGGTTAGCACTGGGAATAGGCCTCGTCATCGTTTGGCTCATTCGAATTATTCCTGTAAAAGCCTCCAGAAAAAACAGTGATAAGTATTTACTCTTTGCTCTTGGAATCGGGCTGCTTTTCTTTGTGGGGTGGGTCACGGCAACAGTTTTCCTTTACGTTGCTTTAGTCACATATTTTGGAACAAAGATGCTTTTGAAAAAAAAGCGTTTTCGCTCGGCTAGTGCGGGCTTGCTTGCCTTTTTTCAATTGGCACCCCTCGTATGGTTTAAATATAGCTTTTTTATTTCTAATGGAATTTTTGGAATTTACCATACAAGTCTAATGACCCTGGCTATCCCTGTGGGAATTTCCTTTTATACATTCCAGTGCATGAGCTTTAGTTGGGATGTAATTAAGCAAAATCATTCACAGCAAAATCAATTTCCTAAGTTAATCGATTTTTTAAATTTCGCGGGATTTTTTCCTCAAATCGTTGCCGGGCCCATTGAGAGGAAAAAGGATCTTTTGCCTCAAATTCAAAATTTTAAATTTTCTTTCGATAAAGAAAGCATCGATAAGGGAACCACCTGGGTCATCATCGGGCTTTTCTTTAAACTTTGTCTGGCCGACAACTTAGCTATTTATTTTCGGCCAGGCGAGCTGGCTCAATCCGCATGGGCTGTTTGGTTTCAAAATGTCATTTTTGGTTTTCGAATTTATTTCGATTTTGCTGGATACAGCCTCATCGCATTAGGAGTTGGTCAATGGCTTGGCATCGGCCTCACCCTTAATTTTTTAAGCCCATATACACAAAAATCTATTACTGGATTTTGGAGAACCTGGCATGTCACTTTGAGTCAATGGTTTAGGGACTATATCTATTTCAGAATGGGAGGTAACAAATGGACAAAGGGTGTCGTTCCAATGTTGGTCGTTTTCCTCGTGTCAGGCGCTTGGCATGGAGCTGGGTGGAATTTTATCATGTGGGGCTTGTTTCACGGGGTTATGGTCTTAACTCATAGGTTTTTTGCTCAGAAGATTTCTTGGCCGCCATTTCTCGGTTGGATGATAACTACTTTAGGCGTGTTTTTTGCTTGGCTTTTTTTCTATCAAACGGATTTAGAAATTCTTCTTCAGAACCTTAGAGTCCTACTCAACCCAACGGCATATAGTCCTGCATTGCTGAAAAACTTTATCTTATCTTTCGGTGCAGGAGATGTAGTCGTGATATTCGGGCTGTTGCTACTAGTTGTTTTTCTTGTTTTGACTGAATTTCTTGGGAGGACATATCAAAGTGATCCATATGGTTATTTGTCAAAATATCCTGTTTTATTTTTATTAATTGGTATGACAATTATTTTGGCTCCAGCATCCAGAAACTCTTTTATCTACTTTGCCTTTTAAAACGATGAAGAATGACCCCTGCAAAATCCCGCTGCGTTCGATTTCTCTCCTAGTATGGAGTTTCTTCGTTTTCCTTTTGTCAGTGGCCTACACAGCAAAGATAAATCCTGAATTGCAATTCTTGAACTATGCCTGGGAAATCAAGGATCGCGCAGAAAATATTTCTTCAAAACCAGATAACCTCTCTAAGTCTGGAGGTCGTATCATATTTTGCGGAGGATCCAGCGTTTTGGTCGGGATAAATCCCGATGAAATTTCAAATATTATAAATAAACCCGTATTAAATTTAGGAATGGCTGCCGGCATGGGGCCAAAAGTTTTATCGGTTTTGGCCCTTGAGCGTATGAAGGAAGGTGATCTGCTCATAATTTCTTTAGAGCCTGACCTTCTCACTTTACCCCAAAGAAGCCTTATGTTGGCATCACAAATGTCATGGATATCTGGGCACCCCTCGTGGATGAACCCACAAGCTCTTGACCAGTGGGTGGTCTCCTTATCTCATTTGAGGCCCGGTGCTTACCATGCCTTTACACTACTTGGAAAATTGATTGCCGGTAAGCCTCTTTATCGTTACGAAAAAAACGAGCTTACGCAGTCAGGATGGCAAAAAATTAATTACGACACTTCAAATCTTGGGTGGCCCGTATTCTCATATAACCTCACTGACGGCGCTAAAAAAATTCTTACTAGAATAAACGATGTTTGCCATCAAAAGGGTGCTCGTTGTATTTACGTTCCTTCATTGCACTACTGCCCTGAAGATCGACTGGAAGACCATGAAGCAGGAATGATAAACTTTTTAAAAGAGGTGACTGAAATTATCCCAGTATTTTCTCTATCAAAAATTAATTGCTCCGTTGATGAATCTCTTTTTGCCGACACTCCTTGGCATCCGCTTCCTCAAGAAGCTACAAAAAACTCACGCAGGATGGCATCTATGTTGAACGAATCGGGACTCTTAGACTAAAGCAATCGCATTTTCGGCAGATTCCCAACTAAAAGCATCTCAATTGGAAGATGTGAAAAGAAAAATAAAAGAGCAGGAAGATGAAATTCGATGGGATGGTTTTCTTACAGGAACGTGATATCAATAACACAACCACTAACGCTACCTATACCTATGGAAAGGATGTTAGCGGAAGCATAAATGGAGCCGGTGGGATAGGCGGAATTCTAGCGGCAGATCTTGGTGGGACAACTGCACCGTGGTTCAATCAGTCAGGCGGAGGCACTCAGTATAAGTTCAACCAGAGCATCCAAGAGCTGCTCGACGGCGGTTACATCAGGAAGATCGACTAATGACTGTTGCGGATCTGCGAGAGAAACTCATTCAAGAGCATGCGCCCAAGTGGGCATATTGGCTGTATGGTGGACATCCTGCGGCGAGCCATCCGGGAGGAGAAGCGTGCTGTATCGACAAAGTCCTCAATGAATGGCAAACGTATTATTCGGAGCGCGGAGCCAAGAAGTTGCATAAGAAGTATCCATTTGGCAAAGTCTGGGACTCGAGTGTATGAGGGACATCAACAGACACAACTGAGTATCAAGAGTAAATGGATCTGTGTGTAAGGCCTGTCGTTCTTGTAGGCGTTATTTTAAGTCATATGATTCTTCTCTACAGGCCTCTCAAGATTAATTGAGAACTTAAAAATTTGATTGCCGAAGTAGCAAGGAGGACGATGGGAAACAGTGATGAAGCGTTTATGCGGGGATAGACGCTTAGAGCCTTCGCATTTGCTTTTCGCTCGTAACTCTGGGTGGAATGCCCAGATGGGGCTTTCAACGAAATACGAGGGAAATCATTTCAAAAGTCATCATTATATAGTTTTTTTGAAATACGGTATGATCGTTTTTAACGATAGGACGATTCATGGGTGAATAAGCATTTTTTTGAAGAGAAACCCATTGCTCACTTGACTGACTATACTTTTGATATCCTCTTTTTTGTTTTTTTAAGGAATCCTGCATTTTTGTAAGAATTGATAATGAAAGAGGAAAAGAGGAACCTAAAAGTAGCATAATCAGTGCCCCCTTGACCAAACGAGGAATACCAGTAGACTTTTCGACTCATATTTAACAATTAATGAGCGTGGAAATTAAAAAGCCATCTGTTTGGACCATTTTTTTCGTGGTTTTTATCGATTTGATTGGATTCGGAGTCGTTCTACCTCTATTGCCGATCTATACTGAGCAGTTTGGTGCCAATGATTGGTGGCTTGGGGCAATCACCGCTGGGTATTCCTTGATGCAATTTTTCTTTTCTCCTTTTTGGGGGAAGTTATCAGATAAAATTGGAAGAAAGCCAGTGCTCATGGTAAGCACATCAGGTGTCGGTCTTTCTTATTTTCTTTTTGCATGGGGGAGCACATTCGATGGATCCAATGCTCTAATTATTATACTTATCTCTCGATTAGTGGGCGGTTTTTTTGCCGCAAACATCTCCGTCGCCCAAGCATATATAGCCGACATAACAGACCCCTCCGAGCGTACCAAAAAGCTTGGTCTGATTGGCATGGCTTTCGGTTGTGGTTTTATTTTGGGGCCTGCGATCGGAGCTTTCTCTGCGAGGTGGGGAATCTGGATGCCCGGTCTAGTCGCTGGCGTTATCTGCACTGCAAATATTTTCTTCACATTTTTTAAGCTTTCTGAGTCACTTCCAAAAGAGGAACGTGGCCATCAAAAACGTGAAGGGCGGTTGTCCCATTTCCGTGAAGTAATGAGTCGCGATGGTGTTGGTTTTCTCATTGCTCTGACTTTCATCACCACTATTTGTTTTGTTTGTTTTGAAATTGCCTTGGGTTTGCTTGTGCTCGATAACCTCCAACTCAACGAGGAACAAGCGCGAGAATATGCAGGTTGGCTTTTTGCTTATTGCGGTCTTATCGGGGCTTTTGTTCAGGGAAAAGGAGTGGGAATTCTTATAGACAAATTAGGACATAAAAAACTTATTATCGTGAGCCTTGTTACCTATGCCGCTAGCTTGTTCATCCTACCATTTGCTCATAATATTATTGTGCTCTTGGTCGGACTTGCTTTGCTGGGGTTTGGCTCAACAGCTTTCAGGCCTCCGGTGACCGGCATGATCTCAATTTTATCACCATCAAGGGAGCAAGGAGCTACACTCGGGATTTCTCAGAGTATGGCCAGCTTGGCCAGAAGCTTTACTCCTTTTCTCGTTGCTCCCTTGTATTTTAGAGTAGGAACCGCATCGCCATTTTTTGTCTGTGGTGGATTAGCCTTGGTGGCAGCTATCCTGACTTTGGTAAAGCTAAAGGATATTCCCACAAACCAAGAATCAGGCTCAAAGCCATAATAGAACAACATATTTGCCAGCGTGCCAGTTCAATAAATTGACACAGATGCTTTCTGGTTTTTTCAAACTACAGACTTAAATTAAAAGACTCTGAAGCGAATTAATTATGGAGATAAAAAAAGCGACCCCATAAGGAGTCGCTGTGATAAATTTTTGATGCAAAAGGTATTTTCACCTAGAGTTGCTGGCCTATAAATTCTTCTAGTTTTATTGTATCGGCAGCAAATCGTCTAATCCCATCTGCTGTTTTTTCTGTAGCCATTGCATCTTCGTTCATGAGCCACCTAAAATTATTTTCAGTGACTATCAGTTGATCGGCATCAGTGGTATTGTCGGGAGACAATTTTCTAGTAATTGGATCATTCGAGTCCTGAAGTTCCTTGAGCAGGGCAGGAGCTATTGTTAGAAGGTCACATCCTACTAGTTCGGTTATTTCTCCTTTATTTCTAAAGCTAGCTCCCATGACCTCAGTATCATGACCAAATTTTTTATAGTAATTATAAATATTTGTGACGGAGGCTACTCCAGGGTCTTCTGCTCCTTGGTAGTCTTTTCCCGTGTTCGCTTTATACCAATCCAGTATGCGACCTACAAACGGGGAAATGAGCTGTGCGCCGGCTTGAGCGCAAGCTACTGCCTGGACCATTGAAAATAATAAAGTCATATTGCAGCGAATATCTTCTTTTTCAAGGATGCGTGCAGCCTCTACGCCTTCCCACGTTGTCGCAATTTTTATCAGAATACGTTCTCGAGGAATTCCATTCTTTTCATACATCTGTATGAACTTGCGAGCTTTAGTTACCAAGCCATCAACGTCAAAGGACAACTTGGCATCCGTCTCTGTGGAGACACGTCCAGGAATGATTTTGAGGATTTCAATTCCGAAAAGGATGAGGATATTATCCATAACCTCTGTAATTAGTTTGTCTCCGGCAAGGCCTCGACCTTTTACATCTGCTATTGCTTTTTCAATCAGATGCTTATATTCAGGCATCTGCGCAGCTTTGTAGATGAGGCTTGGGTTTGTCGTAGCATCTTGTGGCTCGTAGGCTTTTAGAGATTCAAAGTCGCCTGTGTCGGCTACGACTGTTGTGTATTTTTTGAGTTCTTCTAACTGATTGGTTGCTTTAGTTTCTGTATCAACAGACATAGTGCTTAATTGAGTCGTCGGTATTTTTTCCAACGCCTTGATGTTTTTCTTTCAATTTCATTTAGGCATCAATTTGGGGCAGAGATGGACAATACCTATATTCGAGCATAGGTGATACTTAGTAGTTGGAAACAATAATTTTGATAAATTTGACCGAAATAGATTCAATAAATAGGACTTGGTCTATTTGCTGGTTTCTTCGCACTTAGGTTCATTGTCTCCACAGGTGCCGGATTCCTCTTTTTCAGCAGAGGCGCGGATCGCAGATTTGGCCTGCGACAAATGACCTTTTCCGGAAGAAACACCATTGAAGGCCTTTACAAATTTTCCGGGTGTAAAAGGCTTAGGCTTGGGACCGAAATTGTATTTAATGTTCTTCCAATTATCGCCGGATTGATAATTTGTTCCAAGAGCTCCGCTTGGGTCATATCCGCAGTGGACCATACAGTTCTCACATCGAGAATCCCTTGCCACGCCGTCAACTACGCCATATTTTTCCCAATCGACATTATCGAGCATACCCTGGTAGGTCGGATAATGCCCATCCGTCATGAGGTAGCAAGGGGCTTTCCACCCTCGAATGTTTCGGGTCGGTATAGCCCAGGCTGTGCAGGTCAGTTCCCGCTTTCCTTCAAGAAATTCCTGATAAACGGGAGTGCCGAATATAGTGAACAAGCGTCCCCACTCCTGTATCTTCTTAAACTTTTCTCGCGTCATATCACGAGTCAGGAAAAATTCGCCAGGATCTTTGCCTAGTCTTTTTACCATGTCTTCTTTCGCTGCATCGTAATCATACCCGGGTGAAATCGTATGCCCATCCACTTCCATTGAGGAGAAATACTGGAACATCTGTTCGATTTCCTCGGCGTCAGTCTCTTTGTATACGGTGGTATTCGTCGCAACCTGATATCCCAAAGCCTTCGCCATTTTTATAGCCTGCACGCATTCTCTAAAGACACCTTCGCGCTCGACTATTAAATCGTGAGTATATTCCAATCCATCCACATGGACGTTCCAATACATCCATTTGGTTGGGCTAATAACAGGACGTTTGTCATTCTTACCTTTCCGGATTTTCTCAATATCTTTGTCGTTGATCAGGTCATCCTGTTTCAAAGAATCGAGTTTTTGTTCGAGGCTCGGGGTGTAACTGGCCGCCAGATAGTCAATCATTTTCCGGCGCATGAACATGCCATTTGTACAAATGTAGACAATTCTCCCTTGGTCCAAAATTCCATCCACTAATTCCTCAATCTTGGGGTAAATGAGCGGTTCGCCACCACAAATCGAAACCATTGGGGCTTTGCATTCTTCCGCTGCACCAAGGCACTCTTCGAGGCTCATCATGTCTTTAAGGGAAGTAGAATATTCCCGGATTCGGCCGCAGCCGGTGCAGGTCAGGTTGCAGGTGTGAAGCGGCTCCAGCTGGAGGACCATTGCAAACTTTGGGGTCCTCCGGATTTTGTTGGCCACTATGTGACGTGCAATTTTAAGTGATAATTCTAAGGGGAAACGCATCGGCGTTGAAAATCTAATTAGTTTCGGGTCATTTGTTGACGTAATTACTGATAATCCTATGAATGCATATTATTGGCGAGCCGTATTATAGAACGCCCGGCATCAAAAAGGTTGCTGGTGACACCCCCCCAGATGCGCTGACACTCCCACATCCGCTTGTCAATAGAACCAAGGCTCCAATCGCTGCAAATGAAATCAAAACAGGTTTCAGTCGTCTCATGAACTTATTTTTTATCATCATTTTGCGCCCAATTCAACGATGCATGCAAAATTTATTTCTAAATATTTGGAAGGAAGATGTTTGCTCTGGCAAACGTATCACACTGCCGATGGAAGACTCGAGCTCGCTACTTTTGAATTGACAGAATGGTCGTCAATGTTAGAGATTCTGCCTCCACCGTCTTGTAAATCAATGCGTGCCCAGCCGTAAATGGTTTGGTTTAGCGTGCTGGTAATTGCTGACATGAGCGAAAAAAAATTAAACATAGCTATCATAGGTCTCGGATTCGGCGCTGAATTTATACCTATTTACCAGGCTCATCCTGATGCCGAAATAGTCGCCATCTGCCAAAGAAATGAGCAAAAGCTCAAAAATATTGGTGACACCTTCAATATTCAGAAACGGTTCACTGATTACGATCAGCTGCTCGCTGATCCAGATATTGATGCTGTCCACATTAATACGCCCATTCCAGATCACGCATCTCAGTCGCTAAAGGCTCTCAGAGCAGGCAAACACGTCGCCTGCACAGTCCCGATGGCTACTACCATTGAGGAGTGTGAAGAAATTGTTAGGGTGACAGCTGAGACCGGTAAAAAGTATATGATGATGGAGACAGTGGTCTACAGTAGGGAATACCTCTTCATCAAAGATCTTTATGACCGAGGTGAGCTCGGAAAGATCCAATATCTTGCAGCATCCCACCCACAGGATATGGACGGGTGGCCAGACTATTGGGAAAAAATGATTCCGATGCACTACGCAACGCACGTGGTCAGCCCTTGTCTGGGTATGGTTGACGGACTGGCCGAATACGTCAGCTGCTTTGGTTCTGGCACCGTTCGGGATGATATCGCCCAGAAGAGTGGAAACAAATTTGCCGTTGAGACGTGCCACATAAAGGTTAAAAACTCTGATCTTACAGCTCATATTTGGAGATTTTTATACGACGTCGCTCGCCAATATCGCGAAAGTATCGATGTCTACGGATCCAAAAAATCGTTCGAATGGACACTGGTGGAAAACGATCCCATGATCCTACACGTTGCCAAGAAACCTGAACCTGAAATCCCAGAAAAAGTCGAGGTCCCTGATTTTGCTCACCTACTCCCGGAGCCTATTCGTAAATTTACCCAATCTATTGAAGATGCCGATCACCTATCCTTTGTGCAGGGTGGGGGACATGGAGGAAGTCACCCTCACATGGTCAACGAATTCATTCAAGCAATGAAAGAAAACAGGGATCCCTGGCCGAACGCCAAAACATCCGCCAACTGGACTTGTGTCGGAATCTGCGCTCACGAATCCGCAATCAAAGGAGGCGAGCGTGTCAACCTACCAGACTTTACATTATAAGTTTTTTTAAAAACATATTATCAAATAACCCAACCAACAAAGCTACAATTCATGTCAGAAGCAAATTCAAAAAACAATCAAGTGGTTTTCTGGGGGTGTTTTATCGCCCTGATTACTACATCATTTGCCTTTATAACGAGGGCTATCCTGTGCAATGGTGGACGATGGGCTGCCGACTTTGGACTAGACGATGTTCAGATAGGCGAAGTCTTCGGTGCTGGTATCTGGCCCTTCGCTATCAGTATTATCTTATTCAGCTTGGTCATTGACCGAATAGGGTATAAATTCGCCATGTTCTTCTCCTTTGGGTGCTATGCGGTCTATGGATTGCTGGCTTCAATGGCATATTCAGCAATTTCAGTAGAAGGTTTAAGTGGTGATGCTCTAGTGGAAGCTCAAAAAAAGGGCTACAACTTCCTCTACTTTGGTTCAGTTATCCTAGGATTAGGAAATGGAACAGTTGAAGCATTTATCAACCCTGTTGTTGCTACTCTCTTCAGAAAAGACAAAACAAAGTGGCTCAACATCCTTCATGCCGGTTGGCCCGGTGGTCTAGTCGTTGGTGGAATCATTACAATGCTCATGAGTGGCATCGTTGACGAAGGCGATTGGAGAATTATCGTCGGTATCATCGTGTTCCCTGCTGTGGTTTATGTCTTCATGCTTGCAAAAGCTACCTTCCCAGTTAACGAACGTGTTCAAGCTGGTACATCTTACCGCGAAATGCTCGCAGAATTTGGGGTTTTTGGTGCGGCTATCGCTGCATGGTTGATAGGCTCTCAGCTTTCCACTGTTTTCAGCTTACCTCAATCATTTGTTATTGCTTTTGTTGTAATTTCAAGTGTCCTTTACGGCCTATATTGTCGCTCGTTAGGAAACCCAATCCTGATAGCTCTGATCATTATCATGTTGCCATTGGCTGTGACTGAGCTTGGAACTGATGGATGGATTACCGGTCTTATGGAAGAACCAATGAAAGAGGCGGAAGCAAACCCGGCATGGGTGCTTGTCTATACTTCTTTCATAATGATGATACTTCGTTCTTTTGCATCGGGTTTTTTGGTTCAAAAGCTCACTCCGCTTGGTCTTCTTGCATTCAGTGCCGCTTTGGCTATTGCAGGTCTATTGTGGCTCTCCACAGCATCTGGAATCACAATCATTTTTGCAGCTGCAACCTTGTATGGATTTGGCAAGACTTTTTTCTGGCCAACAATGCTAGGCGTTGTTTCCGAGCAGTGTCCGAAAGGTGGAGCTCTTACCCTCAACGCTATTGCTGGTATTGGAATGCTATCGGTGGGCATTATAGGAACTCCACTCATTGGTTATTTTCAGGAAGACAATATTGCAAAGTCAGTCCAAAAAGCTAAACCAGACGAATATGAAGCCATCGAAGCAACTGGTAACTTTGTTTTGGGTGAATATAAAAAGATCGACGCGGATAAAATCTCAGAACTTCCTCAAGAGGCTCAAGATGAGATCGCTGAAATTCAAGAGACAGCAACCCAGGGTGCATTATCAAGAATTACAGTGTTCCCAGCCTTCATGCTGATCTGTTATTTGGGATTGATGATATACTTTAAATCTCGTGGTGGCTACAAAGCAGTCGATCTTAAGATCGGTGATGACTCTGGAGGTGCATCCGAAGAATCCAAGTAAAGAACTCAATTTCTCCCTGAATGTTATCCGGGATGTAATTAACAAAAAAATGGCCTCCGCATGGGGGCCATTTTTTATTAGAAAATTTTTCTCTCAAAGCATTGAGTTACTATGAAAGGGCACAGGTTATTTCTAATAGTTCCGACGCTGAGTATTTTGTGGGTGTGACTTCATCATTTTGTTTATCCCAGTTTTTATAACGGATAAGCCGATTGGCAACGCCTAGTTTTTTTAGGTCTAGGTGAAGAGTGCAGTCTAGCGGACCAGCTTCATAGCAACTATAGATCTTTTTCCCGGTTTCTGCATGGCTTTTGACCCAATCGAGAAACTGTCTTGGGGCCATTTCTTCTTCGATTTGGTCATCGGTCATCTCCTCATGATAATAGGCGACTTTATATTTCCTGTTGTGGATATCGATTCCTAATCTCAATGTCTTGTTTAAGTCGTTGTTCATGGTGCTAATAGCTCATCTTTAGGTTAAAATAATTCTTTGAAATTATGCCCGGTAGAGGAGACTCTTATACGATTGGTCGATTGCTTTATTCTGTTCGTTAAGATACTGTTACGGAATAACTTGGAGAAAATTTAGGTCATTAAAGAAATAATTTTAAAAATTCAGTTGTCAGTTGATGCGTAGGGGGCAATACTACTGACCATAGAAACAGTGTTAGCAGCGAGTTGTGGTTTGCGTGAGATAAATATATGAAAGGATTGACAGAATCTCAGGAAAAAGTTTTGAGATATATAAGTAGTTTTTTAAGTGAGAATGGCTATGCCCCTACGGCTCAAGAAATTGCCTCTGAATTTAAATGGGGCAGTAAAACTGCTGCTCTCGATCATCTCAGAGCCCTAGAAAAAAAGAAGTTTTTGAGTCGTAAAAATGGAAAAGCCCGCTCAATCCAGTTGCTTTTGAAGGATGTTGAATCCAAGTCGAACTCAAACCCTGCCGTAAGCAGGGTGCAATCTGGAGGAGTGCATTTTGGTCATACGACGCGCACTTCAGGATCCCAAATTTCTGAAATCCCAGTTTTTGGTTCTATTCCAGCCGGTTTGCCCCAATCCAAATCCCAGGACAACCAAGGATGTCTCAGCGTTAATTTAGAATGCATAGGCGTCAAACCAACCCCACGAACTTTTGCTCTAGAAGTGCAGGGTGATTCGATGATCGAGAGGCATATTCTCGAAGGGGATGTTGTTGTTCTAGAGCATGGGGTGAGCCCCAAAAATGGGGATGTTGTAGCCGCACTCATCGATGGAGAAAGTACCCTCAAAACTTACGTTGAAATCGACAAGAAACCATACCTTCGTGCTGAAAATCCTGCCTATCCGGATCTACTTCCAGCTGAAGAGCTCGTGACCCAAGGAGTAATGATTGCCCTCATCAGAAAAACGCCTTAAAAGACATGGCGACACCTCAGCTTTCATTTATCCCCCCGAATAAATAAGTCACCTTAGCTCTTTTCAGATGTTATGATTTGAGTGACAAAATATGAGTTTGTTGCGGCTGTGACATCTAACCCTAAGAAAGGGGTGGATGCCTGATGAAAGCATTGATTAGAATAACTAATCAATTTTCGAGACTTTTAATAGATTGGATGTCTTTCTCAATCTGAGATTTTAAATCTTCTAAAGACCTGAATTTTATTTCTGAGCGGATGAATTGGTCGTAGGAAAATTCTAGGTTTTCGCCATAGATATTTTTATTGAAATCAGGTATGTGGACTTCGAGAGATGGGGCGTCGATTGTATCTCCTGCAGATATGGTTGGTCGCAGGCCGATATTCATGATGGCTGGTAATCGAAGGGTTTTCCGATCGCCGATCGTACAAAATCCTGAGTAAACACCGAATGGAGGCAGGCATAATCCTTTGGCATCGATATTTGCTGTTGGAAATCCTATAGTTCTACCAACCTGCCGTCCTTTGATCACCTTTCCTGAAATCGTTAGTTGCCTGCCAATAAGTGCACTTGCCTTATCGAGTAAGCCATTTTTAATGTGATCTCTTATGAGTGTGGAACTAATGTTTTGATTGTCCAACTGGAATGCAGGCACTTCATGTGCTTTAAATTGGAATGTATTCGAAAACTCTTTTAATTTTTCAATATCGCCTTCCCGCCTGTGCCCGAATCCGAAATCTCGACCAACACAGATCTCCTTCAAGTTAGGAAGTGTCCTGGTGAGTGTGGAAATAAAGTCTCTTGCTGATAAGCGACAAAGCACAGGATCAAAATCTATGACGAAAACGTAATCAACTCCTGATGCTTCTAAGCACTCTATACGCTTATCTAACGGGTAGATAAGGTCTGGCTTTGCTTCGGGTCTAAATATGGAGGCTGGATGCTTGTCGAAAGTAAAAACAGCACATTTTGATTTGCTGCTGAGTTCTTGAGATTTTTTTTTGGTAAATGATATGACTTCTTGATGGCCTAGATGGACTCCATCAAACATTCCTATAGCTAATGCCAGTGGAAAGTCATCCGATGCATTAGCGATCTGGAACTCATTCAATCCGTTGATGAAGTTCATAGAAATTGTTGATCTGGGATCTATAAAGCAGTTGTTTTCGGCCTTTTGCCAGTAAGCTCCTCTGGTGTATAGATTTCCAGAAGCTCAGAGATTGTTATCAATCTCTGTCGGGCTTCTTCTCGAGGTATTGTTTTTAGTTCTTTCCCGTCTATAGCATCAGCGACATTAAATTTACCCGACTTTGTTCGTCGCAGTTCCAAAAGGTGGGCACCTGTTCCTATTATTTTACCAAGGTCAAAAGCCAAGGACCTTACATATGTACCTTTTGAGCAATCGACTTCAAATGTTATATCTGGAGATTTGAAATCTTGTATTTCAAATTTACTTATTGTGACTATCCGAGGCTCTCGCTCAACTTCCATACCTTTGCGGGCCAATTTGTATAAGGGAACACCATCTTTCTTTATTGCTGAAACCATGGGTGGGATTTGAGAAATCTCGCCTGTGAATTCCTTGCTGAGTAATTGAATTTCGTCAGTGCTGAGATCCGGGACTTCCTTCTCATCCGTGATTTCCCCCTGACTATCATATGTGGTTGTTGCGATCCCTAGTCTGATAATTCCTTGGTATGTCTTGTCAGAGCCGGTAAGTTGATTCGAAAATTTTGTCGCCACTCCCACTACTAATACAAGTAGCCCAGTCGCATTTGGATCCAGGGTGCCACAATGACCAACTTTTTTTGTCCCAAGTGCACCTCTAGCGATACTGACTATATCGTGCGAGGTAAAATCCTTTGGCTTATCTACCAGGAGAATACCGTTAAGCTGTGGTTGTTCTTTCATTCAGAAAATATAAATCGTCGATGAATCGAATAGATTATCTGGGCTGGACTAAAATCAAATCGTGCGAAGCTTTTTGAACTAATCTAGGTCATCCATCTTTGTGTCTTCCAAAGATTCCTTATCGAGTTCATCAAGGATTTCTAAAACTTTATCACCTTTTTCAATGGATTCATCGGTAAAGAATTTTAGTTTTGGACTGTGTTTTAAAACTATAGATCGAGCAAGAATACCTTGAATGAGTTTTGTTTTTGATCTTAGCAATTTGAGTGAATCAGATCTTTGCCTGGAAGAGCCAATCGTGCTAATAAACACCGCCGCTGAGTGAAGATCCGAAGAAACATCAACGTAGTTGACTGTGACAATCCCAACTTGATCAACAGGGAGCTGCTGCCGGATTATTTCTCCTAGCTCTCTCTTGAGCATTTCACGAACTCGATCTAAACGATTGGCTCCCATGATTTCAATGGATATATAGCTCGAAATTTCGAATGTTGATTGTAAAAGTTATATGGCGTTCGTTTTTTTAATCTAAAAACAGAAGGGTATTATAGCTTGCTAGCAACTTTCTCAATAATGAAGCTTTCAAGAATATCTCCTTCTTCATAGTGTGCAAAATCGGAGATTCGAATACCACATTCCATACCATTTCTTATCTCATTAACTTCATCTTGGAATCTGCGCAGCGATGAAGTTGTTCCTTCATGGATTTTTTCACCTTTCCTGAGGACTCTGACTTTTCCTTTTTTAAATTTACCGTCTTTGACATAACAGCCAGCTACAGCCCCTCCCTTAGATAGGTTAAAGACCTGGCGAACTTCTGCTGATCCTGTAACAATTTCTTTGAGTTCGGGCTCAAGGAGGCCTGTCAAGGCGTCCTCAACTTCATCCATGAGCTCATAGATGATTGTATATTGTTTGATTTGGACGCCCTCCCGTTTGGCCAGGGAAGTGGCACCAGAGTCAAGTCGGGTATGAAAGCCAATGGCAATGGCCTCTGAAGTTGATGCCAAAAGAATATCAGATTCGGTGATGCTGCCTACGCCACTGTGGATGATTTTCACACTGGCCTTATTGGATTCTATTTTATCCAGCGAGTCTGCAATGGCTTCTAACGAACCCTGGGTGTCCGATTTTATGATCAGATTCAAGATTTTCTCATCGGAAGTGCGCATTTGCTGGAAAAAGGATTCCAAAGTCTTTTTCTTCTTGGCGATTTCGACTTTGTTCTTTTCAGACTCTTCCCTTTCTTCGACTAAGTTGCGAGCCTCCCGTTCCTTTTTGACAATATTAAATTCTGTGCCCGCTTCGGGTGCTCCATTCAGTCCTAAAACTTTGACTGCGGACGATGGCCCTGCCGATTTTAGGCGTGATCCATCGTGCCCTATTAGAGCTCTTACTTTTCCCCAATTAGTGCCACAGACCATGACGTCACCTGGCTTAAGGGTTCCTTTTCTGACAAGCACAGTGGCAGTTGGACCACCTTGCTCAACACCCGATTCAACGACGTTTCCTACCGCAGATCTATTGGGATTCGCTTTCAACTCCATGATTTCTGCTTGGAGCAGAATCATGGATAATAAATTCTGGACGCCGTCACCTTTGAGGGCTGAAACATCTACAAAAATAGTCTCACCACCCCATTCTTCGGGGGCTAAGCCAAGACCTTGGAATTCTTGTCTGACTTTTTGTGAATTTGCGTTTGGGGCATCACACTTGTTCACAGCAATAATGATGGGAACCTCTGCTGCCTTCGCATGGTTTAAAGCTTCACGAGTTTGAGGCATTATCCCATCGTCAGCCGCACAAACTAAGATGACAATGTCTGTAACATCAGCTCCCCGAGCACGCATGGCACTGAAGGCCGCGTGGCCAGGTGTATCCAAGAAAGTGATTTGCTTCAGGTCTTTTTCGTTCTCTGGATTCGGAACTTCAATCGTATACGCTCCTATATGTTGAGTAATGCCCCCATCTTCGCCGCCGACAACATTTGATTTTCTGATGTAGTCGAGCAGGGTAGTTTTACCGTGATCAACGTGCCCCATAATTGTAATGACGGGGGCTCTCGCTTTTAGGTCTTCAGCTTTATCCTCCTTATCAAGAACGACCTTTTTCTTACTTAGGACAAAGCCTTTTCTTTTATCTCGTTTTTCGACCTCGAAGCGGACATTGTGCTTCGCGCATACCTGAACGGCAATTTCCTCTTCGATGCTTTGACTCACATTCGCAAAGACACCCAACTGCATCAAATCGCTAATCAGCTGGAATGGCTTCAGCTTTAGTTCTTCAGCCAAAGAACGAACCATGATAGGCGGCTTCATAGTCAGAAGAGGGGCATCTGGAGAAGCTGTAAATTTTGGTTTTTTGGGTTGTTGTTTTTGTCTGCTGTCACCGCGGTCTGGGCGAGGGCGACCTCCGTCATTACCTTGACGGCTTCCACCCCTATCTCTATCACGACCACGCCCCCTATCCCGGTCTCTGGATCCGAACCTGTCCTGTTGGCCACCTGCTGGAGCTTTTGCATCTTTGCTGTGACCGGGAGATGTCCTTCCAGCTGGCCCGTCTTTTTTCTTGGCGGGTTTTTCTTTTTTCTTTTTTTCAGGGCGAGTACGACTTGAACCTGGACTCAGGTTGATGAAGCCAATCTTTTCTCCAATCCGAGGCTTGGCTGGTTCCTTTGGTTTAGCCTTCTCATCCGAATCTTCATTGGTTGATGCAGCCGTGGCTTCATCTGAGGTCTTGGTTTCCTCGTCTGAATTATCTTTTTCACCAGTTGGTTTTTCCTCCGAATCTGAGATCAGCTTGGGACCGGCTTTTTTCTTAGTCGTCTTTGAGGCTGGTTTTTTTTCTTTCTCAGGGGATTCGCTGGCTTTTTTAAATTCTGCAGAGAGCTCTTTTTCAAGATATTCCGCTGTGATTTTGTCGACTGAGCTCGAGGGTGTCTTGGCATTCTGGATGCCCATGTCCTTGGCTTTCGCCAGCACTAATTTGTTATCGACCCCTAATTTTTTTGCTATTTCGTAGATACGGACTGGCATATTAACCAAATACTATTGCGGAAAAGCCAGTTCGTTTCTGGCATCAACCGGGATTATCGCGGTTCTTTAATAAATCAAATTTCTGAAAATTAATAAACTGATTTTTGTGGCAGTCTTGATGCTGCCATAAATAAATGGATTGTAGACTGGACATGACTGAATTTACATAAATTTCAGCCGTCCAGCAGTTTCCTGCGTTCGGTTTCGTTTTGAACCGCTTGAATAATTGTATTAGCGTGCTCTTGTAGTGGCTCTATTTCTTCGAAAGTTGACTTTAATTCTTCTTCTGAAAATTCTGCTAATGCGGCGTATGTGTTGAAGCCAGATGTTACTAAAAGTTGAGCGATTTCTGACGTAATTCCAGGGATTTTTGATAATGCATCGATAGCTTCTTGGACCTGTTCCCCGAATTGTGGATTTGAGCTTTGGACTGGTTGAACGTCCACATTCCATTTTGTCAATTTGGATGTCAGACGAATATTTTGCCCGTGTCTCCCTATTGCCAGTGAAAATTGTTCGTCATCCACCTCTATCTGGATTCTGTTCGAATCTGGATCTGCCCTAAAATTGTGAATGAGAGCTGGGTGGAGGGCATTAGCTAGAAATTTCTTTATATCAGGATCCCAGCGGATTATGTCCACTTTTTCATTGTTCAATTCTCTGACAATGTTTTTAACCCTCTGTCCTCGCATCCCTACACATGCTCCCACAGGGTCAACCTTGTCATCATTGGAGTGAACCGCTATTTTGGTCCTGTATCCCGGCTCGCGTGCTATATTTTTAATTTCGATTGTTCCATCGCTGATCTCGCTTACTTCAACCTGGAAGAGCTTGATCACGAAATTCGGGTCTGATCTCGACAAAATGATCTCCGGGCCGTGGTTCGGATGGTTTTCTACAGCTTTAACAAAACATCTCACTGTCTCGCCGATCGAATAGTCCTCATTGTGAACTCTTTCTCGTTTGCTGAGAATGGCTTCAAATTTACCGAGATCTATTACAACATCTGATCTCTCAAATCTTCTTACCTGACCGCTGACAATTTCCCCAACTCTATCTTTAAATTGGGTGTAAATGATCATTTTCTCAGCTCGCTTAATTGCTGTTGAAATGGCTTGTTTAGCATATTGAGAAGCGATCCTACCAAATCTTTCTGGGTCAACTTCCTCCTCAATTTCCTGGCCTACTTCAGCATATGGGTTGATTTCCCTGGCTCGATTCACCGAAATTTCATCGTGCTTATCTTCCACCTTCTCGACAACGATTAGCTTGGCATAAGCTTTGATTTCGCCAGACTTTGGATTGATTGAACAACGCAATTCACGCCCTGGGCCTACAGCTTTTTTGGAGGCTGCGACCAAGGCATCCTCTATTGCTGAAATGAGGTATTCTTTATCAATACCTTTTTCCTTTTCCAAGTAATCTAATGTTGCTATCAGGTCTTGTGGGCTCATTTTCCTATTCCTGCTAAAATTACGAAATAAAAAAGCCGGTCTGTTCAGAGAACATCCGACTACATCTGACGCCGAACAAAGCGACTTTTCATCTGTATTTATAAAGAATTACACGAAATCACCATGCCGGTCAAGTGACTAATTGGAAACAATACAAAGCCTCATTATTTACGATTTCTCGTGTTTAGTGGGATGACTGACGAAAGACTGGACAATTAACAAAATGATGAAGGGTGGTGGAACTCCAAAATTCTGGCCAAGAATGACTTATTGAATTGATTCGAACTCGAGTTCCTCCCACTGGCCATTTTGTTTTATAAATAAAATTCCCATGTCCCTCCAAAAACCAAGCCTTGCAATGGTGTGACTCACCAGTGCGCTTGTTCTTTCATTTTGGGAGTTTATTAGGTCGTTTTGGGCATCCACAAGGTCGAGGGCCAGTCCGAAGCCCAATTCTCTTTTTAGTAATTCTTCTTCTCTTCGGTTTCGACTGAGCTCCACTCTGATTTCACTGATTTCAAATTCTCTTTTCCTTTGCTGCAAGTTTCTCCAGCCATCTTGGAGATCGAGTTTCATTTGGTCGACGAACTGGTCGTATTGTCTTTGAGCGCGATTAAACGAAATCAGCGCTGATCGATAATTATTGCGTTCCCTTTTCCGGTTGATGGGAAGGTCGAGCCCCAGTGAGGCAGCCCAGGACCTTTGCTTGGGATCAGGTAATCTTAATCCATTTCCTGGACTGCTTGCGATGTTTCCTGAGAGATTGACATTGAGATCTGCTTGAAGACCATCTGCTGCAACATTGATTTTTCGTTCTGAATCGACCAACCTATCTCGAACATTTTCAAGATCCAGTCGCATTTTATCAGCGGCCATTATGGCCTCTTTTGCTGAAATGCTGGGATGGTGAATTTCCAAATTATTCAATTCCTTTTCATCAAGAACGAGATTCGAGTCCATTGAAATGCCGAGTTCGATTTTGAAGCGATCTCTGGAGAGCTGATAATTCCTTATGGCACTGATCCATCCTTGCTCAGTTGAAAGTTGAGATTCCTTCAATCGGTTTAGCTCTGAAAGAGGTGTTTCACCTTCGGCTGCCCGCGCTTCACTTCTTTCAACACTTATCTTGAAACTCTCATAACCCTGATAAGCATTCCTGGCCCGATCCCGATTTTGTAAAACTTCGTAGTAGCGCGACACAATGGCAACGGTGAACTCCTTTCTGAACCTGGTGAAATCCCTCAAAGCGTAGAGGAGATTTCTCTCGGATTGGGTTAAATTTTCAATGGCAATGCGATATCCAGCACCTCGCAATAATGGTTGACTGAAAGTAGCCCCAAGCGAAGATGAAGTTGCCCAACTGGAATCGCCTGAGATAAATTTGACAAAATCTGTAGTAAAGTCTGTAGCTATGCGCCCACCAGTTCGCAGGAGCCAATTAAAGCCAATACCAGAGCTGCTGGAGACTGTTTTTTCTCTCGTGATACGATCGATTCCGGTCTGAGTATCCTGAACAATGCGCTGTCGGTCATCATAGGATACTGAACTGCCACTGCCAAATATCGGGGTATATTCAAAACGTGCCAGAGAAAGGTCCAGCGCTTGAAGGTAGAGGTCCTCTTTTTGAGTTAAATAATTTCGATTATACATCGTCGCAAATTCGATAGCTTTTTCTAGTGAGATTACTCTGGCTCCAATCTCCGACTCACCTGTTGGGCCAAGAAAAACCTCCCGTTTTGTAAATTCAGGGAGCGCATCGAGGACTACGGGATCTAAATCAACCAATTCAAAATCAGGATCCATATTAGGAACAGACGGAGATTTTTCAGCTATCAACTGCGCGGCCTCTCTATCTGCTCTGCGCTTATAATCGCTCGTTGAGCATCCCGATAATCCGACAATAAAGGTAAATGCCACCATCACCGCTAGGCCAAATTTATCTAATAATTTTATGGAACTTTTCGTCACCTGACTCGCAATCTAATTTGATAATCTTATAATCTAACCCTTACATTAAACTCTAAATATAAAGAAATCATTTACTCCGACCTGATCGCTTCTACAGGACTGAGTTGAGCTGCCTGATTAGCTGGATAGATCCCGAATAATAGTCCCGTTGCTGCCGAAACGGAAAAGGCAAGGATTGGTGACCACCAGGTCACAATCGTTGTCATGTCTGTGGCAGAGCCAACTACCCAAGGAATGATCATCCCCAGTGATACTCCTAAAAGGCCGCCAACACAGGCGAGAACAGTCGTTTCAGTCATGAATTGAGAAAGTATATCTTTTTGTGTGGCACCTAATGCCCGGCGAATACCTATCTCTTTTGTTCTTTCAGAGACACTAGCTAGCATGATATTCATGATTCCAATTCCTCCAACAAGAAGGGATATGCCAGCTATTGAACCTAGCACCGTCGTAAAAATCCGCTTCGTTCTCATGGCTTGCCTCATAAGCATTAATGGAACAACGACTTCAAAATCATTTTTGTCGTGTGTTGTCGATAAACGAGCTTTTATAGCTTCAGCTATACTCTCTACTTCTTTCAGCTCTTCAACCCTCAATGTGACTTCATGGAGCTCAACTGCTTCAGCTTGGAAAAAAGATCCAATCCTCTTAACATTAGTTTCGCCAAAATACTTTTTTGCTGAGGAGATAGGTATAAATACTCGAGGGGGGACTTCTGACTCCTCGAGCTGGGAATCATTTTCCGTCGCTGCAGTTTGAATTTTTTTCGGTTTTTGAGATTTCTTTTTTTCCAAAATTCCAACGACTTCAAAATAATGCCGGCCTAGCCTAATAGTATTTCCTATCACTTTGTGAATGGGAAAAAGTGTTTTAACCAGCTCTTCATCAATAACACAGACTCGCGCGTCTTCAGCCAAATCCCTCTCAAGAAGAAATCGACCATCACTGATTTGCAACGTCCTCAATTCTCCATACCAGGGCACGGTGCCTACCATCTCGATGAGTAAGTTTTGACGGTCATTGTAAGCCTTCATTCTCTCCTTTCTATCCTCAACGACGAGAGTAATGCCCTGGATGGTTTCCCTGATGGTTAAGACATCTTCATAGGTAAGCCCGTATTGAATAATGTAGCTACCTTGTCTCTGTTTTTTCTCTTGTTCCTCAGGCGGTTTGACTGTGCGGAGGATGATGTTTTGACTCCCAAGTTCTTGGATTTGTTGATCTGCTTCATAATTGGCTCCCTCGCCAATAGCTAGCATTGCAATCACTGAAGCCACACCGAAGACCATTCCTAAGGTTGTAAGAATCGAGCGCAGGCGGTGAAGCATCAAACTTTTTATCCCGAGTTTTATGGTGTGGGATAGCTTCGAGATGAAGTTCGGAAGCATCGGAATAAAATCTTATTCTACTTTAGTCACCTGGGTGGGTTCATCTATCACAGACTCTGGTATTTCTTCCAGTTTGCTTAAATCCAAATTCTGCGGTCGCTGCAGGTGCACGATCTCACCCTCCTTTAATCCGGATTTTATAGCGGCAAAGCGATTGTTGTAATCCTCAACCTCAATTTTTCGGACTTCAATTCCGGAGGATGTATCAACGCAGCAATAATTAACCCCTTTGTGGTTATAAATAGATTGTAATGGAACCTGAACAACATTTTCTAAAACATTTATGCTAATATCTGCTTCAGCTGCCATACCTGGTTTAATCCACTCATGGACACCATCAATTTCAATCGTTGTCTTATAAACTTTCTGGTCTGGATTAAACCTTCTGTTTTCAGAATCTGGCAAAACCCCGACGCTACTTACAATCCCCGTAAGTCTTTTGCTCGGCTCAGCTTCAATCTTTATTTCCACAGGCATTCCATTTTTTACTCTTTTGACTTGTGACTCATGAATACGGACTTTTACCGCCATATGGCGCATGTCGGGAATTGTTATTATGGCCTGGCGTTGTCGAACTTTTACACCTTCCCTGATGACTTCATCGGGTGCCCATCTGTCTCTTCCGTCGCCATAAACAACGAGACCAGGCCTTTCAGCTTTGATTGTGCAGGCTGCATATTGCCGTCTCAAGTCATCAAGTTGCCATTTCTCCCATCGATAACCCCTTTGTGCACGATTAAGGTCGCCAACACTATCCGCCATCTCCGCTATGGCGTCTTTTTTGGCTCGACTTAGCGTCATCAATGCTTGTTCATAGCCTAGGAGATATTGTTCCGCTTCTTTCTGTATGCTGTAAGTTTTGAAAAGGTCAAGGTTTGCCTTTGCTGATGCTACAGAATTTTTACTTTTCTCGAATTCTATTTTTTTATTCTGCAGTTCATTTGGCGTCATGAAACCTTTTTCTGCGAGTCGGATACCCCCCTCGTATGTTTTTTTTGTCAGTGCAAATTCAGCCTCAGCAATGAGGACAGCATCTTTGAGTTTTCTGAGTTCTTGCCGGGCGTCTCCATCCCCAAGTAATTCTTCATTCCCATCTTGTGTGAAGACACTGAAGTCCACATTAAAATCACGAATTTCAGGTAAAAGGTCTTTTTCGTTGGTGGCTTCCCAGTTCTCGACGAGGGTAGATGCATCATCTAGGCCGCCGAGCAAGGCTGCCTCGGATTTCCCATCGGCATTAGTATTTGCTGCTTCAAGAAGACTATTAGAAAACATGGACATTCCGCTTGCTGCAGCTTCATCGGCTGCAGCGTCTACTGTTTCCTCTGTCAGTCCGATTTCTTTAAGAATTTTTTCGGCGGCAGCCTCACCTAAATATTTCATGAAGTCCATCTTGGCGAATTTAGCTTGAACACTAGCTGTTTTTATACTGCTTATGTTTTTGCTTTCTCTTATCTCGCGCTGCTTCACGTATTCCATCACATTGGCTAGCTCACCTTGGACTTCGGTTTCCTGAGATCTGATTCTTTCAACTATAAGAGAGGAATCTAATTCCACTAAAACCAGTCCCTCTGCGACGTCATCCTCAGTTACTTGGTATCCCTCTTCGATTAATTTCAAAATAGTGACCCCTTCTCTACCCTCCACTTGCGACTTGATCACCTGTGATTGAGTCGCTTCGATGGTGCCACCTTCGATAACACTTATATTCATGGGGCCGCGGATTGCTTTGAACGTGACGCTGTCGGCATCTCCGTTGCGCGGAAATAAGAAATATCCCACCGCTGCGAGAATAACTACGATTGTGAACCCTTTTAACGTTTTGGGAGCGTTATCTTTTTTAGACACTTTTTTAAATTTTAATTTAAGCCTCAGCGGCTGAACCTAGATTCCGAAAATCAGATGCTTGACATAATTTCAAATCTCTTAAATGAGCGGTGAGTTATTCCTCTACACGTTGGGAAATCTTTTTAAAAACTTCCAAGGATGTATGCGATAATGGAATTTGAATCTTTCGATTTTGAAAAACCCCTGTCCGCAATTGTTGTCACCAGCTGCTTCCAGGTCAACTATCTGTTAATTTGCTATTTCCGCAAGTGGTTACACGTGTAAAATATTGTTGCATGAAGAAGAGGCTGACCGGATAGAGAATTCATGTTGGTCATCTTTATCATGTAAATTTTTTCAGCCTCAAGTTGATTCAAGTCTAATTGAATCGCATCACCGTTACCGACCATTTCGACTCTTTCTACATTTATTGGCTTCACGTCTCTTTTTGGGCTTCCGTATTTATGCCCATAGTCATAGTGAAAAGATTCAACTTGGTAGTTGTTTGTATTTGTAAAGGTTTTTGCATCAACCTTTTGGGTGAATTTTAGCTTAAATCCCTTTTTGGTAAGATTTATGGATTGAGTTTCGAATGGGTTTTTTCCTTGAAATGTTATTCTTTGCAGGCCTTCCTCTGGTCTTCCCCATCCCCGGTAGGTTTGCCCGACATAGAGAGATGCTCCATCGGGGCTCCATACGAATCTATTATTACCTCCCCTCAATCCACTGTTCTCAATAAATTTGACGCAAGCGCCTTGATATTCACCATTCACTTTTTCTAGCATGACGCGCAGTATTCTGCGTCCTGCTATGTCCCCAACAAACATTTGATCGTGGAATGGTCCGAATCTTCCATTATTGATGTCGAATATGGGCTCTGCTGGAGAGTTGCACATTTCCCCTTGTGGAAGAAGCACCGCAGCTCGCGTTCTCATTTTATCCAACTTTTCAATTGGATATTTCAATGGGTCGCCTTGCTTCCAATTCTCGTCCCATACCAAACTCGATGGGTGTCCATAAAATCCGCCTTTTTTGACATGATAAATAGGGGATGTTCCACGCCAGTCACCCTGATTGTCGGTTACCCATAGCGAATCATCTGTTCTCAAGGCTATTCCATTATTTGCTCTAAATCCACTGGCCCAAGGAAGGAGTTCGCCCTCTGGAGTGATTTTTACGACCCAGCCTCGATATTCCACCGCCGAATAGTTGCGGCCCCTTCTGCCGATAGCGCTAAATTGTCCTTGGGTGTGCTTAAAAACTGGGCCATTATGAGAGGCTGTACCTACGGCAAGAAAAACATTGCCTCTACCATCAGGAACCGGACCTCCCGTTGTTTCATGGTAATTTCCACTCAAGCCAAAAGCACTTGAAACATTTTCGTAAGTATCAGCGACACCATCTTTGTTTGTGTCGACTATTCGGGTTAGCTCGGCCATCTGTGGAACAAGCATGCTGTGGTCTGATTCTAACAACAGTCCCATTGGGTTGTGCATTGACATATCGGAAAATGTCCGCCACTTGACGGAATTTGGGTTGTTGGTAGGTGTGCCTATAAGGATTCCATGCCTTCTCAAGAGAACCACTAATTCACCCTTGGAATTGAAGGCCAGACCGCCAATTTCTGGAGCGATGTCCTTAGGTAAACCTATGTCTTCTACTTTGTAGTAATCGCTGGGCATGGCGTGCCCGAAACAACACAAAAATGCCGAGATCAGAAGTGTTGATACCAAATAACGCGCCGTAAAGTTTCTTAGATTAAAATCAATAATCCTCATGGTGTTTTAAATTTATTTGTTTGCTAAGATAATTTTGAATGATTTTTTGTGGTCGGCTTTGCATCGTAAAACGATGTCTTTAGATGAACTCATTTTTTTGCCATTCACTGATATAACATGTCGTTTTAACGCGTTTGGCAATTTGTACGCCAAGTGTTTATCCTCCGGTGCCGCTAATCGGATATAAAGTTCATATTTATCGCCATCAATAATTTTGAAGGATTCTTGAATTTCACCGCCGCCATAGTCGTAGTGAAAAAATGGAATATTTTTTTTCAGCTCCAACTTTAAAAACTTTGGGGTAGCTCGCATTCCGCCAATTTTGAGTGGGTGAGAGCCATCTGCTTTAAATTTAATTTCTCCTTCTAACCGGGGGACGTAATCAAAACTTTTTCTCCCACCTCCACCATTTTCGCCCCAGTAAGCATCCATGTTTAAAAATCCACCACTCCATGCGTAAAGGAGGCGACATTCGGTAGTATCCCAACAAATAGACAGTGACTTCCCATAGTTAATACCAAAAGCCGAGGGAATACCGTCAATAGGCTGAACTTTTCCTTCCACGTCATCCCCTATATTTGGCGAATACTTGTTGGCGACTAAGCCTTTACCGTGATTTTTGAAGACCGCCTCGTCTATTCCGGGGTCGGGCATGAATGTTCTTATTAGGTATGGTTTTTGAGGTGTGCCTTCTGGTTTATTGGTGTAAGTAACTCCCTCAAGATTATTTCTGACTTTAATAGACTGGGATTCTGCTTTCTGGGGTTCATTTATTAAATCCGTCTTTTCCTTTACGGTCATGACTCCTCTCATAATTAATCCATGACCTGGGAATGTGCATATGTATGGGTAATCTCCAGTCATTAGAGGCGCTTTGAATTTAGTTTTATAAATTTTACCAGCATCAATTAGGGGGATACTTTTAATGATGGCCTCTGACTCTGGAGTCCAATTTTTGTCAAGCCCTCCAGCACCCAATGCCATGGCCTGATTCATAATTTCATCTGCTTTGCCAGGCTTCACAAATAAAATATTATGCTGCATTAACCCATTATTATTAAAGGTTATGCTGACTTCGGACCCAGCGTGGACCTCGAATTTTGTCACGTTAAATTTGAGTGCTCCCGGAATGACTCCTATCGTTATTTCATCTTCATTCTGACCATAAATTGATGGTGACATTGGTAATACCAGTAATAAAAATACTGACAATGCGACACTTACGGACCGAAGTCCTTGGAAATGTGACCTGAGTTGCATATGATTATAATGACCTAATTCAAAAATGAGGCGCGAGAAAAAAATAATAGAATCCTTTGATGCTGAAAATAGTCTAATAAGACAAATGAAAAAAAAGCTCTCATTAGTATTAATCTGTTTTTTTGCTTTGCAGGCGATCCAGATTAAGGCTGATTTAATCCTTTTTGATTTCCTATCACATCCCATTGGTGAAAAACCATCAGGCTGGCAGGCATCGACTGGCGGGTTCAGTAATATGCAGGGTAAATGGGAAATCCTTGTTGATGACGTTCCCTCATTGGCGCCAGGTATAGCAGATGGGAATACTGGACTCAAAACAGTCAAAGCCAGAGTGGTTGCTCAGACCGCTAAAATTTCTCACCGGGAGCATTTCCCGATGCTGGTGTATTCAGATGCTCTATGCAAAGACTTTACTTTCTCTTTAAAATTTAAAATTGAATCGGGTTTGGTCAGTCAAATGGCCGGGATATGCTTTCGATATGTAGATCCGGAAAATTATTACGTCATCCGAGCTTCAGCGAAAGATGCTACTTTGAGATTTTATAAATATTTTCAAGGGCTCAGGGGCGATCCTTTTGGTCCAGAGGTAAAAATTCCTGTCGGTGAATGGGTTGATCTGAAAGTGCAAGCAAAAGGGGCAAATTTCCAGTCTTGGTTAAATGGCGAAAAAGCATTTCAAGCTCCTGTTGAAGATTATGCTTTTGACAAGGGATTGGTCGGCATTTGGACGAAGTCAGATTCTATAACACATTTTCACGACCTTCGATTAGATTACACCCCGCTCATAACCATGGGGCAGCGGTTGGTCAATATGGCTGCCGATAGATATCCAGATTTTAATGAGATCTCACTTTACACAATAGAAGAAACTGATGGATTTCCTGTCAATATTGCCTCCAGTCAAAGCGAAAAATTGGGTTTAAAAGGAGGAAAAGAAGAAAGTGATGCCATAGCCAATAAGAACACCTATCGTGCAAGAGGTAAAAATAGAATCACCACGGTAACCTTACCCTTGGAAGATAGAAACGGTGAACCGATAGCTGCTTTAAAAGTTGTCTACAAGGGTTTTAGGGGAGAATCATCCGCAACTTCGAGAATCAAGGCCTTGAAGGTTGCTCAATACATTCAATCAAACCTAGGTGTCGCAAATCTATCTGATAAATAGTTTTCCTTTCCCGCTTCATGAAATTTTTTTCGGTGCAGGGCATAGTGTTTAATTTTACAATTTGTATACAACTACTTTGAAAAGACTTCTTCTCATTTATGATGAAGCAATAAAATAAAAAATATAATGGACCCACGATATTCTGATTTAGCCAAGCTTCTTGTTGAATACTCTACTCAACTCAAGAAGGGGGAACACGTTCTTTTGTATCTTGCCGATCTTCCAGAGGAGATGGGAGTTGCCCTTATAAGGGCTTGTAGGGCTGTTGGGGCACACCCGCACCTCGATGTGCGCCAGGGGCGGCTCGTGCGTGAGCTAGTCAAAGATACGGATGAAGAACATGCCAAGGTGTGGAAAGAATGGGAAATGGCCCGCATGAAAAAGATGCAGGCATTTATCGCCATCAGGGGCGCCTTAAATACAAGTGAGTCCTCTGATGTTCCAGGCAACAAGATGCAGCTTTTTTCCAAAACCTATCGACCAGTACAAAACTACAGAGTCAATAAAACAAAGTGGGTTGTTCTGCGTTGGCCTACTTCAAGTATGGCTCAAGCAGCAAATATGAGCACGGAAGCATTCGAGGATTTTTATTTTCGTGTATGCACAATGGATTACAAAAAGATGGCTGCCGCTATGGATCCTCTTCAGAAAAGAATGCAGGCAGCTGATAAAGTTCACATCACTGGCCCTGGAACTGACCTTACGTTTTCGATCAAAGATATTAATGCTATCAAGTGCGCGGGGGACAGAAATATTCCCGATGGTGAAGTTTTCTCCTGTCCAGTAAAGAACTCTGTTAATGGGACCCTTCAGTACAACACGCCAACTGTTTATGCAGGTAACCGATTTGAAAATGTTTACCTAGAGTTTGAAAACGGGAAGATCACAAAAGCAACATGTAATAATACGGACAAGCTCAATCAAATACTCGATACTGACAAAGGTGCTCGATACATTGGAGAATTTTCATTAGGCACCAATCCACACATCCTAAATCCCATGTGTGATATACTTTTTGATGAAAAAATAACTGGATCTTTTCACTTCACTCCCGGCCAAGCATATGAAGATGCTGATAATGGTAATAAGTCAGCTGTTCATTGGGATATGGTTTGTATCCAAAGACCTGAATACGGTGGCGGCGAAGTTTATTTCGATGGCGAGCTCATACGCAAGGACGGCCTCTTCGTGACTAAAGACCTCAAAAAATTAAACCCAAAAAACTTCAAATAATAGAATTCTCTATTTACTCAGATGATAAAAAAGGAAGGCCAAATGAGGCCTTCCTTTTTTTGTTCCAATTTGACGATTGAACCCGCTTGAAAGAGAGCGCAGTTTCTATTACCGAACTTGCGCTCCAATTTTTGTTTTTATCACATTGATTAATGCATCATGGGATTTTTGAACTTCTTTATCTGTAAGCGTTTTTTCTCCAGATCTATAAGTCATCGAATAAGCCATACTTTTCTGTCCATCTGGGACATTTTTTCCACGAAAAATATCAAATAGTGTCACGTCTTCTAGAAATTTCACTTTTGCTTTTTTTACAGCTTGGCTGACCTCAAAATGAGTGACTTTTTCATCAACAAGTAAAGCTACATCTCGGCAAGTAGATGGATACTGCGGGATTGGCTTGAATTTATAATTCTTTTTCCTGATTCTCAGCAAAAGATCGAGATCTATCTCGCAAAGAAAGGATGCAAAGCGTATGTCTCGATTTTTTTGAACTACTGGGTGCAGTTGCCCTATGATTCCCAAAAGATTTTTTCCTAATCTTATTTCTGCCGCCTCGACCCAGGTTTCCGTGGGGCTTTCGATTTTTACGACCTGGTATGCCGGCAAACCCTCGCGTGACATGAATTCCTCAAAAATCCCCTTCATATCATAAATATCATATAACCTTTGGCTGCTGCCATTTTCCCAAAAGTGAGACTGGGCTTCACCAGAAATCACAATGCCCAGATTTCTTTTTTCGATAACTTCATCTCCTGATTTTTGAAAGGTCTTACCAATCTCGAATAATCCCACTGAGGCTGCGTTGTGATGAGCATTATGGCTGAGAGAGTCAATTAGGCCTGGAATGATACTTGGTCTTAGGACGTCCATATCACTTGATAAAGGATACTCCAATGCGATTTGAGAATCCTCAAAATCTTTTGTTTTCTCGCCCGAGATAAGGGTTTGTCCCTGAGCCTCATGAAGTCCCATGGACACCAACGTATTCCTTATTTCGGAGAGTTGATCATGTATTGTATCAAACTTATTTTGTCCTACTATTCCCTTTGGCGAAGAGGATGTGACATTATCTATACCATAAAGCCGGATAACTTCTTCGATAAGGTCAACTTCTCGCTTTATATCGGGCCTGTTTGATGGAATTCTGAATTGGCCGGACCCAGATATTTCATCAATGGATTCGGTCTCCATACCCAGTTTATTGAGAAACTGTATCTGAGTCTCTGCAGGTATTGGCGTCCCCAAAAGCTCATCTGTTTTGGAGAATCTCAGATTCACCGATCTGGGTTGAGGTGGGGCAGGGCACTCATCAATTGCTCCACTCAAAATAGCCCCACCAGCGGTTTGCTGGATCAAGTCTGCCGCTCTGAGGCTAGCATACTCGACCATATTCCAATCCGTTCCTCTTTCGAATCTGTAAGACGCATCGGTTTTAAGTCCCAAATTTTTAGATGTCCGACGTGTTGCTTTCTCGCTGAAAGCAGCAGACTCCAGGAGAACGTCTTTTGTTGAAGCGTTGATTTCGGTGTTTAAACCTCCCATAACGCCTGCTAATGCAATAGCTTTTGTTTCGTCTGCGATGACGGCCATTTGATCATCTAAAGACCTTTCTTGTTCGTCCAATGTTATAAATTTTTCATCCTCATGAGCGGCCCGAACTACGATGACTGGCTTCTTGCCGTCGGATTTTGGCTTCACCAAATCAAGATCAAAAGCGTGAAGAGGCTGCCCGGTTTCCATCATCACAAAATTAGTGACATCAACCACGTTGTTGATTGAACGAATACCAATGCTATCCAGCTTTTCAACAAGCCAAGAGGGACTGTCTCCGACCTTGACGCCTTTTAATATTCTTGCAGAGTAACGCGGGCATAATTCACTGTTTTCAATCCTTACATCAACTAATTCATCCGACTTCGTCTGATTTGTCTCACTGGAAGAAACCTGTGGAATCTTTAATTCTTTTCCTGTCTTTGCTGCGATTTCTTTGGCAATACCTAAAACGCTATTCCAATCTGGACGATTAGGTGTCGTTTCCAAATCGAAGATGACATCCCCTGAAGATCGACCAAGATAAGACGATAGCATTTTGCCGGGGCAAGCATCTGAATCAAGAATCATTAGTCCGTCCGAATCTGATGAAAGACCAAGTTCTTGTCCCGAGCACATCATGCCCTGCGATTCCACTCCCCTTAATTTACCAACCTTGATGACGAACGGTTTTTCTCCTTCATTTTTTGGAGGGAGGCTATTGCCTGGCAAAATGAGTGGAACCTTATCTCCCACCTGAAAATTAGTCGCTCCGCAAACAATCTGACGAATGCCTAGTCCATCGTTGACTTGGCATACACTTAATTTGTCCGCGTTTGGGTGTTGCTCTTTTTTTTCGATTTGCACTACGACGACGCCCTCGTAGGGATCGGGCTGATGGTCGATTGACTCGACTTCCAAACCAAGCATGGTCAGAAGGTAGCCCAGATCTTCTGGGGACATGTCTAAATCAACGTATTCCTTAAGCCAGTTGAACGTTACTTTCATTAGTTAGTTGCGCTTATAATGCTTTTTTTTACTCTTATAAAAAGTTGGGCTGAGTTTTGTTAGTCGGAAAAGATTGATCAACTGAATTGCTTCAGGAATCGAACATCATTCTCATAGAATAGTCTTATGTCATGAATCCCATAACGGATCATGGCTATTCTCTCTATGCCAAATCCAAAAGCCCACCCAGTCCAAACTTCGGGGTCAAAGCCTGTGTTTTCAAAAACCTTCGGATGAACCATTCCGCAGCCCGCTATTTCCAACCAATCTTTGCCCATTTTTTTGACAAGAGGACTGGAAAAATCGATCTCATAACTGGGTTCCGTGTAGCTGAAATAATGTGGACGAAATCTTAGTTTGACTTCCTCGCCAAGTATTTCTTTGAAGACAAACTCAACAGACCCCATCAAATCTCTAACTGTGACCCCTTTATCTACGTAAAGTCCCTCGATCTGATGAAATGTGGGGTTGTGAGTGGCATCCGCCGTATCCCTTCTATAAACACGACCGGGAACCACTATGCGAACGGGCGGTTCCTGTGTCTCCATAACTCGGATTTGAACCGAGGATGTGTGGGTTCTCAATAATGAGCCTCCTGGTAGAAAAAATGTATCTTGAGTGTCTCGCGCTGGATGGTCCGCTGGAGTATTTAATGCATCAAAGCAGTGGTAGTCATCTTCAATTTCAGGACCATCAGCCACCGCAAAGCCTAATTTTCGAAAGCTTTTAACGATGTCTTCAGTGACTTTAGTAAGCGGATGAAGGCTTCCCCTCAGTGGTTTCCTTCCTGGTAATGAAAAATCAGTCGCTCTCTCAGGCATTGCTGCTTGAAATTCCAACTCTTCCTTGCGCTCTTCAAATTTTGCTTCGAGTAATTTTTTGGCAATGTTAAGCTCTTTCCCCGCGATAGGTCGCTCAGAGGGGTCAATGGAGCCAAGCTGCTTTAGTAAGCCGGTGAGTTGACCATTTGAACCCAAGAATGAAATTCTAGCCTCATCCAACTCTTTTAAGGAGGAAGCTTTTCCAAACGCTTCAAGCCCAGAATCTTTAAGTGAAGGTATTTTTTCTAAAAGTGACATAATTCATTAAATCAGAAGGCCACCCGGAGCCGGGTAGCCTTCTATCAAATTCACCTTATTCAGCCAATTAATAAATTGACTGTTTGATTAGGATTTTGCTGCTGCGGCCTTAGCTTCCAAAGCTTTTTTGGATTGATCAACAAGCTGTTGAAAAGCTGGTTCATCATTAACAGCTAAATCTGCAAGAATCTTCCTGTTAACTTCAATTTTGGCTGCCTTCAACCCTTCAATGAAGCGGCTGTATGTGATACCACAAGCTCTGGATGCGGCGTTGATACGAATTTGCCAAAGTTGTCTGTAAGTGCGCTTTTTGACTTTACGGTCTCGGTAAGAATACTGACGGCCATGGTCGAGAGCATCCTTCGCATATCTGAACAGTTTGGAGCGGTTTAACCGAAATCCCTTTGCAGCTCTTAAGGTGCGCTTCCTTCTTTTTCTAGACGCTGCAGCATTTGTTACTCGCATTTTCTCTTATTTCTAATTCTTTTGTTAATGTTTGCTGGTTATTTTCGGTTGCTAAACGGTAAGTTGAGAATGATGCGGTCACGATCTGAATCAGACAAGATTGCACTTGATCCGAGTCTTCGTTTTTGCTTTGGGCTCTTGTGCTGCAGTAAGTGCCTTTTGCCACTGCGAGCCCGTTTTATCTTACCGGTGGCGGTAACTTTAAATCGTTTTGCAACCGCTTTCCTGGTTTTAGTTGGTTTTGTTCGTGGCATTTTTTATCCTAAAAGGAGCAGGATTATCCGGATTTCAGCTTCTGTCTGCAAGTCATTTTATTTTTTTTAAAATAAAATCACCAAAATCCTTCAATAATACTTCGATTAGTTCAAAATTCATTTCACTGAGGCATGTTTTCTGGCAAATCTTATCTTATATCTGTACACATTATTTTTCCCGTCTTTCTGGCTTTTGGAGGCGCAGGAAAGCTTCATATTTCTCTCAAAGATTCAATCAAAAATAGACCTGCCAACGTTAAGCATTGGATAAAAATACCGAGGAAAGAAAAGCCCATTCTCGCAGTTTTCCGGTTTTTTGTATTTTTTGGGAAAAGGCAAGTTCCTATGCGGGTTTATTGTTGGAGAGGTATATGGAAATCTCACAAAGTATTCCAATCCTGTCTTGGGATCGAATAGGAAAAGCTCAAATATCAATAAAAAAGTCCTTTCGGCCTAATTATGCTGAAAGGACTTAGAATTTTGTTGGTTAAATCAAGTGGGAACTATTTTTTGTATATTTTACGAATAATTTTTTCTAACTCTGGGATTTGATATCGTCTGGCTTCGAAAGTGAGCGGATTCCCTTCAAGGCTGATATTGAGGAACATGGAAAACTTGTTGGGACCGTTTCTATCTGCCGCTGCAATGTTGATCAGCGACCCCAGGTCGCTGATGTCATTGTAATCAAAAAAGAGATTGTTGAGTTGGCTGAGACCAAAAATAGGAGAGAGGTCTCTGATTCTGTTATTTCTGACTGAAAGTGTGGTCAACTTTTTCAATTTGTAGATACCGATTACGTCCTCAAGTTCATTCCCGTCAAGGTATAGGGACCATACTTTTGGTAAATCAAGTAAAGGAGATATGTCAGAAATTTTATTGTTGCTGAGATAAAGTGAAGTTACTGCTTTGCAATGAGAAATCGCTGATACATCAGAAATACTGTTTTTTGAAAGTTCTATGTATTGAAGACCCTTGAGTGTTTTCAGCGTTGCGATATTCGATATGTTATTATCTGAAACGTCTAAAAATTGTAAGCGCTTCATATCGGCTAGTGGGGTTAAGTCTGATATCTCATTAGATGGGGCGTCAAAAGACGCAAGATTGATACAATGTTCAAGACCCTTCAAGCTCTTGATGCCCTTACCTTTTGCTTTGATTGTTGAGATATTTGAGAGCTCTTCTTTCGTGATTGCCTCAGTATTATTTCTTTTTGCAAAGATATATTGCCTGACACTACTCTCTAGATTGGGGTCTTCAAACAAGGATTTTGAGTCTTGGGCAAAGGCTGATTGGATCAGCAAACTTAGGGTTAACAAGCCCAGGATATTGGCTATCAATAAATTCGGTAATTTATGCATCAGTATTCTCATTTGTTTGGTGACTTGTATCATATACTAGTCAAATATTGTGAGAATTCGCAATCTGAAAGTCATGATGACAAACGAATCATCTTTTGCGGATGATGTTACGGATCGCAGATGATGCTGCTCTCCTGACGGGGGAATAAGTATCATTTTCTGAAACTTGCCTTAAAGCTGGGAGAGCTGATTCTGCTCGTTTTCCCATTTTGCCGAGAGTCTCTGTTGCAAAAAGCCTCACGCTGGATTCTTTGTTTTTTAATGCCCCAACATAGAGGTCTATATTTGGTGAGCGAATGGCCTTCAGAGTTTCAATGACAAATGTATGGTCGTCATTTTCTTGGTTCAGCATTTCAAAAAGCCGGGCTGCAAAAATACGTCCTGCAGTGCCTAGCTTTAGTATGTAGTTAGCGGAAATTTCTCTGACTTGTTGGTTGTCATCTCTGAGTCCTTTACCTACATATTCAATTTTTTTATTTGGATCTAATGAGATATCATTAAGGACCTCGAAAGCTGCAAATTTAAATTCGGCATTATCACTACTGAGATATTTTTCTATATGGCTGACAACCCGAGGGTCTTTTGGGCCAATTTTGGCCAGAGACAAAATAGTAATTTTTTCCAGTTTCGAATTTTGATTGTTACTAATGGACAAAATAGACCCAATTGAAGTTTTGGCCTTTAGTCCCAATTTTCCGAAGGCTGCAACTTTCGCTATCTGTTCCTCTGCAGAGTCATTTTGAATGTTGTCTGTAAGCTGGGCGACGATTTGTTTTGGGATATTGGGCAAGGCTGAAATGGAATTCAAATAAAGTATCCTAGTCGCCACATCCTGACTAGCCAAGCCGGATAGAATCGTTTCTTCCAGCAAGGTCGCACCGTCTCCCAGAGATGGAATCGATGCGATAGCTAAATTCTGAACAGAAACATCTGGGTCGGCGATAAGTTTTTGGACAATTGGTATTAATTGCCTTGAGGGTAGCTTTACCCCAATCAAGGTTGAAAGCGCTTTTTTCCTAATTGAAGGTTCCGGGTCACTGCTTAATCTAGTTATGGTACTTAGGATCTGGTTGGATTGAATTTTCCTATTTTCAATTGTGTTAAGCGCAGACCACTTTACTGACCCAAAATCGCTATTTAGTGCCGACGTCAAATCGTTGATGGCGAGGTGCCCGATGTCATTCAGAGTTCTGATTTGCCACATCGAATCCGATAAATCTTCAATGTCATATGGGGCCACCTCGATGATTAGGGGTAGGAAGCTTTCTGCGCCCAAAAGCTCTAAGGCATTTATGGCTGATTTGGATGTTCCTGAATCATTGCCCTGGTTGGCAAGGTCTATGAGTTGCGGGATAGTTCCTGAGGCATCAGGTCCCATTTTTTCAACTAACGAAAGGGTTCGATTTCGGACTAGATCACTTTTGCTACTTAAGTTTTTCTCAAGCCAGGGGGTTAGTGATTTTCTATTCTGACATAATAAAAATGATTGTAAGCAGGCTTCCCAAACAGCGCTGTCTTCAGATTCGATTCGGGAATTTAGGTAGGAAACAAGGATTTCACCTTTTAATCGAAAAGCGCCCAGTGCCTTGACTGCTGCCATACTCACCTTGGGGTCTGAATCGGGTTCGAGAAATTTGGAGACGGCGTTTTGAGCTTTGGATGCTGACGGTCCAATTTTTTCCAGTGCTCGTAGGCTTGAGATTATTTTGGTAGACGATTTTGAAGTCTTCAAAACACTCACAATAGGGGCTATGGCGGGTTCGCCAATTCTGCCAAAAGTTTCGATTGTTGCATACCTTACTTCTTCATTTTGATCCTCTAATAATTCCAGTAAGTCAGGGATAGCTTCGGTCGCTTTCGGTTCAATCCAGCCGAATGCTAATGCGGCCGTGCGCCTTCTGGTGGCTGAAGAGTCTATAATGAGGCTACCAAGTGAAGGAATAGCTGCTTTGCCAATTTTGCCCAATGCAAATGCTGTTCTGTAGGCTATTTGATTTTTATATCTACCACGATCGCTTTTCAATTGGTTCACAAGTGTCGGGATAGCTTTTTCAGCTTTTGGTCCAAGCTTTGCGACCAAATCGATAGACTGAAACCATATTTGTTCATCATCATCTTCGATACCTCTAATGATATGTTCAAGGGCAGGGAGGGCGTTTATTCCAAGGTTGTTTAAAGCATAAGCCCCCTTTCTTCTTTCTGCTGTATCACTTGATTGGATTTCACGAATGGCTTTATCCAGGACTCGCTGAGTCGCAGAACTATTTTGTGCATTTGATAGCGGCGGCAGGATAAGCTGAAGCACTAACCCGAAAACTAAAATATAAAATTTAATAGACCTCACCATTGATACGGTTATTTTAATAATCCAACGAGTTAATGTAAAATTTATAAAAAAACGGTCTCAAGATGATCGAGACCGTTCGTGGTTAAAGTCTGGTTGCGATATTCGGCCTAAATAAAGTTTCTAAGTGGCCCGGTGCTGTCTCCAAAGAATGGGTCATTAACTCCTGCGGAGTTCAGCATGGAAACCAGAAGATTTGCCATTGGTGTTTCTTCTGGGAATTTTATATGCCTTCCATTGAGAAGTTGTCCGCCAGCATGACCTGCTGTAATGAGAGGCAAGTTCTCGTTATTGTGGCGGTTTCCGTCCGAAATACTACTTCCGAAAACAAGTAAGGAATTTTGGAGCAAGTTGCTATCGCCATCCGGAGTTGCTTTCATCCTATCCAAAATATATGAAAAAAGCTCAACATGGTGCTCGTCGATTCTCTGGATCTTGTCGAGCTTATCCGGATTGCTTTGATGGTGAGAGAGCGAATGGTGTCCCTCGCGGACCCCAACATTACGGTAGCTTCTGTTTGATCCCGCGTTAGCCATCATGAAGGAGCAGACTCTTGTTGTATCTGACTGGAATGCGAGGATCATCATATCCCCAAGAAGTCTTACGTGTTCTTCATACATATCAGGAACGCCCTCGGGTTGTTTGTAGTTTCTGACGAATTCTGAGTGGGTCGCCACATCAGATTCTGCCTTCTCCAGTCTTGATTCTATTTCACGCACCGCTGTGAGGTATTCATCCAGCTTTCTTTTGTCACCAATAGGAAGTGATTTAGATAGTTGTTTTGTGTCTTCCAGAACGAAATCTAAGATACTCTTTTTGTATCGTTGTCTCAGTGCCGCGTTTTCGTCTTTTTCTTTTTTCTTCCCACTTCCGAATAGTCTCTCAAATACTTCCCTTGGGTTGGTCAGCTTGGACATCGGGGTGACGTCGTTTTTCCACGATATATTGTTTGAGTAAGCACAGCTATACCCTGAATCACATTTACCAAATGGTCTACCTCCCTCTGTACCTAACTCCAACGATGGAAAACGTGTGTGCTGACCCAGAACCTCGGCAGCTCTTTGATCTGCTGATTGCCCAGCCCTTATGTCGGCGCCTTCACTTTTCAGTGGTTGAGAGGCTGTTAAAAAAACACCAGCGGATCTTGCGTGGTCACCTGCGCCATCACCATTAGCTCGACCTTTGTCGTGTGTCAGGCCTGTGATGACATTAATATCATTTTTAAGGTGACCCAATGGACTAAGAGTCTTTTTGAGCTGGAAATTGAAGCCCTCTTGCTCTGGTGTCCAATGAGCTAGGTTGACCCCATTCGGTATGAAGAAGAATCCCAACCTTACCGGTTGCCCGGTGGTGGTGGTGGTTCTTGCACTTACAGGGAGAGCCGAGTCGAAAAATGGAAGAGAGACGCCTACTCCAAGCCCTTTTAGGAACTTTCGTCTATTTGAATTTAGTTTACTCATCGTCCTGGTCTTTTATGTTTCTTTTTAAAAAAGGATCACTGAAAATGATCCCTTTGATCATTGAAGAAAATTTGTAGTCGGTATTTTTAACTCGATTTACAATTTTTTCAATAGCGCATTGATCATAATAATCCAATCCTCTTCCCAAGGCGTAGGTGAGCATTTTCTCGCTCAGGGATTTTACAAATGCGTCTCCGGTAAGAAGGTAGTTTCTTAAAGATGAGGGCCCGTCAAAGCCACGTCCGTCAGGGAGCTTCCCGGATGGATCGATTTTGAAGGTGCCATCATGAGTTCGCCATTTGCCGACAGCATCGAAGTTTTCGAAGGCAAACCCGATTGGGTCCATTTTTGCATGGCAGCCTGAACAATCTGGTTTGTCCCTGTGTAATTCTAATCTTTCTCTAAATGATGCATTCTCCATTGCCTCTTTGGACTCTTCGATTTCTGGAACGTTCGGAGGTGGAGGCGGGGGGGGAGTTCCTAAAATTTGCTCGAGAATCCATTTGCCCCTGATGACCGGTGAGGTTCTCGTCGGGTTCGATGTAATTGTCAATATACTGGCGTGTGTAAGAACGCCTCCACGTGGATTGTTAGCGGGTAGAGAAACTTTAACAAATTCTTCTGAATCTGGGGCGGGCATGCCGTAATGTTTTGCCAGTGGCTTGTTCAAAAAAGTAAAGTCAGCGTCCAAAAGCGTAGTGAGAGGCAAGTCTTTCGCTAGAATTTCCTCGAATAGTAATTCGGTTTCCCTCTTCATGGCTAGCCTGAGCTTTTCATTGAATTCAGGAAAGAGATTCGGATCAGGCGAGTGAGAATCGAGGTTTCTGATCTGGAGCCATTGTCCTGCGAAGTTGTGGATAAACCTTTTAGCTTTTTTATCCTTCAGCATTCGATTGATTTGGGCGTCGAGGACATTGGCTTCAATAAGCCTTCCCGCCTCCGCCAAGTCGAAGAGCTCATCGTCTGGCATGGAGTTCCATAGAAAATAGGAAAGCCTACTTGCGATTTCGTAATTATTTATATTTCTTATGGCCAGTTCCTCGTCGGTCATAAGGCCTGTATCTAACTCCCATCTGAAGAGGAACTTGGGAGAGCTTATTATGGCTTGGACAGCCAATTGGATTCCCTGTTCGAACGTGCCCCCATCATCTAATACCATGATAACCAGGCTGGTTAGTCTTTGTATTTCGTTAGTCGTTGCTGGCCTCCTGAAGGCTTTTGTTGCAAGCTTTTTGACAATAGAGCGTGCTGCTTCACTTTCTTCGCCTGGCACAGGGCTTTTAGAAATAATCCTGGTGTGCGATGCGGGGAGATCTGGTGCAGGGATATCAAGCGGGCCGACAATATCCACATAGTCTATGAATAAGTTTCTATCTCCTGACAGTTCGGGGATTTCGAAATTGGAGTCATTAAAGTTATTCAGATAAGAAACAGTAATTCTGGTATTTCCTTTCTTCAAAGCTACATCCATTGAGAAAACACCCTGTTGCTCTGCTTCCTGGGGAACATCGAAAATGACTCCTTCGTTGCCTGCTACAGAAACTGAAAGCTTTGGGGGCTCAGGACCAGCTTGTTCGCCATAAGCTTTGAATTTTAGCGTATATTTGGCATCTCTTTCGGACTCCAGTTCCATGTAGGCGGAGCCTTCTCTATACAAGCCGAGATATTTATCACGTGATGGCCTTATATGGTCTGATCTGGTGACAAAATCTTCAGCCTGGTGCCTTTCTCTTGGGGGCCACTCCGGGGTTTGGGGTAGCAGCGCTGTTTGAGCGATCTTTTCCGATGCTGTTAGATATTTCTCCATCAAAATTGGGGGAATAGAAAGCACATCGGCAATGTTATCAAAACCGTAGCCTACTTCGTCATTAGGGAAATCGTCAGCCGGGGTGATGTCTATTTTAAACAAGTCCTGTGTGGTATTGTTATACTCAATTTTGTTGAGCCTACGGATGGTGACTCGTCCAGGATTTGAGACCTCGTTACAATCCAATGCCTTGAGTTGGGCCCTTAAAAATCTGGCTAATTTGAATCTTTGTTCGCTCGATGGTTGAGGTTTTTTCTCTGGAGGCATCTCTCGGGTTTCAATGACCTCAATGACCCTTTGCCAGAGTTTGGGCTGCTTGTAAAGAAGAACGTCACCCGTGAATGCTTCTAGGTTAAGATCAGCTTTCTGTCTGTCTTCTCCATGGCAATCGAAGCAATATTCCGACATAAATGGAACAACGTTGCTTTCGTAAGCTGTCTTCGCTTCCGCATTGTTAGACGAATACGTAGCTGTCAAAACCAATGCAATGAGAGGTAGATTCAGCTCTCCCAATACTTTGTGAGAAGATCCGATTTTGGACCAGATGGACCGCATACCCATAATATTGAATGTATTATGCCCTGAGTTGTGAATAAGGCAACGCCTTACGGACGATTTTAAGGTTAAAATTCCTCCGATTTTACAATCAGGTTATGTTAGTATTTTTTTACAAAAAAGCCAAAGATATAGTTATATCAGGTTTTTTATCAGGTTTTTTGCAGGTTATTGATCAAAAAAGTCTCGTCATGAAAGAGATAGGTTGTCATTGTTTGGATTTAGTGAGCGAATACTATGGTGACTGGTAACTCAATTGAGCCTATATTGGGCGTCAACACGCTTCATTACGCCTGGGATCAATCCTCCATCGAAGGAAGGGTCATCGTAAGCATTTTGTTCGTATTTTCACTCGTAGCCTGGGGCGTGATGGCCTCCAAGCTCCTCCAGTTAAAAAAATCCCAGAAACTCAACAGAATGTTTTGGAGGAGCTTTCGAAAACAAGATGACCCTCTTGCAATTTATGACCAAGGCTTGGCTGTCGACGGATGCCCTAATTTTAACGTCTACATGCAAGCTTCGGAAGAGTTCAGCCAGGTTTTGCGGCGAGGTATTCCTGAAACTCCCGAAAGGCCCTACACTCCGGCGTCCCAGAAATGCTTAGAAAGCTCTCTAGAGTCAGCGGTAGCAACTGAAGCTGAAAAATTAGAGTCTGGTATGGTCGTTTTGGCATTGGCGGTGAGCGGAGCCCCTTTTATTGGATTACTTGGAACTGTTTGGGGCGTGATGACGATTTTTACCGACGTCGCGGAATCGGGTCAGGCCCAACTTGTCAACATGGCTCCCGGTCTCTCCGCAGCTATGATGACGACAGTTGCTGGCCTGTTGGTAGCTATCCCATCCATGTTTGGATACAACTGGCTCATAGGTAAATCTCGCAGTTTGGTTGTTGACCTTGATAATTTTGCTCAAACATACAGTTCGGCGATATTAATCCGGTATACAGTAAATGCCTCAGCCCAAAAGCACAAAGACCAGACTCAAAATGAACTTCCTTTAGAAAGACCCTCATAAATGAAGAGGTATGCATCGAGGCATCAAGCCCATTCTCTGAACGAACTCAATGTCACCCCATTATTGGATTTAGCCTTCGTATTGCTCATTATTTTTGTCATTGCGACCCAAACAATAGAACATAGCGTCGATCTCTCACTCCCTGAGGGCGGCGATTCCCAAGAAAACCTAAAACCTGAAATAGTTAAAACAGTGGAAATTGCCCCTGGAGGGGGATTGGCTTATGAGTCTAAAAAAGTCGACATTGGAGAGTTGGAAACCCAACTTGTTTCCGACTATAAGGCAAACACAAACATAGTGGTTTTTTTAAGGGTTGATAAGGACGCTGCTTACAAGTCCTTTTTCGAAGTCACTGACATGTGCACCAGAAACGGTATAGTGAGATTCTCGCTCAGGGCAGAGCCAGATGAAGAATAAACCAGTTTGATTTTCTTTATAATTATCAGCATAAATTAAAAGCGTATCACATGATGAGTCGATCAACCCTAAGAGCTATTCAAATCAGTGTTTCCCTGCACGTTATTGCGTTCGGGTTAGCTTGGCTATTTGCTCCAGCAGAAAAGCCCAAAGACGAGAGGGTTTTTGTTGAGGTCATACCCGCTGGAGCCATAAATTTTCGATCGACGCCCACCCAAGAAGTAGTCGACGACCCACCCTTAAATAATCCAGAGCCAAAGCCAAAGCCAAAGCCAAAGCCAAAGCCAAAGCCAAAGCCAAAGCCAAAGCCAAAGCCAAAGCCAAAGCCAAAGCCA
>CBFHOE010000006.1:47216-317509 GCA_965657355.1 Limisphaerales bacterium | reverse complement strand
GCAAAATTCAAAGAATCAATTCCCTTTCATTCGCATAATTATGAGGATTGATGGGACCCGGTCCAGTGCAGTTTTTGACTGAGGGTTTTAAAGTATTCAGAGCCTGCGAGCTGAATGAGTTGGAATGTTTTGGGCGAGCGAGAAATTATCACAGGATGACCTGCTTGTATTTCGAATGCTTCCTGGCCATCCGAAGTAAGTATGGCGTGAGGTGACTTGCTTAAACATGTAACTTCAATAGTTACATCTAATCCTAAAATCACAGACCGGTTAGACAACGTATGGGGACAAATAGGAGTAAGTGTAAAAACCTCAGAAAGGGGATGAACGATAGGCCCCCCAGCAGCCAATGAATAAGCAGTGGAACCTGTGGGAGTGCTGACAATGAGGCCATCACAACGATAGTCAGTCAGCAAATTATTATTAACGCGCACGCGAATTTCGATCATTCTTGATGCGTCGATCCTCGAGATAACAAGATCATTGAGAGCAGTCAGGCCATCGGGCAAAGAGTCTTGAAGCGAAGGACTAGTTGCCTGAATAACAGCGCGCTCCTCAATGGCATAATCCCCATTCAACAGCATGGATATTGCCACAGAGATATCTTGAGGATTCACAGAGGTCAAGAAGCCTAAGCGCCCTAAATTAATGCCTAAAACAGGTGTGGGTGAATTGTGCACATGGCGGGCTGCATGTAATATAGTGCCATCGCCTCCGAAAACGAGCCAAATGTCACATTCGGGATTTTCAAATGAAAATGATTTTGAGGGCGAGCAGGATAAGTTTGCCAGATCACACGTTTCTTTATTCACATAAACAGATAAATCATTAGCGTGAATAACCTTTTCTGCTTCTCTCAAAACCGGGATAATCTCCGGTTTATTTAGATTGGCTATAAGCCCTATGGTTTTAATGTTTTGTTTCACCTTTAAAAAGAAACGAGAGTTGAGATCTCAACAGAGCGATAACAATAGTCGATTCAGAATCATCTTTCCAGAAAATGGATTAACTATCAGAGAAAATTTTCAGAGCTATTTGCTAAATTTAATTATTAGATTTCAAAAAAAAGAGGTCCTTGGATATTCTTAGTTTGCTCAATAATATTCTTCGTCTACACAACACTGTTAGGAAATATAGGACCGATTTGTGCTCCTAAAACAATTAAAATGCATGGGTTATTGAGATCCGATACGAGTGAGTAAGCCTTTTCTTCGAGCACTAGACAGCATATGGGCAAAAAATGAACCACAAAGGGTTAAATAGACAAGGTTAAGGCCGATAGCTGTCATAAAATACTCCCAAGAGAAAGGGTTTCCTTTCAAAACCTCTCTCATCCCTTCGAATGCGTATGTGCATGGAATACTCCATGAGACTGGATGAATCCATTCTGGGAGAACCGATACAGGATAAAAAACAGCGACCACGGGCTGAATAAAAAATGGGACAGCCCATGCCAAGGCCTCGGCAGCTTGTCCCCATCTAATTATTAGAGCTGTCGTAAAAATTCCTAGGCTCCACCCAAAAATGAGCAAGTTCACGAAAAAAGGAAGCAGAGTCCACTTCAACTCGAAAAGGTTAAATGAGTAAAAACCTATGGAAGCAATCGTAAGAATGATTATGATTACAAGAATACGCAATAAGCCCACAAGACAGGTGGCCATGATGTATTCGTACACGCGAATCGGGGCGACAAAAATATTCAAGAGGTTTCTTGTCCATATATCCTCAAGAAAAGATACAGCTACTGATTGCTGAGATCTGAATAAAATATCCCAAAAGATCATGGCACCGAGAAGAAATCTTATTTTATAGGAAAATTCGTTGGTAGTTTCTTGTTGAATGTAAATCATAAGAAAACCCCAAACTAATAGATCCATCATTGGCCAAAATATAATCTCAACACAGCGCACCCAATTCCTCGTATAGAGTACTAAATACCGAATCAACAAGGCGTAAATGACAGAGAGGTTCATGAATTAGGAAGCTGTTGAATTTTCAGATTCGATATCACCGCCACGTGCTACTCTGATAAAAACTCCTTCCAAGGATTCTTCTTCAAACTGATGGACTATTTCGCTGGGAGAGCCGTGAGTTAGGATATTACCTTTGTGCATAAAAAGCACTTGGTCACACACTTCCTCAATATCCTTCATGTTATGGGATGTATATAGCACAGTAGTAGAGAGCTTTTTCTGAAGCGCTTTGATAGACTTCCGGACCTTATCAGCTATGTTTGGATCTAAGCTGGCCGTAGGTTCATCTAACAGAAGAACTTCAGGATCATTCAGGAAAGCCTTACAAAGATTCAAACGGGTAGATTCTCCGCTGGAGAGGTGTCCTGTGATGGCGTTAGTCAGATGATCAATTTCGAATAAACTAAGCAATTCATTCATCTTTTCTTTAGGTTTGCGAACACCATAGATTTTAGAAAAGACCCATAGGTTTTGTTTTACTTTTAAGTTGCTGGGGAGATTGGCATACGTTGAGCAAAAATTAGATCGCTTCAAGATTTTGACTCGTTCCTTTGGCTGGTTCATCCCCAAAATTGATATGGAACCGCTCGTGGGGGAGAGAAGGCCTAGCAACATATTAATTGTTGTCGTTTTACCGGCACCATTGACGCCTAACAAGCCCAAACACTGCCCTCTCGGAACCGAAAATGAAAGATCCGTTACGGCTACATTTTCATCAAATTTTTTTGTCAGCTTTTTGACTTCTATAACGGGCTCTTTCATGGAACAGATGAAACTTAGGGGTAATAAAGTTTTAAATCGAGACCAATCAATAAAATAATTTCAAAGAGATCGTTGGTTTAAAATATAAATCCACCGCCCCCCGACAATCATTTGCAATGGATGATAAATCATGATTGGGATTAGAAATAAGCCAGGATCGATCGGGAGCTCTTTTTGTGAAAGCATCGCAGTTGCCAAAGGTATCCCGGCTGCTAAAGTTTTTTGTGAGCCACAAAACAAAAAAACAGGTAATTGAGATTCAGAAAATTTTAGAAATTTCCCGGCATACCAAGTTCCCAAATGGACTGAAAATAATCCGAGCAAAACAAAAAGCGTAAGAAATGCCAGCGATGGCAGATCTATGGAACTCCAGACGTTAGATTTCACACTGCGACAAAATGAAAAATAAACGATCAGAAAAATAAGATACATACTGATGAGTTTCATCTGCTTCCCCTTCTCTGCCCAATCAATAATTTTTAGCTTTTGCCCGATGATTCTACCTACGAAAACTGGCAATAGAATAAGAAGAAAGAGCTTTAAAAAAACTGGAGCTAATCGCAGTGTCAACTCACCTAAACGATCCATCCAAAAGTTGATCCAAATAGGCATTATAAATACGCCAAGAACGTTTGAGACGCTTGAGTTCAATATCGCTGACGGAGCATGCCCTGCTGCCATTTGAACCATTGCAATAGCTGAATTAATCGTTGTTGGAAGCATACCGAGAAAAAGCATACCCATAAAAATTGAATTATCTTGAATGAATGGTTTAGATAATTTGGCTAAGATGAAAAATACGACCGGAGCAAAGATAAAATTAGCACACTGACAACCTACATGAAGCGGCCAAAATTTCACCAATTCTCGTAGCGCCCCCTTTTTTAATTGAATACCTTGAATTAGGAAAATAAGAAATGTTGAGATAGCACCGGTGTATGAGGGAGCCAAAAATCCACCCGGACTGCCCGGATCTGGCAGCACAAAAGCAATACCAAGTGAAATGAAAATCCCACAAACAAAATGAAGAGTATTCATAATACCTCCCGTTCGGCAAAAAATAAAAAATACAACGGCATAATTTAACGAAGTGGCCAGAAATAAAGGACCAAAGGAACGGCAATAAGGAACACTAAAATTGTCATAGGCAGTCCCAATTTCCAATAGTCGCTAAATTTATAACCCCCAGGCCCCATTACCAATGTATTTGATTGGTGGCCTATAGGAGTTAAAAATGCCGATGAAGCGGCCACGGCAATTCCCATGAGAAATGGGTCTGGATTTACAGCAAATTTTCCTGCTAATTCAATGCCTATCGGAACCATTAACACGGCAGCTGCTGCATTGTTGATTAGGTTAGTCAAAATTAATGTAATCCCCATGGACAATACAACCCCGATAACTGGTTGGTTTTCGCCAACAAGTCTAAACGCGGAATCGGCAAGAGTTTTTGCCGCTCCTGTATCTTCGAAAGCCTGACCAAGGGGAATCATGGCTCCTAATAATATCAAAATAGGCCATTCAACACTCGTGTATGCTTCCCTCAAGGTTAAGAGCTTAGTGACCATGAAGATCAGAGCGACCATGGTGAATACGATCTCAAACGGCAAGACTCGGGTTGCAACCAAAATGATGCCCGTTATAAAAGTTAGTAAAGCTTTCCAGATATCCGATGGCTTTGACCCGAGCCGTCCTCTGTTTCCAATGAGTGCGGTGCCTAATATTTGCATCGATTCACCAATAACATCTGGTCTTCCCTGAAAAAGGAGAAGGTCGCCTGGCAAGAATGTTACCGAGCTTATTCGAGACCGTAATCTTTGTCCTTTTCGCGCAACAGCAACAAGGTTCAACCCATACCTCCAGCGCATATTGAGCGATTTAGCCGTTCTGCCTACCATAATAGATCCGGGAAGAACAACGGATTCGAAGAGACCTTTTTCATCCTCGTCAAGCACATTATCGGCAAAGTGTTTTTCACCGACCAATTCTATATCTGATGTTTTTGCAAGCTTGTTAAGAGCTTCAGTATTTCCTTCGACTATAAGCACATCTCCGGCTTTCATTCTTTCAAGACTTGAAGGAGCTATTATTTTTAATTGTCCTCTTATGATTCCAAGAATATTGATATCTCCCTCGTTGGAAAGTTTCAGGTCACCAAGAATTTTGCCATCCCATCGCGAGGAGTCTGGTATTTTCAGTTCGGTAGAATAGTCGGCTATTTGGAATAATTCGTCTTGGCTGAATTTTGAAATCCGACGTGGTACCAATCGCCATCCCACCAGAGTTACAAATACAAGACCAAAAGCTCCTGCTGCTATTCCAATTTTTGAAAATTCAAACATGCCATATCTCTCACCCAAGATCTGTTCCCGCATGGAGGAGATAATTAAATTTGGTGGAGTTCCGATTTCCGTCATCATTCCGCCAAGCAGCGAGCAGAAGGCCATGGGCATCAGCAGAATGGCCGGAGAGGTATTTGCTTTTCGCCCCCACTGGATGGCAATGGGCATAAACAATGCCAGAGCGCCGACATTATTCATAAACGCGGACAATACCATGACTGCAAAACAAAGAGTAAATATCTGAATGTAGCCTTGGTTTCCGCAACGTTGCATGTATTGGCCAATCAGATCTACGACTCCTGACATGACCAATCCTCGACTCACAATCAAAATGGCTCCAACAGTAATTACGGCAGGGTGACTAAATCCAATGAAGAGTGATTCTTCAGGGACAACACCAGTCAGGCCTCCAGCGAGCAAAGCAGCAAGGGCAACGATGTCGTATCTCCACTTACCCCAAACAAAAAACACCAAAGCCAGTAACAAAGTGGTAAAAATTATAATTTGATCTGTTTGCTCACCACCCATGCCTTGAATATTACGATTTTGTGAATAAAAACATTCAGTTCCGAAAAAATCTCTTAAATCCTAGAAATGCTCAATTACAAAATGAAAACCGCCAAAAATGGTATATTTTTTGGCTATTTAGTGTTAATTTGAGAGGTAAATTAAACTATTCACCCAAGCATTATCTCCGGGATTTTAAAAACTCAAAGAGTTGTGTGGCACTTTTCAGGCCAAAACCAGGCGTTTCAGCAATATCTTCAACCGAGGCTTTTTTGAGCCGTTGCACAGATCCAAATTTCTTTAATAGGACGGATTTTCTATTTTCTCCGATCCCGGGAAACTCATCTAAAAGACTTTCTGATATTTTTTTTAGTCTTAATTCAGCATTAAAAGTATTGGCAAATCTATGTGACTCGTCCCTGACTCTTTGAAGAAGTTTCAAGGCCCCTGAATTAATATCGAGTCGGATAGGAATTGATCTATCAGGCAAAAATATTTCTTCATATTCTTTTGCCAGTCCGATAATAGGAATATGGCTTAAGCTAAGGAGCGAGAGCTCACGGCAAGCCGCATTGAGCTGACCCTTTCCTCCGTCAATGAGGATGAGGTCTGGATATTTTGAAATTCCATTTGTTGAGCGATTGGCTTCGATATCTGATTTGAGTCTTGAGTATCTCCTGCTGATGGTTTCGGCCATACAGGCAAAGTCATCTTGGCCATCAACCGATTTAATTTTAAATCGACGGTATTGGCTTTTATCTGGTTTACCGTTCCAGAAGCTCACTAGTGATGAAACTTTAAAAGTTCCACTTATATTTGAAATATCATATCCCTCAATTCGGCTCGGCGGGCCAGGTAACCCTAGAACCGTAGCTAACTCGCTTAAGTCATTTTCAGGGTTAATAGCTATGGGAAGCTTTTGAGGAAGACGATGGAATTTTTGTGTTTTACGAGTAGTGTTTTTGAGATCTTTTACCATGTCCCTGAGCTCAGCTGCTCTTTCAAAGTCCATATCAGCAGCGGCTTTTTCCATTTCCTTTTCCAACTCGTGTACCATTTCAGCTGCGCGACCTTTTAAAAATTCACAGGCATGAAGGACTTTTTCCTTATAATCCTCCAAAGACACTTTTCCAACACACGGAGCTATGCATGATTTTAAGTGGCCATATAGACAATGCTTATAGTCGTGTTCATTGGGCCGGAGAGGACGACATCCTCTGAGCCCAAATTTGGAGCGGAGCATTTTCAAGGTTCTTCTTACTGATCCGGAGTGCGCGAATGGACCAAAATACAAGCAGCCGTCGTCTTGCTTGAGACGCGTAAGGGTAAATCTTGGAATTTCATCCTGTAGGTTTATTTTGAGGAGGAGAAATCTTTTATCATCTCGAAAGCTTATATTGTAGCGAGGTTTGTATTCCTTGATCAATTTTCCTTCGAGCAGAAGCGCTTCTGGTTCGCTTTTGACCACGAAGTGATCGAAATCTTCAACAGAATCCAAAAGAGCTTTTAATTTGAGATCCCAACCGTGCTGGCGAGAAGGGTGGAAATACTGACTGACCCTTTTTCTGAGATTGCGAGCCTTACCAACGTATATGACGCGAGAAAATCGATCTCGCATTAAATAGACCCCTGGCTTATGAGGGAGCTGACTTAATTTGTTTCTTATGGTGTCATTAACTGGCACCTCAGAATTCTAGCGAAATATTACGAAAATGCCTGTAAAATTAACCTCAGAGATCAGTTTTATTGATATCTCTTTACCCCTATCCTATTCATTGTAGTTAATTTTTGTTGAAATACCTTAAATTGTCGGGAAGATTTTAGAGTTCCATTCGTTATTTATTCGAATCAGCGTAAGCGTAATAGTGTCAGCAAATAGAGAAAAAATAGTCGAGCTACTCGAGAATTGGGTAAAGTCTAATGCACATCCTGATGGATGGGATTGGTTTGTCCAAAAGAGGGAGAATCTACTCAAGTCTCAGGTTGGGTCGGATCGCCATATGTTCATGGCGATGGGGCAAATATTCCGGAAACTTGGAAAGAAAGATCTGGTCTTATCTGAAGATGATTTTGAGCAAGCGGGCTGCATTCGAGAAAAATTTACACCCAAAGGATGGACAATAGATCAAGCTGCCAGACTTGCGCTACTTCTTGGCTCGACTAGCGAAGATAAATTTTCGGAGCGATTAGAAACTCTTTGTAGGTCAGCTGACATCAGTGAGCTATTAACTTATTACAGGGGGCTCCCGTTATACCCACATCAGGAAAAATATACTTTCAGGGCTACTGAAGGATTAAGAAGCAATATCAAATCTGTATTTGAATCGGTCGCTCACAACAACCCGTACCCGTCAGAACAATTTGATGCAAACGCATGGAATCAAATGGTCCTCAAGGCGATATTCATTGGAAGCCGGTTGGACTTAATTATTGGATTTGATCACAGAGCCAATAAGGAGTTGGCTCAAATGCTCTCTCACTACGCCCATGAAAGATGGGCAGCCAGTAGAGTGGTCACTCCAGAACTCTGGAGGGCCGTAGGGCCGTATGCTCACATGATAGAATCGGGCATTAGTGACCTCGAAAAAGTCTTGAAAAGTGGAACAGAAATAGAAAGTCAGTCGGCTCGCCTGGCTCTGAAAACCTGTCCTGCGTCAGAGGCAAAAGAAATCTTAAAATTGAATTTGGATGCGAATTCCCACAAGGATAACGATTCAATGACATGGGCTAGCATCTCGGAGAAATCGAATTTAAATTAAAATGAAAAACGATACGGATCTCAAGTTTATCGACCCGCACATTCACATGAATGCTCGCACGACCGATGATTACGAACGAATGGTTGAAGCGGGTATTGTTGCGGTAATTGAACCTGCATTTTGGCTTGGCCAGCCGAGAACTAACGTTGGTTCATACACCGATTACCTATCAACCATTGTTGGCTTTGAAAGATTTAGAGCAGCTCAATTTGGCATAAGGCATTATTGCACCATAGGCCTCAACAGCAAAGAGGCCAACAATGAAGAGCTAGCTGAAGCAGTTTTGGACATACTCCCACTTTATTTGCAAAAAGAGGGAGTCGTTGCTGTCGGTGAAATTGGCTACGACGACCAGACAGAATTAGAAGACAAATATTTTCGAGCTCAATTAGAATTGGCAAAAGAGCTAGATATGCTGGTGATGATCCACACACCTCACCGCGATAAGAAACAAGGGACATATAGGAGCATGGATGTGGTTATGGAGCATGGGTTGGATCCAGCTCGCGTGACGATTGACCACAACAATGAAGAAACTGTAAAAGAAGTCCTTGATCGAGGTTTCTGGGCAGCTTTCACGCTCTACCCGAAAACAAAAATGGGGAATGAGAGAATGGTGGAGGTTGTCAGGCAATTTGGATCGGAAAAGATTATTGTGGATTCAAGTGCTGATTGGGGAATGTCCGACCCTCTAGCCGTACCTAAAACTGGGAGATTGATGCTTGAGCGGGGCATTTCCAAAGAAGATGTTCATAAAACATGCTATGCTAATGCCATAGCGATGTACGGGCAGAGCGGCCAGTTTAATGAACAAGATTGGTTAAATCCGCAACCAATAGACCAGAGAACTCTGTTTGAAGGGAATTCAGTTCTTAGGGGACAAACTCCCAGGGTTGATGAATCTGGCGATAATGATTCTATAATTATCAAATAGCACCCAATGAGTCTGGTCAATTACTCGACAACTAACTGGGATGGATCGATGTAGAAGATCAATTTTAGCAAATAGAAAATTCCGATTGCGAAAAATGCACCTGCTGGGATTGTGACTACCCACGAGAGAACGATCTTGCGAATCACTCCAAAATTAAGTGATTTAGCTCCCTTGGCCATCCCCACTCCAAGGACAGCACCTATGAGGGTATGAGTCGTTGAAATTGGCAATGCCAATTTTGAGGCGACGACAATGGTCGTTGCTGCTCCAATATTGGCCGCAAATCCGCTCGATGGCGTAAGCTCAGTAATTTTTGATCCTATTGTTTGGATTACCTTATATCCCCAGGTTGCCAAACCAACGACTATTCCAACACCTCCCAAAATTAAAACAAAAACAGGCAACGAAGCTTTCATTTCAATCGGTTTTTTATCGACTACATCTTGCAATGAAAAGTTCTTAACAATGTCTAGGACACCGGCAATAGGGCCGACGGCATTTGCGACATCATTAGCTCCATGAGCAAAAGCTAGAAAAGCGGCACTCAAAATAATAAGTCCAGAGAAAATCTTCTGAACATTCTTAGTATCGACATAGCTCCCGACCCATTCCATCGAAAGTGAAGGATCCCCTTCCTTGGGGGATTCGCCATCACCCTCAGCTTCATTCGAAAAGCCTCTTTTTCGAGACATAGCCCTAACATAAAAAAAGGCTGCGACAGCAAAAATGAATCCGACACCCACTGAGACCCCTACAGCCTCTAATTCGCCCAAGTTTAATTTCAGATTTTTGAGACCTTTGAACACGGTGACCAAAGAAAGAATAAAACCAACGTAGAACGAAAGAAATGGGGTCCAAAAGTTGACCGACCTTACGGGGTCCTTAGTTCGAATCATGCAATTTTGAACGAATATATAAAACAGAAAACTAATGATTCCACCAAACAAAGGTGAAGTCACCCAAGAGGCTACTATTTTTAATACGGCAACCCACTCAATCACAGAAAATCCGCCACCGATGACAATCCCGACACCAACTATGGAGCCAACAATCGAGTGCGTCGTAGACACCGGCCAGCCTTTGAAAGTCGCAATTTGAAGCCAGACAGCAGCAGCTAGAAGTGCCGCAATAAATCCCAACGCCAATAGTTGGGGGTCAAAACCCGAAGGATCGAAAATCTTTTTTCGGACCGTGTCAGTGACATTTCCACCAACGAAAATGGCCCCCGCAAGTTCAAAAATTGCTGCGATAATGACGGCATTACGAATGGTCAGTGCTTTTGAACCAACGGAGGTTCCCATCGCATTAGCAACATCATTAGCTCCAATGCTCCAGGCCATGTAGAATCCAAAAATGAGCGTAAGCGCTATTAAAAATGCACCATTAGGAAATGTGGTTTGGAATATTTCTGACATTTTAAAAATGATATGTGAAAGCCAACCAAGATCGATAATGTGTAGTTGACTGCCATATTATTAAGCAGCAAGAGCAAAGGAGTTTCTATAAAAATTTCTAAAAGTCTTTCGCTGTGTTACGGGTTTGTGAACGAGAAGCAAAAACGAGGTTACAAGCCAATGTTTTCTGGGAAGTATTTTTGAATATGAGATTGTAGAGAGCTAATCTATTTTCAGAACTGGCATGAATGATGGATTAGAGTATTCAAAGCCGATGATTATGACATGATTGAACTAACCATTACAGCATGTAGAAAGTCTTTCAACCCCCAAGATGGAATTAAATAAATTTAAAGAGCTTATACTTCAGATGGCAGGCCATGCCGATATGTCCGTTAAAAAGGCAGTGAGTTCGCTTGTAAACCGCCGCGAGGACCTTGCCAGTCAAGTTGAAGAATCAGATTCGACAATCGATACACTTGAAATAGAGATTGATATACTGGCTCATGAGTTGCTTGCAAATGCACCATCCGCAAATGAACTTCGATTCATTACTTCAGGTATGAAAATTAGTATGGATTTGGAGCGAGTAGGTGATGAGGCGACGACAATAAGCAGGCGTTCTCGCAAATTGCTCGACGATGCACCCATGTTTCCTGCTACGGAATTGAAAGCAATGGCTAGCATGGTATTGGATATGCTGAGGGAGGCGACAGAGTCCTTTGTCTTTCAGGACACTGAAAGGGCCAGAAAAATGATAGCGGTTGACAAGAAAGTGGATGCTGCAAATAAGAGAATTCAGCATCACCTCCAAGAATTGATTCGTTCAGATCCAACCAAAGTTGAACCGGCAATCCATCTTATTTTTGTTTCCAGGAGTTTAGAAAGAATCGGGGATCATGCCAAAAATATCGGTGAGAGCGTCGTCTTTTTGCGAGACGCTGTGGACATCAGACACTCTGCGAATTCAAATTAGAAGCAAAAAGAAATGCTTCTCCTTCGCAATTTTGCTGGTAAAATCTTTCATATCCACTATTCCGATCAATGCACAACTTCTTTCATAAAAACCGAGATAGACAGCATGGATTCACACTTATAGAGCTGTTAGTCGTTATCGCTATAATTGCAATACTCGCTTCCATGTTGCTTCCTGCCCTGGCTCGAGGCAAAGAAAAGGCCAAAAGAACAAAATGCGTCAACAACCTCAAGCAGCTTGCTGTAGGTAGTATTCTTTACGCAAACGATAATGAGGATTTATTTATAGAAGCACGAACTTCAGGGAATTCCTGGGTTCAAATCGCTATCAACCCACCGGAAGAGAGTGCTGCAAGAACTGTCAATCTTCACATTTCTGCGAGAAACAATCCCAAGTTAGCTGCGAGAAATGGAATATGGACGTGCCCAAATCGACCTGATTTTCCAACCTACGAAGGGCAGTATCCTCAGTGGAATATCGGATATCAATATTTTGGAGGGATAAAGAGGTGGTCCAACCCGACAGGTACAGTGGAATCGAGAAGTCCCGTCAGGATGAGCTCATCAAAATCCACATGGGCGTTGGCTGCTGATACTACTATGAAAATTGACGGAAGATGGGGTGGAGGCCGGTCTATAGCATACAAAAATATGCCTCCGCACAGGAGCCCCAAGCACGGAGGACCAGAAGGAGGCAACCATGTTTTTGTCGATGGAGCAGCCTATTGGGTTAAGTTTGAAAAAATGTATTACATCCACTCATGGAATACCGGGGGGGCGAGAATTGCGTATTTCTGGCAACAAGACCTTGGGCTTCTTTACAACAAGAGAAGACGGTTGGCCGCGAGACTTTAACGTATCCATCTATTTACCCTTGTGTCGCCCGAGCATGAGGGTGTTTGGGCTTTTCTGTTCAATCTCTCTGATTAAGACGGAGAACCAACTATGGCCATTGCTGCTTGGAGACCGAGAAAATAAGAATTTTGCCCAAAACCAGAAATTTGACCCTTGCAAACCGAGGCAATAACAGACGAGTGGCGAAACTCCTCCCTAGCATGGATATTGGATAGGTGAATTTCAATAACAGGTGGCTCAATGGACGAAATGGCATCTCTGATGGCAATGCTAGTGTGGGTATAGGCAGCCGCATTTAACACAATGGCGTCAGAATCATCCTGAGCTTGCTGAATCCATGAAACCAGCTCTCCTTCGAGATTAGTTTGACGAAACTCGATGGTCACTTCGTGAGGTTCAGCATATTGCTTTAATTGGCTTTCTATATCTTGTAGTGACTGATTTCCATATATGCTCGGCTCACGCTTCCCAAGCATGTTTAGATTTGGACCATTGAGGAACAGAATCTTCATATACCAAAAGATTACTAAATACTCGTGGTGGGGACAATCAGTCAATGAAATCAAAAATGGATAACAAAATGATGGGCCCAAATGGACGTGCAGCTTATTGAAATGTGTCTTTTCCCTTTCTACCCTGTGAAAAATGGATTAATAAGTGAAGAGACGGGGATAGAATGATGAGTTTGCCAAAACAGAATTTCAGGCGACGCCTAACAGCTTGGGTAGATGATAAAAGGGAGCTTCTGCAAGATGAGATACGACTTGCTGGCAAACACAAAATCCTGCATTTTTTCTATCTCATCTTCAGGAACTTTGATGAAAATCGCTGCCTCTCTCGGGCTGGGGCTATGACGTTTTCAACGATCTTAGCCATTGTTCCGACCCTTGCCATAGTCATCGGACTGACAACTGTTTTCCAGGAAGAAATAAGCCTAAAGACAAGGCTTAAACCATTCCTCATTCAAGCAATAGAATATTTCTCACCGACCTTGGACGTAAAAATGGAACAAAGGGTTGAGAATGATCAGAAAGATGAAACCGGCTCAAGTAACGGCGGAAATGTAGATTCGGATAACACCGAGCCTATTGAGGCTTCGGATGGAAGCGAGGGTGGCGAGCCCGCAGTTCAAACGGCAAATATGAAGGAACAGATTGTCGATGGGATCATGGAATTTACAGAAAACCTTGAGATTACGAAACTCGGTTTATTTGGTTTTTTTGCCGTAATCGGGATGATTTTCAGTACTTTGATAACCATCGAATCGGTGATGAACGATATATGGGAAACCAATAAAGGCAGAGCATGGCCGGCGCGATTAATGTCTTATTGGGTAGTTATTTCGGTCTCGGGGGTTTTGTTGGTTGCTTTGACGACTTTATTAGCTGTGAGGACAAATATAGAAAAACTCCCCGGAGGAGCCTACATTTCGGCATTAGGAATCATATTGTTCATAGCTCTTGGCCTCACATTTCTATATCGCTTAATGCCGAGCGCAAAAGTTAAATGGTTTCCGGCTCTGGTTGGAGGGCTGACAGCGGGACTACTTATTCAGCTCAATAAAATGATTATTCCCTGGATAATTAGTGGCAGAGCAGAAAGAGACAGTCAGATATATGGGAGTTTTGTTGCTGTAACTTTATTCATGTTTGGGATCTACATCGCGTGGGTTATCGTTTTATTCGGAGCTCAAGTTGCGGCGACATTCCAAAATCGCAGATCCTATTTACATCATATCCAGTCAAAGAGTATTCACCAATACGGAAGAGAGACAGGAGCTTTTAAAATTATTGCCCTAGCTGGAAAGTTTTTTGCAGAGGGGAAAAAACCACCCACAAATGAGCAACTTGCCCGCATTACAAAGATCCCAAGTCCGTTAATTAAAGAAACGATTAATATCCTTATCCACCATCATTTATTAAGAACTGTAGGTGAGGAAAAAGAATTAGCTGTTGTTCCAGCAAGACCGATAGATCAAATTTCATGTTTTGATGTTATTAATGCGATGAGATGCGCAAAGGGACAAAACCTCTCCACTATCCAACAAGAATTCGCGAAAGATTCTCCAGGGTTTGAATTACTGCTCAAGCAAATCGAAGAATTCAGAGACGAGGATAAAGCCCATACTGAAAAAATCAGAATTAGTCATCTTTTAGATAAGTTGGACATCAAAGGAACGACATAAAAAAAATTCACAAGATGGATATATTCCATGGACGCGAATTCGGAGGCAGTAACTAGGAGTGACAGGAAGCTTTCTAAACGGCTTTATTTATGGCTACCACCTGTATTGATGATGTCACTGATTTTTATCGGTTCGACAGTGATTCTTTCAGGTGATAATACCAGCCGAATTCTTGTTCCCCTTCTCAAATTCTTTTTCCCGTATGCAGATACGGAAACTCTTAATCTATTTCGCTGGGTAATTCGGAAATGCGCACATATGGGGGAATTTGGTTTATTAGCACTGCTTTTTTGGAGAGCGATAGTCTTTTCGAACCTAAAACCGGGAACGAAAATACTAAAGTGGCCCGTGCTGAAAACCTGGCAGGCTTGGTGTTTGACTGTACTTTATGCTGCATCAGATGAATTCCACCAAACCTTTGTTCCATCAAGAGTTGGTGCCATATCTGATGTGGGATTCGACGCCTTTGGGGCTACCATGTCACTACTTTTACTTTTTGCCTGGTTTAAGTTTAAAGCCGACAAATTTTAGTATCTGACCTCCACTCATCGTATTTTTTAAAATTTGATCTTAGTTGTCGAAATTCAAAATGTTTTTGGATACGGCTTCGGATTTAATCATAGATTTAGGTTAAAACAAACGAGCACTTTCCCCCACGCCAAGATTATAACGATAAGCATTTTAAGATCAGAGCCATAGTGAAATAAATATTGGCTCCACTAAAAATTCTATCTAGTTTAGTAAATGATTCTGCTGGTGATTTGCAGATGTAAAAGATCAATTGAGATCGAATTCCTTAAACCAGATTGGGTGTGAGAAGGTGAGTTTAGAGAGTGAGAGAGAATTTTTTTAGTCCGATTTTGGGAACGATAGTCGCGTACGCTTTTGGCATTTTGATAGGAAATAGTTTACTCGAGCCAAAAATATTTATTGTCTGCGGCTTTTGTATTGCTGTGTATTGTGTCATTCGGAAGTATGACTTCAAAGGTATTGTCTATAATACCGGATGTTGCACGGCAGGTTATCTATCTTTCTGTGTCCAAAGTGGTGTGTACGCTGAAAATAATTTACGGTATTCGTTGCCAAATTACCCCGTCATTGCCCAGGTTTATGGGCGAATTAAAAAGGGAGATAAAGATCTCAACCCGCAGTCCGAAAAAATCAAATGGGAAAATTTCAATGCAGAATGTCTATATTTTAAAAGCGATCTAAATAATAGATGGGAAACGACCTCCGGCTCGTTACGAATTAAAATAAATGAAAAACATCTGATAAATCAGGAGGATTTTGAAAATAGGTATTTCTATGCAACGGGCGTTGTTCGATTGAAAAAAAACAAACATGCATTAGTTCCACATTTATCTATTGGAAGTCATGGATCATTCAAGATATTAAACGACTCAACTTCCAAACAGAGACCTCATAAAAAAGTCAACGATTTAAAATCCGTTTTATACTCTCGGCTAGCAGGCATAATGCATGCTGATGATGAGGTAACAAGGCTAATGGCTGGGTTAAGCCTTGGAATGAAAAATAAAAATTTCCACCAGGATATCGCGCCATTCAGGGCATCTGGGACAAGCCATTTATTTGCCATTAGCGGCTTGCATGTTGGGATAATTACTGCAGTGACATTTCAAATACTTAACCTATTTCTTTCGAAGAGAGGGAGTGTCAGCATTGCTTCCATTCCAATCATTTGGGCATATATATTTTTTGTCGGAGCACCACCTTCAGCTGTTCGAGCTGGGATAATGGCATCCATAGTATTGCTTGGATATGCACAACACCGTCCAAATCATTGGCCAAACTCGCTCCATTTGGCAGCTCTGTGTTACCTCTTTATCTTTCCTAAGGCATTATTTGAATTAGGTTTTCTTTACTCATTTTCTGCAGTTTTTTGGATTATTTATTTTTCACCTCAATTAAGATCGATTTCAAAAAAAATCAATTTCTGTGATCCTCTTTTACCAAAGAAATATCAACCTAAATTGAGTAGGATTTCTGAGTCCTCCGCAAAATATATAACCGGGCTGATATTTCTTTCATTAGTATGTTGGACCGGCACTTTACCAATCACGTCATTAGCTTTTGGAGAATTTCACGTATCAGGAATTATTCTAAATATAATAATGGTGCCTATTACAAGTATCGCCTTGCTTTCCATTTTGTTGGGATGGACATCGATTTGGTGTGGGGAATGGGTAAGCAGAAACTTTTTTGAGCTCGGGTATTTTCTAATTAATCAAATGTCTAACCTAGCCAAGCTCTCTGCTCAGCAAAACTGGAATACTGTAAACCCACATATGAACAATATTTACTACTGGGCTATATTTTACCTTTGGCTTTGGTTAAGTCTCCTCGTATGGACGAAACATAGCGACAAAAACAAAATTATTTGGGTCGTCTCTGGAATTGGATTGATATTGCCTCAAATTATAAATCTAAATTCAAACCCGGAAATGATTGTCCGTAGTGTCTCTGGAGATGGAAGTCATGTTTTGAGCATAGAACAAAAAAGAGGTAAGAATTTCTTTTTCGATGTGGGAAGACAATCTATCCAAAGTCAAATAAGACAATTTATTCCATTTCGAGCACATCCAGAGGTCATAGTTTTGCGGCATGCCAGCAAAGATCAGATGGAAGCGTATGCTGATTGGGGATACCTCAACCCCCTATGGATTAGTTTAGAAAAGAAATTCTATCGAAGCCCTGCATGGAGGGATTTTCTTAAAGATTCTATCAAATTTAATGTTGAATTTAATAATCTGAAGAATAATCCATTAGGCAAATGTTGGAAATTAATCGTGCCAGACTGGGGGGAAGACGAGGAATTTTTTTCCAAGGCCTCTGATCATTCCATTCTGGCTCACTGGTCCAACGGCGAAAAGGGAATTTTGATTTGTCCCCCTTTATCGAAGCATGCTCAATCTAAGATACTGGAGATGCCGATTACAGGGAGAATCGACGGAATCATATGTTCGATGGATAAATCCAATTATCCATTGGAAAAATGGTTCGTAAATCATTACAGCCCGAGCTGGATTTTAGTTGGAGATTCTAAATTTCCTGTTGAAGAGCAGTTTAAGGACGAGGACTTCGTGCGATGGAAAAATGAGCTGAGTGATATTTGGATTAGAATTCATTCAAAATCGGGTAATTGGACAATTTTTCCGACGAATGCCGGCTGGAGGCTAAAAAATCAGTACGAATCTGTGATAATTTATCCAAAAACCGAGGAGAAACGACGCGAATAGTTGATATTTTGAAAATTCTAATCTATAAAATCCAGCCGAATATCCATCAAGTAGGATAAAAGATTCAGATACCGAAAAGATTAAAAATAAAGGGACTACCCCTTGGATGAAATTTTCAGGCCTTTTGAATCAAATTTACGCAATCGGAATTCTGAAAAAATTAGATTTTTGACACCGATTCTAATGTAAAATGCAGGCGACAGGATATTTCGGAAAACTAAGTTCATGAAGACATACGATATAGCAGTCATTGGCGGAGACGGAACAGGTCCCGAAGTTGTGCGAGAAGCGAGGAAAGTGCTTGATGTAGCCGCCTCAAAATTTGGCTTTAAGCTGAATTATCAGGATTACGACCTGGGAGGAGACCGCTACCTCAGGACTGGAGAACCGTGCCCAGATAGTGTCGTAGAGGAATTGGGAAAGTTTCCAGCGATACTCCTCGGAGCTATTGGGCATCCAGATGTTAAGCCCGGGATTTTGGAAAAAGGAATTCTTTTAAAACTTCGTTTTGCCCTTGAACAATATATTAATCTGAGGCCGGTAAAGCTCTATGATGAAAGATTTTGTCCGGTTAAAGGGAAAAAACCGGAGGATGTCGATTTTGTCGTCGTCCGTGAAAATAATGAAGGGCTTTACACAGGATCAGGTGGTTTTGTATTTAAAGACACCCCTCATGAAGTCGCAATCCAAGAAAGTGTCAATACGCGACGCGGCGTCGAAAGGTGTCTCAGATTCGCGTTCGAATACACTCAGAGAAGGAATAAGGAAAAAACCCTCACATTGTGCGGCAAAACCAATGTACTGACGTATGCTTTCGACCTCTGGGAAAGAACATTCCATGACATAGGAGAGAAGGATTACTCGGATGTCAAAAGAGATTACGCCCACGTCGATGCAACTACTATGTGGTTCGTCAAAAACCCTGAGTGGTTCGATGTCATCGTAACGGATAACATGTTCGGAGATATCATTACGGACCTAGGCGCTATGGTCCAGGGCGGCATGGGAATCGCAGCTGGTGGTAACATTAACCCAGAGGGAGCATCTATGTTTGAGCCAATCGGAGGCAGTGCCCCCAAATACACGGGTCAAAACGTCATCAATCCTTTGGCTGCTATATGCGCCGGCCAAATGATGCTTGATTTTCTCGGTGAAGTAGAAGCCGCTAAAAGAATAGAAGATGTTGTGATTACAACAGTGCGCGAAAAAATTAATGACCTAGCAGCAGGTAAAATGGGCCACACAACTAGCGAAGTGGGCGACTTGGTTGCCAATGCATTATAAGCGGCTTATCTGCACTTAAATTTTCCAAAAGGACCGGGTAATCCACCGGTCCTTTTTTTTAATTTGTGACCACGAGAATTTTAAATTTATAGATTCTCTCTAACCATACGAGCTCCCTGGACCATGGCGGCTAATTTCTTTCTAGCTGCCCAGCGTGCCGTTTGACTTAACCCGCAGTCAGGAGCGACCACCAACCTATCAGCCGGCGCGTAATCAAGGGCTCTTCGAATAACTGAAGCCACATTTTCCGGTGTTTCAATGTGGTAGCTCTTCACGTCAATGACCCCAATGGCAACATCCATTTTCTTTGCGACTTCTTCAATGATTGCGAGTTCCTTCCAGAGAGTCGTTGCCATTTCGATATGCATTTCATCAACTTTTAGGTCTAAAAAGTGGGGAAACAAATAGTGGGCACGTCTGCTTCCCACGGCCCTACCCTTGAAGTTTCCGAAGCACAGGTGACTGGCGAGGCGAGTTTTTCCGACCACGGGCTCGACTGTTCTATTAAATATATCGACGAACTTTACAGGATCTTCGCGGTGTCCGTAACAACTCATTGAAGGCTCATCGAGACAAATTTCCTGACACCCTGCCTCAACTAAGTCAACCATCTCCTTTTGAACAATGGGAAGTAGAGCCTCGGTGATAGCATGACGATCAGGGTATTGATCATTGGGCAATAACCGGCCACTGAGAGTAAATGGTCCCGGCAAACTCGCTTTCAAAGCAACCCCAGGCGGAGCCAAGCGTTTTAGCCTTTCGAATTCTTCGACTGCTCCCAAACCTCTTGAGGCTTTTAGCTCACCCATTATTTCGTGTTTACCTCTTTGATCATGAGCGGGAGGCCCCCACAACCTGGGTGATTTTCCTTCGAGGCTAATTCCTTCAATATATCCATAAAAGGAGAGGTTAAAATCAAATCTGCTTTGCTCTCCATCAGTGATCACATCAAGACCTGCCCTCACCTGGTCTTGTATTGCTGCGACAACGGCGTCTTCCTGCATTTCTTGAATATCATTTGTCCCGAATCGATCGAGATGCGAACTAGAAAATTCAAGCCATCCGGGAAAAGGATAACTTCCAACAACTGAAGTTCTTATCGGTGTTGTATCCATTGTCGGAAGCATATAAAATCAAAGCACAGGAAAGCAACTAGTCACTTAAACTTAAAAATAATACGATTGGCATTAGTGGGAAATACTTGTGGAATATTCAGATTGTAAAAAGAAAGTCATTGTTCTGGGAGCGGGCTCTTTCGCCCACTCTACACTTTCCATATTACAGTCGGCAGGAGTTTCAGGCACCACATGCCTAACAAAAAAAATCGGTAAATATCCAGCCGAACTGGTAGGAAAAGTGATTCAAATCGAATCGCTGGCTGATGAGCTGAGAAATGCGCACTACGATTTAGTTATCCCAATGTCTCTTGATTGGCCGAGTATTCCTGGCACCGAAATTATAAATGAGAAAAAGATTCCAGTTTTTGGTCCGCCACCAGGTGGCTTACTCATAGAGAGAGATAGAAATTTTGCTTCAGAGCTATGCCGTCAATTCGGAATATCTGTCCCAGAATCAAAAGTTGCCAGTAATCGAATTGAAGCAGAGAGAATTCTTGCTGAGAGAAATAATTTAACTGTCATTAAGAATCCTCTTTGCGCTCCAAATAGCCCAATTCAGGCCATTGTTTGTGAATCTAATGCTGAAACCAGAGCATGGTTTGAGAAGATTGATTACTCTGAAGGCGTGTTTCTTCAAGAATACATGGGTCGCCATGAAGTCGGTCATGTAGCTTTCGTTTCTCATGGCGAAATATATCCTGTGGCCACAAATCAGGAATATAAAAGATGCTTTTCAGGAAATATGGGAAGTATCGCAGGGGCACCGCTTGGGGGAATAGTGGAAAAAGACACGGAAGACAAATATGGTCTCGTTGCAGACCTACTAACCCCTTTGCTACCGTGGCTGCGAGAAGTCAATTACCACGGCCCCATTCAAGTTACCGCAGCGCGAAAAAATAATAAATGGCATGTTTTAGAATACAACGCACGTATCGGCGTCACGAGTGGCCCACTCATTATGAGGATGCTTAGAAATCCATATGAAGCCATGATCCAGATAGCCACAAATCAAAAATTCAGTGTAGAATTTTTGGAAGGAATCAATTTCGGTTGTTCTATTTCATTAGCCGGCCATGGTTTTCCATACCCCGAGGTTGGATCGCCAAATGTTCCTATCACCATTGAAGGAGACGTGGATTGTGACCTTTGGTGGAATCAAGTTGCTCTTTCAAACTCAAAAAACCACCACGTCACACTGGGCCAAAGAATATTAGATATTAATACCGTCAGCTATGACCTCACCGGAGCACTGGATTCGGCATATTCAAATATTAGAAAAATAAAATGTGGGGGAAGCTATTATCGGACTGACATTGGAGACTGCCTATGGCCACCCGGACAGTCTTAAATAAACTCTCATTAAATTAAATTTTTACAGATGGATAAACAGCTTCCACGTCGCTCCGCATGGGTTGAAATTGACAATTCAATTCTAAAAAATAATTTCAAATATTTTGGTCAGGACAGACCTGAATTACTGAATTTTTTATCTGTAGTAAAGGATGATGCGTATGGCCATGGAGCTACCAGCGTTGCAAAAGTGGCAACCAGCCACGGAGCTCGGTATTTCGGGGTGACCAATATTACGGAGGCAGAGGAATTAAGAAAAGCCGGGATAAAGAGGCCTATTTTGATGTTTGGAGCTCTTAGGCAAGAGGAGCGAGAATTATGCTGGGAACTAAACCTCACCCCAACAATACATTCTTCAGCGGATATTATTGAGTTTCAAAAAGTAGCGATAAGAAGGCAAAAACAAATTAAAGTTCATGTAGAAGTTGAAACCGGCATGGGGCGCTACGGTATTAGGTGGGACAAAGCTGCGGACCTTTTCAAGAACTTTGAAGCTTTTGATGAAATAGCAATAGAGGGAATTTACACCCACTTTGCTATGTCTGACGAGCAGGATAAATCCTTCGCTATGGAACAACTTTCAAGATTTAAATCTGTCTTGAACTACCTTGAAGAACAAGAATTTGAAATACCTTTGAAGCATTCATGCAATTCGGGAGGTTTTTTAGATATTCCACCGGCTCATTTTGATATGGTCAGAGTTGGCATACTACCTCTTGGAGTTTTTCCTTCGAAAGTATGCCGTCGAATAAGCGGAATAAAGCCTGTAATGTCTGTTAGGGCGCAGTTGGCGATAGTTCGTGAGATAAAGAAAGGAGATAATGTTGGATATGGGCTACGTTTTACAGCCCCTCAAAATATGCGCATAGGAGTCATTCCACTTGGTTATGGTGATGGATACCCCAGAGTCAGAAACTCCGGCCATGTTCTTATTCACGGAAAGGAGGCATCTATTATTGGCGGAAATGCGATGGACACGACAATCGTCTCCCTTGATAATATACCCGAAGCAGAACAATGGGATGAGATTACTCTTATGGGCCATCAGGGAAATAAATCCATTTCTGCACATGATATAGCAAAACTAAAAGGAACAGTTTCCTATGAAGTTTTGACCGGATGGAGAGCCAGGCTACCACGTCTTTTTGTAAATTGAGCCAAAATTATCGCATTATGAAATTATTATTTTCTGAGGCATCTCAAGATTACAAAAATTATATTTTCCCATATGTCATATGGGGGATTCCAGAAGCTCATGACTCAATTGCAAATATGTTTTCACATGGTTTTCTTCCATCTGGAGCAGCATTAGAAAAATTCTACTTATGCAGAAACCTGAGAGTCGACCTCAAGACATTTAAATTATCTTCAGAAAATCGTCGTATCATTAGGAAGTGTGAAAATATTTCTTACCAACTTATACGCCGTGACCAGTGGGATTACACCGAAGAAAAAAGAGCTTTTTTCAAGAGGTATGCGGATAGTAAATTTGGAAAGGATACAATGTCTTTTGAAAGGCTAGACAATCTATTCAATGGAAAACTTGTAACTGATTTGTTGGTATTTCAAGATCAAGAAACTGGATCTGAAGTGGGCACTGTAGCTCTTTTCACTCAACCTTCTCGTATGTCATTCTTTTATTTTTCATTTTACGACCTCGAGTATGTGAAGAAAAATTTGGGGATGTATATGATGACCCGGGCTGTCCAACTATTTCAAAAACTTGAATACAACTATATCTATCTAGGAACGGTCTACTCCAAAGAATCCCTTTATAAAACTAATTTTAGCTCTACTGAATTTTTTAATGGTCTAGAATGGTCGTGGGACATGAAGCAACTTAAGTTTTTGATTGATAGATCCTCTAAACAATCAGACAAGCATCTCCTGGAATCTGAAAACTTCATAAATTTATATTATCCGGATGGTTATGGTGCCATTGCAGAGAAAAGCCACTATCAAGTGTAATCACCGACGTAAATTCAAAAATCATCCTTTCGGTTTAATCAAAGTAATGGCAGGATTGGTTTTTCTCAATCGGCGTATTTCAATGAAATCAAATATTTTAAGTTTCGCAAAAATCATCCTTTTCGCAGCTGCGACCACTGTCTCCCTAATATCACACGCGCAAAAACTCACAGTAACCCCTCATGCAGATGGTTCAAACATCCCAGTCAATACCTCATTAGAGGGAATAAGTTCAGAACCGGTTAGCATAAAATTATTAGGGCCAGATGGTAGAGTTGCACCGGGTCAAATGATTGGCAATACACTCCACTGGATTTTGCCTCATGCGGAAAAAGAAATACCCCAGAAATGGATCATTAGCAAAGACGAGATTGAATCTAAAGTCACCAAGGCATTTTCAAGTTTTACAAAAGAGGGCGAATACATCGACGTCGTCTATGATGATAAGCCCATCTCGCGATTGATGACGGCTTTCGATACATCCAGCAAAGAGCGACAATTCGAAACATACAAAGTTTACTCACATATTTTCGATGAAGAGGGCAAAGACTTTATTACCAAAGGGGCAAAGGGTTCATTCTGCCATCACAGGGGGATATATATAGGATGGATGCGCACAGGCTTTCAAGGTAAGCGGGTTGATAGCTGGCACATGAATAAGGCCTCCCAGCGTTACCAATCAACTCACTCGACTTACACCGGAAATGTAATGGGACGGATTACGCCCGTTATCGAATGGATAACGACCGATGGGACGGTTTTTATTCGCGAGCACCGATCTCTTACATTTTATGCTCAACCGGACGATACTATTACACTGGTCGATTTTGACACCACTTTGTTTGCTCCAAATGGTGATGTTGATCTTGCCGGAGATCCTGAGCATGCCGGAATTCAGTATCGTCCGCACAATGATGTTTCCAAGGCTAAGTCTGCTAAATTTTTATTCCATGAAGCAGGTATAGACCCTAAAAAAGATCGAGACTTGCCATGGGTTTCACTCAACTACCCTCTTCGGGGGAAAAATTATCATGTTCAGCATATGAGCCATCCCTCTGCCCCCAAAGGAAGTATTTATTCGGCTTATAGAGATTATGGGAGATTTGGTGCTTATCCTAAAACTAAAATAAGTAAAGGTGATTCGTTACGTCTCCGGTATCGCTTTTTAATTACAAAAGGCGCTTTTCCAAGCCGTGAAGCACTCCATCAAAATTACACGCATTTTGTACACCCTCCAACCGTCGAAATGTCAGCAGAAACAAAATAATCCATTAAACCAAAACAGATACAAGAAATGAACCAAACCATTCATCATCTCCAAAGAAACTGCCTTGTTGGGCTTTTTACTGCATTCATTACTCTATGCAACCTATTCCTGATTTCTGCCAAAGGAAAAGACATCAAGCATTCTTTTCTTGGGCTGGGAAAAGCCAATCGCGCTGTCATTATTGATGAAGAGGGAAATCAGGTATGGAAATTAGATTTGCCAGCAAGTGATGGCTGGGTACTCGATAATGGAAACATTTTAGTCGCGGTATACCCATGTAAAGAATATCCCAATGGAGGTGTCGTAGAGGTCAACCGAAAGACCGGTGAAAAAGTATTTTCTTATCACTCGAAGCAAAAAGAAGTCAGTACAGTTGTTAAAACAAAAGAGGGCAACTATCTCGTAGCGGAACTCGGCCCAGAACCCCAGGCAAATCTAGTAAACGCTCAAGGTAAAGTCATACTTTCCACCCCGTTAGCTTGTCAGAAAAATAATGCCCATATGCAGACCCGCATGCTCCGTATATTGGAAAATGGAAACTACATCGCTCCGCATCTTTTGGACTTTTGTGTTAAGGAGTATATTCCCAAAAGTGGAAAGGTCGTCAATTCCATCCCAACTGATGATCGGGGAAGACAACTCAGAGACTGGCCCTTTACTGCTATTCGCTTATCCAATGGAAATACACTTATAGGGTGTACGAATGGGAATCGGGTCATTGAAGTGAATAAAAAGGGTAAAATTATCTGGTCTGTCACCAATGATGATCTGGGGAAGAAACTCATAGATGACGCGTGTGGCATTCAAAGGCTGCCCAATGGAAATACAGTGATAGCCAGCTATCACGCCAAAGGGAGTAGTGTTAAATTGTTAGAGGTCACCCGTGATAAAAAAGTGGTTTGGACCTATTCCGGTATGAATAATGGGTTTCACCATTTCCAGATTCTCACAACCAATGGCAAAGACATTTCAAATAAGCTAATGAAATGAACTTTCAGAAGATTCAATCTCGAATCATTTTTCATTCCTCCTTTATTATTTTTCCAATTTGATACTCGCTGATTGGTGACATGAATAGACGCGAGAGTCTTGTAAAATTAGGAAAGGGTTTTACTGCTTCTTCCTTGTTATTATCAGGATGTGCACATCCTTCCTATAAGAAAAAATTAAAACCGAAGGAACTAAAATCTGACCTCGTTATCATAGGTGGAGGACTCGGGGGCTGTGCTTGCGCTTTGGCAGCCCTAAGGTCTGGCCTGAATGTTATCATGACCGAGGAAACAGATTGGATAGGAGGGCAACTGACGTCACAGGGGGTCCCACCTGACGAACACAGATGGATCGAATCTTTCGGGTGCACAAAATCATATCGCGAATTACGTAATGCAATAAGAAATTATTATAAAAAGCATTACCCATTAACATCTAAAGCAAAGGAATCGAAATATTTTAATCCTGGGGCAGGTTCTGTATCTCGCCTGTGCCATGAGCCAGAGGTGGCTCTGAAATGTCTCAACGAATTGCTACTGCCATATGTATCTCGTCAACAACTTACGATCCTAACCAATTCGCGTATCACAGGAGCTGACGTTGACGGGGATAGCATAAATTATGTTGAAGTTATAAACCTAAAAAGTGGCTCATCTCATGTATTAAATGGGAAAATTTTTGCAGATGCTACTGAACTAGGTGACTTGCTCCACTTTTCTAAGTGTGAGCATGTGATGGGCACGGAAGGAAAAAAAGCCACTGGTGAGCTGCATATGCCTCAAAAGGCTTCCTCAGCGAACCAACAGGCATTTACCATGTGTTTTGCCCTAGACTACGACCCCGGCAAAGAACATATCATAGACAAGCCCAAGCAATATGAATTTTGGAGAAATTGTGTCCCTGAGCTCATGCCGCCATGGCCGGGAAGGTTGCTCGATTTTACTTACACCCATCCTTCATCTCTTGAGCCTAGGCTTCTTGGGTTTAATCCCGACGGCCCTCACCAGTCAGGAATTATTAATTTGTGGAGATACCGAAGAATTCTATCGTCGGCACAATTTGATCAATCCAGCGGGATTGGCGATGTCAGTTTGATTAATTGGCCACAAAATGACTACATGGAGGGAAATCTTGCGGGTGTCACCGATGAATTAAGGCAGCATCATATCAATAACTCGAAGCAATTAAGCCTTTCCCTTCTTTACTGGCTGCAAACTGAGGCTCCGCGTGAGGATGGAGGAGAGGGGTGGCCAGGGCTGCGGTTGCGTAAGGATATTATGAGTACTGAGGATGGCCTTGCAAAATTCCCTTATGTCAGGGAATCCCGAAGAATCAAAGCACTAACGACTATTTTTGAGCATCATTGTGGCACGCAAGCAAGGCAACAACTTCTCGACACGAAAGAGAACGTAACAGCCCAGAGCTATCAAGATTCGGTTGGAATCGGACAATACCCAATCGACCTTCACCCAACCTCTGAAGGCGATAACTACATTGATTTTTCTGCACTACCCTTTGAACTCCCGTTGGGTGCTTTGATTCCCCAGAGGTTAGAAAACCTAATTCCTACGTGCAAAAATATAGGTACCACTCACATAACAAATGGTTGTTATAGACTCCATCCAGTTGAGTGGAATATTGGAGAAGTGGCTGGATACTTAGCATCATCATCAATATCGAAAGGCCACCCTCCCAGAAGTTTTGTAGAAAACACTCATAGGCTAAAGGACTTCCAAGATCACATTACTGGCCAGGGGGTTGAAATTCATTGGCCCACTGAAATAAAATCCAACGGTCATTAAAAATGGGAGGCAATCAACTTCTAATTTCCAAAATGGCCCTGAGATCCAACTTAGATTCGAAGGTATCAATTTTAAATTAAATTGCGTAATCTTCAGTGAGGACGTGGGCTGCATGAGACCTGCTATGGATAAAACAGCATTCACCGTGTGCAAAATCACAAAGGCTTTAGGTATAAAGTCATGGAGATACACTTTATTTATGAATTTGACGTTTAGCAGGAGCACATTTCTTTTTTTATGCTCCCTTATTATCAGTCTTCCAGCAGTTAACGGAGAAGATCTCGAGTCGACTCTGTATTCTACTAATCAATTATTGAGAGTAGAGATTCGAATGGATAAAGAAGACTGGGGAAAGCTTGCTCGCCAAGGAAGAAATATACAAGAAGCTCTCTCTGATGAGCGCTTGGCGGGAAAGTTTAATAAGCCATACACCTACTACCCAGGCAAGGTCACTATTAATAGTAAAACGTTTAAAAATGTTGGGATACGCAAAAAGGGATTCATCGGGTCGTTAGATAGTCAACGTCCTTCATTGAAAATTAAACTCAACTACGAAGATAAACATCAAAGTATTGGGGACGTAACTCACCTAACGCTCAATAATTGTAAACAGGACAAGTCATTAGTTAATCAATATTTAACTTATACGATATTTAGGATGGCCGATGCTCCGGCCCCACGGTGCACATACGCCCACGTTACAGTCAACGGTGAAAACCTAGGTATTTATGCCAACGTTGAATCCATGAAGAAACCAATGGTTGAGCATCATTTTGGATCAGACGATGGGGTTTTATACGAGGGAACTGTGGTGGATTTTTTCTCCGGATGGGAAGACAGTTTCGAGAGAAAATTTGGGAGTAAGAAAAAAGGAAAGGCGGTCATATCTGGTATTGTAGACGCTTTGAACGAATCCGATTCTAAAAAACTCTTGAAGTCTATAGAGCACAATTTAGATCTTGATGCCTTTATTCAATTTTGGGCAACCGAAGGCATTGTCGGATTACCTGATGGGTTTTCCGGAAATGCCAATAACTACTTTTTCTATATTCACCATGATTCTGAAAAGGCACTTTTTATTCCATGGGGAGCGGACTACGCGTTCACAAATCGCAGCTTATTTTTCAACTTCCGCAGGTGCAATTCCGTCAGAACGTCGTCAAGGCTACCCGCAAAGTTATACGGTATTCCATCTATCCGAGAGAAATATCGAAAGACATTAATTCAAATTTTAGACAAAGCCTGGAATGAGGAATTTTTGGCTCAAGAAATTGAGAGAGTGGAAAAAATATTTGCTCCTCATGTTCATCAAAGGCAGAGAAATTATTTGTATTCTCTGAATAAAACAAGACGATTTATTCGTGAGAGGCGAGAAAATATTATGGAAGAAATTGCCGAAGGCATGCCTGAATTTCGCCTCAGAGAAAAACAGCCAATCATCTTCAAAACAGTCGGACATATTAAGGGCAATTTCTCAGCGGTCTATTTGGAGAAAGAACCTCAAAATGATGATTGGATTGGCATCGGGGCTCAGAATTTAAAAGTGGATCTTTTTGATAAGCCTCTAGATTTTGAAAAATCCGGACTTTATGTTGCACGCGCCAGAGGTAAAGGAAGGACGACCCTTTACATGAAATTTTCAAAGCCAAATACAGTTAGGGACTCTCTCATATCATTTCCACTTTCAAGTCGATACTTAGAAAACCCGCCTGATGATTGGTTTTCAATAACCGGGAAATTTAAAGAAATTGGTGGATTCTTTTTGGGCCGAAAGTCAGCTTCCTTCCTTGGGGAAATCAAAATAAACAAGATAGAAGTCAATGATGAGAATGAAAGGATAATTCGAGGCGAAATCGACGGACGATTCCAGAAAATGAAAAATGGGATTTAGACGGTTAAATTGGAAATGTCATTGTGGTTTGAACATCTGTTTTTTTAAAAATTTTTGTCTCTATGGGTATGAGATACTGCACGACATGAGTCCATAAAAATCAGGCAACCAAATACACCTTAAAAAATCAGGTATCATTTTGAAAAGAAACTGAGATTACTTCGCGGACTTATTTGAATAGTGCAAGATCAATCCCACCACCAATTCAAAAACTCAGACGGGGCGATAGAGATGATTAAATATGAAGCGGATGAGGCCATAGCAAATAATCCTAGGCAGAGTATAAATTTACGAAGCTGCCTAAAAGAACCACAAATCAATAGAGCAACTGGTAGAAAAATTATATTAATCAGAAGAATTGCGGAAAAGTAATTCATAGTAATTTGAGCATGTAGGTCCAAAGCTTTTGGAAACCCCTCATTACCAATAACAGCCGGCCAGCCATTGAGGCTTCTATGCATGTGAAATGCAAGTGAATAGAATAAGATCGTTAATAGAGTAGAGGGAAAAATGAAAACGAGTGCCAGAGTTATGGATGGCGCATGTTCTTTATTGCAAAAAATCCAAAAAACGGAAAGCAGCCCTACAATGCCTGTAATTGCTGTTATAGTCAAAAATATAGGAGGTAAATAATTCATTTAAACTCATTGCCTATATACTAATTTTTGATCGTTCATTTTTTCAGTAACCCTCTTAAAGATTGAATGATTCGGTTTTTAACTTTAAGAGCTCCAGCGTAGCTAAGATGATCATCGTCAATGTATAGAACTTTGTCTTGTTCTAAGACTATAACTTGATCGTCCCGGATAAAAAGGTCAGCTACAGAGATAGATCGGCAAAGATTATTATCAGACGTCAGCTGCTCGACAAGTTTGAGTCCATGATTGTATTCGAGGCTGTTTATGTGCCGGATTGATTGGCTGGACTTATTCGGCACCAACCCAAGATAAGATAAATATTGTGGAGCATTTTTATCACCAAAAAATAAAACAGGAGGCTGTTCAATAAAGAGAATTTTACAACCAATTTTTGTGATGAAGTGAATAAGAGGCAGAGTCTTCTCCCTATTCTGGGTATACCACGGGTCAGCAATCACGACGACTTTGGGCTTTCTTTCCTCAATAACTCGATATCTCGCCTCATCGAATTTATATTTTTCATCAATTGAAAAAAAGATCTCAGGCGTCTTTGCTTTTTTAGGAGGAACATCAAAAAATGTTGGTGTGCCATCTGCAGTATAAAATGAAATTGAAACATTTAGGGTTTCAGCCACTTCGTCCAAAACCTTTGCCCACATAAGTGCATGTGAATTCCCTAATACGAGGATTTCTGATTTTTCATCACCATAGAATTTATGAATTCCATTGATAAAATTATTTGGCACCTCATTCTCTTGTCGAATTACAGTGATACCTTTCATCCTTTTCTTTACGGATTCAGGCCATTCTTTTCTTGGATTAACATTGTATAGTTCACCGTGCCACAGCACCTCACCGTATTTGGACGTATCTTCAGAATACTCAAAATTCTTAAAATAAAGCGAAAGCCCTACCCCGCTTAACAAAAAAATAAGTATAAAAGGAGTTAACCTGGTATTTCTACGAGTTGGGACCTCGATAAATTTGTAGGAGATAAAAGAAACAAAAAATATCAGAGTGAATAAAATCAGAGGGTGTATTGAAAAATCTCCATTAAAGCCGATTTGCTCATGTAAAACGAGGATAGGCCAATGCCACAGATAAAGTGAATAAGAGATTTTACCTATGTGTGTAAGTATTGTGTTGGAGAGCAATTTATTGACTAAGCCATTTGAATCATTTGAGCAAAATATGATTAATGCTGCTCCGAACACAGGAAAGAAAATATAAGGTGACAGGCCCTCATTACCACTGATCAGAAAGTAGCTAGTTACAACCACCGAGAGGCCAATGAAAGATAAACTTTGTCTAATCTTGAAAGAATTTATTTTTTGGAAGGAAAACATTGCAAGCAATGATCCAGCCCCAAGCTCCCAAGCTCTCGTCGGTAAGAGGTAAAAGGTTGCTGATGAATATATTTTGGAAGCAAAAATAAATAGGAGAAAACTACAAAGGCTTAAAATTGAGAAAATTAAAATCAGACGAGCTCTTTGAAATCGCAAGACCAAAAACAGGAATAAAGGAAAGAATAAATAAAACTGTTCTTCAACGGAAAGAGACCATGCATGCAGAAAGGGAGAACTCTCTGCTGAAGGTCCCCAATAGTTACCAGCCATTATCCAATGACTGATATTTGCAAAAGATAAGAGGGAAGCAAGACCATGGTTTGCAAGTATATTCACATCGGCTGCGTAAAGAATTTGGCTCCCCACAACTAAGGTCACCACGACCATCGTTATAAGCGCAGGTAGAATTCTTCTTACCCTTCGCAGCCAAAAGCTTGCAAAACTAAAATCTCCCTTATCGTATTCTTTTAGAATGATCGATGTGATGAGGTAGCCTGAAATGACGAAAAAAACATCCACCCCGAGGAAGCCGCCGGGTAAAAGGCTTGCGTCGTAATGAAACAACAATACCGGAATGATCGCGATTGCACGCAATCCATCAATCTCCGGCCTGTATTTCATCGAACTCAACTCTCTTTCTTTTAAAATATTTTTCTTCTCGTATAAGACAATTCAGTCATAGCAGATAGATTAGCTTCTCAAAATGCCTTTTTTCATTTTATCTTAGTTGAGGATACCTGGCTTGCTATAAATTCCATGAAAACCCATTGCCGACGATTGGCAGTTGTTCTTGAAAAAAGTCTTTAAGATTTCTTCACGGGTTGGAAATCAAAAAATATGCACCCAATTAATGGTTATGACTTCGACCGACATATGGATAGGGAATGAATATGATTTCTTAAACCTTCCTGACTTGGTTGATTATCTTATTTAGGACCTTGATACATCTTCAACACGACTCAATTTTTCACTATGTCATAATTTGACTCTGAAAATTGATTTTGACAATTCCTTTACATCTGAAGAGATCACTGAAAAAAAGCAGTATTTCAAAATGTGACGTTTATCAGGCGTATATTTGAACCGGACATCCAATAACGCGACGTTTTAACCCAATGGGGAAAGGCAAGCACTGAAAATAAACAAAAATGATAAATGTGATGGCAGAATTTGAATTATAAATGATACCTGGCATTTTGAGATAAGATGGAATTTTCACCGGCCAGATCAGTTGCAGAAAATAGAATAAAGAATTTTTTACCCAAAATGGGGAGTCATTATTCTCAATTTCGAAATTATGATTTTGGCCATGGAGCCCATGAGTCGGTTTCATGTCTTTCTCCTTGGATTAGAGTGCGAAGCGTCACCGAGGAAGACCTGGTGAAAGCATCTCTTTCTGAGCACGATTTTTCAAAGGCAGAGAAATTTATTCAGGAAATATGTTGGCGAACTTATTGGAAGGGTTGGCTGGCACAAAGACCAAGTATATGGACCCATTACCTTGATGATCTCGAGATCGCGAAAAAAAATTTCGTCGGTAATCTCATGTATCAAAATGCTATTAATGGAAAGACGAAGTTCGAAAGTTTCAATACTTGGGCCACCGAATTAACAGAAACGGGATATTTGCATAATCACGCGCGAATGTGGTTCGCAAGCATTTGGATACACACCTTTAAATTACCTTGGGTTCTCGGTGCTGCATTTTTTCTTGAATACCTCCTGGATGGGGATTGTGCGAGCAACACTCTTAGCTGGAGGTGGGTTGCTGGAAGGCAAACCATTGGGAAAGCTTATTATGCCAGTGCTGAGAACATACGTAAATTTACTAAGGGCCGCCTCGGGTCAGAAGAATCGTTCAATAAACCGTATTCTCTCGAAGAAGACATCTCGGGACACCCAAAAGCTATTGATCTTGAGGCGCTTCCCATACCGGACATTGAAAATGCCTCCGGGCTTCTAATCACAGATGACGATGTTAGAAGTTGGGAGCTATTCGAAAACCACGATCAGTTTTCCGCAATCGCAGGAATTTTTCCCACTAATGCTTATCACAAGCACGCTATTGATAAGAATGTCATTAATTTTCGAAAGAAATTGATCAAAGATTCTCTGTCATATACTAGCCACAAGGAAAACCAATTGGATTTTTTCGATGAGGAAAACCTCGCTGATGCTGTCGTGGCGTGGGCTCAAAAGAAAAATTTAAAACATGTCTACATAGCTGAACCAGCTGTTGGCTTTTGGTCCGAAATTTGGCCTGAAATTCAAAATCATCTCGAGAAATATTCAATCCATATTTCAATCTTCCGACGGCCGTGGGATGATGCATTTTTTCCGCACGCCAAGAGAGGGTTTTTCAATTTAAAAAGACAGATCCCGAAAGTCGTGTCTCAATTTCTTTAAAAATTAACGCACAGGCATTTGATAGAGATTCTGATCACCACAAACATACATCATGTCGCCTTTTTGAGCTAAAATAGTTGTCATACTTGTTGTTGAGCCGAAAGCAGGCAGCACCATTTGTGAGCTGCCTATCCAAAATGCTTTTGCTTTGTGAAAACAACCAGCTTCGTCTCGGTAGCGGACACCTGGGTGAAGGTGTCCGCATAATGTGAAATGGCCTTCAACTATTTCCGGTTCATGCGACAGAAAAAAGGGCCCCAAAGAAACCCCTTGGTTTTGAATAATGATAGGTAAGTTTGCAATTTTTTTTACGGCTTTTCGGTCATGATTTCCTATGATTAGAGTTACCTCGATACCAAGTGATTTCAACCATGATTTGAAGGTCAACATTGTATCAACCGATAGAGCAAAACTGTCGTGAAATAAATCACCCAAAACGATAAGTTTTTCCGACTTTGTATTTTTAACTAGGGTCTCCAATAAGACCAAATCGTCCTCATCTGATCCCCGTGGTATATAAAGGGATCGACTCCTTTGGCTTGCGCTTTTCCCAAGATGAATATCCGATACAAAAAGAACATTTTGCGATGGCCAATGAACAACCATTTCAGGAAATAAATGGAGAGTTTCATCGGCCACTTGAGTTGAAACAAAGTTCGTTTTCATCTAACTCAACTCTCCATCTCTGCAGCTATGAGAGCCACCCTTTCCGACCAGCTTTCCGTCGACACCTGCTCATGCAGGGACTCTGCCCAGAGCGGAAAGGCAAAAGGGCTTAGCTTCTTTTTGAGAATGACACGGATTGAGCATTCGTTAATTCGATTCATGGTGTGTATTAGCCTTGTTTGCTCTAATTGTCTTTCTAATATTTCAGCTTTTGCCTGTTGGAGAAGTAAATTTTCTTTATCGTATTTTTCAAACACCTCATAAAGAAGACTTGCGGATATTTGAACACTTTTAACAGCCTTCTGCTGGCCGGGGTAGCCTTGAAAAACAAGCCCTGCAATTCTTGAAATTTCACGAAACTGTCTCCGAGCTAATTCTGTAGTATTCATACATTCTATGAGGTCTTCAGTGAGATTTTTAAGCTGAAAAAGCTCTCTCAAAATCTCTTCATCGACTTCAAATTTCCGCGCCGATTGTATTGAAAACCCATAATCATTAACAGTCGTTCGCAATGTAATCGGAAATTTCTTACTCAACCGATAAGCCACTATGGCCGCGAGACCTTCATGGACGAGCCGACCTGCAAATGGATAACAAAATAAATTTGAAGTACGCCTTACACGACATTGCTCGACCAATAGAAAATCACGTGATGGAATGAGTGACCGATCACTTTGAATTTGGAGAAGTGAACTCAGTCTATCCAATTCTTTGGAAAATTTGGATTCGCTGCCAGTCTTTCGATGAGATAACTCCCGGGAGACTGCTGACGCCAATTCAGAAGATAACGGAGCTCGCCCACCTTGCCAACTTGGCGTATTTCCAAGTTTATTCTTGGCTCGCTTCACCTGAGCGACCATTCCACGGAAACGAACAAGCTCTAATCTTGATCCGGCAAAATTGAAATGATTTCCCGGTTTTAGTCGCCCGACGAATCGCTCTTCGATTTGTCCCAGGATAGGACCAGAAACCAGCTTTACGGTAATTTCTGAATCGCTTGTGATAGTACCGATACTCATACGGTGCATCCTTTCGATACTCTTTGATGCAACTGTTAATACACTGTCAACTTCTTTGACTTTTTGGTATTCAGGGTAGGCCTTTAGAGCGCCTATGTGACCTTTTGCAAATCCCATCACCCAGTTCCAATCTTGGTCCTTCAAGTTTTCGTATGCTGCTGTCGTCTGGATTTCTTTTTTCAAACGAAGCTCTGAAAGAGTAGCATTCAAAGACATTGTAATGACATGTTGAAGCAAAACATCCAACGGAGCTGATATTGGAATTCTCGATTCAATTTCACCGAGTTTCACAGCTTGACGTGCTGCTGCAAATTCAAGTATTTCAAGAGCGTTCGTCGGTACTCCATAAATTTTACTAGTGGCTCCAGGTCGGTGACCACTGCGCCCAGCCCGCTGGATAAGGCGTGCTATTCCCTTGGGAGAGCCTATCTGTATCACTTGCTCGACGGGAGAAAAATCAACACCTAAATCTAAACTCGAAGTACAAATGACGGCTTTCAAATCTCCATCATGTAATCTTTGTTCAACCGAATTGCGTATCTCCCTATTCAAGGAGCCATGATGGATAGCAATTTTTGAGTCCAATGCAGGGTCAGCTTTTAGAAGACTTTGATACCATATTTCACTTTGTGCACGGGTATTGGTGAATACCAATGTGGATCCAACATTTTTGATCTGTTCGATCACGCTTTTAACAAGCTTGGTGCCCAAGTGCCCTGACCAAGGAAAATTTTCAATTTTCTCGGGAAGTAAAGTATTGATTTCAATTACTTTATGATGTTTTCCCTCGATAACTAAAGAGTCAGTGATTGAATGCCCCGTTAGGACTGTTAAGGCCTCGTCGATATTACCAATCGTTGCTGAGAGCCCCCAGCGCCTTAGATTGGGTTGTATCGACTGTAAGCGAGCTAGGGCTAATTCCGTTTGAACACCGCGTTTAGTGGAGAGCAATTCATGCCACTCATCACAAACGACACATCGGAGTCCTTTGAATTTATCTTCCGCATCTTTATAAGAGAGCAGGAGAGTTAAAGATTCAGGAGTCGTCACAAGAACATGAGGTAGGCGCCGTCTCTGCCTTTGGCGTACAGAGGAAGAAATGTCTCCATGGCGGATCTCAACATCCCAGTTCATGTTTAAACCTGAGAGCAAACGAGATATGGCTGCCGCAGTGTCATTGGCGAGTGCTCTAAGCGGGGTAATCCAGAGGATTTGCAATCCTTTGGATTCTTTTGCCTCGGAGAGAGCTTGAATAACCGGCCCTCCCAAAGCGGCGTAGGTTTTACCAATTCCAGTGGGAGCATGAATAAGGCCACTTTTCCCGGACAGATAAGCTTTCCAGGTTTTTTCTTGAAATGGAAATACCTGCCAACACTGCGAATGAAACCACTGATTGATTGATTTTTTTTGCTCAGTAAATGTCACTCTTTGAGGTGGAACTAACGATGTTTTGGCGGGCGCCTGAGCTTTTCGTCGTATACCGTTTCATGAAGGATCTTTGCTCTTTTCCTGTGCTTTGTTACCTGGCCCGAGGCACGTGCGCGCCACTTCCTAAAGCTGCCCGGTTTCAGTTCGCGCCGCATAACTTTGATAACCTCTTTTTCTACTAGCCCAGTACGCTGCTGTATTGCCTCAAACGAGACTCTGTCCGCCCAAGCCAGCTTGATTATGTTATCAATTTGCTCCGGTGATAGATCCTTTAGCTTTTCCATTTTAACAGCGTGGCAAGTGAGTATGACGTTTTGTCAGGTTATTTCCAAAAATCAGGCTTGCTATACTAATCAACACCAATTTTTTAATTTCGCAAATGATTGTGGAATTTTACCTCAAGACATTTGTCTAAAAATGGTCTAGAGGAATCGTCTTTATCCCGTTGAATTTGCAATTCAATCCAGCTTCACTGAGGTTAGGTGTAGGGATCTATTAAATAATGAGAGTTAGAGGTATTTTATGGAATTAATAAGCTACCAAAGCATAATTGATTTTCTCAAGGAAGGTTCGATCAACCCAAAACACCCTTTCCACTGGCCTGCTTTATCGACCGTAGCAACAAATAGTTCTCCACAATCAAGGATTGTTGTTCTGCGGAATTTCGAAAATGATACCTGCACCGTCTTCACGGATCTACGATCTCGAAAATGCCAAGAAATCACCAACAATAATCGAGTGTCACTTTTATTTTTTAATAGCAATACGATGAGCCAAATTCGTGCTAAAGGGATTGCTAAAATCATTTCTGACGGAGCCTATTTGGCTAGGCTTTGGGATGAAATGTCATCCCGAAAACACGGCGACTATCAGACGCTAGGAGCACCCGGACAACCATTCTCAGCTCAAAAAGCAAGCCAACAAACTCATTTGGATAAAACCCACTTCGGAGTCATTGAGATTCAAAATTTTGAATATGACTACCTTAAAATCACGAGAAGTGGACACCTGAGGCAGAGAGTTTTTTTAAAGGATAATGAATGGTGTGTTGAGAGATTAATCCCATAGTTTGAAATTATTTTTTAGGTTGGAGTTAAAACTTCCGATTCATTTGATGAGAAAAGAAAATTTACCCAAAAAACTGTGCCCCATCTGTAACCGCCCATTCTCATGGAGAAAAAAGTGGGAGAAAGATTGGGAGAACGTCAAATACTGTTCGCGTAAATGCCGTGGAGATTCAAGAAGGGCACATTCCATTACCCAACGAAGCCAAGAAAATGTTTAAACCGGAGGAGATTCGGCAACAGGCAGGGAAAAATACGAAATGATTGCAGCGGCTTTGAATAGATAATAAAAGAAATGGGAATGGGAAAATGGGGTGACTGACGGGACTCGAACCCGCAACAACCAGAACCACAATCTAGCGCACTACCATTGTGCTACAGCCACCGTTCGGGCCAAATACTCTCATTAGAAGGTGGTGTTTAGTCAAGACCTAATGATTCAATTTGCAAATTTTTTAAAAATCTGAGCATCTGTAGTGAAGAAGGCCTCTGAAATTGGTAAAGATAATCATATTGTGTTTATTATATTGAACCATTCAAACATGAATGCGGAGAACTGATATGGGAAAAGTTCAATTATTACCGGATAAAGTTGCAAACCAAATTGCTGCAGGAGAAGTGGTCGAGCGTCCAGCAAGTGTGGTTAAAGAATTGGTCGAGAATTCACTCGACGCAGGAGCCACCCAAATTGAAATTGAAATCCAAGCTGGCGGCAGAAATCTGATTAAAGTCTCTGATAACGGTTGCGGGATGCATAAGGATGATGCTTTGATGAGTCTTGAGCGTCACGCCACTAGTAAACTTTCATTAGCCTCCGACCTCATTGAGCTCTCATCATTCGGTTTCCGTGGTGAAGCCATACCATCAATTGCCAGCGTCAGTTTATTTCAATTGACGACCTGTGTCACAGACGAAAATCAATCTTCAACAAAAACAGGGACTCAGATTATCGTAGATGGAGGAAAAATTGCTTCGGTAAAAGATGCGGGGCACCCGGTCGGCACGTCAATAGAGGTTCGGCAATTATTCTTCAATGTTCCTGTTAGGAAAAAATTTTTAAAGTCTATTGCAACAGAGAAAGCACATATTCAAGAATATGTGCTTCTTGTGGCACTGAGTCACCCGGAGGTTTCGTTTACATATATCCAAGATCACAAAGTTATTTATAGGTTACCTAAGATACCAACCGGCAATTCGATTCCAAAAAAAATTGCTTCTCTCCGAAAAAGGTGGGGGCAATTTCGTGATTCATCTCGCGACCTTATCGAGGTGTACTATGAAGGTGCCATGCCGTTATCACATCCAAATGAATTCTCCGCAACTGATGAGAATTCAAATAAAAATTCATGGTTAGTAGTATGGGGCCTGATAGGCAAACCTGGAGTATCTCGATCTACCAGAGCAGACCAACATATTTTCATAAATCAAAGGCCGGTAGAAAATAAAATTCTCAACACAGCTATTTTGGAGGGTTACCACACAGCAATGCCAAAAGGAAGGTACCCTATCGGTTGTTTATTCATAGAGATGGATCCTTCGGAAATTGATATCAATATTCATCCAGCTAAAAAAGAGGTGAAGTTTCAAAAAGAACGAGCGGTAAGAACCGTAGTGAGTGAGGCATTACGTGAAGCATTGCTTGAGTTTGCAACAGAATCAGATGAGACATTAAAGCAAGATGAAAAGCCACAGATTTTAGATCCAGAAATCACAGAACCCACTCAAGGCAACCAGTCAAAAAAACCTGAAATCCCAAAGCCAGATTTATCCGTAATCCAAAGAGCTTATCAAGAAAACTTCTTACCCACTGAACTCGAGGAACAATCAGAATTTGAAAAAGAACCCATAAATCCGAACGCCACAAATTCTGAATCAATTAGCCCAACAGATAAGGAGACTCAAAATCAACAAATAGAAAAAACGAAATCAAGCTGCCAAAACGAGAATATAAGCCAGACCACAGGAATAAATTTTGAAGGAGCAGAAGCGACTCTAAAAGTTCCTCTAAAAATTATAGGAATGGTTGGCAGTCATTATATCCTTCTTGAGTCAGAAAGAGGTCTTGTTTTAATGGACCAAAGAGCTGCCAGATCACGTATCATATATGAGAGATTACTCGCTTCGCTTACAAAAGATGCGACTCATTCGCAACGATTACTATTGCCAGAGACATTCGAAATTCCTCTAAAAGACGCTTCGATTTTGAAAGAGAACCTTGAGAATCTTAACAACTTGGGAATAGAGATTCGAGAATTCGGAGAAAAATCATTTGTTCTAGAAGCCCTTCCACCCGTTCTAAAAACACCTGATGCTAGAAAATTTGCGGTCGAGTTAATAGACAGAATCCGACTAGGAGGCACAGGAAAGCATTCGTGGGATTTTGAAACAGAAGCTTTAGCCAAACAGATGGCATTCCAGGCGGTTTCTCAGAATTCAAAAATCGATGACTCGGAAGTTCATCTTATCGTTCGGGATCTCAGGTATTGCAAAATGCCATACACCGCACCAGACGGACGGCCCACATTATTAGAATTTTCTTTCAGTGAACTTGACAGAAAATTCGGTTTAAAATGATTAGGCTATTCATTGACCGGTTGCTTGTAGTTTTTTAACGTAAGCGCTTTTCATGAGTTTATTGACCCACTGTTCTCGCAATCTATTTCTTTCTTCTTCAAGAAGCATATTTTCGATGCTGGCTCTTACTGTTGGAAGAGGAGCGATAGTGGGCTCCTTCTTATCTTCGCAATAGATAATGAAAAACGCCTGAGGTTTATCGAGAATGCCGCTGACTTCTCCTTTTCGTAACGAAAATGCGACATCTTTAATTTCTTTTTGCAGAAGGTTGTCATCGACTGAAATCCAACCATAATCCCCCCCGCTCTCTTTACGAGGGCCTTGAGAATAAACTTCTGCCATCTCCTGAAAAGAAGCTCCGTCCAATAGCTTGTTTTTGACCTCGGACACAATAGCAGCGGATCCAGCAGTTTGTTTGAAAATCATGATAAGGCGAATTTTTATTTGATTCTTAGAAGTATACTTTTCCTGGTTTTGGTTGTAGTAATCCAAGATCTTCTGCGGGGAAACTGTCAGTTCATTCGAGACGTGCTGATTTATCATCAGCTCCACAGTAAGGTCCTCTCTGATACCTCTTTTGAATTCCTGTAATGTCATTCCTTGCTCAGTGAGTGTCCTGATGAAGTCCAGTCGACTTCCGTTATAGATGTCATTGATGACCTCCTTAACTTTTTGGTCTACCAACTTTTCCGGAAACTCAATTTGCCCATTGCTATTTTCTTTTAGTCTATCAAATTCGCTTAAAATCAATTTTCTATTGATAATGAGGTCAACCGTCTCGTTAAAAGTGCTTTGGTAGCTTTTGTTAAATTCAGCAACACTTATTTTTCTACTTCTTAGGGAAGAAGCTAGATCTTCGAATTGGGCAGAAGCAAGTCTTTCAATGTCAGCACGTGTGATGACATAATCATTAACGATTGCGGCCACGCCAGTCACTACGGGCTGTTGATGAATTGGAGCTTGCCCAAACGACCCGCCAAGTCCAAAAAATGTCATTAAGAGTGCATTTAGTGCCCACCTGATCTTCATATATCGTAATATTATGGGATTGAAAGAAACTTGGTCAAGGAACCATGCTCAAATCTCAACTCTTCACCACGCATATACCCAGCTAATGAACACAAAAGGTATCGAAATCCAACGATTTTGAGATATACCTGACTTATTGTAAGCCTATTTTCATTGGGTATGAAGGTATCATAATGTATTCAAGCCAGCGTGATGGATAACTGATTCTGAACCTAGGCAATTGGAGCGTGAAACTATCGGTAAATCTTGATGAGAGAAAGGTCCCAATGACTCAGGCGGGTGATACAAGAGTTGAGTTAAACTGAAAACAAAAATAATAAGATCAATCGGCTTCAATTCCCCAAAGTACGATATCATCAAAATCTCCGGGATCATCGAATGAGCCGATCCCAATTTGACCCAATTTAAAGTTTTTATCCACAGCCCGCATTACGGGTTTATCCATATCGTCGAAAAATATCAGGATTTCTCCTGAAGAGACATTCCTACGAATGCGAACTGTATGCCATTCCTTATCCCATGGCGTCCCATCGTTCGTTTCTAACGAAATTTTTGTTCTTGGGGCGTCATTGACAATAAAGATCTGATTGGCGTGTGCATCGGTTTTTTTGCCAAAATGAACATAATAGAACTTAGACGGCCCCTGATATCCAAAAAAAAGGCAAAGACTTTGATGTCCATATGGCTTGGAAGTGCTCCTCAACCGAAGGGTTAATTCAAAATCAGAAACCTGAATTTCTCTGAGTAGCGAAATATTGTGAGGACTTCTGTAGGGGGGCTTATAGTCGGATACTTTTACCCAGAGTGAATTTACAGTATTCCCCTCCTCTTTATTAATTTTCCAAGCTTTGGTATCGGTTGGCTCCCACTTTTCTAATCCACTTTCAAAATCCTCAACTAAAAGAAGCGACATGGGTTCATTGCCTTGAGAAACTGATGGAAAAACACTCAGAAATAACAATAGGCATAAAGGAAATTTTAAAATCAATAGTCTCAAAAAATTCATACTCATACAATTCAACATACCTTTAACATAAATGTCGAACTATACTCAGCCAACTGAACTTCCAAATAATAAACTCAGAGGATGATTTGTTTATTTTAATTTGATAGAATTTCCTGAAAGGACGTCTAAATCTTATATGAGACTCAAAGGCAAAGCGAAATATTCTCAATTTGCAAAACTTTATGCACTTGGAGCGTTTGTGGTATTTTTCATCATATCGATTGATGAACCTATCTGGGCTCAGCAAAGCGTCATTAAAAGTCAGCAAGAAAAGCTGAGGATCAGACTTATTACCCAAGACAATGATTTCGATGGAATCCCTGATGTTAGAGAAAAAAACGAAGGGACAAATCCAGATGACCCGAACAGCCGCTCGATGAAAAGACTTTCGGTTTGGTCATTTGATAATACGGAATTCGCCTCGGACAAAAACCAAAAGCCAAGAAAATCAATTGGGGCTTTTCATAGAAGAGGCTTCGCTGGTGCAGGACTCAGTTTGTCCCAAGATACTCAAGGTGCCCGGTTCAATATTCCTATCGCTAATCCTACTGGATCAATAAATTTTGCCCCTCACTCAGGATCTACATTTTTCTACTTTCGACCAGACTGGGATTCTGGATTTGGACCTGGGCAAATTGCACCACTTTTTTCTGTTGGTTTATGGAAAGCTGACTTCTCCTATGGTTACTGGGGATTGACCTTTGACTCGAAAGGAGAGCACCTTTTTCTAGCCTCACATTACAAAGGAAGATTTAAAAAACTTTTTGAATCCCCCATTGATTGGAAAAAAGACCAATGGTATTTGATAAATTTCAGATGGAGCCCAGATTATGCTTCTCTTTACATTAATGGTGAGAGGGCAGCAATAGCTACCAAGCAATCACACCCACTGACACCTGACCCTTTGTTATCAAAAAAAGATGGCCTTGAAATCATTGGAGACCGATATGGAGCCACATTGGCTAAGGGATCTATAGATGAATTGGAAATCTACAACTATGGCATGGGTATTAATAATGTAAGGGCAAGATACTCAAACTTGATATCAGCTTCGTACAATCAGGAATATGGATTTGTTAAATTAGAATTTCCTAACATTCCGGGAAAACCATTGAGGGTATTGAAGCGAGGGCTTGCTGAGCCAACTTGGACACTACTCAAGAAAAATATTCAGAGTGCTTCACTCATTGATTATGGAATAGAAGCCAACAAGCTCTATGAATACAAAGTTTTCGCAGAATACAATGACAACTTCAAAAAATATCTCACCCGGTCCATAGTGGTTTCAACGGGGACGCGCTCTAAAGAAGCCTCAGGCTTGCTAGCTGTTGTTGTTGATGAATCGATATTAAATTCAATACAGAGCAACTTAAATAATCTTCAAAAACATTGGATCGCAGACGGATGGAAAGTCAAAATCATACCCGCTCCCAGAAACTCAAATAATCAAAAAAACCAATTAGATAATTTTAAAAAGATTAAAGCTGTTAAGGATCAATTAAAAGCACTGTATACCAATCCAGACGAACCAAATAATCGTTTATCATCAATATTTCTAGTCGGGCATGTCCCTATTCCATATTCTGGGAGATTTAATCCAGATGGTCACTTCCATCGCTCATGGGAATCTGATCTTTTCTATGGAGACCTCGTGGATGATGAGATGTGGACCGATTCACAAGACGACTCAGGAAAATTAAGTAATCCCAAAAAAGCAAACGATGGCGTAATGGATCAAGAAACCTTTCCCTCCGCAATAGAGGTTCCTGTCGGAAGGATCGATTTTTCAAATCTAACTGCTTTCGGTAGATCCGAGGTCGTATTACTGAAAGAATATTTAGATAAAATAGCTCGATACAAAAGAGGTGATCTTCAATTTCCTGACAAGGTCGCGGGCTTTTCATCTTTCCCTCATGAGGGCTTGAACTACGCAAATTATTTAAACATGACCCGGATAGGAGGCCCAATAACAGGTAATAACATGCAAAATATCCATGAATTAAATTTTTTTAAAACCAAAGACAAATACCTTTTAGGGGTTCAGTTGGGTGCGGGTCACTACGATACTATTGGCAATGGAAATCCTGCGCACATGTTAAAATCTGAACAAATAGCAATGGATCAAGACTTATTTAAAGTGGGATTCCTCGTACTTGATGGCTCATATTTCGGCAACTGGAACACCAAGAATAATTTTTTGCGTTCAGTCTTAACTGTCGATAACGGAGGCCTTGCCAGCATATGGGGAAGGAATGCCTACATGGACCTTCACTTACTCAATACCGGGATGCCGATAGGTGAATGTGTTCAACAATATGTTAATTCTTTGATAAGTGATCCATCATGGAAAGATAGTGCAAAAGTGTATATTCAATTAATGGGAGACCCAACGCTTTCAATAATAAACAAACCACCCGTTACCAACTTCAGCGTAGAGAAGAAGAATGATTCTGCAATTTTAAGCTGGGATAAGGTTGAAAATGAACCGGTTTATATTGAAGCTTCTAAGGGGGGGCTTCATGGAGATTTTGAGGCATTGACACCAATTCCCATAACCTCGGATTCCTTCATTCCAGAAGAACCACTACCTGACGGGACTGTTTTCAGAATTAGACGAGCAAGCCTTAATATATCTCCGAGCGGAATCTGGACCAATCTGTCCCACGGTACTCTGGGAATCTTGGAACCCACTGTATCTAGTGAAAAGTAGACTCTACTATTTTAGTTTGAGCTTTTTAAAGAGTTCGGGGAGTTTCTGAAAAATAATGGATGCGCGTTTGAACTTTATATGATCAAAGGCTGGATATCCCATTACCTTGGAACCCGATGGTAAATCTTTTGTAACTCCTGAATTGCCGCCAATTGTCACCTGATCGCCTATTTTCAAGTGCCCTGAAATACCAGCTTGGCCAGCAACTATGACATATTTTCCCATTTTTGTTGAGCCAGCAACACCAACTTGGGCAACGAGAATGGAGTGCTGCCCAATCTCAACGTTGTGACCAATTTGAACTAGGTTATCTATCTTTGTTCCCTGGCCTATCTTGGTCGTCCCTAATGCGCCCCTGTCAATCGTACAACCGGCTCCGATTTCCACATCATCATGTATTTCAACACCTCCTATTTGATGAATTTTTTGATGTTCACCATTGTGCATAACATAACCAAAGCCATCGCTCCCAATAACCGTATTGGCATGAACGCGAACTCGGTTACCTAGTCGGCATCCATGATAGATAGTCGTGTTTGGAAAGATTTTTGTATTTTGACCAATAGAACAGTTGGCCGAAACGTGAACACCTCCCATTAATATTGAGCGGTCACCAATAATTGAATCATGGCCAACATAACAATGAGGCCCGACATACGCTGAGTCGGATACAGTCGCGCTTTCCTCAATAACGGCAGATGGATGTATCCCAGCCGAAGGTGACGGCTCTTTAGAAAAGTGAGGTAATAATGTTGCAAGACCTTTTCTTGGTTCCTCGACTAGAATGCTATTTCCATCAAATTGACTGGAGAGTTCTTTTGATAACAAGACAGCCGACACACCTGAATCTTTTAATTTTTCTAAATAGGCAGCTTTCTCTACGAAACAGAGCGATCCAGATTTTGCTTCGTCTACTGGTAATATCTCCTTGATTTCAATTTCGGGATCTCCTCGAAGTTCCCCACCTAATATCTTGGCTATTTCATTAAGCTTCATTAATTTGCTGGGCAGTATAAATAATCCCTATTCTGGCAGTGTGCCAATAAAAGAATCCGCCTCATTGATAGACAACCGGATTCTTTTAATCAATTCAATCATCTCATTTTGCAAGTCATTAACTTCACCCTCGAGGCTATTTATGGAACTCGCATTTAGATTATGTTTCAGATAAAGGACTTGATCTTTCAACTGAACAAGAACTTCACCCATCTTTTCTTCTGAAAATCTAAAGGCAGAAATTAAACTGTCGAATCTCACTCTGGTTGTTTGGAATTTGGATCGGCTTTTTGTTCTGAGTGAAGTGCTTTGTATTTCAGTAATCTCACGCTCCCATTCAGCGAAAAGATCTTTTGCGACTCTATTAGCTCGCTTGATTCCATCTTTCAGGGCTCCGGCTTTTGACTTGCTTTCCTCGAACTCTTTATAAAACAAGGCATACTTCTGCTCTAGTTCGCCTGCATTGATTTGATAAATTTGCATCAAACTATCTAATGCGCTTTGAAATTGATCGCTGGCGTTATTTTGTTTTATTTTTGCGCTTTCAATCGTTGAGATAAGGATATCTCTTTTGTGTATCCCGAATTTCTCCTTAACTGCATAATTCACGTTGTAACACCCACAAACTCCAAAAAGTGTTATTAAAATTAAGGGATGCAGCGCCCCATTATTAATTTCCGTTTTCATCTGCTAAAGGCTGAGTACTTCACACGCCCGAATTAGGCAATACTTTAAACTGATCACACAGTCTATTATGGGTGAACTATTAATTTTTTTAAACTTATAAAACTTATAATTTTTCCTTAACACGATTTAAAACTTCCATTTTTTACATGCTCGAATACACGCGGCAAAACGATATCATGAACCCTGAGTCAATTCGCTTCTTCCAGATTTTTGCAGCATCAAAATCTCAAAACCTTAGTCTCGATAATCCCCGAAAAAGCATTTTTGGTGCTAGAACCAATAGATTATCAAAAATATGTGCCTAAGAGTATTCTAATAACTTAAGTATCTAGTATATCAACCGAATCTTTCATTGGAGCACCAGAGTCGTGATCAGGATTAAACTGGATGAAAAGCAAATTGAGCAAGTCATTCTTAGTCATTTAGAGAGTTCCCAGCAAAAGGCTGAGATGGTTCATAGGATGACTGAGGCGGAGTGCCGAATTGTAAACGGTGAATACGAGTTAGCTATTGAGCCTGAGAAATCCTCGCAGTGGCTTGAACACCTTTCAAAAGTCGACCTGACCCAGCTCAAACCCTTAACCGATGCATTAACAAATGACCCAAAGAATTCTGATCCTGATCGGTATTCGAAATCGTTGATGTTCAACGAGAAAGGGAAATTCACCGCATTGGTGGAAAATATTGAAGAGGATCCGGATGAAGAAAAAAGTGGTTTTAGTCCCCGGGATATCCCATTCGATATAAAATCCCAAGTAGGCAATCCATTTTTGAACCAATCCAGTGATGGGCTAACCTTTTTCCACGAGTGTGCCAAGTCTGGAAAACTTCATGAGATCCCTCAGGAGTTCTGGACGACGGATATTTGGTTTGCCAGCGATAAAAATGGGGAGACTTTTGTGCATTGGGCTGCGAGGTGGGGCACACTAGATCAAATCCCCGAAGAATACCACGATCCCGACCTGATGCTGGTCGATGACAACGACGGTGAAACTTTCCTCCACAAAGCGGCTTTTCATGGATTTTTGTGGCAATGCCCGGGAGAATTTTTGGTGGAAATGTATTTGCTGGTAGAAAATGACGTTAGGCAAAATTGTTTGCACCGTGCTGCATGTGGCGCCCAACTCAACCAAATACCTGAAGAGATTCTCCGACCAGACTACCTGAGAATAAAAGACTCATCAGGCAAAACTGTTGTAGATTATGCTACCGAAGCGGACTGCCTATGTCATATTCCTAGCTTGAGACAGTAGCTTTTATCCTGGTTTCACAAAGCCACGGCTCGGCTATTACAGTAATTTCTTGTCATCCTCATCCAACATCGTTCTTGCTGAAGATAAAGTGGCTCGGCTATTGTCCTTAATCATGCAAAAAAATGTAGGAGTAGCTCTCATTGGATGTGGTGGAATCGCTGTCCAAAATCACTTTCCGGGACTTAAGTACTGCCCTGGAGCAGAACTGGTTGCTCTCTGTGATTCCAATTCGGAGGCGCTTGAAAAGGCGTCCAACGACACAGGTATAAAAAGAAAGACAACTGACTTTAATGAATTGCTGACCTGGGACGAGGTTGATGCCGTTATCATTGCCACACCAAATTTTGTTCATGCCCCTATTGCCAAAGCCGCGGCCAAAGCGGGAAAGCATATTTTATGCGAGAAGCCGATTTCCATGGATCTGCCTGAAGCTCGTGACATGTGGAATGCCGCTGAAGCAGCAGGTGTTCGTCACATGACTGCGTTTACTTATCGTTTTGTGCCGGGCATGCAATACATTTCTCATTTAATCGAATCCGGGTTTATTGGTCGTCCTTATCATTTCCGTTGCCGAAGACAACAGGATTGGGGATCGAGATTCCTTGGCTGGAGACAGAATAAATCTTTGGCTGCCACGGGCGAAATAGGAGACATGCTCTCGCATAGAATTGACTTTGCCCATTTATTGTTTGGGCCTATCGACTCGCTGGTAGCTGATACCAGGATTTTTCATGAAACAAGAGAGGATAAGCCATCGGATTTAGAAGATTGGGTCGGGGTCATCACACGTTTTGAAAATAATGCAACGGGTATGTTGGAGTCCACTAAAGTGGCTACCGGCCGAGGAGAGGGAGGTATTAGCGAAGACTTTTGTGAGGTCGCTGGATCTGAGGGAACGCTCATATACCGATTAGGGAAGCCGAATCACATTATAGTTGGGCGAAAAGGAAGCAGCACATTGGAAGAACAGGAAGTGCCAAAAGAATTCTTGAAAGTTGCCGGGTCCCCAAGAGATACAGCAAATGGTGATCCCATACAGACATTTCGATATGACCAAGACTTTGAATTTATAGAGGCCATACAACAGGGAAGAGACTGCAAACCGTCATTCAAGGAGGGTGTTCAAGTCGCAGCTGTAATAGATGCGATTCTTGAATCAAAGGAAACCAATAAGTGGGTCACTGTAGAAAAATAATCAAGAGATAAAAATGAGTGAACCAAGAAAAGCAATTGTTACAGGTGCCGGATCAGGGGTAGGCAGGTCGTCAGCGATCAAACTTGCTCAAAAAGGGTGGCAAGTCGCCATCGTGGGCAGAAACTTAGAAACGCTGGAAACTACCATTCAGGAGGCAAATGAGGCTGCCGATAACCTGGTCCCATTCAAGTGTGATGTCGGTCGCTCAGAGCAAGTTTCCGCGACCGCAAAAGCCATTTTAGAAAAGTTTAAAAATATCGATGCTTTAATCAATTCAGCCGGTTTCAATGTTCCCGATCGCTCATTCGAAATTCTCAAGCATGAAGATTTTGAAAGGATAGTGGATGTTAATTTGAATGGCACTCATTACTTCGTCAGCGAAATTCTTCCAAATATGAGAGCGAACAAATCTGGAACAATTGTCAATATAGTTTCAGATGCTGGGATCACAGCTTACCCAAAATCCGGTCCCTCATATGTCGCATCAAAATTTGGACAAAGAGGCCTGACAATGTCTATCAATGCTGAAGAAAGAAGCAATGGCATCCGTGCCTGTTGTGTTTGTCCGGGAGATATAGCTACGAAGTTTCTCGACCAAAGACCTACGCCACCAGACGAGGATGCTCGCTTAAAAATGTTAAGCCCTGATGATGTCGCAAATTGTGCGCTTTTTGCCGTTGAGATGCCCACTAATGCGTCCATTGATGAGATCATAGTCCGCCCAAGTGGAAAACCCATGGAAGCATAAACCTAAATTTGAAATATGATAAGGTCACTATCCTTCAGTCTCAGTTTACCTAGTCTATGCTTATTGATTTTTCTTTGCGGCTGTGGCAACGACCCAAAAGGACAAAAATTAATCGAAGCGGATGGGCCTAAAATTGAAGATCTGGAAGAGCTACAAGAACTTGCCACCCAGTCGAAAGAAGGAGTTTCATTAAGATCCTCATTATTTAAATCTTCGAAAGGAGATTATCTCATAGGCTATCAGCTAAAGACGGCCGAACCAGGGTTTTACATTTATTCCCTATCCCACGACTCAATAAAAGCTGATGGAATCGGGGTAGCGACTTCAATAGCAATAGTTCCTAACGGGGTCGTTACGTCAACTGGTGGTTTCGCAGAATCGTCAGAATCTGTAGTGGAAACAAATGAAACTTTAGGAATCGAATACTCAATTTACCCAGATGGAAATGTGACAATTTACCAACCCGTCACTCTTTCAGCACAAAAAGGAGAATTCGAAGTTCAATTCTCTTGGCAAGCGTGCATGAAAAGTGGGATCTGCAAAAGCCCAGTAATTAACTTCATTGTCCCGCACAATTTGAATCTTACTGAGTAAGTCTTACCTATCAACACGCTCAACAGTGATGACGTAAGGGGGGGTATTTGGCAAATTCATAAATTTGTAAATGAGGACGACAAATTTTTTAGGGTCTAAATTCTCTAATAGTTCGGTAACTTGTGAGGCTTCCTCTTTCCCACCTGGGTGGCCGGTATAAAAGGTCAAAACTAAGCGGCCACCAAGTTCGAGATACTTTAATGAAAGGCTTACCGCTTTAGTGCTTGAATCTCCGGAAGTTGTCAAACTGTGGTCCCCACCTGGAAGATATCCAAAATTAAACATAATAACTTTCACTTTCCCGATACAATCATCAGGGATGTAGTCATCCATTTTGGCATGATTCGCGTTTATTAAAACTACATCTGAATAATCGAGAGAGGAGCGTTTGAGCTTTTCACGTGTTGACAAGATAGCTTCGTCCTGAATATCGAAGGAATATATTTTTCCTTCAGAGCCTACTTGGTTTAAAAGGAACAAAGTGTCATGTCCATTTCCAGAGGTACCATCAATAACCGTATCACCTATAGAAATGACTTCACTGGCCATTTTGTGACTCCACTCCACTGCTTTGCTAAATTTCATAATTTTTCAGTAAGATTATTTATTATTTACCATACCGAAGTCCACGCCAGCATCGATTTGTTCACCATTAATTATTTGATTAACCAGCTGAAGGGAAAACGTAGGAGCACGAAGTGCCCCCTTTGAGCCTAGCCCATTAAAAAGATAAAGGTTATTTATTCTCGGATGAGCCCCCGCCACCAGTTTCCAACCTCGAATAATCGGCCTTATCCCTGTGGGATGATTAATGATTTTGAATGAACCATTGGGTAATTCCATATATCTTCTCAGACGCCTTATAATTTGCTCGAAAGAAGTAACTGATGGATGAGCTGAAGTTTGCATTCTATTGTATGTTGCTCCGATAAGTACAGATCCACGTTCGGGTTCTCTAAAAGACCAAAGACCTCTCTGATTCCAAACCGGGTCATTTACAAATTGCTCAGTTTTTACTCTTAGCATCTGACCGCGATTCGGCTCAAATTGTAATGCTTTGTGATCCATATAGTTGCTTTCTCGAAAGCCACGACAAAGAACTATTCTATCGAACTTCTCACCCTCAAATACAAAATGATTTTTGTATGGAAGTACCTTATCTAAATCAAAAAACCCCTTCCTGAATTGGTCGTATTGAGAGAAGTAATTCCTGCTTTGCTTGATAATTTCTTTTACATTGACCCGCCCTCCAGAAGGCATTGTAAATCCTCCATGAGGGGCACTCACATATTTTGGAAATTTATCGAGTTGCTCAACGTGTTGCCTGAATTCGTCCTGTTCAAAGGCCTGATTAAAAGTATCCTTTTCTGATTGATTAATAAAAATTCTAGAAATAGCAGTAGGGTAAAATAAATGGGAACCAAGAGTTTTTTCCAATTTCCGGTAAAACTCAACCGCCTGTTTATAGAAAGTTTTGAATCTCCAGCTCGGCGTCAAATCTTTTCCAGTAATAGGCGTCATTAAACCGGCGGCAACAATCGAAGAGGTGGTTTCTTCACACGGGTCTATGATGAGGAAGTCATGACCCATTTCTCGCAGCCGCCAAGCTACTGCGGTTCCTGCCAATCCCTGTCCGGCAATGAGAACCCTCATAGCGTCACAAGATCGTTCAAAAGAAATTGACGTTAAATTTTCAACTAAACTTTATTTGGGTGTGGGTGAATCCAAGGGGCTCGATATTCACGAGCCAAGAGACCGTTAGCCTCAGCATCCCCTTTGACTTCTCCTTTTTCCTCATCCCAAATTAGGCTGCGACCAAGCTTTTGAGATAAGTTAGCAAGAATGCATGAAGAACCAGAGATGTGGCCCTGCTCAATGCTTGCGACCGTTTCTCCTCGGGTCTGTATTGCATGAAGCCAATCGAGCATATGCCCCCTGATAGCTGGAGCCACATGGCGTTCCAGATCTTTTTCATCTTTATCTTCAGGGTACTGGTCTAATTCATAAACGACATCCTGGTGTATTGGATTTCCTTTACCACGAGGGATAAAATCATACTTTTGGACGCTAGCTTTGAGGGTTCCCTTTTCACCGTAGAATGTTGCCCCCCACGGGTATTCCTTATCTGGAGCATTTCCCCAAGCTCTATGCTGCCAGACAACTTGTAAATCACCATAGTCAAAAGTTGCTGTTTGAGTGTCCGTGGTGTTTGCCTTGACTCCTTTTTGAACATAGACACCGCCAGATGAGCTTATTTTCTTTGGCCAACCTAAATCCAACATCCATCGCACCATATCCAGCATATGAACACACATATCCCCAAGAATACCATTGCTATACTCCATGAAGGCTCTCCATGACCTTGGATGCACGAGACTATTGTATGGCCTCATCGGAGCTGGCCCGGTCCACATGTCGTAGTCAAAATGAGCTGGCGGCTGAGTATCAGCAGGATTCTGGCGTGATCGCATGTGATAATAGCAGTAAACCTCGATGAGCCCCACTTTTCCTAATTTACCTTCTTTGATTATCTTGTTCTTGGCATCAATTAAATGTGGCGTGCTCCTGCGTTGCATGCCGACCTGAACGACGCTTTTGTATTTTTTTGCGGCGGCGACCATTGCTTGCCCTTCGACAACATCAACACCAACTGGCTTCTGCACCCATACGTCAAGCCCTCTTTGGGCGGCTTGGATCATTGGTAGTGCGTGCCAATGATCTGGAGTGTCAACCAGCACCATATCGAGTTCCTCATTATCCAAGAGCTTTCGATAATCGGTAAACTGAACCGGTTTTTTCCCACTTTTCTGCCGAGAAGCGACAATATTTGCGGCTTCATCAAGCATCTTTTTATCCACATCGCAAAGAGCAACAACCTCAACAGGGGCGACTTGGATCAACCTCAGCAAATCACATTTTCCATACCAACCCGATCCGATGAGGGCGACCTTCTTTTTACCAATATCAGCCAAATCGGCAGCAGTTAAACCAGACGAGGCCATCGCTAGGCCAGCGGCAGTTGATTTTAAAAATTGTCTTCGGTGCATGTCCTAACACTGCCCTCAAAACCATAAATTAACAAGCCGGTTTCGTAAATTCGCCAACTCCGTGGATGAGAGCTACTTAAAGCCATTTAATTTGTGCCGATTTACTACAGAGGGACCGCTTAAAATGAGTCCATACCAGAGTTACATGAACCAACTCAAACAAAGACCAGAGCCAAAATTATTAAGTATAGTTATACCTTGTTATAACGAAACTGAAGCAGTCAACTCCCTTCGTTTGGCCATGGAAGATTTCGTCCAGCAGACCCAATTCAATTTAGAGGTTGTTCTCGTGGATGACGGATCCTCAGATGATACCTGGGACAAAATTTGTAAATGGAGACCGACTTTTTTCAAACTAAAAGCCATTACCCTTTCAAGGAATTTTGGGCATCAATTAGCGGTCACGGCGGGCCTGGATAAAGCCACAGGAGACGCTGTAGTGGTTATGGACGCCGATCTGCAAGACCCACCCTCGGTTATTCGCCGGATGGTTAAGGCCTATTGTCAGGGTTACGATGTCGTGCATGGAAAAAGAATCCATCGCGAGGGGGAAACAATTTTTAAAAAAGTGCCTACTTGGTTTTTCAATCGTTTGATGAAGTTTGCTGGAGCCTCGCACCTCACTTTGAATTCCGGTGATTTTCGATTAGTCAGTCGCCGCTGCCTTGACCAAGTTCTTCGGATGAGGGAACAAAAGAGGTTTTTGAGTGATCTGTATTCATGGGCAGGATTTCCCCAAACATTCGTCAATTACCGAGGACCTTCAATAAAAAAGGGAGAAACTAAATATTCACTCCAGAAGATGGGCTTATTGGCATGGACAACCTTAGTTTCCTTTTCGTTGATTCCACTAAGATTGGCTTCTATTTCTGGATTACTCACTATCGTGGGGGGCGCAGGTTACGGGTTGTATACGATACTTCGCTGGGCACGTTACGGCGATACAGTAGACAGCTGGGCCACCTTGGTTATTCTCCTTTCAGGTATTGGAGGTATGGGACTACTCACGCTTGGGATACTCGGAGAGTATGTTGCTCGTATTTACGAAGAGCTGAGACAAAGGCCAATTTATATCGTTCAGGATGAATTCAAATTCAACAATGACTACAACCAACCCATTGCTCAACCGGGTAACAGAATTTTCAGACGAATGGGCGAGCTCCATCCTACCGGTTGATATGAGAGTTACTGAACCCTCTTAGCCTCTTATGGCACTCCAAAATAAGTTTACCCTCAGAAAGCAGGATGACTTAAGTAGTTAATCAATATGAGTCCATGAGTTACGCCAAGTCATGAGAATCATACGATGGCTTCGGGTGTTCTTTTAATTATTCCTGCTTTGTTATTTATTCGATTTCGCAAAAGTGTGGACATTCTATTTAGAAACCCAGTGAACTATCCCGACAATAGGTAAACGGAATATTTTCTGCCCAACAATCTCGGATACAATGAAATACCCATGATGATACGGTCATCCCTGTAAAAATCCTCTCTCAAACAGATAGTAGAAAAAAATAGGGAGACAGATTTTGGCTCAATATATTATTACCTTGGTAATTTTTCAGATCTGTCGCAATGCGGGAAGGCTGAATATCAATGCGGGACTCGTGAAAAAATAAAAGATAAAAGAATTGAATCAAGTGCCAGTTCGTTACCTAAAGATTAAATAATTTAATCTTCAGCATGTGATTCTGCCTCTTTCCGTTTTTTATATCGATAATTTAAAAATAGATTGTAGGAAGCAACACCTGCTGGAAATAAATTGGCAAGGATACCTACCGAGTCATTTTTCCCAAAAATAAAATAGGCAAGCAGCATAAAGCTTCCTGTGACGCTCATATACCAAAACGTATTTGGCATGTGCGTTCTTCCTCTTTTTTTTGAGGCATATAATTGGACGAACCAGCGCCCTGCGAATAGAAAAACTCCAAGATATCCTACGATTTTCCATCCGGTTACAGTTAAAGTGCTCCCGAATACGTCTCCTTCGAAAATGATTTCATGCATGATCGTTTTGTTCCTCTATGCTGTGAACTTTTGGATAAACCTTCCGTTTGAGCAACCATGAGACACCAATCAAGTCATAGATTCCCCTCAAAGCCCGATCAAAGTTGGTGTACTTCGATTCGCCCGCATGGCGAGACCGATGGTTTACCTCCACTTCTGCAATTCTCAATCCAGCATGCTTAAATAAAGCGGGAAGATATCTGTGCAGCCCATTAAACGGTACTAACAAGTCAATGGCCTCACGGATAAATAATTTTTGAGAACAGCCAGTGTCACGAATACCATCATCAAGAATCATCCTTCGAATTTTATTGGCCCATTTGGACGCGAGTCGACGGCTCATGGTATCATTTCTCTTTGCCCGAACGCCGCATACGACATCCGACGCCGTCTGATCGAAGGTATCAAGTAATTTGGAAAATTCTTTCGGGTCGGTCTGCCCGTCCCCGTCCATTAAAGCACACAAAGATCCTTTGGACTTTCTCAAGCCCATATACATGGCAGCACTTTGGCCTTGGTTTTGTTCCAATTTAATGGCCGTGATACCATTAATTTTGGACATGATGGACCAAGTTGAATCGGAGCTACCGTCATCAACCGCTACAATTTCGGCTCCAGGAACAGATGCCTTCAGTTCTTCAAGGACAAACTGGATGTTCTCTTCTTCGTTGTAGAATGGAACTACTATTGATAATGAATGACCAGAAGGTATTCGAAATTCAGTCATATTCACCCGCTCAAATATTTATAACCTTCAGCTCATGGTCTTAAAAGAAATTATTATCTCCGGCTTTGGACTAACAGTTCTTTTCCAAAGAGAGGATAAAGCAGAAGGCAACCAATGAGATAGTCCATTCCAGCTGACCATAAAACGTCACCAAAGAAATGCCCCCCTTGGACAATTCTTCCAAATCCCATCAATCCACCGTGTATGAGACCGAGGCAAATAAGCACAATGAACAATTTCTTTTTTCTCAGGGATATGGCCCATGGAGCAAAGGCTAGCCACAGAAACCCCATTGAGGCGTGGCCGGAAGGGAAGGACTTTCCAGAGCCACTCCCATTGTAAACGAGCAGAGGAACAAATTGTTCATTGCCACCAAATTCGACAGTATTCCGGGGCCTTGGTCGGCCAAAATTCTCTTTGAAAATAGCGTTAACGACAAGGCCTGGTCCCAATAGAAGAGATAAAATAATTAGCAAACAGGCCCTTCGTTGGAAGCTGTACCCCTTCTTAATATATTTAAATAAAATCAATAGAAGAGCTCCGCCAGCTAAGAAAAAAATGGGTAAAGGTCCAAATTTATAGAGGAAAACAAAAAGGGGATGGTTTGATAAATACCAGTTTTTTTGTTCATCCCAAAATTTCCCGGAGACTTTTAAATCGATTCCGGTGAGGTTGATTAAGACACTCACCAATAACAAGGCAATAAAAGGTAGTAATAAAACGTTTATAACCAACGTAATCTTTTTATTTCTCGCGTGCATTTTTCGTCAAATTTCTATTGGTGGCGGGCTTTATTGAGATCTTTTTCTGGCCAATTCTTTAGGTTCTTCCCATAAAAAATACTGAAGGTCCTCCATTTTTTTCGTCTTTGCGGATTAGAAATAATCTCGAGAAGCTTAAAATCTTCAAAATAGGTCTCGATTTCTTTGGGTAAATTCTCAGGTTGCCCTCTGACAACGATCACCCCATTTTGTCCAATGAGCTTAGATGGGTTATCCCATAAATCGTGCTGACTTCGGAGAATATCAGGTTCGGGGGAAAAACGATAAACCCGAGGATTTCCCTCAAGAAAGAAAGCTAACTGGCTCGTCAAAAACCTATGACCGATGGCCACCCAAAAAAACTTCTCTTCTATCTGATCTTGTTGGAGATGCTTTTCAGCTGATGAGGAAACATCATAAGCAATGTTTGACCACTGGCGGACGCGAGCAGATGGGTCCAGACCGGGTAAATTGACTATTCCATTTGATACAAGCCACAAAAAAAGGTAGCTCAGTAATGTGAAAGAGGCGGAAACTTTGACTCCGATTTTCACCCAGTTCTTGGGCGGTTTTTGTTCACCATCATTTTTACTTTTTAAATCGTTTTCCCATCGTTTCCAAAAATAACCACAACCCATTAATGTTCCTGCAATGAGAAATACAGCTGGCCAATTAGGATTTACCCGCTGTCTCCAAGTCATGGCGAGCATAGCCAAAATGGCAGGAAAGCTCATCCACCACAGAAGACGCAGAATAGGTCCGGAAGCACGCCATTGGCGAACTACACTAAAGCCAGAAACTAAAATAAGAAAAAATAGAACTGGTGTTACGAGCCCGGCTTCTGCACCAAATAATTCAAAGAACCTCGAAATTCTTTGATTAAGGGTTGGTGGGGCTGATTCAAAATGATGTAGTGTATGCTGGAAGGTGATCCAGTTATTCTGTGAGTTCCACCATAGAGGAGGGATCAAACCCACATGCCCGATGATCCCAGCAATCCAAACTTGTGATTTTGCCAGCAAAGGCCTCCAATCTTTCTCAAGTATTAAAATAAAAACTAATAAGGGAAAATATATGAGCATCATCTGCTTACTGAGAATACCGCACATTACTGCCACTCCGATAATTACGGCATGAGATAAAGAACTTCCTTTCCGTTCAATCCATTCAATAGTCGCCCAAAGTGCAAGGCACCAGAAGCACACCAATGGAGCATCAATGGTCAGCAATAAATGCAAAGCACTATTTGCCGGGGTTAAAATCCAAGCACAGCCAATCCATATTGCTGCGGTATGTCCGAAGCACCTTTTAGCGATTAGCACCACACACCAAGCTCCACCCATACCTAATATTGATGCTAAGAGTCGAATGCCCAGGGTTGAACCTTGCCCTACCCAATCGGCAAACGCCATCAGCCAAGCTATCCCAGGGGGCTTGCTGAAATACCCCCAATCAAGATGTTGTCCCCATTCCCAATAATACGCTTCATCCCCAGCTAAATCGATAGGGAGAAAGATTCCCAAAATGGGACGGACCACTAATTCAAAAACCCAAAAAAACCAGACAAATTGGGTCCACTGCTTTGATTCTATCTTATTTGGATTACCCGTAATCAAGAGGACATCATCGCTTCCATTGTCACTAAGACTCAATAAATTTTTCAAAAAAGGGCATTTTGAAAAAGCCATGAGGAGACTGCGTCTTTTGAGATACCTCGCAATATTCGTTTATTACGTTTTTTCAGTCCAACCAGATTTATAATCAGGAAGTCATTGGCAACTCAGATTCATGGATCAATTTTTAGTATGAGATGTATACTTTTTGCCCCGGCAAAGCGAACTGAGAGGCACTGGGAAGAGATAATTGGATGGGGAGGCCAAAATGATTTTTGGTCTGCGAGTGTGTCGGTGAGAACCTTGATGGGATTTGCTTGATTTGAGCCCCGACGGCTTGGATCTGAGTTTTAAATTTGGGACTATTGTCCAAACTCACGAATAATGTATCTCCTTTTTCTGGAAAAGTGCTTATGGGTTCAGGTATGTAAGCAACTATGGAATCAACGACATTTGACTCAATAGAAAGCAATTGATCTCCCTCAAAAACACGTCTACCTGCAGTAGAAACAAAATCGGCCACAATGCCATTAATGGGCGCTACAATTTCTGTCGGGCCATATTCTTCCTCCATGAGATCAAACTTTGCCTCGGCAAGGTCGAAGGCAGCCTGAAAACCACTCAGCGATTCTGGATTGAGAGAGCTCGGTTCGATTTGTTTTCCCAGTAAAGACATGTTGCTCTGAATATTCTCGACGAGGGAGGCTAGGGATTCGACCTCGGCTTCTAAGCTTTCCATCTGGGCTTGTGCGTCCTCACTATCCTGGTCTGATGAAATGTCGGACTCGGCGAGCTCCAAGATCCTTTTATAAGTGCGGATCGATTGGGCATATTCGATACGCTTTGATGCCAAGGAGGATTTATTCTCCAGGAGCTCTAGTTTTAAGCGCTGAAATCGTAAAACAGTATCATTGAAGTTATTCAGCTGGTTGGCTTTGAATAATTCCATCTCAGCTTTCAACTGCGCAACAGCGGCTTCGGAAAAATTTGGCGTCGACTTGGATATAACCATCAAAAGGTCCCCGGCTCTTACCTGCTGAAATGGCTTCACATAAACGTCTTTTATCTGACCATATGTTGGGCTTTTAACTTCTATATTTTTCGCTGTGATGCGTCCCTCGAAACCCACTGGATGATGAGCCAGGAAGTCACTCCACATAATGCTTAAGCAAATGAGTGAGAAAACGAATACAATCAGAGGTGCAAAGCCAGCTCGAAATTGTCGTAAGCGAACAGCAAAAGGAACTTTAATAGGCTCTGTTTTTATTGATTGATTTATCTCTGTGTCAAATTCGCTCATTAAACTTCACTTTCGTCAGTGGCTCTCAAACCTGTTACTCGAGAAACGCCTGGGAAATCTCTTAACTCATCCAAAAATAAACTTAACTTTTCCGGGTCTCGTAGGCGGACTCGGTAACTGAAATCAACACCCTCAACCCCATCGTGGGGTCTTTGATTGGCTAGATAACTTTTCAATAAATGCCTTGTGAACAATTGACCAAATTCAAAATCACCAGAGCTTGGCTTTTCAAAGTGAAAATTCACCACGGCGTCGTATCTGTGGCGCGCTCCATATTCAGTTGCCCAAAGATAAACTAAAATCAAACTGACAAGTGCAGTACCAAAAGCGGCTGAGGCAAATTTCATGGTGCCGCAAGCCATACCCACGACAATCGTGGTTAGTATGAAACTCGTATCAAGTGTATCTCGCAGAATATTCCTAAATCTAACTATCGCAAAGACAGCCATCATTCCGAATGCTGTCACTAAACTATTCTGCAGAATCTGCATTACCAAAGCCACTATCACAGGGATAACAACTAATGAATTGACGAAAGTTCTGGAATAGGAAAGCCCTGTGTGGGTGAGCATGTATATCCACGACATAACTTGGCCACAAACAAAGGCCAAGAGCAGACCCAATCCAAGGCCTCTAAAATCTGTGGGCACTGTGCCCATATCACTTGAAAACAACCAATCCATCGTGGTTTCAACGCGTTGAGACGTTTAATTTCTGTCGAAAGTTACATTTTAGTGACAAATCACACAAGTCTACTATTTAAACATAATAAGGGAATTCCAATGCCTCTCCCTGCATTGAGGAGAGCCCGTCCACGTATTTGGCAGCACCAGTCTGCTTCAAATTAAAAATACGGACCAACTCGAGAAACCAATTCGGAAATTTATTAGTAAACTTAAGTTCCAAAATGACCCTGTTACCAAAAGGCCACACCGGGCTTTCCATTTCGGGAGATAATTCCAGCGACCTTTCCACGCAGGACTGAACATTTCTGTCCATTGTCACTCTTACGGAATTGTCATGCCGTGCTAGCCAGGCCTCACGCAAGTAGTAAACATGGGTTTGTGGCTTGGCACCTATGCCCTGGGCAAGGCGAATAAAATCTTCAATAGCGAAAATTTGCGATGGATCTTGGGACATAAAGTCTTCCCGTGAAGGTATGGATCCAGAAACAACGACGGGCACAGCTTCTCTCAAAACACCTCCGCGAGATTTTGAGATGGTGTTATTCATTCTGCTCTTAATCTCAAAAAATACAGGAGCTCCCGGCCTATTTTCGTAAAACCTCACTCTAAGCTTGTATCTATTTTTGTCGCCATTGATGGTCGAGTGAAAGAGATCCAAGCGATCTGAATCAAAATACAGGCTATGGACTGGGTAGGAAAAATTTGGCATTGATGCCCCATACTCATCCAAATCTAAATAAGCCCCCAGAAAGTTTCTAATCTGCAGCGCAGTGCTATTCTCAATTTGATATTTATACTCATATCTTTGTGATTGAAATTGGTTGCGCATAATAAGTGGTTCTCAATGTGATAATCAGAATAGATAAATATAGCCCATTTTCGCAAAAAAGTTAAGTCTAACCCATAATTCTTATCCAGCTCATTCCTTTTTAAACAGTTTTTGAAATAAGATTAAATCTTTTGCCTGGCACAATATACGTCTTTTGACGTAAGACGGTAAGACGGATAAACCGTTGAAATATCCCTTAAGAAACCAAACACGAAGTTTTAACGTTAAGGGGATAATTGCTGATTACGTCTCTGATTTTCCAGATGCACGGTAGCTTATTTTTTTCTACAAGCGATTAAGACCAGAATGCCGATATGGATTTGTAGTTGGGAAAATAAGGATTCGGATATTGTTTTCCTATGAACCATACGACGCCATGAAGAATGAGAGCCCGATCTTCTGTGGCTGGTTTTACAGACAATAATTTATTGTCTTATTCATCACTATTTATTTTTCAAAAATCCTCTGAATTTTTTTGCCTGCCTGACGCCTTGAAAGCCCATTCTCGAAACGACTGTCTTTTGACCAGGAGCATCAGCACAAGGATCCCTGAGTCGAAGATAATTCTTGGTAATAGAATTCCTATTCTATCGCCTACCCCTTCCTAGAGCCGCCAATTGTTCAAGATATAGTCAAATTTGATTTTATTGAAAAGGATGTATGTCTTTGGCTTTTCTTCCCGTATCTCTTGAATGAACATGACCATTTCTTTTTAAACCCAGGCCAGAAGGTCCGCACGGGAGAAAAGCACCATTTCATCCACGCTAAAATACTCCATTGTATATTGAGTTGGCTCACATGGAGAGAGGCACAAAATCCTCTTCTGAGGGCCGCTCGTCATCATCAATCGAAACGGTGGACCGACCAGATTGAGTCCCCCTATCCCAAGTATTGGAGATAACGGAGGAGTCGGTATTATTAATGAGATCTCTTGTTTTATCTTCGAGAGAGCCTTCCCCGATTTCTTCACAGGTCATGACATGTGAATGGATATGTTTTTTCTCTTGGGCTTTTAAAAATTCGACAGTTGCTTTGTCCGTTTCATTCAGGCCTATAAAACTTTTTGCTTTTAAATGGTGCATTGATGAAGTTAGACCATGAATTCTGATGAGATCTTCGTCGAACAAATCGACAATCTGATTAAATTGTTCCTTTTTTAATAATAACTCAGCAAGGCTAGTGAATGTATTCTCTAAAACCGGAGCATAGCAAATATCTGACTGCTTTTGTGCCAGAATTTGAATTATTTTCAAATACTGGTGTTGGGCTTCATCAGTTAAATCAAAAACACTCAGTTCCTCAGCCAAGTTAAATCTAAGTCGAAGGTCTAATGGGTTTTCCGCTACTAAAGATTTAAGCTCTTCTTTTATCGATCGCCTTTGCACCGTGAATTGTTGGTACGAGATTTTCTGAGAAGACAGAATTATTGGTTCATGTGTTATAGAAAGATTCCATCTCGAACACACGTCATGCCAATCACATGAAAGGTGTTCATAAATATCTCCAGTGAAAATTAATCCCGGCGCGTTTCTGAATAATCTGAGCGCAAATTCTCTAGATTTTTTACCCTCACCCAAAATAGTTATTTTCGGGAAAGAACAAGCAATAACTTTTGGCGTAGTCATCGCTCCATATAGGGAATTTAAATTTGATTCATCAAAACTTTCTCCTTCCTCAAGGAATAAGATCCAATCGCCTGAAGATTGATCAACGATGTTATTTCGACGATCTTGAATGGAACAACTGGTGTCTACGCTTGTCCATTCAGCTTCTATGTCATCTAACAACAAGGGATCCGGACCAGCCCCATGCCCACATAAGATAATTTGATGCGCCATGGTTGAGAATGGCTGAAGCATTTTGCGGGTTTCTTCACTAAATGATGAAACTTCTACAGCGACGGTCAGTTTGGGGGGCTGGTTTTCCTCGCTGATGATGGATGGCAATGACGCCCAATTAGGTTTTGAGTTTTCAAGCGATCTAGTCTCGATAGCTTCTGATCCAATCCTAGTTGCGTCAGTATCCAACCACTTCATCATCCATTTCTGAATGGTTTGAGCGGTTGAATTCCAGTTGTTTTTAATTGATAAATTCAGAAGGCCACGGCATGCATCAGGGTTGAAAGGTTTATTTTTAATAGCACTGCACATCGTGGTCCAAGCCTTCTGAGCAGGCCCCTTTTCGGTGAGGTTCTCCAAGCTTTGCCAAGCCCCATCACGATCTCCAGATTTGGATTCTCCAATGGCAAACTTTTTTGATAAGAGATGGATTCTTTCAGACGCTATTTTTATAGATGCATCCCAACGTCGACTTGATAAAATCCATTTTGAGGCATTTTTTCCAACCTCGGCTGCTTGTTGTGGATGATACAAAACGTGAGTCATTTCAGCACCAAGAGCTGATATGTCTGCTTCCAAATAAAATCCAGGCCCGGCGAGCTTCGGGTGGGTGTCATTATTACCCACCCTACGCCGATAAGCTGGAACTCTATACCCAACATTATCACCAACAAAATCATCAGTAGAACCTCCGCCGGTTACAATCACTGGTAGCCCGCAGGACATTGCTTCAAGGACTCTCATTCCATACGACTCACAACGATGAGGAGATACAAAACAATCACAGGCTGTGTATAACGAGGCAAATTCAGCATCTGTGAAATCACCGATCATATAATTGATCGAAGGAGCATCCGGCTTTGCCGAGAATTGATCAGCAAGCCCTCTTAAGCTTGTTTGCCCATCCCCCGAACCAGCATCGACGAGAACGAGTTCAACATTAGACTTCCCCTTGAAACTTTCATAGAAAGAATTTAGCAAAAGGTCGACACCGCCGCCCCATTCCCCTTTGCCGATATAAAGAAATCGATAAACCTTTTTGGCATTTAATTTTATGGGCTCCGCGCCTGGATTAAAAATATCGGTATCAATACCGACAGGAATAAGTGTGAGCTTTGATGGATCAACGCCTGAATCGACATAGGCTCTTCTCTGGAATTCCGAAGTAACCCAAATGTCATCTGCATTTTCAAGCCTTTGAACCCAGTCCTGAGGTATGCGACTAAAACTCCAATCGGCCATGTGGACCCAACGAAGACCATGGCTTGGTTTTAAAAATTTTTGAGAAGATAAATTCCTGATTAATAACCTTTGATCAGATTTCATGCTTTCGGAGTCCTGACTCAAGCGTGAGACATTGATGTGATGGCATGCATCCAAATGGGTAAGGAATTGGTTGTTAAACCTCGCCGATGTGTCTTGCCCGACCATCTCGCCTTCGAAGAAGACATCCTGATTATTTGGTCTCTCTGAAGTTTCATTCGCATGCTCCAAATCAACAATCTGATAATCCTCCGGCTGCATGGAAATTGGCTCTAGTGTTGGATTGGCTAACTTAGCCTCAATCTGAGATAATTTGTTCTCCAATATTTTCTCAACAACAATCTGGCCGTATAAATTTGTCAGCCCGACGGCAGCCGCCCCAGCTCTTTTAAAAAATAAATCGGGATCATTGACAACGTTTATCAATGATTGTTTGAGCTCCTCCAATGATGGCTCGACCCATCCGTTTTTTGCAGGTGTTGATTCGCTTGAATGAAGAGGAGAATGTGAAATGAGCTCAATATTCCCACTCTCCAAAAGTTCACCCACCCCGCCATGGTTTGTGCTTATGACAGGCCGGCCACATCCAATCGCTCGAACCACTTCCATACCGTAAGCCTCAAAACGATACGGCAATACGACACAATCTGATTCATTTATAAGTTCTGGTAATTCATTCCAAAGAATAGCGTCTTCAATAATTTTAATTCTGGATGAGTGTGAGGAAGATACATATTCGGATAAAGTGGCTTGAATGCTTTTAATGTTCTCGAGCCTTTCAGTGGAAGTGCCACATGGAAATACCAACAAGCTGACGCTTTCATTTGTATTAAATTGTTCCAAGAATGCTTGGACGGAAAGATCCAAGCCACACCTTTTAGGATCGTCGACAATGGCTAAAAACTGAAAATCTGTTTTTTGAGATGGAATCGAAGAATCGATATTTTTAGGCGCAAAAAAGTGATTGTCAAAACTCAGTGGTATCCGCTCGACTTTTCGTTTTTCGACTCCGGAGCGAATGACAATATCCTTTAAAAACGAATTGGCGACCCAGACTTCATCAAATTGATTGTAGATTTTAACAACTGCTGGACAGAGACTGCTGGATGATGCGTTGGCTATACCTATGTGGTAATCAGAGTTTGACAATAACTCCGTATCCTCAGACACGTTATGATAAATAGCTATTCCTTTGTCGAGGTCATCATATCTTTCACTCATCGCATATAAACGCTGTCTCAAAGTATGCGGCAGTCCATGAACAAATGGCCGTGAGTATTGATTTCCACAATGACACATACCAACATTTTGGAGACTAGAAAGGCTTTGAGCCCATTCTATAGCGACTGATGATTGGTTTATATCAGCAAAAAAAGTGCCTACCCATCTAATTGGAATTGTTAACTGTGTGTCGGATTGATGTGTAGCGATACATTTCTGAGTATTATCCTGGCGCCACCCATCCGCTATGTGAAAGCTATCAACAACTTTATCTGTCCATTTATCGCGGTATTCTCCACCGCCCGACGCAGTTCCCATTTCCACTTTGGAGAAATTTCTTCTGTATTTTTTAACACTGGATATCAGATGTTTTTTCTTCGTTAAGTGTAACCTGTCGACATAAGATAAAATATCATCCTGCTGGCCCAGAGCCGTTGATGTCATGGCCAAATTTTGAATAGCGCTTTCATGTGCTGGTGAGTGATCCAGAGCTCTTTTGAAACATAGGACGGCTAAATCCATCTCATCAGATGCGTACTTTCCTGCAGGGCATCTGTAATCATCAAGCATCCAATTTCCCAAGGCGACCCAAACATTAGCTACCTCATCTTGGTTTTCAGGATCGATATCGTAGATCCTTTCGATGGGGAAATCGTTGATGTATGACTCTGTTAGCTCATTGAGCTCTGCAATTTCACTTTGGATATCATCATGTGAAGCACAATACCTTAGTCCTAAAACCTCTGGAATTGACACGATCTCGCCGCCTGCAATAGCTGTTCTTAAGAGGAACTCATGAAATGGAGAGGACTTGCTTTTGGTAAGATACATCAATTCATCCAACCAGCTTTTATCCACCAATAAGGGCCCAGCAGCTAATAAAAATCGTAATAAAAACCGATTCTCATGGGCTTGGTATCTATATGTTTGAGCGATGCTTGGGTTTATAAAGTTGTCATTAGGCAGAAATGATTGAGCCCAGTCGGAGTATACGGCCTTAACCCCCTCCCGGCTCCTTATAGCTTTGGTAAACCTAACACCCGCGTCTTCTCGAAGTGTTTCACCAGGTCGGGCAAAAAGGATGTATTCACCCGAAGCACCTTTCGCCCCTGCGTTGTAGGCATCAATTTTATTTTTGGAGCCTGATTTTTGATACCGCACCGGAAATTTGTGACCATCAAAAAAATGGACTACCGATTCTTCATTTTCGATCGATCCATAATCCACGACGAGGATTTCAAGTCCACGAGACAGATTTTGCCTCAGGAGTGATTCCAATTGGGGTTTGAGGAGTGCCTCGTGATTGCAGACGGGAATTACTACCGAGATAAAATCTTCCGGTATTTGCTCACAAGGAATTCCACAATCAGTGTCGTATTCCTGCCCCTGCCAAAATGAAAACCTCTCGCATTTATTTTCTACCTCTTTATGGAAGCTGTTTTCTTTTTGCCCCAGAGGATTCTCCGCCTGATTCAGTGGCTCTTTTGTCTCCGTAAAATCCGGTTCGAAATCCAAACTTTTAGTCAAAAATTCTTTCCCCTGGTTGGAATCTGGATGGATACCTAATTGGCGTGAACATTTCGCAATACTAGCCAGAATTTCGGAATCATCGGAATCTAGCTTATTCGCTTTGGAATACTTCAAAAGCGCCCCATCCCAATCCTGACGTGCCATCAAAATATCCCCATGAAGCTTGTGTATTTTTGCCGGGATTTCTTTCTCAAACTCCTGGATGCGATCCAAGATGATGGTAGCATGGTCCGTCCAACCAGAAAGGTGGCAGCATCGGGCCAACTGGTAGTTATTTTCCAGTGTCGGCGCTATTAACACTAATTTTAGTAGCACTTTTCTGGCACTAGCAAATTCCCCTGCTCCAACTAAAAAATCAGCTAATTTTCCGAGAGAATTCTCATCTCTGGAATCCATATGAGCTGAATCCCTGATGACCTCCAGGGCTTGTTCGACTCTGTTTTCGTCGTATAAGCCTTTAATTTGATCGAGGATTTCTTCTAGATTTTTTTGATGTGCTCGTTCCATATCACGAAAAATGACACTGTCCTTACCTCGAAATAAATCGGCGATTTCTCAAAACCCCTAAATCCATCATTCTCATTAATTTATGAAAATTAGGGGGTCAAAAATTCCTTTTTCTTTGACCAGGAACCACATCACACACAAAAATGGTAGTACAGTCGCTATAATTACCGAGTTTGATCCATGAATCCTATTATCCTTGCCGTTGACGTTCCATCAGAGTCCGAAGCTAAAAAACTTATCGAAACCGTCGGGAATAGGGTCGGAACCTACAAAATTGGTAGTGAATTGTTCACTAAATGTGGTCCTGAAATAGTCAAAAGTGTCCGTGCCACGGGAGCTCAAGTTTTTCTGGACCTCAAATTCTACGACATTCCCAATACCGTTTCAAAAGCCATAGCTGCTGCTGCTGCATTGGATGTCCAGATGCTCACAATACACGTCTCTGGCGGACGCCAAATGATGGAAAATGCACTTAAGTCATCACAAGAGTCAGCCATTGGTAGCCCACCGCTAGTGCTAGGGGTCACTGTTCTCACGAGTTTTAACCAAGCTCAGTTAAGTGAAACAGGTTTGAGCTTGGATATAGATAAACAGGTTTTACTTTTGGCAAAGCTTGCGGTCGATTCGGGGCTTAAAGGTCTGGTCTGCTCCCCCCTTGAAATTGAGACGCTTAGAAAAAATATCCCGAATGATGTCAAGTTAGTCACCCCCGGAATCCGACCGCCCTCTGCTTCGTCCGATGATCAAAAAAGAATTATGAGCCCAGAAGAGGCGCTACGACTTGGAGCAGATTACCTCGTTATTGGCAGACCCATTTATGCAGCTCCCAACCCGGCTGAAGCTGCAGAAAATATCTATAATTCCATCCAAGACTTCTGCGATTAGTCGCTGGTATACATGAAATATTCATTTATCCTTTATTTGAACTATGGACGATTTACTGAGATTGCTAAAAAATGACGCTTCTTTATCACCTGATGACCTTGCCAAGAGGTTGGATCTCTCGGTGAATGAAGTTGAGGAAAAATTAAACAAATACCGAGACGAAGGAGTTATCCTTGGCTCCCATACTTTAATACATCCTAATCATACCCAGGGCGATATAGTCACCGCAGCGATTGAAGTTAAGTTAACCCCTGAAAGGCAGGGAGGGTTTGATAGATACGCCTCAAGAATTGCACGCTTTGACCAAGTCCAGGCCTGTTATCTGATGTCGGGTGCCTATGACTTACTCGTGATCTTGGAAGGTTCTTCATTACAAGAAGTAGCTTCTTTCGTTGCAGAAAAACTTTCAACCCTTGAAGGTGTCGTGTCGACTGCCACACATTTTATCCTGCGGCCCTATAAAGAGAATGGTATCCTATTTGCCTCACCTGACAATCCGACGCGCTTACCTGTGACTCCGTAATCCTATTTAGAATTTATCGATTTTAAATAAAATAGGGATTTTCCTTCGTTTTTGTCCTGTAGCCTCTGGGGCTTACACCCGTTGATTTTTTAAAAGCTCGAGAAAACGAAAAGGGAGAGAGGTAACCGACGCGTTCGGCTATACTTTCCAATGAGTCATCGGTCGTTTTCAGAAGCTGTTGGGCCTTTTGAATCCTTAAAGCCTGAACCATTTCCATAGGTGCCATTTGGTGGTGAGCCTGGACTACCCGACGCAACTGGGCCGTGGATATATGCATTCTTTCAGCCAAAGACCTCAGGCTCCAGTGGACAGCTAAACTTTCACTAACCTCCTGCCAGAGCCCATCAAGTTTGTTATGGGTTCGAGCGAGTTCTGGCGAAGCAGCATTTTTCAGCTCTCGATCCAAGCACAAGAAAGTAATCTTGGCATGATGATGATAAAGATCTTTGGAATGGATACCATTCCTTTGATTCTCATTTATGAGCCATATCATCGAATTCTCCAATTGCGCAGAGGAATTAGAAATACCGAGCTGAACATTTTGGAAAGAACCTTCAAATGCATGATCTTTTGCATGGATGTGAAAAAATAGAATTTTCCAGGGGCCGTCCGCACTGTATCGATGTGGAAAGCCTGAAGGGCATATAAAGATGTCACCTGGTTCAATACTTCCGTTGAGATTTTCTGTTTCGAAAACACCACGACCGCCTATTCCGATAATAACCAAATGGAATTCGGTAGACTTTCTGGAAATACGGTATCCGCCAGCTAAATCACTAATGCCAGAGAAGAAGACCCCGGCATGAGAAAGAGGATTTCCAGGCTGGGAAGATGGCCTGAGTGGGAGAAATCTTTCTCTGCAGGTCTTTGGGATTATGCACTTATCTGTTATGTTTTTGGCGAAGTCAGCCATTGCTTTAGAATCAAAGAAATATTAAAATAGATGATTCCAAATATCTTAAAAAAGTCAAAAATGATGATCTGTTTACTAGATTTTAGATCAAGATTTCTTTCGACAAGTCTTAGTCGCCTTTTGCTCATTTCGGTTATGCTATGCTCGGGTTTGCTCCAAGCAGCTGAGACAAGCGCAGAGATCAGCCACCCTTCTTTCAACCAGGATGAACGCAAATTTTTCCAGGATAAGGTTAAACCAATACTTAAGGAGCACTGTTTTAAATGCCACGGGGGGGTCGGCAGCAACGGGAAACACAAAATAAAAAGCGGCCTCCAGCTTATTAGCCGAAAAGGAATGCTAATCGGCGGCGACCACGGCCCGGCATACGATAGCAAAAATCCAGAACAGAGCAGGATCCTCAAGATGATCAGTTATTCGGGCACTGATTATGAAATGCCGCCCGATGGGAAGCTCTCCGATGAAAAAATTGCTATCATAACAAAGTGGGTTTCAATGGGGCTCCCTTGGGAAGAAAGCACCATCAATGATCTGGTGGTCATTGAAAAAGAGAAAAACGGGGCCTTTGAGCCGGGAGTTGTTTCGGAAGAAGCAAAACAGTGGTGGTCAAATAAGCCATTGAGACGCCCGGAGGCTCCCAAACTCGGAGAGAACTCTTGGGTAGAACATCCAATCGATGCGTTCATTTTTGATCAGCTGACCAATAATGATCTCAAGCCAAATCCAAAAGCATCAAAACGCGAACTCATAAGAAGAGCTTATTTCAATCTCATAGGACTGCCCCCAACAGCGGGCCAGGTGAAGGCATTCGAAAATGATGATTCTCCCAAAGCTTGGGAAAATCTCATCGATGATCTTCTAGCTCGACCAGAATATGGAGAAAAATGGGCGCGCCATTGGCTCGATGTAGTGAGATACGCCGAAAGTAATGGATTCGAACGCGACTCAAACAAGGATTTTATCTGGAGATACAGAGACTACGTCATTGATTCATTTAATCGTGACATTCCCTGGAATCAATTCATGACCGAGCAAATTGCCGGCGATGAACTAAAAGACCCTTCAAAAGACTCTCGAATAGCTACAGGATATTTAAGGCTCATGCAATGGGATGACGAGCCAGCTGACCGCCTCCAACACAAGTATGATGTTCTGGACGATATTGTGCGGACAACGTCAGAAGGTTTTCTCGGAATGACCCTGGGATGCGCACGGTGTCACGATCACAAAGCCGACCCCATCCCACAAGAAGACTACTACAAGTTTATGGCATTTTTCCACGGTGTTACTAACCATTCCAAAAACAATGTCATCGAGACAATACCAGACGCAAAGGCAGAGGCTCTTGCAGAAGAACAAAAACAAAATAATGCCAAGCAACAAGAACAGCTTAAGAAAAGAATCGCTAATTTCGAAAAACAAGCTGAGAAATTATTTATTGAAAAAGACCCATCGATCGCAAAGCTTCTCAATCCAGACCGTGTAGAAAATCCTGTCATACTGGCAACTTCGGAAAAGAAACCACACAAATGGCACTACACTCTCAAAAAGCCAAGCAACGATTGGTTTGAGGTTTCTTTCAGGCACGAGGAGAAATGGAAGTCAGCTCCTGCACCTTTCGGTAATGGAAGACCAGGAGGAAAAAAGGATAACACGTCATGGACTGGCGGAGATATCTGGTTACGCACGTCATTCATGCTTACCGAAATCCCATCAGCCGTTGAATTACGCGTCATGTGGGATGAGGATACGGAGGTTTATTTGAATGGACAAAAGATTGCCGACTTGAATGGTTACGTGACAAGCTATCAAAGTAAGCTTCTCACACCGGATGCCCTCGGCGCTTTTCAAACAGGGCGAAACACCCTAGCAGTTCATTGTAAAAATACAAGTGGCGGCCAGTTTATCGATGCAGGTCTTAAAATAGTCGACAGAGCCGTCACCATTGCTGAGTTGATTGACCTCAGAGGCAAAGAGGTCTTATCAGAAAAAAAATTGGCAAATCATAAAAATAACAAAGAAGCACTTAAGCGATTACAGAACCAGAAATTTACCTCGGGAATTAAAGCGATGGTTGTCCAAGAGTATGGAGGAACCCCAAAAGACTTGCATGTGCACGTCAGGGGTTCTGCTCACTCCCCAGGTGACAAAGTTGAACCCGGCTTCCCGGCCATATTTGGTTACCAGGACCCGGCGCTGAAGGCAGTCAGCTCGAGAGCCAAGTCTAGCGGCAGAAGAAGCGCACTTGCTAAATGGCTTTCACTTCCGGACAACCCAAGAACGTCCAGAGTCGCCGTAAACCGCATCTGGCAACGCCATTTTGGCCGCGGCATCACAGCCACCCCAAGTGATTTCGGAACTTTGGGCCAACAACCTACTCACCCAAAACTCCTCGACTGGTTAGCCAGTGAGTTTGTTGCTCAAGGGTGGAGTTTGAAAAGACTTCATAAACTCATTATGACATCTAACACTTACCAAATGTCCTCCGCTCCAAGTACCGATTCTCTGGAAAAAGATCCAGCCAACAACAACTTTTGGAGAATGAATATGCGCCGTTTGGATGCCGAAGAAATACGCGATGCCATTTTGGCAACCACGGGGAAATTGAGCCTTGAAAAAGGTGGTCCAAGCTTTTTCCCAATTCTTCCTGAAGCCATCTTAGCCACCTCTTCAACAAAAGGTGGAAAATGGGGCCGCTCGGATGAAAACCAACTTGGCCGCAGGAGTATTTATATAAAAATTAAGCGATCTTTACAGGTCCCGGAATTGATCGATTTTGATTTTGCTGATACGGACGCACCTTGCCCGGTTCGATTTGTAACCACTGTGCCGACCCAAGCATTGGGATCACTCAACTCAGAGTTTATTACTCGCCAGGCCAGTGATTTCGCTGACAGGGTTGCGCGAGAGGCTGGAGGCGGGCTGACCGACAAGCATATTAATTACGCGCTAAAAACAGCTTTGAGTCGTTCTCCGGAGACATGGGAACTCAAAGAGTGCAAAAATTTTGTAGAGAAATTGAAGACGGAAAATGGACTCGATGATAAGGAAGCTCTCCAACGTTTGTGCCTCCTCATCCTTAACTTGAATGAGTTTGTTTATATCGATTAATTAAAATCAATTTATTAAGCAACACCACAGTAATAGAGAATAAGACGAAGCAAATTATGAGCAAAATAGGAACACCTGGAAATTTTTGCGGAAGAACACGCAGAGAATTTCTTCATAATATATCGGGGGGTTTTGCCTCAGTAGCGCTCACAGGGATGCTAGCCAATGATGGATTTTTTAAATCCGCTATGGCCTCCGAATTAGCTAACCCACTTGCCCCCAAAGACCCCATGGCCAAGGCGAAAGCCAAAAGTGTCATTTTCTTGTTTATGTATGGCGGCCCAAGTCATGTGGACACATTTGACTACAAACCAAACCTCTACCCTCTCGACGGTAAAACTATAGATGTGAAAACATTTGGTCGGGGTGGGAAAAAAAATAAAGGCCGAGTTGTTGGTCCAAAATGGTCATTTAAGCCATACGGGCAAAGCGGCAAAATGGTCTCCGACCTCTTTCCTCACCTGGCGACATGTGTCGATGACATGGCCTTTATCAAATCGATGACAGCCGATTCACCAATCCACGGTTCGGCGATGCTAATGATGAACTCAGGATCATTACAAAGTGGCAAACCGTCACTAGGGTCTTGGGTGAATTATGGATTGGGCTCAATGAATGCAAATCTTCCGGGATATGTCGTCATGCTTGACAAAACAGGAGGTCCGATTTCTGGTGCCAAGAATTGGTCTAGTGGCTATATGCCAGCATCATACCAAGGGACTGTCTTTCGTTCTAAAGGGGAGCCCATTCTGAACCTGAAAAATTCCGCAAACATGCCGCGAGTCGAGCAAAGAACCTTGTTGGATACCTTGAAATCTATGAACGAGGGCCATCTAAAAACTCGATTTGATAACTCAAATTTGGCGGCTCGAATCGCCAGCTACGAACTTGCCTACAATATGCAATCCACAGCCCCTGAAGCCATTGATGTGGATTCAGAACCAGAGCATATCAAGCAACTGTATGGAATGGATCAATCCAGAACGGAGGATTTTGGTAGGAAGTGTCTTCTAGCACGAAGACTCGTTGAAAGAGGCGTTCGATTCATTCAGATTTATTCTGGTGGAGCTCATAATGACTCCAATTGGGATGCGCATGGTGATCTGAAAAGAAACCATGATTATCACGCAGGCAACACAGACAAACCTATTGCGGGCCTTATCAAAGACTTGAAGCAAAGAGGTATGCTCGACGAAACACTTATCGTGTGGGGTGGAGAATTTGGAAGGCAGCCGACAGCTGAATATGCAAAAGGAACAGGCCGAGACCATAATTCATACGGGTTTACAATGTGGATGGCTGGTGGTGGTATCCAAGGTGGCCGAAGCATTGGGGAAACCGATGAGCTCGGCAGTAGAGCAGTTTCTAATCGTTATCACGTGAAAAATCTTCACGCAACGGTTCTTAACCAATTGGGCCTCGATCCAAATAACCTGAGCTATTTCTATAATGGATTAGACCAAAAACTAGTTGGCGTCGAAGGGGCAGACCCATTCGCTCCCATAATTTAATTTAACCCATCTAAATCGTAAAACCGGCGCTTATGAATATGAGTGCCGGTTTTTTATTTGGTTAAAAACGTCATTCAGCAAAAACCCCTAGTCTAATCAATTTATGAATTTCAAATGGGCGAGCGATCAAGAATTCATTACTCCATGAATCCACTGCGAGGCGCATCCGAGCCTGCAAGCTCATCATTCAAGGAATCATCAAGAGCCAAGATCCAACGCTGCTTCTCACTGAGCGAATTTTGAACCTCTCTTGTTAAAAGTTCTTTTTGGTATTGTTGCTGAGGTTTATCTCGCCTGACATAAAAAGAATGGAGTGCGGTTCTTGAGAAGGGAGATTTATTTTCCCCTCCCCCGTGCCATAGATGTGCGTTCATTATGACAACCGAACCGACGGGACCTAGAACCGACTCTTCATTGTTGACCGCATTATATTGGGAAAGAATTTGCTTGGTCGGTAACTGACCAATCAAATGAGACCCAGGGACGACACGAGTTGGGCCATTATCTTCACGAAATTCATCGAGCATCCATATTGAATTGCACACCCAAAATCCTGCTTTGTCAGGAATGGCTCCCATGTCGCAGTGCAGAGGTTGAGAAACTTTATTATGGGGCAGGGCCTTTCTAGCATTCAGACTGCTTAGCTTAAATTCACGACCAATGACAATTTCAACCCAGGCCAAAACAATCGGATCGACGATGAGATCACGGAAAATTTCAGACTTCTGAACGAGATTGGCCAGACGAATACTCCCTGGCTCCGTTTTAAACTCAGCGCCTGCTTGTTTTCCTTCCTGTGAATAAAGCCTTTTTGTGGTTTCTTGAAGATCCTTCAATCGCGTTCTATTGAGATAACAAGGCAGCTTCACAAAACCATTTTGGTGGAGCTTTTTTACAAGCATCAGATTGTTGTTTGGATGAAAATCTTCCTCTTTCATGAATTTTTGTTAGACACGTACTTGAAGTTCCCGATAGCTTGTGAAAGGTTTCTCGAGGTTAGGGAGAAGTATTCCAAATTCCTGATCTACAATTTGTAATAATAAATGTCACATAACAAACTATACATACCTGGACCTGTTGAAGTGAACGAAAAAACTTGGCAGGCCATGACCACTCCAATGATTGGCCATCGCAGTAAAGACTTTCAGTCTTTGTATGGCGATGCTCAACCAATGCTCCAGAAATTGCTGTTCACAGAGAGACTCGTTTTCATAAGCACTTCATCGGCTTGGGGCGTCATGGAAGGAGCTATTAGAAATTTGGTTTCCAAAAAGGTCCTCAACTGTATGGCTGGTGCGTTTAGTGATAAATGGTATGATGTGAGTCAGCGATGTGGAAAGGAAGCTGAACCCCTCAAAGTAGACTGGGGAAAAGCAATCTTGCCTGAGATGATCGATGAAAAATTATCATCTGGTGAATTTGATGCTCTGACACTCGTTCATAATGAAACTTCGACGGGCACCATGATGCCGCTTGAAGAGATCAGTGCTCTGAAACAAAAATACCCCGAGGTTAGTTTTATTGTTGATTCCGTTAGCTCAATGAGTGTGACGCCCATTGAATTTGATAAGTTAGGTATCGACCTTCTTCTGGCGGGATGTCAGAAGGCATTAGCTCTCCCTCCAGGTATCGCTGTTTTTGTATGTTCTCAGTCTGCACTCGAAAAGGCGTCAACGATGAACGATCGGGGGTATTACTTCGACATTTGTGAATTTCAAAAGAATGCCGAAAAAAATATGACTCCGAGTACTCCAAGTATTAGTCACATTTACGGCCTTCGGTCTAAATTACAGGAAATCTTCGAGGAAGGTCTCGAGAATCGTTATGCAAGACATCTCAGACTCGTCAACAAGACCAGAGATTGGGCAAAGACGAATGGCTTCACCTTATTTCCACAAGAGGGATATGAATCATTAAGCCTTACTTGTATAAACAATGGACAAAATGAGGGAGGAAGAATCATTGATGTCCCCTCTCTTCAAAAGGCAATGCTTGAAAAAGGGTTCGTGATTGATGGAGGTTATGGGAAAATCAAAGGGAAAACTTTCCGAATTTCTAACATGGGTGATGAAACCGACGAATCCATGGACCAAGTCTACAAAGCACTCGACCAATCGCTCTCAGAAATCTAAAGCTTTGTCCCACGCGAAATGGAAAGCGTAGCCTTTGCTGTAATCGATATCCAATTGCATCTTAGTCTCGCATGAGGCTGTGTATGATTTCGGCATGAGGCTGTTTTTATGCTGAATACCAACCCATTGAAATCCCCCAACAGCTTTTGCTCTGAAGAGATTTTAAGAAGTCAGTAGTTGGTAGACGAACTGGTAAATAGAGGACAAGTTCGAAACGAGTTTTTCAGGAAGTGGTGGAGGAGGACTATTTTTATCCCATTCAGTGGACAAAAGATAATTCCGAACAATTTGCTTATCAAAGCTATATTGAATCGGGACTCCCTCCATTAAACATTGGGCTGGCCAAAAGCGACTAGAATCAGGCGTGATGACTTCATCAATTAAAAGAAGCTCCCCATCAAACATTCCAAACTCAAATTTAGTATCGGCTATGATAATACCTTTGCTCAATGCATAGTCGTGAGCAGTAGAATACAATGTAAGACTGAGTTCCTTAACACGTTCTGCAATCTCATCACCAACTATTTCTTTTGCTTGGAGAAATGAGATATTCTCATCATGACCCTCTTCTGCCTTGGTCGCCGGTGTGAAGACCGGCTCTGGCAAACGCGAGCCATTTTTCAGTCCTTCGGGAAGCTTGAGGCTACATATTGTTCCAGTTTTTTTGTAATCTGAAAGCCCCGACCCAGTGAGATATCCACGAACCACGCATTCAATGGCCAGCGGTTGGCATTTTTTAACAACGACGGAGCGACCATTAAGCATTGAGGCATTTTGAACGAAAATCTGGTCGTATTGCGGTAAGTCTGAAATATCAATCAAATGATTAGGAACAATCTCTTCCAAATGCTTAAACCAAAAATTAGAAATTTGCGTTAGTATTTCGCCTTTCCTCGGTATCCCGTTGGGAATGACGTAATCGAAAGCAGAGACCCGGTCTGTGGCTACCATCAACAAATGGTCGCCTAAATCAAAAATTTCACGCACCTTTCCAGACTTCAAGCGCTGCACCTCCGGAATCTCAATTTCCTTATATACCTCAACTTTTTCCAATTCCACCTCGCCATTTAGACATGAACACATTAAAAAATAAAATTTTTTGTTGATTAATCAGCCATTCATACTATTTTGAATACATCAACCCCACCGGATGGATCGAATTTAGCGGAACTGGTGGGATTATGTTGAGCTGGTAAAAATACTTTCGACTCTTGTACGTGCAGGCATTAGTCGGGAAATCCGCATGATCCTACGCTGCACATGAACCTGAAAATTCCCCGGGCCTCGTAGGCTGCCCTCATGGCCGCTTGGCCCGGTTTTGTTTTGTCTTTTTTCCTCGCGCTCGGCCTCAAAGTATAGCACTAAACGTGGTTCGCTGCGATTTAGATTCTGATGGCTTGAGTGAGAATATACCCTGTCCAAACGGCAAAAAGGCATGAGATGAAATTCCCTAATATATTCCAGAGACAGAGCCAATACCTTTCGTTTTGAAAAAGCTCCAAAGTTTGAAGGCTGAACGAACTAAAGGTAGTGAATCCACCACAGAATCCCACCATGAGACCTATCTGGACATTTTCATTCGATATCCACGCCTCTCCATTTTTAGACAAAAAAGCCAATACACCGATTAACAAAGAGCCCACAACGTTCACGCACAGTGTCGAAGTCGGGAAGTGAGAAGGCGCCACCTGGTAAAGCCAGATTCCAGAACCATAACGCGCCACCCCTCCAAGGCCCGACCCAAGAAACACGCAAAGAAATATCCAAATTTTTTCTGATCCCATCTCACTTGCAAATTACTATTTCAAACCTCCTTTGTGCATACAAAAATCCAAATGGCAGCAAAAATTCTTTTTTAATAATAATTTCGTTCCTGACGTAAATTATATTTGGGCACAAAAAAAGCCCACCGTTGACGGGAGCTTTTACAGGACAGGCGATGATGATGATTATGCTTACTGGGGAATAAGGTCCCGCATTTCAGCTACAGCCTGCTCAATCCCAACAAACAAAGCCCGGCATATAATGCTATGCCCAATATTGAGTTCATAAAAATCTGGGTAAGCTTCGATAAGAGCTCTGACATTGGAATAGTTTAACCCGTGGCCTGCATTGACAGCTAAACCCAAACCGTGGGCCAAATCAGCAGCCTTGATCACCTTCTCCAACTCTACTTTCAAATGCCCCGGATCATGGAAAGAATGTGCGTAAGGCCCAGTATGAATCTCTATGAGCTTAGCTCCTGAATCTGCGCTTGCCCGTACTTGGTCTTCGTCAGCATCGATAAAGCAACTCACCTGGGTAGCGCCAGATGATTGAAGTTTTGATGAAATCGTGGTGATGGCCTCAAGGTTTGACCGGACGTCTAAGCCTCCCTCTGTTGTGACTTCTTCCCGTTTTTCGGGAACAAGACAAACGTAGGCCGGTTGGATCTCATGAGCAATGTCAACCATCTCGCCCGTGATAGCCATTTCAAGATTCAATCTTGTTTTTATAGATTTGTTGAGATTGTAAATGTCAGAGTCGATGATATGTCGCCTATCTTCTCGTAGGTGAGCCGTTATTCCGTCTGCTTGAGCTTTTTCACAAAGCAGAGCCACTTCGATAATGTCTGGCTCTCCATTTTCTTCAGTTCCACGGTATCGGACTTGTCGAAGCGTTGCGGAATGATCAATATTAACTCCTAATTTCATTAAAACTTAATCGAGATAGATCTAATTTGGATCCTCAAAAATAATTTCACTTACCTTTTTTGGGTTTACTTTGAATGTGCAATGGCCCAGCAATCTCCGGGATGGATAAGAACCTACTCAAGGCAACTATTTCGAAAGATCCAAGACCTAATTTACTTGTCTTTTGAAATTTCCACCTGGTAGGAGATTCTTTTTGGATCTGAGTCACAGTGTTACCTGATACATTTGTCAGAGCCTTTATTATTTTCATTGCTGATTGGGGGTTTGGCGGTGAAGGGCTATTTTTACCAATGGCACTTCCAGGTGTTCTGATGAGTGTCGTGTAGTTTAAAATTTCATAAACGTTCACCAAGGAAGAAATGGTCAAAGCCCTTTGTGGAGTCAACTCCCAGTCGTAAAAGATAACATTATCGGATTTGGTGACTTGATCAAGCAATGCCTGAGGGACAGGTTTTCTCTCTTTGGTTTTTAAAGGAAGGAATCCTATTTCAAGAAAATTGCCATCATCTTTTAAATCTAAGCCGGTGAGGTATGGAACGATGATCGGTAATCCAGCCCAACTTAATCTCGGCTCTTCCTCGTTAAAAGAAAGTCTTCCAAAGGGACTTTTCGATAAGAATTTACCGATCACTTCTGAGATCCCATTTTTACTTTTATCAAAATTACTCTTTAATTCGTCGACCGGCAGAAACCAGCGCATGACAAAGGAAAACTGCCCGTGAAACTCAGTTGCCACTATCATTTGGTCGGTTTCGGGCATGACATCAGCAACTTCTTTATTAAACCCTTTTACGATACTCTTTAAACCGCGAATAGCAGTAAAACCGGTAACGGGATCTCTAAGCGTTGATTCAGGAAGCTTCCAATCACTGAGGCTTATGTCGAGAGGTTGGTCAAAGTCGAAGTAACCATCTATACGAATATTCTCATTTTTAATTTTTCCTTCAACTGAGATGACGGGTAAGTTTGAGTCGCCGACACCGAGGAAGAGCATTTTTAAAAACGGTAAGCGATTTGCATCAGCATTAAGCAACATCAACCGGCCGCCTTTAGCCTTTTCGTCTGCCACCGTGAGTGCATTTGCTATTTTGAGCTCAGGAATAAATTTTGGTGATACCGATTTATTAAATGATGAGAGATGCAACCAGTCATTAAACCTACCAAGTCGCCAAATTTTTTCACCAACCACCTTGGATTCGACGACGCCGGCAGCGGCTTCGCTAGAATCACTTTTCAAGCCATCCAGGCCAATGCCTAATCTATGGGCCGCTTCACCCAGCATGAAATCGTTTACATCAGCATTTTTGATAGCCAACGCCCACCCTTCGGGAGAGTCATCTTTACCACGACTCGGCCAGGACAAAAAGACAAAGTCACTGTTTAAAAGTTTCCATGCCAAAGGCTTACTGGAAAATTTTCCCTTCAACCCTGAGAAAACTTTTTCACTAATGTAAGATTTTGCTTTTGATACTGATTCTGTGAGCTCTTTATTGGATGTGACCTTTTTTATCTGGGGTAAAGCGTTAAAGGATTCGTAATTCGTTTTACCATACCAGCTAAGTGTTATTGCAGGTTTTGATTCATCGGCACTGGCAAAAATCGAAGCTTGTAAAAACAAAATCGTCAAAGCTACGAAGATTCGAAACAGAGCTCTATCGCATTTTAAAAATCGTTTTTCGGGCGTTAATTCCATTGAATTTTGTATTCTTTGTGTGTGAAGTTTAAAAAACCAGAAAATTGAGAAAAAGATCAAATAGAAAATAAGAATCTTTGGTTAATCAATTGTCAGTCGTTGTTTCCATAATTCATCGTAAAAAGGAAGGCATTCGTCTAATAACTCGACAAGGTCCGGCCTAACTTCACCTGTTTTTGGTTTATATGGCGCAAAGTGGGTGGATTTTTCAACATTTCCATACCAATGGGGTGCCCAAACGCCATCTGAATCTCTTCGACCCTCGGGCCACTCTAACATTCTCGCATCAAATTCAATTTGCAACAAATCGCACAACTTTTTGAGCATCGCTTCGGGATTCATCAAAAGATCTTTGGAATCAATTACAGGGCATATTTGATCTGTATTTTGTTTGAGCCAATTATATATCTGCAGTTGCTGAGGAAAACCGGTGTCCAACAACTTGGGCTTGGGCGTTTTCTCATCTAGAGAGACGACCATATCTCTCGGATTCCTAATCAAAAAGACGTGGGACAAGTGCGACAACCAATCTCTCTCCATCGACTCAAGAAAATGATGAGTCATCAATTTCAAGTATAAGATGGAGGTCTTTTCCGGAACAGGGGCCATCAGCTGGTCCACCACTTCGCGCCAATCTGTAGGTTGGCTTGCAATGACCTCGTCGTTCATTGGGTGAACAATACCTGTGGTGCTAAGGTAGTAGCTATAAAAAGGCTCATCAACAACGATTGTATCGGGACGATTTTCCCACGACCGCATCATTGCTGTGGAAATATTGCGAGGCCCAGACCACATAGCCAGCCTTAAAATATTCTTATTTTCTGAGTTCAATTTAGTTTTCTAAGTTCTTTACACCTCATTGAGTTACGATCATCCGCTTTTACCGTTACCGTTTCTAAATATGGATGCCTGGTAATCCGAATAACGCATAATGGTTTCACGATATTTTAACACTAACATTCCTCCATGGGGACTTAATTTTTATAGGAAGATTAATAAATATTTAGTCACACCTTGAACAAATGCTTGGAACGCAGCAGAGATTAAATATGACAGTCCAGAGCAAATCTGGGTAGCGTGATATGAATTATGAAAATTCTGATACGGTGTTGTATTTTTTAACGTTACCCGCTTGCGGGGATTGATATCGCTTTAACCTAAACGCCCAGGGCATTGGCCCTGGGCGCTTAAGCTTACCACCTTCGTGGTGTAAAGAATGTGTTATATATTCAGATCTGGAAGCTATAATCTACACAACACTCCTGTAGAATTAAAAATCTTCGCTTGCAAAGGAAGAACATGCACTAGCCACCAATAATGGATTGCGAATAACCGAAATGGCTTAGCCATTTCAAAAGCGCAACGGTAGTCAAGCGTCATCCTAACCACGTTTTCACAAACGAGGTCAGGATCTTTTCTTCATCTTGAGGGTCCCCATAAACTTGGATGGAAACCCTGATAAATTGCTTCGGCCCCAGTATTTTTCTTCGACTTAAAAAACTCTCCCAAATTCTTGCCCAAAAGCGTGAATCAGACGTTCGAGCTGACGTTCCTGTTGCCGCTGATTTTTCTTTGTTAATTTGATATTTCATGGCAACAGACATGTTGTGATCTAGCCTATATGGAAGGGTCTGGCCTCCCACTAAGCCAGTAAAATAAACCAATTCCTTATGACCTTTAAAATCAAAAATTCTTCTCTCAAAAAGAATATCTCTTCCCTGAATATTGATAGTTGTGCTTTCTGGGAGGGACGCCTCCATCTGCCATCCGGACTCCGTCCAACATCGATCTGGTGTATGAACAAACAGACCGATTTCATTCATATCCTCTTTGTTGCGCCGTGCCGAAAAGGTCTTAATGATCTGCCCCGATTTGGAAGCTTTAAAATTACCACTAAAGGTAGCGTCGGCGACGAGGGCCTTTTCGGCGGATTCGGCTATAGGAACTTCTCCAAATTCCCAACCAGGAAGTTCACTTTTTTCGTCAAACCATTGAGGTCCTTCCGCTTTATCAACCTTGGTGTACCAAAAGTTTGGGAAAGCCCAAATAGCCACAATAAGTAGGCTTGCTGAAAAAATGACAATATTGTCTTTGGAAATTTTCATATAAGATTTGATAAGACTAACGTGATCGTTTGAGAACTCATTTGTTGAAAACTAAACCCGAGAAAACTTTGGTAATTTGCAACATTAGTGTTACGAAACAAAAGGTAATCGCTCTAGTTTTATTTTCCATGAATGCCCGTCTGGCAGAAGGGATACAACCTCTTTTAATGAAAAGAAGCCAACAACTAGACTGAAAACAAGGGACACTGCGTAATACCAGAACCCCATTACAGAACCATAAATTCCAAATGTGATAGCCAAACCCGCGCAGATGATAGAAACCGAAACAATCTTAATGACGGATTTATTAGGACGAAAATTAAACTGCTTGTTTGCGATAGCAGTGACACAAATGCCATAGATCACGTATATAAGACCAAATGCCGCTGCTCCTCCCAAAGCTCCATATTTTCTGACCAATATCCAGGCAAGGGCGACATTCGCAAGTGAAACACCAAGCTCCACGGCAAAAAATGTTATCTTTTTCTCCGCGGCTACAAAAAGATAAGCAATGGGCCAAGTGATAACTCGACCAAGACAACCGCAAGCAAACCATATGATAAGAGGGCCAGCTGAAAGGAATTCTTTTGAAGCTAAAACATATAAAATAGGCTCCCTGAAAAGTATCAATCCGATAATTCCTGGAATGATAAGTAAAACCCCAACTTCGATTTGCTCATTGACTGTTTGAGTTCGCCTATCGGGGCTGGAGATGACTTCTGTTAGCCTTGGCAAGAAATCGGCAGCCATAGCTCCAAGTACGAAGTTGACGTAGAATGCAGAAACCCTAAAAGCCTGATCGTATAATCCTGCCGCTTCTTTTCCTAATAATAAGGAGGCCTCATTATCCACTATCCAGATACGAGTAATGAATGAAACAGAGGACGCTAGCACACTTGAGGCGACTAGTACGAGCCCCAATTGAACAAGTGGTATGGCATATCGACTTGAAGAATGAATCGTTTTGTCTTCTCGCCCGTGACCTCCTTCAGCAGTTGCATTCTGATTTATACTTCTTTGCTGAAAAAATAAGGCAATCCACGTGCATAGTGCGGTCGCGAGAATAACCCAGACCAGACCGGAGGACTTGAAAAACAAAACAAGTAGGACACCGATAATTGTCCCCGAAATAATACCTACGCCATTGCCTACAGCCAGCTTCTTGACTTCCCGGTAGCCTAAAATGATCGACTTCTCGCCCTCAGCAAAAATTTGAAATAAGACACCTATTCCGAGAATTCCAATGACGAGTCCAAAATCAGTGGAATTGAAGGTCAAATCACTGATCTGGTTTCGAAAAATAATAAAGACAAAAACAGTGAAGATTCCTGATACAAAAACGATTTTTTTTATGATCGTTCTTAAATAACGAATTCGTTCAGGATCATTTTTTGACCTGGCTTCGGACAAAAACCGCACACCGCTTTGAGAGATTCCTAAACCACCGATTAAAAATCCCAGCTCCCATACCACAGTCAAAAGAGACATCACCCCCACCCCTTCTTTGCCAAGCACAACGGCGAACACTTTCATTCGCAGCAAGGTAAATAACAAGACGACTCCCTGGCTGCCTCCAATCCACGCTGACGATTTTAATATATCAAGGTGGCTCTTCAAAATTTTGATATCTGGCGTGCTGAGTGCTTCGCTCGTATGGGTAAGCTGCAAATAAAAGCGAACCGAATGGCAAAATAAATGCGGTGTCGCCTTTTAGAAAAGAAATGTTCTGTAGGTGACAGCAGGCGTATTAAATGAGAACCAAGCGCATTGCCTTAGAAGCTGGCGAGATGCATCGTAATTTTTCTGGCTTTTAATCACTTTTTTCAGATTCAAAAGTCAGCGCAGACCCACCACTCTAAAGAATCAAAAATAAGTAGAGGTATATCTCCTAAAAACCATCATCCATTAAAGCTCTGAATAACATTTATAACGTGCTGTGTTTGTTCGTCGGTTTGATGAGGCCCGATTGGCAAACTCAGAGCGGTTTTTGAAATCTTTTCAGAAATAGGAAAATCGCCCTCTTTGTATTCAAGTTCAGAATAGGCACCCGAAAGGTGTGGAGGCTCTGGGTAGTGAATTAAAGTCGAGACCTGGTTTTTTTTAAGGTGCTCCTGTAATGCATCTCGTCTTTCATGGAGCACAACATACAAATGCCAGACATGTGAACGATGAGGTAAAATAGTGGGTAACTGCAAGCCATCCACCGAATCTAATTCCGACGAATATTGTTCTGCAATCCGGCTTCTTCTGTCATTCCATTCGTCGAGTTTTCTTAGTTTCACTCGCAGCATGGCTGCCTGCATTTCATCAAGCCTGGAGTTTATTCCCTTTACCTCATTTTTATATTTTTGAGGCGAACCGTAATTGCGCAGCATGGCCACTTTTTCGGCGACCGAGGCATCATTTGTTGTAATGGCGCCTCCATCTCCAAAGGCCCCCAGGTTTTTTCCTGGATAAAAACTAAATGCAGCACCGTGCCCTAGTATTCCGGTTCGATCAGACTTATATTTTGCTCCGCAGGCTTGAGCATTATCTTCGATAATTATTAGGCCATGATCGTAAGCTATTGCATATAACTGTTCCATGGAGGCAGGTTGACCATATAAATGAACAGGTATTATGGCTTTAGTTTTGGGAGATAATTTTTTAGATATTTCAGGAGCACTGATATTGAAGTCAAACTCATTCACGTCTACTGGAATAGGAGTGGCTCCAACTTGAGAAACAGAGAGCCAAGTTGCAATGAAAGTGTGGGCAGGGACGATGACCTCATCGCCTTCTCCGATACCGTAAGCTTGTAACAAAAGCCCAAGAGCATCTAATCCATTACCGACACCAATAGAATATTTGGCCCCACAATACTCAGAGAACTCTTTCTCAAATGCCTCAAGTTCTTTCCCTAATACATACCACCCAGAGTCAAAAACTTTGGCTAAGGCACAATCAATATCAGTTTTCAGTTCTTGATATTGACCATGAAAATCTAGAAATGGAACGTCCATTTTTTGCTACTGAACACTACGTTTATAATACTGAGGAGCCGTTTTGGGTATTTGGTATGAGTTATTAGTGACTGGTGCAACTCATCACTTCGTTCACGGGATTATAAATATCAAACAGTGAGGTGCATTCCTACCCGCCATCATTCCGAATTTCCCAACGCAAAAGCGTTACTCAAGCCCCACTAATTAATATCAAGTTACCATTAACCGAAGAGCGCAGCTCTTCATCGAACAAATGTGATTTAGTTCCCATTTGTTCCAACATATTCGAGAAAGTGATTATAGTCTCGAATATAATCAGATTCATCAAAATCCTCTGAAGCCAGGACCAAGCAAATAGAACCCGAAGAAAAATTGTCCATCACACGCCAAGTACAAGGGCCGATGTATATACCATAATGAGAGCGGTTAAGATGTATCTTTGATTTTTCCTTACCATCATCGAGCATCAGGTCGAAACTACCATGCATGGCAATGATAATTTGGTGCAGTGCCTTGTGCGCATGTGAGCCCCGTTTGGCGCCGTCCGGAACATCATACAAGTAATAAACTCTTTTGATTTCAAACGGGATGTGGTTCCGCCCTTCGAGATAACTGAGATTTCCTCTTGGATCGGAAATTTTTGGAAAATCAATTTTTTGGCCAGTCTTCACGCTAGCAATGTTTCGTTTATGCGGCTTGCACCGCGAGAATTTGTTATCGGTTGTTGGATATTTTAATTTCTACCTTTAGTCACTTTTTCACGATATATTTTGTGCACCATGCCCCCGCATATGTAAACAATACTAATCCGCTCTATCGCTACGCTCATGCGGTAATTACCGCGGTTAGTCGTTATTGGTGATTCGTGATTCACAACTTTGGCCGCTTCGTTAAATTCAGATTTTTTCGATATACCGCTGCGGGGCATAAAAGAAAGTCTTAATTCTTTTCAAAGCTTTTGCTTAAACAACACCTTTAATTCTCTTTTCAGCCAGTCTCGATACAAACCAACACTGTCTCCTCAACGTGAGGATATCAAGCCTTTGAGATATTCCCCGTATCCGCTTTTATCTGAATTAGCGGCGAGCTCAAGCAGTTGTTGATCATCGATAAAACCTCGGCGCCAAGCAACCTCCTCTGGGCATCCTATCTTAAAACCTTGTCTGGATTCAACAACCTGAACAAACTCAGAAGCTTTTAGCAAGGATTCGAACGTTCCAGTATCGAGCCAGGCAGTCCCTCTTTGTAGAACTTTTACCTGCAGATTACCATTATCAAGGTAGGCCTTATTCACATCGGTAATTTCTAATTCACCTCGAGGGCTGGGTTTCAAATTTTTGGCAATCTCTGTGATCTGGGAATTATAAAAATATATTCCAGGAACGGCATAATTTGACTTTGGGCTCTCAGGTTTCTCTTCTATGGAAATCGCATTAAAGTCTTGGTCAAATTCAACGACCCCAAATGCTCGCGGATCTTTAACGCCATATGCAAAAACGATGCCTCCTTTGGGATCATTGCTCGACCTGAGAAGTTCACCTAATCCTGAACCATAAAAGATATTATCACCAAGAATCAAAGCACACGAATCGCCATCTATAAATTTTTCACCAACTCTAAAGGCATCTGCTATTCCTCTAGGTTGGTCTTGCACCGCATATTCAATCCGGCATCCCAATTGATTTCCATCACCCAATAAATTCTTAAAAGAATCAATGTCCTTAGGTGTAGATATAATGAGAATTTCCCGAATACCTGAAAGCATTAATACAGTCAGTGGGTAATAAACCATTGGTTTGTCATAGATAGGAAGAAGTTGCTTACAACAAACATCCGTCAATGGTTTCAATCGTGACCCACTTCCACCAGCTAATAAAATGCCTTTCATTTTTTAAAGATAAAAAATTTCGATAATTGGTTCATTTGTTGATTCATCAATTCGTGATTCTCCTCGCAAAGCTCGCGGTATGTATAATAAAAATCTCTGCTCCCAAGCTAACTAGACACAAACATGGTATCTTCACTAAGCACAAGTAAATCAAAATTAATAACGATTTGAAAAATACACCCTACCAAAAAGAGTTCCGCTCGCACGGCGAGGACAATCACAAAGGAACAAATGAAATACTTGACTCATTAACGAGGAATAGAGAGGAACTTTTTGCTTGTTTCTAAAATTTCCTCTCTATTCCTTTTTCCCACAGCCACAAGCGGATTACCTGCATATATTGTCCATGGCTCCAGATTTTTATGGACTATACTCCCTGCAGAAACAACTGCGCCTTCACCTATGGTTACACCTGGAAATACAACAGAATTTGTAAAGACTAAAGCATGTTTTGCAATAGTAATTTCACCACGAGTGACAGAGCGATATTCCTCAGGTATTGTTGGATTTGTAAGCCCACCACCATGCGGATCTTCGGATCCGGTAATGAGCCTTACCCCAACTCCAATACCTGCGAAATCATCGATTGAACATTTGCCTCCACCAGAAATAGTAGAGCAGGCTGCCAAGTGAACATTTCTCCCGATCTCGACACCTTCTCCAGCAAATATATAAACACCTTCATCAATCTGTGAATAATCTCCAACTGAAACCAGAGAGGCGGGAACTATACGACAACCGGGAAATATTTTGGTATTTTCGCCCAGGTGACTAAATTCACTCCTAATCTTATTTGGATCAAATGGACGCCCTGGTGAAAATTCAGTAAATTGGCTCATCGTTCGCTTCGCTGATGAAGTTGCAGACCAACTTCAGTTACTCGTTAATTGTGATTGGTTATTGGTGGTTAGCGTTAAGGCAGCGAGGGCACCCCTGTCCCCATTCTGAAATCAATGAAAATGTTTACCCTTCTTTAACCGCTATAGTCGACTGGAATAACTCAAGTGTATAACAACATCCACCCCCGAGGGGTTAAACATACCAGCCCAGGGCAACGCCCTGGGTATAAAGATCAGTATAAAGGCTAGCCCTGTATGGGCGTCATATTCTTATATTTTTGTATCGCCCTTTCAGAGCTCTGACCTGGGTTAATGTGTCTAACCCTTTCAGGGTTTATAAAGTCATTAAATTTATACTATTCTTAAACACTGCAGGCCTTCGCACTCAGTTAGTTGTCTTTAACTTTACTGATGCTCGCGAAGCGAGGACGGGCACCAGTAACAAATCACTAATAACCAATAACGAATGAACAATGGGTCAGACTTTTTCTAAACAAAGCCTGACCCATTGTTCATTATCCAAATACCACTCTATAGTTTTCCTCAAACCCGAAACGGAATCCTCTTTTGGAGTCCAGCCCAATTCTGATGAAATCTTTGAAATATCCATGGCATAGCGAAAATCATGGCCAGGTCTGTCGGTAACAAAAGTGATTTGCTCCGAATAACTTTTTCCATCTTTTCTGGGAGATAGCTCATCAAGACATGTGCAAATGTCATTGACCAAATCAATATTTCTCCTCTCATTCTCTCCACCGATATTATATGTCTCACCCAATTTACCTTTTGTCAGAACTGAATATAAAGCTGTGCAATGATCTTGTACATAGAGCCAATCCCTCACATTTTGCCCTTTGCCATAGACAGGGATGGGTTCACCAGCAATTGCCTTATGTATGACGACGGGTATAAGTTTTTCGGGAAATTGAAATGGCCCATAATTATTGGAACAATTTGTGACAATCACAGGGAGCTTGAATGTCTCACCCCAGGCTCTTACCAGATGATCAGAAGATGCTTTAGATGCAGAATAAGGAGAGCGAGGGCTATATGGAGTCGTTTCTTTAAAGACGCCCGTATCACCTAAGCTTCCATAAACTTCATCGGTGGATACATGTAAAAATCGAAAGTTGGATTTTTTCTCGCCCTCTAAATTTTCATAATACCCACGGGCTGCTTGAAGCATTGAGTAAGTTCCAACGACATTTGTTTGAATAAATTCACAAGGCCCATCAATCGAACGGTCCACGTGTGACTCAGCTGCCAAATGCATCACATAATCAGGTTGGAATTCAGAGAAAACTGAAGAGACTTTGGGAGTCGAACATATATCCAATACAACAAGTCGATGTTGGTCCGAATTATTAAGATCAGAAAGCGAATGCTTATTGCCAGCATAAGTCAGCTTATCAATATTACACACCTCGGCCCCGATATCATTTACAAGATAACGAACTAAATTGGAGCCTATAAATCCTGCCCCACCTGACACTATAATTTGCATACTTACTCCCGGTATTTTCACAAAAATCCTTGTAAGGTTTTACTTCAATACAATTTAATATTTAAAAACAAAATCTTTAAACCCTTAACAACTCAAGAGAGACTTGAATTACAAACAACAAATTTTCAAATTTATGTAATACAAAATGGGCTGTTTACTTAATCAAGACAATTATGCAATTAAATAAAATATTTAATTTTTGAAAGTGCGCCGTTGCTTAATAGGCGTTTTTATTTCCCAGCAAAGTTTTAATCATTATGTAAAAATCTAGGAGTAAATTCCAGTTTTGTTGATATACCAGATCATATTTGATCCGCTCTTGAAGATCGGTGTTTCCCCTGAATCCATTTATTTGCGCAAGACCACTCATTCCAGGCTTTACCAAATATCTAGCATTATACTCCCGAATTGAATCAGAAAGTTGCGCTGAGTGGAAAGTGCGTTCTGGTCGTGGCCCTACTAAACTCATGTTACCAGTAAAAACATTAAAAAACTGAGGGATTTCGTCTATATTATATTTCCTAATTAGTTCACCAATTTTTAATAAACGAGTATCATTTCTAAGGGTTGACTGAGAATTATTATCCATTTTCTCACTTCCCAGTTTCATACTTCGAAATTTGTACATATAGAAAGGTTTGCCATTTTTGCCAATTCTTTCTTGTTTGAAAATAACAGGACCTTTGTCTTCAAGATATATTAAGGTTGCAACGACCAATGAAACTGGCAAAGAAATAAACAGACCGATAACAGAACCGATGAGGTCGATGCACCTTTTTAGCAATAAATTATGGTATGAGCCTAAGGGAGATTCTTTGATGCGCAGTAACAAATTTTTTGAAACGTTGATATTGTCTAATTTAATTTTAAACAGTGTGGAAATTTCATTTTCAAAATACAGATCAATGAAGAGTTTCCGGGCACTAAGGTAAACATCCTGGTTTAATAAACTCATTTTTGTTATAGCGATGTCGACTTTGTTTTCGATTAAATTCTTCTCAAAACAAGTTTTATTAATTGAATTAGTATTCTCAATAAATACAACATTAAATACATTATTTTGGGATAGGTTTTCGGATATCGATTGAATGGATTCTTTGTCATCTAAATATATAGCCACATTATACTTGATGGAGTTAGCAAATTTTTCTAATATAAATTTTTTAAATACTACGCGATAAATAAAGAGGCTTATAAACGAAATGCAGGTGCCATAAATAAGGTAGACCCGGGATATAGGTGGATGTATTCTGAATGAAAAACTTATACAAAGATAAATAATAATCCAGTAGAAAATTATTCTTATAAGAACATAATATTGCCTATCCCAATCAACAAAGTTTTCCTTCAAATAAAAATTTTCTTTCATTGCCAAAATTAAGAAGAGAGAGACACCCAATATGATCTGGGACATAAATACCTCATGGGAATTGAAGGGTTTTAAATACTGGAGAAAACCATAATCAATGTGATATCGTAAAAGGTAGGCTAAAGATAGCGAAATAAATAAAAACAAAATGTCCCCTAATACTAAAAAATAGATTAGTAATTTTTGAAATTGATCTCTACGTATATTACTTTGTACTTGGCTTATTGAATACATCTTATCTAAATTTTTTCCATAATACATACTTTAATTCTATTACATCTAGTGACCTGAGAACCAAATACTGATAACTTCTCGCAATAATGCAAATAATGTAATAAAAAATAACGATACTTTTTCCTATTTTCGGATCGGGAGATACATTTTTCAGTAAATCCAGTTATAACTTTCCATGCTACCAAATTTCACCTTTAGATTTATTTATAATCCATATAATACTTTCAAAAAACAATTTCGTATGCATTTCATTTATTTTTTGACAAAAACTTATTAAAAGCTTCATCGAAATATTTCAGATCGACCAAAAAATCCGTATTGTTTCTTGTAATTATTCTAAAATAAATTTTTTCACTGTCTTTTACGTTTTCACCGTTAATAATTAGCCCCAACAGCCCTTTCAGACGAGATAGTTTTTCACTTAACTTATACATGCGATCTTTAAGAATACTATTAGAATTTTGCAATGTTAGTTTTGTCTTACCGACGACAGTTATCCACGCCACAATGTACTCCTCATTGTTAATTGGGTCAGTATATATGTTTGCTTTTAAGGACTTAAAATTATTTGAAATACTCCTTGCGTAATTCCAACCAGAGTCTATCAGACAAACATCAGGGGTATGCGTCAAGAATTGATTCCCAATTGAGTTTTTTTGGGACCAATGAATTATTAATATATTATGTATGTTATGATTGTTTGATGTATGGCCTTCGAAGTACTTAAATTTGCTCGGGTTCAGTATTCGAATCTCACCGGCACTTAAAAATAAATCTTTACTGCTATTAACATTAGAAACAAGTGATTCATATAGTTCCAAATTCGTGTTAGAAGGGGAAAAATTTATGAATTGTGAAAAAATAAAAGTAATCACAATTGCAAACGAATTAAAAAAAAGGAAAACTTTAAATGTTTTTAACATAATGGTAAAAACCCAAGATTCTATATTTTAAAAACAACCACCTTTTATATATACCTATCCTACCAAACTTAAGAAGAAAAATAGCAAAAATGTTCCTTAAAAAGAGACTCCATATAGCGCAAAAAGTTATTGGATTGAAAAGACCATAATTTTTAACCGATTGGGCAATGAACGCCCCATGCCCATAGCTGCTTTTTATGATACGACCATCGCTATAGTGAGTGTAAGGATGAAAAACTTTCAATTCCCGTGATTGCCGAATAGGATGGTTTTTGTCTATTAGGTGTTGCGTTAATATAAATTCCTCACAGGAGGGGTAAGTACCGCCTAGTCCAAATTCTTCATCAAATGGGCACATAACTTCTTTGTTGATGAACAAAGTGACACTTGTTATTTGATCGATGTAATCAATTTTTTTTAAAGCCTTCAGGTCTTTATAGTTAGCGATACTAAAATCATGCTGCCGACATCCATCAATATAAAGTCCCCCAACAAATGAAGTTTTTTTATAGATTTGATCTAAATAAATTAATTTGTTAATTAATAATCTATCATAAACACAATCATCATCCGGAAAAGATAAATATTTTCCACATGCATAGGCCAGTCCCTTGTTTCTTGCTTGGCTCAAAGACAGGTGACCGGTTTTTATAGTAACTAAATCTAAATATTTAAAAGATTCAAAATCAGGCTCTAAATCTCCCTGAAGGACAATTATAACCTGAATAAGATCTTTGTTTATTTCAAGATCAATAACACGTAAAAATTCATAAATTAACTCAATTTTATCACGTGTGGTTATTATACAACTAAGAAGAGGAGAACGTTTCATTATAATCAACTCTTGGAAATACTTCTAATTTGCCACCCACTGTGGCATTATAAATTGACACACCAGATTTTTTTCCATGTTCATGCAAATGTTCGTATGACTTTAAAACATTATGCAATTTTGGGTCGTGCCAACTTTTGCCTTTCCCAAAATAATCGGGGTGGAAATGATTTACGTCATCTTCGGTTGAGGTAATGTCTTGATTTTTTACAATTGCGGAATCTGGAATTTCATAGTTAAAGTCCATGCCTATAAGATAAATTTCCTTGAAACCTAAATACAAAGCCATTTGTATATTAATAATTGTAACTGATTGACCGCAATAAATAATCTCACTGCAATCAGAACTTATTAAAGGTTCTTCGTAATGCTTGCTACTAGGTTCGTAAAAACCCCGATTCATGTTGAAAAAATATAAATTTTTCTGATTTTCATTTTTAAAGTATTTAGCGTAATTTGTGGGAAAAAATTTGTAACTCACCTCGTAGTCTCTGATACGTTGGACATTTTCTTTCATTACATGGCTGTCCTCTACAGTGTAGAAAGTGGGTTTAAATTGTGATTCATCCGTTTTGTAAAAAATTCCATTAACCCCAAAGGAATACTCCTTTTGTATAAAAGAAAGATCACACTTATTTAAACTTGGCCCATTGCCAATTATAATACACCTTTTATCATAAAAAGCATTACGAAGTTCGTATATTTTCATTTGCTTTTCAGTAAACAGTTTTTTGTCTAAGATAGCTGAATTAATAACCTTGTTGTTTATTAAAGCTCGGAGACATTTAACAATGAGATTTTTCATTTACGTATTTATTTAAAAAATATCCTAGTGTAGCGATTACCGTTAGATTAAGAACCATCATCATAACCCCAGTATCATCATGGAATTTTTGAATGTTCAAAGCTTTATCTACCAAAGTTCTGTTGATTATAATAACGATTCGAGCGACATTGGATAAAATTATTAAAGGCATGCAAAGACTGAAGTATAAAAGCGTTGAACTTAATTTAAAGTTAAATAGAACGGTAAAGAGTATTACAAAATTAATTGCTGTAGTGAAGGAGGTGTAACCCGAACATGTATCATCCACCGATAAAATGTATCCACTGTTTATAATTTTAACGCCAATTACTTTAATTGGCACACCAAGTGTTAAACAACACTCAGTGACTAAATAAACCACGACATTTTTAAGTACTGCAATTGTCGTGACACTAATAATATCAGGATATATTAAAATGGATAGCGCTATAATTGTTAAAGGAGCATAGTAATATTTAGAATTACTTAATAACAATTTACAACATAAAATACTGGTTAATGTAATTAAAAAAACAGAAATTTTTGTTATTCCAAAATATGAAAAATAAAAGAAACCCAAGATCGTTAAAGGAAAAACAAATATGTATGCCTTTTCTAAAAAGTAATTCAAGATTTTTTCAAGCCGACTTTCCGAATTGTAAACCAAACTGATGATAAATCCACACACAACATACTGGAGCCATACATCATTATAATTACGGAAGAGTATAATTCCGTGGATTTGAAAATATAGAAAAATTACACTATAAAATGTTAAATGTAGCTTATTCAGCACTTTTGTATAAATAATTGTTCATAAGCAATAAAAAAAAAGTAATAAATAGGACAAAGTCATATAACCCGACTGTAACGTCAACGAATCCTCCTATTATAATTACAGACATTAGCACAACTGAGACTAAATTATTACGCTTATTCAATGCGAATTTTAATAATAAAATATAAATTATTATTGCACCAACAATTCCAATGTCAGTAAGAAATTGAAAAAAATTGTTATGCAGGGATGCCCATTCGGGCCTATCAGTATTCCAATCAGAGAATCCATGTGCATAAGAAGCCATTGATAAACCTGATGCGGCCTGCCCATATAGTCCATTTCCAACTATGAACATCTCGACATTTTGTTGAACGAACTCCATGGAATTTAGCCATATTGATTCCCTACCACTTAAAATACTTTCACTGCGAGCAGTATTAAAAAGAAAGTTTGAACCATATTTAATGGAATTATCTATAAATAACAATATAAAAACAGAAAACGGTGAACTTATAATAATTATATTGCCTAATTGTTTATAAAATATGATAATACAACAACAAAATACCGAAATAATCCCATTTCTTGAGTCGCTTAGTAAAATACTGGATGAAGAAATTCCAACTACTATTAACTCATATATATTTAATTGTTTGTGACTTTTTAATTTGCATAAAAAAAATAGCAACACTATTGCACACAAAATAGAATAGGAGCTAAAGCCACCCGAGAAATAAAATAGCGTTCTCTGCAGATTATATCCATAAAAACTTAAAACTTCGGCGTTCCCAAGTTTACCACCATTTACTACAGTGTTTAAATTATAAATGCCGAAAAGAAATAAAAACCAGTTAATGAGGATCAATCCAGACAACCCATATATGTAGTAATTTCTAATTTGTTCAATTGTGTTATTCTTTTGACTATTGATATAAATGCTTGCTAAAACAACCATATAACTTAGAAAATAAGTTATTGTGTCGGTCGTCGATAAAAAGTCATTTTTAAAGCCCTTTACACATAAGTATGATACATATGAAAAGAAGACAGAATATACCACATGGGACCACGTCTTTAATTGCTTGAAATTTCCTAATTTTGCAAAAATATCAAAACAAATAAGTAAATAAATGAAAATAATTAGGATTTTAGAAAGGAGGCTACTGTTAACTTTGTTGTAATAGTAAACAAATGGCAATAAACAGTATATTACTTTTAAATTACTTAAATTTAGAAAACTCATAGACTATTTAATTTGTTTTTAACTTCTCTTTTCAAGTAATTCATTCCGTTTGCAGATAGATGGATATTATCGACGGTTAAATCCTTTATTTGTTTTTCATCCCATTTCGAAATGTCAATACTACTAAGCATAGAAACTAAAACTTCATTATATTTTAGAATGATATTAATATTATCAGGGCGATCTCTAAAATAATTACCTCGCCAATCCAAAATTACCGGGTTTATTCCGATGTAGATTAGGTTTTTATACTCTAACAAGCGATGGATAATGTGATTTTTTAAGTAATCGATTGTATACAAATTATACGTTAGTTCATTACAATAAGATCCCCCAAGTGGATTTGACTCTAAAACGGGAAGATTTAGTTTTTCGGCTAAATTATTTAGTCGTTTAAGAATTTTATAAGTATGTTTTTTATTACGCGGAGAAAAATCTACGATTCCGCAATGCAGTATAACCGGAACATTTTTATTAAAATTTCTTGTGGAGTATAAAAAGTCTATTAAAGTTGTTGATTTTTGGGGGCAAAAATTGTATTTAAATTTATATTTTAGTTCATTATTTATGTACGACCTAAATGGATTTTTGTAATTCAAAATTCCATTAATATAAAAACCCCGTGAATCAGTGAATACTAAACAGCTTTTAGATTTATTATTAAATCTACAATGAAAATGCCAGATAAGTTTGAAAATATACGCGGAGGTTATGCAAATAGCTTTTTTTAAAATTTTCATTTTTGCCTTACGAAAAAGTTGTAAAAATAACTAATGTATCTACCTAATATTACCCTCAACACAAATCTTAAGCCTATATTAAAAAGAAGAGTGTGTCGTTTTATATAATTCTTATGAAATAATTTCTTAAAGAATTTTATTTCATGACGCCAATATTCGTACCCTTTTCTCCGTTTGTAAAAATCTAATCCACCACGAACCTTCAATCCGACAAAAGGTATATTTTTAATTTTTAGGTCAGACTTCCAAAATTTGAATACTAACATCCAGTCTTCGAAAAAAAGACAATCAGTATCATAACCACCAATATTGAGTAGATCGCGGCGTCGCATCATAAGAGTTGGATGATTAATAGGATTCTTTAAAAAAATTGTTTCTTTAACTTGTTTGTCTGTAGTGGGCACGCTTCGCGTTCCGACCTTTATTTTCATTTCATAATCGTATTGATCGTAAAACATTCCACAAAGGGATAAGGAGGTTTTATTTTCAAATTCAAAAAGTTGGTTCTCAAATCGAGTTGGCAAGCACACGTCATCCGAATCCATCCTAGCAACAAGGTCGCTATTTGTTAGCTCAATGGCACAATTCATGGCACAAGCTAGTCCTTGGTTATCTTGTAATCGGGTCACAATGAATTTCGGATTTAATTGATGTGTATTAATCAAGTCTTTTAAATAGTTGTCTATTTCATCCGAAATTCGCCCATCGGCAACTATTATGTAATTTTTCGGTAATATGGTGTTATTGAGCACTGATTGTATTGAGTCAATAAGGTGTTCCAAATTATCGTTTATATAGACACTTTGTATTATATCAAATTCAAAGGGCATAAATAGCTTATGTAATGTAGAAGCAAAGCAAGTATAGTTAAAATTATGTGATTAACGTAAATACCTGGTTTGTTTGTATATTTTACGAGTAGTAAGGTGGAAATTATAAGTAAAACTGTTGCACTAAAAATTAATGAATAAAATAAACTATGATATAAATTTGGAAAAAGGTAATTTAGAGTTTCTGCAATTATTAAAGATATTACAACACACCCAAATTGAACCTGGAAAAATTGGATTTTCCCATAAATTATGTGAATTTGATAATTCATAGCATTAATCCTATCTACTAGCCTAAATACCAAATATAAATAAAGAAGGTAATAATTTGATGATAAATTTTTATCTACAATTATTGAAATTACTTCTAAACCTAGGGGCAATAAAAACCCGCCAACACAAAATAACAATGCAACCAAATTTAGACGAAATATAAGTCTAAAAGTGTTTCCCTTTTTATTCAGATTTTGAATCGCTTTCGGCAAATAGGAGTAAAAAGGGGACCAACTAGCCTCATTTATCATATTTATCAACCTAATACCATACAAGTAGGTAAGTAATTCTACTCCCGAAAACAACTTACCGACTTTCAACATTATGTAATAATTTAAACCTACCCCTGCCAAACTTGTAAGACCTATTTTGAAAGAGTTATTAAGGTAACTTTTAATTATTTTATTGCTTGAAATTTTTAGGTCATTAATTTTCTTCTCAGCATAACAGGTTTTTAATAAATAAAAAGTTAATGGATAGACAGAAGTATAAATTAAAATGAAATATTCTATATCTTCCCAACCTATAAAATATGAAAACCCTAATGCCGTACAGCCTATTAAATTACTGGTGACGAATAACTTTAAGAAATATTGTTTGGATCGTAATTCTACATCTATTCTTTTATTCTTAAAATATAAAAAGATTAAGGCACTAATTATAATTTGAACAAATATATTTGAGTTTTGAGCAAAATATAAACTCTTAATGATTTGATACAAAAAAACACCGATTACACCCAGTAAGCAATAAATATAATCTAAATCGCGGAGTATTTGTCTCCTGTTATGCTTATTATTTTGATGGTTAAGCTCTTTTATAAAAAATGTGGTTAATCCAAGGTCTAATAAATAAACTAAATTAACAATAGTTATGTTTAATATGAAATAATTTGTTGTTTCTTCATCAAAATTAGTTGTTATAAAAAATATAAAACCTAATAGAACTATAGTTTTACCAAAAAAGTTTATTGACCATACTATTGAATTAGGTATTTTCACTAAAAGAGTTTTTTGGGAGGAAATTTTATTTTAGTTAATCATTTTGCGTAGTGTCGTGATAATCTGATTGTGATTTAAAAAGCAATTGTGATAAAGCAACCATTTCTGCCATTGTCCACCCAACCATATCGTCGATATCAATTGACTCCATGGGAGGTGTAACAAATAAATACGGATTTTCACCAATACGTGCATTCGTAGTTTTGAAAGAGTTTTTATTAAATATATAGAGGTTACTATTTTCTTCGTAATAAGGTTCTAAATCTTGAGTTCGTAATAAGTTATTGGGATCGTGGTTCACAGCTTCACCATCTTTTTTGTAAAACCTAGTTTGAAATTCGTTTACTGTAAATAATGAATCAGAATTGTTTTGTTTTGCCTTATTATAAGTTTCAATAGCTGTAGAAATGGTTTTTTGAGATAAAAGTGGATTTGTTGTGTGCGTCATTAAATATGTTTCTGAGTCAATATTTGTTATGTCATCCTCTATTATCCTATTCATTGAAACATGATCCCCGCAGATTTCTTTTTTTCTATTTCTTATTAAAATTTTGGAATGGCATGGTATACCATTTTTGTTTAACAACTCTTTAGCATCAGTATTGATGACTATCTTGTCTATACACTCGATGCTGAGAAGTGTTTCCAAAATCCATTTGAATAAGGGTTTTCCGGCGAAATTGCGGAAATTTTTTCCTTTAACCCTTTCCGAGTTAGCCTTTAATGGTAACAGTGCCGTTAAATTATACATTTTCTGTAGTCTGTTAATTCTTCACAAAGTGAATTTATCATTGTTATGTCTAGGGAGTAAGCTATCAGTTCATAGCCATCTTTAATTGCTATTTTTAAATCTTGAATTTGGGGTTTTATTACATGAATACCACTTATAATATTAAACTTTTTACAAGCATTACGGATAGTAGCAGTCGCTTCTTGAAATCTTTCGTTTTCAAAATCACCAGTTATGCCCATTGATGCACTTAAATCAAAAGGACCTATGAAAACAGCGTCTATTCCTTCAACTGATAGAATTTCATCTATATTTTTAACAGCGTCTATATGCTCAATCTGAATGCCTATAAAAATTTCGTCATTTGCCTTAACAAAGCTATCGTGTAAATCCAATCCGTATTTATTTGCGGCGCAGAAACCAACACCTCTTTTGCCAGTGGGGGGATATTTTGTTGCGTTTATGAGGGTTTCAACATCTTTTTTTGAATTTACTAATGGGCATATGATACCTTTGATTCCTGCATCCAAAAATCGTTTTACAAAACTATAGTCAACACCATGGACACGAGCGATTGGAATACAATTAGTTGAAGCTGACCTTATTGCTTGAGTAAGTTTGAATACATCATTTATATCTACTGGGGAATGTTCAGCATCAATACAAACAAAGTCCAAATTGTTATTTGCTAACACTTCAGCAATAACAGTGGATCCTGAATTTAGCCAAGTACCTATTATGGGTTTTTTCCTTGTTTTTAAATTATTCATCTAGTTTCTTAATGGTGGCGTGTTGATCGGTGTTTTTTGCTAATTTTTCAAATTCAGTTTTTTCGGCATATGTCAGTAATAATCCTTTTTTTTCCTTCGATTTTTTCTGTGCTAAATATTCTAGATATCCCGGGAATATTGCATCATCGTTTCCGTGACCAATAATATCTTCCAGTGTTGCTTTTATTCTTAGATTTAGGGTTGACTGTTTGTTATTGCTCACATTCAAAAATTCCGGGTTTAGGGCAATAAAAAATAGGTTTGTAAGTTTGTTTCCGCTTTTGTCAAACTCCCTTCCTCTGAGTGTTGGAATACAGCCGGCATTAAAACAGGCTAATAATTCATTAACTAGCGACAATCCATAACCTTTATGATTGCCAAATGGTAGCAGATACTCTGCTAAATCCGGATCAGTCGTTATATTCCCATTTTTATCCGATGCTGCGCCGTGTGGTATTTTCATGCCCTCTCTTTTTAGAGATTGTAGTTTTCCCATAGCAATAACTGATGTTGCCCAATCTATAAGAATGTTATAACCAATTGCATCCTTAGTTGGAAAACAGTAGCTATGTGGATTCGTGCCCAAGGTAGGAAATTTGCCGCGATAGGGAACGACCTCTGCTAACATTGCTGTACATAAAGAAATGCCTATAAATCCTTTGTTTGCCATTTCTAAAACGTAGCCTCCACCCCAAAGATAATGCCAAGCGTTTTGCACTGAAATCATGCCAATACCAAATTTATCTGCTAACTCAATACACCTATCTACAGCTTTGTATGCGAGGTATGTACCAATTTTGCCATTACCATACCAAGATTCTAACGCTTTGTTATCAGCATTTGGTATACTATAATCAGCATTTGGCATACATCCTCCAACTTTTGACCCGAAGAGATTATCCAAATGAACTGCCTTTAATCCGTTATGAGATGAAATTCCGTGTTCGCTTGCTTTCCTAGATATCTTGGCTACTGAATTACTCTCTTGTTTGGAGTATCCTCTTGAAGTGAATTCGGCCTCGATAATAGAATCATGATCATCATAATTTAATAGATATTGCCTGTCCATTTATTCTATGATTTGTGTATTTTATTTTTGGTATCTTTAATTTTGTTAAAACTATTCCTGGTATCTACAATAATTTTACTGTGTCGATAGATCATCTTATAATCTAAGTCTGCGTGTTTAGTTAAGACGAGAACACAATCGAACTTAGCTATATTGCTTGGGGTCAAAGGAATTGATTTTTTTCCACAAAGATCCTTGAATTTTCTGACTGTCTTTATTTTGGGAATAAATGGATCATGAAACGATACGTGCGCGCCAAGTGATTGAAGTTTAGATATAATAGTGTAGCTAGGAGATTCTCGATCATCATCAACATCGGCTTTATATGCAAGACCGATTACGAAAATTTTACTATTCATTGTTGCTAGTTGTTTTTCATTTAAAGCATTTATTACGTTAGCAACAACGTAATCGGGCATTTTGGTGTTAACTTCACCTGCCAGTTCAACAAACCTAGAGTGTTGATCGAACTCTTTTGCTTTCCAAGTTAAGTAAAATGGGTCTATAGGTATGCAATGACCGCCCAACCCTGGGCCGGGAAAAAATGGCATATAACCAAAGGGTTTTGTCGAAGCCGCATCGATGACCTCCCATATATCAATACCCATTGAACGATATACAATCTTTAACTCATTGACTAAAGCAATGTTCACTGAACGAAAAATATTTTCAGTTAGTTTGGTCGCTTCCGCAACTTCTAGTGTGGAAACCTTATGTACTTTATTAACTGCTATACTATATAATTCTTTGCATCTTTCCAAACAATCAGTAGTGAGACCGCTCACAATTTTAGTAATATCTTTTACTGAATAATTTTTCCTTCCGGGATCCTCCCTTTCCGGCGAATAAGCTAAATGGAAGTCAATTCCAGCTTTTAGTCCAGAAACATTTTCTAATACTTCTTTAAGTTCTGTATTTGTCGTGCCCGGGTAAGTTGTAGACTCCAGAACAACCAACTTTTTCTTACCTCCCTCTCGACGTTTAATGTAGGGGGCAATTCTCTTACCTGTTTCAATAACATACGATAAGTCTGGATTTCTGTTTTTCCCTAACGGGGTAGGCACGCAAATTATTATCGCTTCAGCATCTTTAATCTTCGAAAAATCATCGTATGCCGTAAATAAACCCTCTGCTGCCAATGATTTAAGAAGGGAAGTTTTTACGTGCTGGATATAGGATTGGTGTTGATTTAAAAACTGCACCTTTGCTATATCAATATCTATTCCAATTACCTTACAATTACATTCCGCGAATCGCATTGCGAGAGGTAATCCAACGTATCCGAGGCCACAGACTGCGATTGTTTTCTTATTTCCCATTAAAACTTAGATTTTTTTAACCAAACTAAATTGTTTAAATACCAATTAATACTTGCCTCAATACCGTCCTCTATATTTGTTTTGGTTTGCCATTTTAGTAGTTGTTCGGCTTTGGAGTTGTCTGACTTGGTATGTAATAAATCTGTCTCCATGAATGGTTTTTTTAAAATTACTGGTTTCACACCCAATTTATTAGAAATCATATTTATTATTACGATAATAGGAATTGGGTTCAATCCACCTCCGAGATTTATCGTGTTAAAACCTTCCAACTTTGATGATTTAATGGTTCCGTCGACAATATCATCAATATATGTAAAATCTCTCGATTGATTACCATCACCATACAAAACTATAGGCATTTTGTTGTGAATCCAATTTATAAATCTCAGCATTGACATGTCGGGTCGACCAGAAGGCCCATAGACAGTAAAATATCGTAAGACTGTAATAGATAATTTATAGATATAATGATATGTATAACACATCATTTCTGCTGACTTTTTCGTTGCCGCATAAGGTGAAATTGGTGTGTTGACTTTAAGGCCTTCATGAAACGGCAGCTTTTGACCAGCGTATAAAGAGGAGGTAGACGACATTATAAAATTCTGAACTTCATAATGTCTTGCCGTCTCAAGTATGTTCGTTGTTCCGAGAATATTTGTTTTAACATACGCGTCAGGCCTTTCTAAGCTAGCCCTGACTCCCGCCCGGGCAGCTAAGTTATATATTATTTTCGGGTTGAATTGGTTGAAAACTTGCCTGATAGTTTCTATATTTTCTATAGAACCTATTATTATTTTAAGTCTACCCCCATGTCCTGAAAGTTTAATACTATTATGGTCATGACTTACAGAAAGATTTTCAAATGATAAATTAGCCCAAAACTTTGGTTGTTTGATAAGTGTTCCTAAATTATCTAGTGATAATATATTATTTAATTCAAGGTCACTTATGCCATTGAGCTTTAATAGTCTATAGATTTTGAAGCGAACATCGTAATAGTCATTCAAATTGTCAAGCCCAATTACAGTATTATTTTGATCTAGTAAACGGCGCGCTACAGCCGAACCTATGAATCCAGCTATGCCTGTTACTAAAATGTTTTTCATACTAGTATTTAAAAACTTTTGTTTTCAGTTTTAGAAAACTCATTGCTGACTATTGTAAGTTTCTAAGTTAAATTTTTCTCCAGAATTTCAAACACTTTGTTAGTTGCTTTGTGGATTCCTTCTTTTGTGTTTGATGCATTATGGGACCCTAATAACAAATTGTTCAATTTCAGTAACTTTGAATTGTGCCGTAAAGGTTCATGCTCCATCACCTCCAGTGCTGCCCCCTTAATTGTTTGGGATTTTAACGCGTCATATAAATCATCTTCATTTACAATGGCCCCTCTCGAATTTATTATTAAGTAAGAGCTATTTTTCATCTTATTGAAAATATTATGAGTAATCATCTGCTTGGTTTCCTTATTCAATGAAGCAGTTACAATCAAGTAGTCCAACTCTTCAACGGCCGTAGGCCACACTTTGGGCTTTAGGTCTTGAAGTCTTGGATCAGAGGTAAAGTTAGGATCGTAAATGGCTTTTATCTTGCATCCAAGCGCATTTAACTTAAATACCGTATCTTTGCCAATACTACCGTATCCTATTATTCCAACATTTTTACCACTCAGTGTTTCTGTGGTTGGTTGGAACCAATTTCCTTTGCGGACTTCCCTATCAATTTGTAAAACGCTTCTTGCTAACGCAAGACAATGGCTTATGACGATTTCAGAAGCATCATCCCCGAAAGCATTAGGAGTATTTTTGATAATATATCCGTGTTGACTTGCAATTTTCGAATCAATATTGTCCATTCCTACACCCCATCTCACTGCACAGCGGAGTTTCCCTGTTCTTCCTGCTTTTAGGACCATATGCGTTACTGGATCGTCACCTATAATCCATCCATCATAGTTACCTATTATTTCAACCAGTGATCTCTCCTGCATTTTCTGCTCAAAAACAGGAACATGTAATTCCATATTTTTTGAGCCAAAAAGATCTGTAAACCAGTCAACATTTTTTGCCATAGGTGGCGCAGTTACTAAAATTTTTTTCATTAAAATTGAATTAAAAATATCCCTTTATTATACTTACATTTATAATTAGTAAGGCTATTTAGGTTATTATTAAATAATGTTGCCATTGTATATTCGAATCGCCCAAACAAATAAAGTAGTCGTTCTTTAACCCTGGTTTCCCATAAACAAATTCATTATCATTAACAGCATTTATTTGTCCTCCTGCGGCTCTTACAACAGCGTGAGCTGCAGCCGTGTCCCATTCCATAGTCGGGAGAAGCCTTGGGTATATGTCAGCTTCGCCTTCGGCGATCAGACAAAATTTTAGTGAACTTCCCATACTTTTTAATACTGGTTTTCCAGGGAGATTTTCAATCATAGCAGTGACGGCTGGACCTGCATGATCTTTGCTTGCTACGAGTCGTAGATTATTTTTGTCAGGCGATTTTGTTGTGGAAATTGAATGCTCCGGGCGATCAAGTCCGCCTACTTGTTTTGTGGCAAGGTTTTCTTCAACTGATCCCGTATACATTGTATAAATTGCTGGAGCGAAGACAACTCCAACGGTTGGCAAATAATTTTCAATTAAAGCAATATTAACAGTGAATTCGCCGGATTTCTTTATGAATTCTTTTGTTCCATCTAATGGATCGACTAGCCAGAATTTTTCCCAACTCTCTATACTATAATTCGTGTTTTCCCACGTAGCGGGATCGGATTCCTCGCTAACAATAGGAATGTCGGGAGTGAGTTTTGTAAGTTCTGAAACAATATATTTGTGGGCTGCTTTGTCGGCCTCAGTTAAAGGAGATTTATCATCTTTGAATTCGACTGCGGAACCCTGTTCGTAAATTTCTAAAATTATATCCCCGGCAGCGCGAGCTATTTGTTTTAGGTGTGGTAGGAGTTTATGCTGGGAAGTATTTGTCATTGTCTTTTGCCACGATATGAGGATGGTAGGCGCTGCATGCAAAATTGCCCGGATATTTTGGTGATTGGAGAATCGAGGTTAGCAACTCGTGCGCCTGATCGCTTTAGTCACTGTCATTCTCGCAATAAAAATTTATTGAAGTTAAAATTCTGATCGCGGAGCAAGGATGGGATCCAATAACAAAATACGACTAACGAATAACCGAAATTGTGAAACAAATTTTTAAGCGTAGCGTCATGAGCCTTTGCCTATTGAATATACCTCAAAGCCGATTTCATTGAGGCTTTGAATGTCCAGTATATTTCTTCCGTCGAAAAGGAATGCTGGTTTTTTCATTCCTTGGAAAATTCTTTTATAGTCGAGGGATTTGAATTCGTCCCATTCCGTGATGACCAAAATGGCGTGGGCGTCTTTAGTTGCTTGGTATGGATCATCAACTGTTTGAACATGATCCTGGTATTCAGTATCCGATAAGGGTGTGTTGACGTATTTTAGGTCTTTTACTATTTGATCACGACCAACTTTTGGATCGTATATAGATAAGTTCGCCCGCTCTTCCAATAGGTCTTTACAAATATATATGGCTGCGGATTCGCGAGTGTCATTTGTATCTTTCTTAAAAGCAAATCCTAATATAGCAATTTTTTTGTCTGAGACCGTGTTGAATAAACTGCTGACAACTTTGCTTGCAAATCTCTTCTTTTGGTAGTCATTCATTGAAATGACCTGATTCCAATAAGCTGCACATTCTGGCAAACCAAAGTGCTCACAAAGGTATACCAAATTCAATATGTCTTTTTGAAAGCAAGACCCACCAAACCCCACTGAGGATTTTAGAAATTTCGGACCAATTCGGGAATCATGCCCAATAGCGTGTGCTACTTCGTCAACATCGGCTCCAGTGGTTTCACATAATGCTGACATTGCATTAATACTTGAAATCCTTTGCGCGAGAAATGCATTAGCTGTGAGTTTTGATAATTCCGAGGACCATACATTGGTTATTAATATTCTCTCTCTCGGCACCCAATTATTGTAGACCGAGGCAAGTGTTTCGATGGCTTTTTGACCTTCAATTGACTCTTCTCCTCCTATCAAGACACGATCAGGATTATGCAAATCAGGAACAGCTGTTCCTTCAGCCAAGAACTCGGGGTTTGAAAGCACTTGAAAATTGGATTTCTGGTCGCCCGCATCAAGAATCCGCTTAATTGATTCGGCTGTTCTGACAGGGATGGTTGACTTCTCAACGATGATCTTATCGCCCTCGGCAACTTCAGCTATGCGCCTTGCGCACAATTCTATGAATTTAAGATCTGCAGCGCGCCCCGCTCCTACACCGTAAGTTTTTGTAGGGGTATTTACTGAAATAAATATTATATCTCCTTCTTTGATTTCCTTATCGACATCGGTGGAAAAATGAAGATTTTTTCCTCGAGCACCTTTTACTATTTCATCAAGCCCTGGCTCAAATATTGGTAAATCATCTGAGTTCCAGGCATCGATTCTGTCTTGATTTATATCAACGACGGTAACTTGTATGTCCGGACACTTTTCGGCTATGACCGCCATGGTTGGGCCGCCGACATATCCTGCTCCTATGCATGTAATTTTCATAAATAAAATTTGCCCTGCAAATTTTTAGTAAATTGGGAGTGCAATGAATCCCCCGGCTTTAAGATAAATTAAAAGTTTATGTCATATAAAAACGGATGATTTAACTTTCTTTCAGTGCTTAAAAAAATTGTGGGATTTATCTCCGGAGCGCCTCTCTAGTCTTGTATGTTTAACCCCTTTGGAGTTAATCGGAATCGCTTTTTAGAGGCGATGACGTTCAAACTTATATTGAAACAACGAGACAATAAATTTTTATAAACTCTTGAAATATTCGATAGTTTTATTTAGTCCGATTTCCAAATTAATTGCCGGCTCCCAATCAATAGTCTTCCTGGCAAGTGTTATATCAGGCTTTCTTTGTAGTGGGTCATCAGAAGGGAGAGGTTCGTAAATTATTTTACTTTTGCTGCTAGTGAGTTCGATGATTTTTTGGGCGAGTTCCAGTATTGTGAACTCCCCTGGATTACCAATATTTATTGGACCGACACATTGATCCTGGTTCATGACTCGCATTTTGGCTTCTATGAGGTCATCTACATAACAGAAGGAGCGAGTTTGCAATCCGTCACCGTAAACTGTGATATCCTCATTCTTTAAGGCCTGGCAGATAAAATTGGAAACCACCCGTCCATCATCTGGTCTCATACGAGGTCCGTATGTATTAAATATTCGGACCACCCGGATATCTACTTTGTTTTCCCTATGGTAATCAAAGAACAGAGTCTCAGCGCATCGTTTTCCTTCATCATAACATGCCCGAATACCAATTGGATTCACATTTCCCCGATAGTCTTCCTTCTGAGGGCTTGTTTCTGGGTCACCATACACTTCGCTTGTGCTGGCTTGTAATATTCTTGCACCTGTTCTTTTGCCTAATCCCAAGACGTTGATAGCACCCATCACGGATGTTTTAACGGTTTTAATGGGATTAAACTGGTAGTGAACTGGTGAAGCTGGACAAGCTAAATTGTATATTTGGTCAACTTCGACTTTAAATGCATCAACGACATCGTGGCGGATCAGTTCGAAATTTTCATGCTTAAGCAAATGTCTGATATTATCTTTTCTTCCTGTAAAGAAATTATCCAGACAAATCACATCATGACCTTGGTTTATTAACCGATCACACAAGTGGGAACCTAGAAAACCTGCCCCACCTGTTATTAATATTCGTTTATTCATTTGATTTTTTAAAGTTAGAAGGAACACAACCCTCCGAATTTTTATAATAGTTTTTGCGCAAGGGGTGCTAGTTTCCGAACGTTTCGCTGTAATTTATTTATTTGTTTTATACGTTTGCTATAGTGGGCAAATTGGTTTTCGTCTATTTTTCCAGAATTTTTTTCTTCTTCCAAAATATTAGAAATTTCAGCCAGTTTCTGGTCAGCGACTGAGAATTTTGGTTTTAGGAAATCATTAATAAATCCAGATATTAAATTATTTAAATCCCCAATGACTTCGTAGTGTTCTTTTCGCGCGCCGGGCACCCAAACAGTTCTCGCTGCTCCCCAACTTGATAATTGTCGGACGCTATTGCTGGCACTTGCTTTGCTGATCTGGAGACTAGCCGCTATGTCTTCCAAGGTTTGAGGCGTAGTCGACATGTATAAATACCCAAAGACCTGACCAACAGATTTTGGTAATCCCATTGCCTGACAAACGCCCCCCGCAGCCTGAACCATGTCCACCTGAGTTTGACTCATTGGAGCTGCGCTTGGCTCCGCTGTCGTGGTGGCCTGGCCACCATTGTGATTGGTGACTGGTGATTGGTGATTTGTGCTTTTATTCGTTTCTCTCACGATTTTTTGGCACTGGCCTCTAGGCCTTTGAAATTACTTTGGAATCTCGCTGATTGGTAAATGCAGCTCTTGCGGCGGCTTTGCCACCGCCGTCATTCGGGACTGGAGATTTGTGCTTTTGTTCGATTCTCTCACGGTCACTTTATAGATCAATCACACGAAATACTGAATAGAGTTGGTAGACTAAAGTTCATTTGTAGGGATCTTTAGAAAACATAGAAATGTGAGAGAAGCGATCTGGAGCATCAATAACCTGTATCTAATTACGAATCACTGCGGCATATGCCGCCCCCCGAAAATTAAATAGCAATTTAGGGGCTTTGTCAGCGCCGTTACTCGTGACTGGTGCTTCGTGCTCTTTTTCGTTTCCCTCACGATAACTTGGCAGATCCATCGTAAATAATGATATGTGAGCGGAGCAATCTGAGGCACCAATGACGAATCTCGATTTACCAATAACTGCGGCTCATGCCGTCCCCCCGAAATTGAGTAGCAATTTCGGGGCTTCGCCCCGGTCAGTTCGCACCGCATTTTTGGTTTGGCGCTCGCCTACAGGGAAACTTGCTAAGCTTTGAAAATTAATGGTTTACAAATAAAAAACGCAAACCGTTTAATTTGTATTAAACAGTTAATTCATTTAATCCAACTTAGCAAGACTATAATTTATGGAAAATGAAAGGATTAAGTAGCTTCAAGTCGAGAAGCTTCTAATTTAACGACGGCAGATTGTCCGATGAAATCGAGGTTGAGGTGGACGTTTGAGATGCCTTCCCTTCTGGCAACGACACCTTCCAAGCCGGTCAGAGGGCCACTTTTGATTCGAACCCTGAGTCCTTCGGTTATGGATGGGCAAAGAATAATTTCGTTCTCTTCTTCATATCGGACAGCTTGTAAAATATCCCGCAGCTGCTGCTCGAACTCATCCTGTAGATTCACCTGGATGATGCGCGCACAATAATCACTCTGAAAAACTTTTTGTTTGGAGGCTGGGTTAATTCGAAGAAATAAATATCCGGGAAATAGCGGATTATCGAATTTGCATATTTTTCGCTGGTATTTCCGAACGGTTCTGACGGTCGGCAATTCGTTGGTAAAGCCCTCCCTATCGCAGTAATGTGCGAGTTTTTTCTCTGCCCTTGGCCTTGTATGGGCTACGAACCACTGGGGCTCTGTATTAAAGCTAGATTCTGGTCTTCTCATGACCGCTGAAACCTAAAATTTTTCATCATTTCCAATTTAGAATACCGGAATGACTCCATTTCCTTTCACCAAATATAAAGTCAATGGGAAGTAAATGGGAATAACTTTTTATTCTTGGTGCCTAGGATGGAATAACTTGAGTGAATCACGCAAGCGTTGATTGGCAACATTTGTGTAAATTTCGGTCGTATTGATCTGAGAATGACCCAGTAATTCCTGGATCACTCTCAGATCTGCCCCATTTTCCAGAAGATGAGTAGCAAAGCTGTGGCGCAGCATATGAGGCGTCACATGACCATCGAACCCGGACTTAGCTATTCGCCGGGTAATTCGCTTCCACATAGTAGTGTGAGCGAAAGACGAGCCCCTCTGGGTCAAAAACACGGAAGCGGGACTTTTTGGACTCACAAGCTTTGGCCGGCTTACCATTAAATAATTGTTCAGCGCCTGCACGGCCGATTTCCCAACTGGAACAATGCGTTGTTTGTTACCTTTTCCCAAAACTTGGATGAAACCCGCATCGAGTTGCAGATTCTCCAATCGGAGACTTCGAAGTTCCACAAGCCTCAATCCACTGGAATATGCCAATTCAATGATAGCCTGATCACAAAGGTCATTATTCGAGGGATTGGGGATAGGCTTCAAAAAATCACTCACCACAGTCTGAGGTAATGCTTTTGGTAGCTTAAATCGCCTCCGTGGAAGACTGAGATGTTCCGCAACATTTCCAATTATATACCCTTCGCGCTTGAGGTATTTGAAAAAGGCTTTTAATGCCGCGATCTGAAGATAAAGACTTTCGAAAGAGAGTGTTTTTTTATCGTCTCCTATCGTTCGCTTTGCTTCAAATTCTATGAATGATGTGAGGTGCTTGAGCCCAATTTCAGTCCAATGTTTTGGTTTGGGATCACTTTGTCCCCCCAGCCATGAGGTAAAGTTCTTCAGTAATCGAGAATAGGTATCCTGAGTTTTCTCAGAGTAGTGCCTCTCGTGCCTCAGTGAGACAATGAATTCCTCGATTAACTCGACCACAAGAGTCATTACCATGAATTTTAGAGCTGATTGGCAACAAAAAAGCGTGGAAATGGTCTAATCTTTAGGAATTTTCCCTGATCCAATCATATAAAAGGTCACTTTTGAAGCCGCTCTCTGTCACAACGAGAGGGGAGAAACAAGCCATACTGGGACAGAATTGAGTATGAATAGTGGCAAAAAATGAGCTCTGAGTTGTTGTAGAAACAAGGTTTATATTTTTATAAATTATTAATAATTAATGACTTGCATTATTTAGGCAGGCTTGGTTTATTCTTCACATCTACCTTGAAGATCAACGACAGTGTGTGAGCTGCTCATGGGTGTGTCTGATGTGGAGTGTGAAAAGAAGCGAGCTGCAGTGGTTGTCTTCACGTGTTAAAGGTAGATTAGCAGGCGATAGATGAATTGATCAGCATCTATCCGCCTGCTTCTCTTTTTTAAACCTGGTTCGCCGTCCATATTGTGTATTGCTTATCATTTTTTCTAAACTGGGGTAGGCACAAATCAGGATAGACCTTATGTATGCAATTGCCCCGTTTTTATGTATATTTCTCCTCAAAGGATGAATATTGTTCAACTGACACCTGGCGCTGGAGCGATGTATTGCGGGAATTGTCTACGAGACAATGCCTTGATAGCCAGGTTCAGAAAAAAAGGTCACCAAGGATTAATGCTGCCTCTTTATCTACCTTTAACACTAGACGAAGAAGATCTCAGTGGGGACAAACCTATATTCTTTGGCGGGATAAGTGTTTATCTGGAACAAAAATTTCCATGGATGCAAAAAATGCCGGAGTGGATGCACAGTTTTTTGCGCTCTAGAAAGCTCTTGAAACTAGCAGCGGGCAAAGCTGCTGCCACACGCCCAGAACAGGTTGGCGATTTGACCTTATCCATGCTGCGTGGTGAAGAAGGGAACCAAAAAAGAGAATTAAACGAGTTAGTTGATTACCTAAAGACCCATGAAAATCCGGACATTATCTGTCTTTCAAATGCCATGCTTGTGGGAATGGCAAAAGAACTCAGAGAGAAACTACGTGTCCCAATCATTTGCATGCTTCAAGGAGAGGATGACTTCTTGGACGCACTGCCGGAAAAAGAAAGAATATTAGCTTGGGAAATATTGAGAGAACGAAGTGGCCATGTCGACCGATTTGTCGCTCCCACTCGATATTTCGCTGAAAAGATGAGTCAGAGGATGGGACTTGAAGATCATCGCATTTCGATCATCCCGAATGGGCTCAATCCTGATGGCTTCAAAAAATCAGAATCCTCCAACAAAATCACTATTGGTTATTTCGCAAGAATGTGTAAGGAGAAGGGTTTGGATATCCTGGTCGATGCTTATATCCAATTCATGGAAACTGAAGCAAATCCGGATGTTGATTTGCACATCGGTGGCAGCTGTGGGCCAAGTGATAAAAAGCTGGTGGGTTCGTTAATGCATAAACTCAAGGATGCCGGACTCGACCATCGTGTGAGTCTTTTCCCAAATTTATCCAAGGAGGAGAAGCAGAAGTTTTTTAGTAAGATTAGTATATTTTCAGTGCCAGCTCGTTATTCTGAAGCTTTTGGGCTCTATTTATTAGAAGCGATGTCATCCGGGGTTCCCTGTTTGCAGCCTTCTGTTTCTGGCTTTGAAGAACTAGTTGCAGAGAATGAAGCAGGTTGGTGCTACGGGGAAAACACGGCGACCAACCTTGCGACAACTCTCTCAAAAATTATGACACAAAAACAGGAGCTTGAGGACAAAGGATTAAATGGGCTCAAAGCACTGGACTCAAAATTCCACATAGATATCGTCGCCGAGAAATACTTAAATCTTTTTTCAGAGTGCCGAGCACTTCACTCCTCTGATTAAGGCATTCCTCTGCTGGTATTCAAATACATAACATTTAATTTAGAAACAAAGCTTTGTTCCTCCACTTGTTTTTCGGCTGCGAATAATGGTAGAACCAACCGTAACTGGCGGGACGCCCAGTAACCAGTTGTTGCCGTCTGGACACTGTATTAGCTATGCGGTAGCGCGGATATTTGGAATACGAGATGGATTAACCTCGGAAAACAATCATAATTCCATAGTCGTTCACAACTTTTTGGCTTACAGAATCAACTGTGGAATAATTTATAGGATGCATCGAGATGATATGGTCTTGTCCCACTTTTTGGATAAAATCCGACACAGTTTCATCGAATGTATCTTTATCTAATTCGAGACAATCCGCCCGTCTTATGGTTTTTATTCGGAAGACTTTTTCATCTTCGCGAGCAGCAACTTCAAGTGGCTTTTGCGGTTTCTCAATAAGCTCTTTGGTTTTTTCTTTGGAGAAAGGAACAGAAAGCTTTGAATCTTCTTCCGTATCTTCAATTGGGAGAGGAACTGCTGGAGCAGGCGGGTCAGCTTTTGGAGGTGCCCCCTCAACCATTGGCTCCTCTTCAATAAGCCCTATACTCTGCTCCTCCTCATCTGGCACTTCGGATGGAACAACGATGTCGTTGTGACAGGAAGGGCAAGGGAAGACCGTTCCTGCTGCCCCGCTATCTACTTCAAGTTCCTGACCACAGTGTGTGCATTGAAAAATAATATCCATGGCTGATGATTACGTCTTTAATTATATGCTCAGAGATTCCTGTTAACAAATCAAGCAGGAACCCTTTCTATTCGAGCTCCAAGATTTTTGAGTTTTTGGTCAATGTTTTCGTATCCACGATCGATATGGTAGACGCGGTGGACTTCTGTGGTTCCAGAGGCAGCGAGCCCTGCGAGCACCAAAGCAGCGGACGCCCTAAGGTCGCTGGCCATAACAGGAGCACCGCTAAGTGGTTTTCCGCCTTTAACAATGGCGCTGGGGCCTTCGATACTAATATCTGCTCCCAATCGAATTAACTCGTTAACGTGCATAAATCGAGATTCGAAAATTCGCTCCGTGATAATACTTATTCCAGGGATTTTGCACATGAATACCATCATTTGAGCCTGGACGTCCGTAGGGAATCCGGGGTGGGGTTGAGTGGTGATATCCACATTGCTGTAATGGTCCCCCTCCCTAACCATGAAACCATCACTTTCACGATCAACAATGCAACCTGCCTCTGTCAATTTATCTAACACTGCACCCAGCTGGGTGGGATCTGCCCCTTTAAGAAAAACTTCTCCGCGGGTCACAGCAGCGCCTATTGCAAACGTAGCTGCTTCAATTCGATCGGCGATGACTGTATGGCTGGCGCCGTGAAGTTTATCAACACCATTAACGACGAGAGTCGGGGACCCAATCCCTGAAATGCGGGCTCCCATGGAAACTAAAAAGTTGGCGACATCTGTGACTTCGGGTTCGCAGGCCGCACAGTCGATTACGGTCTCACCTTCAGCGAGAGAAGCTGCCATCATGACATTGATGGTCCCTAAAACGGTGGGCCCAGAGCGGCCGCCTAAAAACATTCTGGCCCCTTTGAGTCTGAGCGCCTTGGCATTGACGTAACCACTCTCTACTTCAATGTGAGTTCCCAAAGCTTTCATTCCTTTGAGATGGAGGTCTATTGGTCTTGTGCCAATAACGCATCCACCAGGCATAGATACTTTGGCTTCACCTAGGCGTCCAAGCAGAGGGCCTAATATACAAATGCTGCCACGCATTTTTCTGATTAATTCATAATCTCCAAAGGAATTAATATGTTTACTCTCAATTGTAATTTTGTCTTCATCTCGAGTCACTTTAGCCCCGAGAGATTCGAGAATTTCGAGCATGAAAGACACATCCTGAAGATTTGGGACATTTTTGATGACACATGGCTCCTCAGTGAGAAGGCAAGCCGCTAACATCGGGAGAGTTGAGTTCTTTGCCCCGCTAATTTCAACGGTCCCATGTATGGGTTGACCGCCATCTATGACAAATTTATCCATGTCTGCTTTTAAAGGTAAAGTCTACTGGGTGCGGCTGTATAGCATTTTATGGTTCAGCATATTTGTTGGACCCTATTCATTTCGTATCTTGAAAATTCCCAATATCGCAAACGCTCAGATTTCAGGGCAGAAATTTAATTAGCCGAGGCAAACATTATTCACCCGTTTTGAATTATAAAAATTAAAAACTATGAATCATTATTTGCTTGTTCAAGGACAGGGAGGAGGCTGGCACAAAGGGAGTCAGCCATCGCATGGATCATGAAAGCCAACATCATTAAAATTTCTTTTTTCACTCCTCGGACTTTGCGCTTTCGAGAGCGGATTGGCACGACTTCGAAATAGTTTCTAAATCTTGTAAAAATAATTCGCGCCGACTTTCTGGTAAACATTGAAGTACCTGGCTTTGTAAATCTATTGCGATCTCACGGGCTTGGTTATACCTGTCTCTGCCCCGGTAGGTAATATTTATGATTTTCTCTCTCTTATCATGCGGGTTCCTTTTTCGCGTAATGAGTTCGAGTTTTTCCATGCGCTCGACCAATGAAGCAATCGTGTTTGGGTCACTACTCATTTTTCTACTTATTTCGCATTGGGGCATCCCCATGTCTTCTGATTCAGTCAATGTTCGCAGAACGGTAAACTGATCTGGCGTCAGTTTGATATTTATCAATAGCCTTCTAAATGCCTGATTGAGGCTGTACCAAGACTTTCTTAAAAGCGGGGGCAGTCTTTTCCTCCCGGGAGAATCGACTGGGATATTGATTGGAGATGATTCCTGGTTCTCGGTTTCTGGGCTGGCCATCGGTTGTATGTAAAATTATTTTAAGTGTTGGTCTGCAAAATTCAAATACTGAGCCCAATCAAAAGAATTGATATCGTGCTTCCCTCTGCGTATGTGATATCCCATGTCTTTGTGCACAGGTTTATCGACTTCTGGCTGGGTAGCAAGATCTAATGGATCTTTGCCCAGCAATTTGTAAACTGGGGCTGCATGCTTCAATGAAAGCCACTCTCCTTTCGGGTCGGCCCACCTGTCTTCTTCTGCACTAGCTACATAGACAGGCCTTGGAGCAATGAGTCCAATTAACATATGTTGGTCTACCGGTATGGCATTCTCGTTAGAATTATACTCCAAAAACTTATCATTAAACCAATGAGGAAATGATGTGTTGATACGCTGAACGGTTTCACCAAAGGCGCGGCGATTGAGGGCGGCTCCCCCACAACCGGAGTTGTTTGATATCACCATCGCAAAGCGCCGGTCCGTTGCGCCTGCCCAAAGAGCTGTTTTGCCCAAACGAGAGTGACCGAAAACAGCGACGCGACTATGATCGATTGAGCCATCCCCTTCGAAATAGTCCATTGCACGTGAAAGCCCCCATGACCACCCGGATATCGTTCCCCAAGCATCGGGTAAGCGCGCACCATCTTTTGTTCCAAAACCAGGAAACATGGCATGCACACCATTCTTAAACCCATCATCAAAATCCGGGTCGATGTCTCCGCAGTAGATAGTTGCCAGGGCGTATCCTCTTTTAATAATCATCTCCACGGGCCAGCGGGTAGAGGTCGCGCCGCGTGATGATTCCAAAGCTTGGTTTTCTTTGACGTCCCCACCTCTTGACGGACGCATCCATTGGGTAGACAACCTGATTCTGGGGTCGGGGTGGGTGGCTTGGTTTCCGGAGAAATTAAGGCCAATAAAAGCAGGGTAAGGGGTATTTCCTTTGTTTGGCGTCCACAAGAGTAAGTATATTTCGGGTGATTTTTTCTTTTCGGGGAAGGTGATTTTAATTTCCCTGAGGGTAGCCAAACCATTTAGGGCATCTGGAGTATAGAGAATCTGCTCATAGGCAGCCATAGGAGATGCTTTTGGCTGCCTTCCATAGACGTGCGTCTCAAAAAGCCTAAGGATTTCTGGCCGCCTTTTGGATTGCCATTTTTCTGGAGTATCAATGATTTCCCCGTCTTGGGATTTCAAAATTTCTGGCAAGGCGTATTCAGGAACTTTTGATTCATCGTAATTAGCCGTCATCCCCTCTTCACTCATGCCACATAAAATTACTAAAGCCATCAATATCCGGCAAACAATTGCCGAGACACTTTTCTTTTCCCAGATCATTCGAATATCATGACCCCACCCAGATCTACTGACAAGTCTTCGGTTTGGAGTGCCTTAACCAATTCTACTGTAGATGTATAATTTGAGGAAAATGACCTATGTCAGGCACATAATCATTCAACTCCTCAAGCTAAACACGTGCTTCCTGAGAATTTATTGATAGAGAAGGTGTTTATTGCGCAGAGTATCGAATGGCAGAATGGATATTTTTGAAATATCAATCAGGGTTTGAAGGCTGTCCCCACTTCGGATTAAAGAGATGATGGAATCCGATTTTAAAAGGCGGTTGACTTTTGCGAGATCAAATTGGTCTGGATAGAGTCTGTAGATCGTCGAAGTTAAAGCAAGGCCCAGAGCACTCAGATCAACTTTATTTCTATCTGTGATCACAAACCTCACGCCCTTACACAAGTCCCCCTTAAACTTGCTCGCCGATGGAGTAAATGTAATGGGCTCCGTTGTCAGACCACTAATTTTGAGTCTGTTCAATTCTCGAGACAACTCAAGGTCATGAATATACGGAGCACCTATTATTTCAAAGGGCGTATCCGTTCCTCTACCCACGGAAATATCGGCAAATTCAATGACGCCGACTCCCGGATACAGAAGAGCCTGGGTGGAAGATCTCATGTTGGGCGAAGGGTTTGTCCATGGCAGGCCCGTTTCGCTCCACATCATCCCACGCTGCCAGCCTTGGCATTTTATCACATCGAAATTCAGTATTTTTAGTTCCTCACGCTCTGATCGAAACAGAAGGCCCAATTCGCCAACAGTCATTCCATGCCTAATGGGTATCTTATGGAAACCAACAAAATCCGTTTTGCCTTCCAGTAAAGGGCCACTGTATGAGACGCCGCCAATTGGATTGGGTCGATCAAGAATGAGGAATTCGAGATCATTTTCGGCAGCGGCCTCCATGGCAAGACCCATTGTAGAGATATATGTGTAAAATCTTGTTCCAATGTCCTGAATATCAAAAACAAGTACATCGAGCCCGGCTAGCTGAGAGGGAAGCGGCTTGCGGGTTTCGCCATACAGACTAAAAACGTTTAGTTTGCTCTTTTTGTCCTTCTGATCATTTATTTTAGAATCGAGATCGCCTCGAATTCCATGCTCCGGACTGAATAAAGCAGCAAGATCTACGTTAGGAGATTTTAGAAAATGCTCTATAGTTGAGATGCGATTGGCGTCGTGCCCTGTATGATTGGTAATCAATCCAACCCTTTTACCGTGGAGCGGCTTGAAGTTTTGCATCACAAGAACATCCAAACCCGTTTTTACTTTGTTTGGAAAAAACTGAGAAGTCGGTTTGATCTTTTCTGGCAAAGCAGATGCAGCCAGCGTCCCAATGTCCTCCCTGAGATCCAAGACGTTACCACTACCGTCGGGGTGCACGCTGTTTGTCAGGAAGAAGACAAAAGATTTTGATGCAAAGTCTATCCAGATACTTGGTCCTGTAAACCCTGTATGGCCGATACCTCCCAAAGGAAATAATTGGCCTCTGAGCCTGGTGTAGCCAGTATCGACATCCCACCCTAATGATCTGTAATTATCTAACCGTCCCCTTGTATGAACAGTCTTTAATGATGCAATGGTCTGCGGCTTAAAAATTTTTACACCTTTGTAGCTCCCTTCGTTAAGAATCATTCTGGAAAACTTTGCGAGGTCTTGAGCCGAGATAAATAGTCCGGCATGGCCGGCTACACCTCCAATGCGCCTTGATGTCGGGTCGTGAACAACTCCGTGCAACATTCCAGTCTTTGTATGTTGCGTTGGCGCGATTCTGGAAAGAAGGCTTCGTGGAGGATTGAAGCCACTATCCTTCATCCCCAAAGGATTAAAGACATGCTCTTGAATGTATTGGTCAAGTGAAGTTCCAGAAACTTTGTGCACGAGTATTCCCAGGAGAATAAAATTTATGTCACTGTAGATAAACCTTTCTCCTGGCTGAGCCTTTAATTTTTCTGAGCAGATCAATCTATACGCATCTTCTTCCCCTGCCCAATCAGTAGATAAACTTAATCCAGGTCTTAACCCAGAAGTGTGAGTGAGAAGGTGCCTAATTGATATTTTTGAACCAGCAATTTTCGAAAACTCGGGAAGATAATTCGAAACAGGCGCATCTATCTTAAGCTTTTCTTCTTCTACCAACTTTAAGATGGCAGAGGTCGTCACAATAGGTTTGGTCAGTGAAGCAGCGTCATAGATTGTGTTTATGGCAGCGGGTTTTGGTTCAGGCAAATTGGCCATATTGCCATAAGCCTTTGAATAGACAATGCCATTGGATTCGAGCCACAGAACACCACCTGGAGCTTTCTTCTCCTCAATCGCTTTGTTGATAGCCTGATCGAGTTTTTCTAAGGCGCCTCTTTGAAATTCAGCTTGCGAATCTTTAGGGCAAATTAATGAAACAAAAACGACGAGAATGGTGAGCAATTTATATACATGAGCAAAGTTTGTATTAAATCGGTTTTCATTCATTTTTAATATAAACGATGCGACGGGCCTTGTTCGCCTCATTTGTTATAGATTGTTTGGGCTGAAATAGCTTCATTGAGCTGATCAAAATACCCGGGAACGGCCTTCCATGGATTCTCAGCCTTTTCATGCTCAAGTACAACCCAGCCCTGGTAGTTTGTGTCTCTTAGAATTTTAACAATTCTATGCATATCTGTTTTTTCCATATCCTTGCCTTGCGGTCTGATTTCAACCTTGAGCTGAACATTGACTGCCCATGGAGCGCACATTGCGATAGCTTTGTATGGATCTTCCGTATGGAAATTTCCAGTATCCAGATTTATTCCTATCCACGGATTTTTTACCGTTTTTACAATATCAACTAAATCTTCTGGCTTGGCGACGATGCCACCATGATTCTCAATACCAAGAAAAATTCCATGCTGTGCTGCCAATTCCCCGCATTCTTCGAGAGCTTCGATGCAATTTTTCTTTGCTTCGCTCATGGATTGGCCATTTAAATTTCCAGCAAAGACGCGAATATGTGGAGCTCCGAGCCAAGCGGCTCTTTTAATCCACTCTTTGACCGATTTAATTTGTTGGGTTCTTTTTGCTCCTGGGGCTTCGGTGAAAGAATTACCAACTGCGGTTCCACTGATAGTTATGCCATGGAGAAAAGCATGTTTTTTAAGGTTTAAAAAATACTCTTTGGTATCGTCTTCGAAGTAGTAACTGGTTAGTTCAGCCCCGGATAGTCCGAGCTGAGCACAATACCTGATGAAATCCACCATTGAAATTTTCGGACCAGCCCCTTTTCCGCTAAACTGATCGCGGAACGAATATGCCGCTAAACTGGGCTTTAACCTTGGGCTTCCTGGTCGAACAATGGGTTCTGCCGATTTTAGTGACCCAGGTAAAAACGGCATGGAAGCAAAACCCAGAGAGCAGGCTCCCATCTTGGATAAAAAATGGCGTCTAGTTTTGATCATAAAACGGTCGTTGGACATGATAACATTATCTGCACTCTTCCAACCAAGGGTCAAGAGCTCGGTTTGAACAACAGTTTAAACAATGGGATGCAATTCCATAAGAGAGGGGTTAAATCGGAAGAAAAGGTTAACAACAGGGACTACGTGTGTTTGGCACACAATTAACTACTGTCGTCATTTTTGGCATAATTCAGAAAAATGAGCTTTGGAATTGGTCATCGGCGCTCACGAGTATATTCGCCCGAAGGTAAATCAGGCATGGCGCAGCTTAGCCTTGGAAATGTCTCTGACAGATTAAATGTTAAAAATAAATTACATTGCTCATGCAAAATTGTTTAAAAATTCTGCGCCTTAACCGAGCTATCGATGAAAAAATGAACATTTGTCTAAGGGTCTACCTCTTATTGGGCAAACGTGGGTTTGATTTGAAAGAAGGGATCTAGTAATTTTGAAGGTCTAATGAGCAGAAATGATCTAAAAGCGGCAGTTCGTGGAGTGCTTACGTGTTTGGTTTTGGTAACCATGTCGGCTAGTGGCGCAGAACTTGGTAAAAAAACTTCCTTAAACAAGGATGTTCGCAAGCCCAACCCCGAGACAGCAGGGCCATCAGATGAAGGAATAAGAGCGATTAGCCGTTTCCAGGTCACTCCTGGATTCAATGTCACTCAGGTAGCTGCGGAACCAATGCTCGGGAATGTCGTTGCTTTTACGATAGACAACGATGGGACGTTTTATACATCTGAGACCTACAGATATAGATCCAGTGTTTTAGATATCAGAAATTACATGGAATGGCTCGAGGATGATCTGGCGATTCGAAACGTGAATGATCGCGTGGACATGTTGAAAAAGCACTTGGGTGACCAAGTTGAGGAATTAGCTGTTGAGACAGAAGTCATACGGAAGATCGTGGATTCAGATAGCGATGGCGTGGCTGACTCATCAGAAATCTTCGCCGATGGATTTGATTCCATATTGGATGGCATAGCTTCTGGTGTATTAACCCATAACGATAAAGTCTATTTCACCAACATTCCGAGTGTTTGGGTTTTGGAAGATAGAGATAATGATGGATTTGCCGAGACTCGCGATGAAATGAGTACGGGATACGGCGTCAGGTTTAGCTTAACAGGTCATGATTTACACGGCCTGATCATAGGACCGGATGGAAGACTCTATTTTAGCTGCGGTGACCGAGGCGCAAGTGTATTAACGAAAGAAGGTAAATTGCTCGACATTCCCGATGAAGGGGGAGTTTTTCGATGTGAATTAGACGGCTCGAAGCTTGAATTATTTGCAACCGGATTGAGAAACCCTCAGGAATTAGCATTTGATGAGTTTGGAAACCTTTTCACTGGCGATAATGATTCAGATCAAGGGGACAGAGAGAGATTAGTCTATGTTATGGAGGGAAGTGATTCGGGATGGCGCGTTGGTTACCAACACAATCCGCTTGGGAGTGGTGGACCATGGAATCGCGAATTGCTATGGCGCCCTCACTTTGACGGAAGAGCCGCTTATTGCTTACCTCCGATTACAAATATAGATAATGGGCCATCTGGGATAGTTTACAATTATGGTACTGGCCTTCCTAAAGAATACGATGGGGCGATCCTGGTCACTCACTTCAACGGCACGACGAGCAGAAGTGGAATAACAGCTTACCGAGTTGCTCCCGGTGGTGCAGGTTTTTCAATTGTTCAAGATCTCGATGATAAGGGTCGCGAGATCTACGATCATGTGGTTTGGAATTGCCTTCCAACGGATGTGGATTTTGGACCAGATGGAGCTCTTTACTGGACGGATTGGAATTCTGGTTGGCCAAAATCTAATAAGGGACGAATCTACAGACTAGCGCATGAGGACGAACTGCAAAATCCCATCGTCGCCGAAACGTCTCAATTGTTAAGAGATGGTTTTGAAGGAAGAGAGTCCAAAGACCTCCTTCAATTATTGGGTCATCAGAATATGAAGGTTCGCCTTGAAGCTCAATGGGAGCTGGCAAATCGTGGGCGATCAGAACTATCATCATTGAGGGAGATTGCTTACAACTCAAAAAATTTACATGCACGCATCCATGCCATTTGGGCAACTGGACAGATAGCCAGAAAAACACCACACGTGCTCTCAGACTTCCTTGGATTGAGAGCTTCAGAAGAAGAAGAAGTTAAAGTTCAACTAGCGCGAATTATTGGGGACGCGAATTACGCTATTGGTCGGAATGTTTTGATAGATTTATTATCTGATACCAGTTCGAGAGTTCAATCGCTGGCAGCCATTTCTCTTGGCAAGCTAGGTGAAAATTTATCGGCTTCCAAGAAAATCTCAGAAATTGCCATCGCCGATGCCGGCAGCGATCCGTGGTTGAGGCATGCACTTTCCTACGGAATGTCAGGAACTGCTAAGCCTGAGGAAATTTTGGAATTGACCGGTCCCGAAACTTCCCCTGCTCTTCAGATGGTCGGAGCTCTTGCTCTTAGAATGCACGAGTCAGATTTGTTATCTAACTACCTTGATATAACAAAGCGGGACCCTCTTGTTGTGGCTGAGGCAGCGCGGGCCATCAATGACCTTTCGATTGAAACAGCAACCCCATCATTGGCCAAAACTCTCGATCAGGCGGAAAAGATTTCTAGTTTGGCCAAGGTGGCAACTCCGAAAGATCGTAAAGACTTGGACAGAGCATTTCGCAACAAAGTTGAGCCAACCATATCACGAGGCATAAACGCAGCTTTTAGAATCGGATCTGAAGAGACTGCAACGGATTTATCAAAAATCGCATCAAACAATAAAATCAGAAACCGTCTGAGAATTCAGGCTCTGAATGCATTAAAAGACTGGCAATTGACTGGAGTTACCACAGTACGCCGAGATCGTGTTGTTGGGACATTCCGGCCAATAAAAGATGCGGAGGGAAAGGAGATATCTTCAAGGAAACCTGACCACGCCATAGCTGCTTTGGAGTCCATTGGAGAAGAGGTAATCGCATCAAAAAATGACAAAGTCATTGAAACAATGGCATCGGCAGCAAAAAACTTAGATGCAAAATCTTTGAGTCCTCTTTTATCTAAAGTTGTATTGAATTCAGGCTTCCAAGGAAGAACACGAGCGGCAGCATTAGATGCCTTGGGCACATTGGGCGGGGCTGATCTTTTCATGGCTTTGAATTACAGCTTAAAAGCCTCCGATGACAGGCTGAAAGAAGCAGCTTTGAAGCTACTACCACAAATTAATATTGTCCAAGCCGTTAAGCTTCTAAAAGAAACCCTGAATAAAGGTTCTGTTGGAGAAAAACAAGCAGCCTACCAAACACTGGCATTTATTGATTCCGAGGAAGCTGAAGCGTTACTTTTGGAAGGTTTGGATGGAATAAAATCGGGGGAACTTGCCAAAGAGCTGCAACTAGATGTGTTAGACGCCATGTCATCCTCATCAAAAAAATCTTTAACAAGCGCTGTTAAAGCTTATGAAAAAACACTTGATGCCGAGGATTGGAAATCTACACATTCCGTCACATTGGTGGGCGGTAATGCGGAAAGCGGGGAAAAAGTCTTCAGAGAGAATCAAACGGTTCAGTGCATGAGATGCCACATGGCCGGTGGCTCTGGAGGTGAAGTTGGGCCTGTCCTCGATGGCATCGGTAGCAAGTATTCGAGAATGCAAATTTTGGAATCCATTGCCGCCCCGAATAGCGTTATTGCTGATGGCTATGAGACCGTTATTGTCGAAACACTTGAAGGGGTTTTTGCAGGCACGATTGCGGAAGAAAATGACGATGTTTTAATCATAAACACCCCAGATGAAGGACCGGTGGAAATTGACAAGGCAATGATAGATTCACGCGAAAGAGGCCCATCTGGAATGCCGGGCATGTTGCACCTCGCAATCAGCAAAAAAGAGCTCAGAGATCTGGTTGAGTTTTTGAGCTCGTTAAAATAAGCACAGACCCCTTCCCTTTACCTCACTCCTACAAATGGATTGAAATGTATTCAGGGGGTTCTTCGCATAGCGAACGAAACAAATTCTCCCAAAATTTAACCTCGAGTAGGATATCCTACTCGATTTTTTTATAGTGCGGCAGGATTTTGAGTTGTGGTCTGGTTGACTCCGTCCTTATGTTCCGTAGGAATCCGTCCGAACTCATCTCAAGTGTAAGTTGTTGTTCTAGTGATTGAAGGGCTTTGGCTGAACTTGACCTGATAAAGACGTTTGTCGATATATATCCATTCCTGTTTACTATCGTTTGTGGAGTTACCAGAAACGCCATCTGTCTCAATATATTTTGTGCGAATCCCGTTCTAGTAATCCTATGTGTAGTTATACTCAATACCCTAGGCAGTTACTTTATTTGGTAAGCCCTCACCATAGAATTCTGTTATCTCAAGAAAACTTCCACCTAGCACGTCTACTTTATCGTTACCGCGGAAGCCGTCATAATGAATAAGCAAGAAAGAATTGTTTTTAGTGATCTTTAAAAAATGGCCTCAAATCGATGCTTACACACTCAAAAATTCGCTTAGCTTAACAAACTAATAAAATATTTATTCCTTCACCCGCCTGGGAAGAGGTGTCGGTATTTTTGAAATTCTATCATACATAACGATACTTCCCGCAACGGCGACGTTTAAACTAAATTCACCCGGGAGATAGGTAACATAACGGCATCTCTCTAAGGCTTTGTCGGATAAACCTGATCTCTCATTTCCCAGAAGGTAAACAGCCCGTTTGGGGTGCTCTAACTTATCGAGGGGTTTGGCATTGGGGGTCATTTCGATACCTACGAGTTCTATTTTGTATGGTAGGTTTTCGAAAAAATGATCAAAATCTGAATAGTGATAGAGTGGGAGTTTTGACCACGACTTAGTCACATCGCTGGATTGGACACGGTATTTTCTACCTATTGTGTAGATAAATGATGCACCTAAAATGAATGCGGACCTCCAAAGAGTACCCACATTGAGTTGGTTATCAGAATAGAGAATTCCTATTCCGTAGTAGCCGTTTGATTCATATTTCTGGGCTAATGGGCTCATTGCTTATAAATCAGTTATAGGATAATCAAACCATGGATTGGTTTGGTTGCGAATTTATTTTGATCCGTCATTTAAAAATGGAGCAGCATCAGAAACAAAAGTTTTAGCCGCAGCAGAAAGGTCAACGTCCTTGCGCTGAATAACCCCGATAATCCTTTTAAATTTCTTATCTTTCATTGGTATATGAGTCATTGATTTATCCGCATTATCCCTCAAAACAGCAAGCTCCGGCAGTATGGCAATCCCAATACCCGTACTCACAAGTGCACGTAAAGTTGCGAGCTCAGACGTTTCACATATGATTTTGGGTTCCCATCCGACTGAGTGATATTGGCCTAAGACAAAATCGGCCAATCTGCCCCCTCGATATAAAATCATAGGCTCGCTTTTCAATTTTGAGAAACTTATCTCCTGCTCGTGGGCAAAATTGTGCGATTTTGGCAGCAAAACCACGAAACGTTCTATTTTTGTTTCAATAACGTCAATACCCTTAATGGTAGTGGGCATTTGTGAGAACCCTATTTCGCATTCTGACTGTTTTATCCACTGCTCAACCTGGGCACTTGTCCCCTCTTTGAGAACAATATCAATATTCGGGTATTGGTTTCTATATTCTGAAATCCAACTAGGAAGCAGAGTGGAACTGACGCTCGGGATTGTCGCAATTTTGAGCGTACCAAATTTTAGAATATTCATCTCCTGAATTGACGAGAGCGTTTGGTCGACCATATCCGAAATTATCTGGGCTCTCTCATATAGGTGCTGCCCGGCCGGTGTGGGAATGGTTTGTTTCCTACCACGCACTAAAAGCGATGTCCCGCATTCTGCTTCTAACTTCTTAATTTGTTGCGATAAAGCAGGTTGCGCAATACGTAAAAACTCAGCAGCTCGGGTAATATTGCGCTCTTCAACCACTCTTTTGAAATATTCCAACTGGTATAGTTCCATAAGAAAATATTATGTATTTCATTCTATTATCATATTTTACTTATCCAATCAATCGAGGGAGTGTGTGTTTTATATGAATCCATCCGCCATTATCACAGGAGCATCAAGAGGAATAGGGAGAGGAATAGCGATTGGTCTAGCAGCAGAGGGATATGATTTAGTCATCAATTTCGCATCAAGTCCTGAGAAGGCCGAGGAAGCGAAAGATAAATGTCTTGAGGCGGCAGAGGCATCAGGAAAGTTAATAAAGGTTCAGACAATTAAGGCAAATATAGGAGTTGCCTCAGAAAGAGAGCACTTGATCCAACAAGCCAGGAAAAATTTTGATAGACTAAGTCTTTTAGTCAATAACGCAGGGATTACATCTATTGGAAGAGCTGATGTGCTAGAGGCAAATGAGGAAAATTTCGACAAGCTCATGGCAATTAATTTGAAGGGGCCATACTTTCTGAGCCAATTAGCAGCGCGGTGGATGATCGAAACAAAAGCACATCCAGAAAGTGGTCACATTGGGAAAATTATCAATATTAGTTCCATTAGTTCCTGGGCGGTCAGCACAAACCGAGGAGATTATTGCATGGCGAAAGCAGCCATGGGAATGATGACAAAGCTTTTTGCTGTTAGGCTAGCAGACGAGGGAATTGGAGTTTACGAGGTATGCCCTGGCGTTGTTGCCTCGGATATGACGGCACCGGTTCAGGCTAAATATGACAAGTTGATTGAAGATGGGTTATGGCCCATCAAGAGATGGGGTCAACCGGAGGATGTAGCCTCTGCTGTAACAGCTATTGCAAGTGGCGCGTTCCCATTCAGTACTGGAGAGGTTTTTAATGTTGATGGGGGTTTTCATTTACGAGCCATTTGAGTGTGATTTTATAAAGCCAGAAAGAACATTTGACCGTTTTGGTAAAGAATAATTTAAAGTATCGATATAGCTTCTGCTGATAGGAAAATTAAATGAACAATGATTTAGAAAACCTTTGTATTCACACTATGACCAACAAACCCTGGTCAATTGAAGAATGTCTCACGAATTATGGGAGAGCAGGTATTGGTGGTGTTTCTATATGGAGGAATGTGGTCGAAGGAAAGAACTTGAAAGAGGTTTCTCGGATGGTTCGCTCTGAAGGCCTCAGTTTGGTGTCCTATGTTCGAGGAGGATTTTTTCCAGCAGTCGATGTTTCTGAAAGACAGAAAGCAATTGATGAAAATTTTAAGATTATTGATGAGGCATATGAACTTGGTGCTCCTTTGATTGTTTTGGTATGTGGTGCTGTTCCTGGTCAGCCTTTAGAAATTTCTAGGGGCCAGATTTTGGACGGCATTGCAACTTGTTTAGATCACGCAAGTGAGGCTGGGGTCAAGCTAGGTATTGAGCCTTTGCACCCGATGTATAGTGACGATCGCTCTGCGATTAACTCTCTGGGTTTAGCCAACACCATGGCAATCCAATTAGATCACGACGCCATTGGGGTCACCTTAGATGCTTACCACACATGGTGGGACCCTCAATTAGAAAAAGAAATTATGAGATCAGGTTTACACAACAAACTTTTCTCATATCACATCTGTGATTGGAAAACTCCAACTTTAGATTTGCTCAATGATAGAGGGCTGATGGGAGAAGGATGTATTGATTTAAAAGGTATTGCAGCTGTGGTTGAAAAATCAGGGTTTCATGGTTTTCATGAAGTAGAAATATTTTCGAATCGTTATTGGGAGTCAGACCAAAACCAATTCCTCGACAAGATTATTTCGGCTTGGCGAAAACTAAATGTGTCAGAGGAAACAGAAGAATAATTTAATAATAAAATATAAAATGAGTTCAGAAAAAATTGGTATCATCATGAATGGTGTCACCGGGCGAATGGGAACCAACCAGCATTTGCTTAGGTCCATTGTAAAAATAATTGAACAAGGAGGCGTTGAGGTTTCGCCAGGACGAAAAATTATACCGAATCCTATTTTGGTTGGGAGAAATGAAGCAAAATTACGGGCCTTGTGCGATCGAAGTGGGGTTGAAGCATATTCAACAGACCTGAATGCATGCCTGGCACGCGATGACATGCATATTTACTTTGATGCGCAAACGACTGGTCGTCGCGTACCTTCTGTTCGTCAGGCAGTGGAAGCTGGAAAGCATGTGTATTGCGAAAAACCTTGCGCGACAGACGTAAAATCGGCCATCGACCTTTATAAACTTTGCAAAGATAAAGAAATTAAAAACGGAGTCGTTCAGGATAAACTTTGGTTACCCGGTTTAGTCAAAGTTAAAAGACTGATCGATAAAGGATTCTTTGGGAAAATTTTATCTATCCGAGGGGAGTTTGGGTATTGGGTATTTGAAGGGGACACGATACCAGCACAGAGGCCATCGTGGAATTACAGAAAGGAGGATGATGGAGGTATTATCGTGGATATGTTATGCCACTGGAGATACGTTCTAGATCAGATTTTCGGGAAAGTAAAATCCGTTAATTGTATGGGAGCTACGCACATTGAAGAGAGAGTTGATGAAAATGGAAATTCTTATAAGTGTACTGCAGATGATGCCGCTTATGCACAGTTTGAACTAGAGGGAAATATTATCGTCAATCTGAATTCTTCCTGGACAACTCGAGTTAGAAGAGATGACTTATTAACGCTACACATCGATGGTACTCATGGATCTGCCGTGGCAGGTTTAAGAGATGTTTACACGCAACACTACGGGAATACACCTAAGCCAATTTGGAATCCCGACATTCCGCAACCAATAAATTTTTATGAGGGCTGGTCGAAAGTTCCAGAACAAGAAGACTTCGATAATGCTTTCAAAGTTCAATGGGAACATTTCATCAAACACGTGATTACAGACTCTCCGTTTCCTTGGAATTTGCTTGAAGGAGCGAAGGGAGTACAGCTCGCGCAAAAGGGGTTGGAGAGCTGGGATAAAAGAGCATGGGTGGACGTCCCAGAATTAATATAACCAATCATTTAACTTTTTAATATATAAGCGGTATAGCCAGAATGAAAATTGAGAACTTACTAAAAGCGTCAGATTTACTGGACCCTATTCGGAACCTTTTTTTACTTTCGGGTAAGAAGATTTTGAGTATCGAAAAAAATTGGAAACCTGAGAATGGAACCCCAGTCTTTACGATTAGGGGAAAATACACGACACGCGGTTGGACGGAGTGGACACAAGGATTCCAGTTTGGAGCTGCAATACTGCAGTTTGAAGCCTCCGAAAATGAGCAGTTTTTGGATATTGGCAAAGAAAAAACGGTAGATCTCATGGCTTCGCATGTTTCCCACATAGGAGTTCACGATCACGGTTTCAATAATGTTTCGACTTACGGGAACTTATTGAGATTCATGAGAGAAGGAATTATTCCAAATAATGAGTATGAAAGAAATTTTTATGAATTAGCGCTTAAGGTTTCTGGTGCCGTTCAGGCGGCTCGCTGGACAAATCTAGATTCTTCAGGTCGCGGATACATCTATTCTTTCAACGGTCCACACTCTTTATTTATAGATACCATTCGTTCTTTGAGAAGTCTTTGTGTGGCATATAAATTGGGACACGCTTTGATGGGAGAGCATGACGAACCAATTTCTTTGCTTGAGAGAGCTATTCATCACGCTGACGTCACAGCGCAGTATTCTATATATTATGGTGAAAAACGCGACGCTTACGACATACCAGGGAGAACAGCGCATGAAAGTATTTTCAATCTTAATGATGGATTCTTCAGGTGTCCGAACTCACAGCAAGGTTATTCTCCATTCTCAACGTGGACTCGAGGACTAGCCTGGGCAATATGTGGTTTTGCCGAGCAATTAGAATTTTATCAAACCGTCCCTAAAAAAGAAATCGCCAATATTGTCGACCCAGAAAAATTCGAAAAGACTCTTCTCAGAGCCGCCAGGGTGACTGCTGATTTTTATATTAATAACAGTTACGCAGACGGCATTCCTGTTTGGGACACGGGAGCGCCAAATGTCCACCAGCTCGGCGATTATACCAAGGAAATCTCCGATCCTTATAATAAACATGAGCCTGTCGATTCGTCTGCGGCGGCCATTGCAGCGCAAGGGTTGATAAGGCTGGGAAATTATTACCAATCCAATAAAGACACCAAAAACGGAAAAAGATATCGTCAAGCGGGGCTCACAGTAGCCAAAACTTTATTTGATGAACCCTATTTAAGCACGAATGCAAAACACCAGGGGCTTTTGCTTCATTCGATCTATCACCGCCCAAATGGCTGGGATCATATTGCAAGAGGACAAATTATACCAAATGGCGAAAGTTCCATGTGGGGGGATTACCACGCCAGAGAGCTTGCCCTTCTCATCAAAAGAATGGCCAACAAAGATCCTTATCTCACATTTTTTAGATGTGGCGAATAAGGTCTATTTAAAAATTCAGACCATTTTGTAAAACCCCAAAGGGGTATTATGTATAATATTCGAGTCACATGTGGATGTTATGATTGAAGTGAAGAAGCATTGATGATTTATCGCCCTTTCAGGGTGCCTCACTTAAAATTCTTAGTGCGGGGGAGACCCCGCACTCCATATGTTTTAGCTTTCTGGTAAGGTTAAAATACGAATCCAATTGTCGCCATGTTTGAGGGATTTCTTTTCTCTCCAGTGGATAGGGATCTCGATTTGATCCCGCTTGGCATGCCCAATGATAAAGAGGCCATCTGGCTTGAGGACGGACGGGAGGTTGAGATCGTCTACTGTTTTTTGAGCGATAGATTGGCTTCTGAACCCGACATTTTTGTCACCATATGGAGGGTCGGCCATAATGAAATCAAAGGTTTTTTCTTGATCCTTAAATCGTTGTGCATGGGTAAAAGCATCACCAGCTATAACCTCAAAGGAAGCTAAATCGAAGCCACAGGCTTTTGCGTTTGATTTTATGAAACGAGCGTGTTTGGGGGATTTCTCAACACAAACTGCCTTTGTCGCCCCTCTTGATAGTGATTCTAAGGAAAGGGCACCCGATCCTCCGAAAAGCTCAAGTATACTCGTCTCTTCGATCAGTATTCCTATGCTATTGAAGATAGCTTGCCTTACTTTCTCTGGTGTAGGCCTTACCCCAAGCCCTTTGGGAACAGAAAGGTATTTTCCAGCAGCTTCGCCACCCGTGATTCTCATTGGTATTTTATTTCAAATTAAGACCCTTGGTCTCTCACCTTTTGCTTAGCTGTTTCCATGTCGCATTCTAGATTACTTTTGTCAGCAGAAAGTTGTTTTTCTAATTGCTCCGCTGTTTCAAAATCTCCTTGAGATCGAGCTTCTTCAATTTTGGGTGAAAGAAAGACTTCGCGTTCAGCAATTTTTGCTTTGAATTTATTATCGATTTCAGAAATCTCAGCTTTTTGTTGTTCTGTCAGGGTAATTTTTGGTTGCGATTTATTCAATCTTTCCATCGCTAATTCATATGCTGATTTCATAATCATATCTTCCCCTGAATATCACCGGCTGCCAAATCAATTTTATAATTCAGGTAATAATCTTCTTTTCTATTCGGTGAGTTGAAGTCTATAGATTTGAGAGTGAAAATTGGTGAAAATAACAAAGAACCATTGGTGTTTCATTTTGTAGGTTTTGGTTTCTCACAAACATGCAGTGAAGAAAAAGTAAAATTCATTTTGGAGGCATTCGTCTCATTAAAAGATAAAATTTCACAAATAGATTCTTTTCGATACGGAGAAAACAATAGCCCTGAGGGGCTCAACAAGAATTGTTCTCATGGATTTATACTCACATTTAAAACCCAAGAAGATCGCGATTTTTATCTAACTCATCCTGAACATCTAAAGTTTGTCGATTTAGTCAAAGACAATTTGTCAGATGTCTTTGTCCTCGATTTTACCGGGTGAATTAATTTTATCAGAATATGTAACCAAATTGTGCAAGTAGGACTCTATTGTATATGTAAACCACATCCCAATATGACACGGGATTTAAGCAGAGAAATTAGACGATATGAAAAAGAAACTTTTAATTTTAGTAATGGCGCTTGGACTTGTGTCCTCCGCTAACATAACCAAAGCCGATAGTGACATTGTTCCAATCCCACAGCCGAAAGAATTACTGTCCACAGAAAAAAATGTCAGCTCACATGAGGTTGATGATTCCAATGTAGACATGGCTGATGAGGAAGTTGAGATAAATGGCGAACCATTAATCGATATTGAGGAAGTCAATGAGACGCAATTTCGACCTGGGAACCCCGAAAGAATGGATAGGCCAGAACGTGGACCTGGAGACAGGGGCGAACGAGGACCACGAGATGGAGAAAGACAAATGCGACGCCCTGAGCGCACAAATGATGGGGAAAGAAGAATGGGTCCCCCTCCATTTATTAGAGAAATGATGAGAGAAAGAGCATCGGGCGGAGAGAAAACGAACAGAGGACCAGGCCGATATGGCAATAGGGGTCAAGGTCCTGAAGATAGAGAACACGCAGGACGTGGAAGCCATAAACAAATGAACTCACGCCATTTCATGCAAAACAGGGGGCGCGAAGGAAGAGGCCAAGAAATGAACCGAAACAACAGTAGAGAAAACCGAAGCCCCTCCATGGGACGAGGCTTCCAAGGAAGAGGGTTTGGTCCTGGAGCCAGGAGGATGCGTGGGGATTCTTCTAAAGAACGAGGAATCAATAGTGGCCGCTCATTTGGTGGCCGTGGAAATAATCGAGGCTTACATCAAGGCCCGGCTGACAGAGCCCCCGAGATGGTAAAAGGCATATTTCGTAAAATGGCTCAACTTGAGAAAGAAATACGTATTTTAAAGGCAGAGGTCAAAAGACTAAAAGGAGGAAACGATAGAGGAAACGACCGAAGACGCCCATCGGATCGCATGGACAAAAGAAGTCCACGCCCAGAGGGTAGAGGCAGATAATAATTTTCCGTAAAAGTTAGGTTGTTTAGAGTTGTAAACGAAGTCCGGGATGGCTGAATGGTCATTTCGGACTTTTTACGCCAAATGAGATAAAAATCGATGTTGGGTCCCTAACTTATTCTGCTATATATATAGGGTATGGGAATCTTAGATGGAAAATGTGGCGTCGTTTTTGGGGTAGCAAATAAGAGGTCTATCGCCTGGGCCATCGCAGAAGCATGGCACAAAGAAGGGGCAAAACTCGCATTTACTTACCAAGGCGAAAGATTGAAATCAAAAGTTGAAGATTTGGTTCAAACGTTCGGTGATGACACCTTATTGATCCCTTGTGATGTCACAAAAGACGAGGAGATTGATAATGTTTTTGCGAGTGTTGGAGATAAATTTGGAAAATTAGATCTACTCCTTCATTCTGTAGCGTTTGCACCTAAAGAATCCTTAGAGGGGGATTTTGTCAGCACGACGAGAGAAGCTTTTTTGACGAGTCATGATGTCAGTGCCTATTCTTTAGTCGCGCTGTGCCAGAGAGCTGCTCCATTAATGACTGACGGAGGTAGCGTTGTGGCAATGTCCTATTATGGCGCAGAGAAGGTTATTCCTAATTACAATGTTATGGGGGTCGCGAAAGCATCTCTCGAGGCATCAACTCGATATTTGGCATACGACTTGGGGCCCAAAAAAATTCGTGTCAATTGTATTTCTGCCGGACCAATGAATACCCTTGCGGCAAGAGGTATCGGAGGGTTTTCCAAGATGCTAGATCACAATAAAGAGCATGCGCCTTTGAAAAGAAATGTAGATCCCGCTGAGTTGGGATCCACCGGAACTTTCCTAGCTAGTGATGGTGCTGCTGCCATAACCGGTCAGGTTATTTACGTAGATTGTGGATACCAAATCATGGGAATGTAAATACTTTTGGTTTAGAAAAATCCTTATTTTAGAAAAAATTTAACATTAAAACATTGAGATCATGTCGGTCATAATCACTTTAATACTATGCGGAGCCGTCCTCTTGATTTTGGAGTCGATCCTTCCAGGAATGATTTTGGGGGTCATTGGAACGGTCTGTTGGATTGCGGCCGTTGTCTATAGTTACTCTGAAATTGGTGTAGAAGCTGGGCACCTCACATTTGGAGGTCTGCTGGTTTTTGGTTCGGTAGGATTTTTCTTATGGCTAAAATATTTTCCGACCTCCCCATTTGGAAAAATTTTTGTCTCGGAATCCCATGTTGGAGGCCTTGGCGAAAAACCGGATGAAATCCTTGGCGAGAAAGGAATGACATCGAGTCGGCTGTCACCATCAGGATATGCTAGGATAAATAGTAAAAAGTATGATGTCATTGCAGCAGAAGGCTTTCTCGAACCCAACACTCCCGTGGAAGTAGTTGATGTTTCAGGTAACAGGATTATTGTAAGAAAGACGCAGGATTAAGCAGTGAACACAAATTCGAATGCGTAAGACAGAAAATGGCAAGATTCATACAGATCAAACACATTGATCTATCGATCTTGCTTGAAAGTATTTCACCATTTGGAGAGATTGTTTTTTAAATAACAGCATTTAATAAGTAAAAGATACGTTGATATGTTTGATGACCCAATAATATTTGCCTATATCGTAGGCGGACTAATCGTTCTCGCCGTTTTCGTGTGGAGTTTAAGCTTCTTGAATGTATTCATTCGAGCCTGGGTTTCTGGCGCCTATGTAAGCCCAATAGAGCTTGTGGCTCTTTTTCTAAGAAAAGTCCCCGTTGGCTATATTGTTGATAACCGAATCACTGCCTCGAAATCGGGAATTGTTGTATCCATCGACCAGCTTTCCACGCACCATTTGGCCGGGGGATCAGTGGAGATGGTTATTTTGGCATTGATTGCGGCACAAAAGGCACAAATTGACCTGGTATTTGATCGTGCTTGTGCCATTGATCTGGCAACAAAAGGAACGGATAAAACGGTTTTGATTGCTGTTAAAACGTCGGTTAATCCGCGTGTTATTGATTGTCCGGGTGCGTCGGGCGAGAAGCGCACAATAGATGCCGTCGCAAAAGACGGAATCGTGATAAAAGCAAAAGCACGCGTCACCGTGAGAACAAATCTCGATCGCTTTGTCGGTGGTGCTACCGAGGAAACTGTAGTAGCACGAGTTGGTGAAGGAATTGTTTCCACAATCGGTTCCGCAGATACTTATAAAGAGGTTTTAGAGAATCCGGACCGCATATCCAAAAAAGTATTGGACACAGCCCTCGATGCAAATACTGCATTCGAAATTCTCTCCATAGACATTGCTGATTTGGATGTTGGCGCAAACGTTGGGGCGAAACTGCAGGCCGAACAAGCTGAGGCGAATAAACTCATTGCTCAAGCTCAGGCTGAAGTAAGGCGCGCTGCTGCTGTTGCATCCGAACAAGAAATGTTGGCGAAGACGCAAGAAATGAGAGCGAAGGTTGTTGAAGCAGAGGCACAAGTGCCGCAGGCGATCTCTGAAGCGTTCAGATCCGGAAATCTTGGCGTTATGGATTACATTAAATATAAAAATGTTGAGGCTGACACTAACATGCGCGAAGGCATTGGTGATTCAACCAAAGATTCAGAGGATAATTAAATTTAAATGGGGGTCAGCTTAAATTCTGAAGCTGACCCTTTTTTATAACAAAGCACATCACATGGAAGATTTAATTCCCTTATTAATTTTTGCTGTCATATCTGCTTTATCAGGACTGGCTAAAAAGAAAGGCAAAAAAAATAGTGATGAACTGGAAGAGTTATCTGAATTAGATTTACCTCCTAACGACCCAAGAACTGTCGGGCCACCTCCTTTGAGTTATGAAGAGAGGCTCTTCAAAGAGCTTAAAGAACGAGTTCAAGACAGATCCGCTACCAGGGAACCACCGCGCTCATCTGAAGAAGAAAGGCAAAGAAAAGAGGTCGAAAAGCCAATTGTTTTAGACGACACCCTTTTGGCCAGTCAAAAAGAAAAGGAAATCGAGGAAGCAAAACGCAAGCAGCAATTAGCTATCAAAAAACTGGAAGAGGTAAGGGAAAAAACAAAATCCAAGAAAAAAACTGAAAGCCTATCTTTTGCAACTAATACGAAAGATTTCTTTAATAATCCTCGCTCAATCCGACAAGGCTTCGTTACATCTCTCATTTTTGACAAGCCTGTTTCGCTGAAAGAAAACAGAGATTATTGAAGCGGCTCAGAACTTCTTCGAAAGTCCTGGTCGCATGCGTATCTTGGATTTAGGGGAAAAGAGTTCTAATCCATTGTACGCCGTAGAGAGCGTGCAAACACATCATCTTCTAATCTTAGAAGTAAAAAATCCTATTACCACTTCTACCTTCTTGTAACTCATTTAAAGTAGCGGCCTCAATTCCTCTTTGATTAAACCATCTGAATCCAGCAGAGATTGTTGAGAGGGATTACGCTTATTGACAAAATATTGAAAATTCCCACTGAGACCTTTGGCCCACAAAAAATAAATAGTTTTCTGTGTTTCGAAGCTTCGTGGTCTTTCAATTATGATTTCGGTTAAAGTTACAGAATTTAAAAAGCCGAGCTCAACGTCTTTAGTTGCTTCTCTTGACAGCAAAAGCCGGGCTCGTAGGCATGGGTAAGAGATGGAACATATTGTTCTCTGCAAACCATTTTCTTACCGGAACTATGACTTAGGTAATCCCAAGTTCTGAGTATAAAGGGGGGAGTACCGCACACTTTTGGGTTTCTAAAGTGAGACCAAGAAGGTAGACCCAGGAAAATAAAATCAATGCTCATGAGCTTGAGAGAGAGTTTCGTTGGATTTCAGTTCGCAGAAATAAAATTGATTTATCGCATATGACGGGAAAATGGATTCCTCCATATTCATAGAAACATTTTCGTGTTTGCAAAAAATATTTTAGGCCGCTTTTCAATGAGGGTATTTTTCAGTTGCTGAAATTGGCTCTCTAGCGATGAAAACTTCTGGGATAGGTTTTCGTCTGCGGTGAGTCTTTTAAATTGGTAATAGGTCCTTCTTGAATATAAATTTTTGGCTTAAGTGAGAGGAAAACGAACCGTTGAAAACATTTAATTTCATACCATTACTTTATCCCCTAGACATTCAAAGGTCGTTGGATTTTAAGGATATCTTTCCAGATATACATCCCATCGAACTTGAGCTTGGAGCTGGGGACGGGTCATTTATCACAAAAATAGCCTCCCAAGAAACCAGCAAAAACTTTATTGCCATTGAACGGCTTCTCGGGCGCCTCAAAAAAATTGAGCGTTTTACCAAAAAGAACAAACTTACCAATCTCTGCGGCATGAGGCATGAGATCAGTTATGTGCTTAGGTATTTAATTCCACCGTCAAGCATTTCAAAAATACATATATACTTTCCCGATCCGTGGCCTAAGAAAAAGCATTCTAGGAATAGATTATTCAGACCATCAATGACACGTTGGTTAGCACGGGTTTTAGAACCGGGGGGATGTGTTTTTGTAAGAACAGACAATGTTCCGTATTTTGAACAAATGAAAATTGTTTTTATGGGGGACCCTGAATTCACCCCAATAGAAACACCTGATTACCTGAAAAAGATAAAAACAGATTTTGAATGTTATTTTAATAAACAGGGTATAGAGACGAATTATGCTTCATTTGAATGGAACCCAATTTCAAGAAGTGAAATAGAAGACTTCACAAAACAAAAATAACAAAGTCTTCAATGACAATTACCATCAAAATCCATAGTATAACGCCCAAATGAAAATCACAGGAAACCAACTTATCGCCGGAGCGTGGAAGGCATCCACATCATCGTCTGGATTCACCGCTTTTGACCCATCAAACTCGGATGCTCTCGAGCCAAAGTTCTATGATGCTACCGAAGCAGAAGTAGATGAGGCCATGTCCAGAGCAAAGGATGCTTTTGATGAGCTGAGGAATAAATCAGCGGATCAAAGGGCTCAATTCCTGGATTGTATGGCGGATGAAGTCATGGCACTAGGTGATGGTTTGCTAGAGCGTGCACAAAGAGAAACGGGATTACCATTACCCAGATTAACTATGGAAAGAGGAAGGGCCGTTAATCAGTGTAAGATGTTTGCTAATATTCTTCGTGAGGGTAGCTGGGTAGATGCGAGAATTGATTTACCTAATCCAGACCGACAACCTGTTCCAAAGCCAGATGTTAGAAGAATGCTAAAGCCCATTGGGCCGGTTGTCGTTTTTGGCGCTAGTAATTTTCCACTGGCAATATCGGTTTTCGGTAGCGATACAGTGAGTGCTATTGGCGCCGGGTGCCCTGTCGTTGTTAAGGCACATCCGGCGCACCCTGGAACCTGTGAATTATTGGCAGAAGCGATTAGAAGAGCCGTAGAAAAATCTGGAATGCCTGAAGGGTCTTTTTCCTTACTTCAAGGAGTTTCCAACTCTGTTGGTGCCGCCCTGGTCAATCACCCAGCATCAGAAGCAGTAGCCTTTACCGGGTCACTGCGAGGTGGGCGGGCTTTAATGGATCTAGCGGCTAAAAGAGAGAGACCGATACCAGTTTATGCTGAGATGGGAAGTACAAACCCTGTATTTGTCCTCCCCGGAGCCATGGCGGAAAGAGGGAAAGCAATAGCAGAAGGGCTCATACAATCTGTAAATATGGGGGTTGGACAATTCTGTACCAGCCCGGGAATTGCACTAGGTATCCAGTCCGATGTACTCTCTCAATTTTCCTCGCAGCTTTCGGAATTGGTAAAATCCTGCCCCAATGCTTCTATGCTGCATAAAGGAATAGCTACAGCATACGCCAATGGGTTGGATAGGATTAAGTCGACAAATGAAGTCAAAGTCGTTGGTCATTCAGAGCAAGCACCGGATTCGATTAAAACAGAGGCGTCCTGCCATGTCTTTGAAGCAACAATCGAAACATACCTCAAGGAGGCGCAACTCGCTGAAGAAAATTTCGGGCCATCCACAATCCTTCTCTCAGGCGAGAACGAGGGAAGCCTAAAAGACTTTGCCGAAAGCTTAGATGCGCAGCTTACCGTTACACTACACGCCAATGAAAACGATTTAATAAATTTCCAAGATCTTATTACTATTTTGGAAAGGAAAGCCGGGCGCCTCATTATCAATGGCTTTCCTACTGGCCTTGAAGTTTGTGCATCTATGCAACACGGTGGTCCATATCCTGCAGCAAGTCACAGCTTTTTTACATCTGTGGGCACAGCATCCATCGATCGATTCGTCAGGCCCATCTCTTATCAAGGCTTCCCCGACTCCTCGCTGCCTATTGAATTAAGGAATGAGAATACAAAAAATATTTGGAGGCTGGTGGACAACGTAAGAACTAAAGATTCTGTGGAATTAAAATAGGCGTTTGTATTTAAAGAGGGGCACAATTTCAATGCTCAAATCAGAGAGAGCAAAATTTATTCAAGAAAGGCTGGAAGAGCTCTATCCGGAAACACCTATACCTCTCGATCATGCAGATGCCTATACCTTACTGATAGCTGTTCTGCTTTCGGCTCAATGCACTGACATCAGAGTGAATAAAATTACTCCAGATCTTTTTTCCTTTGCAAGTAGTCCAGAGAAAATGGCCCAGAAAAAGGTTTCGGATATAGAGAACATCATAAGACCTTGTGGCTTGGCGCCAAGAAAAGCACAGGCTATATCTGATCTTTCGCTAATCTTAATCGAAAAGTTTTCTGGAGAGGTCCCGTGCTCATTTGAGGAACTAGAAAAATTACCCGGGGTAGGACACAAAACAGCCTCTGTCGTCATGAGCCAAGTTTTTGGCGTTCCCGCTTTTCCGGTAGATACACACATTCATAGACTCGCCCAACGGTGGGGCCTCACCTCAGGAAAAAATGTAGAACAAACAGAAAAAGATTTAAAAAAGATTTTTCCCGAAGACAAATGGAACAAATTACACCTTCAGATCATTTTTTATGGTCGGGAACATTGCACGGCTAGAGGGTGCAACGGTACCGTTTGTGAAATATGTAAAACGTGCTATCCAAATAGAAAGTCACCGAAGAAGACAAAGAAGTAAGTCGGTTCCTCCAGCGACTGCCTGATGAGAATGATTTAAGGGGTTTTAATGCGAATAAATTATATTCATATGTTGATTGGCAATTACAGGGTGGCAGTTGGTTTGCCATTACCCCGGGCGTTGCCCTCGGCTGGTTTGTTTAAATAATTTCTGATTTAAGTGGTGATATTTAAAACCTTACCCACCATTAAAAATTTCTCTTAGGAATGTCCAACGTGGTCAAATACGGCCCACTCATGATTTTTTTACTTACTGTTGATTGCCCCTGAAAGGGTTTCATATATCAGCCCTGGGTAAGCTGTTTGAGCTAATTACTAGCCTTGTAAGTGCGTTACATAACGGGGGCACGAGCCACCATCACGGCTTAACCTTCAGGTGTGTTTTTTAGAAGCTTATTGAAAAAAGTTTTACATTTTTCATTTTTAGGAATCGGATCATAGAATTTCACACCTCTTTTGTGCAATGATAGGTGTCCATCTACAGATTCCAATTACGATCAATCCATTTTATTTAATAAACCCAAAAAAGGGTTTCACACGCCAGCCCAAGACAGCGATCTGAACTCTCTCATTATTTTAACATACGCTCATGTTCATACTCTTTTTGAGGTATCACGGGATGTGCCTGTTTTACTCACGAATAAATCTTTAAGCGAGGTCGTCCGCAGCACTCCGAAACGAAAGCCTAATTTTATTATCCAGGAGGCCAGTTTAGTGATCGCCCACCCAGTATGTGAAGATGGAGGTGGGGGACTGATTCTCCGCCGTCTTTACCATTATTAATAACGAGTCTAAAACCGGATTCTGAAAGGCCTTGTTCTTTTGCGATTTTGGAGGCTGTTAATAAAATATGGCCGAGGAGTATTTGATCTTCTTCAGCTGCCTCTCCCACTCTAGATATGGGCTTTTTGGGAATAGTCAAGATATGCGTCGGGGCCTGTGGGTTTATATCCCTGAACGCCAGGACAAGGTCATCTTCATAGACGATATCTGCTGGAATCTCCCTTGCTATTATTTTTTCAAAAAGTGTCATTTTTCAAAAAGTCTAACTCAACGGATGACCATCCGCATGTTTCTTACATTGCCGTCTTGGCAAAGGCACGCTTCGATGTAGGAGATTATTTGCTGACTAAATAGTTCGCAACGCCGTGTCCACTTTGAAGAAGCCAGCATGGACTGCACACAAGGTCTTAATTCGGTAAAAAGAAGGATGTCAGGGTTACCCTGAAGTTCATGAGCGACAATCTCACGTATTTTTTTAAAGAAGCCTAGCTCCATTAATGCACCTGTTTTCCGCTGTTTTTCTAAAATTTCAACAAGAGAGTTGGACTGAGATCTTTCCTTCATTATTTCAACTTCGCCCAAATATTCCCCCTGCTCTTCTGAATATTGGCTTTCGATATTTCTTATTTCCACTTCATATCCAAACTCTTTTAAAACAAATGAGAGGGAATCAATGAATTCATGAATACTAACCGTCTCTCGGCGGAGTTCTTCACGAAAGTAGTGAACAACAGCACGCGCCGCATTTTCGATGATGTTTCGGTCCGCGAGACCTGCGACCGCCTCGACGAGCTCGAAAGCAATTGCTTCTACAGAACAAAGAATGGATTCACCCGAATCCAATTCAAATACCAGGTAATCTGAGTGTGGCCGTATCATTTTTTCTAGATTCTAGTTTTTCAACTTCTTCGACAAAATCGGCAGCTTCTTCGAATCCCCTATATATGCTGGCATACCTCACATATGCCACTTTATCGAGGACCCGCAGTCCATTCATGGTGAGTTCACCAATTCTTTGGTAAGGGATTTCTCTATCGAATTCCTGGATAATTCTTTGGACAATGGTTGCCACAAGTTCGTCGAGCTCGGCCCGACTTACTGGCCTTTTTTCGCAGGCTTTCACAATGCCACCCAAAAGTTTTTCCTTATTGAGTGATTCACGCCGCCCGTCGCGTTTTACAACCATGATGTTGTCGCTTTGGATTTCTTCGTAAGTCGTGAAGCGGAAACCACAGCCAACACATTCACGCCGACGGCGTATGGTGGAGCCTTCACGTGAGGATCGTGAATCGATGACTTTATCGTCCTGACAGCTGCATTTTGGACAGCGCATTAAACCCTATATCTCGTTATGAGGTATAGATTAAACTACTCTATATAGTAGTGTCAAGATACGGACCTTTCATTATACCCTTTGAGGAAGTCTTGATATGTTTCTTTGATTCCCTCTTCCAGCGAAAATTTCGGAGTCCATCCCATGTTCCTTAAGACCGAGGAATCCATTAGTTTCCTCGGTGTTCCGTTTGGCATAGAGGTATCCCAAATAATAGATCCGGAGAATCCGACAATTGATGAGATAGTTTCCGCCAGCTCCTTGATAGAAACCTCTTGGGAGGATCCAATGTTGAGGATTTCATTATTGTCGTAATTCTCCATTGCAAACAGACAGGCACTCGCAAAGTCAGAGGAATGAAGGAATTCACGTTTCGGGCTGCCATCACCCCAGCAGGTAACTGTATCCAATCCTTTTTCTTTCGCCTCGTGAAATTTTCTGATGAGCGCAGGCAAAACGTGTGAGTTGCTAAGGTGGTAATTATCACCCGGGCCGTAGAGATTTGTGGGCATTACCGAAATAAAATTGCTTCCGTATTGCGTGGCATATGCCTGGCATAGCTTTATTCCGGTAATTTTTCCGATAGCATACCATTCGTTGGTCGCCTCAAGTGTCCCAGACAGCAAATGCTCCGGTTTCATGGGCTGAGGGCAATTTTTGGGATAGATACAAGAACTTCCTAGAAAGAGAAGTTTTTTAACTCCTGTCTCATGCGCGGAGACGATGATATTACTTTGAATCTCAAGGTTATCCTTTAAGAATTGGACAGGATATTTTCTATTGGCATCTATGCCTCCGACTACTGCTGCAGCTATGATGACATAGTCGGGTGATTCGGACTTGAACATATCCATAACCTCCTTTTTATCCCTAAGGTCTAGGTGAGAACGTGAGCGCAATACGAGGTTATTTTCTGAGACCGATTTTTTGCCTAATTTTGCTAGCAAAGCAGAGCCTGCCAATCCTCTGTGTCCCGCGACAAACCATTTCCCATGATTCCAGTCGATCATCTGCTTTTTTGTTTTTTGCACTCTATTTTAACTAAAAGGTATTGAAATGAGACAGTGAATTCAACCCTTCACGGTCTGCAATTTGTTAATTAATAGTCAAAAGGTTACTTTTGTATGCGATTGAACCCTATGAATTTAGGTTATTATTCCTATGAATTTAGGTTATTATTCATAAGTTGAGAGTTTCCAAGAACTTCTAGGTTTCGAAAAAAATTGTTTAGGAATGCGAAAACCTTCCGATGGGATAAGTGGAGATTATCTTATAATTAAGGAAGAATATGCAAATTAAAACTAAAAATCATAATAAAAAAGGATTCACGCTAGTGGAAATTATGATCGTCGTGGCGATCATTGGTTTGCTTGCAGCAATCGCGGTGCCTAATTTTGTAAAAGCACGTGAGACTACCCAACGTCAATCAATCTATAATAATCTGCGAATGATTGATGCTGCCAAACAACAATGGGCACTGGAAAACAGATTGGGTCCTGCCGCTGATTCATCTTCATCTGATGCTGCTATTTATGCATACTTAAAGGGTGGCGCCGTACCACAATCGGTTGTTGGTGAAACATACAACATAGGAGCCACAGTGGCAGATGAAGTCACCGCGACATCTGTTCCCGCATCTGTTGATAATATGGATGGCTCTGCTGATGGGACTATGGCTTTATCCACTCTAATAACAGGAACCTCTGGTGGTGGATGATTAATTTATTGCCAATTAAGGATTTCGGAAGAGCGATCAATGTGGTCGCTCTTTTTTTTGGGCACGCTAAAAAGTGCCGTAGTGCTGATCTTAATTTAAAAATGGGCGTTAATTCTCAAAGATATCGATCGACTTATTCATATCCTTAGGGATTGGGACTGAAATCATTTTGTTGGATTTAGGGTCCTTGGTAACGCATACAGCAACAATGATTCCTCTGGCAATTAAATCATCAGGAGTGTCATCTAGGGTGAAGTCGAATTGGTATTTAACTGTTTTTTGCGATTTTTTAATTACCTTCAAGTGAATATTAACGAGATCTTCAAAGCGAACGGGTTTGTAATAGTCACATTCGCAATGAACTCGTGGCCAACCAACTGGTGGATCTGTTTGCTCTGTGACGACCGAATATCCTAAACTCCTCAGAAAACCATGTTCGGCTGTTTCCATAAATTTAAAAAAGTTGGAGAAATGCATTATCCCTGCCATATCCGTTTCTGAGAATTCCACCCGTCTTTGCACTTTAAACTCTGATGCCATATTTTCGCCTTTTTTAAAGAGTTACTTCATAAGATGGTATTCCAAGAAAAATTTATCAACATTTTCAAGATCTTGATTTCAAACTCTCAACATCTGAAAATACAGGGAAAAATTAAACACTTAACTCGATTTCGAGGCTTATTCACAAAATGATGGCAAATTTAACTTTTCTTTTGTGAATAACACCTCCATTTTCCACAGGTTATTAACACAATATGAATTGGTGGGAAGGCATTTTACTTGGCTTAATACAAGGATTGACAGAATTTTTACCAGTGTCCTCATCCGGTCACTTGGTAATTGGAGAAGAGTTGTTTGGCATAGAAAATGAGTATGGTGGGACGACATTTGAAGTTTTTGTTCATTTTGGGACTGTTTTAAGCATTACCGTAATTTTTTTCTCCTATTTGAGAAAAATGCTTATCGAAGGAATAGCATCCATCTCTAAGCCCAAATCTTGGAGAGAAAACTACGAAGCGAAAGAAGGATTCCGAATGTCAGTCCATATTGCCCTGACCATGATTCCCACGGGTATTATTTATATTTTATTTAAGGATGTAATCGAAGAGGCTTTTACGAGTGCTCGGTTTGCTTGTGGAATGCTTCTTATCACAGGAATTCTACTATTATTCACCATGATAAGAGGAAACCAATCCGGGAGAATCACATGGTGGAAATCTTTAGCCATAGGAACAGCGCAAAGTTTTGCCATGATGCCAGGAATATCTCGGTCAGGATCTACTATTGCGATGGCGCTTTATCTTGGAACGAAACGAGAAGAAGCCACACGTTTTTCATTTCTGATGTCTGTTCCTGTGATTGTTGCCGCGACAGCTCTTGATTTAATTGATGTCATCCGAGGTGATGAGATTATGAATTGGACTCCTCTGTTATTAGGTATGCTGACTGCTTTTGTTTCCGGCATCCTTGCAATCAAGACAATGATGGTCATAGTTCAAAAGGAAAGATTACATTGGTTTGCATTCTATTGTCTTTTTGTTGGCATAGTAGGGCTGATATTTCTGAATTAGGAAGAGAATACAACAACAAAACTTCCATGATGAAACCTTCATATTACTTTGATTATAATGCTACGACACCTTTGGATAATGACGTTTCAGATGAAATGGTTAAGGTGTTGAAGGCTGAGCATGGCAACCCATCTAGTGTTCATCACATTGGACAACGTGCTCGCTTTTTACTGGATGACTATCGTGATAGGGTTTCAAAGGTATGGCAATGCAAACCGAGTGAAATCGTTTTTACAAGCGGAGGAACTGAAAGTAATAACTTAGCGCTAGTTGGCACCGCTCGGTTATTAAGAGAAAAAGGAAAACACATTGTCACCTCTAAAATTGAGCATCATGCTGTCTTACATGCACTCGAATACTTAGAGAAATACGAGGGTTATTCCATCACCAGAGTTGACGTATCTCCTGATGGTTTCGTGGATCCAGAGGATGTCTCCAGGGCAATTAAATCAGACACGGTGCTCGTTTCCATCATAGCGGCGAATAACGAGATTGGGACCATTCAACCCATTCATGAAATTGGAAAAGTTTGCCGGGATAAAGAGGTCCTATTTCATACCGACGCCGTCCAATGGTTCGGAAAAGAGCCTGTGGAAAACATATCAATTTTCAATGCAGATCTCGTTTCTGTCTGTGGTCACAAATTTCATGGACCAAAAGGATCTGGGGCTCTTTACATAAAGTCCCCACTACTTCCCCACCCTATAATATTCGGAGGTGGTCATGAGAACGAGAGACGCGCAGGCACGGAAAATCTGCCAAACATAGCTGGCCTAACGTATGCCATAGAAAATTTTACTGTGCATCCGGTGTTTCAAAGAAAAAATATTCTTGAATGGAAGGAGAAAATTGCTGAAGAAATTAACAACCACGCTGGCGTTACGTGCAGAAGCCCAATGGAAAATTGCCTCAGCAACACGCTTTCATTTACGGTTAAAGAATCCGATGGGATGATGCTCATTGCCAACTTTGATCTGGAGGGCGTTTGCGTATCCAGTGGGTCTGCCTGCTCCGCTGGATCTATAGAACCTTCTCATGTAATCGAAGCTTTGGGAGCGACTAGGGAAGAATCCAGCGCTTTAGTCAGGATATCAATGGGACGGGAAAACACAGAAGATGAGATCCAACATCTACTCAATTGTCTCCCAAAAATCATTCAAATTTCCAAGGATTAACGGAAATTCTGTCAAATGTCAGTAAGCTGTGAGTAAGCGCAGTATAACCGCGTTTTTTAAGCTGTCGTTTTAATGAATAAGGTTGTTGGCTAGAACTCCTTAAGATTTTGGATGACTTTTACACATTGCAGAATCTGATTAACTCATTGACTGAGAAGAAGATTCTCCTTTATTCACATATCAACAGGGACTAATAATAAGTTTCTTTTTAATTAAAAAAGAAATCTTTATTATATCGTCAGAAAGTATCAGAAGATGAATTTAGCCGTAGCAAAAGAAGATATGGTCTCGGGTCTGCAAGCTGTGCAGAGTGTCGTTAGCAATAGGCCCAATAGACCGATATTGTCAAATATTCTCCTGAAAGCCGATGGCGAAAGATTGGAATTAACTGGATCTGACCTCGAAGTCTCAGTGGTCTGCGAAATCCCTGCCAAAATAGAAAACGGTGGAGAAATCACCCTTCCAGCAAAAAAATTGTTTGGTATTACCAAAGAATTGCCTGCAGGCGAAATCAGTATATCGATTTCTGATCAGGACCAATGTTCAATTCAGTGTGGTAATTCCTTTTTTAAACTCAAAGGCATTCCCTCTATTGAATATCCAGTCCCTCAATGTCCAGAAGATGTTAAGAACTTTGTATTGGAACAAGAGGACTACAAGGATATGGTCAAGAAAACTCAATACGCTATTTCAAGTGATGAATCTCGGCATATTCTCAATGGTATTTTTCATTCCGTCAAAGAGGGCAAAATCACCATGGTTGCCACTGACGGTCGGAGAATGGCCATGGTTGATAAAGAACTAAAAGATTCTGACGAGGTCGATGTTGATGCCGTTGTCCCGACTAAAGCAATTCTTGAGCTCGGTCGGTTGCTTGGCAATAGCGGTCAGGTTCAAATTTCATTTTCAGAGACGCATGTTCAGTATTCTCTCTCTGGAGAGTCTGTTAATCCTACCAAAATTTTGGCGAAGCTGGTTGATGGTAAATATCCGAACTATAGGCAGGTTATACCTAAGCAAGTCAAACACCGCATTTCGATCATGCGTGAAGAATTCATGCAATCTCTTAGGCGAGCCGAATTGATGACCAGCGACAAATCGAACTCGGTCAAGATGACTTTTGCCTCTAATTCATTAACAATTACAGCAAATGCACCAGAGGTTGGAGAAGTAAGAGAATCTCTTGCTGTCAAATTTGATGAAGAAGAAATATCGGTGGCTTTCAATCCATCTTTTCTCATAGATCCTCTTAAAATTGTAGAAGATGACGAGGTATATTTTGAGCTTTTGGACCAGTTGAGTCCGGGTGTCCTCAAAATAAATGGTCCATTCCTCTACGTCATAATGCCCATGCGCGTCAACTAGACGTAGCATCAATGTTTTAATAAAGGCGAAATCCTCAATGCAGAGGGACAGAGAAATTCATTGGAATAATATCCCCATCTTGGGCATCATTGGTGGCGGCCAGCTGGCAAAAATGCTGTGTCAAGCAGCTGGTAAACTCGGTGTGTCAACCCGGGTTATTGAAAAATCAAATGATTGCCCTGCTTCTCAGATTGCTTCGGAATTTGTCGTTGGTGATTGGGAAGATCCGGAAGTTCTGATCGATTTTTCTAAAAGTTGTGATGTAGTGACTTTAGAAAGTGAATTTGTTGAAGCAGATATACTAAAGAAAGCTGAAGACGCTGGAACAGTCGTATTGCCTAATTCGGATTCGGTTAGAATAGTTCAAGACAAGTATTTCCAAAAGACTCGGCTTGTTGAGAACGGGGTTTCCGTCGCAGATTTTATTTCCGTTGAAACTGAAGAAGAATTGGAAAAAGCGGGTCAAAAATTTGGCTGGCCTTTAGTTTTAAAGACCAGAAAATTGGGGTACGACGGTAAAGGGAATACCACGGTAGCTTCACCTGAGGATATAAGCCGCGCATGGAAAACCTTGGGCGGTGGTAAGGTTTCTTTATTTTGTGAAAAATTTGTCCCTTTTGAACGTGAACTTGCAGTCATGGTATGCACGGATACCGACGGAAGCACCGTGACCTACCCATTGGTAGAGACGTTCCAGAGAGATCATATTTGCCATGAAGTCGTTTGCCCTGCTGAAGCGTTTGATAATCAAAAACAGACAGCTATAGATCTCGCGGTTGATGCTGTCAAATCTGTTGGCGGTATTGGTTCATTTGGGGTTGAAATGTTCGAAACTCAGACGGGCCAAATCATAGTTAATGAACTAGCTCCAAGAGTGCACAATTCTGGACATTATACCATTGAAGGGTGCTATTGTTCCCAATTTGAAAATCATGTTAGGGCTGTTCTTAGTCTCCCTCTTGGTTCTACTGAGATGATTCTTCCACAAGCTGTAATGGTTAATATACTTGGAGAGAAAGATGGTGAAGGTTGGCCAGGAGGCCTGCCTAGATCCATTGGTAATGAGAAAGTTAACATCCATTGGTATGGAAAGACCAAATCTCGTGTTGGGCGCAAAATGGGGCATATAACGAGCATTGGATATTCGCGAGAGGCCTGTTTAAAGGCTGCGAGAAAAGCGGTTGAAAATGTTTATGATTTTTCCAGTTGATTTCCGTTAGTTTCTTTTTCTGGGTCAAAGGATTCCACCACATTCGAGAGAGTATGACGGAGTTTATTTAAAATAAATTCAAGCTGTTCTTCATCGTTAATTTTACTACCTTCTACTTCAGCGATATAGAACGTATCTATAGCCGCTCCTCTTTCTGTGATGACTTTTGCCAACCAGATATCGAGATTTAACTCAGATATTATACTACTTAAATGGAAAAGAAGGCCTGGTTCATCAGGTGCAACGACTTCGATGACGTTATATTGCTCTGAAAGATCATTTCTAAGTCTGATGTTGGATTCGATAACTGCATCCAAGTCAGACTGTCCGGTTGGACGTGCTTTTTCTTTTTTCTTCAGTAATTTTTCAAACTGGACGTCTTGGCTCAACGATTCTTCCAATAAGGAATCAAATTCTAATATTTTTTTCTCATTTGGAATTTTTCCAATGGTTGCATCTACTAAGACAAAAGTATCAATAATAATACCATCTAGCCTTGAATATATTTGAGCAGAAAGAATGGTAAGGCCTGTCACTTTTACGGATCCTGCTAGTTTAGCGAAGAATCCCTTTCTATTCCATGTGCATATTTTAACTGTTGAGTATCCTCTCGACTCGTTATGGTTCCAATGAATGATAGGTTTAAATGGGTTTTGATTTTCTTGAAATTGCAAAGACAAGAAGTCACTCACAAGTTCCATGTCCAGGACGATTTCATCCGGATCAGTCGAAGTGAAGTATTTCTCCGGTAGATTATCAAAGTGGGCCTTTATTTCAGCTTGAGGTAATTTTCCATGAGCCAAGCGTTTGATACGCTTTAGTTTGTTATTGTATTCTTCTTGTTGTAGATGGAGGAATTCAGTATTGCCATCCAGAACTTTGTATGTTTTGTGGTAAAGTTGCCAAAGAAGCATATCTTTAAATTCGTTCCAGAGCGAAGAGCTGGTCCCCATGGAATCACAGAAAGTATGAATCGCAAGAATTCTGAGTAGTCTTCTTGATTTTAAAATCCCAGCGACCTCTTCAATGACGTCTGGATCGTCTAAATCTCTCCTTTGGCTAATCACTGGAATGAGAAGATGATGTTCAACGACTTTAGAGATTCTATTCAGACTACTTTTCTTAAGTCCGAATCTTTTCCCTACTCTATTCATCATTCTGGCACCTACAATTTCATGCGCTTTTCCTTGGGCGGCCTTTCCACAGTCGTGAAGTAATAAAGCGAGATAAATCTCGAATGGATTTTCAAGTTCGCGAAATACATCTTGGTATTTGACATGAGGTTTGTCTTTTGCGGACCATATTTTATCGAGGTGCTCGATGCAGACGAGTGTGTGTTCATCCGCTGTGTATTGATGTAAAAATTCATGTTGGACCAAACAGGTCATTTTACCAAATTCTGGGAGGAATTTACCGAGCACCTCAAGTTCGTGCATCATTCGTAAAATTGGAGCGACGCTTCCTCTCTTGTTTATTATCTCAAGGAAAGTTTCGATAATTTGAGGATCTGATTGGAATTCCGTGCCTAGCTCCTTGACGTGGTTACGTATAGAGGATTCCAGTGAAGGGTGAAGGTCTAGTCCTAATTTTTGCACGTACAAAAACAACCGCATTAGTTTTTGCGGTTGATCGACGACATCCTGATATTTTGGGCATTCTAAATGACCTTCAGAGACAATAAAGACATCAATAGCCTGTTTTCTAGCTGCTTTTGATCTACTTTTGATAACTTGTTTAAAAGTAGGCAGAATGTTTTTGTGCTTTATTATAGCCAGATTTTTTTCTGCTGTTCTGGAAATAAGAAAAATGTTTCTCACGTGCACATAATAATCGTGCATGAAAGCTTCTATCAGACGCACCATGGATCTTTGCGGGTATTTAAGGGCTTTGGCTAATTGATGTTGATTCGCCCTTTCCAAAGTATCTATGGGACGGTTTTCCAAATAATGAAGTTCAGACCTTACTTTTAAGAGAAAATCGTAAGCTGCTTTTAGTTTTTCGCATTCGTCCAGAGTCAGTGCCTTTTTATCAACGAGGTCTTCAAGCCTTCTCAATCTAAACTTAAAATAAGTCATCCAGAGTAAGTTTTGAAAATCCCTCAATCCTCCACATCCATTTTTTACATTTGGGGTTTGAAGGAATGGAGAACCGCCATAATTATGTCTTCTCTCTGTTTGGTCTTTGAGCCGCATCTCCATATACTCATCTTCGAATCCTGAAATGCATTTCTTCATAATGGCTGCTTCCAAGTTCTCAAAGAGATTTTTATTACCACCAATAAATCGCGCCTCTAATAGACCCGTCATAGACTGCATCTCCTCTTTAGCGTGATGCACACATTGGTCTATGGTTCTGACGGCGTGTCCAACTTTCAAGCCACAATCCCAAAGCTTGTAAAGAATCCCATCGGTAATTGAGGTGAGCTCATTGTCCGGCATATTCTGATTGAGCATTCCGGGTGGGTGTAGAATTAAAATATCAATGTCGCTGAATGGGTTGAGTTCGCCTCTCCCGTAGCCACCGACAGCAACAACGGAAATAGGCAACTCATCGACCTTACCATCTTTTGTTTCGGGCAAAACAGAGAGGACAGCCCTAAAGAGATAATCTAATTTTTCAGCTCTTAATTGGCAGCTACCCATTCCTCCAAGGGGGCCTTTGTGGGCGTCCCGGAGTTCAGCCGAAACTTGTTTCAAATAATCCTTTAGCCGCTTGATAATTTCAGCCTGGCTCAGTGTTTGATCGAGTTTGAGTTGTTTTATCTCCATTTATAATATTGAAGTGTTGTTATCCTGAAATATTCAAGACTCCACCATACAATGAAGCATTAACAATGCATTTAACAGTGAAAATGGATTGGAAAACCAACAATTCCAGTGGTGAAAAATGATCTGTTTCCGTGTAATCTGTTCGAAACTTTCTAATAAATGAGGTGTATCATAGATCATGGACTTGCCGACTGAACCATCAGATTCGGAGATCATCCAAAGAGTGAAACAGGGTGACGATACGGCCTTTCGCCTTATAATCGAAAGGTATCAGCAGTCCATTTATCAATTATCAATGAGAATGGTGATCGATGCCTTTGAGGCAGAAGACCTGACTCAAGTCGTTTTTTTACAAGTCTACAAGAATTTGGACAAATTTCGCACATCGGGATCATTCAAGGCTTGGATCTTTACTATTGCCCGAAATACTTGCCTCAATGAAATTCGTCGCCGTCAAAGAAAACAGGCGTTCTCCTTAGAGCAATTATCCAATGAAACAGAAAATGGGTCGTATCAAATCAGCGACCCAAAAACAGAGAATGCAAAACAAATAGTCCTTCAAGACGAGCTCGTCGACATTTTGAATAAATTACTTTTTGAAGTGCCAGAAAAGCAAAGAACCGCTCTTTTACTCTTTCAGCAAGAGCGTCTTACTTATGAAGAAATATCTAAAGTGCTGGGATGTTCTGTTGGCGCTACTAAGTCACTGATTTTTCGGGCGCGTGAACATTTGAAAGTACGAATAAAACCCTATTTAAGCGAGGGTAGCTGGTCCCCTTCCCTGGCTATAAAAAACAAATAAAGAACAACCTCTAAATTCTCCTATGGCTCCCGAATTATTTCAAAATTTAGTAGAGACTGCTCAAGTTCGTTCTCTAACTGAAAATGAGACGGCCCTGCTGAAAAAGTTATTTCTGAATCATCCACATCTCGAAGAGGTTTGGCAGGAAGAAATGGCGTTAAATGCTTTGGTTCACAGAGCGACCATTTCCAGTCCCTCGGATAATCTTGCCGATGCTGTGATGCAAAAAATTCATGAGACCAATAAGTGTTCGTCCTCAAAAAAATCATTATTGAACGAATCTTCAATTTTAAATCTCTTTTTTCGGTATTGTCGTCACCCGTATAGTTTATCTTTCGCCAGCTTGCTAATTGTTTTCGTTACTTTCCAATGGATCAACGAGCATGACTCTCGCCCCTTGGATGCGCAAGTAATCCGAGACGTCTCTGTTATACCTGAGCTCACGGAAAAATTGTCAGCTGACATGTTGGCCACTGATACTCTCCAGGATTTTCCTGCCATTGTTTATTCGATTGAAGTCGAAAAAATGATCGATAAAGAACTTCTCTTGGCAATGAAGGAAATCAGATAATTAATAAACACCAACAGAAATCCTAACTTTAAAGATGAAACAGATCGAAAAACTCAATCGCTGGAACGTAATATTATCGTCAGCTATCACGGTGGGTATCTTCTGCATTGGTTTTTCCTTAATGGGAATAAATGAATTGGATAGTTCTCATTCGCCCATTTCAAAATTCAGAACAATACTGAATTGGTCTCCTGAAGAAAGAAGTCAATTCGTAAAGAAACAACCGGCAAATGTGCAACGGATTCTTGAGCGCAAAATCATGGAGTATGAGGCTCTTTCCGAATCCCAACGGGAATTTCGACTTATTGCAACCGAGTTACATTTTTACCTTGATCCGTTGTTGGTGGGTAATAGGAACATTGATCCCTCAGCTGTTCAAGAAGTACCACCCCACCTAAGAAAGTACATTGATCAAAGTGTCGGATTTTGGAATCGGATAAAACCTGCTCATAGAGACCTTTTATTGGCGAAAAAGGAAGCTGTATCTTATTTGATAAGTATTTCATCACGCCTTTATGATCTTGAGAAATTGATGCCGAAACCTGCACCAGAATGGGATAATCTATATAATTTTCTCCAACTCCCGCACAACAAACAATTATCTTTTATGAAGGCCTACCAGATTAAACCTTCTATCGAGATGGAAAAATTGTTGGGGGCTTTTCAAGGGCTGGAGGAGGAAGAAAAACGGAACTGCGCCCATGCTTTTGTGTGCTATTTGTCGTTTCCCAATAATCTCAAAACACAATTTGTCGATGGACTGGCCGAATGGAGCCAAAAGAAACCATCTGAAAGAAGCATATGGAGAGAAATCGCTTCAAAGTACCCCAGAATACGCCCCGTCCCCGTTCCTCCTGGAAGTAATATAAATCAGCAAGCTCAAATTTATCCCCCATTTCCAGTAGAGAAGCAAAGTTCATCTCGAGCTTGGTCCCCTGCTCCGCCAATGCCTCCTTTGCCGCGATAAAAAAAACAGGCTGAGAATTCTTTGCTTCTCAGCCTGAAAGGATCACAAATTAAACTCTAAAAAAAGCCGATGAGGAGAGTATTTGAAGTTGTATAAGCGCTGAATAATTTCATGCTTTAGAGGAAATAACCCCCGCAACCACTTCATTTCAAGAATACTTCAGTGAACCTTTAAATTATTTCACATTGAAGAATTATGGTCTCTCAGGCTGAAGAACGAATTCTTACTTTTATCCCATCGCTTTCTCTGCTGCGAGGGTGAAATCATCGGTGTGTGTCAGAAAGAAAATTCCCACTCAAACTATATTTATTCCCTTCGATTTTGTTATAAAAGTAATCTTTATAACTAGTACTACATGGAAAGGTATCTGATAGACTCAGTATTACCTCACTTCGACACAACTTTATATTTTATTTGCCGGGGAAAACAGCTTCCCATAGCCACATCTCAGAATGTATAATCACAAACCTTTAAGCAAGAATAATTTATAATGATTTTTTGACTGAAAACCCCAAAGCGACAAAGAGGCACGTCATCATAAACAAACAAAGTCCCTAAATGAAAAATGGAACTAGGAATCATTTCCCCGTTCCAATTTTTTGCAAAACTAATTTTCCCAAAAGTTATTCCTTAATTGGTATGTGCCGATATAACGGGCACCCACCAGAGCCAATGGATAGATGCCTACCCTAGCTTGAATATTCATCTGAGAAAAATTAGCACCCTCATGAGCAATGTCCATGTCATCGATGCGACTTTTCTCTCCTCCTCTAAAGAAATAGAACTCATTCCACTATTCCTACACACCATCGGCGATTGATCGCCAAAAACTAAATCGATAAATGGATTTCCTTTCATTTCCATTTCAAAGCACATGCTGGTTACCTTGGTAGTTGAAAAAATTAATCCAAACATCTTATTAAATTTATTACTACGAGTTATTGGGTTTAAAAAACCCTCGTTTACTTATCGATTTCAAAGACTAATTACTGCTTGAGTTGATTGCTGTATTTCAATCAGAGTAATTTTGTTTTGAAACAGGCCAGGGTTTTACCCCTGACCGTGAAAACTCAATACTTCTTACTATCCGAGAAGTCGAAGAGCACTCTGCGGTTGCTGGTTCGCCTGAGCCAACATCGATGTTCCAGCCTGGACCAAAATATTATACCTCGCAAAGTTAGTACTTTCCTGCGCGACATCGACATCCTTAATTCTGCTATTAGCTGCAGATAGATTATCACTTAATATGGATATCTGACTGCGGTGAGATTCGAGTCTTGACATGTTAGCACCAATCGTTGCTCGATCATTTGCGAGCTGAGTAATCGCAAGTTTGACGTTGGACAATGCTGTGTTAGCAGATGTAGACGTACTAATGTCACCACCAGTGGCGGTCGTGTATGTTGATGCGGACAAGTTAACACCAGTTGCATCGAACTTGTTTGCATCGGCATCGGTTGTGATACCACGAGTTGTTCCATCAAACAAACTAATACCATTGAAGTCCTTCTCCGCTAGGTCATTGATATAATCACCTAGTTCTGAGAACTCTTTTTGATAGAGGGCTCTGTCAGCATTAGTCTTAGTCTCATCTTGAGCTAGAACAGATAATTCAGACATTCTATCTAATGCATTGGCTGTCTTACCTAAAAACCCATCCTGTGTTTGAGCAAAGGAAGTGAAGTTGCCAACATTTGAGTTCGCTGCTTGCAATCGATTGACTTGAGCATCGAATCGAAATGAAACCGCTGCTCCAGCCGCATCGTCAGCTGCATTATTTATTTTTGATCCTGATGACAATCTTTCCAAAGACTTGGAAAGCATTGACTGTGATTCGTTTAGAAGACGCGCACTTGTAAGTGCATTTGAGTTTGTGTTTACTACTACTGCCATTTTTTTAGACTCCTTCCATTGAGTCCACCCATTAAGGGTAGTTTTATTCGGGCTTCCTTGCCCCGGGAGGTTTCGATTCTTCAGGTAACTCCCATACCTTCGAACAAGTTATTTGTTCATTTGCACTCATCATTGAATGCATCTTCAAATACGGTACGTTTTTTATACCTCTTGACCCCTTTTTTTCTATTTCATAAATAAAATACACCAGTGCCCATTATGTGGACAGCTTCTCAGGGAGGCTTGGAGTCGCTCCATCTTGTGTCGCTACATACTCACCTATCCGACACGCTTTAATCAGGCACTCCTCATATGAAAACCCTAAGTCTTTAAATACCAGAAGGGTAGCTAGAAAACTGTCCCCTGCCCCAACAGTGTCAACAACTTGAGTCTTTTTTGATTTTTCAAAGTGCCACCTTGATATTGACTGTTCATAAACTCCGGCGCCAAGGTGGCCAGCCGTCACGACTATGTCTTGGTTTCCACAAATTTCAGATAAATCAGCAGCCCATTTAGCTACGATATCAGAATCTTTGGTTAAACTTTGGCCCATAATTTGTGCAAGTTCTTCATGATTTAATTTAATCAAAGTTGCTTTTTTGCAAAGTTCCATAGTCAATTCTAAGTTCACAAACGGTTGACGAAAATTAATATCCAAATAAAGAGGTATCTTTGAATATGAATTCACCAGATCTTTGAAATAATTAATGTTGTGCTGAGACCGGAAGGCGAGTGTCCCTATGATCAACCCAGCAACATCTTTTGAATTTGGTAAAAGATTCTTTGATGTCTTGATCTCGTCCCAGGCACAATCATCAACAAACTGATATCCAGCTGAACCTGAAGAATTTAAATCAACCAAAACGGCCCCCGTTTGCTTATAAGGGTGTATATGCACACCGTTTGTCGGTAATGATAAGGCGTTCATTCTCCTCATGACTTCTTTCCCCAAGAAATCCTGTCCAACTGAGCTTATTGGCAATCCTGTATATCCTTTAAACTGGTTTATGTGGAAAGCGACGTTAAGTGGTGCGCCTCCCAGAAAAAGTCCTTTTGGAAGACAATCCCAAAGTATTTCACCAAAGCATAAGAAAATTTTATCTGTCATTTGCAGCTAAATTACAAAAATACCGCTCTATTTGTAATTGAGTTGTCGAGAACGGTGACTGATTCTAATATATAATCTTAAATTTGTCTTTTAGTCAGACTTAAGGAAGTATTTAAAATATTTTGATCGCGGGGACATTCAAGAAACCGTCTTCCCTGTTGTATCCATGGTCTTTAGGACCAATCTCTGCAGAGTGTGGTTTATGCAAAAATGGTCGCTTATCGCAACCGGTTACAGCACGGGACCTGTGCCCAAGTGGAGTCCCATAAAAGTCTTGTCCTTGGTGAAAGGCAAACCGTCTCAATTAAAATTTAGTGTGCAATAAAAATGAAAGCTAATTGGAAAGAATTTGTAAAAAATTACTATGGATTTTCTGGAGCGAATGTCAGTCTTGACCTAAGTCATTGTCAGTTAAATCCAGATTATTTGGATAAAATAAAGGAGCTGTGGGAAAAAGCTTACGACGATATTAACAAGGTAGAGAAAGGAGAAATTGCAAATCCAGACGAAAATAGGATGGTTGGGCATTATTGGTTGAGGAGTCCAGAATTAGCTCCAACCAATGATGTTCAAAACCAAATTGTTAGTACAATTGATCAAATCAATTCCTTCTCACAAAAGGTCATATCAGGTCATTTAAAAGGCGAAAGTGGGCCCTTCACTCATTTTCTGCTAATTGGTATCGGTGGCTCTGCATTAGGACCCCAACTTGTCGATAAAGCTTTATCCGACGTGAGTGTGAAAGGTCTCAAGCCTTTTTTCTTCGATAATACGGATCCTGATGGATTGAATGCGACGCTGGAACGCATCGGCAAAGATCATCTATGCCAAACCCTCGTTATTGTCATTTCCAAAAGTGGTGGAACTAAAGAAACAAGGAACGGGATGCTCGTCGCCCAAAGGGCTTACGAGGATGCCGGTCTTGATTTCTCAAAGCATGCAGTTGCAGTCACTAGCGAAGGGAGTCAATTATTTAAATACGCCACCGAGAAAGCCTGGATAACAACTTTTCCCATGTGGGATTGGGTTGGTGGGCGCACGAGTGTGATGTCAGCTGTTGGATTGCTGCCCGCTGCATTGCAAGGATTCGACATAAACGAGTTCCTTAGTGGCGCCAAAAAGTGTGATAAATTGACCCGAAACCCTGATTTTAACTCAAATCCCGCCGCTTTATTAGCAGCAGCATGGTATAGTGCTGGAAATGGCCGTGGGGAGAAAGCAATGGTTGTACTCCCCTATAAAGATCGACTCGAATTATTCTCAAAATATTTGCAACAGCTTGTCATGGAATCACTTGGAAAGGAGCTGGACCTCGATGGAAAAGTTGTCGAGCAGGGAATAACGGTTTATGGAAACAAGGGTTCGACAGACCAACATGCTTACGTCCAACAACTACGTGACGGTGTTCATAATTTCTTTGTTACTTTCATAGAAATATTGAAAGCGCAAAACGGGACTCCCGTCCCTGTGGAAGATAACATTACCTCTGGCGACTATCTTGCTGGCTTTCTCCAGGGAACCCGCAGCGCGCTGATAGAGAAGGAGCGTCAATCCATAACACTCACCCTCCCCTGCCTCAACGCTCACTATTTGGGATTTTTAATTGCGCTTTATGAAAGAGTTGTCGGTATTTACGCCAGTATGGTGAATATTAATGCTTATCATCAGCCCGGAGTAGAGGCAGGTAAAAAAGCCGCAGGTATTGTCATTTCATGCATTAAAGAAGTTGAAAAGGCTTTAAAGGAGCATCCTGGGCAAATGTTCCACGTGGAACAATTAGCAGACATTCTTGACCGACAAGGCGATGAAGAAATGGTTTACCGCGTTTGCCTGCATCTGTCCTCAAATCGGGAAGAATTTGTTCACAACGATATTTATCTTTCGCCGGATAAAGCCCAGTTTGGTTCGCGCGCCTCTTAGTTTCCCAAATATTATTAGCCTCTATCAACTGAGATGTCTTTTACTTTTCCAAAACACTACGATGTCATCGTTCTAGGTGCTGGGCACGCCGGGATAGAGGCGGCCTTAGCCTCGGCCCGCATGGGTTGTGAAACTCTGATGCTAACCACGAATTGCGACACAATTGGTCAGATGTCATGCAATCCAGCGATTGGTGGTTTAGCCAAAGGTCATCTAGCCCGGGAAATAGATGCACTTGGAGGTGAAATGGGAAAAGCAACCGATATGACAGGTTTGCAATTTCGCATGCTCAATACGGCTAAAGGTCCATCTGTGTGGGCTCCGAGGGCTCAATGTGACAAAAAAGCATATCAATTTCGGATGAAATGGGTTTGTGAAAGACAAAGTAATCTCGACATCCGTCAAGGACAGGCCGAAACCCTTTTATTCGATGGTGAAAAAGTCACGGGAGTGGAAATCAGTTTAGGTGTAAAGTTCTTCGCAAAGACGGTGGTTGTCACCACAGGTACTTTTTTGCGCGGCTTGATGCACACTGGCTTGAACAAGGAATCTGGTGGGCGAGCTGGGGAATCTTCGGCTCAGGGTCTTTCAGCTAGCTTAAAAAAAGCTGGACTGAAATTGGGTCGACTCAAAACCGGAACACCGCCGCGGCTTCTTTTAAAGTCTTTGGATTTAGGTAGCACGGAGGCACAGCCTGGTGACGACCCCATACCTTATTTCACATACTGGCGAAAAGATTTGTTCCACGTGGAACATTGTTTTGTGAATGAAAGGGAACGCGATTCGGACCGAAGCCCTTACCCTCCAGGATCCATCCTCGATCGGATTCGAGGTCAAATGGATTGTTATATCACCTACACTAATGAGCACACGGCTGATATTATCCGAGATAATCTTCACTTGTCTCCTATGTATTCTGGAATTATTGAAGGTGTGGGCCCTCGATATTGCCCATCCATCGAAGACAAGATAGTTCGTTTTGCCGATAAGCCACGGCACCAGATATTTTTGGAGCCGGAGGGAATCCAAACGGATGAATTTTACGTTAATGGATTCTCAACAAGCTTACCTTTTGAGGTTCAGATCAAAATGATCCAAACGATCAAAGGCTGTGAGCGCGCTGAAATATTACGACCGGCGTATGCTGTGGAATACGATTTCTCACATCCCACACAGCTCAAATCGTCGCTTGAAACAAAGACTTGTGAAGGTCTTTTTCTTGCCGGTCAGATCAATGGAACCTCAGGATATGAAGAAGCAGCAGCGCAGGGCTTAATGGCGGGTATCAATGCTGGTCGTAAAGTGCAGGGAAAAGAGGCTATTGTTCTGGGCCGCGATCAGGCTTATATAGGGGTTTTGATTGATGATTTGGTGACTAAAGGTACAAATGAACCCTATCGTATGTTTACTTCTCGCGCGGAATATAGACTATTACTCAGGCAGGACAATGCCGACCAGAGACTTTCCAAGTTAGGATATGAAATAGGGATCCTTCCCAAAAGGAATTTTGACTTATTCAAAGAAAAATCAGTAAAAATCGCCTCTGAAATTCAGAGATTAGAAAAAACATACGTCGATGGCACCTCATTGGCGCAGGTATTGAAAAGGCCTGAAAAGACTTATCATTCCCTCGAAGACAGGGACCTTAATTTATCTAGCGATGTCACAAGGCAGGTGGAGATCCAATTAAAATACGCTGGGTATATTGATCGTCAAATTGCTGATGTAGAGAGATTTAAATCAATGGAAGAGAAACGGATTCCTGGATGGGTTTCTTACGATGAGATCGGAGGCTTGAGGAATGAAGCCCGTCAAAAATTGATGGAGATTGAACCTATGACTTTGGGGCAGGCATCGCGAATATCTGGTGTTTCCCCGGCGGACGTATCATTAATTATGATAGCTATGAAAAAGGGCCCTGGAAATTTTTCCCGCAAGGCTGAGATTTGAACCAAATGCAGTAATAGGAGGATGAGGCATCCTTTGAGGCGTTGCCCATATCATTTGTTATCTTCCTCGTTATTGCGGGCTATCAGCAACAGCATTGGTTGACGGCAATTCCAAACTTTCTTGATAATTTCTTTTGATGAGATTGAGTGATGGCTTCGGATCTTGTTCTGATTTACCTGAATCAGGGAGGTTTTTGAGAACTAAAAATCCACACGCCAAAACAGCGAACGCAAGTCCAACAGACCCCAATATTTTCCATGGAATCGCTGCTTGGGTTTCTTGGTCTTCAGCAGGCTCCGAGATATCGGAGTTTTCAATTTTTTGAGACTGACGAGGCTTCTGTAAATCAGCGTTCTTTAAATTGACTTTTTGATTATCTAGTTCGATATCCAACTGGGTCATCGTTTCAGTGAGATCCAGTTTGAGAGCGATAGCGATGGATCTTACAAATCCTCTGATATAAATGGGGGCCGAAAAAAAAGCGTAGTTGCCTTCTTCGAGTGCACGGATGTGCTCAGTTTTTATGTTGGTCAATGCCGAGACCTGTTGCACAGTTAGGTTACGATTTTCTCTGGCATCTTTTAACTGTGTTCCTAGCTTTGACATAACAGTGGTGGACTTTTTTATTCAGCGGCGATCTTCTCATCTTCAGGCTCTTCTTTTTCCGGGTCCGGATTCAATAGAGCAAGAACTTTATCTCTAATTTCGTTAGCGACACTTGGATTATCAATCAGGTGCTGTCGGGCTGCCTCTTTTCCTTGACCGATCATTTCCCCTTTATATTGGATCCAAGCGCCCTTTTTATTGACTATATCTTTGGCAAGGCCTGCCTCAAGGATACTGCCTTCGCGATTTATCCCTTGGTTATACATGATAGAAAATTCGGCCTCAGCAAATGGGGGAGCGACTTTGTTTTTGACAATCTTGGTCTTCACGTTATTGCCGATGACATTACCGGATGAGTCTTTTAATACTTCTCTTCTCCTGATATCAATTCTCACACTTGCGTAAAATTTCAGTGCTTTACCTCCAGGTGTGGTCTCGGGATTGCCGAACATAACACCAACCTTTTCCCTCAACTGGTTTGTGAAGATACAACATGTATTTGCTTTGTTGAGAATGGCAGTGAGCTTTCTCAATGCTTGGCTCATCAAACGTGCCTGCATCCCCATGGTGGCCATTCCCATATCGCCTTCGAGTTCGGATTTTGGGACCAAAGCAGCGACAGAATCGATAACGATCACATCGAGTGAGTTCGATTTGGCCAAAGTTTCACAAATAGTCAGGGCCTCTTCACCACTGTCTGGTTGAGATATTAAGAGGTCGTCTAAATTCACGCCTAATTTTCGAGCATATGCTGGATCCAGGGCGTGTTCGGCATCGATAAAAGCGGCCATTCCTCCAGCCTTTTGTGCATTGGCGATTACATGAAGCATGACTGTGGTTTTTCCCGATGATTCTGGACCATAGATTTCCACTATTCTCCCTTTGGGCAATCCACCCACTCCGAGCGCCAAGTCCAACGGCAAAGAGCTTGTGGAGATGACTTCGATCTGACTCTTGGCATTATTTTCACCAAGCTTCATGATGCTTCCTTCTCCAAAAGATTTGGTGATGGATGATATTGCGGCATCCAGATTTCTCATCTTTGCTGATTTCTCACCTGTTGCCTCTTTACTCGCAGTTTGTTTTTTCGCAGCCATGTTTGTTTATCTCTTTAATTATATCTATTTTATTTATTTCGCAAAAGTTAAGCTAGCCCACATTTGCAGGACTAGAGCAGGGTAGGGAATGCCTACCATTTTTAGGCCCATTTGTCCACACGACAAAAGGTGGACAAAACAAAATATCGAACCGACCCCTTATTTATATAAATTCCAAGGATTCCTCATAGGTTGATGAATGAATTTATTAGCTTCATCATCATTGACGAATATTTGTTTTTTGGGATGGAAGACTAATTTTCTTCCAGTTCTGAGGGCTATTTTACCGAGATTGACCAGTGTGCAGGATCTGTGGCCATTTGATTCATTCAGGGCAAACTTTTTCCGGTGCACAACGGCTTGGAGGAAATCTGTGACTTGCTGCTCCGGGTCTGGCAAAGATTTTAATTTTTCTTGTAGGCCAACGATGTCACTTTTCATTCCCTTGTAGAGAGCCCCTTCTGGGCCTTCAATGAAAGGCGCATCCCTATCTTTGTTTTCCCCGTCCAGAATGATTTTGCATCCATCGGAGTAAGTCATCTCAATTCTTCTCCAGCTTCCGCAGGCTTCTGGATCTTGAGGGTCGGCGTCGGCTTCTATGGAAACAGGACTGGTGTTGTCTTTGCCTAATATGTATTGAACGGGGTCGAGGTAATGCTGGCCCATATCACCGAGACCGCCTCCGTCATAATCCCAGTATCCTCGGAAAGTCCCGTGAACCCTATGAGGGTGGTAGTGTTTAAAAGGGGCGGGGCCGAGCCACATTTGGTAATCGAGTTGATTTGGAACAGGCTGTGGAGTCAGGTTTTTGCGGCCGCTCCAATTAAATTTCCAATTGAATCCTGTAACACCACTAACGGTGACCTTCAAAGGCCAGCCCAGCAACTTATTCATGACGATTTTTTTAATTGGCTCTGCAGTGGATCCAAAACCATAAAAACCACCTCTAAATCGAAACCAGGTATTTAGGCGAAAGATACTCTCATTTTTTGTGACTGCTTCGACGACTTTTTGGCCCTCTCCGATGGTGCGGGTCATAGGCTTTTCACACCAGATGTCTTTACCTGCTTCTGCAGCAGCGACAGAGATATACCCGTGCCAATGGGGTGGGGTGGGGATGTGGACAATATCTATATCTTTCCTTGCGAGAACCTCCCGAAAATCGCCGTATCCTTTGATATCTTTATTTCCAGCTCTATCCAAGGCCATCTTTAAATGATTTGAATCAACATCACACAAGGCGAGGATAGGGCTCTCTTTGATGTAACCGATATGTCCTCTTCCCATTCCTCCAGTGCCAATAATGGCCCTAGTTGGTTTTTCATTTGGTGAGAGTTTTCCTGGTTGTCCCAGGACGTCTCTGGAAACAAACTGCGGGGCAACAGCGGTTGCCATTGTGGCTTTTAAGAAACCCCTCCTTGAAGGGTTGGATACAGCTCGGCTGGACTTCATTTTGTCATTATACCTTCAATTTCATGAACTTAAATCAAATTCATGATCTAAGAATACCTAAAACCACGACGCTGATGACAGCAACCACACCACCAATAATGGAGAGTATGCTTGGTTTTATGCCATCTATGCGAGAGGACAAGGGAATGAGAAGGATTGGCGTCAGCGCCACCACGGGCAGAACTAATGCCGTAGGCGTTGTCAGGAGAGCCCATTGAAAAAAGCTGACACCGGCAGCAGGCCCCAAAAAGCCGTTCAAACAAATGAGTCCAATAATGGATGGTGCTTTACTTTTTGCTAAATGTTTAGGCCATTTCCCTAAGACCCCACTGCCGCCAGAGCACCATAGAAAGACCATTGAAAATACGACGCCACCGGTAATTCTGATCCAAGCGACACTTGCTGGATCCGTAATGACATCTGCCCTCTCGATATCCTGGTAGGCAATTCTGCTCATCACCGCGCCACCGGCCTGGCCCAAGCTCGCAATGAATCCCCACAACCATCCAATGAGGGGCAGTTTATTGGCATTTTTTGATGAAGCGTCATTGGGCATGTCCTGAGACCAAAGGGACAATATGACACCGCTCAATAAGCATACCGTTGCTATGGTTTCGTGCGTTCCTATTGTGGTCCCCAAAAATGCCCACTCCAGAAAAGCTGCTATCGGTGTAGCCATGCAATGAATCATCATCACCGTCAAGCGAGCTCCTAAATGCTGGAGACTAAAGAACAACCCGACGTCGCCTAGTCCAAATCCGATGACACCGCTAAACCAAAGCATCCACCAACCAGATCCAAATAATCCATTGCCTGACCCAATGGTCCAGAAACCAAGGATTAAGGCAGAGAAGCTAAGTCTATACATGTTCACTTGCGCGCCATTCGTAAAAATTCCAGAGAGTTTTTTACCAGTGATCGCGGAAGCAGCGAAAAAAACAACGGCACCAAGGGCGAGACCCATAACTGACTAAATTTTTAAAAAATTTATTTGAGAAAATAATAAATATTTTTCTGGAATTTCCAAGGCTCTCCAACATCCTAAACCTGCATTTGAATAGCCATAAAATCCGTTAAACAAGTTTACTGAGTGGGCGTATGTTCGCTCTTCTTCATCTAAATCGTTAATTACTTTTTCCATATACTTTTACTTATACGTAAAAAGATCAATTTTGAGAAAATGAATTAGAAAATATAAATTAGTGGGTGATTAATTAATGCCGCGCATTAGAAAACCAAAAGGATTAGAAAAATCGCGAGGGGTGCTTACGCACTGGACAAAAATTTGTTTGAAATTTTGAGTTGTTTATTACGCCTTGGGATACTCTGTGTCCTATAAATCGCCATTAACAAAACCGCTGCAGTTATTGTGATTGCCCTTGTTGTTGTTGATATAAAAGCTTCATTCGAAAAAATTGCACAAGCAATTCGTGAGGAATTATATCCGAACAAAAAAACAGCTGGCCCGAAGGCTGCAACTGGCTTGGGCAATTTAGACTAGAAATAAATGATTGCTCACACCTTTATACACCAAAATTAGATGAACCTGAAAAGGAAGGAACCCCACCAAGATTGGTTGTTTTAATAGGGTCTTGTTTGCATTGAATAAATAAGTGGAAAAAATAATTTTCTCACAATGTTATTCACGAATTGAATTGCATTCTCGTGACATGAATTAAAAAAACCGCAATGCGGCTCTATAAACTTCGTTGAAAAACTGCTATGCAGTTATGAGAACTTTGTTCGAAAAAAGAATGGGCCGCGCCAAAAATTTAATAAAAAAAAGCTCTACTCACAGCGACGATCACACTCATGATCATCACCATTTTGTTTTACACGAACAGCGCTGCGAATGCAGGTAAGAGGCCCAGTTAAAAACGGCTGGCTCAAAAATTCGCGATTGGGATTTTTGGAAGAATCCTTTTGTTCTGGTGGTTCTAAACTTTACTTTTCCAAGCGTATAATGTGACTACATAGTGCTTGGATGGAAGGCCTGAAAAGGGCACTTTCTGTTCATCTTCAATCCAGGTAGCATTATGGAAATCGGATAATCCTATTTCAAAACCCAAGTCTTTAAATTTTTGAACTAAGCTAAACGCATTGGACGAAGTTGATAGGTATGGGAAATGATGAATCTCAACTATCCAATACGGAACTGCTTCCAACACTTCCGAACAATCCTCTATAACTTCAAACTCAGCACCCTCAATATCCAGCTTCACCAAATCGTATTTATTCTCAACGATTAGATCTCTAAGTCGTCGCGTTGAAACAGAGACTTCATTTTCTTGAGGTTTGGAAATAAAACCAGAATCATCGTTTGTCTTTGTAAATGACATCCCCTGGTTGTGACTCCAGACAGCTTGGTTGTTTGTCTCAACATTCTTCAAACCCCATCTTTGGATGTTATTTTGTAAATGATCAAAAATCTCTTGGTCTGCTTCAAAGGCATCGATTTCAACCCCAGGGTATAAATGACTCCACATTAAACTGGCTAATCCAGAATGTGCCCCACCATCAAAGATTTTCTTAATCTGAACTCCATTTTCCAGTTTATAAGTAGGTTGGAGAAATATTTGATGACATTGGTGGTAGAAACTATGTAGGTCTGGAAATTCCCATTCGAGTCCCTCCAATTCAATTTTTCCAGGAACCCTTCGAGGATATTGACCAACTATGGGGCCTAGTCCATTGCAAATGTCTAAAATAGTTCCCTTTGGTAATTGCGTCTTTTCAATCCAATTTGAATTGATGTTGTTCTGTTGTCTCTCTTCTAATTTCACTGCAGCCTGAAGTTTTTAGGCAAATATTGCCATTGCGTTATAATTTATTGATTGCAAGCAACATCTAGGCCAAAAGAGATTTTCTCTTAATATTCAATCAAAATGGTGGTTTTTGTCTTATCAAGTTTAACTGCACTTGCGTTAATCAATTAATTAATTCGTCTAGCTTGATAATGATCAGTCAGCTTAACTCGAACAGTCGAACCTTTATAAATAGGATTGATCCTGTAACTCTTGCAAAAACCAGTTTTATCTATTGATGATCTATAGGAATGATTTATTTCTATAACCTTTAATTCCTCCAGAACATCTAAATATTGTTTGTAATCTTTTTCCAGTGGCTTCGAGATACATAAACAAAATCATTATCTTTCAAACTCCAGAAATAATAAACCTGATTCAGAACCATATAAAACTTCACTAAGTTCTGATTTCTTAACCAGCGTTTGCTCTCAGTTGTACAGGCAAGCAAGGCAGGGAGCATCATTTTCTTAGGAAATAATCTCCAAAACTCATCAAATGATGCTGTTAAACCATATTACAAACCAATAGCACCGTTTGGATCAGACGAGCGACTAGGCTCCGCCATCTAACTCTGTATATGAAAAAATCAGAATTTAAATATCCCTTTTAATCAGACCTATTGATACGACAATCAATAAAAGTCAAAAAAATGGGAAAAAAATTTAATGTTTTTCAAAATGTAGTTAAAACACATATATAATGCAGCTAAATAGATAAAATGTCAGTAAAATCTTACGCTAAAAATAAGTAAAAAAGACATAGCTTTTCTGAGAAAAAATCTCAAAATCTACACTATTTCTCTTCTGTCTATCCTTAATTTTTCTATTAAAAAAACCCGGTAACCAGGACCGGGTTTTTGAAAAATAATCCTCGATAGTGAGGAAATGGATCAAGTTGGGCTTACAGGCCTTTATCGATCATATATTTAAGGAGGTCGCCAACTCTATTAGAGTAGCCCCATTCGTTGTCATACCAGCTGACTAGCTTGAAAAATTTGTCATTTAATTCAATACCAGATCCTCCATCAAATATGGAAGAGGCAGAGGAGTGAATAAAATCCGTGCTGACCACTTGATCGTCGGTGTACTCGAGCTGTCCTTTTAAGTATGTTTCTGACGCCTTTTTCATCAGGTCGCAAATCTCTTGATACGAAGTTTGTTTGACTGTCTTAACTGTGAGGTCAACACAAGAGACTGTCGGCGTAGGGACACGAAGTGCCATACCTGTCAATTTTCCTTTGACTTCTGGAATAACCAAACCAACGGCTTTTGCTGCTCCAGTCGCAGCAGGTATTATGTTGATGGCTGCTGAGCGGCCACCTTTCCAGTCCTTTTTGCTTGGTCCGTCAACTGTTTTTTGAGTCGCTGTGTAGGCGTGTACTGTGGTCATCAAACCTTCGTCAATGCCCAGCCCCTCATGGAGGAGCACGTGCACCATAGGCGCTAAGCAGTTTGTCGTACAGGACGCATTTGAAATGATGTGATGGTTGGCAGGGTCATATTTTTCATGGTTTACGCCCATGACGATGGTGATATCTTCGCCTTTGCCTGGAGCTGAGATAATGACTTTCTTGGCACCGGCCTCGATATGGCCTTTACATTTGTCTGCCGAGGTAAATAAACCTGTTGCTTCGATAACAACATCAACGCCAAGGTCTTTCCATGGTAGGCCAGATGGTTCACGGGCACTGACGACTGCGATGTCTTTTCCGTTAACAATAAGGACATCATCTTCGTCTTTATCGCCGGACGATTTTTTTGAACTAACTTCACCCTGGAAACGTCCTTGAGTTGAGTCAAACTTAAGGAGGTACGCCAAATTATCAGCAGGTACGATGTCACCTACCGCGACGACATCCACCTCAGAATCAAGAAGTCCTTGTTCAGCCATAGCCCTGAAGACTAGGCGACCAATTCGGCCAAAGCCGTTGATTGCTACTTTTACTGCCATTTTATTTCAGAATTTCCAATTTCAGAATCAATAGTTAGAGACGGTGCCAATATGAAGACAAATTATTTTATCTCTCCTTTGCCACCGCTCGCGGACTATGCCACCTTTTCCAATTAAATAAAAGTCCTGATTTCTCAAAAAAAGGCCCAAATTTGAGTTTTTTGGCAATTAATTAGGGAACAACTCCACTTTATTTTGAATTTCTCCAAGATTTTTTTCACAAAAAATGAACTCACTATGTTCCTTGCCTGTCTTTAGACATAGAAAGAGGGTTTTTCTGCTCTCTGGATTGATGGAGATAAACAAAACCAAAATAAAGATGAAATTGACGAAATTAACAATTACTGGAGCGCTAACGGTTGCGATTGCCTTAGGACTTTACGGAAGAGAAAAGCTGCCCGACTTAAACGTGGATGATACGGACTTGGACAGGGAAGGGAAGGTCTTGACCTCTTTCGCGCCGGTTATCAAGGACGTGCGCAAGAGTGTGGTTTCCATCGAAACCACAGTAAAACCGACAATCCGCAATACCGGATATAGATCACCATTTTTTGATGACCCACTTTTCAACGAGTTCTTTGGAGATCCATATCGCGGTCAGCCTATGCCTTCTGAAAGACTGCAAAGAGGTCTTGGGTCAGGTGTCATTGTCAGCTCTAATGGATTTATTGTTACTAACAACCACGTAGTTGATGGTGCTGATACTATCGAAGTGGAACTCACTCATTCTAAGAAAAAGTATTCTGCAGAGGTTGTGGGAGCCGACCCGGGAACTGACATTGCCGTTCTCAAAATTGAAGCAGTAGACCTCCCTGCAGTGACTTTCACTGATAGTGACAAGATTGAGATCGGGGATATTGTGATGGCTATTGGCAACCCATTAGGGGTTGGCCAAAGTGTTACGATGGGCATAGTTGGTGCGACTGGTCGATCCGATTTGAGAGAGCTTCAAATTGATTACCAGAGTTTTATACAAACGGATGCAGCGATTAATCGTGGTAACTCTGGGGGGGCTCTTGTAGACGCTTATGGTCGCCTCGTCGGGATTAACACTGCTATTGCGAGTCCGTCCGGAGGTAGTGATGGGTTAGGTTTTGCGATACCTAGTAATTTGGCTCGTTCCGTAATGTCCACCCTTATCCAAAATGGCAAGATGGTTCGCGGTTTCTTGGGTGTGACCATTAGCGACGTTTCATCAGATCTTTCTGATTATTATGATTTGGAAGAAGCGAAAGGAACATACATTGAATCGGTAAGGCCGAATTCCCCGGCGGATAAAGCTGGGCTCAAAGATGGAGACATTGTGGTCGCGGTTGATGGCATTGAGATTGCGGACAAAGACTCATTCCGCGCTCGCATTGCCCAAACTCTTCCTGGCAAAATCGTCAACTTGGATATCCTTCGTAATGGTGATCAAAAATCCGTCAAGGCCGAATTAGGCGAATTAAATGAGCAGGCGATGGCTCGTGTGGCCAATCCATTTGATCCGTGGTCAAATCGAGAGTCGCCAAAAAAGGCGAAAAATAGAACCAAGCTCGATGGCCTTTCTGCCTCTGACTTGAATTCCGCTCTGAGGCAACAACGTGGGATACCCCAATCATTTAATGGTGTTATTGTGACAGGAATAAAAGAGGGATCTGATGTCGCTTCAACGGAGCTTGCTGTCGGAGATATTATCTTGGCTGTAAATCAAATACCCATTGAGAAAGTTGCTGACATCAATAAATCCCTCGCTTCTAGCAGAAACGGTAAGGTCCTCATAAAAGTCCTTACCGTGGAAACAGGTTACCGCGGTGTCCGCCACATTTTGGTCAAAACAAAATAAAACAAAATTTTTATGAACAAATTGCCGTGTCATGCGTCTTACTTATATGAGACTGAGTTGAAGTTCACAGGTCTCATCAAATAGCGCAATAACAGGTCGTTTATTTGTTGTTTTGAGTTGTTAATACCTGAAGTTAATGGGTTGTATTGGGTGATACAACGAGCCGCACCATCTCCCGGTGCGGCTCTTTCAATATCTATAGAAATTCAAGAACTGGATTCGTTAATGAATCGTTTTTTCGAGCGGTCTGGTCTATTTAATTTTTTTGTAAAGCATCACTTCAGGAGCTTCATTTTCTCTGTCTGCATCAAAATTAGCCGCCAAAAACATCTTTTTATACCCGGTCTGAAAAACATAGTTTCTTTCAAAATTGGTTTTTTCCAAAGTGTCCTTATCTTCCTTCTGGCCTGCCATTAGGTCGTAGAGTTTTAACATTTTAAATGGACCGGACTTTGAAATTTTTATTTTCCCCTCGGCATACATGTAAGTCACCTTGTCTTCGGCTCCTTTCAGCCAAAATTTGAAGGTAGAATCTTTTTTTATCTCCATTACATAATGCGCTTTATTTCCTTCGATTTCTTTTTCAGTCTGCCAGGTTCCAAGAATTTGATTTAACTCATTACTGAATTCCTGCGCGTTTGAGACGCCAATGTAAGAAACGCATATAAGAACGAAGGAGATTAATAGAGATTTTATTTTCATATATTTGGTGGATTCGACAAAAAATACTTATCCTAAAATGGGAAAAAAGTTAAACAATTTTTATGTTGTTTCAACTTTATTAGGAAATGCGGCTTTCGCAAAATTTGGACATTTTATCCATAGCTTTTTCAAGATGGTCCATGGATGCCGCAAAGCAGCAACGAATAAATCCCTCTCCAGAATTTCCGAAGGCGGTTCCGGGTACGCAAGCGACATCCTCCTCTTTTAATAGTTGCATAGCGAAGTCACTCGAACTCAAACCTGTTCTTTTTATGGATGGAAAAGCATAAAAGGACCCCCTGGGAGTATGACAGTTTAGCCCCATTTCGTTGAAAGATCTAATGACATAATTTCGTCTCATTCGATACTCTTCTCTCATTTGGTTGACCGCTGGTGTTCCATTTTTGAGGGCTTCGATTGCAGCTTCTTGGGCGGTAATCCCTGCACAAAGCATAGAGTATTGGTGGATTTTCATCATGGCATCTATGATCGCCGATGGACCAGCTGCATATCCAATCCTAAAACCAGTCATCGCATAGGCCTTTGAAAACCCATGAAGGAAAAGGCATCTTTCTTTCATTCCTTCTATGCTGGCAATACTTGTGTGCTCTCCTTCAAAGGTCAACTCGGAATAGATTTCGTCTGTAATGACCAGTAAATCATGTTTACAACAAATTTCAGCGATGGCCTCCAATTGATGTCTATCCATAGTACCCCCTGTGGGATTGGTGGGGAAATTTAATAATAAAACTTTGGATTTTGAAGTAATGGCATCTTCGATTGCTTCCGGCTTAACTGAGAAATTATCTTCAGCCCGACAAGAAACCGGTATCGGTTTTCCGTGTGCCATGATGACACTTGGGCTGTAGCTAACGTAGCAAGGTTCATGGTAAATGACTTCATCCCCGGGATTCAGTACGGCTCTCATTGCCAAATCCAATGCTTCACTGACCCCGACTGTCACCAAAATCTGAGATTCAGGATTGTAAGATAATTGGAACGTTTCCTCTACATATCTGTTGATCTCCTTTCTCAATTCAGGCATACCTAAATTTGAGGTATAGCTGGTGTGCCCTTTGTCTAAGGAATAGATTGCCGCCTCACGTATATGCCAAGGAGTGCTGAAATCGGGCTCTCCTACTCCTAGAGAAATGACATCTGCTCGCCCTTGAACAAGTTCAAAAAAATCTCGGATTCCCGAACGGGGAATTTTGTTCAGCTGCTCTGAGACCCATTTCTCAGAGTTCGTTGTTTTTTCGGATGTCATTATTTCGAAATATCCTGTCTATTCTTTTCCTATGTTTAATTTTTGAAAGCCTTTTAAAGCAACAAATAAATATTATGAACCGTTCATTTCTCAAACCAAACACCCTTTGAGACAAAAAAGACCGGATGTCCTCCGGTCTTTACTAGTGATCAATTTAATTCCTCGGGATCTGCAGTTTATGCGTATTAAAAAGATTAAGCCGCTTCAGCCCTATTAAAGTGTTTAATTGGTTTTGCTTCCCCTCGAACCACTTCGCTGGTTATTTGGATTGAAGAGAGTTTTTCATCGTTGGGGACTTCATACATGACGTCTAACATAAGTTTTTCCATCATACCCCTAAGAGCACGGGCTCCGGTGTGCTTTGCTACAGCCTGCTTCGCAAGTTCATGAAGCGCACCTGTTGTAAATTCTAGTTCCACATTTTCCATATCAAGCAATTTAGTAAATTGCTTGATTAATGAATTCTTCGTATTTGTCATGACTTGCACCAATTCTTCTTCGTTTAGCTCGTGGAGAACTGTCGACATGGGGAGGCGCCCAATAAATTCTGGAATAAAGCCATAGACGTGCAAGTCCTCTGGCTCCAGGAACTTAAGGATTTCCCTATCTGTCATTTCACCGACATTGATTTTGGTGTCATTATTTTCTGAGAATCCGACAACTTGATGTCCTAGTCTTCTACGAATAATTTTTTCAATTCCAACAAAGGCGCCACCGACAATAAAAAGAACATTGCTGGTGTCGACTTTAATATATTCTTGTTGAGGGTGTTTACGGCCACCCTGGGGAGGGACATTACAGACTGTTCCCTCAAGAATTTTGAGGAGAGCTTGTTGAACCCCTTCACCTGAGACATCCCGAGTAATGGAGACATTTTCTGTTTTTCTGGCTATTTTATCGATTTCATCGATGTAAATAATCCCCATTTCAGCCTTTTTGACATCATAATCGGCGTTTTGGAGTAAACGAAGGACAATATTTTCAACATCTTCACCAACATAACCAGCTTCAGTGAGAGTAGTCGCATCGGCTATTGCAAAAGGAACATCCAGTAGTTTTGCAAGTGTTCGGGCCAACAATGTTTTTCCCGAACCAGTCGGGCCAACCAGAAGGATATTGGATTTTTCTATCTCGATTTCTTCGTCTTGCGGATCTGGATGTAGCTCATTTTGATTGGCAATGGTTTCGCCTTCCTCGGGTATATTGGTTCTGTCGTTGATTCTTTTGTAGTGATTATAGACAGCCACGGAGAGCACTTTTTTAGCGAGCCCTTGACCAATGGTGTATTCATCTAACGACTCTTTGATATCCGAAGGCTTGAGAAGGTTAACTTTGAAAGACTTTTTCTGGGAATCAGAGGAAAGTTCTTTGTCGAGAACACTTTTACAAACCAAAACGCAGTTATCGCAGATGTAGACACCTGGTCCTGCTATCATCTTTCGAACCTCCGAGTGAGATTTTCCGCAGAAGCTGCAAAGCGTTAAATTATTAGGACGAGCCATGTTAGTTTCTTTCGGATGATCCTGAGTTGAGTTGATTCAAACAGCCAAACCATTCCAATATATTCGGCATATTGTTGCCGCTTACGGCAATTATATTAGGTTAAGACTTTTCTTCTACTGCTAGCGGGTGGGCATCCTTTCGGAAATCCACGACTTGATCCACAATACCATAGTCTTTCGCCTCCTGCGCAGTCATGAAATTATCTCTGTCACAGTCTTGTTCGACTTGTTCGACTGCCTGGCCTGTGTGGGATGAAATGATATTGTTGAGTCGGCTTTTCAACTCCAGCATGTGCTTTACTCGAATTTCAACATCACTTGCCTGACCTTGGGCTCCTCCAAGTACTTGGTGAATCATTATATTAGAATTGGGCAATGAATATCTTTTCCCTTTTGCTCCTCCGCACAATAGGACAGCTCCCATAGAGGCTGCTTGCCCGATACAATAGGTGTTCACATCACAAGATATGTATTGCATGGTGTCATAGATGGCCAATCCGGATGTCACACTGCCACCTGGGCTGTTAATATAGAGGTGAATGTCTTTTTTGGGGTCTTTGCTTTGGAGGAAAAGTAGCTGGGCTACGACTAAGTTTGAAATTTGGTCATTCACTTCGGTTCCCATAAAGACAATCCGATCTTCTAAAAGACGTGAGTAGATATCCTGGGCGCGCTCTCCGCGACCAGTTTGCTCGACAACCATGGGAACTAACACATTCTGCATCATATTTATTTATTTTCGATTACTTGATAAAATTAACTGTCCGCCATATTTCAGTCAAGGCCCCCTCATCGAGCGACCCTGTCACGCGCAACTTAAGCAAACAGAAATACCTAACTTAGAGTATTCGGTCAGTATTAACTATTTTCAATATCCTAATGTTAATTTGTTTTACCCTATTTTCTCAGGGCGAACATTTGATTCTTTGAGGGTTGATTGTTAGAAATTTTGCCCATTTAATTCATTCCCCATGTCCATAGTTCACAGCGTGTTTTTCAACCTAAAGCATCCCGTCAATAGTATTGAAGAAGCCCAATTTTTTGAAAAAAGCTTCAAAATCCTTTCTGCCATTCCAGGCGTGAATCATTTCTCGGTTCTCAACCAAACAAGCCCCAAATGTAACTTTAAATTCGGTTTTTCAATGGTTTTTAACTCCCATGACGAATACCAGGCTTACAACGACCACCCGGACCACTGCTCCTATGTCGAGGATATTTGGGTGCATGAGGTTATGGAATTCCAGGAAATAGATTATGTAGCACATACCCAATACAACCCAAAACCCATTTAGGTTTTGGTAAATTTCGGGAAACAAAAGGACCCCAAAATACTGCAAAATTGCGTGGAAAAAATCTGAGTATTTGTCTAATCTATGTCATACCCACTAAGAATTGTCCGGTGATGGCAATTTGGTTTCCAAATGGGTTTTGGAAGAATGGGTGAAAAATCTATATTGAATGAAAGCTCGCACGGTTCAGGAATTATCGACTATCGAAAGCCGGATAAAGGACAAAGTCGATGCCGCTCTTCAAGAATCTGACGGGCTTTTGCGTTTGGCCCCTTGCTGGGTCCCAAGATCCTTTCTGCAACCCGGTAGGAGACTGAAATTACACCCGGATGATCTGTACTCTTATGGACTGCACAGGGGTGGTATCGATGAACGCTGGTTTGCCTCAACCATACCAGCAGCCAATGAGAACAGGGAGCCGGATGAGGGCTTAAGCTATGTCATTCATGGCAATGAACGGTTTACCCTCCAATCCGCAGTAGCCGAATGCGGAGCACAACTCATCGGGGAAGCCATTTGGAGGAAATATTCAAAATGGCCCGTATTTGCGAAGTTTTTCGACAACATGGGACCAATTCCACACCACATGCACCAAAACGCCGAGCAAGCTGCATTGGTAGGGCAAGAATGCAAACCGGAGTCTTATTATTTTCCCCCGCAACACAATAACGTAGGGAACAATTTTCCATATACATTTATGGGGCTTGAGCCCGGAACAACCAAAGAGCAGGTCAGGAAATGTCTCGAAAATTGGAACAAAGGAGATAACGGCATCCTGGATCTCTCACGAGCATATAGACTCAAAGTTGGAACCGGTTGGCTTATCGATCCCTGCATACTTCACGCTCCCGGGTCTCTCTGCACCTATGAGCCACAATGGGGATCTGATGTTTTTGGAATGTTTCAGTCCTTGGTTGAAGGCAGGCGAGTCCCTTGGGACCTTTTGGTGAAAGACATGCCTCGAGATAAGCACCAGGACCTTGATTTCATCGTCAATCAGTTGGATTGGGAGGGCAATGTTGATCCACACTTCAAGCAAAACCACTATCTGGAGCCAATTCCTATCGGCGATTCAGCATCTGAAGGATATGTCGATCGCTGGATCGTTTACGGAACGATGAAAGGTTTCCAGTATTTTACAGCCAAAGAATTAACTGTTGATCCAGGTCAAAAATGCACCATCAAAGACAACGGTGCTTATGGCCTTGTCGTTGTTCAAGGAAAGGGAAGAATGAATAAGTTAAATATTGATTGCCCCGATCTTATTCGTTTTAACCAGTTAACCCAGGATGAGGTCTTTGCCACTGAAACCGCTGCGAAATCTGGCGTGACTTTTGAAAATACTTCAAAAACCGACCCACTTGTCGTCCTCAGATACTTTGGCCCGGACGTAAACCCTCAAGCTCCAGAAATTAATAGGATTCATTAACTTGAATATCTAATTTACTAAAACGATTAATTAATAACATATAATATGAGTACAAAAAAATTACCAAAGCTTCACAATGCGATGTGGCCTGGATTAGTTGGCAAAGGTACGGACGAAGGCCAGGAACCTCCTATTAGTCTCGAGCGCATGCTCGACCTCACTGCAGCAGCCGAAGTCAATGGGCAAAAGTTTGATGGCATTGATTACTTTTTATTTCTGCCACACACAAACCCGGAAGCCAGTGATGAAGAGTTGAAATCCATAGCAGATTTAATACAGGGTAAGGGATTTTCAGTTGGCTCTTTGGTAGCGCCAGTTTGGCCCGGGACAATCGGTGATTCAGCGATGGGAGAGAGCGAAGCGACAGGAAAATTTCTCGACGCTGTAAAGATGGCTTGTCGGATAGCTGGAATATTTAACGAACATGGTATTCGCAAATATGGAGTCATTAGAATTGATTCAGCCGAGTTCGGAGTTCAGAAATGGAGGGAAAACCCATCCGCAAACACTAAGAAAATAGCAAATACCTTCCGCGAAGCTGCAAAAATAGCCGCTGACCACGGTGAAAGGCTCGCTGCAGAAGGAGAAATTTGTTGGGCCGGGATGCATAGCTGGAAGGATATGCTCGACCTTCTCGAGGAAGTGGGTATGCCGGACACTCTTGGTTTCCAGGCGGATCTCGCTCATACTTACCTCTATCTGATGGGTTATAATGCTCCGGAGCACGCGCTTTTAAAAGAACCATACAGCGATGAGGAATTCTATGCTGCATACGAGCAGATGACGGATAAGCTTCGGCCTTGGACAATCGATTTCCACGTCGCCCAAAACGATGGCCAGGTTCACGGGGCTGGATCACATGACAAAACAGGAAAGCATTGTCCTGCAGACGACCCCAATGGAAAATTGGATATCGTGAAATGTTCCGAATACTGGCTCAAAGATGGCACCAGCAGAGGTATTGAACATATCTGTTGGGATGGATGCATGTTCCCTAACGCCACCTTGGAAAACTCTCAAACTTGGAATACTATCCTCGGAAAAATGATTGAAGTGCGAGATGCGGCAGGATGGGAATAGTAAATAATTTACTTAATATACAATATTAAAATAATTTTATAAAAAATGGCTAAAGAAAAAAAATTAAATATTGGAATAGTTGGCTATGGTTTTATGGGTCGGACACACTCCAATGGTTATCGCAAAGTCTCAAATTTCTTTGATACGGAGTATACACCTCATCTAAAAGCTGCTTGTGGCAGGAATCAGGAACAACTGAAGGAATTTGCTGATCAGTGGGGTTGGGAGACAACGGAATCTGATTGGCGCCGGCTTATTGAGCGCGATGATATTGATGCTATCGACATCTGCACTCCGAACAACATGCACGCTGAAATAGCATTGGCTGCAGCCGAAGCAGGAAAGATGGTTCTCTGTGAAAAGCCACTGTCAATGACGGCTGAGGAAGGAGAAAAAATGGTAGCGGCTGTAGAGGCAAAGGATTTGCCGAACATGGTCTGGTATAATTACCGATTTGTTCCTGCCGTCACTTTGGCTAAGCAGATCGTTGAAGAGGGGAAACTAGGTCGCATTTTTCATTACAGAGCTAACTTTCTTCAGGATTGGACCATTAATCCTGAGCTTCCTCAGGGAGGGGCGGCTCTGTGGAGATTAGACGTTAACGCAGCTGGTTCTGGTGTGACAGGGGATCTCCTTGCGCACTGTTTAGACACGGCCATATGGATTAATGGGCCTGTAAAATCGGTAACAGCAATGACAGAAACCTTTATAAAGGAAAGAAAGCACAGTCTTACGGGAGAGGTCGAAAAGGTCGGTATCGATGATGCCTGTGCTTTCATGTGTCGTTTTGAGAATGGATCACTTGGACTTTTTGAGTCCACTCGGTATGCCCGTGGTCACAAGGCTCTTTACACTTTTGAAATCAACGGAGAAAACAGCTCAATCTCATGGGATCTTCACGATCTTCATCGTATGAAGTATTTTGATCACGGTGATGATGCTAAGGTTCGAGGTTGGAGAGATGTCCACGTTACTGACGGTGGAGATCACCCTTATATGGCTAATTGGTGGGTACCTGGCCTGCAAATTGGTTATGAACACAGTTTTGTTCATGGTGTTTATGAATTTCTAAAATCTCTTGAAGCAGGAAATCCTCCTGTAAGACCCTCATTTAGGGACGCTTTGAACACTCAATATGTTTGCGATGCTGTTCTCAATTCTGCTCAAACTGGAAATTGGACAGACGTTAAGTTCTCTAAATAGTTAAAAATCGATTAGATTTTCTTATTTTGTGATAATCCGGGCGACTTTTCGCTCGGATTTTTTTATTCGATTACAAAATTGTCGCATTTTCAGTGAATTTATTTGTTTCCAGGGCCATCCAATCCATAATTAGAATATTAATCAAACTACAATACGGATATGAAAAAGATCACGAATATCATGTTACTCACTATTTCGATGGTGATACTCAGTTCCAGTAGCCTCCTCGCATTAGATGAATACAAGGTGGACAAGTCGAAAATCCCAGCCCCACTCAAAACCGATAAGAAGATCGATTTTGTCAAAGAAATCAAACCTATATTTGAAAAAGCATGCATTAATTGTCATGCCGATAATATGAGGCGTCCTAAAGGGAAATACTCCATGTCCACAAGGGAAAAGACCATTAAAGGCGGACGAAGCGAGTTAAAGGCAATCATTTTGAAAAAATCTGATAAAAGTCCACTGGTTTACATGATCTCAGATGCTATCACTGCCTATGGAGACGATGATGCAGGCGAAGATTATTGGATGCCATTAGTGAGCAAGCGTGAAAAATATAAGAAGTTAACGCAAAAGCAGGTCTCGTTAATCCGAACTTGGATCGATCAGGGCGCCGTGTGGCCAAAAGACGTCAAAATTCTTAAAAAAGACTAATAAACACTTTCTCATCTAAGAATTTCTAAAACCGGGAAATGTCCCGGTTTTTTTATGCAGCCTTTTGGTCGCCATCAGATTTTTAAAACCATTAGTATTTAAGACGATATATAGGGCCTCCGTTTGGCGGGCGTGAAACCAAAAAAAAAGCCCCGCCACTCAGCGGGGTTTTTTCATTTGGATAGGTCCAGGTCTATTAATTTATTGTTTCGGTTATAACTTAGCCAGTGATCACCACTGACATGAAGGAATACCTTGGTGGTTAGGATACCTTTCAAGATATTTTAACTTTTCTTAATTATTTCGAATTGAACCTTCAAAATCGTTACAATTTTATAATTCCAAAAAGCGAAATGGCATTCATTTTTATTCATATACTCATCATTTTTTCAATAATCATACCCTGCAGAATAATTGGCCAGGAGGGCGGATTTGAAGAAAAACCCATTTTTACCCAGATTCGAGAAGTCGATATTCCGGAGAGTAAATCTCAATCCACACAGAAAGCGCGCATATGGATACCAAAAGGCGGATCAAAATCTCCCATGCCATTGATTGTGGTGCTTCACACTTGGTCTGGTAATTATCGGCAAAATAAATTCGGTGGAGGGCCTGTTCCTGGAATGGTTTCGGTTCTTAATGAGTGCTCCAAAAAAGGGTGGGCGATGGTGATGCCTGATTTTCGAGGTCCGAATAAAAGACCAGAAGCCTGTGCCAGTGATTTAGCTATCCGGGATGTTCTCGACGCTGTGCATTATATGAAGAGTTGTTGGAATATAGACTCTAAAAAAATATATTTATACGGAGTTTCTGGAGGAGGACATATGGCATTAATGATGGTGGCGAGGCACCCTGAGCTATGGAATGGAGTATCGAGCTGGGTTCCAATTACGGACCTGGCCGCTTGGCATGAACAATGCCGCATATCAGGCCGCAAATATTATAAAGATTTAGAATTGGTATGTGGGGGCAAACCTGGCGCAAATAAAAAGGTCGATAATAACTATTATAAACGATCGCCTCTAAATTTTTTATCTCGAACAGCCCTCTCCGAAGTGAGAATACAGATTAATGCAGGAATTAATGATGGCTACGATGGCTCCGTGCCAGTATCGCACACCCTATTAGCATTTAATGAATTAGCTGAAGCCAATAACCAATCTCAGAACAAAATTTCACAAGAATTACTTGCGCACATCGTGGGTAACCGGCACGTTCCGCGAAACTTTGTACACAATGGGAAAGGATTTATGGGCAGAAAGAAAAAGGTCCTTTTCTATCGTAAGGCAGGAAACGCTACTGTGACTATTTTCGATGGGGGACATGAGGGAGATGTTTCAGGAGCTTTTCATTTCTTTTCGGGAAACCCCTAATGATCAAAGGCCTCTTTCGACGCTTAAGGCAAAAAATTAAACGTTAAAATGCTCAAAACATTTCCTATCCACAATAACGTTCCAACCGCCATCGTAAGCGAGACGAGTTTCATTTTTTACAAAACAATAATCCTAAATTTCTTGTTTTTAAAATCATTGAAGAAGAACGATCAAAAATATTGTGAAAGAGTCTGGGAAATTGCCGGTATCCTTATGTAATAACAGTTTCCAAGCTTGGGCGTCGATAGAATCTCAAGCTTGTGTTATATTAGATAGTTAAAACGGCTAAAAGATGCAGAAATGAAAAGTTTAATTACACACAAGGTAGCCATGCTGCTCGACAATTATCGAAGAAAAAAAGGATCCATCGAGAATGATCCTGAATCGTGGTGTCGAGGTGTGCGATTCGAAACATTTCGTAATTTGAGCCCTTGCCTGGTCCGCAATGGTCATCAAACCCGCATCTCGAGGTCAGATTCGATTAGTAAATACAATTCATCATTCCAGATCACCAACTGGAATCGAGAATAAGCTACTATTGTTAGTTGGTTGTTTAAATAGGTTTGAGTCACCTTCCATGCGGATGGTGGCTCTTTTTTATTAAATTCTCATGATCTTGCCACTTAATATTCAAGCTGACAAATAGCCTCATCTGCTCCAGTATTCCTTACAAACTATTCGCCTGGCTTCTGAAACACGAGCTGAACATCTTGACCGTATCAAGAGCTGAACTTTCAAAAATATGATTAATTAAGATATAGGTATGCAGAACAAAAAACCTCATCTAACTCAGTTTATTAATTTTTTAACTTTAGGCTTATTTTTATCCTGTGGATATAACCATATACTGGTCGCAGAGGAACAAACAAAAGCTCTATCCCGAGGGTTGGTCTTTGAGCGATATGAGAACGATAATTGGGAAATACAATTGTGCTGTGAAACAAGAAATGGACTACCAGACAGAACGCAGTAATAAAGTGTGGTCTTATGAAGATAGAAAAAAATTCAAACAAGCTTTTAAAAAATGGTGTAAAAACTCAGGATCAAAAATGGCAATTATAGGAGCTGTGGCGATGGCAGTCGACGGCAATGCTATTGGGGATGAATTCAGAGCAAATGCCGAAGCATGGATTGCGAACCCCACTGATAGCAACGAATTGGATTTAATTATGTCTATCAATAATATTTCAGGAGGAAGCCCCATCGTATCGGTTATTCAATGGGGTAAGCTTCCTATTAGATAAGGATTAATATGAGTGAAAATTTAGAACATCTCATTGATGAGATGCCTTCAGACCGTTTCATCGATGTTGTATCATCCGCAATCTTAGATATGTATGAAGCAGACCATCTGTGCTCTTGCTTAGATATTACGGAATTAGAAGAAGAAATAGGGGTAAGTGTTGACAAGGATCTTTTTCTTTTTGCTGCTGTATCACGAACCATACAATTTACGCATTCTACTGGTTTAGAAGCTTTGATCTATACCCCATACCTTGATCAGTTACTTACACATTTGGATTATTTGGGTATCACTGAATTCGTCGGGCCAGTTAAGCTATTATTGGATAACACCAGTTCTGAAGAACGGAAGGATCCATATAAAAATATTTCGGAACAAAAAAACAAATCTCTAAAGGAGATGTTAGAAAAAGAAGAGGACGATTTTTATGAGAATACTGAAACAATCGATCGTAAACTAATTAAATTTGTTCTTGAACACAAAAGTAAATTTATTGAGCTAATTCCAATAATTATAAGCTCTAGTTATTATCAAAGGTATAAAAACCCTCCTGAAGATGACGATCCTAACTGTGAATTATAAAGTGCTCTGAGCTAACCGCTAGATTGAAATTCTTTCAATCTCATCCAGACTCAACTCATCACTTCTTCGATCATAAAGCCCAGTCGTTCGGGAAGATTCATGTCCAGCCATTTGCTGCGCAGTTTCAATCTTCCCTCCGTTCTGTAGGTAATTTGTAATACCAGTCGCTCTGAAAGAATGATTCCCAATCAGGCTCATTATCCCAACAGTTTTTGCTCGTCTCCGAATCATCCTCCAGGCATCACATTGTTTCATCCGGTTCCCGGTGAACTTACAGGATCGTCCACGAACGGTCTGAAATAATGGCACCTTCTTTGGCCTTTCTGAAAAGCCAGCCTTTTCCAAATAAGCATCCAAGAACTCTTCCAGTTTGTGATGACAAGGCATGGTAACGATTTTATTCCCTTTCTCATGTAGTCTGACCCATCCTCGTCGTCCTTCGATATAATACTGATCACAATCCATTCCCAAGACCGCTTCAACTCGTCCGAAGGTGTAGAGCATGATACCAATTAACGCTCTGTCCCTTAATCCAACCACAGTAGAACAATCAATAGACGCCAAAAGATCCTTGGCTTCCTCTTCAGATAAGACAGGAGTCTTACCTTTCTTAACAACATGTTTAGGACCTCGAACAGCTGCGGCAGGATTAATAGGGACGATCTGACCTATAACGAGGTAATCAAACAGCATTCGTATAGTAGCTAGGTTCTGTTTCACTGAGGGGCTTGAAAGGTCCTGTGATATTTCCTCTACATATGCAGCCACATGCATTGAGGTGATTTGATCAATTTCTAGATTCCGATGATCACTCCAGGAAAAGAAATGAAGAGCGTTTCGGTAGTAGGCTCGTCGTGTGTTTTTATTCCGAATCTGAGCAGCGAAGAATTCCAGGAACCGGTAAGAGGCCTTATCGCCGGCAGAAGCAATACAGGAAGGAACCAGATCATAACCTGGCTCATGAATGAGCGAAAACTCAACCTGCTTCACCTTAACTGGGAGGATTTCCCGTCCTTTGTGTTTGTTGGGAGTTTCCTCCTTGGGAAACTCAGAAAAAAGTTCGTCCTGACCACTCATATAAAAAGACCCGTATTCTTAAGTTCTGGATTCATTAAATCAGGATACTGTCCAAATAGCCAGTAATTATTACACATGATAAAGGACGTTATCATGCTTGATATCAACTATGATTAGTAATTAAGGTGGTCAAAAATTTTCAATATATGGAACAATCTTGAGAGCTATTCGGTGACATCAAGCCCTCGTCGAAATGCGGTGTTCAACACATAAACAATATCATTGGCAGGACGATTATTGATCAACGCTGCCAGTTTCTTCATTTCATAGTTGACATCATATTCATATCAATGCCAATCGTCTTTATTTTTGTTTGGATAGGCTGGACATTTTTTCGAGCAGATAATGTTTCCCACGCTATTTATCTTTTTCAAAGGATGATGAGCTTTGATCCGGGTATAATGCATGCCCCATATTTTTTACTGCTTCTTGTTTTTGCTGTGTGGGTTTATCAACTCATACGACTGAATTCTGGCATTAAAAAATGGATGGAAGGAGATCCGGCTAGAGTTGTCCTTGGCGCCATGATGATAATCTATCTCATGTTTGGTTCTGCTTCTGGCGGTGCCTTTATATATTTTCAATTCTAATTGGTGAGTTATGAAGACAAACGACACGAGCCCAAAGATTAGATCCGAAGAAAAAGTGCCACCTCGAGTATGGCTGTGGATCATTGTGGTTGTTGTTCTGGCAAATATACTTCTCCCAATATTATGGAATAATTTTGAGAAAAGACCCTCAATTGAAAATAGTCGACAACCGTATCATCTGTCCAAGGATTACTGGCATTATGAAAAAATGCTCGAGGATTCCATATCCCAGTCCTCGAAAATTCCAGTAACTATTATTGGGGATTCGGTAGTTTGGGGAGAATACGTTGACCGTGATTCCACATTAACTGCTTATTTAAACGAAAGATCAAATGTTCAGAACACATATAAATTTCTCAATGCGGGGATTAATGGTTTGTATCCCGTGGTATTGAAAGAACTTATCGAGAACTACTATCCTCATAATAAAAGGCTGCCAGTTATCCTGCACTACAACTTTTTGTGGATCAGTAATCCAGAAGCCGACCTCCAAGATCCCAAAGAGAGGACTTTGAATCACTCGAATCTACTACCTCAATTCTTTCACGACATCCCGCCATATAAAGCACCCTTTGAAAAAGGTTGAAGATTACGGTATCCCTACATATCCCTTCGAATCGTTTAGCAAAACACATTCAAATTTCTTACGTTGATAATAAAAGTATTCCCAATTGGACAATGGATATGGGGCCTACTTGGCCACCTAACTATCCTAATTCCAGTAAAAATATTTCCGGCCAGTTCGATTTTCAAAATCTTTCGGAACATGAAAATGATCCGAGTCGCGGCAAGCATAGCTCAAGACATAAATCCTGGAATCGAAAAGGGATGCAAGTTCAGCAAGATCGCTGGATCGACCCTACCTCCTCTATTCAATGGCCGGCACTCCTTAAACTTACAAAACTTCTTCAAGAAAAGAATTTATCGGTTTTTGTGATTATTGGCCCACTGAATAAACACATGATGGATGAGCGGAGCCAAAATAAATGTAGCCATTATGAGGGCTTGGCTAGGATTTGGCTCAAAGAGCAGGGCATAAGCCACGCTGTTCTACCCACTTTGCCTTCCGAATTGTACGCAGATTCTAGTCATCCACTTTCCGGTGGCTACAACAAAATGGCTGAAATTCTCCTATTGTCCGATGAGTTCTCTAAGTGGCTGAATGAGATCGACTTATAAAATCGTTGAAGAAGGAAATATTTGATTTTTCGACATCTGACTAAAGTTAATTCTCAAAACTGTCGCAGTACGGGTTGATGCATTGTCGTTTTAGGTGAATTCACCAGGCAGGCAATTGGTAATAAAACTTAGAACAGTTGTTTTATGGATCTTGGATTATCAGGTTTAGCTTCGGGGTTTGATTGGCGTTCGCTCGTGAATCAATTAGCCGATATTGAGCGTGCCCCGCAGAGGCGCCTTCTCGTTGAACAGGACCGACTTAATAGCAGAAAAAATGCCTACAATTCCATTGAGACAGGGTTGGGGACCTTAAAAAACAAAATCACAGATTTATCGAGCGCTGATTTATTTGATAGTCGACTCGGCACTTCTTCGAACGATGAAATTGCCACCGTAACCGCAGAATTCGGGGCTCCAAAGGGCTCCTATAACATAGATATATTAAATCTTGCCACCTCATCTGTTTGGACAGGAGCCAGCAATGTAGCCTCCGGCCTAAATAGTTCAAACGACGTATCCGGTTTAGTATTGTCTGACGCTGCTTTTTATCGCCCAGTCACCGATGGGGTTTTTTCGGTAAATGGACAACGTATCGATGTCTCCTCGAGTGATACTCTTCAAGATATCTTTGACAGGATAAATACTCAAACAGGTGGAGATGTTACCGCTACTTATAATTCATCGACGGATAAAATTGAATTAAACAGTTCGAATGAAATCATCTTGGGAAGCGCAAACGACACCAGCAATTTTCTGCAGCTTGCAAGGCTTTACAACACAGGCACTGGCTCAGTAAGTAGCTCAAGTCGTGTTGGCAGCATCGTTCTCAATAAATCAGTAGACCAATCCAATTTGGCGACACCCATCTCCGACGGAGGTTCAGGCGCAGGTAAATTTACAATTAATGGGGTGGATATTACATTTGATGCCTCGACAGATGCCATAACCGACATCCTCAATAGGATTAATGACTCTTCAGCTGGAGTCTCGGCCTCTTTCGACTCGGTTTCAGGAAAATTCATGCTTACTAATAAGCAAACGGGTGACTTGGGGATCACAATGTCAGATGTCACAGGAAATTTCCTCTCAGCAACCGGCATTTCATCAAGTACGCTTGAGCGCGGGCAAAACCTCAAGTACACCATAAACGGAGGCGGAGAATTACAAAGCTTTACCAATACCATAGATCAAGACTCTTCCGGCCTTAATGGGATTTCTATAAGTGCAAAAAAAGAAGGACAAGTTTCGGTCAATATCGAAACCGATGAAGCAAAAATTAAATCAGCCATTAATGCTTTTATCGATGATTACAACAGTATCCAGAGTCTTCTTTCCTCTCAAACTGAAGTCATTACCGGCGAAGACGGATCAGTGGACGCTGCTGCGCTCTCCGGTGAATTAGAAGCAAACCAAGTCGCTTCCTCGTTGCGGAATCTCGCCAATGGCCAAATAACGGGTATCGATTCCACCTTTGATTTCCTTTCAAAATTCGGAATAAACTCCAACGGCGATGATAACAAAATTGCCATTACCGATAGTTCTCTTCTCGATGATGCTATTCGAAATAACTTAACCGGACTCAAAGAATTCTTCACAGACGAGAACAACGGATTAGCTAGCAAATTCGATCAATACCTAGAAGCCACAGTCGGTGACGAAGGCTCCATTATCGTCAAACAAGAAAATCTTGGCAAACAGGCCTCAAACATCAACTCCCAGATCGAAGGTATGGAAAGACTCGTCCAGGCAAACAGAGAAACCCTTATTTCGCGGTTTATTGCCATGGAATCCGCACAGGCGCGTGCCAATCAACAATTACAATTTCTCGCAGGAAACTTAGTGTAGTAACCATATTTACTAAATTTATTTATTAAAATGAAATTATTAAGTTATCATACAATCCATTTTTTATTTATGGTTTTTTTAGTTTCATTTTGTGGTTGTTCGACGGTAGAAGAGAAGCCACCGGTGATAAGCCAGGAACGACCTATTCAGGCTTTCAGGCAGTCTTCTAGATTTCCATTTGATATCCAAACAGTGGCGGTATTACCGGTAACGATTGCAGGGGCAGTGAATTCGGGAATCCTTGAGGATGCACGAAATAAAGTTCAGGCATACCTTCCAGAAATTTCCCAAAATCAAGGGGTTTTTAGGGGAACCATTGTTTCTAAAGAGAGACTCGAACTATGGAGCGGGCGACTTTATTGGAGTTTGGATCAAGTGTTACCAAGAGGATTCATACAAACCATTGGCCAGGAATCGGGCTGTGAGGGTGTATTGTTTACCGAAGTGACCGAATATCAGCCTTACAAGCAACCTTCGATTGGATTGCGTTTTCACCTTGTCCGCGCGAGTGATGGTGAGACCATTTGGCAGATGGACCATTTATTTGAGGTGGATGGCACTCACCTAGCATTTTCTGACCGAAAAGGAAAAGATTCCAGAAAGCATATCAATTTAAATAAAATTTTAGGTTTACCCGAGGGTGACCCCACGGTAACCGGAAGACCGTATTTTCCGACCAACTTGCTAGTCCGAGAATCTTTGAGGATTTCTTTTCTAACCATGCCGCAGAGATAAGGAAAATCTCAAAAGCAATTAAGGTTTTTCCTGATTAAGCAGTTTTCTACTAAGTCGCTGATTAGATAGGTAAAGAAATTCTTAATTAGGAGAGGAATTAAAATGAACATAAGTCCAACATACACCAGCGTATCAGATATTTCGGCAAGCGGTTTTATAGCATCGGGGAAGCGGGTCAATACAAATTCAGCTTTTCGCTCCAATGAGTTGAGGAAAAGCGAAGAAATACAGGAAATGATTAGTAGCGCACCAGATATCCGGGGGAATAAAGTAGAGGAAGCAAAGTCGCTTATCGCTGATCCTTCGTTCCCATCTGATGACGTGATTGCTAAGATTAGCCGATTAATGATTTCGAATCTTTAGGCTTACAATAAAACGATAAACTGATGTCAACCATAGCACTTAATAAAAATCCTTTTCAGGCATATAAAACGACTTCATTGACAACAGCAACACCGGGGCAATTAGTTCTCATGCTTTTTGATGGTGTCATTCGTTTCTGCCATCAGGCGGAACGTGGTTTTAATATTGAAGACCCTTCGGAGAAAAACGTCCAAATCAACGCCAACATACTCAAGGCGAGGAACATCATATTAGAACTCTCAAATTGTTTAGATCACAAGCAGGGTGGGGATGTTTCACAGAATTTTCTTAGGCTCTACGAATACTGCGACAGAAGGCTCAACGAAATCAATATGAAGAAAAAGCCAGATGGGTTGAAGGAAGTCATCAACCATTTCTCTGGTCTCAGATCAGCATGGTCAACCATGCTAGAACGAGGTGGGTCGCCAATGTCAGAAAGCGAGTTCACCGCTTGGCAAAATGAAGCTCAACATACCAGCTAAAGAGAATACCGTAGATCCAACCGATCAAGGATTTAGCCAATATCTCAATTCCTGGATGCAGTGGTCTGTTCAGGAAAAGCAAGCTATTCTCATCGATGATTGGGTTCAAGTTGATTTGTGTCAGCGTCAAAAGTCTCATTTGAGCGACAGGATTCAAAGCTATGCGAAAACAAATTTTTGCGATCCTCCGCGAGAGCTAATGCAGCAATTACAAGATCAGCAAAGAGAGATCATTGAGCTCATAGATACAAAAGTCGTTCAGGGCAAAAATGAACTCGAAAAGTTAGACTCTTCAACCAAGCAGCTTAAAAATATTCACGTTTCTTACCGCTCCTCTCGTGGGGGGGTAAATAATTTCTCGCAGCTGGGATAACCAGCTTCATTCCTATTTCTTCATTCGGGCAAACAAGCCCAAAAAAAGTGACACTTTTGGCGCTGTGATGTGTGAAAGCGGTGGCATTTTTATCTAGATTTTTTGAGGTAGTGCTTTATTCCAGACCCTAACATGACAGAGAGAGCTCACATTCTATTTTTTGTATTTTTATTCTTTGCAGCTTTCGTGAATGCGGGCCCGCCATTTTCAGGAACGATCTTTTTGGATGGAGACGTTATAACCGACCAGGATTTGACTTCATATCTGGGAATGGAATTCAAAGGGCAGGAAAATCGTCAAATGTACGATAGGCGCGTCAGTGAATGGATTATAAACAAGGCGTTTCTTTTCCAAGCCCGGTTTGATGATGGTCTTGAGATAGAAGTTCAGGTTAATTCTGAATTTCAAAATGAGTCAAGCGCGCTCAGGGTCGCTGAAAAATATTTACCCTCCATTGGACGGTTGCCCAATTCCCTGAGACAAGATGTGAAAACCATCTGGATACATAAAGGGGATAAACCATTTGGAGGTGGAAATAATAATCTCCTGATTCATGACATCCAGGGAGACAGATATATTTCATCTTTCATTTTAGAAGAGACTTTTGTTCACGAGGCTTCCCATACATCTTTGGACCGAAACCATGCCAAATCATCTGGCTGGGTTCTTGCTCAAAAGCAGGATCCCAATTTTATTTCAACATATGCTCGTGATAATCCTACGAGGGAAGATGTTGCAGAATCTTTTCTTCCTTTTTTGGCGTTGGAATATAGAGAGGATCGTATTCCTATCAGAATTTCTAGCCAGATCCGGAATACGATACCAAACCGGTTAGAATATTTCAGGGGCATCAATTGGGATTTGCACCCATTTGTTCCAAGAAAAATTATCATTTCAAAATGGAAATATCATAATGATTTGGGAAAGATCACTTTGTTCTGGTCCAGTTTGCTCGAGAGAACTTACCAAATAGAGGAATCAACCGACCTCATCCATTGGCAAAACATAGGCGGAGAGATCAAGTCCGAAGGGCTTATTTCAGACCAAACCCTTTCTTTTTCTGAAACTGTTGAAGGCAGATTCTACAGGGTGAGGAGGGTTAGGGAATGAAATCGAAGACAATAAGTGTTTTAAAATGAGAAATTGTGCCTGTTCCTGGCACTTTTCTTGACGCAGCAACAATAATCACTATGATTCGCCCGGCAGAAAATTTTTTTTCCAAAATCATATGAGCATCATTGAAGACATACGTGCACGTCAGGTGTTGGATTCTCGCGGTAATCCAACAGTAGAGGCAGATGTAATTTTAGCGGATGGATCTGTTGGAAGAGCAGCTGTTCCAAGTGGAGCCAGTACAGGCGAAAACGAGGCTCTCGAGCTGCGAGATGGTGATAAAGGGCAATACCTTGGCAAAGGTGTGACCAACGCTGTTTCGAATGTATTGGAGAAGATTAGACCTTCACTCATTGGAGTTGATGCGGTTGACCAATTAAGTGTGGACCGAACCATGTTGGATTTGGACGGGACACCAACCAAAAGCCAGATAGGTGCGAATGCGATATTGGCGGTTTCAATGGCCAATGCAAAAGCTGCTGCCAATGCCCTCCAGCTTCCCTTATTTCAATATTTGGGAGGCCCTAATTCCAAAGTCTTACCCGTTCCCATGGCCAACGTGATTAACGGTGGGGCACATTCCGATGCGCCTATAGATTTTCAGGAATTCATGATTATTCCTAAAGGGTTTGATAATTTCTCTGAAGCTGTGAGAGCCATCACTGAGACTTTTCATTCTTTGAAGAAGGTATTGAAAGGAAAAGGGATGTCCACGGCGGTTGGAGATGAGGGGGGGTTTGCCCCTACATTAGGCAGTGCAGAGGAAGCTATCGAAGCGATTTTGCAAGCTGTTAAAGATGCTGGATACAAAGATGGCGAGCAGATGTTCTTAGCTCTGGATGTTGCGTCATCGGAATTCTATGATAGAGACAGCAAACAATACGTCTTCAAAAAGAGTACTGGTGAAAAGCTAAGTGGCGAAGATTTGGTTAATTTCTATGTGGAACTGACAAGCAAATATCCCATCATTTCTATCGAGGATGGGTGCGATGAAAATGACTGGGACACATGGAAAATTCTTACAGACAAACTAGGTGACAAAGTTCAGTTGGTCGGGGATGACTTGTTCGTCACTAATACCAAATTTTTACAGAAGGGCATCGATCTTGGGGTTGGTAATTCTATTTTGGTTAAGGTCAATCAGATTGGTTCCCTAACTGAGACCATGGATGCAGTTGAGCTCGCTCAGCACAACAACTACACGGCTGTTATTAGTCACCGCTCAGGTGAAACCGAGGATGCTACCATCGCGGATATCGCCGTTGCTACCAATGCAGGGCAGATAAAAACTGGCTCGATGAGTCGATCTGACAGATTAGCAAAATATAACCAGTTACTAAGAATCGAGGAGATCCTTGGAAAGAATGCTGTTTACGGTGGTAAATTCTAATCACCCAATTGCATTAAGCTCAATTCTACCTCACGAATGAAAATTAAAAAGCCGGTGTTTTACGCCGGCTTTTTTATCATTGTGTCATTCTTGGGTAAATTATCTCTTTCTCTTCCTCACCGGGCCGAAGTAGTACCCCCCAGAAACTCTTACTCCCCTCGCATTCTTCTTTCTTCGCATCATTTGTTTCTCTGATCCTCTATCTAATAAGGCGGTGTATTTGTAGTCAAAACCTTCCAATTGTTTTCTATCGATTTTTTTATGGATATATTTTTCGATGGCTTGGATAAAGAGAAGGTCTTCAGTGACAAAAATTGTATAAGCCTCCCCAGACTTGGAAGCTCGCCCGGTTCGCCCGATCCTATGGACATAGTCTTCTGGGTTTTGTGGGACATCGTAATTAACCACATGCGAAACTTCAGGAATATCAAGACCTCGTGCCGCAATATCAGTCGCTACTAAAAATTTCACCGATTTTTTCCTGAACCTACTTAAGGATTTTTCGCGCTCTCTCTGTGATTTAGCAGAATGAATAATAGCTACATCTGAACCACGGTTTTTTAAATAATTAGCCAATCTGTCTGCCCGCATCCTGGTTCTGCAAAAAATAATAGCGCTTTCAACTTTATCCTGTGAAAGAAGGCAGTGGGTGAGATTTGATTTTTGCGATTCAGCAACAGGGTAAAGCCAGTGATCGATCGTATCGGCTGTTTTAAGGTCCGGGTCAATTTCGACGTTTGTGGGAGAGTGCATGGCAAAGTGAGATAATTGTTCTATCTCCTTTGGAATAGTGGCGGAAAATAAAGCTGTTTGCCTTTTTTTCGGGCAATTTCCGATTATCTTTTTCACACTCGGTATGAACCCCATATCGAGCATTCTATCTGCTTCGTCGAGGATGAGGTATTGCAGGCGAGATAGGTCTAATGATTTTTGCTGTATATGATCAATAATCCTGCCAGGCGTCCCAATGACGATATCGACACCGCTTTTGAGTATTTGCTTTTGTTTACCATACCCAACCCCGCCGTAGATAACCATGCCTCTCAACGGGGAGTGTTTTCCAAACTTTTCGAAGCTTTCCTGGACCTGAAGCGCTAATTCTCGGGTAGGTTCCAAAATCAGAGCACGAGGTCGGTGTTGAGGTTTTTCCAATTTAGTAATAATTGGTAATAAAAAAGCGGCCGTTTTCCCGGTTCCTGTTTGTGCGCTGCCTATCAGGTCTGTGCCTTCAAGCATAATGGGTATTCCCTGAGCTTGAATGGGGGTCGGATCTTCAAATCCAAGATCATCAATCGCTTTTATTGCATCCTCGCTGAGGTTCAGGTCCTTAAATCCCATATTCTTCTTCTTCAACTAAAATAAAATGAGGTCGTAAATTTTTGATATAGCGGGTGTTATCGAGATCATACTATCCGGTAGGATGACTTTGGCGGTTACTCCCTTTATTTCTCATCGACAAATACGAGGCTAACCACCTCCAATTTACACGACTCTTCAAATGATGAGGCATTCTAATAACATATTGTCCGCCTAATTGAGAATAAATTTGAAAAAAAACTTCAAAAAGATGAAATTTGGGATTGATTCCCCAAAGAAAGGTGATTCAATACTTATCCCCAAACGCTCGGGGAGTAGCTCAGCTTGGTAGAGCGCCAGCTTTGGGAGCTGGATGTCGCAGGTTCGAATCCTGTCTCCCCGACCATTTTATCTTATCTTAATCTTCTAAAATTTTTAAAGTTATCAAAAGGGTTACCCCCGTATAAGAATTATATAAATGGCGCGCAGAGCAGACCACACCAGAGAAGAACTGAGACAAATGATTTTGGAATCAGGGCGGATGATTATCCAGAACGGGGGTCTGCAATCACTTGGTGCTCGAAAAATAGCCAGAGAGATTGGGTATACCGTAGGGACTCTTTACAACATTTTTGCAGACTATGACGATATAGTTATTCATATCAACGGACTGACGCTTGATGAACTAAATGCCTTTATTCTCAGGGAATATACAGAGGCGAAATCTCCAAATACTTCGATACTCAGGTTATTCAGCATTTATACAGAATTTGTGAATCAGAATGTGAATTTGTGGCAAGCGTTACTAGATCATAATCGAAACAAAGATTTTAAGCTTCCCGGCTGGTATAGGGCAAAGATAAGAGACCTTTTCCAATGGGTCGAAAAACCTACCCTGAAAATTTGTAATGGTCATAAAAGGCAAGCTGAGCGAGCCTCCAGGATCTTGTGGGCCGGCGTTCATGGGATTTGTATGCTTAATCTGACAGGCAAATTGGCTTCGATTGATGAGGATTCCGTCAGTGATATGGTAGAATCCCTCGTCGTCAACTTTTTGAAGGGATTGACTCATAAATAAGCCTCAATTAGCAAATTCGGTCAAACCCTAGTATCTAAAAATGGATTATAACTGTCTTTTGGTGTCTCAAAATAAGGCATTGAAACTCTCTCGAAGCTTAACAAATTCTGCACAAGATTTTTTCAATTTTTGATAACCTCTTCTGATTCAGCTTTGTAGAGATCATTTCTCTAAATATTCATGGAAAACACTCCTTTAGTTTTGTGTGCAACATGTATAAATGGTAATTTTTAACAAATTTTAGCCGATTTCATCATAAGGTATGTTGAGTTTTATGATGCGGAAATCGGTATTGTGTGCTGCCAGGGTTATTTTTTTAGCTATGGTGGTTTTCACGACAGCGATACGAGGTGCGAATATCCCTGAATGGGCGAAAGGCGGCCGCATTGCTGGGCTGAGCATCCAATCAAATGCTGATGCGCTTACTATCGAATCAGCGGTTGCCAGGCTTAAAGACCAGAACGTATCCATTGTTGAGCTTGATACTTCACTGAGTCGCTATTGGTTAGATGAGGAATTTCAAAACGAGGTCCTTTTCATTGGTCAAGTTACGGATGCTATTCATGCAGCAGGAATGAAGGTCGTTGTGTATTACCCTGCCTTGGAAGTCCTAACACCCGACGGGGAAACCAACCCTAGATCCGCTGCAAAAGACTATCCGGAATGGCTGCAGATTGGAATCAACGGGGAAAGTAATGTTTTCTATGGAAGCCAAGAGGACTGGGTTCCTCCTGGAGGGGAAAGCGCATGGATGTCTCCAAATTCAGGTTACAGAAACTACTTTATTTCCAGGGTTAAAAAATTGGCAACAGAGACGGACTTAGATGGGATCTGGATTGACGTACCCCTCTATCTCGATACGGGTTCCCCTTGGTCTGATATGAGCCCTAATGCAAAAATTGCTTATGAAAACTGGTCACAGCTGCAGGGATACAACGATGGGTTAGGATATACTCTCCCAACTGTGGCTGACATCAGCGATCTCAATTTCAGGATGTGGCTCGAATGGCGCCATATCAACCTTGCCGAATTTATCGAAGAGGTCAGAACGGAATCCATTCTTTCCAATCCAAATTGGCTTTTCGTAGCAGAAGTGTACCCCATGGATTACTTGGATACTTTGTGGACTGGGCTTGACGGTGCCAGACTTCAATCTCAAGACAAGTGGATAAGAGTTTGGGAAGTGGATAGTGTTTCAAATGGGATGGCAATGAAATACGCCCATGTCGAAGACGTGAGCAATCGAATTGCAATGTATAAATACGCCAGGGGAGTCGATAGAAATACACCAAGCTGGGGGTTCACCTATGGTTTTGAAGTGCCTGATGCTGGGCTTGGAATTGGCGCGGCAATAGCCACTAAAACTATCCCTTTTGAAACCAAGACTCCCATCATGACGGAGTCTGTGGATGGGAATATGCGAAAGCAATGGTATGGATTTATCAAAGATCGTGAGGACGCTTTGTTCAAAACAGAGAGATTATCCCGTGTTGGGGTTTGGTTTAGTTCTCCTACTCGCGAATATTATGATTACTCCCAAGGGGGAAAATACGGAATGTTTCTTCAAGAACAACCTCCGGTTGAAGACCCTGAATGGTGGGCTCAGTTTGTAGGAGCGAGTTTGATAAAGCTTCCTCATGTTAGCGCGTGGCGCGGGGCAGCGCATGGTTTGCATCAGTTGGGGATACCCTATAAATGTGTTGTGGATCCCGCGTTACCATCGGACCTGGATGAATTGGAAGTTTTATGGCTTCCGAGTGTTGTCTGCCTGAGTGAAGAAAAAGCCACTGATATCAAAAATTTTGTAGAAGCGGGAGGAACGGTTATAGCCACAGGGTTACTCCCGGGGACCTCGGATGAATTCGGCTCGCCACGATCCCAGAGTGTGCTCGATGAACTTTTCCAATTCGGAGGGAACCCCGTATCAAAAGCAAGATTGATGGAATATGGACTGGGAGCTGCCATTTATCGGCCAGACATCATCTCTTCAGAACTCTTTACGCTCGAAGGTGGTAATGTATCCAAGGCCCAATCCACCTTAGGTCAACTAGAACAGTTACTAAGGATTCACACAACTGAAGATTTGGTAGGAGATTTACCAAAGGGAACTTTTATAGATATTTCAAAAGTTAATGCAGCCAACGAACAATACCTCTATATTCTTAATTATTCTGGGGCTCTCCAGCCCATGCAAATCTCACCAAAAACATACAGCCTTCAATATCTTGTTCCTGAAGGTAATGAGGTCGTATCTATTACTTTATCCAGCCCCGGAGACGAGAGTGATGTATCCATTCCCTTTGCTCGCACCGATTTGAATCATGTTGGGTTTGATGTACCTGTTGAACAATTTGCATTGGTTAAGATCCAGCTATCAGCATCCAATCTGAATGTTATCCCCAATACGGCAGAGTTAGTTTATGATTCATCAGAAATTGAAGAAGTAGTCCAGTCCGGCTTAAATTTTATTCTAAAAACGATGCGGGAAGCTACAGGAAAAACTGAGCCCCCATATTCATACGGTGTTCCCACTAACCTAAAAGACAATAATTTTTCAACCGCAGTCTACACTGGTGGTCACCACGTGACAGCTGAGCACATGGGCTTGCTTTTGAGGGTCACAGCACTAACCAAAAATGAGCAAGCTTTCCAGGAAGCGGTCACTTTTGTGCAGGACGTTTTATTGTCGAAAGGTTATAGCGTTCCCGGTTGGTCCATGGACAAGATAAACCTCGAAAGGTTTCTTCAAAAAGACTCATTGGATGGACAAGATGTGTGGTTTGCGGCCAACGCTCCTCTGGACGATTTTAGGATCGTTAGAGGATTACTTCAAGGTGCGGAGAGAATGGGAAATGACCAGGCGCAGGAATTAGCTGAAACCATTCTGAATGGTCTTTATTGGACCAGTGTAACCGATAGATTTCGTGGAGCGGCGCCTATATTTCCTCAATACGCTGACGGCTTAATTGGTTATTCATGGGATTGGGCTGATCAAGATGACCCTACTTTGAGCCCGCCAGCGGAAGCATCGGGTCTGGGCAGGCTCGGTACGTTTCCCATACCTGTGGATTACCAGGACCTGGAAACGATGGCCTTGGCAGCGAAACAAATGCCGAGGTGGGAACCTGTTCTTTCTTCTTCGGTAGATCTATTGTTGAATTCCGAGATTCCCGGATCTCCCGGATTATTTTATAATGGTTATACCGAAAATAATGCTTTCACTGGTGATTTCGAATATCCCGGCGAAAGACAGGGAGAAAACCTAAAAGTTATTCAAGAGCTTTGGACTATCCTTCACCTCAAAAGAGTTTCCTCTATCCCTGTTTATGTCTTGAAAGATACAAAGCGAGTTTTGGCCGCAGGTGCCGCCGCGAGAGGTTACCAATTCTTCAAGAATTTTTATCTGCAAAACGGAAGAGTCCCTGAGTATCTTACTTTTCAGGGGGGAGATGTCCCAGAATGTGGCCCTGAGCCTGACGGGAATTGTCTCGTTCGTGGTAATGAGAATCTTTTCGAGGGTGAAGCACGAATATATGCACAACTTGCCAGAATTGCGCTGCTCATGGGCGAAAAATCATTCGCATACCAGATCATTACTGAAAAAATTTTAACAGACCGGGTAGGGGATTCTAATGACCCTCAATATGGTAAAATTGGAATTTCAACAGCTTCAGAAGATGATGCCGAAGCCTGGAACACCCTCGAGCCTTTACTGACACTTTGTCTGGCATCCTTGCCGGATGCATCAGCAGGCCAAACCAATTTACCTCCTCTTGCTGCTCCTGATACCCTGACCTCTGGGGTAAACGCGAGACGATTGATTTCACATACTCTTCTTCTTGGAAATGACGAGGACCCAGAAAATGGGATACTAGCTATCCAATCTGTCAGTGGTAGCTCATCCCAGGGAGGAAGCGTTTTGCTCTCTCAGTCTTTTGTTGCTTATACGCCTCCTCAAGACTTTGAGGGGACGGACTCTTTTGCATATACCATAGAAGACGAATTCGGAGCCACCTCTACTTCTCAGCTTACCATAGATGTTTCTTCACTTGTGGACGTTCAGGTTGGCATTGTTTTGGATGGAGACCTATCCGATTGGCCGAATGAGCACTCCATAGTGACAGATCCCTCCGACCTTTCGAATCCCTCTGCCCTCATCGATTTACAAGAATTACACATGTATCACCAGGAGGGCGAATTATATTTAGCATACAAAAATGAAGGTCCTATTAGTCTGAATTGGGGCTACAATTTGTTCATTGATGCCGACAGAAATTCATCCACAGGTTTTGCATACTACGATATCGGCGCCGACTACGTTATCAATGATAAGACATTACTTCGGTATTCTGGAAATGGAAGTGATTGGACTTGGTCATACGTCGGAGATATTAACATTCGAATAAAAGAACAAACGGCTGAAATTTCATTTCCTTTGAGTAGTATTGGTTCGCCCGATGCTATCAACTACGCCTTTGAAGGAAGTAACGCACCTTTCGGTTTTCCAAATGATTTAGACTATATTCCAGACAGCATCACCTCGGGCCCTGGCCTGAAGTACCTCACATACTTCTTCGAGGATTCCGACGCCATTGTAATAGACGGAAAAATATCAGACTGGCCTGAAAGCGCTATTGTGATTCAGGACCCTAAAGAATCTTCTACCAATGTTGATAAGATTGACCTGCGTGAGATCTCCTTTTTGTCCGATGCAGAAAATTTATTCCTGGCCTACAGGAATGAATATCCTGTGGAATTAAATTGGGGGTATCAGGTTCTTATTGATACAGATGGGCTCGCCACGACTGGATTTGTTTTTTACGAATTTGGAGCTGATTACATCATCTATGATGGCGGAGTTTTCAAGTATCAAGGAACTGGAACAGATTGGAATTGGGCATTCGTCGGGGCTCCCTCAAAAGCAATTGATGGAGAAGTTTTAGAGATGAGCTTCCCCAAGGAATGGCTTGGTGACCCCAATCTGCCATCATTTAACTTTATTTTTATTGGAGATAATGAAGCAAATGGTGGCACTTTAGTGGATGCCATTCCTGATGGTGCGATACTCGAGAATATTCAGCCGAGTGCCTTGACTGTTCAGTTGTCTCAGGACCCTGCGCCAACTAATGTTCCCCCTGTTTTGAATGATGATTCAGTGACTGTTGATTTCGGGGGCACTGTATTGATAAGTGTTTTGAATAATGACAGTGATCCGGGTGGAAGTATTGATCCTTCTACTTTGGAGATCGTCACCGCCCCTCAAACTGGAGCAGCTATTATCGCTGCGGCCCAGGGTGGTATCCTATATCAGCACGATTCCACCATTGCTGGCACTTTTTCATTTACATATCGAGTTGCTGATGAAAAAGGACTTTTTGGCTCTCCGGCGACTGTAAATTACACGATCAAACAGCCGATAGCGACTGGTCCTAACAACCCAGTGGTTGATATGACAATTGATGGTTTACTTACGGATTGGGAAGGAATTACTCCTATCGGTTTAGACCCAAAGGATGCAACACAACCAGGAGATGAACTTGATTGGAAAGTGATTTATACTGCTCATAATAAAAATAATTTATATATAGCCTACGAGTCATGGCTTCCCATTTCATTAAATTGGGCTCATAACATCTATATCGATTCTGACTATTCTCAATCCACCGGATTTCAATACGCAAATCTTGGTTGCGATTACTTAATACAACAGGGGGTATTATTTAGATATTCCGGCAATGGAACATCTTGGTCATGGGAATTCGTTTTGGATACATTCCAATCTGTTTCAGGCACTGTGGTTGAAATGTCGATTCCAAGAGAGTCCATAGGAAACCCTAGTCGTATCAGGTCCATTTTTTATGGTGAGAATGTCGCTTATCCCGGAGGTGAAACATTGGATTTTTTCCCTGATGGCGGGTTGGCTTACGATTACAATTTCTTGTCTGAGGGTCAGAACCTGCCTCCCATTGCACAGGATCAAAATTATTCCACACTGGAAGGTTTACCAGTTTCTATTGAGCTAAAGGCTGTGGACCCTGAAAATCAACCTTTGGTCTACACGATCCTCGAACAACCCATGAACGGCGTATTATCAGGTGAATTACCCGAACTCACATACACACCTGGGGCAGCCTTTTTAGGTAGAGATGAATTTTACTGGAGTGCCTCGGATGGCGAGGAAACAACGGGGTCCCAAAAAGTCAGTCTTGAGGTAATTCCTGAGCCTGTGAGTGGGTATCCATCATATCCATTGGCACAAATAACCTTGGATGGGTCCCTGACGGAATGGTCCGGTATCCCATCTTTGGGGTCTGATCCAATTGATTCTAGTCAGCAGAATCAGACGACACTCGACTTTAGAGAAATTTGGATGGGTCACACTCCCGAAGACCTTCTTCTGGCCATGAGAATTGAAAATGATGCTCAAATAGGATGGGCATACAATGTCTTTTTGGATTCCGACGTCTCTTCAGCCACTGGGTATCGGGGAGGAAATGGAAATCTTGGGATTGGCGGAGACTTTTTGCTGCAAGGCCAGTTTCTTTTTCAATACTCCGGCAGTGGAACTGACTGGAGTTGGGCATTTATTAGTGCAATTCCGCATGCTTACTCGAATTTGCAACACGAATGGAAAATACCGACTTCAAGCATCGGAAGTTCATCTCAGATCCACTTCGTTTTAAGGTCGGATAATGCTGCCTACGGAGCTGATTTACCTGATGACGCTATGCCAGACATAGCATCGGGGCAGGGGCAGTCCTATTTCCGTTATAAAATCACACAATCGGTGCCCGTTTCTCAACAAAATCTTGATACCCAAGAAGCCATTGACATCAGAAGGACACAACCTTTTGTCATACAATTGGTTCCATTTATTCCAGCAGCTCAGCAGAGTCGCCCCTCTCCAGATAATTCTGATCTAAAATTGCTCAATCTTTTCCTATCAGGATTCCCTGGTGATGAATGGGTCATGGAATATTCTCATGACCTCAATCAATGGTTCGAAGCAGGTTCTGTCCAATTGCTCCGTTTTCAAACATTATGGGCACCGACAGCTAAATTCGACCATGAAACAACATTCTTCCGCGCAAGACAGGCACCACAGACGCCATCTCTTTCACAATAGATTAATTTTTTAAAAACATAAAATATGGTCATGCCCGGCACCAGCCGGGCTTTTTTATTAAAAAATAGGTGGATGTTGCCTTGTGCCGATCCAGCTTGATGATATATCTTCCCGAACACTGAGATTTAGAATGAGCGACGAAATGAACAATCCTGCGGCGAAACCCGCGGAAAAGAAGTCATCATTGAAGATGGTCACCTGCCCGAGTTGTGGTAGCTCCTCCTTCATTGCATCTGATCTTCGTCAATTTGAGACCACACCATGCTCCAAATGCGGAGGCCTTGTTATGCTGCCCGTAAAACTTCGCCATTTTGAGCTTAAAGCGCCTATAGCCTCTGGAGGGATGGGAACGGTATACAATGCATGGGATACAATGCTGGAAAGAACGGTTGCAATAAAATTAATGCAGCCCCAACTACACGAAGATAAGGAAGCGCTTGAGGGATTTTTTCGAGAAGCGAGAGTAGTGGCTTCTCTGAACCATACAAATATCATCCATGTTTATTCTTTTGATTATTGGAATGACCAGCTTTATTTGGCGATGGAACTGGCGAACAATGGAAGTTTAGATTCATGGATTCGTAAAGACGGGGCTGTTCCCGAATTAAATGTGCTCGATGTGGGATTAAAGATCGGTCACGCTTTGAACAAAGCCCTGCAGCACAATATTCTTCACCGGGATATCAAGCCTGATAATATTCTATTCGACTCTGACGGAGAGGCCAAACTCGTCGACTTCGGCTTAGCTGGATCTGCCGATGAACAGGATGATAGCGGTGAAATCTGGGCTACTCCTTACTATATTGCACCCGAAAAAGTAAGAAGAGAGCCGGAGACATTTTTATCTGATATGTATAGTCTGGCAGGGACGCTTTACCATGCCTTAACTGGGCACGTTCCTTTCGAAGCAGAGGATATGAATGACGTTGTCGCTGCCCATGTCCACACTCCTCTCACGCCACCTAATCACGTGAATCCTGCTATAACTCAGGAGACCTCTGATGCGATATACCGCGCGATGCAAAAAGAGCCGTCACATAGATTCCAGTCTTACGATGAATGGATCATGGCCCTGACAGCTTCCAATTCGCAGTTAATGGTCAAACAGTATAATATTACCACGAACTGATTTTCCTCAATTAGCTTCATGTCATGACTTCAAAAATGGACCTTCTCAAACCATTGGAGGTGTCTCCAGGTTTTGAAAAAATCGAAAAGATATTATCTGCTGATAGTGAAAAAGTAAGAATTGAAAGAATCACATCCAACAATTCGTCTTCAAGCAAAGATTTTTGGTATGACCAGTCCGAGAATGAGTGGGTAACGGTCATTCAAGGGCAGGGAATATTGGAGTTTCAATCCCCACCAAAGGAAATCTATTTAAATACTGGGGAAGCCATATTCATTCCAGCACATACCAAACACAGGGTAAAATCGACTTCCAGCCAAAGACATACGATTTGGTTGGCCATTTTCTTTTAATAAAAATCTTTTTAATAGTTTAAAATCGACCGCATTTTTGCCTAAATGACACTCAGCTGGCTTGACCTTTTTCAGCATATGGGTACTGTGCTGGGCTGCTGAATACAAAATGTGTTCTAAAAATGAGTAAACAGGCATCAAATATAAGAAATATAGCGATAATCGCTCACGTCGACCACGGCAAAACAACACTTGTTGATTGTCTTCTGAAGCAGTCAGGCCTTTTCAGGTCAAATCAGGCTGTTGAAGACCGCGTTATGGATTCCATGGATCTCGAGAGAGAAAAGGGAATTACAATAAGAGCAAAAAATGCTGCATTTCGATTTAAAGACTTTTTCATCAATGTGGTGGATACTCCAGGACACGCGGATTTCGGAGGTGAAGTGGAGCGAATCATGAACATGATTGACGGGGTGATCCTGGTCGTTGATGCCTACGAAGGTCCTCAGGCGCAAACGAGATTTGTCTTACGCAAAGCACTGGAATCGGGTGCTAAGCCAATGGTCGTGATTAATAAAATCGACCGTGAAAATGCAGACCCAGGTAAAGTCGTCGACCTGGTTTCTGATTTATTTTTGAATTTGGCAGCCAATGAGGACCAATTAGATTTTCCAGTTCTTTATGCAAGTGCAAAAGATGGCTATGCGAAGCGTGAACTGGAAGACGAGAGTGATTCGGTTGAGCCTCTATTTGAAGCAATCACGGAGTATTTTCCACCTCCTAGAGTTGAAGACAACAGTGAGTTTAAGACCCTTGTTGCCAATTTGGATTATTCTGATTACCTCGGCAGAATCGCTTTTGGAAAAATTCTAGGTGGATCAATAGCCGTGGGGGATCCCCTTGTTGTGCTTCACGGAGATGGTTCAAAAACGACTTCAAAAGTTTCAAGTTTGGTTCATTTTAATGGTCTTAAGCGTATCGAAATTACTGAAGCATTTGCTGGTGATATCGTCGGAGTGACTGGCTGCGAGGAGGTTTATTTGGGGGAAACTCTTGCAAAAACCGAAGAAACCGAAGCCCTCCCATTTGTTCCGGTAGATCCGCCCACGCTTTGTATGCAATTTTGTGTCAACGACGGGCCTCTCGCCGGGTTGGAAGGAAAATTGCTCACTGCGAGGCATATCCGTGAACGATTAGTCAGAGAGATTCGGACCAATATTAGCCTCCGCTTCAATGACACCAACTCTCCAACTGTTTTTGAAGTCAGAGGCAGAGGAGAAATGCAGATATCTGTGTTAGTCGAGCAAATGAGGCGTGAAGGATTTGAACTCTTGGTGAGTAGGCCAGAGGTTATTTTTAAAAAGGATGACAATGGGAAAATACTCGAGCCCTTCGAGCAGCTTTTTTGTGAAGTTCCAAATGATTGCCTGGGTGGCATTATGGAATCTCTCGCTTTTCGTAAAGCAGAGATAAACGACATGAAGCATCAGGATGACATGGTTATTCTCGAAGCCATCATTCCGATGCGAGGTCTTATTGGATTTGAAACCGAGCTCGTGAATTCGACACGTGGTTTAGGAATCATGAGTCACCTCTTCCATGAATACGCACCGCATAAAGGTGAGATACCGGCTAGAAAGAGCGGCTCTTTAGTCAGTATGGAATCAGGAAAAGTCACCGCGTATTCATTGGATACACTCCAACAAAGAGCCAAGCTCATGGTCGTACCAGGAGACATTGTCTATCCGGGAATGATCGTCGGTGAAAATTCTCGCCCGGAGGACATGACTTGCAACCCCACAAAAGAAAAGAAACTGACAAACATGAGATCTAGTGGGGATGGCAAAGGCATCATTTTGGATACCCCATTAAAGCTCAGTCTTGAAAAATCACTCGAGTATATAGGTGATGATGAATTTGTAGAAATTACGCCTTCTAGCCTGAGGCTTCGTAAGAAAATTCTCGACGCCAATATGAGAAAGAGGGAAGCAAATAAAAAAACGGCATTTATCACTTCTTAAATTAATTTTGCCTCATCTTTCATCCGCCTCGATTTCTTCAATACAATCAGGCCAGCCCGAGGGAACTATCCAGCCCCTCGATTCTTCGACTCCACTTGTTTTATCTGCTACTGCAATAAGGCGTGGGATATTTTTCTCGTCGTGAAAAATTCTATTGAAGTCGAATTCCTGTTTAAAAGGTGAATCTGATTTTTCAAAAAGGGCCTCAGAAATAGGTGAGAAATAAAAAGACTTATTGAGTTCACAGACCTGAGATTTTTTAAAATAGGCATCGGCTTTTTCAGGCGTCATCCACCAACCTCCGCACAGCCCCGAATAATCTTGCTCAAGTGCTAAAGGAATCTGATTTGTTGAGTGTTTCTGAAATATCTCAAAGGGAACAAACAAGCGACCCTTTATATAGATTTTCGGAATGACTTGCCTTCCTTCAGTTAGGTTTAAAATTGCTTTTTGAGCCACAGGATTTTTGTGTAGCCGACTTTGTTTTTCAATTAAGTGATTCCATTTTCTTCTTAGAGTATCCATGACTCTTGGTCCAACAAAGTCTTTCATTTCATAGGATTTATTGACTCCTATATAAAACTTAACGGCAACTTCAATACTCCAAAACTCATTCTCTTCTTCATTAAAAACTATGAAATCGAGCTCTCCCAGTGTGTGTTTGTTTTCAATGATTTGAAGGCCATTCTTGATCAGTCTCAATGGACCCGGGCCGAACTTTAACCAAAAAGTGATTAGGCGTTCGAAGAGCGAGCCAATTCTTTTATCTTTTGATGAATCCATCCATTCATTTAAAGGAGTTGGGTCCTCGTCCAGGTCACAAAGCCATTGAATGGACTCATTATATCTCGCCTCATGCCATTTCGTGCCGAGAATTAGGCTTTTATTAGTCCCTTTTTGATTTTCTAACAAAGAGGGTGAAGATATCACCCAGGTAAGATCACTCACCCATTTATTTTTTAGCGGCAAATTATTTTGGGAATTCATTTTCCAAAACATCAGATTTCACTAAGTCTCGATAATCGACTTTTTAATGAAGAATATCGGAGTGCTGATTCTTTGTTCTTTACTGCATATTGAAATGCCTTTTTTTGCCCGACGACAATAACTTTATTCTTGCCTCTCGTAATTCCCGTGTAGAGCAAATTTCTTTGAAGCATAATAAATTGCTGCATGGCTACAGGTAGCACAACGACCGGAAATTCAGATCCTTGTGACTTATGAATTGTAATGGCATAAGCAAGTGAAATTTCATCGAGTTCATTAAAATCGTATTCAATACGTTGACCCTCATAATCTATAACGACGGTGCGTGAGTCTAAATCTATACCGGCAATGATACCAATATCACCATTGAAAACATCTTTGTCGTAATTATTCTGCGTCTGTATGACTTTATCGCCAGCTTGAAATTTATACCCAAACTTCTCAACTCTCGGTATTCCTTCTTTAATTGGATTAAGCTTTTCTTGCAGTTTAAGATTCATTTCATAGACCCCCAAGTTCCCCTTATTCATTGGACAAAGAACCTGTATTTGCTTTATTGGATCTATATGAAACGAGGATGGTAATTTTTTTGCGACGAAGTTTATCAATGAATCTGACGTCTTATCTGAGTCCTCCCTTTCTATGAAAAAAAAGTCATCTTCGGGTTGCGAGTCGTCTATTCCTTCTAGATGTCCAGAGTTGATTTGATGTGCTACAGTTGTGATTTTACTGGCGTTTGCTTGCCTAAATATTTTCGTCAATCTAACGACAGGTACTACGTTAGATTGAATTATATCCATAAGAACAGTGCCCGGGCCTACACTTGGCAGTTGGTCTATATCCCCTACTAGTATTAAGTGTGCTTTACTTGGTAATGCCCGCAAGAGGGATGCCATAAGTAAAACATCAATCATTGAGCTTTCATCAACAATAAGAGCATCACATTCAATTGGATTATGAGTGTTTCTATTAAACCCCCCAATTCGCCCTTCGAGAAGCCTATGAATCGTCTTTGCTTCTAAACCACTTGATTCTTCCAACCGTTTTGCAGCCCTTCCGGTTGGGGCACAAAGCATAGTCTTTACTTTTTTTGCTCTAAGAATAAGGAGTAAGGACTTCACAAGAGTCGTTTTTCCAACACCTGGCCCCCCAGTGATGACGGAAACTCTTGATGTAAGTGCCTGTTTGATAGCTTCTTTTTGTTGTTCTTCAAGGTCTAAATCAGTTTTTGTTTTACACCACTCAAAGGCAGCATCAATTTTTACATCAGGAAGGGTTTTTGGGCTTTGGGAAAGGTTTTTTATGGAATGAAAGATTTGTTCTTCAGCCGTATTGTATATAGGGAGCATGATGAGGTGCTTGAGGCCTTCGCCGAATGGCACTCTTAAGATGTCACCATTTGATAAACAATTGTCGAAACCTTCCAAAACTCGATCGGATGAAACATCAAGCAACTTTTCGGTAGACTCTAAAATATCTTTGATGGGCAAACCGCAATGCCCTTCACTCGCTGCTGTTGCCAAAATATGCATCACTCCTGCTTTGGCTCGAAGGACTGAGTCATGGGGAATTCCCATGGATTGGGCCATTTTATCTGCTGTTAAAAACCCTATGCCATGAATATCGCGTACGAGTATGTAAGGATTGTCTTGAAGTCTTTCAATAGCTTTATCTCCATATGTCTTATAAATTCTTAGAGCTCGACTCGTACTGATTCCATTCGAGTGCAGAAAAACCATGATTTCCCGGATAATTTGTTGTTCTGCCCAAGCTTCTTTAATTTTCTTTCTTCTGCCTGGCCCGATCCCGTCTATATCTTCCAGTTTTGCAGATTGAGAATCGATAATATCAAAAATTTTCTCCCCAAATTTCTCGACCATTTTTTTTGCGTAGATTGGTCCGATGCCTTTTACCATCCCACTTCCAAGGTATTTTTCAATTCCCTCTAATGAACTTGGGGCTGAAGTTTGGATTCTGACACATTTAAGCTGCAGCCCGTGGTCTCTATCTCGAATCCAAGAGCCTTCGGCGACAAGCCACTCTCCTGGCGATATAGAAGCTATATTGCCAATCACTGTGACAAGGTCTTTTTTGCCCCGCGACTTTACTTTAATGACAGCAAATCCATTCTCTTCGTTGTGGTAAGTCACTCTTTCCACCAAACCTTGAACAGAATCATTCGCTAAATGTGCAGTATTCTTCGGCACAACTCACAATTAACTTATCTTGACCACTTTTCTCGATATTAAATTTTAATTTTAGTGAAAATAACCCATTAATAAGCTAAAAATTCAACTAATGAAATTAGGGAACGGATGGCATTTGGCCTACTGCACGAACATTCACAGGGGTGAGTCATGGGAGCAAACCTTCCAGACATTAAAAGACTATACCACACGGGTGCAAGAAAACGTATGCCCCACCGATCGATATGCTATTGGGTTAAGACTTGGATTTAATGCCGCAAAAGAACTCGAGCAGTCCAAAAACTTGAATGAATTTAAAAACTGGCTCGATCAAAACAATTGTTATGTTTTTACAGTAAATGGATTTCCTTATGGAACATTTCATGGCGCCAGAGTGAAAGAGGATGTATATCGTCCCGACTGGACTACTGGCGAAAGAGTAGAATACACAAAATTGCTTTTTAAGTTACTCAAGGAAATTACTCCAAGCGATTGCTCGGCGAGTGTCAGTACTGTGCCCTGTTCGTACAAGGAATTTATTCACGACGCAGGTCAGGTTGAGTTGATGAAAGAGAATCTTTGGAGCGTTATCGAATATATTGATGATCTTCAGCAAAAAACTGGGAGAGATTTTCATCTTGGCTTGGAACCTGAGCCTTTATGTTTTCTGGAAACGAGCAGTGAAACTGTTGATTTTATTAATTCGATGAGAGAAATGCGGCCGGGAGATGGCCGTATTGATCGATGCTTAGGGGTAAACTATGATACTTGTCATTTGGCAATAGAATTTGAAGAACCGAAAGATGTTATCGATAGGTTCGTTTCCAATAACATTAAGATTTCCAAAATTCATTTGAGCTCAGCATTAAAGGTCATCCCGACCCGTGACAGGTTAGAAAAACTTGCCGCATTTGATGATCCTGTATACTTCCATCAGGTTATCTCTAAAGATCCGAAAACAGGACAGCTAAAAAGAATTAAAGATCTCGACATCGCCCTAAAAAATGCACAAAAAGACCAACTCCCAGAAGGTGATGAATGGCGTATTCATTTTCATATCCCGCTGCATAGCGAAACCAATGCGCTTTTCGCATCAACCTCTGACCATATCGAAAAGTTGTTGGACATTTTGGTTGCTAAACCTGATTTATGCGATCACTACGAAATGGAAACATATACATGGGAAGTTCTACCCGATGCAATAAAACAGAAGGATGTGGTTGATCAACTGACTAAGGAATACCATTGGACTTTGAATCAGATGTCTCAGCGAAACATTATTTGAATTTCTATTGCCGATAATCCAACCAGCTTAACTAAAACTAAAACCTACTCGTGGCGTATATTAGATCATTGTTGATTTTAGGGCGTGTTTCCAACCTTCCAACAGTTTGGGCTAATTGTTTGACCGGTTGGATCTTAACGGGGAACTCGGCTTTCAATTCACAATTTTGGTTGATGCAGCTTAGTGCTACTTTTTTTTATATCGGAGGAATGTATTGGAATGATGCCTTCGATGTAGAATGGGACAAAAAGCATGCCCCTCGTCGGCCAATTCCCAAAGGTGACTGCCCAGCGATTCACGTTTGGATTCAGGGTGGAGTTTGGTTTTTTGTGGGATTTGTTCTCAGTGCTTTATTAGGTATCCCTGCCTTGATTTGTGCCTTCTTCTTATTCACCACTATTTTATGGTACGATTGGATTCATAAACGGATTTCTTGGTCCTCTATAATAATGGCAGCATGTCGTTTTTGGTTGATAATTTTTGCGGGGGCTATCGGTGCATCTGGGGGCCCAATACCGGGGTTCGTAATTTGGACAGCTCTTTTTTTGTTTTGCTATGTTGTCGGGCTCAGCTATATCGCTCGTCATGAAAGAATAGACAGCCCATTTGATTTATGGCCAGTAGCTCTTCTGGCTGCTCCAGCTGTATGGGCCTTCATTTTCAACACACCTGAGCCCCAGGTCAGGATTTTTTTCTTTGTCTTCCCATTTGCTATATGGACTGGTTTTGCTTTGATTTTTATTTTTAACAAAAAAGTTTATAACCCCGGGCGTACTGTTAGCTATTTGCTCGCCGGAATTGTATTGGCTGATCTTCTTGTTATCCAACCGTGGGGCGGAGTAAGTTTATTGCTATATACCATCTTTTTTGTTTTGTCCCTGATACTTCAAAAGTGGATTCCTGCCACGTAAATGAGCAAGTGAGAATAAGTTCATGTAATGTTGAATAATGATAAACCGCCTTCTGGGAGTTATCACAATATTTCTGGTCTCGCTCCAAATATTGGATCGTTTTTGACCACTGTTTTATTCGCTATAATATTTAAGTGGCGAGTGGAAGATGTGATTTGGGGGCTGCGGGTCTGTAGTCTTACCTTCGGCTATATTTGGCTCCTTTTATTTATTTTCCAAATCGTCATAAAATCAAAACCATCTGAGCGCAAAGGGGCAGTTTTTCTTGCATTTTTTACATTCCATTTTGGAGTATTTCATCTGGTGCACGGAGCATTTCTTACTCATTTTTTCCAATTGGAGAAATAGATTTTTTTAAAAATGGCCCGTTAGTTATTTTTTTTATGGCCGGAGCAGCAGTGGCCAAAGGATGGCCACTGATCATAGGGACGTTTATTTCAAGGTGGAAGTCATTGCCAATCCACCAGTCTGAATTTAGCCATCTTAGTGGTATGCTGCTACCTTACGTTAATGTTGTAAGGATGCACTTATTAATCTTCATATTCGCTGGTTTATCAGCCCTTGGTCTCGACCATTTAGCTTTATTTCCAATTCTTGGTTTTTATTATTTCCCATGGGAAATAATTAAGAAACCCAGCTTTTCAAAAATGACATTGAAATAACTGAATCAAGCTTATGTATTATCGGGCAGGCTAGCTTTAATTTCTGCGATAGCAGACATAGATTTTTGAGCAGCTTTTAAATAAAACTCTTTTCTTTCCGATGCACTCGCTTTTTTAAATTCACTTCGCATATGGTTGTAATCTATTTGTTCCCCAAAGTGGACAGAGATTTTTTTCGGTTTTGGAAATTTATCATTTTTAGAAAAGGCATCAAAACTACCTGAAATATAAACGGGTATTACTGGAGCATCTGTTTTCAAAATGGTCAGTCCTATCCCTGGTTCTGCCTCGAGAAGTTCGCCCGTATCTGTTCTGGTCCCTTCTGGGAAAAGAAGGATCCCTGCACCTTCTTTTAACTTTGAGAAAATCATTTTTAAACCTTTTGCCCCTCCTCCATCCCGGTCAACTGGGATAGAGTTTAGAGCTGAAATTATTTTTCCGAATGGTCCGAAATGGAAAAGTGATTCACGAGCCAAATAGCAAATCTCTCTCGGTAATGAGCACCCAATTAAGGGTGGATCAAAAAAACTGGCGTGATTTGACGCCAATATCACAGACCCTTCAGATGGAACATTCTCACGTCCATGCCAGCTGGTTCTGCAGTATAAACCGAAAAACAAACTTAATGAGCGAGCTGTGATATCGTAGAATAATTTTCTTTTAGGTTTTGATGCCATGAAATCTTTCTAAAGACTCTATAATATTATTTTTCTTTTATCTCATTAATTTTGTTGAGAATAAATTTGGAGGTTTCATCAGGGTTTCGGCCTGATGTGTTGACGAGAACTGCTCCTTCAGGAATGACCAGAGGATTATGTTTGCGTTGGCTGTCTGATTTATCCCTTGCAGCGAGATCCTCGTTTACGCCGTCTGCTAGCCTTCTCTTTGCTCTTAATTCTATGTTGGCATCAATATAAAATTTATATGGGGTTTGCGGAAAAATGTTGGAGCCGATGTCTCTGCCTTCCATAACTAGACTGCCAAACTGAATACATGATTGTTGGGAATCTTTCATCCACTTCCTAACCGCTGGATGAGCCGCTATTTTTGAAACTATTCGACTGACCTCCTCTGTTCTTATCTCTTTTTCAGGAAAATACCCATCGATTGTTAGCCAAATTTTTCCGCCTAGGTTTTTCAGCTCTGGATCCCACGAGGTAATAGCGTCACCTATTTCTTTTTGGTCTTCCACATCAATTTTGTTTTTGAGGCACCACCAGGCGAATGTTCGGTACATGGCTCCTGTGTCCACGTAAGTAAACCCTAGCGCTTCAGCAACTATTTTTGAATTGGTGCTCTTTCCGCTTCCACTGGTTCCGTCAACAGATATAACGATTGCATCTTTCTCCACAGCCTGATCCTGAAAAAAGATCTCTGACCGCGCAAGATAGTATTTTTAAGAAAAGCAGAAAATTACCCCACAATGAGGTCTTTTGAAGGAATTAGATTTTTAGTTTTGGGATCTATGATGGAAAAGCCTAAGCCGTTTGGTTTCGGGGCCGTCCATTTCGAAAAGAAATTTGGAAAAGTTTTTTTTACGCACCCGGGATCATTTATACGAACTCCTCTAACTTTAATGCCGATTAACGACAGGGACATCGCTATTCTGTGGTCATCATAAGTATCTATTTCAGCTCCATTTAGACTTTCCAAACTTGGTTCAACAAATAATGAATCACCAGTTTCTTTAATATTGGCTCCAAGTTTTGATAACTCAGTTCTCATTGCTATGACTCTTTCGCATTCCTGAACGCGTAAACGACCAAGATCATTAAAGGTGCATGGGTTTTCCGATAGTGGAGCTATAGCTATCGCGGTAAGAATGCTATCTCCTAAGTGAATTTCTCGAGAAAGTTCGGAAGGTATTGGGAGGTAATTGGGGAAAGAGGTATCAATTTGCCAGGTCGTGGATGGCCAATTCGTAATGTTAATAGGTATCCCCAAGATATGAGCTGCGGCCCAAAAGTAGCTTGCACTTGACGAGTCCGGTTCAATTTTATAATCGCCACCCATTATCGGGAATCCACTGATCATCTTTTTAGTCATTTCCACATAAGGCATATTATCGCCATCCTCTTTTTCGATAGAGACATTCCAATCTCCGACCTTTGCTACGAGAAGGAGAGCGGATGCAAATTGACTGGACTCGTCTATAGAAACACTGACATCACCTTTTTTACGGCCTCCCCCATAAATTGTTGCAGGAAGAAAATTGCCATTGGATTCAATTTTATAGCCAAGCTCTTTCAAGCTTTTGAATAAAGATTTTTGAGGGCGTTTGTGCATTCTGTCGACACCAGAGACGCGATAAACACCTTGTCCTGTGCATAAAAATGCGACCAGGAATCGTGCCGCCGTGCCCGCATTACCGACATAAATCTCCAAGGGATCAGATTGGCTCCCCTTATTTGGGATTTCTCCCCCCAATCCAGTAATTGTAATGATACGATTACACGGCTCATAAAAATCCTTCTCAACTTCAATTGAAAACCCTAATTTTCTGAGAGCTTCAACCATGATTTGAGTATCCTCGCTCCACAAGGCACCATGAAGAGTTGTTTGGCCTTTGGAGATCGCAGCCAGAATCAAAGCTCTATTCGTTATACTTTTACTCCCGGGTATGGAAATGGTTACTGGTGACCCGTCATCATCTGGTGGAACTAATTCAATTTGACTATAGAAATTCATTTATTTTTTAAAATTTTTAAGCCACAAATCCCGCCGTAATTTCGCTTCCTTAAAAAAGTCAAGGATGGCGGTTTCATCCATTTCTTCGAGGGCATTAATGAATTGATTGAGCTCTTCATTCCATTCTGAGATGGCGTTGATAATAGATTCTTTATTTGAAAGGGAAATGTCTTTCCACATTTCAGGAGATCCGCTAGCTAATCGAGAAATATCTCTAAATCCTGTGCTACTCAAAGATGCCTGTTCTTTGGGCCACCCAGGATTCAGGACAAACTTGGACAAAGTAGATGATAGAACATGTGGAACATGAGAACATCGTGCAACCATTTCATCATGTTTGTCAGGCTCCATCACCATTGGAACACCGCCCAAACTTCCCCAAAATTTTTTAAGTTTTTCAATTGAGCCATAAGAATTATTTGAAGTAGGAGTTATGGCACAATGCGCTCCTTTAAAAATGCCTTTTTGTGCGGCCATGACACCCGTTTTCTCTGACCCTGCCATTGGGTGGCTTCCGAGGAATTCAATCCCAGCGTCATTCAATGCTGGCGTCACTTGGCTAATGACATACTGCTTCACACTCCCCACATCTGTTACCAAGCAGTTTTTGGGGAGAAGTTTGGCAATTTTTTCCGCCAGATTTTTCATCTGAAATACTGGCGTGCACAGGATGACCAAATCGGACTCGGCGATAGTGCCTTCAAGATTGGTTGATATTTCATCGGCGGCCCCCATTGTCCTTCCTTCAGCCACGGTCTGATCCCTCCGAGCATAGGCAACCACACGCTCCGCCAGATTTCTCATGCGCAACTCAAGCCCAATGGAGCCTCCTAGTAGACCGAGGCCTAATATAGCAACCTTTCCCAGGATCATAGAAATCTTGTAATCGCGAATCACAAACATAGCAAGGGATTGAACGCATCAATTTTTTATCTTTCCTTATTTTCGACGTTTTCTAATTCAAAAATGATGAAAATTGTAGTTTTTCCACCTTTTTAGTTTTTAGAGGCGAAAAGACATTCAGGCATAACTTATCTCGTCGGGATCTGCCTTATTTGTAGGCTGAATGTCGACTCCCTGTATTTGTGCGATTGAGTAGAATATAAAAAACCCCTGTAGCCGTGCCACAGGGTTTTTGAATCTTGATCGCGTGCTTTTTTGGTATTTTTTAGTTCTCGGTGATTGAAACTTCGTCTATATACCAACCCGGTAATGGCCTGAAGTCATCAGTCACCAAGCGGAATTCGATTTGTATTTTCCTTCCTACAGCATCGCCAGTTAGGCGCAAAGATTTTTCGGTCCAACCCGGTGTGGTGCCGGCAGATCTCGACAATTCTACCAAGACCTCTCCATTCTCAGCCCCTGGCTCCACGACGTTAACAATGACCTGGTGAAAATCTACGACGTCATCGACACTAAACCACTCCCTAAAATTAAGAGTGGCCGAATTAATATTCGAAAGATCTATTTCAGGTGTCCTGATAAATGAATCTGTGAAATCGACGAAGTTTCCATCAAGGTCCGTTGCCAGGACGTTACTTCCTTGAGCTGCTCCATCTGGGCCTGTGACAGGTGGCCCGACTTCCCAAAGGCCTTCGGGATTCCCACCTCTAGTCCATCCCTCTAAACCTCCATCCTCGAAATTAGCCTCGAATAGAGGAGGGGGTGAAATAGCACTGACTCTGTAAAATCCAGCTCCTGATGCTGGGGGATCAAAGCTGGCTTGAAATAATCCTGGCCCCAAATCTGCAATCTCGACATCCTGAACATTCGTCCATCCATCTATTCCAAAATCAGTTTTGGTGATTATTTTGTGTTCTCTATTTTCGAATGGCGTGAAGAAGACGATTGAAATTTTATCTACTTCTGTTCCAACTGAACGAATGTTTAGTGGTTCAAATTCCACATTCAGTGGTTTTCCTCTTAGTCCGTTTTCGTAGATGCCAGCGATCGCTGAAGCACTTAAAGCGCGCTGCCAGATTCCCAGCTCATCCATGAGCCCTTCAAATAATCGGGGGATATCATTGCTTGGCTTGAAATTGCTTATAACAAGTGGATTGCTATTAGTCGCTCCAAGATTACCAGGAATCGGTGGGCCAACGGGGGCACCATTTTTATACCACTGAACCTGCTCATTCTTGAAGGTGTATGCAAAATGCTGCCATTCTCCGTTAACAACGGTGTCGGCTGGAGAAGAATAAGGGGTTTTGTTAATGCCATGAACCCTTGCAACGCCACCATTTATCAAGACGAGATCAAAGTTTACATCCTTCCTCAGAACTCGATCAAAGTCTCCATTATTTGATACGGATACCGGATTCAACCAAACAGAAACAGTCGCCTGATCGGTTAAATTCATAAGGTCATTATGAGGAACGATAATGAAATCGTCCAATCCGTCAAAGGAGAACGCTCCCCCGACGACCCCCGAATTGCTAAATCCATCATCAAAATTCTGAAGATCTCCGTCAATTCCATTGCCGCTAGCGTCTTTGAGTTTATCTCCATCCTCCTCGTTAAATGGGTAATAAGCGACAAGGCCTGAGGTGACATCTCCGAGTGTTTCAACCTCCAAAGTCGCTGCCTCTGTTGTTACCTCACCTTGTGAGTTAGTCATAGCCACGGTGTAGTCACCTGCATCTTCTGTAGAAATTTTGGTTATCTCAAATCGGCTTGATTGTGCTCCTTCTATTGGCGAACCATCTTTAAACCACTGATAGGTAACAGGTCTTTTTCCGGAAACAAAAACTTCAAAAAAGGTGGAGGATCCTTCCAATCTTTTTCTATCATTTGGCTGTGACGCGATGACGGGCGGGCCAGTGACGTCTCTTCCTGCAAGTTCAAGAATTTCTGTTTCGCTAAGAGGGCGGCCCCAAATACTAAGTTCGTCAATGACGCCGCTCAGGTTTCTTAAACCAGCACTGATTGAATCAAAATCTCCAATGGTCAGTGGTTCCATATTCGGAGCCCCAAGCATTCCCTCCTCAGGTTCTCCAACTCGAAAACCGTTTTGATAAAAAGAAATTTTACCGTTTCGGTAAACAATGATCCAATGCTGCCAATTATCCAGAGTGAGCGTGCCTTGAACTGCATTTACATCAGACGCTTGCTTTGGGACTGCGCTTGTGGCATCACCTTCGGCGCCTCTAACGACTAAAGTACGCGCAACAGATCCCGGGTCGTCGATTATTTTAACGTGAAAATGATTACCTTTACTTAAAAGAAAGCTCGCTGCCCTGTTAAATGTTCCGGCATTTTCTTCAGGTCCATAGGAATCGATGTTAAGCCAGAAAGCGAATGAAGCTTCGTCACTCAAATTTGAGAGTGAGTCGGAATTTTCAATGCTGACAAATCCACCGGCGCCATCAAACGCCAGTCCTCCATCTACCTGCCCGTCTGTCCAATGCCCAGAGTCATCAGGGAATCCTTCCAGCGTTCCGTTATTATCATTGCCTGAATCGTCTGCGGCATTGAGTCCGGTTGATTCATCGAGTTTGAGAAAGAGTTGCCTCGCTGTTTGAATTCCTTCAACCCCCGTTACCGAAAGGCTTACTGTCTCTGATTTTACCTCTCCTGCATCGTTTGATACTCTAACGGAATATTCTCCCTCATCCCCTGACTTTAAGTGCTGAATAATAAAGGTCGATTCGGTTTGATCCCTCAAGGGCTCTTCCCCTTTGAACCAGAGATATCGAAGTGGTTCTGCCCCGGTTGCTTCTACAGAAAAGCGAGCAGTGCTGCCTTCATATCTGGTTTGAGATTCTGGGCTTTTGACGATTTCGGGTGGTCCAGATGGAGCCCCTAGAGAAGCAAGTTCCTGGATCTCGGGCGTGTCCAAAACCCTATTGTAGATTCTTACCTCGTCAATTATGGCATTGAGGTATGTATTAGCTGATGATTCCCTTCGACCCAGGTTTATAGATGAGAACGGATTCGTCCCGACTTCACTTCTTCCTTTCTCTTCTCCGTTGACAAATAGAGCCGCCTCCCCGGCAGTTGAATCGTATGTCATCAAGAGATGATTCCATTCACCTTGTGCCACTGGTTCCGGGCTGATGATACTCGCATGTCCAGCATTATGATTCCACAGGATTCTTGGATTATACGCAGTTCCTCCAGTGTGGAATCCAAGGCTATGCCCTGCACCTGCACCATCAAATGTTGCCGATATGGCAGCTCCATAATTAGGTTGAGCATTGAGATTGACCCATACTGACCACGTTGTATCTATCATTTCTGGAAATCCAGATACCCCGACGTGAGCTGCTTTGCTAAAATCTAATGCTCCGTCGACCCTACCTATGGTCCAGTCCTCAACTTCAGCAGGTGGAAATCCTTCAAGTGCTCCATGATGGTCATTGCCGGAGGAGTCATTTGCAACTAGCCCATCAGTTTCATTTAATTTCCAATTAAGTATAAGGCCGTCTGTGATTTCTTCGCCATTGACTAAATCCATGATTTCATCAGCCGAAAGCGCTCGATCAAATATGGCGACATCATCGACGCCTCCATTGAGTGGCGAATTCTCTGAAGACTCTCTTCTTCCTATATTGATGGAGCTAAACTCAGAAGTCCCGACGTTACCTGACCCTTTCTCCTGACCATTGACATAAAGAATCAGTATTTCTTCATCTGGATTATAAGTTAGAGCTAGATGATTCCATTCCCCCAGTTCTACTGCATCTGGTGAGATTATTGAAAGGTGCCCTGCGTTGTGATTCCACAATACTCGGGGATTTCGTATTGATCCTCCGGTGTGAAAGCCGAGACTGTGACCGGCTCCCGCCCCTTCAAACGTAGCCGAAATGGCGGCACCGTAATTGGAGTCTGAAGTGAGCTTTACCCATGTTGCCCACGTAGTCGCTGACATATTTGGAAGTCCATCAGCAGCGATATGTCCACCGCCTAGTTCAAGCCCGTTATCGAATTGGCCTTCAATCCATTGCGTTCCCGCGCTTGCGAAATCAAACAAAGTTCCTTCATTTTCATTACCTGATGAATCAGCAGCAACAGTTCCTTCAGCGTCATCAAGGGCCAAATGAACGATAAGGCCATCATCTATATCTGCTCTCAAATAATTATAAAAGCATGAGAAAGCAATAGAAATGGCCCACACGCATACGAATCGATTGATTGGGTTATACTTGTTCATAGTTTTGAATTTGTTGTTCAACTTAATTTGAGAAAAATAAATTATTGATTTGTTACCTATTGGCTTCTCTAAATGAGGCAAAGAAAATTTCAGTAGATCCCAGTCTGATTTTCGCCTTTTGTATGAAGCGATTCCCCGGGACCCAATCTACATGTCCATCGAGAAATCCATGATTTCCGCCATCAGGAATTCTTTGCTTTGATTGAAAATGATTAACACCTCTAGATAAAGGTGTGCGGTCTCCTGGCCTTTCCCATGAATTAGAATATCTTCTATTGAGATCGACCCAGATCACCGGGTAGTTGGGTTTATCTGTCGTTTTCTGAGGAAAGATTGGCTTTATTGCAGGGCGAGGATTTCCCAACCCTCGATAAATATTTAAATCCGTTTCTAGCCGTTGATCTGATGCAAAATAAAAATATCCAATAACTGTATTTTGTGAGTTTGGCCAATTCCAAAAATCGTCTCTATCCCAAGCTCGATTTGAAGGGCAATAAAATTGACGCCTTCGTATAGCATATCCATTTATTAAGGAATCTCGAAATTTCCTTTCAACCCAATATGGAGCATTTGGGGAACCCGCAGGTTGGAAGTTATCTTTATTATCACTCGCATACATAATCGATGAGAGAGTTAATTGCCGAATATTGTTTCCACACTTCACTCTTTTGGCTTTTTCTTTCGAGCTTGCCAAAGCAGGCAACAACATGCTTCCAAGAATAGCAATGATGGCGATAACGACCAGAAGTTCAATCAAAGTGAATCCCAGGCTCATTCTCTCGACCTTATTCCTTTTTGCTGAAATGACAGTAGATATCATCATCATGGCTTGTGAACATAAAAATTCTGAATATATAATTAAATAATAGATATTTTTCAGAATTATTTAAAAACTGGGAATGAGCTATTTATACACTAAGCTATGGTATATAAAAGATTAAATTATCCTAAAACTTGTCCCAGTTTAGAATCGATGTGAGAGATACAACTCAATTATTACAGAACTTTGTCTCCAGGCTGCACGGATATATCAAGGATTGGCCTGTCGATCCTGACGTATTGGACGGTTCCACAGATTGGTTCAATACCATGGCCCTGGAGTTGTTCTCAATTCAATTTGATAGAAATAGACCCTACAGAAAATGGTGTGAAAAGTTTGATCAAACACCGGAAAAAACAAGAATGTGGCATGACATTCCCGCTGTCCCAATCCGCGCTTTCAAGGAATTCAGACTAACGTGTCTCGATGAATCTGAAGTTGCCCATTTTTTTGTTTCGAGTGGCACTACTGGTAAGGCAAGAAGCCACCATTATCATTCAAACAAGTCCTTAGCATTATACCAAAGCTCCTTGGTTTCAGGGTTCGAGAATTTGTTTTTACATGCCTCTCTAAAAAATTGGAATGGGATATTCGTCTCGATGATACCTGAGGCATCACTTGCTCCAAACTCTTCATTAGCTCACATGGTTCAAACTCTTGCGGGAGCCACTCTCTCCCCTCACAATGAAAAAATAAAATATATTTCAGATGTCGGTCACGAAGGGTATTGGAGAATTAGTGAAGATAAAATAAATACTCTTATTGAGTCTTGCGCAGTTATCCAGCAACCCGTCATTTTTATGGGGACGGCTTTTTCTTATGTCCATCTGACTGATTATCTCCATAAACGAAAGACAAAAATCAACCTTCCTGAAGGTTCTTTAGTTATGGAGACTGGAGGGTACAAAGGCCAATCCCGCGAAGTTTCGCGTAATGAGCTGCACGAAATGATCTCAGATTCTCTTAATGTTGAAGGTCACCAAATTATAACAGAATATGGTATGAGTGAATTGAGTAGCCAAGCTTATAGAATTCCTGGATCACCACCAAATCCGTACGTATGCCCCCCATGGATGCGCGTCAGAATCATTAATCCGGAATCCGGAAAGTTAAGTTCTTTGGGAGAACCAGGTGTCATACAAGTTTTCGATTTGGCCAACACGTGGTCGGTTTTTGCTATTGAAACTGAGGATATCGGAGCTCAATGGCACGGTGGATTTGAAGTTATTGGAAGATCGCATTTGAGCGAACCAAAAGGTTGTTCCCTTTCAGAAACCGGATTATCTTTTTCCAAAGACCCATAGAAGATGGAATTAAATCTACCAGACTTTTTTCTCATAGACCTTCCAGAAGAAATAGGCGTTCAACCGAAATTAGTCGGTGAAGCTTGTGACCGGCTTAAAGAAAATGGTGATCGCTACCTCAAGCCGAGATCGACAAGCCAAATTGCCCACAGCCTGTGTAACCTAGCTGAGAATTGGCAAGATGATGAATTTCCATTTCGGAGAAAACTTATCGAAGAGGGTGCAGAAAAGTCCGGGTTTTCAATTGAAGTCCTCCTTGATGGATTAGATAGGATGTTTTCTCAGTGGACACCTGAGAAATTTGAATTTTGGCTAACCCAGGAGTTTGGTCATGTTGAAAGGCTCGACAATCTCGTATCAACGAGAATGGAAGCACGTGAGAATAAATCATCAATTGTTCGCGGACCTCAACTGATAACGCACATCACTTCAGGTAACCTTCCTGTCCCTGCAATCATGTCAATGGTTACAGGGCTTTTGGTAAAGTCATCACAATTTATCAAATGTGCGAGTGGCGCAAGTTTCGTTCCACGCTTATTCGCTCATTCCCTCTATCAGCATGACTCTAAATTAGGCGCCTGCTTAGAAATTGCAGAATGGAAAGGGGGTCGCTCTGATATCGAATCTATATTGTACGAGAAAGCAGATATTGTGACTGTTTCTGGATCGGACAAAGCAGTTGATAATGTTGGGGAGGCAGTCCCTCACACCTCCAAATTTTTGGATTACGGGCACAAGGTTAGTTTCGGTTACATATCCAGAAAATCAATCAGCGGATTAGGTTTAAAGCGGTTAGTTAGTGCTGCAGCTCAAGACGTGATGAGATGGGACCAACACGGGTGTCTCTCTCCACACGTATTCTACGTGCAACAAAAAGGAATTGTCCCTCCAGAAAAATTTGCAGAAATGTTGGCCGAAGAGTTGGAAAAGCAAAGACTGGTCTTTCCCAGGGCTCCGCTAAGCGTGCGAGAATCTGCGATTATGCGATCACGACGATCATTTTACGAAATTCGCTCTGCGACTTCAAAAGATACAGTCCTGTATGCCAGCCAGGATGGCACAGACTGGACAGTCATTTATGAAGATGACATTCGCTTTCAAATGTCATGTGGAAATAGGTTTATTTACATTAAGGGAGTCGGTTCGTTGGATGAAGCGCTTCACGGAGCTGTTCCTATCCAAGAGAAAATTTCAACCGTAGCTCTAAGTGCTGCCGATGACGAGTCAGATGATCTTGCCAAACAGATTGCTAACTGGGGTGCCTCACGCATTTGTCCCATCGGTCAGATGCAAGACCCCCCATTACATTGGAGGCACGATGGGCGACCCGCTTTGGCTGAACTTATTAGCTGGTCAGAGTGGGAAATGTAATTTGACGACAGGCGCTTTTAACTTTTAAAGATTCTAGACATAAACCCAACCAGCCCTCCCTGGCCCCGCATCGAATTTTGACAGGTCTTTTGCTTGTTTTCTGAGCTATGATCCAAGAGTTGGTCTTCGCTTTTGAGACAATTTATCTCACTTGATGCCGACGCTATAACCTGATTTTTTGTGGGCGTAACCGAGTCCTTTTTTACCACCACGTTTGCGTAATTTTTATTCTTATTTGCTTTTCGAATTATCGGATTGTAATCACCCATAGGAAGCAAAGGCTCCTCGAAGATGCCCCATTCATTAGGATCAGGCTCTGATGAAAGTTCGTTTTCAAGCTTGGAGCTTTCGTCCCTTAGCACGGAAAAAAATGATTTTTTTCTATGAGTAGGAATCTCAAAAATGACCTGATCGCAGGTGGCCACAGTTAATCTCAATAGAGCAAAGTTATTCTTGCCTCGTCGATTATTGGTGGGCAAAACCACCTTGGCGACGCTTCCATTATCAGAGACATATTTTCTGACCCTACCTTTGAAATTGGAATAGTTTAATTTAATGTGATGCATCAATCGTAAAATTTAAATTTGAATTATTAAACTCATATACCCCTCGAAAGTTTGATTTAAATTCCGAAACCCTTTTTGGAAAAGATCATTAAATACCTCGCCATGGAAGGTCAAAAATGAACCGTATCATTGATCTGAATTCCTTTTACTAGAGCTCGCACCATTGGCAATGATTGATTTTTTAAAAACTTTCGCTGCGATGTTTAGAATAATCATGATTGTCGCACAGGAAAATATAAAGGTGCCAATAATTTCGTGAATGGGAGGTTGTCCACTCAAGCGGTTCAGCATGATAAATGGGGTAAATATTGGGACCCAAGACAATGTTGTTGCCAAAGTCCCGTTTGGGTCTCTGGGAATAAATACCATTGTTACAAGTGGAACAATCATTATGACCATTAAAAACCCTACATAACTTTGGGCGTCTTTGATTGTTTGGCACGTACTTCCGATCATTAGAAATATCCCAGAATAGACTAAAAAGCCTAAGACAAAGTAAACCAAAAATGCAGGAAGAAGAATTGTTCCACTGACAACCGAAGACACGCCTTGTAGTACTTCAGAATTTGAATCCATCGTAGTGAGCGTAAATCCTGCCATAAGAAGAATCCAAATACCAATGAGGGTCATGCCGGCTAATCCATTTCCTAATAATTTTCCTATCATTATTTCAATTGGTTTTACCGAGGATAAAAGAATCTCTAAAAGTCGGTTTGATTTTTCTTCGATGGTACTGTTGAGAATCATTTGCATCACAGTCATCAGAGAAAGGAAAAGCAAGTAAACAAAAGCACTTGGTGCCCATTGTTTGATTTTATCTGAGATTTGTACTTTTTCGCTTCCTTGTTCTTTACGGGCATCAAACTCCAATATAGGAATGCGAATTTGCATAGTCTTTTCTATGTCGTCAGGATTGAGCCCTTGATTCGTTAAAGCTTTACGTCTAGCTCTAAGATTTGCCGTTTGCTCTACTAAATTTTTAATGGACTCTTCACTAGGGTTTGTTGACCAATATTCTATTTTGGAAACTTTCCCCTGTGATCCGCCTTCTTCCTCTTTTATAATGAATGCAGCAAAAAGTTCTATTGGCGTTCCATTATTTTTAAGGATTTTTTTCCCATTTAAGAATTGCCTTACTTCATCAATGGAGTTTGTTGTTTTATTCTCATCGGTATCAATATCAGGTAACTCAATTAAACGAAATTTTTCTCTCGGTGATTCAAATTCAGGCGCTTCTTTTGACACAAATTCAGATGTGTTAAACGGCTCTCTTTCATCTAGTGGGCCGGAATTCCATTGGGCAAGCCTAGACATGGCAGTATCCAATTTATGCGATAAACTATGCTCATTTAAATATTCCTGAAGGGCTGAAAAAATTCTTGATGCATGAGTTTGATCTACAGCTCTTTTGATGTGATCCTTGAGTATATCATTTGGGTCTATGACCGCAAAATGTCGAGTAGGAATAGCCTTGTCTTCCAATAACCGAGGCACGACTATTGTGAAGGATAAAATAATCGGTAAGACAAGAATCGATATCCAAAACCCTTTGGTTTTTACATTCTCGATATATTCACGAGCCGCTATGAGTAATGCATTTCTCATTGTTCTTAGGTATTCGATTCCACAAGGTGAACAAAAATTTCATGAAGTGAAGGTTCTGCATACTCGAACTGGCTTACTTCGATTTGCTCTTTGTAACAGAATTCAAGAATGGAATGCGGCGTGACATTTTTGTCCATGCAAATCTCCCACTTCGTTCCATTGGTTTTTATTCGCGCATCCGCCGATGACATATCTGGAATAACTGAGAGAATGCCTTCATGAGAATTTAGAAATCCCGGATTTCCGTCAGTCACGAGGAAGGCCCTTTTTTGAAGAATTTGTCTCGCTTCTTGAATATTTCCATCAAATATCTTCTCGCCAGATGAAATTAATAAAAATTTATCACATAGCCTCTCAGCATGCTGCATGACATGTGTTGAAAATATTACTGTTTTTCCCTCTTTTGATAATCTTATGATCATTTCTTCCAGCGCTTGCTGGTTTACCGGATCCAAACCTGAGAAAGGTTCATCGAAAATCACAATCTCCGGCTCATGTAAAATGGATGCTAGAAATTGAATTTTTTGTCCTTGCCCTTTCGAGAGCCCTGCTAATTTGGTTCGAGAATATTCGCCCATGCCAAACTTCTCTAGCGATAGCCGGGCCTTTCTCAAGGCTTCATTCTTTTTCATGCCTTTTAGAGCTCCTAAAAATGCCATAAATGATTCGGCCGTCATGGCTTTATAGAGACCTTTTTCTTCGGGCAGGTAACCAATTTTATTTCTAACCAATTGGATAGAATTTGAACCAAGAATTGTTATAGATCCTTTATCGGGACTTATGATGTCCATGAGCATTCGCAAAGTCGTCGTTTTACCCGCTCCATTTGGGCCAAGGAATCCATAGACACATCCTTTTGGAATTTGGAATGTAATTCCTCGCACAGCCTCTTTAGATCCATACGACTTATGCAGGTTCTCTGCTTCGATAGCGTTGAGATTCATTATTCTAATTTAAAAAACAATAAGTACGGATTTGGACTTTATCCATAAAATACTTTGAATACTTCACCGGCATAGTCGGTTTAAAAAACGTCGTTATTGATTCCTGTAACGCACGAGGCGGTGTTTTTTAAAAACTAATCTGGCGGATTTTATTGGGCTCGTTGAGTCTTGGAAATCTATCCCAATACCGGTATAAATGGTTCATGCCATCTTTGATAACAAAGTTGTTCGGTTCAACTGTGCTCAGCTTAACTCTTTCACTATGGGGAGCTGCCTCTGCTTCGGCCTCTACCATGGACCACCCCAATATTATTTGGATCATGGCAGATGACTTGGGATACGGTGACTTAGGGAGTTTCGGCCAGAAAGAAATCCGGACGCCTCATTTGGATAGACTTGCAGACGAAGGAATGAAACTTACCGATTTCTATGCTGGGTCGACTGTTTGTGCTCCATCGCGATGCGTGCTTATGACTGGTAAACATACCGGCCATGCCTACATACGAGGAAATAGGGAAGTGAAACCAATGGGGCAATGGCCCCTGCCTGACGCTACCTTAACCGTGGCGGAACTTTTAAAATCAGCAGGTTATTCTACTGGACTGATTGGCAAATGGGGACTGGGTGGGCCTGGCTCAGAAGGCGCTCCAAATAAACAGGGATTTGATTATTTTTTTGGGTATCTATGCCAAAGACATGCGCATAATTTTTACCCGGAATATTTATTTCGAAATGACCAAAGAGTTTATTTAGAAGGGAATATTGTTGAGAATGAACGTTTGGATGGTGCTGGGTATGCAACCGGAAGGGTTCATTATAGTCATGATTTATTTGCTAATGACGCTATCAACTTTGTTGAAGAAAATAAGTCCAAGCCATTCTTTCTTTATTATTCGATAACTATCCCTCATGCGAATAATGAAGGAGGGCGTAAAGGGATGGAGATCCCAAGTTATGGGATCTACGAGGAAAAAGATTGGCCGGAACCTCAAAAAGGGCACGCGGCTATGATTTCCCTCATGGATTCTGACATTGGGCGACTAATCGAAACTATTAAGGCATCCGGTATCGCTGAAAAAACATTGGTGATTTTTACCAGTGATAACGGGCCACATCGTGAAGGTGGAAATAACCCAGACTTCAACAATTCTAATGGCCCTCTCAAGGGAATAAAAAGAAACTTAACTGAAGGTGGAATTCGAGTGCCAACAATCGCATGGTGGCCAGGTAAAATAAAACCAGGTTCATCAAGTAATCATATCGGATACTTCGGTGATCTTATGGCTACTGCTGCTGAATTAAGCAGTCAGAAAACACCAGAGGGATTAGATTCCATTTCGTTCCTTCCAACTCTGCTTAGTTCAGGAACCCAGGAGGCTCATGATTATCTTTATTGGGAATTTTATTCTGGCAGTCACCGCCAGGCTATTCGCCAAGGTGATTGGAAAGCCATTCGCCTAAATACTGGGAATGTGGAACTCTATAATCTCTCAAATGATTTAGGAGAGGCAAATAATATAGCTGCCAGCCATCTTGGTAAGGTCGTACGTATGGTTCATTTGATGGATCAGGCCCATAACAAGTCCGAATTTTGGACAATGAAATTTGCTCAAAAACGAAAGTAAACGGATTTCAAATTGATGAGAGATTTCTGGAATTTTTATTCATCCAACAGAATTATTTTTGGGCGTGGTGGTATTTCCAGGCTCGGTTCTATTTGTGCAAAAAGAGGCTGGAGAAATATATTCGTTGTCTCTGATCCCCAAATTGATTCCGCAGGCCATGTGAGCTCGCTTTCCAAATCAGTATGTGATTCAGGAACTAATGTGAGACTCTTTTTGGGAGGCGTTGCGGAACCTTCGGTAGATTTGGCCATTGAATGCATTGAGCAAGCCCAACACTTTGTACCTGATGTTATCGTTGGATTAGGCGGAGGAAGTAATATGGATCTAGCCAAGATCGTTTCATGCGGTGTGACTTTTGATGGCTCTCCTGAAGATTATTTTGGATTTGGAAAGGTCCCGGGGCCGACTATCCCAACAGTGTGTATTCCAACGACATCCGGTACGGGAAGCGAGGTGACTCATGCAGCTGTCCTGACGGATAATAACCAGAACCTAAAGGTTAGTACATTATCTCCTTTCTTTCGGCCTGAAATTGCTTTGGTGGATCCTGAATTAACTATTAGCTGCCCAAAACACGTCACCGCTGAAAGCGGGATGGATGCTCTTACGCACGCGATCGAGGCTTATACAAACGTTCATTATTATGACATGCCAGTTCCTGACGACGTCGAAATGCCCTATGACGGTAAAAATCCAATGGCAGATATCTTCGCAGAAAAAGCGATACGACTTATTGGGAGTCACATTGAAAATGCCGTTCATAATCCTGATGATATGGATGCAAAAAGTGCAATGAGCTTGGCGGCAACACTCGCCGGCTTGGCATTTTCAAATGCTGGTGTTGCTCTCGTACATGGATTGGAATACCCCATCGGGGGGGCGCATTACTGCTCACATGGAGCTGGAAACGCATTACTGCTTCCATTTATGATGGAATTTAACAGGCCTGAAAGGGAAAAGGAAATGGCCAATATTGCCAATTGGCTTGGCGTTCACACTACTGGAATGGATCTTGAAATGGCCTCAAAGTCTGCCATTGAAAAAGTTTCGGAATTGAAAAAGACTACTGGAATCCCAATGAGGCTGAGGGAATTCGGAATAGATCAATCAGAGCTTGAAGGATTCGCCGAGAAGACCTCGACTATTGACCGTTTAATGCAACTTAACCCTCGTAAAGCGACCAAGGAAAATCTTTTAGAAATTTTGACTTCTGCATATTGATCGGTTTGCCGCCTTTATATGTGTTTTTAAGAATAGTCCAATTAACAAACTCAAACAAATAGTCACCCATAAGAAATAAAAGTGAAAGCGGTTATATTAGCTGGTGGTTTTGGAACACGTATCAGTGAGGAAAGTACTATCAAGCCCAAACCAATGATCCACGTTGGTCCACAGCCAATTCTTTGGCATATTATGAAGATATACTCTTACTACGGGATCAATGACTTTGTCATCTGTTGTGGATATAAAGGTGAATTAATTAAAAAGTTCTTTGCAGACTATGCGCTTTCAAATTCTGATGTGACTTTTGATCTTCAAACTGGAGCCATGCAAACCCACCAAAATACGGCGGAGCCTTGGAGAGTCACTCTGGTTGATACTGGAACGGATTCAATGACTGGTGGAAGATTATTGAGGGTAAAAGACTACCTTGAAGGTGAAACCTTTTGTATGACATATGGAGACGGTGTTTCCAACGTGAATATTTCAAAGCTGATAGAGTTTCATAAAACCGAGGGAAGAATTGCCACTTTAACCGCTGTTCAGCCAGACGGCCGGTTCGGGGCTTTTTCATTAAGGGAAGGGGAATCAAAAGTTGACCAGTTTAAGGAAAAACCAAAAGGAGATGGAGCATGGATCAACGGCGGTTTCTTTGTCTTGGAGCCCAAAGTTTTTGATTACATCGAAGGAGATTTCACAGTATTTGAGCGCGAGCCCATGATGGAGCTTGCCAAAGACGATCAATTAAGTGCCTATCGTCACGAAGATTTTTGGCAATGTATGGATACTTTAAGGGATAAGAATGTTCTTGAGAATCACTGGGCTTCTGTTAACCCGCCATGGAAAGTTTGGTCATAACGAATTCGTCTCCAATGAATAATCTTTTTTTGGCACGATGATATTTGTTGATTCTGCACTTAAGAAACGATCTGAATCGGGCCACCCTTTAAGGGTTGGTGTCGTGGGGTGTGGTTTTTTGGGCTCGGCATTAATCAAACAGATTATTGAGCGCGTTGATGGCATGGAAATTTCCTGCATTGCTACCCGAACACCTGAGAAAGCTGTTGAATTACTCAGGTCTTTAAAATCAGGGCCTCGCGATTACGCCGAACCCTCGAATTTAGTAGAACTCAACCAAAGTATTCTCGATGGGAAGCTCGTTGTCACTTCCGACCCTATGTTCATGTGCAAAGTAGAGGGAATCGAGGTGATTCTCGATGCATCAGGCTCCATAGAGACGGGCGCAAAGATTGCTTTGGAATGCATTGATAGCAGAAAGCACCTCGTATTAATCAACGCAGAATTAGATGCGACTATTGGTCCTCTTCTTCACTATAAGGCCAGCCAAAAGGGTTTGGTTTTTACTGGGACGGATGGCGATCAACCCGGTTCTCAGATAAATCTTTTCAGGTTCGTACGAGCCTCGGGTCTTACCCCGCTGGTTTGTGGAAACATAAAGGGATTGCAGGATCATTATCGAACACCTAAAACCCAAGAATCATTTGCGAAGGAATGGGGGCAAAACCCCACCATGGTCACCAGCTTCGCGGACGGTACGAAAATTTCTTTTGAACAAGCCTTGGTCGCCAATGCAACTGGATTCAGGGTGAGTCAGCGTGGTATGATAGGGATGCAATTCCAGGGGCATGTAGATGAACTGACGGAAAAATACGACATTAGCATGTTAGAAGCATCTGGTGGGATCGTTGATTATGTCGTAGGACCAAAACCTGGGCCCGGGGTATACGTTGTTGCCAAGGAAATTGACCCAGATCGCCAACACTACCTAAAATATTTTAAAATGGGTAATGGTCCTTTGTATTCTTTTTATACGCCCTATCATCTATGTCATTTAGAGGCTCCCATAACTGCTGCGAGAGCTGCGCTGCTTGGAGATCCCGCCATTAAGCCTATAGCCGGGCCGGTTGTTGACGTTATTGCTGTAGCGAAAAGGAATTTACAAAAAGGCGATAGGCTTGATGGTATCGGTGGTTTTACAGCCTATGGAGTGTGCGAAAATTCAACAAAAGTAAGGGAAGAGAATCTTCTGCCGATTGGTCTGTCTCACGGTTGTCTTATCGAGCAAGATGTAAGTATCGATTCACCCATTTCATGGGCCGATGTCAGTATCCCGAACAACAGCTTGATAAAGAAACTTTGGGATGAGCAAAACGATTTATTTTTTGCTGAAAAATGATTGTGATGAAGCTCCGGAACAAGAAGTATTCAAATTTTCGTTAACGCAACCGATTAGTTAGGTGATTCAAAATAAAAAACAATTGCTAATACAGAAAAGCGTCTACCTGATATACCTACTTACATCAGAAACCTTTCATGGCAATTTAATAAATTGATTCATTTAGAAATAAAATATTTAGGCTACAAGCGGTTCTTGCACTGCTTAATATACTCGGGCAAAAGGTTTTACAAAGTCTTCAAATAGTCTTGTCAGATCAGCTTAAGTATTAAATTCCTGAAAGATACCTTCAGTTTAGAGGTAATTCTTATTACATCGCGCAACTGCGCTACGAGGTTCTGCCAGGCCTCACAATAAAAACTCAACAATAATACTGATATGAAAACACAACAATGGAATGTAAGAAATTGGGGATGCAGTAAAATCTCTGCATTCTTAGCCTGCATGGTGATGGTGTTCAGTGCTGTATCTCAGGGCTACAGCCAAACTTCACCAGTGCACGGCACGGCCGGTTTTGCAGATTGTCCAATAACCTTCTTCATGGCGGATGATCCAATGGCTGTAGGAGTGACTGGGACGAATTCCGAAACTATGGCATCGACTTTTGATACGGCTATGGCTGCCTTATCGGGGACCCCAGGGAGAATTGACTTTGAAGCTTTCCCAGTCGGCAACTTTAATACTTTGCCCTTGAACTCGGATGTTTTAGCCACATTAATTAATACGGGAAATTCAATATCACCAAATATTCAAGGGATTGCCAACTCCACCAGTGCGTCGCCAGGCCTTGGTTTCAACACAACTCCCGGTGGCAATCGACACCTTCAAGTTTATCCTCTCAATGATGGCCCCACAGGGGGCGTCTCATTCACACTCTCTCGGCCAGTAAATGCCTTTGGTTGCTACATAAGCGGAAGAGAAGAAGTAAAAAGAGATGTGCAGGCTGAAATAACATATGTAGATGGAAGAGTCCAAATCGTGACCACTGCTGCCGGCCCTTTCCCCGGTGGTGGACTTCAATTTTTTGGTTTTATCTCAGACTGCCCGGTCAAGAAAGTTGCATTCATGGAGCCCTACAGCGGTGAACCTGCCAGCCTACGAGACATCTACACTATCGATGATATTCGATACTCAACCCATGATGAGTCATATCCTTGCGTCGAGTTTGAGGAACTCCCTTTGTCAAAGTCCTACAACGTAGGCGATACCTTCAACGTCACGAATGGCGATGGCACCTTGGAGTTTGATGTTGAAGCCAAGGATTTCCAATGGGCTGATGGCACTATGACAAGTGGTGGAGTCGCCACTGTGGAAAATGGGGGACTAGCCGGCCACTTTGGACATGAAATGGAAGTCAATAACATCAACTTGTTATTCAAAAGTGCGACTGGACCGTTGGACGGGGTTAGCATCCTATTCGGGGAATATGGCGGCAACGTCAATTTAAGCGTCAATGGATCCCCGCTCAAGAACGTCGGAAAAATCAAAGACCTCGATGGTCATGTTATCGGTGGAGTTAAAGTTGTTGTCCCTGCGGGTGGCTCAGGTAATGACAAAGGAGAGTTGTGCTTGTTTTCTAAAACCTCTCCAATAACCGAATTCGTCATTGGAGGTCAGGAGCTTTGGATCGATCATATCTGTGCTAAAGTTGAGGATGATCCTGGTGACCCTAATGAACCTGGCACTGATTTGGATTTTGGTGACTTCCCTGATTATGAAGTGGGTACAAATGAAGGTGATTTCCTAGCTGTTATTCCAGACTATAAGACAACTCTAGCTGATAATGGTCCCCGTCACATCATCCGTAAAGGTCTAAGCCTTCCATCGGATCCAGGAGTAATCGGAGTTGACACGATTGACAGCGAACCAGATGGACAACCCACTGACAGAGCAGATGGTGATGATTCTAATGACCAATCGGACGAAGAAGGATTATTGGCAGCAATCACTTCTCTGTCAGTCGATGGGAGTGCCTCTTCGATACCAGATTCTGTTTTTCTCGATGTGAAACTTATTTCAAGAATCCCGGTTCAAAACGAAACAGGGCAAGAAGCCTACTTCAAAATGTATATTGATTTTAACTTCAATGGTGATTTCGAGGATGTAGGAGAACTTGTCTATTTCACAATGGTTCCTGGTGATAATAGTGTGAAGGAGCTCAAACCAACCTTCTCCCAGAGACACCATTTTGTTGATGAATGCAGCCCAGAAAAAAGTGTAATTTTACCAATTAGAATGCGCTTGAGCACAGATCCCAATATGGTTTCATACGGCTTGGCTCCAGATGGAGAAGTGGTTGATCAACTCATTTCTTACAACATAAATCTACGCGACATATGCTCAGAACCATCAGATTCGGCTAAGATCATTGGTTATAAGTATGGTGAGAGGACTCCCATGAATGAAAACTTACAGGGTCCATTTGGATTAGCTTTTGATGCAGCGGGAAATCTTATGATTGCAAATGAGAGCCGCCAAGTCTCATCTGCCGACTCATCTGGTGCTGTTTCACTTCATGCGGTAGGCTTCACTGGACCTTCTGGTATGGCATATAATTCCGCAGGGGTTCTTCACGTTTCTGATGACTCAAATAGGGTCTTCCAAGTGGCTGCTGATGGTACGGTCACTGTCCTTCTAGACCAGGCCAGCGGTTTAGATAATCCTAATGCACTTGCGTTTGATGCGGACGATAATCTTTACGTCTTGAGCTCCGGCGGATTCTTGACAAGGTTTGATGCTTCAACTCTAACGCCCACAGTTATTACGGGAGGTTATAATAATTCTCAAGGCATTGTTATTTCAGAATCCGAGAATCGAATTTACGTTTCCGAAGAAAGTGGAAAAGTTTTCTACATAACTCTAAGTGGAGCTGCCGCATCATCATCCCCTGGAACTCTATATGCAGATACTTCTGAGAGAACCGAGGGCGGTCTAATAAGGGATTCTTCAGGAAATATTTATCTATCTGCATACGATGCAGGTAAGGTCATGAAAATCGATTCAACTGGGGCCGTTTCAGATCATGTTACTGGTATATCTCAAGCACGTGGATTGGCATTTGATTCCACTGGCGTTCTATATGTCACATCCTATGACATGCACAAAGTCTACCGTATTGACCCATCAACTGGATCTCCAGTTCTATATGCCCCGAGTTCAGCCACACCTGGAACTGGATTGCCAGGCTGGAAGATCTACCTTGATCTGAATGCAAATGGAACGTTAGACGCCGGCGAGCCATCTCAAATAACAGACTTGTCTGGTCGCTACGAATTCACAGGGCTTGCTGCCGGAAATTATATCGTCAGGGAAGTCATGCAATCTGGTTGGACACAAGTTTTCCCAGGTGCTCCTAGCTTTCAACATGACATCACATTGGCACCTAATGAGATTGCTGAAGGTATTAACTTCCAAAACGTTCCAGAACATACAGACCCCACTGGAGACGTTATTGTAAAACACCCTTCGGATAAGAAAATTGAGCTAGGTAGCCCTGTCGTATTCTCCATAGGACTTGACCAGAAAACACATCAGGCAGCGATCCAATGGTATCATAACGAACAACCTATTCCAGGTGCCACAGGCCCTGAATTGCGCATAGAATCAGTCACTGCTTCAGATAAAGGTTCATACAAAGCCTCTGTTTCAGTTGGCCAAGCAATAGAATTCTCCAGGGTCGCAATGTTAGACGTTCTTGCTAATGATAATCGCTCTGGGACTTTCACTTTTGGCTCAGCTGAGCACGAGGTGAATGAAAATGGTCATGGCATCATGGGCTTGATAATTGAAAGAAAAAATGGGAACTCAGGAGATGTTGAAATCGTACTGAATGTCATTGATGGATCTGCAACAGTCATGTCTGGCGATCTCAAAAAGCCCAATGTTAAGGTAAGCTTCAAAGACGGTGAAATAAGTAAGAAAATCGACTTCACTTCAATCATAGCTGATGACTCTACAGAAGAAGCTAATGAAAACTTCTCGTTAGAATTAAGTCTGCCAGAAGGCGCCCCAGAGGGCCTCACAATAGGGGACGTGAAAACTACTGTGGTGACTATAGTAGATAATGACGAACCTAACGTGGTAATCGGTGAAAAAGCTGAATTAGGCATTACGTCTGACGAAATCACCATCAAAGGAACCGTGTCTGCAACATATAAAATTCAGACATCTCAAGATCTTAAGAATTGGAATGATTGGATTTCAGTCACTATTGACGACTTATCCGGTGAGTCTTCTCTTAAAATTGATCCTGATGCAAATCCTATTATGTTCTACAGGGTTATTCCTACTAATTAATCATACGTTTGGATTAAATTGATTTCACTCAAAGCCCGGGCTTTTCAGTCCGGGCTTTATTATTTGATTGGAGTTATTCAATTTGTTGAATAGCTCCATAAACCACGCTACCCTCATACGTGATGATTTCTGAAACAAAAAGATATGATTTAAACAATTTTACTCCTCTGGTATGGAATGTATTGCTTTCATTTGTAATTTTGTTTTCAGCTTGTTCGAGCCCCCAAGCTAAGAAGAGAAAAGCAGGAGAAGAACTACAAGCCAAAATGATGGAGATAGATAAACAATTTTCTCGAGGCCTTATTTCACAAGATGAGAAGGAGAAACTTGAAATTGAAGCTATCGAATCCCACAGGCTTCGGTGGAATAAAATTGGAGATGGTCCTGATTATGCTCCTATAAATGAATACCAAATGCGTGGAGGTGGTGCGGCGCAACCCTATAGGCAGTATTAATTTTTTAAGTTCTGGTCCATGTATGTCTCCAATTGAACCATCTGCTCCAAAATGTCTTCAGGCGATTTTTGCGAACTTGTCTGAAGAATGAGCTCTTTGCAATAAAGTTTGGATAAATATCTTGTCAGTGTTTTTTTGTTTTTTGCGGCATAGATATAGTCTCTATGCCCTGAGTTAATATGTATAATCCTCTCTTGATTTAGAAATCTTGACCTCCAAAGTTCTCCTTTTTTATCAACCAACTTAAAATCAGGAATAAAATTGGTTGGATCATTTTCTTCCTTTGAAAATTCAATAAACGGGGCGGAGTCAGTAATTGTGATGAGTGCTTCCGAGTATTTTTTCAGGCCCCGGCTATGCAATGTAGCACGAATCCTAGCAAGTCCCGGCTGTCCTGGTGCCTCTAATATGGCTTTATTACCACTGGCATGAATAACAGTGAGATTTCCTTCCATGATTTCCCACTCGACTTTGTCAATATCTGATAAAACGCGCCGTTGTTTATCTCTGCCATAAGCCTGAAACTCCTGCTCCCCGTATGCCTGTATGACAGTACTTGACGGAGATATGACCACAGAATGTAGTGCTCCCGCGATTTGAAAAAATAGTTTTTGGCCACTTTCTTCAGTCAGATTTTCGTCTGAATCCTCGTGTCGTGGTGTCTTTTCCTTTAAGTTTGAATCTTCCGATGGATCGTTATTTGGTGTCCATTTTATGCCTTCTGAATGAAGGGCAAGGAGGGATTCTCTCATTGCCGATTTTATTTTTTTCCGGTTTTCGTCTGTCGATTTTATCTGTGCTGATAACTCATAATCAAAGACGTAATCTTTGAGGTACTCGCTTATATCAGATATTTCTTGGTAAAATTTTTCTAAAACTTCATCTGCAACGACCCCGAGCCTGGTTGCAGGCGCTAGGTTTAAATAACCAACTTCAATTCTCCCTTGAAAAAAACCGCTATTCCATGGATAGGCATTTAATGAATCTAAATGAGATACGTCCTCTAAAACCCTTGTGCCATTTTTAAAAAGGGCCACTCTGCGATTCTTGGAATTCGCCTTAAAATACAATTCGATGGCAATTTCATCAGAAACTTTGCTTATGAGATCATCCGGCAGCTCAATTAACTGGCCAGTAAATTCTCTGGGTTTTACTACGGTTTCATATTTTGATGCGTTGTCTACAACCGTAATTTCAACATTAGTAGATTTAATCCTTTCACTTAATTCTTCAGCCAGAAATTGAGATATTTTTTCTCCTTGGGTTGCCGATGAGGATCTGCCGACATTGTGTATTGTTATTTCTGTTCCCGGAGTAGTCATTAATACAGGTTTTTCTTCTATGTGATATCCTGATTCCCCTCTGAGCATGGTCATTTGCCAAACTCCGCCACTGTCATCATTCGAAGAGATGGTCATTTTATCCCCAAGTGCCCAAAATCCCAGAAGGCCAATACCAAATTCACCCTGCAGTGATTCATCTCCTTTTTCTTTGAGCTGCCTCTTTAATGAGTCACAAATGTGAGTGGCAACATATTTAAAATCGGGGATTCCGTCTGCATTTAATCTGATCCCATGTCCGTCATCTATTATCCTCAAAAAGTGGTTTCTCTTTTCTTTCCCTTTGATGATGTCGATACGTTTTGCTCCGGCGTCAATTGAGTTTTCGACGAATTCCGCGATAGCCTTAAGAGGGCTGTGTTGAGAAAGGGCAATGATCGAGATGGCATTCCATTGATTGCCGATCCTCAATTTACCGGTCGGTTTTTTTCTTTGATTGGACCTTTTCTTGCCTGGGTGGATATTTCCAGGTTTTGGTTCATGACCCACGCACCAGAACATAAGGGAATCGAAAGCGTGTTACAATTTGAATTGAAGTCCGCCAAAAAGAAAATAAGTCATTAATTTTGATACTTAAGTTGTCTCGGTGATATAATTACTTTCATGATTTCCTTTGCAGCTCCCGCATATTTTAAAAAGGCGTTTTTGATTTTTTGTATCCTGATGTCGCTTCAATTAAGTTGCTTCGGCAAGAGGCCGAATGTGATTGTGATCTATTCCGACGACCAAGGGAGCTTAGATTTGGGATGCTTTGGCGCAAAAGATCTAAAAACCCCTCATATTGATGCCTTAGCATCTTCTGGAGTTAAGCTGACCAATATGTATTCCCCATCAGCAATTTGTTCGGCCTCGCGTGCCGGCTTATTGACTGGAAGACTGCCAGCGCGAGCTGGAGTTCCAGGCAACGTTTCATCGCAACCTGGAGTTCCTGGAATGCCTCCAAATCAATATATTATGCCGGAACTCTTCAGGGATAATGGTTATCAAACAGCACATGTGGGCAAATGGCACCTGGGATACTCCAAGGAAACAATGCCGAATTCTCAAGGATTTGACTCTTCATACGGCCACATGGGGGGATGTATTGATAATTTTTCCCACTTCTTTTACTGGAATGGGCCCAATCGGCATGACTTATGGAGAAATGGGAAAGAAATTTGGGAAGATGGGCAATTCTTCGGCACTCGCATGGTTGAAGAAATGAATGACAATTTATTAAAGTTTTCTCAGGCCGAAAAACCTTTCTTCGTTTATTGGGCCATCAATTTCCCTCATTACCCTTTGCAAGGAACCCCTAAGTGGAGAGAATTCTATAAGGATCTCCCTTCTCCGAGAAATATGTACAACGCTTTCATTTCAACTATGGATGAAATGATAGGAGAAGTTATCGACTATTTGACCGTATTAGGAATGAGGGAAAATACGATCATCATTTTCCAGTCCGATCATGGCCATTCAGTTGAGGTCAGAGCATTTGGTGGCGGAGGGTATGCTGGCCCGTATCGCGGGTGCAAAGGAAATTTATTTGAGGGAGGAATAAAAGTCCCCTCCATCATTTCTTGGCCGGCTCAACTTTCTCCAGGGAAGGTCTGTGATCAATTATCTGTAGGCATAGATTGGTTTCCAACCCTCGTAGATCTGTGTGATTTGGATATAGATGAATCACACAGAGAAGGCGTCGACGGACTTTCTTTGAAAAAGATACTCGTTGGCAAAAAGTCGGTTCCGTCTCCACATAAAGATATTTTTTGGTTGTTGGGATCTGGGAAAAAACCACAATGGGCCGTTCGCTCTGGTGAATGGAAGTTACTTGGAAATGCTAGAGATCCAATGTCAACTGATCCAGTTGCCCCTCTCATTCTGATTAATCTTGCTGATGATATTTCTGAAAACAAGAATTTAGTCCCTACTCATAAAAGCCAATTAGAAATGATGTTAGAGATAAAGAGTAAGTGGGAAAAACGAATTCAAAAAAATGATTAACTCATTTTTCTTAAGAAAAAAACCTCAGATATGTACATATCTGAGGAAGCCCCAAGTTACTAGAATGAAGCGTTTGTCGTGCATGTCGCTAAACTGCACGACACCTGGTTGACACACCTGGATTGGGTGTGTCAACCAAAAATTTAAGTTTTTCCATTCCTGCGTTAGAATGATGTCATTATTTTTGAGTCAGCAGGAACCATGAGAATAATTCTTGCGTAATGTATTGGTTTTGATTATTCGAAAGTCAACAAAGCCAGCGGAGTAAGTCGCTATCCCTGTTATTGGCTGTAATCGCGTTTTCGGCAGATTCCCAACTAAAAGCATCTCAATTGGAAGATGTGAAAAGAAAAATAAAAGAGCAGGAATATGAAATTCGATGACAACCCCATGTGGATTTATATCAAGCTCCTAACCGCATACACAATTTTCGTGTGTCCTTTTATCCAGGTAAGCATAAAATTGAACTGAGAGATAAAAAATCTTACGAACACGATTGGAGCTACACAATAGGACTAGAAAGTTATTCTAAAGGCCCTGTTCTCAATAAGCCAAGAGCGCACAAAAGTATACGTGCAGATTACAGAAAGTTAGTGTCTGTTCACGAAAATGTTATTATAGATTATAATAACTCCGAAGATGGTGTTCGGCAGAACTTCTTGATAACAAACCCACCAAAAGGACAGGAAAAATTAGTTCTTCACCTTTCGATAAATTTATTAAATTTATCACCACAATTAAATGAAGGTGGTACCATAATCGAATTTTATAGTGTGATGAACGGAGACAGGGTAGCCACATATTCAGATTTAAATGTTTTTGATAACAACGGTGTAAAACTGAATTCATCATTCGTTCAATCTGAAAATGGTGAGTTTTTCATAGTCGTAGATGACAGTAATGCTGCTTATCCCGTGCTTGTAGATCCGCTTAGTAGAGGCGATTCAGTAAGCGGGTCAAGTAACTCAGAATTCGGTTTTAGTATAACCTCGGTTACTGGTTCCGGCGGAGATGATAAAGGGATACTGATTGGAGCGCCGAAATATGATGGAGGACAAACAAATGAAGGCAGCGTGTATTACTTTCTCGATTTAAATCTCGTCGGAGATATAGTCGGATCAACTGCAGCATGGTCATATGAATCTAATAGTGCATATGCACTATTAGGATATGATGTCTGTGGTAAAGGTGACTTCAATGACGATGACGATTATGACATTGCCGTTGGAGCTCCAGGGTATTCTAGTGACACTGGTCGTGTATATTTATGGGAAGCTGACAGCCATTTTGCATCTTCACCAGTTACTATTGACGGATCTGTGTCCAATGGAAAGTTCGGCTGGAGTGTAAGTGCCTCTGGGGATGTAGATAATGATGGTTATGATGATCTCTTACTTGGGGCTCCATTGGAGAATGGAACAAACTATTACCTGGGCACGGCTTATCTTTTCGATGGGCAATCTTCAGGGCTTGTCGATACATATTCTTCTTGGAGTTATACCGCTCCTGACGACACAACAAATGGCTACGGTATATTCGGGGCCGAGGTGGCAATCGTGGCGTCGATAAATAATGATAGTTATGGTGATGTTGTGGTTGGGGCTCCAGATTATAATTCTAATGAAGGCCTGGTTAGAGTGTTTAACGGATCTAGTTCTGGGCCATCTTCATCTGTGTCCCAAACTTTGTATGGGGGTAGCGGAAGCCCGAGGTTTGGATTCAGTATCTCTGGAGGAGGTTCAGTAAATAATGACTCTTACAACGATATTGTTATTGGGGCTCCCCAATATAGTAATGGCCAGTCTAATGAGGGTGGGATATTTGTATTCCATGGGTCTACATCAGGCTTAAGTACTTCATATGATTGGAAAGGTGAAAGTGACCAAGCGTCGGCTAAGTTAGGCCATTCCGTCGATCTCAGAGACTGGGACGAAGACACATACTATGACGTTTGCGCCGGTGCCCCATATTATGACCCGACGAGTGTAACGAACGGGGGAAGAGCTGTGGTTTGGAATGGTAGCAGTTCTGGTATTAATTCTGGGACAAATGGAACGGGATCAAACGAAGATGAGAATATTCTAGGTCTAACCTCAAATGGAAACTTGGGATACAGCGTTACCTTTTTCATCTTTAGTTTACATTCAGGAGTTGCAGTTGGTATTCCAGGACTAGATGATGTAGCTCTTTATGACTAAAATTAAATAAATAAGTGTGAAAGGTTCCCCAATACTCTCGGTATGATAGTTGTCGAGAGTATTTTTTATTTATTTATTTTATAAAAGGGCGTTCAATGAAAACACAAATAAGCCAACCGAGATTAGGTTTTACATTGATAGAGCTTCTTGTCGTTATTGGAGTAATTGCCGTATTATCCAGTATCTTAATTCCAGTTTTGGGAGAGGCTAAAAGTAAAGCCCGTGCTATTAAGTGTATTAGCAACAAAAAACAACTCGTAAATGCATGGCATCTATACTCAACAGATAATGATGGGTGGCTTATTCTCAATGGTGAGACTAATGTCTCAGTAGAAAGAATCCCTGCAGAAAAAATTTTTGGCCTGATCCTTGGGTATCTGGAAGAATCACTTTCGGACAACATTCTTCAAATACTAATATTCAGGAGCTTGCACATCCAAACTTAGCTCTTTTTTCAAAATATATTCCTTATTCAGCTGTGGATGTTTATAGGTGCCCAGAAGATCGATACCTTAGCCAAGATCAAAAAAAGTTAGGGTGGAGCAAGAGGATGAGAAACGTGACTATGAATTGGTATTTAGGAGACCAGCCTGGGTCTGCTAGAGGTAGTTTTTCTTGGGAAAAAGAGGCGTTCGGGGCACTTGTATTCAGAAGATATTACCAAGTCAAAAATCCGAGTAAAATTTTTGTGTTCTCGGATACACACCCTGGAGACGTAGGGACACCAACTCAAAGGGTCGCTCGTGGGGTGGCAGCCGATGGGGTAAGGCTGGAATGGGATAAAATACCTGGCGCTCTTCATAACGGGGCGACACCAATCGCATTTACAGACGGTCATGTGCAAAACAGGAAATGGATTGGGCCTTTAGTGAAACAAAAAGTGAACCCAGAAAATAGGAACTCTACGCAGCAAAGGCTTCAAAAAAGTGCAAAGAGTTCTTGGGAAAACAAAAAAGATATACTTTGGCTTCTTAGTAAAAGTACTCAATATAAATACAATATTAATGAAAAAAAGAATCATTTGTAATATATGTATATTTCAAATTCTTATTGCCTATAGTCTATGTCATGTGAATGGACAGGGTCCTGTGGCTTTGTTAGAAACGACACCTCCAGATGGAATGCATTTCATTGATGCTGAGAATACTAAAGGGTATGAAAATAAGTTCTCATATGTAACCCAATATGGTGAGGATGCAAAGGATTTTAGCGTAATTAAGATAGATGGTAAAAACATGACTCCGTTGTCAGCATCAAGTGGCTGGATAGATAAGGAGCAAGTAATAAAATTTTGGGAATATGCTGGAAATATATTCCCAATCAACGACCTGTTTTCTGTTGAATTGACAGTTTATGGGACTGATGAAGAATCCATAGTTAAGAAAACCTCAAATCTGGATACATTTAAGTTAACTTTACCGATTCTTGAATTAGAATGTTACGATTTTGAGAATGGGAAAAGAATTTTATGGCCTCCAGATTATGAGGGGAAAAATGGAGAAGTTGGAGAGGATTATTACACATCTAGTAAGTCGAATAACGATTTCAGGCCTATAGACAAAGTTGGGATAATAGATTCAGGGGATTACTTTAGACGCCATGAATGGGTTGCTGGTGATGACGGGGTAGTTGTTTTCGATAAATCCCTAACTTCAATTAGAGAAAAAGACTGGTTTAATTATACTAGTGATCTGCCTCAAGGTCACTGGCAACCACATTTGCGGATAAAATTGAATAGTCAAAGCGATGCAAAAATAGGATTTGGAACGGTTAATAGTAAAAAGGAATATGAAGAGCACGGGAAGTTTAATGTTGTGGAAACCAAAGGTGTCTACAAAACAGTCTCTTTATCTGAGAATGGAATCCCCATTTATATAAATGGAGGTAGGAATATTTTCAGGTTACGTGTGGAAGAATTTGAAGGTGGTAGTGGTGATGTTTTTCTCAACTATTTAGTGTTTGTTCCTCCAAGTAATGAAATTTTATTATTGGTGTCAGATAATATTACAGGGCCATGGAGAGAAAAAAAATACAACTCATCAAATGCAGAGAATAATGAAATATCCTTCAAATCGGACCATGAAAGCTTATTTGCTATATTACACTCGCCAAGCAAAGGGAATATTAATGTGAATGCTGTTGATTACACGGATGGCGTAGTGAAGATAAAATTCGATTGAATATGAATGTCAGATCAAATCCTAGCAAGTAGGGTCTGATAGTGGGAAGAGATGATTCAAGATTCAGAAACAATTAAATCACCAACAAAAGCCAAATGGCCCAAAACCATGCCATTTCCAAGGAAAAACAGACCAATATAGGAACTTTTCTTGTCTTAAGAAATTCGTTGTGGAACTTTAGTTACCTCTGGATAGTTATACCCTAGATGACGTAGAATGGAAAATGGGAGTGACGAAGCAGTTAAGTTTTTAGAGCGCGACTTCAATCAGTGCTTCACTCAACTGCGCCATTACGACTCCCAAATCTGGAACGTCTGCCGCTTCGCCTTCACCGCCTACATCGCAATCCTCGGGACGGCGATCGGGCTCTATCAATACTCGACCGAAAAGGGAATCGATATGATTCCCGCTGCAATGGGAGTCCTCGGTGCTGGACTTTCCCTGGGTCTGCTTCTCTACAGCCTAGCGATCTGCAATCGTGTCTACTACGTGCTCGTGTGCCGTTACATCAACGAGCACCGAAAGCTGTTCCTTGAGGGGAAACCTCTCGGGTTCGAATACATAGTAGGAATGTATGTGAACCCGACGCTGCCGCCCTACTTATATAAATTTTAAATATATCCGTAAGATTTCATTGAAACAAAATCCAATGGCTTCTCGCAGGATTTTTTGCCTATGATGATGTGGTCATGAACGCGTATTTTGAGTAAATCTCCTGCTTTGACGATTTCCTCGGTGGCCCTAATGTCGTGTTCACTGGGTGTTGGGTCTCCACTCGGGTGATTGTGAACCATTATGACTGCTGCTGCATTCGATTGGATAGCTGGCCTAAAGATTTCTCGTGGGTGCACTAGTAATGAATCCACCGTGCCCTTTCCGATTTTCTCCTTTTTTATCAGCCCATTTCTCGAATTCAGCATGAGAAGAAAAAGATTTTCTTGCGGAAGCAAGCGCATTTCTTCTCTTAAAAAATCGGCGACTTTCCTTGGATTATCGAATCTGGCCACATGTCCGTGTCTTTCCTGGGATAGCCTTTTAGCCAGGGTAAAAGCACATTTCAATGCCATAGCGTTTTTTCTCCCAATTCCCTTTTGGGTTTGTAATTCCTCCAAAGGCGCGGTCGCCAATGCTTCAAGAGAAGGGAATTCGCACAGGAGCTTCTCTGCCAATTCATGCGAACGACAGCCCTTTATTCCACATTTAAGAATTTGGGCTATAAGTTCAATATTGCTAAGCGAGTCCGCCCCTAAGTGTCTCTGTTGTTCCCTCTGTTTTTCTGACGACCTTGGTTTGATCGACGGGAGTGCTAGACGAGAATCGCTGTTCCTCTTCCCCCGTTTGATCTTTTCGCTCCACTTTTTCATCACCACGCGCATTCACATTCACATTCACACTCACGTTTTCCTTATCTTCAACGAGGAAGTCTTCAAAATCATGCACCACATGAGGAGGAAGAAGAGCCTCGAATATCGCCTCTGGGCCATCATAATCTTGAAAAAGAACTTCACCAACCCGGAAGAGCTTAGCCATCAATGCAGATTCTGAATGAGGGAACTTCAATGATATTTTTCTACGAATTGGCCGCATTTGCCGACTGAGCTCAGCCATGAGTTCATCAAAACCAATTTCCGACTGAGCAGAAATAAATCTTGCATTTGGAAATTTTTCGAGCCACTGAGCTTTTTCTTCCAATGTTTCGAGATTATCCACTTTATTAAAAACCATTATGGTTGGCTTTTCATCGGCCTCTATCTCACTCAATACCTGATCAACGGCTTCGATTTGATCAGAAGCATATGGATGGCTGACATCGACAACATGAAGAAGTAAATCGGCCTCTACGACTTCTTCCAGCGTTGCTTTAAATGCCTCCACAAGATCATGAGGAAGTTTTTTTATAAATCCAACAGTGTCTGAAAGGAGAATATTTTGATTTGTAGGAAGGCGTAATCTTCGGGTTGTCGGATCAAGTGTTGCAAACAATTTATCCTCTGAAATCGTCGAGGAACCTGTTAAGGCATTCAGCAGTGTGGATTTCCCTGCGTTGGTGTAACCTACAATTGACGCTAGTGGCCATAAATGTCTTTGTCTTCCAGCACGCTGAGTGGCTCTTTGTTTTTTTACCGTTTGGAGATCTTTTTCTAGTTTATTTATTTTTTCTTGTACTCGTCTTCTATCTGTCTCCAATTGGGATTCCCCATCACCTCGCATACCAATTCCCCCTTTTTGTCGCGAGAGGTGTGTCCAAAAACGGGTGAGTCTTGGGTAGATATGCTGAAGCTGGGCAAGCTCTACTTGCAATTTCCCTTCTCTCGTTCTTGCTCTTTGCGCGAAAATATCAAGTATGAGGGCTGTTCTATCTAGGATTTTAGCATTGAATATCGCCTCTAGGTTCCTCGTCTGAGCCGGAGTAAGTTCATCATCGAACAAAACGGTATCCACACCAAATGCAGCACATTCTTCGGCAAATGATTTTGCTTTGCCTGGTCCGATGTATGTTGACGCAATAGGTTTCTCTAACCTTTGGGTCCCCTCTGAAATAACTTCGGCTCCGGCCGTGGTGGCTAGCTCAGCAAGTTCCCTCATGGATTCCTTCATTTCCCATTCTTCCTGTCCATTCAGGAGGGTGCCCACCAAGAAGACTTTTTCCGATTTCCTGTTAACCGTGTCAACAAGACCTTTCACAAGACATTTTCTTTCTCAAACCATTGGCCAACTGGAAATTTCATTTTATTTATTTAAGCAAAGAATGAGTTGGCCACCTCATCCAAATGATAGGAGCCCTCTCCTATTAGTGATAACCACATAATACTTCTGTTGTTTTCTTCGTCCACTAAAATTCTCTCGTGGCTATCAATTTAAAAATTTCTTAATTCACCTTTGTTTAGGTGGGCCTGGAAGAGCAGCTTTTGATTCTTTGATCCAGCGCTCATATTCACGCCAGATTTGATTTTCCCCTTTATATGGTTTCACAACTACCCTGGTTTTGTATTTATAAGTTTGACCAACCTTTGGTTCTCTCACTATGAATTGCCAATCCCACGCAGGGCTGTGTGTATCGGGTTGATCATTTTCATTTTTTATGAAATTCCACATGGCAAATCGGATATTTGTCAATTGATCAAACATGACAAGGTAGAGAATTTCGTCACCAGCCGTCTCTATTTTCTGATCAGCATCTAAAATTCCATAATAAAACGGGGTAATAAATTTTTTATGCGGGTGAGTTACCAGATTTAATGTTTGAGCGCCTATTTCAAAAGGAAGATCAGTAGCGTTAACATGGCTTACAGTTCCGACCTCCATGCTGCCATCGTTTTTTTCACCGAATGCAACCCATCCGGTTTCGTCCCCATCTTTCCCCCAGAAGTGTATCCTCCTATCGATCGCATTATTCATATAGGACGCCCACATCATCGCAATATATCCTTTGGAATACAGTGTCACGGTCTCTGGCGAGCATTGAAAATCTATATCCACTTGATTTGGAGCGGAGAAATCGTAAATCATTTTCGCTGCTAATCCCCAATGGGATCCCTGGCTGGGCCAAGATAGCTGGTATTTCGATTCCTTGAGTTTTTTCGCATGGCAAGTATCCATCCGAGGCGTAAACATTGATATTTTGTGTTGATCCTTTGCTCCATTAAAAATGTGCTCAAAGTTGAAGCCAACTCCATCGTTACGAAAGAGATTTTTCTCTGGATATGCATTGTGAATAAGAGGGCGGAACCCACTTCCCTGCCTCTTGGCGTTTGAAATATTGTCATGAAGGGTCCCGTTAAAACCGACACTCTGAATTTTAATGGCGTTTTGACCATGAGCATTAATCGCCCACAGTAAAAGGCATGAAAATATAAAAGAGCCATTCAGCAAAAGTCTCATTTTTTATCAGATGGTTGTTATCGCTCTAAATTAGTCTAAACCATTAAAAGAAATCCGATTTTTTTAACATTCAAAACTTTTGTTATCACAAAAAAAGGTGGTTCAATGTTGAGCCACCACGTCATTTCTGTTCTACAAATCTTCCGTCTCTATCGCCGAGTAGCCGGTGGAAATACTGGTAAAATTACAATTCTTCGCCCTTTTTAGCGCCGTTTTTTTGAAGCAATTCAGCAATTTCACTCTTTTTGAAAGCATATGCCATATTAAGGGCTGTCATACCTTTGTATTTTCCAAACTCGACCTGATGATTTATTTTTATTTTTTCTTTCAACAATAATTCAACCATCTCCATATCGCCCATGGGTATTGCAACGTGTATTGGCATAGCTCCATTTTTATCCGTTGCATTTAAATCCACTCCATTAGCAATCAGCAGCTTCATCATCACCTTATCCTTTTTCAATGCGGCGATGTGACCTAGGGTAGTTTGATCGCGTTTGGTATTAACATCTGCTCCCTCTTCCAATTGTTTTTGAATTTCATCCACATTTCCATTCCAAGCTGCGTCATGGATGGAAAGGCTTGACGAATTTGAGGAACAGCCCATGAGAAGAATACTCATTCCAACAAGTCTCAATAGTTTAAAAGATATTAGTCTCACTCTTTTCATGTGGTTTTATTTGCCTAAAAATTTTTCTAACTTGTGTATTTAAGATGTACAACAACGATACGATGCGCCAAAATTTGTTTCAAGGCTCCTCAACAAGATTTGGAACAGTGACTCTTTGTTGTTGATCTGCATGCACGGTAGGCGCAGGGATAAATGGGCCGCTCTCGACAAAACTAAAGTTGAGAAACGCGTTAAAAATGTATTCAAGGAGCACAAAACAATTCCACGCTCCCGAGGAATAGGTGATTTGGTGTTGTGAAAAAGTCCCATGATACCATTTGAACCACTAAACGCAGAATTAGTCATTCTATGATTGAAAAGAATTTCAATTATACTGAACCACAAGCGATCTGTTCGTGATAGACAGTTGGGTTGATATGCTTTGGATTATTATTAACTCAAGCAATGGATTATCAATACAACAAACCAGAACAGTCCATTAACGGATGGCCTGGTTCATACCTTCGCATATAACGTCTCTTTGTTACTTCTGGAATTAAAAGAAAACTCTTAGAGCATCCTCTATGTTCACGCATTCACAATTAATGGACCGCTTCTAATTCCTCGCTGTTCAGTGGCTCTCCAAGCTCCAATGTATCTGGAACCTTGGCAAACTCTGAGACAGCTTCGAACAACTCCGTGTAGTCGCGATTGACATCGCCACTGAGACAATCGGTTATCTCACCTGCAAGGTGCGGGTATTTATCGGTAATTTGGGCAAAAGAAAAGTTTTCATCATAAAAGGCATAGACTAATTTCCGCATATTTTCCAAGCCTTCTCTCAGAGTGGCCCCATAATCTTTAAACATACTAGGCGAAAAATCATTATTTTCAATACATTCATGAACCGCGTCACCCGCCATAACTCCACTTTTCAGAGCGAGCATAAGTCCTGACGAGAAGACTGGGTCCAGGAAACTAAAAGCGTCTCCAACTAATAGTAAGCCGGGGGATGCGCAATGTTTTGAATGGAACGTGTATTCGTTTGTGATTCGGTAAGAACCTACTTGTTGTCCATGGGACAGGTATTCTTTTATCCAAGCATTTTGTTCGACTTCACGATTGAAAATTTCTTCTAAGTCCCTCACTCCGTCTCTCGTTAGGTATTTTCCTTCAGCAACTACTCCAACGCTGACCATGTCATTATGCTGCGGGATATACCAGAACCAACCTTTATTTGGGACATAGGCAACCGTTGTGGCCCCTTCGTCTATACCTTCATCCCTCTTTGCTCCTTTGTAATATGTCCAAACAGCTACTTTATTGAGATATGGGTCCTTGACTCTCCAATTCTTTTTACCGACTCCAAAGGCTTCCTTTCCTGTGCAATCCAATGTGATTGGAGCTTTGAATGAGACTTCCGACCCGTCATTTAATTTAGCTGTGACACCGACTACTTTTTCTTCATCATAGATGAAATCCAGAACTTTGGTTTCTTCGAGAACATGGGCTCCCTTATCTCTGGCGTGATCAAGCATCATTTCATCAAATTCTGATCTGAGTACCTGCCAGGTTTGAGCGACATCATCTGGATATCTATCCGCAAAATAAAAGGGCTGGGATGATTTTCCACTTCGACCTACAAATTGAACGGAATGCTTTTTAGTAAAGGACGATTTGACTAGTCTGTCTCTCAACCCTAACCGTTTTAATGGGGCTGAGGTGAAGGGAATGAGAGATTCACCGACGTGATATCGTGGAAATTTCTCTCTCTCTATTACAATTACCTCGTGTCCATATTCAGCTAGAATGGTAGCGGCGCTGGCTCCTGCTGGGCCACCTCCAATGATAATCGCATCAAATGTTTTCTGCATTTTTTGGTTAAATTAGGGGTTTAAGAGTTGGCATCATCGCCCGGTAAAATTTCTACTATCTCTGCTAAACAAGCACCCTCCGGGGTGAGTAGCTCGTTTCGCCTTCCATATGTTGTTTTCGATTCTGGTATTTCTAGCCTTCTGGCTATGAGCTCGTCAGATCGGACCTTGAAGTAGCCAATAGGCTTACTTAAGTGGGGAATATTAAATTCATACATTAAGGTTCCCAATGGCTTTCTTGCTTCTAAAATTGATTGGCGCGCTTCTTCAGAGCAGTTTTCAAGATGAATCACTATAGCACCAAACTCTACCGGCTTGAGTGATTTTTCAAGGTACAGAATCACTTCTCTGAAATAAAAACAACCATCTAGGTAGCGTGCTTCAGGCCGGATCCAAATTTTTTCCTTGTGAAAGTCCTCTAGTGTCGGGGTCATATCATCTTCATGCGCAAGGAGAGAATGATAGGGGCTGGGGAGGGCATCTTTATCGATTCTGGTGAATTCTGGGATGGGATAATTATAATAATTGTATAACCCATCCAAAGGGTAGGCAAAGCTCCTATGGTCCACCTTTTCTAAGTTTGAGAGACTTGAATTTGGTAAAGGGGATTCCATAATCGTATGCCGGGGAGAGTCAATTATTTGCTCAAGCGTATCTTTGATTTTGGTGCTCCGGCAGAAAAAACTCTTTTAAGAGTCTGTCGACTTGAAGCAACCCTTCCCTATTTAAATTCAGTTGGTTGCCGTCAATTGAGGCATATCCCCAGTCGCTGATCGTCTTCAGCGGTTCGGCAAATTTTGATTTGGTATCGGTTCCAAATTTATTGTCGAAGTAAGTGAAATCGAGCTTTCCAAGTTTCATCTGCAGGATGAATTCTCGTATCAACTTTTCTTCTCCGCTTGGTTTCTGTGTTCTGAAAACCGGGCTTTGGTTTGTATTTATTTTTTTTATGTATGGTTCAAAGTCATGCTGATTCTGGTAATGCACGCCACCTATGTGGCCAAAGCTTGCGACTCCTAGTGACAAAAGATCCGCTCCAGCCCACAATTGATCTCTGTAGACGAATGTTGTCTTTTCTTTATTTCTTACTGCGGTGTAGGCGCTAGTTACCTCGTAGTCTCCTTCATTTGCCAACCTATCAAAGGCCTCAGAAACCCATCTTCGCTTAGTTTCCCAGTCTGCAACTGGAGCTACTAACTTGCCTTGTGCCTTCATATCTTTGTAAATGGTCGTGTTGTAAGGCACCTCCATTTGGTAGATGGTGACGCAGTCGGGTTGCAACTCCAACACCTTATCAATATTTCTCTGCCAGTTCTCTTCAGTTTCCTCGAGCATTCCTGCAATCAAATCAATATTGATTTGTGGGAAGCCTATATTCTTGGCGAAATTATAAGCTTTTTCAATTTCCTTAGACCGATGAGCTCTCCCGTTTAGGCCTAGAATATGGTCATCAAAATTTTCTACGCCAAGACTTAGACGAGTGATTCCAATATCTCTGATGGCTTGAAGCTTTTTTTCATTGAGTGTACCTGGTTCACATTCCAGAGTAATCTCTCTGGCGTCATCCCAAGGGAGTCTTTCTTTCAACCCGTCAGTGAGTTCCCGCAATTGATTTGGTGAAAGGTAAGAAGGTGTGCCGCCGCCGAAATAAACAAAATCTAATTTTCTATCACCCAAAAAAGGTTTCCCCATGTAGTAATCAAGTTCATTGAGTGTGGCATTGATATACCCACGAATCGCCGTCGCATCCTTATCGGTATAAACCCGAAAGTAACAGAAGTGGCAACGCTTTCTGCAGAAGGGGATGTGAACATAAAGTCCAAGCGGAGTGTTTGCATCAGGTGGAGTCTGAATCGCAGTCTCAAGGTCATTCGCTTTGTCAGGCGTCCAAAAAGAGTAGGGGGGATAATTGGAAACAAAATAGTTTCCTACAGTTGTATCATTTGTCTTTGCCGATGTCTGTTTAGCTTCTCCCAAAGGAGCTGATGCTGTCGTGTCACTCATTTTCAAATTTTATTTTTTGGGCTGGAATGCATAAACATTTCCGTCATCACAACCAATTATGATTCTGTTTTGGACGATGGCTGCTGAACTTTCGATACCATCACCAATCTCATATGACCAAGTTTCTTCGCCCGATTTGAGGTCTATCGCGTAGAATCTCCCGTCATTTGATCCACAAAGGACAAGGTTACCGCTGACTACCGGAGACGCTAAAACTCTTCCTCGGGTTCGAAACTTCCACTGAACTTTCCCTGTTTTCCTGTTTAGGCAATGGATTCTTTTGTCTCCACCCCCAAATATAACATCATTATCTGTAATCGCAGGACTCCCTTCAAATGGAAAATTTCTGCCCGAATACTCCCAGATTTTTTCCCCTGTTTTTAAGTCTGTTGCTAAGAAGGCATTCATTTGATGCCCGTAATAGGCAACTCCATCTTTGATGGCGACGCTAGCAACGACAATCGAACCAGCCTCCAGTTGGTTTATCTTTTTTCCTGAGCTCGGGTCCACGACATGCAGAATGGCATCACACCCTCCAAAGGCAGTGGTGTTGCCAGAAATAGCTGGTGTGCCATTAATGTAACTCTCACATTCGTAGTCCCAAATCTTTTTGCCGGTTTTCGGATCTAGTGCGTATAGGAAAAAATCGTGGCTGCCAACCAGCACTTGTTTTGTCTTTTTGTCCTTCGCATATGTCCAATTTACTGAACCATTTATTTTGTCGAAGGTCTCAAATTTCCAGACCTGCTTTCCGGTGTCAGCCTCCAACCCGTAAACAAACCCATCTCCAGCAGCAACGTATACCATCCCGTCCAAATACAACGCGCTCGCGAATATCGCCGCTTCCGCATCAAATTCCCAATCCTTCACTCCATTTTTTATATCCAAAGAGAAGAATTTACCGTTTGTTGAGCCAATATAGGCTTTTTCGTTGTGGATTATGGCGGATGCCTTGACTTCAGAGCCTGTGTTAAATTTCCATGCTTGCTCAAGATTCTTGGGAAATTCAATTGAGGTTGCTCCGCTTAAGTCTTGTGATCCCTGGAATACTGGCCAACTTCCTTTGGTTGCAGCACCCCCATTGAATGTAGTGGCGCATATTGCCATTAATACCCAAACAAAAGACCCATATTTCGTCATAATTTTCCGGTTTTTAATTAGATTCCTCTAAATAATACTTACACGTATCAATTTCGCAACCGTCAAATTTGAAGCGTATGTGATCTTTAATTATGAATTGGGTATGAGAAATGAGAAAGTAGTCCCTTTTTCGGCGGAGGAATCGACAGCAACACTTCCATTATGGAGCTGGACCAAGTGTTTTACGATCGCCAAGCCCAAGCCTGTTCCTCCTTGTTCTCTGCTTCTGGCGGCATCGATTCTGAAAAAGCGTTCAAAAATTCGTTCCCTGACCTCGACTGGTATCACAGGCCCTCGATTATTAATAATAAAATGTAAGTAATTTGAATCGGGATCTAAAGTTACGGAAATATTGATAGGGCTATTGGGTAGACCATATTTGATGGCGTTGTCTATGAGGTTGATGAAGATCTGATGGAGCCTTCCCAAATCTGCATTTACTGAGAGATCAGGATCTACCGATAGATTGAAGGAAATTTTCCTATGCGAAGCTTTCTCTCGTAATTCATCCAAAGCCTGATTTATCGAACTCTCTACAGAGCACCTTTGCATTGAGAGCGTAATACCGCCCGATTCTAGGGACGAGATTGTCAATAGGTCTTCGATCAACCAAGTGAGTCTATTCGTGTGCTTTTCTATAATTTGGAGAAATTTGTCTAAAGTCTCGGGGTTTTCTTTTGCTCCATTTATCAGAGTCTCCACATAGCCAGAAATCATAGACAAGGGCGTTCGTAATTCATGACTCACGTTTGCGACAAAATCTTGTCTTTGTCGCTCATATTGATGGGTCAGAGTCAGGTCGTGAAAAACCAGTGTCATGTATTCTGAGCTACTGTTGTTTGATTTACTGATAGCTCCATTTATTCTAAAGACTCTATCTTGGATTCCATGCTCTTTGTAGTCGTATTGACTGACAGATTTTTTCTCATGAATCATCTGTACAAGGTCCGCCAATTCTTTGGATCGAAAGGCTTCCAACATGGTGAGCCCAAGGATATTATTTCCAGACGGAAGCAGCTCCTCCATTGATTTATTTACAAACGCAATTCTATCCTCTCCATTCAACAATATGACACCATCGACCAAGCTGTCGAGGACTCCTAACCTGTCTATTCTAGACACCTCATCTTTGCCTTCGTCTTGGCGTTGGTCTGCTGCTAGGGCCTCATTCTCAAAAGAGGTAGGCTCGGATTTGGCAAGGCAAGCTACATCGCGTTTAAATTTTATTAGCAGTGCGACCAGCACCGCAGACAATGCGCAGAGCAAAAAAATGATGGTGTATGCGACAGGTTCAGGCATATGCAACGAGCATAATTACTGTGAGTGAAAGAAAAACGGTGGGCTTATTTCCTCGGGAAAGTCTGGCAGACTTTTCAAGACTCGTCAGAAAAGCGATACCCCACTCCTCTAACAGTATCCAAATATTTGGCGGCTGAGCCCAGCTTTTCTCTCAGCCGGCGAACATGAGTGTCCACGGTCCTTGTATCAACTAATGAATCATAATCCCAAACATCTTGCAGGAGGCGTTCTCTTGTTTGGACTCTACCCTTCCGCTGCATAAGTATTGTGAGAAGATTAAATTCGGTGGCGGTAAGATCGACTGACTTTTTTTCCACACTGACGGCGTGTCTAGGTATGTCGACAAATAAATCGCCGCATCGAAGTGTTTCTTTTTCCTCAGATTGGGCAGCCCTTCTTTTCAATAAATTCTTTACTCTAAGAATAAGTTCACGAGGACTAAAAGGTTTTGTCATGTAATCATCTGCGCCGAGCTCCAGACCCAAGACTCGATCAATTTCAGCTGCTTTTGCTGTTAGCATGATGATTGGGAGGTCACTGGTTTCTGCGTTTCTGCGTATGATTTTGCAAACTTCTATGCCATCTACTTCAGGCAACATGAGGTCGAGAACAACCAAATCCGGGGCATCTTTTTTGATTTCATCAAGAGCCTTCCGTCCATTTGAAGCGGTCACGATATGGTAGCCCGATTCCTCCATATTGAACTTAATGAGTTCAATGGCATCTGGTTCGTCATCAACAATCAGAATACGCGGCTTTTTATTACTCATGATAAATTATGCAATCAAACTCTTCTCATTATCTGAGATTAATTATCCAAAAACATGTGGTCCATTAGTATTCCCCTCTGGACCCTTTCGACAGCTAATGCTCGTATGTTCTTTTTGAAGGAACCAGGAATTACTGAACCATCAAGACGATTTGAAAGACTTGAGTCACATTGGTATTTCAAAAAAAGCATTAACAAAGTCTCGTATAATTTGCAGGTAAAATCTTCTCTGAAAACTCGTCGAAAATTCCTGAGGTCCACATCCGTAATAGACGTTGAATTCAGCAAAAGTGTCAGCCCTTCGTCTTTACTACTATTTTTGATGATATCGGTGCTGGAGTATTGTCCAGTGCAATAAGAATAAACCAATATCGATGGAACTAACATTTTGGATAATGTCAATTTTTCGACATTCAAAAGATTCAAACCATGCGCCCGTGAGTAGTATGCTCGACTGGGGTTATTTTTTGATATCGATTGGGGTAGACATAAATGGAGGATATTATCCAAGAGCTCCCGATAGCCAAACCAGTCACTTAGTGACTCTGGAATCTTAATATGTCCAGCATAACAGCTGCAGGGTTCATTTCGATCATAAACAGATTTCATCAGCTACCAAATGAAACGATAACCCCGCAATTGTTACACATATGTGGCGCCCCTGTGAATTTGAGACAAAAACGACATAAATGTGGCTACAAGCAGTCAGATTTGATGTTTTAGGAGGATTTTCGCTACTTTTTATCGAAAGCCTATTTGGATCTTAACATTTTAGAGGACCATTTTTTGCTTTTTAGCATTGAAAGCTCTGATTCTGCCATGGAATGCACTGATTGCAGCCTGCTTTGAATAAAATCGATCACTTCTATGCTTTCATTACATCTCGTTTTTATCTGTTCTGATTCTTTGATAAGGTCATCATGTATATTACTCAAATTACGAAGGTATGCGTTCTTCCTCTCAATCGTGATTTTTTTTAAAAACTTATCACGTATCATTTCACGCCACTCATCCAGCGCTCTCACATTTTGTTCCATTAATTTATCAAATAAATGGCCCTCGATGTGGTCTTTGAGAAAGTCATAGCTGTAGGATTTTGGCCATGGGAGGAGACCAAATATTTTCTTAATCTTTTTGACTGGGTTCCAATCAATTTTGCCAAAGGGTATGGTGACTAGATCTTCGGAATGCCAGGAATCTTTTAGCCGTAGCTCTTTCAACCCAATGTTCCTCAGGTGGTGGTTCGATTCCATAATCCAAGCGGATTCCGCAGAGGAAGAAAGGTCGTTCAACACGCTGCAGTATTCTTCGGCCAAAAAGGTGAAATTACTCCATGTGAAGCCATTGATTGTCTCTTCCACCTGTGTCATTAAATTGCCCAACCTTGCATTCACGGATGTCGCAGGAATTTTGTCTTTCTTTTTGTCGCTCAGCTTTTTCATCGAATGGACGGCGAAATCAAAGTCGCTCTGTATTAGAGATTTCAAAAGTGCCAAAATTTTGTCCACCTCCAGAGGTCCGTTCTTATCAAATACAAAATCCTCAGACTTTTCGTCCACAGCGAGAGCTTTCAGGGCAGATTCTACCTTTTTTATAACCTTCAGCTTATTTTGGTATTCTAATTCGTCCGCTTCAATTTTCGACTTAACTTTGGGTAATCTTTCCAAAGCTTCCGAGCTCGATTCCATAAGTTTTTGTAACCTGATGGAATGAATTTCCCCCATAAAATGAGTTTCGAAATTTTCAAATTGAGATTCATGAAATAGATTCTCTCTGGATGAAAAAATGCCATCATGTGCTTTCCCTAGGTTGATTATGTTGATGGGAATATCTCGTTTATCAAGATCGAGTTCTTCACTGATCATTTGATGCGATGCTTCAACCATCTCTTCAAGTTCTTTGAGAAGCTCCTCTTCTGATCTCCACGATTTTGCCTCGACCTTATTGTGCACAAACCAGACAGGGGGCTTTTCACACGAATTGAGCATTTTGCTCACAAAGGAGACCATACTTTTATCTAAAGATGAGAAATTGCTCTGGTTCAATATGAGAAAATCACACAATCCTAATAAGGCGTAAGCGCTTGGATTGTTCTGAAAATTGTGTTTCAAACCGTCCAGTCCCGGGAAATCCACAAAACACAGTTGGTCCGTTTTAAGCACCCACTCCGGTGTTTTTATGATCACCATAACTGGTTCCTTTTGAAATTGGCCAACCAAAGCTTTGATCAGATTATCTGAGGAGAGAGCCAGATTAAGGCATTCAAGCTTCCGCAACTTCTCATTATTTTTCCCATTCTTTGTTGTTCCTCGTATTAAAGAAATAAATGGCAGTATTAAGTCGCTATATTCCTGAATGGTGTGAGCGTTTTGGGTTTTATCCGCGAAATACACCTCGATTCCAGGTTCTTTGGAATACTTTACGATGCTAGCTCTTGAAGTCGTTTCAAATCCGCTTCCAATAGGTGATATTTCAGATCCCACAATCGCATTGAGCAATGTCGATTTCCCAGATCTCCCCGGGCCTACCAAGCCCACCAATTGTTTTCGCGCCATGAAATTCCCACGATTTAATCGGATTGGATCTAAAATAGAGGATATTTCTTCGAAATACGGTTGAACCGTTCCGTTCCTTTGAGGCACCGATCGCAAAATTTCATTATCTAACAAACTTAAAATTGAGGCGCTCATGCCAATCGATACTAAATTACCAAATTTGGTAGCCTATACCCTATAGTAAAGAAGTTTTAAACTCTTTTTGCTTAATTTGTTTATATCCCTTATCGGCGGGAACTGTCCCGTATTAAGGCAATCCTAGGTTTTTATTCATCTTGCGCTTTGGTCTGAAAAAAACCAAACGCATCTTTCGTTAAGATCCACAGAATAAGGTTTTGGGTTTTAATGCGATATACGCTAATTTATGACTTTAAACGCAAAAAATTGCAAAATAGGTTTGCTCTCTTCGTAGTAATTCCGAAAATACCTGTCCCCACGACCTAGTTCAAAGGGAAAATAATATTCTGGCGAGATGTCATTTATTGAAAAAATTTTAAAAATGTCGACCTCCAAAGCCGCAGCTTTGGTTTTCTCTCTATTTCTATCAATTGTTTATAGCGGAAAAGCTCAAAACAATGAATTGATGAAGTATCTTCCTGCAGATCCAGAAGTGCTCGTCCGATTCGATGCCGGGCAACTGGAATCAATGTTTGCTGGCTTGGGTCTTCCTATACCTGTTGAAGGAGCAGACGCTGCAGCTGGGGGATTGGCGAAAACATTGATGGGAACAGACGCTCCTCAAATGAGTTCTGGAGTTTTGGCCATTTACAACATATCGGATTTTTTAAAAGACCTCGAAACTGAGACTCTTGTCGATGATCTTACTCAACTCGCCACTGTAAAATTCGTATACGTCGAATCATTCGAAGGTGAAATCGACCCGGCTCAACTGGAAGACGCCGTTTCTCAATTTGATCAAAAAGAACACGGGTCCTCCAACTTTTACGTGATTGGCAAAGATACGGAGCTTGGTGCCAGCATGGGGTTCGAAGCACCACTCTTTTTTCCTGATTCAAACACAGCCATCGCAGGAAATGAAGAGCTCATAAAAATGATCATAGATCGCGGAAGCAATGACACGTTTTCAGATAGCAACAATTTGATGGATCTGGATTCCGCTAACCTTGCTTTCTCAGCTATTTTCAAAATTCCGGAAGGTGCTTTGCAAAAAGCGCTAGACGAGTCGGATGTTCCCCCTTTAATGAAGCCGCTTTTGGTCGGATTTACAGAGGTCAGTAATGTGATGCTAGGTTTAGATACTTCGTCCGGCGCCATGGGCATTCGCGCAAAACTACAATTTCCAACTGAAGATGCGTCCACACTTGAGGGGCAGTTAAACGCGCTAATGGAAACTATGACTGGTGCAGAAGGTGGCTCTCCTAACTCTGCTGCTGGCCTGATGCAAGCACTTCAAATTTCATCCGAAGGTGACACAATTTCACTGGCTATGGACTTACCCAAAGAAATGGTATCCATGTTCGCGGGTGCAGGACTCGATGGCGGGCTGCCAACTGGCCCAACCAGGGCCGCGGATGTCCAAGGATTACCATCTGAAGTTAAATTAGTGAATATGACGGTCATTAAGGGCAAAATCATCGACTTTTGGGACTCTGGTGTGGTTGTCAAACAAGATGGTGGCAACTTTTCTGAAAGAATCCACTGGAGCGAAATGCATTTAGATACTTTGATTGAGTTTAACAGAATTGAGGCCACCAAACCCTATGTAAATGACTACATTCCTAGAGCTCGTCCGGGTATTAAAAACCTCCGTTTGGCTGAAGCCAATGAAGCGACAAGACCAAAGTCTGAAAAGGGATTCATTGCATCTCTCTTTCTAACTCCTATCGGGATGGGATTCTTGATCCTAATCTATTTGGGCAATATATGGACGGCGATGGAAGTTGCCGCATTCAGAAGCCACCCCGTCGCACTCGTTGCTGGCTCTTCGGCGGTCATGCCTATTATTGCTCCTTTGATATTCTACTTCATACCCACTCAAACCGAGTATACAGAGGACTACGTTACTGAAGAACCCGCTGATGAAGTCGAACTAGATGAAGAAAATAACACGCCAGCTGAAACCCCAGCCGAAACAAACAAGGGAATAGGCGCGCCCAAAGGTTTTGTTATGCCTGAGCCCGAAGGCGGAGGGCTCTCCTTATCTGCTGGGTCAAAAACAACTAACAATAGCAGCAATGAATTGAAGCCAGGGCAAAAAAGAATCTTCAAGCGAGGAGAAGTTGATATCACACGCTCATTTATCGAAAAGAATTTTGTTCCGTTTTTCAGAACTGTCGTCAGCGGCCCGGAGGCAAATCAACTTATTGATTTTAAAACCCCAAAACAAACCGTCACAGCTAAAAGGATCTCCAGAATTTCTCCAAACGAAGTTTATGTCCAACTGCAGTCAGGAGGACCAAATGAAAAAGGAGTCAAAATCGCGGAGATTGCTGAGATCGTTGTCAGGCATAAAGACGATAGAGGTTAGGTTTGGTTTAATTCAGTATAGATTCTAGAGTCGTTTTCCAAAACGCGGGTCCTTTAGAACCTGCGTTTATTTTTTATTTCAACCAAGTCATCGAGGCAACATTTCACAGGTTAATCATGGATAGACCTATCAGAATAGTTTTTATGGGAACTGCTACTTTAGCGCAGGAGGTGCTAAGGGCTTTACTGGACGAATCAATGCATGAGGTTGTTGGTATAGTTTCACAACCCGATAGGCCAGCCGGTCGAAAAATGAAACATCAGCCTACCCCAGTAAAACTACTAGCAATGGAGCGAGGTCTTGAAGTTTTTCAACCAGAAAAAATAAAGTCTCCTGATTCCCTTAAAGTATTGCAATCATGGAAACCAGATCTTGGCGTTGTCGCAGCCTATGGCCAGTTATTATCTGAATCCGTTTTATCATTGCCTACACATGGATGTTTGAATGTGCACACCTCCATTCTTCCAAAATATAGGGGCGCGGCTCCTATTCAATGGGCCATTCACGACCAGCAAAAGGAAACAGGCGTTACGATAATGAAAATGGACAAAGGAATGGATACAGGTGACATCATTAGTATTGAGAAAACCCCCATAGATCCCGAAGAAACATCTGGCATGCTACATGACAGATTAGCCAAAATTGGCGGAGCACTTTTAATCAAAACGATATCCGGTTATTTGTCCGGAGAGATGTCTCCTTATGAGCAAAATCACCAAGAATCCTCACATGCCAGAAAAATCAATAAATTAGACGGCCTGATCGATTGGTATAAAAAGGCTTCCGAAATAAAGGCACACACCAATGCCTTTTCTCCTTGGCCGGGATCCTACACGTATTTAAGCTCTCAACAATCAGAAAAGCCTGATTTGGTAAAGATCTGGAAAATAAAAGCCATTGAAAATGATGATAATATCGAATCGACCCCAGGTGAAATTGTTGTGGCAAATAAGAACCAAGTAGTCGTCAAATGCGGTGGTCATTCAGCAATCGAGCTTTTAGAGATACAATTCCCGGGTGCTAAAAGGCTCTCAATAGATTCTATTCAATCAGCAAAGAAATTCAAAGTTGGCGATAGGTTCATAAATAAACTCTAGTCAGACTTCAAAGTTAGATGAATTGTCTGGGAACCAAACTAATTTTTTGGTTTTTCCAAAACAAAATGAATGCCATCGTATAAGTTGAAGAAAAAGAACCTGAGTATATTTCTAAATGGGATGAAGTTGCGCAGCTTGTGTTTTATGGAAACGGAGTCTGCGACAAGCTCGGCTCTAACGAGATTAAAGGTGCATGTGGTATAGAAATTATAGTCATTCCCACGGCAGAAGTAGTCCATGCTTCTTTCTGTAAAATAATGTTTATGAGTCGGGTCTTGAAGAGCCCAGTCAGATTTTCCATATGGGACTTTTATAATAAGCTCTCCTCCAGGAGCCAATATACGGTGTAGCTCTTCCATTGTCTTTGGGATCTCAGAAAGGTGCTCCAAAACATTGTCCATCAAAATTAATTCAGCTGAATTCGACTCCAAGGGAAATGGGAAATTCTCAAAATTAAAATACATGTCAGCTTTTACAGATTCTACGACATCACAATTGACCCATCCGTCCATATATCTCTGGCCACACCCCAAATTCACTTTAGTCAATTCTTTCGACATAAATAAAGATTCTCAAATTCTCATTTGTTGGCAAGTCGCATTCATACCATTCAAGAACCCAATTTTCATAAATATTTTTATTTGGAAAGTGGCAGACGGATATTAAAATTCATTTCTGCATCTGAAATAGGGGGGTAAATCCATGAAATCAAAATCTGGTAAAACTGCTAGTTCTTGATAAAAATCTACTAGAAGATGATGGATTGGATGGAAGAGGTTATGACAACATTGATGACTCCTGAGCGATGGCCAGGATTAGTCGTCTGCATTCAGGTCGTCATTTTTCTTTTATGCCTCAGGATAATTTGGATAAGCCTTTTCGCCAAGACACAGAAGTCAAAACCTCAAGTCAGCCCAAGCAAGGGGCCATTTATTTTTTTGAGGTATGGAATTATTATTTCATTCATTGTTTTTCTTCTTTACCAAGCGAGTTGGCAACTTACCGGGCACCTGCGACCTCGCTTTGTGGAGTTCATGCAAACCTACGACAAGAGGAAAGACAACCCTGCCCATCAAATGCTAATCGGTAGTATTCTCGATCGAGAGGGCAGGCCCATCGCCAAAAGTAGGGTTGTCGATGGAAAAACCGAAAGATATTTTCCATATGGTAAAGCTTTCGCTCATCCCGTCGGTCACGCCAGATATGCTCCAAATAGCCTTGAAAAATTAGCTCTTCCTTTTCTTGCTGGGCTCAAAATTAAAGATAAAAATGATCTAGCCAAAATTGGGGGTGATATTCTGATCAACCGTCCGAGTGGAAAAGGGCAGAATCTTAAAACGACTTTAGATGTCGATTTACAACTAAAGGCATACGAGGCCATTGGGAAAAGGCGAGGAGCTGTTATCACCATGCTTATTCCATCTGGAGATATAGTGACTATGGTGAGTTTGCCAGCATTCGATCCAAATACCGTCGATGAATCCGTGTATAAAGCCTCTCGTGACGATGCTCTTCTTCTTGATCGCAACACGTCAGGTATGGTGCCTCCTGGTTCTATTTTCAAGGTAGCTATGGCCGCACTTGCGCTCGAAGTTGATTTGAACCCTTTGATCGATTGTCCAGGGGAAGGTTATTCCCCTATTAAGTCCTTAAGCCCTATACATGACCACCAATATAATTCTTATCGAGCTCGAGGAAGAAAATGGAAGGGGCATGGCAAAATAAAAATGAGTGAAGCATTGGCTGAGTCATCCAATATCTATTTCGCTCGCTTATTAGTCGAACATATCAAGGCATACGCCTTTAACGACTTGATCGGTCGCTTTCGTTGGAGAGACCCTGTAACCCTATTTTCGAGTGAAGTTGGAAGTATGAAGATTAAGCCTATTCGGGTAGATTCTGCGAAAATAGATGATCCCTTCGCTCTGGCACAGATGTCTATTGGCCAAGGAACTCTTCAATGCAACACGGGCCACATGCTCCTCATGGCAGCAGCCGTTGCTAACCAAGGTGTCATACCTCAGCCTAGGTTAACATTTACAGACCCACCAAAAGTGTACAGGAGGGCCCTCACTGCCCCTACCGCAAAAAAGTTATCAAAAATGATGCGAGGTGTCGTTACTGAGGGTACGGCTACAGGAATTCAAATAAGAGGTCTTGAAGTTGCGGGAAAGACAGGAAGTGCGCAAAATCCGAGAGGGAAGGCACATGCTTGGTTTCTTGGCTTCGCTCCATATGACAAACCCAAAATGGCAATATGTGTGCTTCTTGAAAATGGAGGTTCCGGTAGCTCAGCAGCTCTTCCCGTTGCGCGGTCTGTTTTTCTTGAGGCTGCTAAAAAAGATTATTTTAAATAAAAGAATCTATCACCATACTTTCAGTAGTTCGATTTTTAATAAATAACCCCTATGCGTATGAGCACGTTCTCGACGACAGTGCTTTGTCAATAGTCCAAATTAATATGGCTGGCTCAAGTAAGAAAAGTGCTAAGAAAAGAAAAGCCAATCCCTCAAATCAGGATGCCGCCCAAAATTTATGGGCTTTCAGAAGACCCGAGAGGCAAATACTGAGCGCGGCCATGTTAATGATCTTTCTTGGCTTCCTTTCTATCCTGGGATCGAGACATGCGGAAGTATCCTCTGGTAGCTCTTCATCTGAAGCCGGCTTTGATTTTAATCAATGGATAATGCTGCTTATTTGGGTGGGGTGTATCATAACAACGCACCTCGTCATGCTCGTTTCACGATCAAAATCTGATCCTGTCATGGTCGGTATTGTGCTCTGTTTGGCTGGTTTTGGAATTCTGGCTCAATACAGGATGAAAGTCTACGAGGGGGTCTTTACTGGAGATTCATGGCAGCGGCCCGGGGCTCTGGCATTCCCGATTGGCATTATTCTCATGGTGATTACCCATCAACTTTTTAGAAATGGTAGGTATTTATTTTTAAAAAAAGTATGGCCGCTTTGGCTGATAGGAAGTTTAGGGGTTGTGGGATATGTCATTTATTCTGGAGAACGATTCAGAGGGGCAATCATGCTGTCAGGTAACCTTACTCCCACTGAAGTGCTCAAACTTTTTATCCCATTAACGATGACAGGTTTTCTTTTGTTGGCATTTAGGGAAAACAAATCCATTAAAAATCGAAAAAAAGCACCAAAGAAAAATGTAAAGAGAAAGAAAAAGCCATCGCAGTCAAAGAAACTTAGTCCCGTGGTTTGGTTGCCTATGGGGATTTCCATGTTGGTCATCTTGGGCGGGTTAGTTTACCAGAGGGATCTCGGTATGGTTCTCATTTTATGTGTTTCTATCGGGTTTCAGATTTTTGCTGGCATTGGCATATGGTGGATTCTCCCCCTCATGGGAGCAGGATTAGTAATCGCTGTCGCAATCGTTCAGAATCAGTTTCCACATGCTCTCGCAAGGTTTGACGTCTGGTTCAATCCATTTTCTGACCCTCGAGGTGATGGATGGCAAATATTACAATCCTTTAGCGGTATGTATTCCGGTGGGCTATGGGGCGAGGGCTGGGGACAGGGTGATCCAGAGAGAATTCCCATAGCAAATTCAGATTTTATTTATTCTGTCATCGGTGAAGAAATGGGCTTCCTTGGGTGTTTTATTCTCATCATTCTCATGGTGGTTTTTATCAACCGGGCATATAGGGTCACCGAGGCAACTCCAGATGATTTCGGTAGAATCTTGGGATCAGGACTAGTGTCGGTCCTGGCTGTGCAAATGATCGTCAATATTGGGGGCGTGGTGAAAGTTCTTCCTTTGACTGGCGTCCCATTGAATTTTGTGAGTCATGGCGGAACAAGCTTAGTCACCTCATTTGTTATTTTGGGATTAATTTTGGCCCTTAATGACTCACAAAAACCTGTCTTACCTGATAAAAAGCCCAAGCTTCGCCAGAAGACGAAAGCTTAATATTTGAACAATTCTCTATTTTTTGAGTCTGATGTCACATATTTTACAGTTATTAATGATTCAGTGAGCAGCTTGAGTGCTTCTTTCTATTAAAATATTAAAATGAGTCGAGACGACCCAAATCAGCCTTCGAATCCAGGAGAAGAGCTAACACAATCCGATAAAGTGATTATCAAAAAGGTTGTGGGGGGAGATTCTCAGGCATTTGAAGAGATAATTCTTCGATATCAAGCTCGAGTGTTTGCCACAGTAAGGAAGTATGCGAGAAGGGAAAATGAAGTTGATGATATTGCTCAGGAGGTATTCATTAAAGTCTTCCGCAAACTACATACTTACAGGGCTGAAGCGCCTTTTGAACATTGGATTATGCGTCTCACCGTAAGGACTTGTTATGATTTTCTCCGAAAGCATCAGAGAAATAAGGAGAATTCTTTCACAGAGCTTACAGATCCAGAAAAGGACTGGCTTCAGGATTTCCTCAAAGCACCCGAAGATAATTATAGCAATCAGCAGGGAGCCAAGGAACTTGTCACTAGGCTTATGGAAATGATGTCCCCCAGCGGCCAGCTCATCCTCCAGCTCCAAGAAATTGAACAGAAATCGGTGAAAGAGATTTCAGAAATTACCGGTTGGTCGGTCTCCTTGGTCAAAGTCCGAGCCTTTCGGGCCCGAAAAGAAATGAGAAAACACTTGGAAAATATAGATTTAGACCAATACTTGTAACCTAAACTAGTTTAGACGACGTCTAATATGTTGAAATTGGAAAGAAATGAACACATGAGCTTGGAGCGATTAAAGAGTCAATTGATCCAAAACGTCAGACAAATTCCTGCAGACGACAGAGTCCCATATGGATTTCCGACGAAAGTGATGCGAGAAATCTCCTCACTGAGCGAGAAAAATTCGCCAGCGAGAAAAATAGCACGAGGCTTTTGGGCAGCATGTGCTCCAGCATTTGCCATAATGATCGTTGCAATCATCATCACGCAATCCAGTCATGAATACACTCTGGCCGCTGATTTAGCATTGGAAGACGCCGTAATGACGCCATTCATGCAGGAAAGCGAAATCTGGTAGTTTTTTTGAGCCAATCGCGAAATTTTTTGATGAGCTACATTCAGATCTTAGCAGCAGCAGTTTTCATTTTTGCCTCTGGCGGGGCGACCGGATACTTTTATGCTCTGAAGCATAAATCCGAGGTGACTACTGTCCAAACTCGACTGGGTAGCGGTGCTAGGGCTCCATGGATGGGGCGTGATCCACTCCGTTATTTTGTTCGATTCCTTGAAAGCAAAATCGAGATCACCGAAGACCAAAAGAATCAGATCAATACAATCATTGAGGAAAGCAATCTCACGATGAGAAAGATTTGGGAAGATGTTAAGCCCAAAGCGAGTGATCAAATGTCACTGACAAACGCCAAAATAAAAGCTGTCCTCACATCTGAGCAAGCCGATAAATTTGATGCTCTCATGGAGGAATTTCGTGAGGCGAGATCCAAAGGAAGAAGTGGTAGACGGCCTTCCAGTGGTAAAGACAATCAAAGACTGGGAGAAAAAGGTGAAAGAGAAGGCTTTCATCCCCATCACCACTTTCATCGCTCGCCTGGCGGTGCAAAAGCTGAAAGACCGAGACCAATGGAACCCGGCGGGAGATAGCGCTTCTACAGCGTAGAGGGACAGAATCCCCGGCACTCGGTTCCCATGCGCCACCCCCAACATTCATTCAATTAGACCCAAAGACCAGGTCCTGCAATTTGGCCTGGCTTTTTTGTGTCTGGCCTATTGTTTTATGTTCAGTCTCTCGTATTTTGAAGGCCAGGAGATCTTCACAACACTAAGTTCTCTTTATTTAATTTGAAGCTGCTGGAATCGAGATTCATGCTTACCCGAGGTAATAATCTTCGTCGAATAATCCTTATTTCGTGGTTGGTGCTCGTTTATGGCTCATGGTTGGTGCTCGTCATGATCAGGGGCGAGTTTCAGGCAATCATCAATCATTGGCCGATTTCTGCCGCGATGGCATTAGGCTCCTATTTTGCAGGATCAACACCCATGGGAGGCGGCACGATCGGCTTTCCTGTACTAACACTCTTATTAGGCGAAACGCCTGGTTTAGGGCGAGATTTCAGTTTTGCTATCCAATCTGTCGGAATGGTGAGCGCCAGTATATTCATATTCTGTCTCTCACACCCTGTTGCTTTTCGCTTTCTCAGATGGGCGATTTTAGGTTCCACATTAGGCACTCCGCTGGGAATTCTTTTCATTAGCCCGCATATCTCTGGATTTCTCATTCAAATATTTTTTGCCATTTTTTGGGCAGGCTTCGGAGTTTTGCACCTCTGGAAACTAAATGAATTCTCATCTTATTCAGACCACCCCAAACCACATGAGAAACTTGAGTTAGTTTATGGGCTTGGTACCGGATTTTTTTCAAGTCTCCTAATATCATCTATTCTCGGGGTTGGTGTAGATTTAGCCCTCTATGCTGTCTTAGTTCTGGTTTTTAGGACAGATTTAAGACTTGCGATTCCGACTTCAGTCATATTGATGGCGTATACCTCAGTTTTGGGGACTCTGACACAATCCTTAACTCTAGGAATGAGTCCTGCAGTTTATGGTTATTGGCTCGCAGCTGCCCCGGTTGTGGCTATTGGGGCACCTCTTGGGGCAATAATAGTCAAAAAAATGGGACGTAAACCAACCATGTGGATCGTTTCATTCCTATGTCTACTTCAGTTTTTTTGGACCATGTCGAAAGAATGGGAAAGGCTTCAGATGACAGGTGTTTTGCTTTCATTACTATCTGTAGCCGGCTTCTTCGGCCTTTTTTATGTCTTTTACAGGGTCGGGAAAAAATTAGTTAATGACCCCGCTCACGAAAGAAAATTGCAGTAGGAAAAAAATTCCTACTTGCTCGTTTTTTGACTTCGTTTTTATTCACCTGCCTTATCGCTGGTAATATTTGCCGATTAAAGATGGCATATTTAACTATCCATCAACCAGTTGGCATTAAATTCATAAGTGGCACGCGCACTGCTGTATAAACCTCGATATGGTGGATTCCCTATTCCAGCAAACAAACTATCAGGCATCGAAAGTCTATCTAGACGCCGTGCAAATGAGGCATGAGGCGATAGCCTCTAACCTGGCCAATGCCGAAACACCTAATTATAAGCGTGTTGATCTCGACTCAACTTTTGAAAAGACGTTCGTAAAGACTCTTAAGAACGAGAAAATATCTGCTTTTGCCAATTTGGTTCCCACTGTTTCCAAAGACCAAAATGCGAAAGCAACTCGTGCTGATGGCAATACTGTAGAAATTGAGAAGGAAATGCTGGCTTTGAA
>CBFHOE010000006.1:44563-47190 GCA_965657355.1 Limisphaerales bacterium | reverse complement strand
TTACGGACAGAATTTCAGGGTCAATGGCCAGATTAGAGCTCGCAATCACAGGTCAAGCATAGAAAACAAAATTTACACCAAGGATTAAAACAAAATTATGGATCTATTAAGCGGAGTTCAAAGTTCAGCAGCGGCACTCGAGGCGCAAAGACTCAGAATGGATATAATTTCCCAGAATATTGCCAATGCTCAGACAACCCGCGGGCCAGATGGAAAGCCCTATCAGAGAAAAGAGGTCGTTTTTGAGAATCTCCTTAATAGTCAGGATACATTGACTCAAGGTGACATGCTCGGAGAGGCCATGGTTCAGGTCGCGCGGGTGCAAAACGACAATTCTCCGCCAAAAATGGTTCATATGCCTGGTCATCCTGATGCAGACCCTAATGGTATGGTCGCCATGCCTAATGTAAATATACACCGGGAAATGGTGGATATGATTTCTTCTTCACGCGCTTATGAAGCCAACTTATCAGTTGTCAAAGCTTCCAGAGCAATGGCAGAAAAAACCCTCAATATGGGAAATTAATTCAGAAACTAAACGAGACCTTAGAACTTTTTTAATATGGCCATTGAAAGCTTAAGCTCACTATCCCAGTCAATGCAGGCATTTGCTCCTATTCCTATTTCCAATAAGAATATAGGAAATCAATTCCAGCAAAAGATTGATGCATTAAGCCAACCAAATGCCGCTACTGGACTCCCCCAACAACTGGGAACTGCAAATGTCCCGGGTAGTAATACTGGTGGGCTTGCTCCCGGTCTCGATCTCTCTCAATTGAAAGGGCCTTCTGAGATTTCAGATCGCCCCCAATTGCTTCCAACACCTACGAATCCACTGGGTGCCGCGCCACAAAATGGACAGGATTCTATACGCTCATTCATCCATGCAGTGGACGGGAAAAGTAAAGTAGCGGGAAGTAAAGTAGCCGGGTTGATGGCGGGAGAAAATGTCTCTTTAGGAGAAACAATGGTTAGTCTCCAAGAGTCAAAAATTTCTTTCCAACTGATGGTTGAAGTTAGAAATAAACTTCTCGAAAGCTATCAAGAACTCATGAGAATGCAGGTATAGACCAACTCATTTCTAGGTAAGGATTTTGTATTTAAAATTTTAGAAAGCGCCAGTTAGATAATGAAAGAAAAATTCACAGGATTACTTGAAAAATTTAAAGAAACTTGGGAGAAGATTGGGTTAAACCAAAAGATTTCCATTGTGCTGGCTACTGGTGCCGTTGTCGCTGTGATGATAACCATGATGGCCATATCAGCCAAAAAGCCAATGGCTGGACTCGTTTCTGGAGTCAGTGACCAAGAAGCAGCACGCATCACAGGGCTTTTGGATGATGATAATATTCCGTATGAAATCTCTGCGCGGGGTAATGAAATCACGGTGCCACAAAAGCATTACCATAAAGCAAGAATGAATCTTGCACTTCAGGGTGTCACTGAGTCAGGCGGAAAAGGTTATAAAGTATTTGAACAGCCTTCGTTTGGTCGATCTGATTATGTCCAAAGGTTGCAGCACCAGGTGGCTCTCCAGCAGGAACTGGAAATGACAATTAGTGAGCTAGAGGAAGTGGAGTCAGTGAGAGTTCACGTGGTTCCCCCAAAGAGGTCATTATTAGTGGACCCGACAACTATGCCAAAGGCATCAGTTTGGATAAAAAAGTCCACCATGCAACTTCGCAACAATTCCGTGACCGCCATCCAAAATCTGGTTGCGCACGCCGTTGAAGGTTTAGCTCCCTCCAATGTCACAGTTGTTGATGAAAAGGGTTCTTTGCTTTCAAGAGATATTGACGACGATTCTCCAGAAGCTCTTGCCGAGGCAGGTTTAAAGGCAAAAGCGGAGCAGGAGGATTATCACCAAAAGAAAGTTCAAAGCATGTTGGACAGGGTATTAGGTGTCGGGAAGGCCGTTGTATCAGTCGACGTATCTTTGACTTCCGATAGTGTTCAAGAAATACACAGAGTCATTAATCCAGAAAATTCTGCTGTTTCTACAAAAAGCATTCAAGAGGAATACGATTATTCAACATCTGAAGATTCAGGTGTTCCTGGAGTCCCTACCGTTGCTCCAGCCGCAACGAATGCCGTCGCCAACATACCTGGGCTCAACGTCTCCACAAATATTACCAAGGACATAACATACCTCCATGATGAGTTGACGAAGACAGTTACTAAAACACCAAACGTCGTCACAAATCTATCAGCATCTGTCATTGTTGATACCCTATATACCAATGATGTGAAAGGGGTGAAGATACCCCAATTGAGACAAACTCAGGACATAGAAAATTTAAAGCTAGTTGTCATGAATTCATTAGGAATCAAGGACAATCAAAACATAACTATCATACAGCTTCCTTTTGACGAGAACACCACACCCGTCATCAGCCAAATCAAAAAGATGGACCAACAGATGTTCTATTTTAATTTGGTCAAACAATTCATGTATTTAGCTCTTCCTTTGGTATTTTTCTTTGGATTTGTTCGGATGTGGAAAAAGTCACCTGCTGAGGTCATCCCTCTCGGGGTTCCTGTCGGAGAACTCAAACTTCAAGATCAGCAATCTAATGAATTATCAGAAACCGAGAAAACCTCGGATGACGAAGATGGTGTGCCATCAG
>CBFHOE010000006.1:36596-44312 GCA_965657355.1 Limisphaerales bacterium | reverse complement strand
GATAAAGAAACTGAAGACGCCACCGATGAAGATTAAGGGCTACGTTTTTCAGCCCGAGAGGAAAATTCATCTATTAAAGCGCATAAATAGACTTCTAATTCATGCAGGCATTATCAGAAAGAGAAAATAAAGCACGCAAAGTTTTCCCAACGGAATACTCCGAAATGGATCGTTTCCAAAAACTTGCGGTTCTTTTGGTCATTCTAGGCCCGGACTTGGGTGGTCGGTTTCTTCGATATTTTCCTGAAGAGGACATCGTTAAGGTTGCCGAACAAATGGCCTTAATCAATCTTATTTCAGAGGAAGTAAAGCTAGAGACTATCAAGGAATTTGCCGTGGTCATGAAAGAATGTGATGTCAGCCTTTTAGGTGGCACATCATTGACCCAGGATATTTTACAAAATGCTATTGGGATGTTTCGTGCCTCTGACATTATGAATAAGGTCTCACCTAATTCCAGTTCCTTGGATTGTTTGAAGCTTTTCCTGAGCATGGACCCAGTCGAATTGACGAATATCCTAAGACTTGAAAGATCTCAAACCGTGGCAATGATTTTGAGTTATTTTCCTGTTCAAAAATCCAGCCAAATAATAAGCAATTTAGATCCAGATATGAGGCAGGCTGTCGTCGAAAAAATGGCCTCCATGTCCCCAACTACTGAAGAAGTTGTTCATGTTGTCGCTCAAACCTTGAAAGAAAAGGTTGGGAAACATTCCGAACGCGTCCTCAATCAGACCGGTGGGATTAAAAATGCAGCGGATTTATTAAACACCATGAATAAAAAAGTCAGCAAGTCATTGCTGATAGATATAGAGGAGAATAATCCAGAGCTTGGTCAATTGATTAGACAAAAGATGTTTATCTTCGATGATCTTTCTGTGCTGGACACCACAATCCTGCAGAAAGTGCTACGCGAGGTAGACATGAGAGATCTTGCTGTCGCGCTCAAATCTGCGAGCCCGGAAGTTGAACAGGCTTTACTAGGAAGTGTTTCCAAAAGAGCTGGTGAGACAATCAAAGAAGAAATGTCATTCATGGGGCCTGTCAAAACCAGGGAAATTGAAGCGGCCCAACAAAGAATAATCGAAGTTGTAAGAAGATTAGAATCTGAAGGAGAAATTGACCTATCAGATGATGAATAAAACAGCTCCTCAATCTTAAATCTACCCCTCTATTAATGAGTAATAATTGGACAGTGTGTGTGGATTTGCCCGCGCCAGAGAGAATTTCGGATGTCACCCTTGGACATCCGCTCGAGGCAAAGTTGTCACAACTTCGAAGTGATGCTGACGCCCATTTGGTGACAGAGAAAAAAGAATCATATGACCGGGGGTATGCGGATGGGCTTGCCCAAGGTCAGTCCGAGCTCAACGAAAAAATCAAAGAGTTTCAATCCATTGAACTTCAATTCTTAAAACAAGTCTCAGGATCCGTTGGTGATTTTATGGATCAGATGAGGCCACAACTCGTTCAACTCGCCTTCGAGGTCTCAAAACATTTTATATCCGAAAACAATATCGATCAGGATTTCCTTAACGAGGAAATTTCAAAGGCATTAAAGGAACTTCATGATCATAGCAAAATTGAAGTTCACTTGAATGAAGTGGATTTCGACATTCTTTCAAAAAGTAGTTCCTCCGTATTTTCTGCTGCCTCCTTGAACAAAGACCAGGTTATTTTCAGAAAGTCCAGTGAGGTTTCAAGTGGGGGGTTTACTATAAAAGGCGACCTGGGATCGAGAGATTATTCAAGACACACCAAATTTAACTTTTTAGCTCAAGAATTAGAGGTGCCCCAATGACATGCGATCCTAACATTTTTGATGCACCCATAAGCTTTGATCAGTCCTCTCGCCTTATTCAAAGAGCGATCGATCAGGTTCCTCAAACTTCTGTAACAGAATTTTCAGGTAAAGTTGTTCAGGTTGTTGGATTAATCATTGAGTCCGAAGGGCCTGATGCCTCCGTTGGAGAGCTTTGTCATATTTTCAGCGCGAAGAGCCAAAAATCGATACCTTGTGAAGTTGTTGGATTTCGTGAAAAACGGGTTTTATTGATGCCACTAGGAGAGACCAGAGATATCCATCCGGGAGCGAAAGTTGTCTCCACGGGACAAAATCTCAGGGTTCCTGTCGGGCCTGGCCTCCTGGGGAGGGTTCTCGACGGTTTGGGGAAGCCAATCGACGCATTGGGTCCAATTAAATACGAAGCGAAAGTCCCACTCGATTTACAACCTCCAGATCTTTTAAAAAGAAAAAGAATAACAGAGAGATTTTATACCGGTATTCGATCCATAGATACGCTGATACCAATTGGCAGGGGTCAGCGAGTTGGTATATTCGCAGGCAGTGGCGTGGGCAAATCGACTCTTCTTGGTATGATTGCTCGAAATGCGGAATGCGATATTAATGTCATTTCCCTTGTAGGGGAGCGGATGCGAGAAGTTCGAGAATTTATTGAAAATGATCTAGGCGAAGAAGGCTTAAAAAAATCTGTTCTTATTGCTGCCACTTCCAATCAGCCTCCATTGGTGCGCCAGAAAGCTGCCTTTCTTTCCATGGCCATAGCAGAATATTTTAGAGACCAAGGTAAGGACGTCCTCTTCATGATGGATTCTGTTACTCGATTTGCAATGGCTCAACGAGAGATAGGTCTAGCTGTTGGAGAACCACCAGCAACTCGGGGCTACACTCCTTCCGTGTTTTCGATGTTGCCTCAGCTGCTCGAGCGAGCAGGAACAGGTGAGTCAGGATCGATAACTGGCTTGTTCACGACTTTAGTCGAGGGAGACGATATGAATGACCCGATTGGTGATACCGTGCGATCCATTTTGGACGGGCACATGGTTCTCTCAAGAGATTTGGCTAATCAAGGACATTACCCTCCAATTCAAGTGCTCGAAAGCTTAAGTCGACTGCAAGGATCTTTGCTTACTGATCAGCAGAAAAATATTAATACTTTTACCCGCGAATGCTTGGAGGTTTATCGAAAGAATAAAGACCTCATTCAAGTAGGAGCATACCAGGAAGGCGTCAATCCAAATACCGACAAAGCCCTAAAGTTGGTTGACAAGATAAACTTATTCCTGCGTCAGGGTATCAACGAAAGCGTGGACCCAAAATCGTGCTTCGACCAGTTACACCAAATGCTTACATAAATTAAAATTGCTATGAAAAAATTCAAATTCTCACTGGAATCTTTAATCGAGCTCCGTCTTAGAGAGGAACGCGAAGCACTCCATAAACTTGGATTAGAATTAGAAAAACAGGTCCAAGCACGAAAACAGTGGGAAGCGGCCGTGCAGGCTACTGGCTCGTGTCGACTAAAAATTTTGACCGTTATCAACGGTGACCGCATAAGCCCTGGAAACCTATATAACCACAAAGCGTTTTTGCAGGATCTCGAAACAGTCGAAGAAAGTGCTACTTGTGATTATGAGGCTGCAAAGGATTCTGTAAAACGGTCTAAAGAAGAGTATTACAGAAAAAAGGCAGAGACCGATATATTAGTAAAGCTTAGAGAGAAAAGTCATGCTGATCATATGCTTAAGCTTGAGAAAATTGAGTCTATGGAGACAGATGATTTAGTTTTGGCAAGACACAACAGGTCTCAAACGCCCCTTTCCTGATAGTTAAGAATTATTTAAAATGACAAAGTTACTTGATGTAAGAATAGTTGCGCCAATCGTGGCAATGGTCTGTTACGCAGTATCGACGGTGTTGATAATGAAAGGCGCTTTACCTGATATCATCAAGATCCCAGAGGTCGAGGCCTCGACCCCAAAAACCCCAGCTGAAAGGCTCGTGGACCCTCTGCCAGAGGCTATTGGTAAAGTTTCACTCGAGTCACCAGAAATAAAACCCCAGCTTTCAGGAAAATCATGGGAATTTAATAACCCTGAAATGAACACCCTCCAGAAAGAAGTAAAACAACTGAGGGAAAAACTAGGTGACGATTGGCAAACTTTGAGAGAGGTCGAAGGGCTTATTCTTTCCGAAAAAAAGCAACTTTCTCAAATACGGTCGGACATAGAAAGACTTAAAGCAGAATACAATTCTTTTCTTTTACAGACCAAAGAGGAGCAGGTGAGCAAATTAAGAAAATTATCGGAGGTCATTCGATCAATGAATAGTGACCAAAGAGATGAGCTTATCATGTCCATGGACAAATCTGAGGCAACCCGGCTCATGGGTTTTTTCAACACAGATGAACTCGCTGACATTTTGGAAAACATAAGTTCAAAAGGAGATAGTGGTCTGGAGCTAGCAGCTGAAATTACTTCCGGTTTGCGTCGTGTTTACATGGGCGATCTTGTCGTTGCCAGCGATGAGGAAATTAATATCAAACTGGATAAAGCAGAATCTAATCGACTTGCAGGTCTCGCCGAATTTTACACAAGCCTAGGTGCTAAAGATGCATATACTATTCTAAAAGATTCATCTCAGGAGATGGTCACTAAAATCCTTCTCCACATGCTGCCGACCATGCAGCAAGAGATTCTCTCTAATATGATAAATGAAGGAACTGCTGGGGAGCGCCGAGCAAGAAGAATCTCAAAAGCTATCCATCAATCTAATCATAATAGTGAAATCCAAAGATCTATAAATGATGCTATTTATTACATCACCCCGAATGAATCGAAGAAACTACAACGTAACATGGACCTTTACGCTCTTATGGGTGACGATGAACTTCTCGCTTATTTTTCTGATAACTTTTCACTGCTCGAAGTTGCAAAACTATTCAAGCATCTGGAGGTAGGGAGAAAAGATCAATTACTTATAAAAATAATCCAAGAGAAGACTTTCGGAGAAAGACGAGGCAAGGAATTAGCTGAGTTAATAAGCCAGATGGAACTGGGATCAGAAATCGATAACACCCAGGTGTCCACAGGAAATAATCCCTAACCGCCTGGCAACCAAAATAATTGAATGCAGTCTGGGATTTTTCAACTTATAGCAAGTCCAACCAATTTACGATCTGATTTAAGAAATCAACCAACTGAAAATACTCTGAGTGGTGAACTATTGTCAGCGGACATGGCGGCAGGGTTTTCCTTTTCAGAAGCAATTTCCAAATTTAGTCATCATTTAGGGAATAAAGAGGATTCGAACCTCGATTCACTGGCCACACCGGTGAAAGCAGGGAGTGAGAATACGAGTCTTTTCTCGACTCAGAACATGGAGTCAGAACCCCAAGGCGATAATTTACCAGAGATCCAGTTCCCTAAAAATGGTATCAAACAAAACCTCGCCAAACATGATGAAGCATTATCTGATCATAATACCAAAGTCTATTACTCCGGTGAAGATGATGCTCCAACTCATTTAATTTCGAAAGGGAATCAGCAGGCCTCAATGAGGCTGGCTAACGTGAGCCCTCCAACTGAGATGCCGAGGGACGCTTTTCCTGTCTCAGAACAAAGTGGAGATAATAACAAAAAATCGACTATAGATTCTAAGAATCAATTGTCCACGGGAACTCAAAAAGAGGTTGTAAACTTCAATCGATTAGATCAGACCAGGGAGTTAATTGATTCTGAGCATAAAGACATTGGGTATACGTTGGCTCCACAATTTGCCGGCTCTGAATTATCACGAAAGCAAATCGGATCAAACAATGAGTTGGGTCAAAAGCACTCCAAGTCCCACGAATTTCCCGGTGGGGCCAAACCATCTGTCGAAGGAGAAACACAGTATCCGGATTTAGGTCGGTCTACCGACGTAGAAAGCCCATCTCGTGTTGTAGCCGAGGTGAATAATTTTTCTAAGGACAAGCATATTGATTCAAAAACTAAGCATGCTCTAAATCAGGATGGATCCATTCTCCAGTCCTCAAAAATATCAGATTTGCCCAAGGATCTTGCTGGTGTTAGCCACTTAGAGTTTGCGAATCAAAGACCCATTAGGGATTTGAGTGAAAGTATTGAGCCCACCTCATCATCGAGCAAAGATAAAGCCCAAGGATCGTCCATTTCAGACAAAGAAGTTGGACGCCCCGCCAAGATTCTAAGTGGAGGTGCGGTTAATGCTGTTCGCTTACAAAAAGATGTGCCAGAGCATCAAGGTATTCAAAATGCCCGGAGTCCAATTAATACAGATGAAGGCAATCAAGGGTCTGTGTCACCTGCCTTCAAGAAAAAGAGTTTTAGAGAATCAAATCTTCAAACCAACCAAAAATCCTTAAATACGTCTGAAAACCCAAATGCATTAATCGACTCAAATCCGAGACCTCATGGTCTAAGAGTGGCCCAGTCCGATGATACAGATATTACAAAATTTGATCAGCCGTCCTCGCAGATACACCGGCCTAATTTGGGAAGCAACAATCGGCAAAAAACGAGTCAGCAGCAATTATCAAATTCAAAAAACGACACGAACATAAATCCCGTATTAGTTGGTGTCGACACCGTAAAAACGAAACCTGTTATATTGACGGAAGGCGATTTAATCAGTAAGCCTTCGGAATTATCAGGAGCTTCTGAAATCCCTGATGGCTTGAAACGTGTTCATGAATCAGAGAGATCTGCCATTCACTCCAATTCGAATACCAGTCATGCATCCCCAATTCCGACATCTAAGCCCGTCGATTCTCGAGGGGCACAAAGCTTACCAAAAACCCAAGTAAAGTCTCAGGATGAAGAAAACCAAGTCTCCAGAATACATTTGGAGACAAATTCTCAGACCAAAGTTGAAACACGCACTGCTGGTCACCCGCATCTGCCAAAGGCATCTCAGTCGGATCGAGCCAATGAAACAGGTGTTCAACTTGCCAAAGACGGATTCATAACTAAACCGAAAGGTCAAAATAGGACTTCAGCTATGGAGGCAAATGAGGGTGCCAAAAGAACTAGTTTGAGTTTGGGCGATGATGTGCTGAATCGGCCCAATAACCATTCAGGAGAAGCCAATGCCTCTCCCTTAAAAAGTGAAATGAAGGTATCTGAGGTATCCACTCAGAAAAAAGAAGCCGAGACTACTAAGCAGGAATTCTCTGGTACACAAATTAATAATCAAGTAAGCAATCCTGCCAAAATATCTCAAGCATCAGAAAAGTCTGCAAATGCGATAATTGCAAAAGGTATTGCCGGTTCAAAACCAATCTCAAAAACGCTCTCTCCTGATAACCGGGTAAACGTTAGAGGATTAAAAGTTCAGCAGGAAACCGTCGATGGTCACTCAAAGAGCCTTGTGGATAATTCGGTTGCAATGATCCAAAAACAAGGATTTCAAAATAGCATTCTTGAAGCCGGTTCCAATGTAAGCCAGACATCCGGTGTCCTCTCGCCAAAAATGAAGGATCCTCAGATACAGCCGGAGGTATCAGCATCTGAAATTAAGTCTTCAGAAAATCAAAGACCAGCTTCAGGGATCGCGATGGGGAAAGATTCACACGCCACGACTGGAAGCCAAATTGATGTTAATCCAGATTCGAATAAGACTTCCCGAGCCCAACTAACTAAAGAAAAACCTATCATTTCTTCTCGGAATGAAGCATTCCCGTCACAAAAAGAGCAGAACCAGATACAGCCGGAGGTATCAGCACCTGAAATAAAGTCTTCAGAAAATCAAAGACCAGCTTCGGGGATCGCGATGGGGAAAGATTCACACGCCACGACTGGAAGCCAAATTGATGTTAATCCAGATTCGAATAAGACTTCCCAAGCCCAACTAACTAAAGAAAAACCTATCATTTCTTCTCGGAATGAAGCATTCCC
>CBFHOE010000006.1:19226-36102 GCA_965657355.1 Limisphaerales bacterium | reverse complement strand
CGGCAGAAAATACCTCAGAAGGCGCAAAGTCTCATCAAGCAGATGAGACTCGCCCCCTATCTAGAGGAGCTAATCCTTCTGAATCGTCTCATTTGTCAGGCGGTGGTAACCATGGCGCTGGGTCGGAAACACCCACATTCTCGCAAGATAAATGGAAAGACCAAAATAATTTAAATGGTATAGGCAAAATGCAATCCAATGGTCAAGAGGACGGTGCGATCGTTTCAGCACCCACCACAAGGGATGCGAATGCGATAACAATTTCAGGCCAAACAGCTGCTGTTAAGGCTGAAGCCCCCCAAAAGACCAGCGAGCAAATAGAACAATTTGGCGAAAATTTAGTTAAGGAAGTAGCAAAGCTGCGCCCTTTAAGAAATGGTGCCATCCAGTTATCTGTTAACACTGGTTCAAAAGAACTCGTCATTAATCTGGTTCAGAAAGGTGAGTGGGTTGAAGCAAGATTAATTGCCGAAGGCGATGAGGGTTCGCAAATCGCTAAAAACCTAACTCATATGAATGATGTTTTGTCTCGCCATCAAATTCGTGTGATTGCATCGAATGATGACAAATTTGAGTCCACACAATCCCAAACAGATATGGAAGCATCAAAAGAGGGAAACCGACAGGGCGCGCGACAAGCCCGGGGCGAAGGACAAAATAATAACCAAGACATACAAAACGGCTCAGATTTATCTGGTTCAATTATTAATTCTGCTGAATCCGTCACAAGTGACGAGAATCTTGAATCCGAACAAATATTTAATCAATTTGCTTAAAGAATAATATGTTGTCTCAAATTTTACCTCCAACAAGATTAAGTGTTCAGGCCCCTTCTACTCAGGGCTCCTCCACGCAGGGCGTGGATCAGGGCGTGCAGGGCCTAGAAGTTATTGAAGGAAACTCGAATAATCTCACTCAAGACGATTTTCTTCAACTTCTTGTAGCTGAATTAAGCAATCAAGACCCTCTTAATCCTGATGGGGATATGGACTATTTCGCTCAAATGGCGCAATACACGAACCTAGAGCAGACAAAGGAATTGAGCTCAAGCCTTCAAAGAATTGAGGCTAATTCCTTAATTGGAAAAAAAGTAGATATCAAATTGGAAAACGATCTCATTGTCTCTGGTTATGTCGGAGCCGTTGGAATCGAGGCAGGGAAGCCACAAGTTGAAGTCGATGGGGAAAAATACGATCTAGATAGAATTATCAACGTTCTTTCACCGGAGAATAACAACAAAACACTATTAACCCATAACCTAAACCAACAAGAACTACAAAACGCAAAACTATAATGTTAAGATCACTAATCTCAGGAATCAGCGGCTTGAAAAGCTTCCAGAAACAAATGGATGTCATCGGTAACAATATTGCCAACGTCAATACAACCGGTTTTAAATCAAGTAAAATTTCATTTGCTGATAACCTATCACAGAAAGTAGGAAGCTCGGGAGGAGGCGAATACGTCAACCAAATTGGATCGGGCGTTGATGCCGCAAATATTCTCAATAAATGGAATGATGGAGGATACAAACGCACCGATGCACCGCAGGATCTGGCCATTTCTGGAAATGGATTTTTCGTGGTTTCCGACCCTAATACTGGTGAGCAATATGTCACTCGAGCTGGAGAATTTATCGTTGATAAGGAAGGTTACCTCAGCACTCCCTCTGGTCAAAGAGTCCAAGGATTTAATAACATGGACCTTGATACTGTCGGAGATCTGAGAATTGATGTGCAGGAAAAACCAGAAGGTGCTGCTGCCGATGCTGCTATAAAATCTTTCGCTATTGGTAACGATGGAAAAATCAACCTTTTCCTTTCCGATGGTACTAATTACACTCGAGGGCAGGTATTACTCCAAGATATCAAATCTACAGGAACATTGACGAAAGAAGGCAACAATCTTTTTGGTAATTGGAAAAATGCAGGACCACTTGATTGGAATGAAGATCCTGGTGTCCCTGGTGCAGGCGGTGTTGGGCAAGTTGCATCCGGCATGGTTGAGCTTTCCAATGTAGAACTTGCAAACGAGTTCTCAAGTATGATTACAACTCAGCGGGCTTACCAGGCTAGTGCAAGAGTTATTTCAACAAGTGATGAAATGCTCCAAGAACTAGTTAACTTGAAACGATAATTTCGTCATATCTCATTATTCTTAAATTATCATGGCTGACAAAAAAACAGAGAAAAATTCAGAGGCTGCATCTAATGAGGAGCCAACTAAAAAGAAGCCTGGTATTATCTCACAGATTCTTCCTCTGGCACTTACGATCGTTCTTATGCCGGCGCTAGCTTATGCCACAACAATGTTTGTTTTAGTGCCGCAGCTCAAAGAAGCAGTTAACGTGGCAGCGAAAACACCTCACGAGAAATCAAAGGATAAAGATTCTGGTCATACAGATGACAGTCATAAAGCTCCGAAAAGTAAGGCGGGTAGTCACGATGACAAGCACGGTGGTGGCCATGGTGGCAAATCAAAGTCCAGCTCAAAAACTCTAGAGTTTCCGAACATAGTGGTAAACGTAAAAAACACTCTGGGTATGAGGTATCTCGTTGCGGATATGACTTTAGTGGGTGCTGATGACACATTTTCAAGTGCCATAGAAGCCAGAGTGCCTGAGCTTCAGGATACTGCGAATGCAATACTTAGGCAGAAATCTATCCAGAGCCTTGAACAGAACCTGGCGCAAGCAACCATAAAAGCCGAGTTGCTTGAGGCCTTTAATATGGCCCTTAGTGATGGAAAAGGCCCCCTTGTCCAAAAGATTTGGTTTAGGCGCTTCTCAGTGCAATAATCCAAAGCTCAAGGTTCAACCTTAAACTTTTTCTACAAAAATTATTTAATTTTATACACGCACACACAAGGCTATGTCTGGAAATTTCAACGAGCTAACCTCGCAAGTTTTATCGCAAGATGAGATCGAGTCCTTGCTGGATCAATTTTCTGGTGATGATAAGCATGAAAAGGTTGGTGGCGAGAATGATCCGGGTTATGGCGGTTCACACGGCGCTGTTAATGATTTAACGGCTTCCAAAGTGGATGCTTCTGACTTGCCTAGGCTCGATTTTCGAGTTCCACATTACCTGAAGACGAGACAATTGAGGTTTTTAGAGGTGCGTCATGATCAGTTCTCCAGACGACTCACCGACCATCTGTCTCTTTATCTTAGAAAGGAAATTAAAGCGGATCTCGTATCATTTGAAGTTGTTAAATACGGAGAGCTCGCGAGCACTATCAAAGAGGAGAGTTATTTCGCAGAACTTGAAATAGACCCTTTTCCAGTCCGGGGCATATTTCAAGTGCCAGTCGATCTTTCTCTTTTATTAATCGACAGGATGCTTGGTGGGACTGGAGAAAAATCTTCTGGGCTATCGGGCTTAACAGATATTGAAACTGTTTTAATGGATCAACTACTTGGCCATTTAATGGATCAGTGGTCCTTTATTTGGGAAGATGTTATTTCGTGCAAGCACAAAATTTCAGGTCATGAATCAGACATCCAACATATTCACATAACAAGCAAACATAACCCTGTCACCATTGCTACTATCAAATTAAGAATTGGATCGGTTGAAAGCGAAATGCGAATGATCTTTCCTGCTTTTTTCTGGGAACCCATTATGAGTCAGGTCAGCGAGTCACTTCTCGCCAGCATTCAGCCCAAAAGCGGTGAGCAGAGTATCTCAAACGAAGCCATTTCAAAACTTAAAGTCAATGTCCGCGCGCGTTGGGATGGAGAAAAGCTAAGTGCTCGTGACTTGGTGAATATAAAACCTGGAGACTTTCTTTACTTCAATAAATCTCAGGCCGACAAAACAACTATTTTTATCGCTGATTTGCCTAAATTTGTGGGACAATTAGGTCAGGTCGATGGAAAGCGGGCTGTCAAAATTAATAATCTCATTGGACCAAAATCATGAACAACGAACCAAATAAATTTGGGATGCTCCTTGATGTCCCGGTGACAATGACCGTTGAACTAGGGTCATGCCAAATGCATATGAAGGACATATTGCAACTTGATGTCAGTTCTCTTATTGAGCTGGATACGATGGCCGATGCTCCCGTGGACGTCCTCATCAATCACAAGAAGATTGCAAAAGGCGAGATAGTTGTGCTTGAAGATAAGATTGGTATCAGAATCACAGAAATACACGGAGCAAAATTAAAAAAGCCAACAGCAACGACTGAGGACGCAGCGCCCAACGCTGAGCCAGACACCAAAAGAGCTCGTGACAATGAAGGAGCTGACGTAGCTCAAATGTCTTCAGAGGAAGCGAGATAATGAATTTTCACTTCCTTCATATCGCTCTATTTGTTTCATTTTTATTTCTGATGCCGCCACCGCATACGATGGCGGCATCTACCAATGAAGTGCTAGGAGTTTCTACTAACGTACAGAACGATTTGAGTTCCATTTTCAAAGGATCTGATAAAGACCGGGAACTTGATCCCATGGGATCATTTTTTAGAGTTCTCATTAGCTTGGTCGTCGTGATTTGCATTTTTCTTGGTGGTGTTTGGCTATTTAAAAATCGCATAAGTGTGAGTAATCATGGTGGTATTTCAGGAAAACTAAAAGTTCTCGAATCCAAATTTATAGGTAATAGACAAGGATTAGTTGTCGTTGCCTATGGAAAAAAAAGAATGCTACTCGGAACCTCCTCCACTGGGATAACAGCTCTGGGCGATTTACCAGATCTGACCGAGGATGAACAAGCCACTTTAAATTCTAATTCCTCCGTTCAAAACTCAACTGGAGACGGTAGCCTATCCTTTTCATCCATTTTAGCCAAAGCCTCTAAAAACCAGAAAAAGGGACATAAGGATGTTGACTCTTCCTCCAGCATTTAAGTGGTATAAGTGCATTTTAGGGTTTGTTTTTCTAATAGGCCTGTCAACTGTGTCTCCACTCTGTGCTCAGGAGGGTGGTATCTCACCTATCAATCTCAGTGTTGGCTTAAATCCTAGTGGTGAGCCCCAAGATCTCGATATGGGTATTCGGGTTCTATTTCTCATTACCTTATTGACTCTTGCCCCTTCAATCGTTCTTTTAATGACAAGTTTTCTGAGAATTGTCATCGTTCTCAGTTTCGTCCGGCAGGCTTTATCTCTACAAGGCACTCCCGCCAATCAGGTAATTATTGGCTTGAGCCTATTCCTTACCTTTTTTCTCATGGCGCCAGTATGGAACCAAATGAACAGTGTCGCTTTGGATCCATATCGTGCAAAACAAATTAATAGTGAAGAGGCCTTCGACAGAGCTGTCGTTCCCCTCAAAGAATTTATGATCAGCCAGGCAAGAGCAAAGGACCTTGAATTATTCATTTCTCTTTCCGGCATGGGGCCAACATCAGTTTCTAATCTGCCCATGAAGGTGGTGATTCCCGGTTTTATTCTCAGTGAGCTAAAGACAGCATTTCAAATGGGATTTTTACTATTCGTGCCATTCATTGTCGTCGACTTGGTCGTGGCCACAGTGCTCATGAGTATGGGGATGATGATGATGCCTCCCGTAACTGTATCTCTACCACTTAAAATATTACTTTTTGTTCTCGTAGATGGCTGGCACCTCGTCGTGAGCTCCGTTGTCTTAAGTTTTAAAACAGGCTAAAATTTATACAAAGATAAATAAAAATGACTCCCGAATACGCAATTGATGTCATACAAAAAATGATGACGACAGCCACTATGGTTGTTTCGCCAGTACTTGTTGCAGCTACTGGTGTCGGCCTGTCCATATCGGTCATTCAAACAGTGACCTCCATCCAAGAGCAGACACTAACCTTCTTTCCAAAAGTCTTATCTGTGGCTGGAGTCCTGATCGCTGTTATGCCATGGATATTAAGAACGATCATGGATTTCACCTACGGCATGATTACTCAGATGTCTCAGATGGCCAATTAAGGTTTTTCTCGATGTTGGAGTGGATAGACAGCGTTTTGTGGACATGGATGCTTGTTTTTATGCGAGCGTCAGCATTCCTGCTGATACTTCCCCTGTTTTCCGTCAGGCAGATGCCCGCCTCGGTTCGAGTTGCTTTGGGTGCCATTATGGCATACATGATCGCGGTGAGTGGCTCCATAGATTCTGTGGTCCCGGAATTTTGGTTAGATACCCTACTAATCATGGCGATGGAAATAGGTGTTGGACTGGTCATGGGATTCTTTATTCGCTTGATATTTTATGGGTTTGAAATGGCAGGTCAGATCATTTCTTTGGAAACCGGTCTGTCTATGTCTCAGTTGCTCAATCCATTTGAGGGTCAGAGCGCGCCACTTTTCTCATCTCTATTATTTTATTTTAGTGTCATCATATTTCTTGCCTTGGATTTGCATCATGAGGTCTTAGCCGGATTTTATTACTCGTACAATATCTTGCCAATCGGAGGAGCCGTCATTACTGAAAATCTCGCTGATGCTGTCATTTTAAGAAGCATAAAACTTTTTTGGGTCGCTTTAGAAATGGCGGCTCCAATCATTTCGGTCTCATTTACAGTGACCCTGATGTTTTCTGTATTCGGTCGTGCTGTCCCTCAGATGAACGTATTTGTCTTGAGCTTTCCCATTAGGGTGATGGCGGGGATCGTTGTTTTTGGACTTTCCACTTCTCTATTTTTTGCATACATCCGAGGTTATTTATCAACACTACCCACTGACATAACAAATGTTGTCCACCTGATATCAGGAGCAGCATAACTTTTTAAATTTTATGGCTGATACACCTGGAGATAAGAGCGAAAAGCCCACAGAAAAGAGGCTCTCTGATGCGAGGCAAAAAGGCCAAGTCGCACGAAGTCAGGATTTACAGACCTTGGCTGTTCTCACAGTTGCTACAAATTCTCTCTCATTGTCTGGGGAAAAAATGTTTGTCCAGTTTTCTGAGTTTATGCAAAAGGCATTTAGTGAACTCCATACAACGGAACTGACAACAAGTGGGATTCAGGCACAGCTTGGGACTATTATGACATTCACCCTAATGCAAGTATCTCCCATTGTTTTACCCGTTTTGGTTATTGGTGTTCTAGCTGCCGGATTACAAACCAAGTTTCAAATTGCTTCCAAGGCCTTAGAATTTTCGCCTTCCAAAATGAACCCCATTAAGGGGCTGAAGAAGATATTCAATGTAAAGCAACTTATCCCAACCGCTTTGGGTATTGTTAAGCTTGTTGTTATTATTGCTTCTACCTACTCCGCTATTCTCTCGATTATCAATGATCCAATATTTTTTGTCCCATCCGATGTCGGCCGACTTGGCCCATTCATCAGTGGAGTGACGCTGACAATCTTATCAAGAATATGCACCGCTATGCTCTTTATAGCCTTAATCGACTTCATGTATCAAAAATGGCAAACGACCAAAAGCATGATGATGAGTAAAGAGGAAATAAAAGATGAAACGAAAAACTCTGAGGGCAACCCTAAGCAAAAAGCGAGGCAAAGGCAGGTTCGTGTAAAATCTTTTCGGGAAATGTTAGAGGCAGTTCCTACTGCAGATGCCATTATAACCAACCCAACTCATTTGGCGATTGCCATAAAATACGATCGAGAAACTATGAAGGCTCCTCAAATTATTGCGAAGGGTGCTCGTAATAAAGCTTTGAAAATTCGTGAAATCGCCAAAGCCAATCAGATACCTATTATCGAGGATAAGCCCGTAGCACGCATGTTGTTCAAATATGGGCGCGTCGATGGAGAAATACCAAATCAACTTTTCACAGCCGTTGCTGAAATTCTTGCCTACGTCTACAGAATAAACGCCTATAGATATTACCGTGACGGAAATAAGTGATTAAACTAAAATCAAGTTATTCATAGAGATTATGCCCAGCTTTGCAGAGATAAGATCGCGACTCGCCAGCATTTTCTGTCAGGGAGACTTTATCATGACCTTGGCAGTATTTGGCACTGTGATGGTTATGGTTCTGCCTGTCACGGCATTCTTGATGGACGGGCTGCTTTCAATAAGCGTTGCTATGTCTCTTTTGATAATGCTGGTCATTCTTTATATAAAAGAGCCAAGTGATTTTACTGGTTTTCCTACATTACTTCTTTTCCTCACTCTTTTCAGACTGGGACTTAATATCGGAACAACTCGACTTATTCTGACTGATGGTAACGCCGGTCAGATAATTGATTCTTTCGGAAATTTTGTAGTAAGAGGTAATTATGTCGTGGGTCTCGTGGTCTTTAGTATTTTGGCGATAATAAACTTCATCGTAATTACAAAGGGCGCCGGACGTATCGCAGAAGTTGCCGCCCGATTTACCCTGGATGCATTGCCTGGCAAGCAGATGTCAATCGATGCTGAATTAAACGCAGGTATTCTCACCGAATCAGAAGCCAAAAAGAAAAGAAAGAAAGTTGAAAAAGAGGCTGATTTTTATGGTGCGATGGACGGTGCCAGCAAGTTTGTAAGAGGGGATGCTGTTGCGGGGGTCCTCATTACATTGATTAATATAGTCGGTGGAATTGCCATCGGTATTTTCCAGAAAGGCTTAACTGTCACTGAAAGTCTTGAGAAATTTACTCTTTTATCTATTGGAGATGGCTTGGTTTCGCAAGTGCCGGCATTGATTACTTCGGTTGCTGCCGGTACTTTAGTGACACGCTCTGCAGCAAGTGAAGAGATTAGTAAAGAACTTGGGAGTCAGCTCGTCAATTTTCCAAAAGCTCTTGCGGGGCTCTCTGTAATGCTTGGCCTAATGGCTTTTATTCCAGGTATGCCAGTTTTGCCCTTTCTGACTTTGTCCATCATCTCAGGTGTGACAGCCAGAAAGTTGTTTGCTGATAAGTCCTCCAAAAAGAAAAAAGGTATCCCTGATGGTAGTGTTTCTTCTTCACATGATGGTTCTGAACAAGACGCCTCAGATGGAGAAGGAGTAAAACAAGCACAGAGAGCTGAGCCAGAAAAATTAGAACCACTGCTTAGTGTTGATCCTTTTTTAATTGAGTTAGGCTTTAACTTGGTTTCTCTTGCAGATAAGAAAGTAGGCGGAGATCTCTTGGAAAGAGTCACTGGCGTTAGAAAACAATTTGCTGAAGAATTAGGTATTCTTATTCCTCCCATACGCTTGAAAGACAATTTGGATCTCACAGGCGAGGAGTATAGATTTATGATAAAGGGAAATGTTGTTTCCTCTGGAACCGTTTACCCAAAGAAGTGGCTTGCCATGAATGCCACCCAAAGTGAAGTCATTCTCAATGGCATCCAGACTACGGAACCCGTTTTTAAACTTCCAGCGACTTGGGTTACGGAATCGGATAAACGACATGCCGAGCTGAGTGGATTTACAGTTGTTGATTCAGCATCTGTGTTAATTACGCATCTATCAGAAATCCTCAAAAAGCAAAGTTCTGAACTTCTAAGTCGTCAGGATGTTCAAAATCTATTAGATAATTTAAAAGAATCAGATGGAGCTCTTATTTCCGAGCTTGTTCCTGGTCAGGTTTCCGTTGGGGTCGTCCACAGAATTCTCCAGAACCTTCTTTCAGAGGGACTGCCCATCAAAAACCTTTCTGGGATATTAGAAGTTGTGAGTGACTACGCCGCAATAACGAAAAACCCAGACGAACTATCCGAGCATGCTCGCAAGGTGCTGGGGTATCACCTTGGTGAAAAATTCAAAGATGAAAATGGAGTCGTTCAAGTCATAACCTTAGACCCATCGCTAGAGTCGGAAATGTCTAAAAATATCCAACAAACACCAATGGAAATAAGCCTTTTTCTGGACCCGTCTGTCGCTCACCATGCTATTGCTAATCTTTCAAAGCACGTACAATCTATGGTCAGCCAAGGTTTAGTCCCAGTCGTGATGACTGGACCTGGGTTGCGATTAGGATTTAAGAAATTTTTTCAACCTACCTTTTCCGAGCTTCAGGTTGTTTCCTATTCTGAATTACCCAACGACGTGGAAATACGCAGTTTTGGGACCGTTGAAGCAATGCCTCAGTCAAAGGCGTCCGCTCCAGCTTGACGTGAAAACCTTAAATCATCTTACTCATATGATTTCAAAATGATAATGATCGGCAAAAACAATTTATCGTTGCTCGTCATATAAGGTAACCATTACTGTTCGGCAAGAAGGCTTGATATCCAATATGGAGTTAGTTTCATTTATAGCAGAATCGGCAAACGAAGCCATAGACAAGGTCCGGGAAGAATTAGGACCCGATGCTATCATCGAACAGGTGGTGAAATTGCCGGCTAAGGGTGTCGATAAGATTTGGAAAAAACCAAGGATTCAAGTCTTTGCAAGGCCGTCCAAAGCCAAATCTAAAAACAATAGATCCCAAAGTCCTTCTCTCGGCCATGCGGGATCATTCGATGATTCAGAATGGGCTATCACAGAATCCCTTCAAGCCTCAGGCCTGTTGCCTCAGTATGCTCTTCAGGTCATGGAAATCATTCAGAAAAAGTCTCCGAGCTTGGGCGAAATAGATTCAATTAAGCAGCGAAAAATCACATCAATAGCTCTTTCTGAAGCATGGCGTCCTTTCATACCTTCAAAAAAACCTCAGGGAACGACAAATATCTTTATCGGCCCAGCGGGGGTAGGAAAGTCGACAGTGATGTGCAAATGGATGACGCACCACCATCTGTTGAAAAATAAGCCGACTCGGGCATTTCAATTAGATACTGAAAGAGTTCATAACAACTCGGATTTATTATCAGTACACTGTGAAATTCTTGGCCTCGAGCTCGAAAAGTTTCACCCTGAAAGCCGGTCCTCAGGCCAATCAGACCAATCCTGGTTTGTTGACTTTCCTGGTTCTGATTTTTTTCAGTCCGATTCCATAGAGCACATTAAGCATTCTATTGCAGAATTTGACGACCCGGATGTGCATCTCGTCCTTAATCTTGCATACGAAACTCCTGTGTTTCTCGGTCAGTTAATGTCTTGCATGAAGGCAAAATTGCCCATTTCTAGCATAATATTTACCCATCTCGATGAGGAAATTAGATGGGGTAAAATCTGGAATGCGGTGTTTGCTTGCAAAATTCCTGTCAGCTTTCTCTCCAATGGGCAAAATATTCCTGGTGACTTTCTTCTCGCTGGCCCCGAACTGATATTAGGGCAGCAATTTCCTTCATAACTTACGCTATTTAATTGATTTACACAATTTTTAGCCAATTTCCCCTAAATTACAACTTTGGCAACGGACTTGCTCTCTAAGTCTCGTTATATGAAGATTTTAGTGCTCATAGGCGGAATTATTGGATTTGGAATTGGCATCCTCTTTGGGTGGGCATTCGAGAGTCCGTATCCATCGATCCTCTGGAAGTCATGCATGGCTGCATACGTCTCCGGGTGGTTGATGAAATGGTGGGGTGGCCTCTGGGCTAATTCACTTAAGAAAGCCCTTCAAGATGCCGAGCCCGAAGAATCTCAAGATAACGACGAAACTACCAACGTATTTCCCGAAACTTCATCAGATCCTGCAACTCAATCCTAAACATGAAATCTCAACTTGAAGAACCAAGTGTAGCGGTGTTAACCGAAGAAAAAAGCAACAACCGAGAGCTGCCACAAATTAATGAAACAGCAACTGACGAGCCAGCTAAGAAACCAAAATATTATACGATTCCGAAACCTCCTCAGGAGGTCTGGGAAGCTTACGCCCGGACCGGAGAGGGTTGTGCAGCAGAGAGTCAAATCGTTGAAAACTACATCCCCCTCGTCAAATCCATCGTGGGACGAATGGCAATGAGTCTACCAACTCACGTCGCGGCTGAAGATTTATATAGTTCTGGAATGGTTGGATTGTTAAGTGCTGTCCGAAGGTATGACATGTCTGGTGGGTCTTCTTTTGAGGCTTACGCCAGAGTGCGAGTCAGGGGTGCCATTTTTGATGAGTTAAGAAGAGCCCATTGGCTGCCAAGGTCTGTGCACGACAAGGCTAGAAAAGTAGAGGCCGTCATGCGCAAGCTGGAACAAGAAAAAGGTGAGGCGCCAACGGATGAAGAAATGGCTCGTGAGATGGACATGACCATGGCTCAATACAACAAGCTTCTTACATATATCCGCCCAGCTGTATTTATTTGTTTGGACTCGGTCAAGAATGGAGAAGAAGGAAATGGCGATTCTCAACATGCTAGTATTGCCGATTCAACACAACCAGACCCATTTGAAGAATCCTCCAAATATGAGCTCATCGATATTATTAAGCAGCATATTAGGAGCTTGCCTGAAATGCAGCAAAAAGTCTTAGCTCTCTATTATTTCAAAGATTTAAGACTGCGAGAGATCGCCGAAGCATTCGGAGTCACTGAATCCAGAATTTGCCAAATCCACACAAAAGCCATTATTTCCATTAGGGGATTTTTGAAAAAGCATGAGACGTCGGAAGCTCTCGAGGTCGAGTAATTAAGTTTGAGCATATCTAATTAAACGAGCCATGTTAATAATCATCGGAGCTTTAGTTGTAACTGGGTGTGTTTTGGGTGGATTCATGATGGTTGGTGGTAATCCAGTGTCTCTTTGGCATCTAAATGAGGTTGTTGTAATCATCGGTTCTGGCGTTGGAGCTTTGATAATTATGTCTCCACTTCCGGTTTTAAAAGCTATTCTATCAAATATCATTGGGATCTTAAAACCGAACCCCTACAGCAAAGGGGCATATGAAGAACTATTTAAAGCCCTCTATGAATTGTTTTTGACTGGCCGTAAAAATGGAATGATCGCCTTGGAAGAGCACGTTAGTGATCCATCTGCAAGCAGCATATTTTCCAAATATCCCAAGTTAGCCAAAAATAAGCACAGCATGGAATTCTTGTGTGGAGGTCTGCGTCCTATCATCGATGGGAAGATTAAACCAGATCAGTTGAAGATGTTGTTAGATATTGAACTAAAAGCTATGGACAATGACCATCACAAGCCCGTTAGTGTGCTGGCGAAAATTGGAGATTCATTTCCTGGCTTCGGGATTGTTGCTGCCGTCCTTGGTATCATAATAACAATGGGTGTTATTAGTGGGCCGATAGAGCAAATTGGTTATAAGGTTGGTTCCGCTTTAGTTGGAACATTTCTGGGAATTTTAGTGGCCTACGGTTACGTCAACCCTGCGGTTACTGCAATGGAATTTCTCGGCGAATCTGAGTCTGAATTTAACAAATGTATTGCGAGTGCCATTTGTTCGTTCGCCAACGGATTGGCCCCGATAATGGCTGTTGAGGTAGCAAGAAGAGGCATCAGCGCTCATGTAAAACCAAATGGTGAAAGCTTTGAAGACATGCTCAAAGAGGCTGCTAAAAGCTAACCAAATTTTTAATTTATAATTTTTTATTTTCTCAAGCTTATGGGTGGAGGAGGAGGATCTTGGAAAGTTGCGTATGCTGATTTCGTAACAGCTATGATGGCCTTTTTTCTTGTTATGTGGTTAGCCTCACAAGACCAGAGAATCAAAGAAGCCATTCAAAGGACTTTTGAAAACCCATTCCGGCCATTGACTCTTCAGTCGACAGGAATTATACCCAATGAAGATATTCTCCTCATGCAGAGCGACATAAATGGTTCTTTCGATGATGCTTCATTAATGGAACTGGAATTCCTGAGAAGAATCCATAGAGACCTGACTGAAGCTATGCAAAAGGAGCTAGCAGATGAAGATTCCCCAGTTGTAATTGATATGTCGCATAAAGGTTTGCGGATTCAATTATTCAATAAATCAGAAAGCCCATTTTTTGAAAAAAATTCAACGGACCTCACCAAGTATGGGAAGTATGTTTTGAATACTGTGACCTGGCAAATACGTCGCCATGATTCCTTTATGGTGGAAATACACGGGCACTGCGTTAACGACTCCGAATTTAGTAATGTTGATTTTTGGCAATTGAGCACCGATCGAGCCAATGAAGCGCGACGGATCATGGAATACTTCGAGTTACCATATGATCAAATTAATGAAGTGGCTGGTTTTGGAGTGACTCGTCCAATGAACGGGCTCTCGAAGGATGACGTGTTGAATGATAGAATTGAAATTTTGATCAAACCCAAAATTTAAGAAGAATGTCAGGTTTTACTCCACTTAATTCAGGTGAAAAAAATAATCGGTTGAGTTCCTTCCAACCTTTATCAAATTTCGTTCCGGAGGTCATTGATGGCGAAAACAGCGATGCCGATCAGGCCTCGGAAAAGTCAGCGGTAACAAAAGATCCTCAGCTAAAGTCTCGAAGTCAAAAATCACAAACCATAATTGATCGCAATATCACCGCAGAAAGCTCAACACCTAAACGCCAAGGCGCAAACAAGGCAATTCAAACGAGCACTTCCTGCCAGCATCAACCAAAAGTTACGCTGCACAAAGAAGACGGGGAATCAGGCCAAATCACTGGGGTGCAAATCGTCTGCGGGTGTGGAGAGGTTATAGACCTCACATTCCATTACAATGAGCAAAAGGATAACCCTGTAAGCCTAGGCAATGAAATAACAGAGCCACCAGCGACTATTCAGGAATCTGATCCACCCCATCCCGATGAAGCGAGCGATAATTCAGACGCTTAGCAAACCGCGGTGCTTCAGGTTTTTAGAATATCCCAAATGATACGACCGTGCACGTCGGTCAATCGAAAATCTCTTCCGGCATACCTGTAAGTCAGTTTTTGGTGATCCATTCCCAGGGCGGCCAAGATCGTTGCATGAAAATCGTGAACATCAACAGCATCTCTCGCTGTGTAAAATCCATAATCATCGGTTTCTCCGTATGAAATTCCTGGTTTAACGCCGCCACCAGCCATCCATATTGTGAAAGCATGCGGGTTGTGGTCTCTGCCATCGCTCCCTTGAGCTGTTGGCGTTCTTCCAAATTCTCCTCCCCAAATCACCAAGGTGTCATCCAATAACCCTCGAGACTCCAGATCAGTCAATAATCCTGATATTGGTTGGTCAACCTCCAAGGCATTTTTAGAATGCAGTTTTTTTAAATTACTGTGTTGATCCCATTTATAACTATGAGAAACCTGGACAAAGCGAACTCCTGATTCAAGCAAACGTCGAGCCATCAAACATTGGATCCCAAAATTCTTGGTTGTGCTATTTCCGATACCGTAAAGGTTTTTAATTATTGTCGATTCCGATTCCCAATGCATGGCGCCAGGGGCTTCTGATTGCATCCGAAATGCAAGTTCAAATGACTTAATCCGGGCATCCAATTCCGATTCAAAACCATAATCCTCACTATGTAGTTGATTTAATTTTTGGATGAGGTCCAATCGGGACTTTGACGCGACCGAATCAAGTTCCATGTTCTTTATGTTATGGACATTGACAGAGCTAGCAGGTGTCCCAGAATTACCTAGTGGAGTTCCTTGGTGTTCTCCGGGAAGGAATGATGCAGAAAAATTCCTGACACCTCCGTGGCCGAGAGTAGGGCATATCGTAATAAAGGACGGTAAGTTGGCATTCTCTGTGCCCAGTCCGTAGCTAATCCAAGACCCCATGCTGGGCCGCACGAACGATTCCGATCCCGTGTGCAGTTTTAAAAGCGCCCCACCATGAGCTGCATTTGTGCCGTGCATGGCTTTTACTAGACACAGCTTATCCACATGCTTTGCAACATTAGGAAATATGGAAGAAACCCAGGCACCGCTTTGGCCATGTCTTTTGAAATCGAATGGGGATTTCATCAAGTTCCCTGTTTTGGCGAACTGAACTCTGGGTTTTGGATAAGGTAAAGGTTTTCCTGAATCTTTCTGCAAAAGAGGTTTATAATCAAAAGTATCCAGGTGAGACGGTCCCCCGTGCATAAACAAAAATAAAACCCTTTTTACTCTGGGTTTAAAATGTGTAGGTGGTGAATCAATGGGTTGCGAATAAGCGTCACTTATTTCAGGATTGGCCAGCAGTGACAAACTAGCCAAACTGCCAAAACCTAGTCCAACTTTTTCTAGAGCACGCCTTCTCGATATTTGAAAATTCCTATCTCTGTTGTTGCATAGGCCGAATGTCTTCATATTAGAACCTGTATATAAATTCGTTTGCGGCAAAAAGAGACAAGGCGATCTCTTTAAGCTTTGCTTGCTTTGAGGGCCCGTGATTTTCGTCGGACAAAGCTGCGGTTAGTAATTTCCGTTCATCTTCATTGGCTGATCTCCCAATAATCTCCTCGAATAAGTATTCAATCGGATTGTCTGTCTGCGATGCCTGATCGGCAGCTGATTGAGCCCACCGAGCTACTTCAGGATTATTCAGAAAGAATAATGCTTGAAGAGGAATCGTTGTCGTGCCACGAAAACCATTCGACGTCCCGGGATTCGCAAAATCAAAAATCTCAATATCAGGATTCACACGGTCACGAATAACTGGGAGGTAAATTGTCCTTACTTTTGATGACATGATTTTTTTAAAAAAACTCGAGCCGGGAACATATTGGTAATTGTCGATTTCTGCAGGTTTCCCTTTGGCTTCAAAATTAATTAAACCGCTGACTTTTAGGAGGCTATCTCGAATTTGTTCCGCAGTCATGCGGCGTGGGCTCATTCTCCACAAATATTGATTCCCAGGATCAGCTACCATGTTTTCTTGTTTGGGACGGGAGTCTTGCATGTAAGTCGCTGACGAAAACATCAATTTCAATATTCCTTTAATGGAACCCTCATTGTTTATCAGTTCTTGGGCGAGCCAATCTAATAGCTTTGGGTGAGTCGGAGGCATTCCTCGCCTTCCAAAATTATTTGGCGTGCTAACGATTCCCTTTCCAAAAACTCCAGCCCATAGTCGATTGACAATAACTCTCGGTGTTAAGGGATTAGTCCTGTGGGTCAGCCAGTTGGCTAACTCCAGCCGCCCGCTCATGTCGCTCGGAATATCATCTGCAACTACCCCCATGTGTTGCATTGGCATTCTCCTCGGAATAGCCTGACCTCTTTTTTTTAT
>CBFHOE010000006.1:18170-19161 GCA_965657355.1 Limisphaerales bacterium | reverse complement strand
CTGGGGATGGCTTTATTTGGGATTTCAGCCAAACTAGACGGTCCTTTATTTCATTTATTGGCTCTAACTCATCAAGTTGATAATAATCGGATAATTTATCCGGCATCGCAAAGAGTCCTGACATATTTTTTGCTTCGTCTCTGATTCTCCAGCGAAGTTGAGCTTCAGCAAATTGGTTATCTGTTACGTTAAAATCTTCAGATAATATTACGCTTTGATTTGTTTTTATCGAAAAGTCCTTTTTAAAAATTTTTGAAATAATTTTTGGAGAAAGGCTCGAGTTAAAAATAATAACATCGTCTATTTTACCATTAAAATAATTGTAATTATCAGGCCTTTTTCCAATGACAAGAGGCCCGTTTCCAAATGTTCTGGGAGAAGGTAATGCTATCGAAACTACCTCTTTTCCATTAACAAAAAGAGCTGCTGTTTTATTTGAAATTGAGATAGCCAAGTGAGTCCAGGTATTTTTTCTTATCTTGATTTCTGGATTGGCAATCAAGATGGCGTTAGTGGCTCCCCCTCCGATATTGATATAGGCTATTGGGCTTTCTTTGTTTATCCCCAATGCATAATGACCGTCGGCATATTCATCATCTGTTTTTGCGACAATCCATCTTCTCGTATCTCTCCCTTGTTTGGGAAATTCTGATATTTTAATCCATGAAGTAATTGTCAGTTCATTAGGTTCAAAGAGTTTGTCATGTGGGATTTCTATGTAGCTCCCTTTATGGGATTTTAATGAATATCCGGTGACTGAATCCTCCGAATATTCTGTTGAATCACTTGTATGCAGAATATCCTCTATTTCATCTACTAACTTTTTACTTTTGTTTTTTATTTGTGAGAAATCAAGGCTATGCGTGTCTAATACATCAAACTTATCAACAAGCATTTTCCAATGCTTGTTGCGGGGCGCTTCGATATTTTTTATGATATTCTTCCAATTGCTTAATTTGTGACTCTCTACCTTACTTGCTTTTTCTGGCGT
>CBFHOE010000006.1:9276-18109 GCA_965657355.1 Limisphaerales bacterium | reverse complement strand
CTTGCGTGGGACTGATTTTTAAATTTCTCAATCTGCGCTTCGAGTTTATCTTTTTCTTTTAGCAAAGATTTTCTTTGTCGAGTTCTCTGTGGGTGCTCGATCGGTTTTTCAAGCCACTTCGAAACATGGTCATAATTGGCCATTGATTGAGTGCTTCGAAATATTCCAGCCATAGCATAATAATCATTTTGACTGAAAGGGTCGAATTTATGGTCATGGCACCTTGCGCATCCGATTGAGATTCCCAGGAATACTTGGCCCAAAACATCCATCTGTTCATCGACAAGATCCATTCGAAGTTTTTCCTTATCTTGCTCAGCTACCAGTTTCGGACCTAGATTTAAAAAACCAGTCGCTACTAAAGCTTCATAATCGAAAGAACCATCTTGGTTGATCGCCATCAAATCTCCGGCTATTTGTTCCTTTACAAACTTGAAGTAAGACTTGTCATCATTGAAACTTTTAATGACGTAGTTACGGTATCGGTGAGCATTTGCATAAAATAAATTCTCGTCGGATCCATTAGAATCTGCATACCTAGCCACATCCAACCACATCCTCGCCCAATGCTCTCCAAATTCTTTTCTGGCTAATAAATCATCAATAAGTTGAATGTAGCTCTCCGTTGTGGGCGATTTAAGAAATTCCTTAATCTGCTGAGCCGAAGGGGGAAGACCTGTAATGTCCAAGTAAACTCTCCTAACCAATTGGGTCCAGCTGGATTGTTTGGAGGGCCTTAATCCGTTCTGATCTAATTTTTTCAGAATAAAAATATCAATGGGGTTTTTAATCCAGTGATTCACCACGCCTGGCATTGAGCCGAAAGATGTTGAGCTCAGTGGTTGAAACGCCCAATGCTTTTCCCATTTTTTTGAATACCCAACAGCAGAGGATGTAAGAAATCTATCCTGCCTTTTTTTAATTTCAGGTAACTCACCCCCGGCATCAATCCAGAATTTGATTTTATCAATGAGTTCTTGTTCCAATCTGTAATCCGGAGGCATCCGTTCTTCTGGTTCTCGATGTGCGATTAATTGATAGATGATACTTTCATTGCTCAAACCAGATTTAAAAATTCGACCACTATCTCCCCCATTCATTATTCCTTGCACAGAATCAAGCTGAAGCCCACCCTTTGATTTTCCCTGAGTAGCACTGTGGCATTCATAGCAATGTTCAGCCAATATTGGTCTGATTGTTTTTTCGAAGCTGTCCCCTGTTTCTCCTTTGGAGAAAGTAACGCAAATGAAAAGCGTTCCCCAAACCAAAATAGGATTATTTGATAGAGGAAATTGCTTGAAATTAAAGAAGGAATAGTATGTATGCCTGTTCTCCATAAATCGTCATGAGCTACGAGCAAAGCAATTTTTATTTTGACAGTCTTCCATATAATAGCAAAAAAAATCCTAACCAAAAACATGGTTAGAAGGATTATTCAATTAAATATGACTTTTAATTAGTTTTAAGTGGTTTCTTGCTCTTCTGATTGGTTGGGTATTAAAGCTGTGTCCGCTTTACTTATGTCTTTAATGACAAAAGCATTGTCTCTGTCTCCAAGGGAGAACTCTATTTTTTCACCAACTTTCTTGTGAAGTAAATTTTGAGCCATTGGTGTGAGATAGCTTATAACTCCTCTTTCAGCTGCCGTGTCCCATGCCCCGAATATGGTGTAAGTTTCATCTCTATCTTTGATTTCATTGCGAACAACGACCTCGGTCCCAATGTTCACGGAGTCGGTTGATACCTGAGAGAAATCTGTTCCTTCAGCTCTCATTAACTCACCCTCGAGTTCTGACTTACGGCTCATTAGGATCCGCTGCATTTCTTTGGCAGATTTATACTCATGGTTTTCTTTCAAGTCACCATAGCTTCTGGCAATCGCAATTTCTTTGGAATTATCTGGAATTTGGTTCTGAACCAGATCCTGATATTCATCTCTTCTTCGATTAAGACTTGGGAAGGAAACAATGAGCTTATTGTCTTCCTTAGTCCCACTCTCTTTTGTGATAAGGCTTTGAATGGATGGGTAGCTCTTTATAAATCTTCCAAAAATAGACCTCTTTTCCAAATCTGGAAAACTTGGTGAAAATTGAAGAGTTCTGACTAGGTCGTGGATTATTTCTACGTCAGCCGCTCCGATCAAGTCATCAATCAGTTCTTTATCACCCAAAATAAAGTCGCCTAGTCGATTTGATTTTATCTCGTTAAATTGATCCCTCTCAATAGCTGATAGCATTGCACGAAAAACATCTGGGCCAAGGATATCTTGAAAAGATTCATTTCTATCTTTGGCTAGCCATAGAAGCAACTCGCTGCTTGCTGTATTTTGTTTGATATGCTGTCGTAAGATTTCTTTAAGCTCATCAAAGGCTCCGACTGCGCTCAGAGCTTTGACCGTTTCGCCTACCAGCTTGGCCTGAAACTCATTTATATTATTTTTGAGTAACTCTTTCCACTGGTCGGGAAAACAGGCTTGCAGGGATTGAATTGCCGTTTTTTGTTTTGAGGCAGGGATGGCTTTTATCAAATCGCTGAAAGTATCTATATAAGCCTCCCAAATTTCCTTGTCGGTTGTGGCGTCCTCACTCGCCTCGAATCCAGTTTCTTTATTTATTTCATCCCTGAGAAAGACTGCTTCTATTGCAAGCTCTGGCTTGGTGGTTTTGAGAAATTGGATTTGGTGGTTGAGTTGTCCGTTAATTTCCTCTGCCGCTAGTTGAGGAACCTCGAGTTCGCCAACTGATTTCAAGATCTCCGAGGCAACAGTCATTTTCCCCTTCAAGTCAGACAGGTCCGTCATTTGTTGTATGAGCCTATCTTGTATTGAAACTTGTTCTGAGTGGTAATTAATATTGTCAGACTTTTTGATAGGTACTGAAAAATGAGGATTGACCTTCAATTCTTTTTTGACGGCATCCCACCATTTTTTCCAATCATCGCTAATAACTTCAGGGACCAATACCTCTTGTATCTGGGATACGGTGCATGCCCCCCCGTAACTATTTAGGACCTGTTTGATAAGTTCTAAGTGGTCCAATGCCGCCAATTTTTTTAACTCATCTAAATCGGTGATTTTCTTGGCAAGAATATGATCTTTTTTGACTGGTTGTAAAAGGTCGGCGGCAAAACCCATATCCATCTGGTGATTGGGTTTACCTTCGAAATCTATTGATAATTTCCCAGAAACAGTGTCAACGGTGTTGATTTTACCGCATCCCCATTTTCTATGAGAACAAAAACCCTCGGTTGCCATCTCAACCAGTGGCTCCACTTGCTTTTGTCGCAGTTTGCCAACTGCGACCATTCTTTCAATTTCCTCTCTCATGTTTCGATATCCTCAGCTCTATATCTGAGTCTTATTACAACCACTATAGTAATAATACACCCAAATACCATGACAAATTTATGCTACTCCCTGCAAATTTGGCATAGAAAAGCGAAAAATTACTATTTTAATGTTATGTGCCGCTATTCTTTTCGGGGATTAAATTCATTCTAATCGGGATAATTTTTCTTTTCTGGCTGCAGATCCAGAGCCTATGATGATCGCTACCTGTAGGAGTTGGCTTAAGATATAGCTGCTTGGTTTCATTAATCTCAGTGATTTTGGAGACCCGGACTAAGCCATACCAGGACGAGAATTCACGATGAGTATTAATACACCCCCAGATTCAAATTCACGCGATATTGCCTTTTCTTTACTTCGCGAGGATTCCAGAAGCGGTCGATTTATTGAGGATAGATTGAGCCAGGCATTTGAGTCCTCCTCTTTAGATCAAAGGGACAAGCGATTTGTCCAAAATCTCGTATACGGGTGCATCAGGAATTTAAGTCTTCTTGATCATATTATAGACCAATCAACAAACCGAAAACCTCCCAGCGGGGATACACGTGTTCTTTTGAGATTGGGCATTTATCAATTAGTGTACATGGACAGAGTTGCTGATCATGCTGCGATAAATGAGACCGTTGAATGCGCGCGGAGGGCCGGATTCGAGAGACAAACAGGATTTATTAACGGCATGTTAAGAAATATCCTTCGTGGCAGAGAAAGCTTGTCACAACAAATTAGCAGCCTCGCCACAGACTCCCCTTGGATCAGATTTTCTCATCCACAATGGCTTTTTGAAAAATTCTCGGAGACTTACGGGCACGATAATGTCATCAAATGGATGCGAAATAACAATGAGCCTGCAGAGGTTTTTCTATCTCCTAATGGCCTCTTGACCGATACGCAGTCGCTGGTAAGGCATCTTGAGAAAGAGGAATGCTTTGTTCAGCTGGTTCTCCTGGAGGCATTTAAGAATAAGAAATTCATCAAGTGGGTTTCAGGAAAACCGCCTCAAACAACGGAGGCATTTAAAAGCGGTTTGTTCTATATTCAAGATCCCTCAACAACTTTGGCGCCTTCATGTGTTCGAGCAAACGCGGGTGATCGAATTCTTGATATGTGCGCGGCGCCAGGCGGAAAAACCCAACTGCTTGTTCAACAATTCAACGGTGGTGACGTCCTCATCGATGCTGCAGACAAAGAACAATGGCGGCTTGATTTAATTAACGACAATTTAAAACGATTGAGAATGCAGAACAAAGTGAATGTTCTCCTCTCAGATAGCATAGACCATAAATACAACTGGATACTTGTGGACGCTCCTTGCACTAATTCGGGGGTTCTGAATCGAAGGGTCGAGTTGCGGTGGCGCATAAATGAAGAAGAAGCTTATGAATTGAGTCAGACCCAGTCGGAGCTTCTCAATGATGCCGCATCAAAACTTCTACCTGGTGGCCAGATCATATACAGCACATGTACTCTGGATGTTGATGAAAACGAAAATGTGATACGCAAATTTCAATCTTCTCACCCTGATTTTACTCTGCTTCAGCAGTCCAAAATCTGCCATTGGAATAGTGAGGTCGATGGTGCTTTTGTTGCCTGCCTGAAGCATTCTGGATAATATGATCATGTGCGTCCGTTTTTAAAAATTACAGTCCATGAAAAATAAATCCCTTCTACTTTTTGACATAGACGGTACGCTTATTAACACCGAAGGGAGGGGCGCCATGGCCTTCAACAAAGCAGCTGAGACTGCCTTCGGTGTTAAAAATGGTACGACACATTTTAATTTTGCAGGAGCAACGGACTCTGGCCTAATTAATCAATTTCTCACGAATCATAATCTTGAGACATCTCGGGAAAACCTGAATCAATTTATTGACGCGTATGTTTTCTGGCTTGATTATTTTTTGACTGGGAGTGAATCCAGCCCCTATCCTGGTCTTGAATCTCTTTTATCAACATTGGTGAATCAAAATCCCAATCTTACGCTTGGGTTATTGACCGGAAATGCCCGCCTGGGAGCTGAAATAAAGCTGAGGCATTATGGGGTCTGGCATTACTTTTCTGTCGGTGGATTTGGTTGTGAGCATCCCGATAGAAATGAATTAGCGGTTAGACTTGTACAAAGCCTCGGTGCAGATGATTTAACAGAAATTGCCTTGGTCGGTGATACCCTCAATGACTTGAATGCGGCCAAAGCAATCGGGGCTAAGTTTATAGGATTTTGCTCTGGAAAAATATCCCGTCGAGAATTCTTGTTAAATGATGCAGATCTCGCTATTGGCACTTATGATGAATTTCCTTTAGAGTGGTTTTTCGCTCTTTGATTCTTCCACAGTCATGAATTCACCCGGTTCCATATACTTAGATTTCAATGCGACGTGTCCTGTTGCAAGCTGCGTAAAAGAGAATATTTTCGGGTGGTTAAATGAGTTCCATGGAAACCCTTCGAGTCCACATCTCGAAGGTAAGGCATCTAAAGAAGCCTTGGAAGTTGCACGTGATTCAGTGTCACAATTGATTTTTTGCAACCCGAAAAATCTTATTTTTACCAGTGGTGCCAGCGAAAGTATCCAAACTGTTTTTCACCACTTTTTACATCATAAGCCTGAATCCAGAAAAGTTGCTTTATCTAGGACTGAGCACATGGCAACAATCAGTGCTGCCAGATTTTATCAATCAATGGGAACTCAAATTTTGTGGGTCGAGGTCGACCCTCATGGCCAACTCGACCTTGGCTCGCTCAAAAAAGTTCTTCTCCAACGCCCAGACTTTATCTCAGTGTGTCCTGCCAATAATGAAACAGGTGCCCTGGTCGATCTGAAAAGCCTCTCTCTATTTTGTTCAGAGCATAATATTCCCCTGCATTTGGACGCCACTCAATGGGTCGGCAAAATCCCATGGCCTAAAAACCTTTTCAACGAGCGCCAGCCGGATTTCATATCCATTTCAGGTCATAAATTTGGTTCTCTGAAAGGTATCGGAGCTTTAGTCGTGAATGCGCGCGGCCCAATCACGCCACTTGTTGAGGGGGGCGGCCAAGAATTCGGTCTTCGTGGAGGAACTCCCGCTTTGATCCCGGCCATTTCCATGGGGACAGTAGCCCGGGAAATTAAGCAATCCCTTGATGAAGAATACGGGCGCATGCTTTTTTTAAAAAAACAATTGGAAAGCCTACTTCTTCAACAATTTCCCGGATGCCTCATTCATTCCCAAAAAGTCGACAGACTTCCAAATACGACCTGTATATATTTACCAAATAAAGATGCCCAAAGTTTGGTGAATTTTCTATCCAGAAAGAAAATAGCAATTTCTTCTGGATCTGCTTGTTCTACTGGAAAGCTTGAGCCATCCCATGTTCTTTCTGCTATGAAAGTAACCTCCGAAAAAATTGCCAGTACTATAAGAGTCTCTTTAGGGCGAACTACTTCCATCAGTGATATTGAAACTTTTCTATCTGCGATAAAGAATTTTCCCAGCTAGACTATTTTTTAAAAATAGTCTGCATCCGAACCAGTTGATTCAGTAATAGGAGATTTTTTTTCCTCTCTAAGCTCTTGTTGCAGACGAAGAATTAAACCAATTTGCTCGTTCGTTTGGTTTGGATTACTGGCTTCTTCATTTAGTTTTATAATTCTATTGTCCAAGAACTTATTTCTTAGCTTGGTTAAAATATGACCCATCTGTTCATTTGGCCGAAGTATAGGTTCGCTGGATACAAGTATCCCTCTACAAAAAGCCTCAAGCCTTTTATCTACAAGAGTGTCAAAAAATGAATCTAAACATTTTTGATCCATGATGGAGTGAGGTTTTATATTCTCTTGGTTCTGGAAATCCTCGGAAATCGAACGCCAACAGCTTATCACAGACTTGGTTATAGAATGATTTAGCCAATCATTATTTATTAAATCAAACCAATCTGACTTAAGATCTTTTACTGAGCATTTCATTATGACTTTTATTAATTCGTATTCATTTTTTGGGAGCTGACTTGTATCTAAAGTTTCTATTGCCTCAGCCTCCCTATCCTCATGGGAAGTGCCCTTATGTGGTTTACTGGTATGATCTTGGTGCCGGCTGAAAGGAGTAGGTTTTGATTTCTGCCTCGACCATGTTTCTTTTACTAAATCGGTTTTCTCCCCAATGACAAGAGCTGTCTTTCTCGCTATTTCGTTGGTCATTATGGGGTTCTTGCATGAACTAGCAACCGCTCCCATTTGCTGGGCAATCGCTTGTTTTCCTTTGGCTCTTTTTAAATCTAATCCTGATATCCAGTGTTTTATCAAAAAGTCTATATAGTTTTCCCTGTTTTTTACTAATTTTTCGAATGCCTCTATTCCATTTTCTCTGACAAAGCTATCTGGATCATGGCCTTCAGGTAATCTAATAACCGATACCTCCATCTCATTTTCCAATAACTCTCTCCATACTTTCGCCGAGGCATTTTGGCCTGCCTCATCCGAATCAAAACACAAGACAACTTCATTAGTCAGTTTCTTGATCATTGATATATGCCCCTCCCCAAATGCCGTGCCTTGAGGGGCTATAACATTTTTAATTCCTGCCTGATGAAGAGAAATAGTATCCAACTGACCCTCACATATGACGCAATACCCTTGGTCAAGTATTGGCTTTCTTGCTTTATCTATTCCAAATAAAACCCGGCTTTTCTTAAAAACGGCCGTCTCTGGCGAATTTATGTATTTGGCTCCTTTTTTATCTTGTGAAAGAATCCTTGCGCTAAAACCAATAATCCTTCCTTGAAGATCACAAATTGGAAACATGAGGCGGCCTCTAAAGCGAGAATAATACCGGCCGCTTTCCTCGTGCCGCTTTATCAGACCCGCTTTCACCAAAGACGAAACTTCATATCCTTTCGATTTGCCCCAATGGATAAGCTGATCCCAATTCTCAGGTGAATATCCAATCCGAAAATCATTCTGAGCCGAGCTGGAAATTCCCCTTTTGCTCAAATATTCTCTGGCAATTAGTGCGCCATTATCATTTGTTAATAATCTCTGCCACCACTCGGTAACTCTTTCGTTGATACTGTATATTTGATCTTTTTCACTTTTATTTGACCCGGGCTTAATACCTTTACCTTTCTCATATTCTAATTCGATACCCTGCCTTTGAGCCAGTTTCTCAACTGCTTCCACAAATCCCAATCCCTCATGCTCCATAAGAAATCCGAGTGCATCACCCCCTTTTTGGCATCCGAAACAATGAAACATCTGCCTTGCCGGACTCACATTAAAACTCGGTGTCTTCTCATTGTGAAACGGGCAAATGCCGATAAAATTGACACCAGCTTTTTTCAAAGAAACATATTGCCCTATCAAATCAACAATATCGGTGCTCTCTTTTACTCTATCTATACTTAATTTTGTGATGCTGCCTGACACTTAATGCCCCATTATGTCGCTTATTTTCATTCTCATCAATAAAACGTCATTACTACCTTGCTTTACCAATAAAATGAGATCCGCTAACATG
>CBFHOE010000006.1:0-9002 GCA_965657355.1 Limisphaerales bacterium | reverse complement strand
TGATCGCCAGATTCCCGCACGGTTTAGTGTGAAGCGACCCCGTCATCGTATGTGCCTTGCAACCATTCCAATAAGCTTTTTTTAATGAAATACATCTTGCCTGACCTTTTGAGGCATTTTTGTAACATGCAATTCAGGGAAATGTAACATGATTTTTGCATTTTTTTGCTGCTAGAAATAGAAGCTTAATTATATGGTTTGAGCGCTGTAACTTCTGTTATCTGAATAATTATTATTACCAAATATTCAAATTTAATGAATATATCAAAAACCTTAACACTGATCATTGGGGCATCTTATTTGATGCTTGGAAACACTCATGGTCAAGATGAGAGCCTCTCTGTTGGAGAGGGAAAACAGATCATTAAAAAGTGGATCGAAACCCAAAAGCTCATTTCTCAAGAAAAAGCTGATTGGACTGAAGATAGGGTTGTTCTTCAAGAAAGTGTGAGAGTTTTCAAACAGGAGTCAGAGAAGATTAGTAAAGAGATAGATGAGGCTAAGGAATCCACTGATAAAACTCAGACTGAATACGACAAGCTATTCGCTGAAAATGAAGATATCATTCAAGCCAACGAAAAGGTAGCTGAGCTTGTTAAAATTTATGAAATCCAAACCTCTAAATTGATTCCCAAACTCCCCTCATACCTGCAAGAAAAAATTGAACCTTTGACCAACCGACTTCCGAAAGATTCAAATAAATCAAAAGCCCCGATTACCAACCGTATGCAGGTTGTTGTTGCTGTTATTTCCGAAATTGAGAAATTCCAAAATTCGATCAATTTGGTGAATGAGCTTCGAAAAGTTAATTCAGGAGAGGAGATAGAGGTAAAAACCCTCTATTTAGGTTTGGGGCAAGCCTTTTACGCTGACCAATCCGGTCAGTTTGCCGGTGTTGGAATTCCTGGCGAAAGTGGGTGGGAATGGAAAGATCAGCCAGGTTTAGGTCAATCAGTTCTCAGAGCGATCGACCAATACGAAGAAAAAATTGCAGCGTCATTTACTTCACTCCCTGTTGTTATAAGTAAATAAAGATCAGTTTAATTTTAAATAATAATATAATGAAATTTAAACAAGTTTTGTTTCTTTGCTTGCTTATTAATTTTTCAAGCAACCTTCTCGGGCAAGAATTTCAAAATAGTATTTCCCGTTTCGAAACCCGATTAACGAACGCTCTAGCTGAGCTTGGAGAAGCTCGAGAAAAAATAGCTCGAGAAAAAATACCTCTTCAAAAAGAGGTGAATAGCCTGGAAGAAGAAGTCATAGCAAAAAGATCTGAGCTTAGAACGGCTGAGAGGAACAGAGATAATAAACTCGTTGATCTGAACTCTCTGAAATCGGAAGTTAAATCTCGAAACACCGAAAAGGATTATCTCACTTCCTTACTCAATGAATATATTCAACAATTTGAAACTCGTATCCACATCACCGAATACGATCTTTTAAAAGACGAAATTGATTCTTTAAAAGCATCCTCTGAACAACCAGATGCACCATTAACTGACAGGATGGAGTCGCTTTCCTCTGTCATTGGGCTTTCGCTGGAAAGGCTGGATAGTGTCATTGGTGGTAAGATCTATGAGTCCGATGCCTTAAGTGATAGTGGGAAATTGGTGAAAGGAAAAACGGCACTACTTGGCCCTGTGGCAATTTTTGCTTCTGACTCAGCAGAAGACGTTGGTTTGGTAGAACTAAGACTCAACTCCCCAAAACCTAAAATTATAGATATCGGAGAAGCTGCTGGTTCTAGTATTAAGCCATTCATAGCATCGGGGAGCGGTGGTTTTCCATTGGACACAACTATGGGCAATGCTCTCAAGTTAGCAGCCACGAAAGAGACCTGGTTCGAACACGTAAAAAAGGGTGGCGTTGTGATAATCCCCATGCTTGTACTTGCTGTTATTTCGATAACTATCGCTGTGGTGAAATTTGTGCAGTTTGCTAAAATCAAAAAAGCAACAGCTGCTGATGTAACAAAAATTCTGGATCACCTCGATAGTGGTGAAGATGAAAAAGCTCTTGAGCATGCCAAAAGTCTCAGTGGCCCATATGGACAAATGCTTGCCAAAGGCGTTGAACATGCCCGCGAGAAGAAAGAGCTCATTGAAGAGGTCGTTTACGAAGTATTACTCGATACAAAACCAAAGCTAGAAAAAGCACTGGCTTTTATATCACTCACTGCCGCAACTTCTCCTTTGCTGGGCTTGCTTGGAACGGTGACAGGCATGATCAAGACTTTCAAAATGATCACTGTCTTTGGCACTGGTGATCCCAAAACTCTCTCTGGTGGCATATCGGAAGCTCTTGTTACAACAGAATATGGTTTGATTATCGCTGTCCCAACTCTTATTTTATTCGCATTACTCTCCAGAACCTCCAAGGGAATCTTAAGTCAGATGGAACTCATCTCTGTTGGCTTTATTAACGGTGCGCCCGGAGATGAGGCAGGTAAAGAAGACGAGGATATCGCAGCTTAAAGAGGGAAGCTCATTGATTGGAGAAAACTTTGTATGCCAAAATTTGAAGACTTTATACAGATTTGGTTAGCTGGAGGATGGGTTATGATCCCTCTCCTCTTTTTGAGTCTTCTCATATACGGAACTGCAGTCCAGCTTCATTTGTATTTTAAAAGGAGTAATTTTAAGAAAATCTCTGAAGAGACTTGGATGAATTGGATTGCAGACCCTACCAAAGCTGAGGGCGAAATTGGCGATATGATTCAATATACTCAGCATGAATTGCGATCCCTGCGTCACTTGCAGAACAAGTTTGCTGAAGTGACAATTTCAAGGCTTCCAGAAATTGATCAGCGGCTCAATTTAATGAGTGTTCTTGTCGCCGCTGCTCCACTCTTAGGCCTTCTTGGAACTGTTTTGGGAATGCTCAAAACATTTAATGGCATTTCAGTCGGGGGAAACCAGACGGGCGATGTTATCGCTCAGGGGATTTCTGAAGCATTAATAACGACGGAAATGGGGTTGCTTGTGGCTCTTCCCGGATACGTATTTATCTCAGCATTAAAAACCCGTCGAACCGAATTCGTGGCGTTCTTATCTAGGATAGAATCGCAGACAATACAGAAATATAAGAAAAAAGTTCAGGATAGAGATAGCGAAAAACAGGATCAACGACTCAGTTTGAATCCGAAATCTTCCCAGCAGCTTAAAAGTAATCAGGAATCATAACCAATGAGTATGCGAAAAAGTGTAAGTGAGGCTGACGAGCCGCTAGATATTAATATTTCCCCACTGATTGATATGGTTTTTATCCTGCTGATCTTCTTTATCGTGACCACCGTATTTGTTGAGGAAACAGGCGTTGAAGTAGACAAACCAGCGGCAGCTTCAGCAAGTCAGCTAGAAAAGAACTCAATTCTGTTGGCAATCACAGACAAAGGACAGGTTGTCTACGGTGGGCGTGAAATTGGGATCTCGGGTGTCAGACCGTTAGTGAGGCGACTTTTGCAGGCAGAAGACATGCCTGTCATTATTCAAGCAGATCGGAATTCAAATTCAGGAACACTACTACGAGTGATAGACGAATCTAAAATGGCCGGAGCCAAAGTCAGTCTTTCTGCAAAACAAATGTAAGTTTTTAGGGGTTTTTGGAAATGAGAAAAATATATTCACCACCTGCTGCTGGAGGAAGTTTTTTTGGGACATCTTCAGCCTCCTTTTTTGTCACCGTCTGTGTCTTTCTCGTCCTCCCAATTTCTCAGTTCATTTCAAGCGGTGCCGGGAAAAAGAACGAAATAATTGAAGCGAGTATAGCTGAGCCACCACCACCGCCACCGCCAGTAAAACCACCACCACCTGAAGAAAAAAAGGAAGAAGACCCAGAGCCGGAAATAGAGCCTGATACGCAGCAACTTGCACTTTCTGACCTCGACTTGGATTTGTCAGGTTCCGGTTTAGGGAGTCTTGGTGGAGCAGGTTTAGGACTCAACGATGCTGGGGGTGGTCTCGATGATTTAGCGTTATTTGATATATCTGACTTGGATAAGCCTCCTGTAGCTGTTTCACAGCCACCACCAAGATACCCAGCACAACTCAAAAAAGATAAAATCAGTGGCAACGCCGTCGTTGTCTTTATTCTTGGTGAGAATGGTAGAGTGGTGGATCCACGGGTGGAAAGTGCGACGCACCCCGACTTTGGTGAAGCAGCGATCAAGGCAATAAAGCGTTGGAGGTTTAAGCCAGGTATGAAAACTGGGAAAGCCGTCCGTTCAAATGTCAGACAGCCATTCATGTTTAAAGCGAAATAAGTTAATCATAATTTGCAAAATTTTATCAAAAAAACAAACGGATCTATGAATTTTTCAATCCATCATTTTGTGAAATCCTCAATTTTTCTGGTGGCATGCCTTTTTTTAGGTGCTTTAACCCAAGCTCAAGCAGGGGATTCCGACGAATTGAAAAACCTCTGGGATTCTCTAGAGTTTAAAAAGAAGTTCCTCAGGACATACGGAACAGCAACAGATATCGAGCCTAAGTTTGAATTGGATGAACAGGAATTCTACGCTGGAATCAGAGAGGTCATTTTCGACAATCCATCCGAAGCAATCCAAAAGCTAGAAGACTACATCAACGAAAGTTCAAGTGCGATAATGTATTTCACGCTCGGAGCTCTCAATTTCCAAGAAGGCAATGCCGAACAAGCCATTAAGAACTACAAAAAAGCTATTGAAAAATTTCCAGATTATAGAAGGGCACATAGGAATCTGGGTATCCTTTATTCTCAAGAAGGCGAATACCAAAAGTCAATCAAGAGCCTAACAAAAACTATTCAATTAGGAGACGCTGATCCGCTGGTCTATGGTCTTCTTGGTGTGGGGTACGCTGCAATGAATCAGCACCTTGCCGCTGAGTCATCATTTCGAATAGCCATTATTAGCGAGCCAGAATCTATTGACTGGCAGCTCGGGCTTGTTCGCTCATATCTCGCTCAAGAAAAATTTAATGATGCACAAAAGCTTTTGGAAAGTCTGATGGAAACAAGCCCGGACAGTGAAAAACTCTGGTCGCTCCATGCAAACATACTAGTCCAACAAGAAAAATTTGAAGATGCATTAGTTAATATCGAGCTTTTGAGAGATCAAGGAAAAGCAAGCTCGAAATTACTTTATCTCCTGGGAGACCTCTACCTCAACGATGAATATGAAGAGCTCGCCCTGGAAGCATATAAGCAGGCAATGGACGATGCGGAAAATGCCAATACATCTCGAGTGCTCAGGGCTGCAAAAACTTATTCCTCCTTGGGCTCCTACAACTCAGCGAAAGAACTTATTAAAAAGTTAAAGCTTGCCAGCCAATCGGAATTGTCGGATCAGGATCAGCTCGAGATTCTACGCATAGAGGCAAAAATGGCTATTGCAACAGACGAAGGAGCTGCTGCTATCGATTTGATTAATCAAATCTTAGAAAAGGATCCACTTGATGGCGAAGCCTTAATTATGGCCGGTGATTACTACTCGTTGGAAGGCGACAATGAAAAAGCAATGTTCCGCTATGAATCTGCAGCTAAGGTTGAAGGCTTTGAAGCAAGTGGTTTAGTCAAGCAGGCTCAGTTGTATGTTCAAAAATCAGATTATAAGCAGGCAATAACGCTTCTAACAAAAGCCCAACAGATTGACTTTAGAGATAACATCCAGCGCTACTTAGAAAGTGTAGAGCGGCTTGCCAGAGCGGCCTCCTCCTAGGATTATGGCCTGACCTCATAAACCGAAATACCATCCCTTAGAACTCTATAAAAACGTGACAGGAAACTCCAGCCGCATCTACGGGTCTATTATTACTTATGTAATGCCTGTTGCTATTATGTTTGTTGTTGCGCCGTGGAGGTCAGTTCTAGCTCAAGAAACAGGGAGTATAGGTGGGAAGATCGTTGAAGCTGGTCGCAATGAAGCTATACCGGCAGTTATAATCACTGTCCGAGGAACGCAAATTGGAACGAGATCTGATGCCGAAGGGTTATATATTCTTCCAGAAATACCCCCTGGAATTTACAATTTATCATTTTCAAAATCTGGATATAAAAGACTGACCATTGAAGATGTTAAAGTGGCCATCGGCCAACGAACAAATGCGGATGGTGAGATGGCACCAGAGTATTTTCAGATGGAAACCTTCGAGGTCATTTCTGATCCAACTGAAAACCAATCAATCCAGCTGCTTGAAAATCGAAAACTCGACATAAGTGTTACCGATTCCATAGGTAGCGAATTTTTTAGTAGGGCAGGCGCGAGCGATGCAGCTGAGGCAATCACAAAAACACCAGGTGCGTCTGTCGTTGGTGGAAAGTACGTCATTATCCGTGGCCTTGGTGATAGGTATGGCAATACTCTTTTAAATGGATTAGAGGTTCCAAGTGCTGATCCTGATCGAAAGACTGTTCAGATGGATATTTTTCCTTCATCGGTCATTGATAGCATCACTACGGCAAAAACATTTACTCCCAACAAAACTGGAAGTTTCACTGGCGGATTGGTCGATATCAAAACCAAGACTTTTCCAGATAAGGACTTCGTAAAGTTCTCATTGGGCACCTCCTACAATCCTCAAGACAATTTAAGAGACGATTTCTTATCATACCCAGGTGGTGGCACCGGTAGATGGGGAACTGGATTCGGAGTAAGAGAGGTTCCTGCAGAGTGGCTAGACCAAAATGCTGTGAACGCGCAGATAAATGCTCAATTCCGAATTATTCGAAGAGGTCGTTCGACTCAGGCGCAAAAAGATGCTGCCATGGCTGAGATCAGAAGACTCACAACTCAATTTCCAGGAGCCATGGGGACATCAAATCGTTCGAGTGGGCTGGATGAAAAATACAGCACATCCTTCGGTGCCACACGCGAAATAAAAGGTCGCAAGCTAGGCTTCTTGGGAGGATTCAACTATAGTTTAGGATATAGCTACGTTGATGATGCTCAAAACAATCGATACAACGCTTCGGCTAATACAGCTTCTTTGCTCCCAAGAAAGCTAGCCAACGAAATTAAGGCAGCAGAGGAACTTAATTACTCTGCCTTGGGCAATATGGCGTATGAAGTCACCGACCATTGGACTGTTGGCGCTACAGGTCTTTATGTGCGTTCCGTTGAAGATGAAGCAGTCTTTAGAAGCGGGACTAACTTTCAGGCTAGAGACTTAGATGACTATAACCAGATTTTACACCTCACGGAGAGGGACTTGGACACGCTTCAGTTTCAAAGCAAACTGGTAGTTCCGGATTGGAATGAGTTTGAATCTGACTTCAGAGTTGGCTTTGCAGGAACGAGCCAAGATGAGCCTGATTTTAGATTCATAGAATATTCCATAAACCCTGGATCTGGTGATATTCAGATTCTCCCTTCATTTCAAACTGTGCCAACGAGAATTTACAGAAGGCTTGGGGAGGAAAATGTCAATATTCTCTTTGATAATGACATGCCCTACGATGCTTGGTGGGGAGATGATAATCACTTCAAATTTGGTATCTTCTACTCAGACGCCCAACGTAGTTTTGCCGAGCATACTTATATCTATAATTCTGGAAACAACTTTGCCGGTTTCAATCAGCACCGGGACCCTGCGCAATTCGGTTCTTCCCAAAACGTCGAATTAGTCACAAATCAATTTGGCCAACAGCGGCCATCCCTTTATTTGACAAAATCCAACGAAGCCTTCTACCAGGGCGAACAAAGGGTCTGGGCTGGATACGTGATGAATGAATTTAGCCTTTTTGAAAATTGGAAATTCATTAATGGTGTCAGATACGAAACAACAAACATCAATATCATTACGGACACAGCAAGAGGGATCAGAAGAACAAGATTAAACGATGCTCATATTCTCCCTGCTTTCAGCTTCGTTTATAACCTAAGGGACGACATGAACTTGCGGGTAGCCTATGGCCGAACTATTGCGCGCCCAACATTTAAGGAAATAGCAGGGGTTACAATTGATGATTTCGTCAACAACTTGCAATTCACAGGAAATCCTGATCTCGTCATGACTGAGGCCAATAATTATGATGTCAGGTGGGAATGGTTTCCAAATCCTGGGGAAGTTCTGGCTACTTCACTATTTTATAAGCAATTGATCAATCCCATTGAATTAGAACAGGTCTCCGCTAATGACGAAATCCAGCCCAAAAATAGGAACGAGGCACAAGTTTATGGGGTTGAGCTCGAAGCAAGAAAAAATCTCGAACCCGTCGCTGAATGGCTAAGCCCATTCGAGGTGGGTATGAACTTTACGTATGTCCAATCTCAAATTAACACAACGCCCTTTGAGTTTGAAAATTTTGCGCAAGGCATTTCAACACGCCCGCTCGCTGGTCAGTCGCCATACATCGTTAACTTCGACCTGACCTACAGAAATGATCATGGTACCACGGCGAGTCTGTTCTATAACATCTTCGGTGAAAGATTATTTCTCACATCCCGGATTACCCCATCGGTTTTTGAAAAACCTGCGCCAAGTTTAGATTTTTCCTTGTCTCAGAGCTTGGGTGATAAAATGACCCTAAAATTCTCAGCAAAAAATCTCCTTAATCCTGACGAAGATTTTCTCATTGAATACTTTGGCAGTGAATCGATTTTCAGAACAAGAAGCAGAGGTAGAACATTCGGGATATCTCTGACTTACGAATTTTAACTCTCAGAAAAGCCGATAATTTTCAAAACAGTTTGGGTTTGTTCACACCTTTGTAACATTACCCCTGCAATTTTACGCTGCAAAGATTGCAATTTTATTAATCAAAAGCATGAAATTAAATAACCTAAAAATGGCACTGTCGGCTTTAGCTGCCTCACTTATGGTTGTTTTGGGTGCCCAAGCTCAAAACAATCAGGTGCAAGTCACAGATGCGAGTATCGACGGTGATGCCGTATGGAGCGCAGACAATGAATATGTTCTGGAAGGATTTGTTTTTGTTGAAGATGGTGAGACACTCACCATCGAACCAGGAACAGTGGTTCGCGGTAAGCCAGGAAGTGGAGCCAATGCTTCAGCGCTTATTGT
>CBFHOE010000005.1:314963-342151 GCA_965657355.1 Limisphaerales bacterium | reverse complement strand
CTGGCAGGCTGTTCTGATAGATACACTCCATTGCCCAAAGCCAAAATTAATGGTGCCTTTGTCGTGAATTCATCCCCAACATTTGTTGGATATTTTTACCATGGGAGTGATAAGAGCCATCATTACTTTGTCAGTAAGTGGAAATTTGAGGGCAATAAGTTCTTTAAAATTGCAAACGATAATCTTGAAGTGAGTAGGCCAATGCCAATTGGCGGCAAAGAGATCAGGTTATATCTTTTCCCCCAAAAGGATAAAACCCATATGGTCTTTTCCAAATTAGAAACAGGCCTTGAACTATTGATTGAGCAATGATTTCTGGTCGGTTTTGATTTGTTTATTCATGTTGCAGATATAATTTATTAGACAGTTCCAAGGCTTATCCCTCATCTCATGCATTTATATCTATTAGTATCCCAATTTCGCTTCGATAAATTCTAATTATGATAAAACGACTACTAGCTGGTTTATTCGGTGCCATTTTGTTTGGAGTCATCATACCCATAACTCTCTTTGTTGCTTTTGAATCCCTCCCATTGGATGGGCCGTCTGGTTTGCTCATTATTATTGGTGCGAGTACGGTATTCGGATTTGCAATGGGATGCTCCTTTCCCAAGGTGTTTGGATTTATCTTCGAAATATTTATAAGCTGAGGATTGGTTCGTGCGGGCTAAGGTATCTCATGGTGACTCTGCTAAGAAGCTCATTCGGTAATGAAGTAATCAGATGTAATTGCTATCGCTTCTGGTCTTTTCTTCATTTTTTAATACGAGCAGATTAATATGTTGTTCATGAAGGCCCTGTTTTTAAATTTTCTGATAATTATCATGGTCCAATGCTCAGTTCACGCGGAGCGGCCGAATATTCTTTTTATTTTGGCGGATGACTGGGGTTGGGGAGATTTGAGTTGTCACGGGCATCCATATGTAAAGACTCCAAACATCGATCGTTTGGCAGAAGAAGGAACTGATTTTTCCAGATTTACCGTGGCCAGCGGCGTATGTTCCCCAAGCCGCACAGCATTGATAACAGGGCAGTTTCCGGCACGTTACAATATAGATGGGCACTTTGCCTGGGTTCCTAGCAACGCACGCAGAGGAATGCCTGATTGGTTGGATCCCAAAGCCCCTTTACTTACCAGGTTTTTGAAAAAAGCAGGTTACAGGACTGCACATTTTGGAAAATGGCATTTAGCCAATGATATGATTCCAGATTCCCCAAAGCCCTCAGCTTATGGTTTTGACGAGTATGGAGCTTTTAATTGTTCTGGGGAGCAAATGCCATATTATGAGGACGCTAAAAGGGCGTCCTTATTTATTGAGGAAAGTGTTAAACTTCAGAAGCCATTCTTTATAAATGTCTGGCTTCACGAGCCTCATACTCCATTTCACACTTTGCCAAAATATGAATGGCGGTTTCGTCATCTTGATCGTGCTGATCAGATATATGCCTCTGTCCTCTCACACGCTGATGATAGGGTTGGAGATTTGTTAGCTACATTAGACAGGTTGCAACTTTCTGATCAGACTCTTGTCGTTTTCACCTCTGATAATGGGCCGGCGCGAGCCCCTGGGCAATCTAAGATTGAATTGCAATACGATACAGCCACTGGGGCTGGGTGGGGAATAGGAGCATCAAAAGGAATAACAGGTGGCCGCAGAGGATATAAATCATCTCTCTTTGAGGGAGGCATTGGAACTCCTTTCATTGCCAGGTGGGTAGGCAAAATAGGTGCTGGGAAAGTTGATAAAACTTCTCTGATTTCAGCAGTTGATATCCTCCCTACATTTTGTGAAATAGCAGGTGTCAAGCTACCTGATTATTATAAGCCAGATGGTATCAGCATCAGCGATGTCCTCCTCGGTAAAAAAATGGAACGTCGTCGTAAACCACTTTATTGGAAATTCAGTTCTCCCTGGCCAGCCAAGCCAGCCAAGCCAGATCACTGGGTCTCATGGGCTGTCGTTCATGAAAATTGGAAACTTGTTTCTAATTTTCAACTTAATCATTTTGAACTTTTTGACATCGCAACAGATGTTGAGGAATCCACCAATTTGGCTCGAAAAAATCCTAAAATCGTCCAAAAGCTATCGGAACTGATTAAGGAATGGAAAGATACTCTACCGGCAGAACCAACGGGTGATGTATTTTCCTCCCTGAGACAGACCCCCTAAAGGAGCTCTAAAACAGCCCAATTAGTCCTCCTTATTTCTATTCTGACAAAATTCCAGCAAACGAATTTCGCAGAAAAAGACAAGGTGTTTAAATCTTTTCAAAATGATGGAAAATCTTGGGTTTAACTTCGATTTGAAATAACCAGAATACCGACGGCACCGCAGTCATATTTAGGTAACTAGAATACACGATTGAGTAGGGCTTTGATTCGTGATTACCTCAAGGTATGAAGTATTCATTAATGGTTCTGATTTGGGGGTGCGTGTACTTATCTCAAGCCAGACAAGCGGCCCCTTCTTCACATTTTAACTTTGGTAGAAATGTTGCCGGTGATATCCAGGTTAGTGAAGTTAGAGTGCCAAGTGATGGTATTGCCCCATCTACCTACTATGAGACTCTAGGTTTCAGAGGTAACAAAGGAAATAATACAGGTAATGGGTACGGAGGGATCCAGGAAAGCAAAGACCAGCGAGGTAATCGCGTCCATATCTTTTCAATCTGGCACTCTGTTGATAATCCAAAGGACAAGGCCAATTTCCCATATGTCGTGCATTTAGGGCACGGAATGAAAGCTGAACATTTTGGGGGTGAAGGCGTGGGATTAAAAACTTGGAAACTCACGAGTGATAAATCCGATCCTCTTTATTGGAAGCCCGACGTATGGCATACCCATGTTGTTCGGTGTTGGCCCGAAGGAGGGCACACCATGTATGCCTTTTTTGCTAGAGATGGAGGTGACGGTGTCTGGAGACATCTTTCTACTATAGGGGTAAGAGAAGCCAATATTTTAATGACGGGTCCCAATGATACTTTTATTGAGGACTGGGAAGGAACCGGGGCGCTCATAAGAAAAATACATATTCGCAATAATTGGAGGCGATCAAATACAGGTGTGTGGTTTCCGGCTCAAGGTGGAAGGTTTTCAGTAAATTTCTGGGATCTGGATAAGGGGAAAAGATCTTATGAGTACAGGACCAATTGGAATGCAGGCATTCGCAAAGACAAAGGAGGTGAATTCTATTTTATGGAGATAGGTGGAGACGCTTCACCTACAAAACCACTTGCCTATCCTAATAAGTTGTCCTCACGATTTAGCATCCCGATCGATGGTTCGAAACCAAACTACCGGTCCGGGGAAATTCTGGCACTTCACCACGAAATTCTCAAGGACGGGAAATTACGCCTCCATTGGAAAATAAATGATTCTGCATTGCCTCAATTTACATATCAAATCAAGTTGCTAGACAATAAAATGAATTCGATTTTCTCCCTTAAAAAAATAGATCCACACATAAGACAACAAGTGATTCACCTAGAAGAGGTTGGTAAAAAAGACGAGCATTATACACTTGAATTTCTTATCTCTGATCTATTTGACAATGTCTCAGCAATAAAAAAAATTAAGTTAAAATTTTGATCCCTCATATTAAGAGAATTAAATTTGATTCGCCCTCCCGGTTTTATGATCACTACTAAAAACAATGGGTGGTGATCATAAAACCGGGAGACACTGAAAATTCTACATTAACACTTTAATGGAACGTTTGATCGCTCACAGCAAAAAGAGTTACTCCCCAGTGAGGACATGACGATGGGTGTAAATCAGCCAATAAATCAATCAGCAGAATAATGGGAGAATCACTCGAGCGTTCCGATTAATTTCCACGCCTTATCTAATGGCCAGCATTGAATTGTTGTATAAAATTAAACAAGTAATGAATTCAATCAGACTGACAAAAAATCTTGCTCAGTTTGAGTAGCTCAACTAAGTTTGGGACTATTATGAAACTTATGTAGTTAATGCTTTTTGTTTTCTCATTATCACTCTCGTCGAGCCTTTTGGGAGACCAACATCATGCTGCAGGGCCGAAGGTTTTCGAAGCCTATTTTTCAAAGGTCAAGCCTGGCAAAATTGCCAGATTCCAAGAAATCGTAAAATCCTCATGGTTTCCAACTGATCAAGCTGTTCAAAGGCTAGCTGTGCCCATCGAGTTGACCACTGGGTATTGGGATCATGTGGTACTTTTTCATCGCACCGAAGGGTTTGATAAACTCAACCATACTGATTCGGTTTCCTTGAAATGGATGGAAAGCGCAAACAAGCGCTTGGGTGAATCCAAGAGAGCCGCATTAGACGAGGAATTCCAAAACCTCATTGTAGATTCCAAAACGCAACTTTTCACCATTGTTGGAGATTTGCCACAGCTCACAGCTCGCTATTATAACTTGAATGGCAAACATACCCCTGTATACGCCTATTTCACAAAATTCAAACATGCATCAAATGAAAATGCTTTTAAACTCATGGATGAGGTTGTTCAGATGAGTGGTGAGAAGCCGGTCGTTTTTCGAGCAATCTCTGGAGACATTGACCAAATATCGATCTGGACAGTAAACGACGGTTTTTCCCGTGTCACAAAAGGTCCCAGCTACGAGATGAAAGAATTTATGGAAAGTCCTCTGGGAGAGAGTTTTTATGGTTTGGTTGAGGACTTAGGCCTCGAGATTGGTTCTATACGATGGAAACCCTGGAAGTGATTCTGTTCAACCAATCAAACCACTGAGACCACGCAAAATACCACTTCAAATATAATAGCTAAAAACTTAAGCCGGCTGCTTGCAATTATTAGCGTCGGTGTCACAACCGTTCAATGCCTAACAGGTGCAGAGCGAACTACGCAGCGGGTCACCTTCGTATCAACAGACGCGAAAACCAAAAAGTTACTGCCATCAAAAGTGACCAATGAAATTCTGGCTAGATGATTCGGCATTGCTGAAGGGCGCGTATGGGATTCAAAGAACAGGCAAATCCTTTTTTCTGATATTCAGGCAAATTCAGTCTACGCTTGGTCATAAGATGCGGGTCTGACCTTTTTCCTAGCAGGAAGTGGGCACACGGGTTTTGCTCCAATTTATAAAGACTCCCTGCTTTTGTGGGCAATTGGCCTTGCTATTTACAAAAATAACCTGCTGTTGTATCAGCACGGCGATAGAAGATTGGCATCGATGCCACTTGATGTCCATTTACCCAAAAACTTTGAGATGTCGGCCATCGATTTTTTGGCCCAGGTTGAGTGAGAAGATTAAGGGATAATATCACGGTGGGGCGGTGGTTCAAGATTCTTCCGCAGTGGAGGCCGTGGGCAGTAACGTAGGATGAATCTTTCGTTCTTGTTGTAGTTGATTGGCACACTCTTTTGGGTCTTCATCCCGAGACTTCTGTGTGACCTCAAGTGGTTATACTTTCGCTTCCAATCATTCACCACAACATGGCATTCACTGAGGGTGTAGAATATCTCCCGCCCTAGGCACTCCCTGCGGAACTTGTCATGAAAACTTTCAACATACCCGTTTTGCCAAGGGCGCAGAGCCTCTTAATTTCCTGCTCCTTGAGCTACTGGCTCAAAGTCCGCCCAATGAACTCTGGCCCGTTGTCTGATCTTATATAGCCAGGTGCACCATACTTGCCGATGAGTTGAGTCATCATGGCTTTGACTTTGCTCGCTCCAATGTGTCGGTCGACATGCAGGCAGTAAGCCTGACGCGTATATTCATCCACAATACTCAGGATTCGGTAGCTACCGCCCTTCACCGTCCAGTCATGAATGAAATCCCATGTCCACAAATGTCCTGGATAGGATGCCTTTTGAGGCTGACGGCCAGTGGATAGCCACAAACGCCGTTGCTTTTTCTTTGGAGGGGGCACTATCAGCCCCTCTTGGCGGCGAACCTCTCTGACCCGATTGTTGCTAACTCGTCGGCTTTCTTTTCGAACCAGTCGTCCAATTTTATCGGCTCCCCATTCTGGATACTCAAGGCTAAGCTTCACATGGCTTGATACACCTTGCATCGATATGGGGACGAGAATTGTGCCTCATATCAAAAAGTAGATCGGTGCAGTTCAAAGAACCGACAGACTTGTCGCCGTGAGCAGTGAATTTCCTTCTTAGCTTGTTTGGCTAGATCGCGGCGTTAAGCGGGGCTTATAGCTTTTTTTCAATGGTCTCCTTGAGAACTTTTATTCCGAGCATGGCTTCGGCATACATTTTCTTGAGTTCCGCATTTTCCTTTTCCAGGGCCTTCAACTGCTTGGCGTAGGCTTCACTCATGAGACCAAACTTCTTGCGCCATCGATGGAGAGTGGCAATGGAGATTTGCTTCTGGCGGCAAAAGGTCTCCTGGTTGAGATCGCTGCTATCGCATTCGCGCAACAGGCGAATGATTTCTTCTGGCTTATGTCGTTTTTGCTTCATTGTGAGTCTTTTTGATTATTCAAAACTTCTCACTAGTTTTGGACCAGTTTTTCAGGCGTCGGCCATTGTGTAAATTGTTCTAAATCAACACAAATGATATGCCAGGATAGCAGGGATGCTGTTAAATTGATTATTCTCGCACTGGGGCCAAAGATATTTACGAACCTGAAAGAATTCGTTTGAACCAAAAAAAACAGGTATGTTTTAAGCGGCTTTGGTCTTTCTTGAACACATATAATTATTTGAATCTTAGATCATTTTATTTGTGGAAAATGATTGTGGCATTCCGCACTTTATATAATTTCCATCGATGGAGATTTTTTATCAGCTGGATTTTTTGGCTTGATAACTTCTATCTTATCTCCATCTAAATACCATTAATTCCACTAGGCTTTAAAGTTTCAAATCAGCTAATCTATCTATGGAGTGCCCTAGCTAGAAAAGCAGTTATGTAGGTTTCGAATCTTTAGAGAAATAAACGAGCCCTTTTAGTGGATTGAAGCCGCATCTCATTAGCTACATAAAATGGAATCGGGCTCGCTTGAACAACTCCTATCTAGTAGGCTTTCGGTGTAAAGAACGTATCTTTAGCTATATGAAAAGAACACTCCGAATTTTACTGGTATCTATTTTTTCATTTTTTGGATATTCCAGTTTTTTAACTGCTGCGCCTTTGAAGGTCTATATTCTCTGTGGACAATCCAACATGGAGGGGCATGCCAAAGTGAGCACTATTGATGCAATGGCTCAAGATCCAGCGACTGCCCCAATCCGCGAATTGATGGTAGATAAAAATGGGAAACCTCGTATCTGCGATCAGGTTTGGATTTCCTATTTTACCGGTGGTAGAAGCGGTATGGGAGAGGGCTTCGGCCAGCTTACCACCGGATACGGTGCTCGTTCTAATCCCACTGAGCCTAGTGAGAAATTTGGCCCTGAATTAACCTTTGGAATATTTATGGAGAAGGCTCTAGGAGAACCTGTTTTAATCATTAAAACGGCTTGGGGAGGTAAGTCGTTAAACACAGACTTTCGCTCACCATCCGCTGGACCATATGTCTTCAACGATAGGCAAATCGAAAATATCAAAAAACGTGGTCAATCTCTTGAAGAAGTCCGAAAATCCAAAGTCGAAGCAACTGGGTATTACTACCAGTTGATGTTGAAACATGTTTTGCGTGTACTTGGCGACATCAAGCGTGTATACCCGGGCTATGATCCGAAGCAGGGCTATGAATTAGATGGTTTTATATGGTTTCAAGGATGGAATGACATGGTGGACAGTGGGACTTATCCACAACGAGGCCAACCCGGTGGTTATAATCAGTATACTAAGTGTATGAAGCATTTTATCAGAGATGTACGTAAAGATCTTAAAGCTCCTGATATGAAGTTTGTTATTGGTGTAATGGGTGTAAATGGGCCATTAGACAAATATTTAAGCCAGAGGTATGTTCCGATCCACGGTGGTTTTCGTGAAGCCATGGCGGCAGCTGCCAATGAGCCAGACTTTGAAGGTAATGTCATAGCTGTTCGCACAGCCCCATTCTGGGATATGAGGCTAAAAGAATATGAAGATAATCAAAACAAAGTGAAGCAGATGGCAGGGTTTCTAAAAAACAAGGCGAAAGGTTATGCTAATGCAGATGGATCTATGGACGAAAAAGCCCAAAAGAAATTTATTGCGAATTATAAAGCAGACCTTATCAGCGCCGAGGATGAAGCTTACGTCAAAACTGGTCGGTCGAATGCTGCTTTCCACTACTACGGGAGCGGAAAAACAATGGCTCAGATTGGTAAAGCTTTTGCCGATGCTATTAAAAAAATGGAGTAAAGAAAGCCAATTCCCAATCGTGAACTAATCTGGTAGGAAGATTTCTGATACCTGTAATTTTTTATTATTGATAATAAATATTTAAACCCTTTTATCGTGAAAAGAACGAGTAGCACCTATCGTTCTTTTCATGTTTTTAAACATCCTTTAATACAATGTATTGGCTCGCTTAGGAAGTTGAATGGGCAGACCACATCGAGGGTTGACATTTTGACCGATCCCGATTCCCGCGCATTGGTTTGAGGCGAATGATGAAAAAGTAGCGCTCTTCATTGCAAAGTTTCATTTCCATGAAAACTTAATGATGGCGACTAAAACCAAGAACACCAAACACTAATGCATGAGATCTATTTAATTACACGGGTATCTATATTTATAATATTCTTTTATCATGGTCTCGTGCCAAAAATCCTCTTCGGTAGTGAACAAGAGATTTTAATGAACGACACACTGATTCCGATGTTATCGGAGCAATTGGCACTTCAGCTTTCTGGTTGGGCTGAAATTGCCTTTTCCGCGGTAGTTCTTATTTTCTTTAATTCCAAATGGCCAATGTACCCTGTGCTACTCTTTTCATCGGGCGTGACCATTGCCCTGATACTGACTTTGCCTGTATTATTTACAGATGCTTTCAATCCTTTCACAATTAACCTCAGTCTATTCGTCCTAGCATTTATTAACCTAAAATCTCACCAGGCTAAACGATTAGCTCAAGCCGAGATTAAGTAATACATTGAGTAATATTTCTTGATGCTCAAATAACTTAATCTAACATAGTGCCGTGTCTCGACTTGTACAATGGCGGTTTTATAGACTCGATTTCAGAGAAATCTCTAGCAAAGTGGCTGGGAGTTTTCTGACTCCTTTGAGGTTGCCCTTTCTATTGGGTTTTGGCGGAATACAAAAAAATGAGGCATATGGCTGGGCTGATCCATTTGCTCTTTTTCTTTTTTATTACCAAAAATCTTATTGTACATCCGGCATAAAATTCCTTGCAAATAGTTCTGCCAATATTTTTAGCACTGGACTTACAGCATGCCTGACGGTCCCTTATGGTGACCTGTTGTATGACTCTCGCTATTCCGAATTCAGATACGATGGTAAGTAGATATGAAAAATTTATTTTGTCTTTGCTTTTGTTTTTTTAGTTTAATTGATACTCGAGCGACACCTAATATTCTTTTAATAATATCAGAAGATAATGGTCCGGAGTTGGGATGTTATGGAGAGCCATTTGTCAAAACACCAAATTTGGATAGGCTCGCTGAAGAAGGGATTTTATTTGAAAATGCATACGTTCCGCAAGCTGGTTGCAGTCAATCGAGGGCTTCACTTCTCACTGGTCTTTACCCTCATCAAAATGGGCAAATTGGTTTGGCTACATGGAAATTCCGCATGTATTCGAAACGCACTCCAAATTTAATCTCTGTATTTAAACAATTTGGATATCGGACAGGGATTATAGGTAAATTGCATGTCAACCCCGAGGAGGCATTTCCTTTTGATTTTAAAAAAATTCCCTCTGCCAATTTTTCTAGAAAAAATTTAGAGGAGTATTCACAGTTTGCCGAAGAATTTATCAATGCATCTGAAATGCCTTTTTTTCTGAGCGTCAATTACCCAGATCCGCATCGGCCTTTTCTTCGTCAGGTTAACAAACTACCCCCTATGCCGTTGACCTCTGAAGATGTTAAACCACTTGGGTATTTCGGGTTGGATCACCAGGCTCTAAGAGAAGACACTGCAAATTATTACAACTCGTTGAGTAGATTAGACTCACTAATCGGAGACCTATTGAGTGCACTTGATCATTCTGGAAAAAGTAAAAATACAATTGTTGTTTACCTCGGTGATCATGGTGCAGATATGTTGAGAGGAAAGAGAACTTCTTATGAAGGGGGCTTAAAGATTCCTTTGATTATTAGATGTCCTGAAATCGTAAGACCAAATAGGAGCGTGCGCGAGCTGACATCAACAATAGATCTTTTCCCAACATTTTTGGACATCGTCGGCATAAAGCCAGAATTCAAATTGCCAGGGAGATCTTTGATGCCTCTCATTAAAAATAGAGAAATTGCCTGGAGAGAATATATTTTTACGGAATACCATACTCATTCAGCCCATAATTATTACCCTCAAAGAACTATAAGAAACAATCGATTCAAACTGATACTTAATCTACAACCTAATGAAATAAACCCGGGTTATGAATTTACTAAAAGTAAATTTTATGTCGATTTAGATGAAATTATTAATGAGGCCCCCGAACACATCAAAAATGCTTATGTATTAATGGAAAAACCTCCGGAATTTCAATTGTATGATTTGCATACAGATCCTTTTGAATTCAAAAATTTGGCTGAAAGCAGTGAGCACAAAGGAATTTTAGCTCTTTTGAAAGAGCAGCTAAATCTCTGGCGGCATAAAACTAAAGACCCTCTGTTGAATATAGCTAACGTTAAGGCACTCAAGCGTGAAATCAATGCATGCAAAATAAATGGGAAATACAAAAAAAATCGACTTCAGTTAAATTATGACAAATACTTTTTCGAATAAATGGGTATGTAGCTTGTATTGTGCCCGATCTTCAGGCTGGTACAAGCCCACAATTTCTGTGGTTTGACGCATGTTTTTTCTCAAGTAAAAATCATTTTTGCGTATCAAAAGAGTGACGTGGTACTACCCTGGTTTTGAGGCAAATTAGATTAATTTCCTTGTGTGGGGTATTTAGATTGAAAACAATATTTCTTGTGGAAGGCTACCGAACTCTCATTGTGGATTATAAAGATTACCAAGATGATATAAGATCCATTCGCAATGAGGTCTTCATTTGGGAACAGAATGTCCCTGAAACGATTGAGTTTGATGGTAAGGATGCAGAAAGCACATTCGCGCTCGCGTTGGCAGAATCAGGTGAAGCGATTGGAACTGGTCGACTATCTCAAACAGGTAAAATTGGTCGACTGGCTGTAAGGAAAACCCATAGAAACACAGGAATTGGAACTTTAATTTTAGAAACCCTGGAGAACGAGGCCAGAAACCAAGGGCTGGAGCAAGTCTTTCTACATGGACAAGTTCACGCTATAGATTTCTATAAAAAACGAGGTTATCTAGAAAAAGGCCAGACTTTTACTGAAGCTGGCATTGAGCACTTATACATGTATAAGTTTTTTGATGTATGACTCACTCATATAAAGAGCCATAATTTCTAAAAAATTGAGTGGCAGCTGTAAAAAGCATATTATCGAGGCAACTCAATCATGCGATGACTAAAATTTCTAGACGCTTTTTTTTGATGGTGGCCTCAATCCTCCCTTTCTCAAAAACCTTTTCTTTAGAAAAGGCTGTTCCGTTGGACGGTTATAGCTCGGGGAAGGCTCTTAGTAAAATTGATGGTTTAAAGCTTTTAAATTTATGGGGCGATCAACCCAAAGAGACACAATCACTATACACAATCATCGATTCTATTCTCTCACAACATAAGCTGAGCAGTTATGCCGACGTGGCACGAAATGAATCCTTTCAAACCTTTTGCCGGAAGCATGACATTACTCATCTTGGCGGACCAATGCTTGGTTGTATTACAGAGACAAGTGCAAAGATATGGATCCGCACCACGAAGCCCATGGAAGTGAAAGTGGTATTATATTCCGGAGGTAAGACTTACAGTTTCGGGCCGATCTCCAGTTCTAATGAGACTGATTTGGTCGCTTTAATTCCTTTAGATGGATTAAAGCCAAATACGTCTTATACCTATTCTGTGGAAGTTAATGGCCGGCAGATTCAATTACCATCAAACGCTTCTATATCGACTTTACCGGGAAATGATCGAATCCGAATAGCCTTCGGGACGTGCCCCCACCGTTGGGGGCTTGGCAATCAACAACAAGCCGATATGATAATGAAACGAAAGCCGAGTGCATTTCTCATGTACGGTGATGTTGGGGCTCAAGACAAGAGAAATCATTTTGGTAAACATAGGTCGGACTATCAAATTCGGGACTTCTTCCCTGCTTGGAGATCTCTTTCAGCATCAATTCCAACCTACGTTACATGGGACGATCACGACTACTTTGATAATGACCTGGCTGGTGTCCCAAGAGGTTTTACAGATTTCGACCGAGATTCCGTTCGCCAGGTATTCAGTCAGGCCTGGAACAATCCAAGTTACGGTTTCAATAACAATGGTGGCGGTATTTTCTTTCGAACGCGGTTCGGTCCGTGCGACGTGCTTATGCTAGATAATCGATATTTTCGAACTGGTGAAAAACGCGGTTTCCTTGGTAATGATCAAACAAATTGGTTGAAGGAGCAGCTCCTGGATTGTAAAGGGCCATTTATTATAATCACTTGTGGAACCATGTGGACTGACCATATCAGTAATGGGAAAGACTCATGGGGCAAATTCGACCCAGAGGGAAGAGAAGAAATATTTCAATTTATCGAGGAGAACAACATCTCAGGTGTTGTTCTCTTATCCGGTGATCGGCACGGAGCCTGTGGGTTTAAAATACCACGGCCTTCAGGGTATACATTCTATGAATTTGAAGCTGCCACATTAGGCGGGCGGACAGGGCCAGCAATAAAAGCCAAAGAGAACCCTAATGCACTCTATGCTTTTCAAAAAAAATACGCCTTCGGTGAATTTACCGTCGATGCTTCTTTAGATGATCCTCAAATCCATTACCGCCTCATTCATGAAAGCGGAGAAGAATTGTATCAAATAAAGCTCCACCTGAGTGAGCTTACTCCTGGCGGCAATTCATAAAAAGATGCATATATGAAAGAATACATCACAAAGACTAACCTTGGTTCTTATTTCTCACATAAAGCTTGGTTTATCTACCTCGTATTAATAACTAACTTTTTACTAAAGGATCAGTCTGTTGCTTTTGAAGATACCCTCATACCGTATTCCAATTCTGAAATGCTGCCGGCCAGTGCTAAGGAACTGTGGTCGGATTATGATCCACGGAAGGAGGCATTAGAAACGAATGTCATCAGAGAGTGGAAACAAGATGGAGTAATAACCCGATACGTTACTTTCAAAGTTGGAATTTTCAAAGGTGCCGATTCGCGCATAGCTGCCTACTATTCATTTCCTGACAACGGTATGAAGAATCCAGCTTTTGTTTGGAGCCATGGTGGTGGTCAAAGAGCAGAGAGAACAAGAGGTATATATTTTGCCCAGATGGGATTTGCCACATTAGATATAAATTGGTTAGGTCGTTCTTTGGAGGAAGGTATCAAAGAAAATACTGATTGGGGACGAGTTGATCCTACACAAGGTCCACGATTTTATCCAAAAGCATTACGCGATAGCTGGAAACAAAATTTGTTACCTGACAAATTTACCATTGACCCAATCCCAAGTCCTAGAAATTCGAATTGGTTTATATTGGCGCTTGCTGGTAGGCGAGCACTAACATTTTTGGAACAACAATCAGAGGTTGATCCAAGCAGCATAGGATTTTCCGGGTATTCAATGGGTGGGATGATAACAGCTCTCGTCGCTTTTGATCCGCGACTTAAGGCTGTCGCGCCATTTGTTGGAGGAACAGGATTTAAATATATAGATTTTCCTGGGGGAATTCGGGGAAGCAGTATTCGAGGACATTTCAAGCACTTGGAATTGTATAAATCAACGATCGATGCCAGCGCATACTGGCCGATGGTTGCATGTCCCGTTTTGTTTATCACTTCATCCAATGATTTCCACTCAACATTCGAAAGAATTTATCAATCAATGGCTCTTTTAAGTCACAATCAATGGCGAGTTTCGTGTAATGTCCATCAAAACCATGGACCTGGCCCTCAGCAATGGGTTCTTCTCAACCTTTGGTTCAATAAATACCTTAAAGGGGAAAATGAAAATATTCCCCTAACTCCTCCTTCCAATCTTGTGGTTCGTGATAAATCTGCTCAGTTCACAGTCACGCCTTTATCTCAAAGCAGGCTTCTAAATACAGAAATTTATTATAGCTATGACCCGAATTCCCGAACTCGATTCTGGAAAACCGCAAAGGCGACTCGTTCAGAAAATCAATGGATAGCCGAACTTAAAATAGAAGAAGGTCTGCCACTCTATGTTTTTGGGCTTTGTCGCTATAGCTTGTCAAAAACTGTGCCTTTAGAAAGAGGCGAATCCTCAGCATTCACGCTCAATACTCGCGAACATGTTTTTCTTCCCGAAGAGGTCAATCTTGACGGACTTCGGAGACTGAAAAAAACAGACATGGTTTTTGAAGACTTTAAGCATGGAACTAGGGATTGGTCTAGCAGGGACGGGCGAGGCATTCAGACTTATAAATTTCAAAATCCAGAACTCGATACATCTCAAGAAAAACAACTTTGTCTCACTATAAATCCTGAAGGAAGAAATCTTTTATTAAGGTTGAGGATAGGTAGTAAATTTTTAAGGCGTGGATATAATCTAGGTGATTTCACCTACACGAAAAGCATACACGGGGAGAACCTCGTTGTAATAAAAATTAATCGTAACGACTTTAATCACGCTGAAGGTAAAATACTTGAGTGGGATAAAATATCTACATTTGGAGTTTCCATACTCGATCAGGCAAGCAAGAAGGCTCTGGACCTGACATTATCTAATGGGCATGGTACTTTGCAGCTTATTGAGCTTGTCGACAGGCCATAATATTTTAGTTTGAAATGCCGTAAATCATTTTAATGACGAAATGAAACATAAAATTTTATTCATTATTCTCATCACTCATGTTCTTTTTGCGCTGCCCGGATTTGTGGCTGGCAGAGATACGCCGCGACCTCGTCTAAGAATCCTCAATGCAAGTGATCAGGCTGTTGAAATTTTTTGGCTCAAATCTGAGAAGGAACGTATTCCTAATGGCTTGATTTATCCGGGAGAGGATAAGTTTATAACAACAACCCTGGGGCATAAATTTGCCGTTGTTGGGGTCGATGACAAAACGGAGCATACAATTGTAAGCCAGGTTCTGGTTCAGGGTTATAGATACGATCCGCCCGACAAGGATGGGATTCCTTCATTTTACAAACAACGCGCTAGTGCTGGTGGATTTCCAATTGTTGCTTCCGAGAAAGTCAGCCCATATGCTTTGAAGGAGGCGGTATACTTAGCCAATATGATGCTCGCCAAGCGTCCTGATGTTCGAGACGCAATGATTAAAAGTGGGGCTCGTCTAAGTATCTTAGCCTGGAACGAATTTACTACCGACCAACCAGAATGGAAGTGGTTAGGGAGACACCCTATTCCCGGCTTTCCGGGCATTCTTCCTTCGGATTACCGCGATGCTCGAGCACGCGGAATGGGAGGTAGTATTACCGATCCATATTGTTCCTGTGCTGAAGAAAATCTTCTGGGTTATGAAGGGGACCCTTATGCAGCAGAAAATATCTTTATTCATGAATTTGCCCATAATATTCATTTGCGAGGAATGACTAATGTCGATCCCAGTTTTGATAGCCGCGTTCGAAAGGCATATGATGAAGCTATGAATGCGGGCTTATGGAAAGGGAAATATGCATCTGTTAATCATCATGAATACTTTGCTGAAGGCGTACAAAGTTGGTTCGATGATAACAGGGAAAATGATCACGATCACAACCATGTGAATACCCGTGCCGAGCTCATAGAATACGACCCTGGATTAGCTGATTTATGTAGAGAAGTCTTTGGAGATACCGTTTTAAAATACACCAAACCAGTGACTCGACTTAATGGGCATCTCGAAGGGTATGATCCATCTAAAGCTCCCAAGTTCGTGTGGCCAGACCGATTGGAAGAAGCCCGGAAAAAGATTCGGGCGGCTGCCCGAGAGCGCTCCCGGAAAGCAAATGCAGAGTAGACTAGTCAATAGTCTATAAAAATGAACTAAATGTCGGATCTAGCTTCAAAGCTGTGTGTTCAATGTGGTTTATGCTGTGATGGAACTTTCTTTGAAGATATTGAGCTTGAGAACGACGATGAGTTGGACCGCTGTGAAGACCTCGGCCTAAGAGTCGATGACTCTCAAGCTGAACCATTATTGTTGCAGCCTTGTAATGCTTTGGAGGAATGTCAATGCTCTGTATATGCTCATCGTCCCCAATGCTGCCGAACGTTTAGGTGCCATTTATTGAATGAATTGGAGTGCTCAAAGATAAGCTTCGAACGAGCCCTTTCTATTGTGTTTGATTTGAAGGAAAAGAGGAGTGAATTGCTCCGATTAATCCCGGAGAGACATAATAAAAACACCTCATCTTCCTTAAGGAGTAAGATTCTCGAATTTATGGAGGAGGCATCAGAGAAATCTTTCGGCTCCTGCAATGAACTTCATAACAAAACGGAATCATTAAATAATTTAATGAAAAAGAACTTCATTAAATAATTTTGACAGCCTCAAAAAAATGCCAATTCTAAAATAGAAATGCTAGGAGACATGATACACTTTTGATTATGAAATGGAGCTCGGCCGAGTTGATTATTTCTTCAGAAATTCGACGAGATCTTTGATATCTTGCGGCGTTAGTTTTAACTGCCCAGCAGAAAGCATGAGAGATTTTTTCATTTTTGTTCTGGAAGCAATGTTTTCAGCATCGATTGTATGTTGTGTTCCGCCCATAATAGTTATGACAATTGGGTCGCCTTCCTGAATGACGCGTCCTTGCCATTTATTTCCGTCTTTTGTCTCTATTTCTACTCCTTCAAATCCCAGTGCAATTTCCTTATTTGGGCGGGTAATTGCCTCGATAATTTGCTCATCATTAAACTTTTTTCCCCATCCGTCCAGGGCTGGACCAAAGTCAACTCCCAGCTCTCCGATTCGGTGGCACATGATACAACGCAGCGCCGTTTTCTTTCCCTTCTGGTAATCTCCTTTTAGTGCAAGAATTTCAGAGGTGGCTGGGAGCTTGTCCTCAGGAATATCTGGAGTGACAAAACCTTTTAAAATAGCTTCATTGTTTTCAGAATTTAGTTTCTTCACATGGTTAAACTCACGCCATGTATTTTTATGTCGATGATTGATCCACCACTTGGCATCACCGCTCAGCGGGTCATTTTTCATACTAGCTACTCTTACTAGGGCTTCACCTGCACTTCCTTCGTTTATGAAAGCAAGAGCATCCATTGCAAGTTTCCTGGATTGATTCGGAAGACTTTGATTTAAAACTCTTTGGCTCAGTCCTTCAATAGCGGCCGGGGTCATGAGTCTCCAGGCAATTCTCTCAAATGCCTGGCTCCAAAAAAGAGGGTCACCACCTAATTCTTTTCTCAAAATTTGGAACATTTGAGCTTCTTTTCCGTAGCACCCTGTGCCTAGTGCTTCAAGATATGTTCTGTCTAATCCATCGAACCTGCGCGCAAGCTCCAGTAAGATTTCGTGACCTTGATTTAAAGCGACGTTTCTCATCGAGACCGCAACTTCTCTCCTGACTGCAGGGGAAGGATCTTTTGCCATCTTTTCAGCCATTTTTATAAAATTATGGTTTTGTCTCCTTAATGCGCGGTATGCAGTGATTCTTGTTTCTTCGCTTTTTGAATTCAAAAGTTTTTCGATTCTTTTAATGCCTTGATCTCCAAGTTGAGATAGAAGCCATATGGCTCGCGCGCGAATATATGGATTTTTATCACCTAATAATCGGGACACTGGCTTCACTGATTTTTTCCCCTGGCTCTTTAATTTTGTGAACCCAAGGTTTCTAACGTTAACTGCCGGGCTTTTTAATGCCTCTATTTGCCCGCTGGTTGTATTTAAATCGAGCTGTGGAATTTTTGGTTTAAATCCTTTCGGGGCAATTCGATAAATTGTTCCATAGCACGTACGGTCTATCATGCCATGGCCCCCAACTCTTGGATCATACCAATCAGCAATATATACGGCGCCATCGACACCAACAGATACATCGGATGGGCGGAAAAGAGTCTTTTTCTTTTCCCAGCTAGCACCTCCTCTGAAATCGGCGCCCGCAAAATCTTTTTCAATATTTGTCGTTACAAAATCAAATCGCTCTAATTTAAACCCTGCTCCCTCAAGTTTTGGGTAATATCCAAACACAACATTCCTGGCCGGTTCACAACTCAGAAGAAGTCCTTGGTATTTCTCTCCCAAAGACCCGTTTTCATAATGAACAATGCCCGTGGGGGCGCCACCTCCATAAACATCTCCGGCTGGCATGGTGCCCGGGTCTTCCTGTCTCCATTCGGCTATTTTGGTAGATTGCCCGGGTCTTCTGTCCGCAGACCATGATCTTTTACCATCGCTTGAGGCAAAGCCTGCGTTCCCGTATTCAAGTATAAATGTCGTGCGGCACGCTTGCGGGTCGTCATTATCATTTTGAAAAACGTCGCCAAATGAACTAACAGCTTGTTCGTAAGAATTTCTGTAATTATGACCGATGACTTGGGCATGCGAGCCATCTGGGTTCATGCGATAAGTCGCCCCTCCAAGCCAAATATTTCCATCATCGCTTCGGGTCCCCGCAACATTCTGGTTCATATATGGACTACCAACTCGGAAGGTTCTACCCGATTTGTCCGTAAAAGTGGCACCGCAATTCCCGTGATTAAAATACCAAAGACCGTCAGGTCCGGCGGTGACACTGTGAAGACTGTGGTCATGGTTTCGCCCCTGAAAGCCGGTCAGTAATTCCTCTCGTGTATCGATTTCTTTATCGAATCGTTGGTTCCGGTTCACATCAGTGTAGACAAGTAGGGAAGGTGTTTGCGAAACGATTATTTTATTATCAATGACAGCGATACCTAATGGAGCCAAGAGAAATTCTTCCTGAACAAACACATGACTCGCATCTGCTTTGCCATCCAAATCGGTATCCTGCAAAACCATTATGCGGTCGCCCTTGGGGCGAAGTCCCTGCGCCCCTCTGTATCTTACCCCTTCTGCGACCCAAATTCTGCCATCTTTATCGATATCAATATTCGTAGGATTATAAAAGAGTGGCGATTCTGCCCAAACTGAAATTTCTAAATCTACTTGAGTGCTGAACATCTCGCGTCGGAGTTTTTCTACATTTTTATAAGCGCTTGGATCGAAGACTGAAGCTGAGGATCGTGCAATTTTCTTTTCCCTAGCTGCTGGTAATTTTGTATACACGAGAAATTGCACAGATGACCTGTCCGTGTCTTGAATCCCACCATCATCGATTATTCCAGTTGCCCTGAACTCATGAAAGTCTTTGCTCGGAAGATCATATTCAATGATGGAGTTGGCGTGGGTGCCGATACCATTGGCCAAAATTTTCCCATTAAGCATGATGTCCCCTCCGCTTACATTTTTTCCAATTCGAGTCTTTCCCCATTGCTGGGTGGCTTTTTTCCATTTTAAACTCGTGAGCTCAAGCTCTCCATCAATCCCTATCAGCCTCGGATTTATCCAATCGGCCCAATCATGTGAATAATTTCCTGCATCATCAACGACCAGGTAAAGTTTTTTAGCACCTTTTATATTAGCCCTAATCTCGACTTGCCTCTTTTTTGTATCAATAATCTCGCTCTCAAATACTGGTTTTCCCGTTCCCTCTTCCGCGGCGGACGAAGTGAAAAAGCTGAGAATAACTGCCAAAATCAGTAAAGAAGTCATTTTATTCATATATTCTGTTTTTAATTAGAGGTTTGTTTTTGACATTAGATTTAATTTTTTCGGGAAATTACTGGCAAACATAGCGACGCATCGTATTCCCACCGAAATTGAAAATTAATGATTCCGGATAGTGTATCTGAGAATCAATCGGGTTTTAATAAAAGTTTTATAAAATCTACGTTTAATTATTTTGGGCTGTGGAATCGCGAAGCGAGAAATGATGGGGTTCACGTCATTCTGATGTGGCGATCAAAATGAAAACTATACAGCTACATAACATCATATGACAAAATACTGTGATAATTCATTCGTAATCCAGTACCTTCTCGGCAGCTTTAACTTCGAGAGCTATGATGAATTCAAGAAGCACCGTGCCGAATTCGTTTCATTTTTAAATTAAGAAAGCGATTCCTTTATCCTCAAGAGGTATGCTTGATCAAATATTTTATTTTAAATTTCAAGTTGTCTAATTTACTTCGTTTATCTTTCATTGTAATAGAATTATTCGGTTATGGATAAGGAAGAAATTCTCCACCTCATTATAAAAAAATTAAAAAAAGACCTAGATACTTATTTCAGAGCAGCTAGTTCAGCAAGCGACGAGGCGACGGATGAGCATAACAAGCCCGAAGGTAAATATGATACAAGAGGACTTGAAGCATCATATCTGGCTCATGGGCAAGCGAAGCAAGCCCTCCAGGCAAAAGCTGATCTTGACTCTTTTGAAACCTTAATTCTTTCAGATTTTGACGATGGTCAAACTATAGACATTGGGGCTTTGGTTGAATTGCGACTTGAAGAAGAATCTATCTATTATTTTGTTGGGCCAGCATCCGGCGGTGCTGAAATTGAATACAATAATCAGGAGATCTCCGTGGTCACACCTTCCTCACCCATTGGAAAAGTATTGATAGGAAAAACGATTGGGCATTCATTTTCTATTGGGCTTGGTAGTGATAAAAGAAATTATAAGATAGAAAATATTTTCTAGTATTTCTGGTGGTGATAAAGCTCCGATGAGACTTTTATTTCAACAATTTCGATCACACTATCTTTCTGAAAGCTACTTGCTAAATCTCATATAAATCAAGGAATGTGATTTCATTAGAATAATTAACGGTGTGGCACGGAGCAGTTGGTTCGCGTTGTGTCTTAGTGTTTTTATAAGGGACGATTTCAAAAATTGAGGTTGCTTGCCTGCTGCTTCACATTAAATTTTCGATTTAAAGTTGGCTTTTAAGAAACGAATAATGGGTATGGATTACGATAAATCAGTTTAGTTTTTTCTCTTCGCTGGCTCTCGGTGTCGTGAAAACGTGTTGGTTGTTTATATTGCAAGTAAATTATGTTGTCTTATATTTAAGCTGCAAATGAGAAGGCTCATCATTACGTTTAGTCTGTTTTTTGTTTTCGAAATCTCATCCATTGGGATGTTTATGGCTCCTAGTCCCATTCCATTGGAAAGAATCGTAAAGAATACCGAGGCTCATTTGGCCGAGAACCCAAAAGACGCACGAGCTTATTATACTATTGCACGAGCTTATTACCTTTCCTTTTATAACCAAAGTCTCACCGTTCCTGGATTTGACTCAGGTCGCCCAGGGGCGCGATCATCTGTGGCTCCACATTGGATGGCTGCAGACTTCAAATATATACTGCTGCGCAACGAAGCTCAAAAGCGCGTTCTAGAAGAATTTCAACTAGACTCATTGGCTGAGCTTGACTCTAAAGTTAGGAATAATTTTTACAAGCGTTTGAGCGTTGTGACTAATGAGTTGAAAAAATCGAAATGGAGGCCTAAAAAACTTTCTGCTAATGAAGTCTTGGTGTTTGCTGAAAAATCAAAGAATTATTTTTTAAAAGCGATTCAGATTTCTAAAGACGAGGGACTCTATTACCTCGGGCTTGCCTCCCTCTATCAGCAGGTAAATGATTTTCTTGAGGTGAATAAATTAGAAAGCGATGCTTTTAAAAACATAGACGAAAAGATCATAAAAAGCTTGTTCTGGAAGGCTTTTTTAATCTCAAAATCAAAGGATCAAAAAAGGCAGTTCAGGCCTCCAGAAGGATTGCCTGGTTTAGTTAGCTATGAAGCCGGGAAAACTTTGCTGAAAGACGATACTCTCGTGGAATCTAGAATCAAAACAATTTCGGATCATTTGAAAAAAATGGAGAAATTGAAAGTTGGTCCAATCACGCCTTTAGTCATAACAGATAATGATAAAATTAAACCGAATCAATTCGCACGAACAAATCAATTTGTTCGGTTTGATTTAAACGGTGATGGTTACTCCGAATCATGCTCCTGGATTTCACCAGAAACTGGGATCCTTGTCTGGGATCCTATGAACTCAAAAAGTATTCGATCGGGACGACAATTATTTGGAAACTATACCTTCCAACTTATTTGGAAAGATGGTTTTGATGCCATTGCATCCCTGGATAACAATGCCGACAGGTGCTTATCCGGTAATGAGCTTGATGGGATTTCGGTTTGGTTTGATCAAAATAGTAATGGCCAATCAGACCCTCGAGAGGTCAAGCCACTAAGTCAACACGGGATTAATTCTCTCAAATTTGATAAAGTCACAACCATGGGCGGCATGAAGGTGCACGTGGATGGAGTCTCTTTTGAAAGTGGGAAAACTGGAAATTTATGGGATTGGATTTCGATTCCACAATAGTTGGTTCTGCCGTTAGTTCTAATATCTAAAGAACTTCTGTCCTTAGTTTTAAAAAACGACACAGGGCTTCTTAGGGCCAGGGAGGTCAACCATATCTACCGGAGGGCTATCAATAATAGACTCATAGAACCCATCCCAAGAATCTTTTGTCTCTTTAGACAATAATTCCATTAATTGTTCCTCGCATGCACCACATGTGGCGATTGCTTGAGGTATTGCAAATGGGCCTGTATGGATTACAGAACAGGTCAAACTATGCGGCGCTCCGGGTCTTTCGATGTCGCGAGTGCATAGGACGCAATGGTCTATCTCTCGAGAGTCTGAGCCGGCATCATTTTTACTCCCCGATTCCAAAATCTCTTCGTGTTTCTCCAGACCCCCCGACGACTGGATAAAAGATTCTATTTTTTGTCTAGACTCTTTTGATGTGGATTCACGGAGGTCTTCTATGCAACTAAAACATAGAGCAAATTCGCTTGAGAGGTCATTTGGCCCCCAGTCTTTATGAATAATGTAAGGCTGGAGTGTGGTATCTAAATGCGAATTACATTTTGAGCATTTCGCAAATGGACTACCAGTTTCAAAACAATGAAAGATTGGATTGATAGTCAGTGGGGTAAAATTTTTGTTTAAGTCCTTATCGTCCATAGCTCCGTGAAAAAATATTCAGGGCACGCCTGATTAAATAAACCACTATTTGAGTGGATAAGCTTTTCAAATTTACCGAAAAGCTTATCCTTAAAACATACTTTACGCGCGAGGAAACTCTAATACAGAATTTTCGTTCATAAAATTATTAGCAAATGATTCATTGTTTAGACTGATCATAATGAAGAAGACAATATACATTATTCTTGGGGCATTTCTTCTATTATCCCAGGACCATGGTGCCATGGCAGAGAATTTGTTGGAGCCACCCATTAACGGAATACCCAGTCCGCAAGTAAACTATCATGCGATTCATGGAAAAAAAGTTTACATCTCTCCAGGTAAATCTATTGATAATGCCTGGATCTTGATAAAGGGAGACCAAATCGTCGATGTATTTAAGTCTGGGAAAAAGAAAGTTCCAAGCGGTTATAAAATCTGGGATATTGAGGGTTCACACATATACCCAGGATTCATTGAGCCATATTTGGAAGTTTCTGTTACTGACGGTGATCCGAATAGACCTGGATCCCATTGGAACCCTCGGGTTCAGCCTTCACGCTCCGCTAAAGAGGCCTCTCTGCCATCTGAGTCGGACAGGATTAATTTACGAAAAGCAGGCTTCAGTATCGCTCAAGTAGTACCATCGAAAGGTATTTTCAGAGGTCAGACTGCTATTATAAGTCTCGGAGCCATTCCCGGAGACAGATCACAGAAGAGAGCTCCATTCATTAAGGGTGAGAGTTATCAGTCTGTGGCCCTCGAATCCGGAAGCCGTCCGAATTCTCTTATGGGACTTATATCTTTAATTCGTCAAACACTTCTTGATGCTGAATATAATGCACGAAGCGGGAATAAATATGGTCCAAACGCATTGGATTCCATCAGGGTTGAAAGAAGTCATCCTAGAGGGGCGATCAATGGCCCTTCAAAATTTATCATGAGCGGTCAGGATGAATTAGACCTTGTGAGAGCGGAGAAAATTCTCGATGAATTTGGAATTACCCAAGCTCTTTTAAAAGGAACGGGCAGCGAATTCAAAAGGTTAAAGGCTCTCTCGGGAAAGTATCCCGTTATTGTTCCTTTAGATTTTCCATCAAAGCCCGGAATTGGCTCTGTAGGAGAGCAAGAAAGTGTGAATTTGCGCCAGTTAATGGATTGGGAACATTTACCTAAAAATATTCTTTATCTTGCTGACCGCCAATTTCCATTTCTACTCACCTCCTCGGGTGGGGTAAATGACTTCCTCAGACTCGTACAGGAAGTCCAAGAAACAGGCGTCGATTCAGAAATTCTTTTAAACGCCTTAACGACTCTGCCTGCTCAAAAATTAGGAATATCTCATCTAGCTGGCTCGATAGAAGGCGGAAAAAAGGCAAATCTCACTATCACTGACAAGCCCATATTCACCAAGGGTGCAGAAGTGCAGTTTTCTTGGATTGATGGGAATGTTCATAAGTTTAAAAAGGATTCTAAACCGGAATTCAAAGGGAACTGGGAAATCACCGGCTTATTTGAAGATAATCAGGCAGTCATACTGGAGGTTAAAAGTGAAAAATCGGCAAAGCTTATTATTGGGGAGTCCGAGGCTGAAGTTTCATACTTTAGTGTGAGTGGCGAAACATTGCATTTTGTTAGTCGCCATCCTGATTTCGGCGACGAGCCATTAATTGTTTTCACTGCTGGCATTTTCCCCGACGAGGAAAACAATCAATTCCACCTAGCTGGACGAACAGTCAATTTAGATGGATCTGGTAAAGATTGGACTGCGAATAAATTACCATCTGAAGAGAATAACGAAAAAGAGCTTGATAAAAAAACAGAGACAAACCCGAAATTTAGCTGGGTAGGGACTTGGAGCGGCGAGATGAATAACCACAAAGGTGAGACAACTACCGGTTTATTAAAAATTGTAAAGACAGCGAAGGGTAAATATATCGGTCATATAAAAGCTGATAATGCTGTTGTTCCGCTTGATGATATTGAAACCGATGGAAAAACCTTATTGGCAAAAGCGGATATAAAAAAGAACTGGATTCAACTGAACATTAATATAAATGGAAATGGTCAATTAAATGGATGGTCCAAGTCTAATAAAGATTCTGAAAGAGTTTCAATCTCTGGAACCCGGCTCTCGGATGCACGAGAATCTAAGTATGAGGGACGCTGGCAGCTGACCGGTATGCAAGAAGAAGATCCCAATCTTATTCTTGTTCTGGAAAAACATGAGGGCTTATGGCATGGACATATCAATCATCAAGGAGTAATGCGCCCAGTTGTTTACTCATGGAATAATCAGGGATTAAATTTGGTCTTTGATGAAGAGAGCAATGATTCGAAGCGAGAGGTTGGCTCTTTGGAGCTTTCTTTCAACGTTGAAAAGAGAAAGGTGACTGGCTCAATATCTAGTGGAGATTTCAAAGCTTCCATGAGGTTGGTTTCCTCGCATCAACCCTTAAAACCAGAAATGGAGGTAGATGCGAACAAGGGAGAAGAGAAAGACAAACCATTCATATCACCATTCGCACTCCCATTTGGTCCCTATGCATACGAGTCCCTTCCAACTCAGAAAGATTTCTGGCTGCAAAATGCTTACATTTGGACAAGCGGCCCACAAGGAAATATAGAAGGGGATTTAATTGTTAGCGGTGGAGAAATTCTGTTTGTTGGAACTCATGACAAAGCCATTGAATTTTTAAAAGACAGCCAAGCTGTCTGGACTGAATTTGATGCTAGAGGCATGCATGTTACTCCAGGACTGATCGACTGTCATTCTCATACTGGTATTGAACGTGGAGTCAACGAAGTAGGGCAAGCTATCACAGCAGAAGTGAACATTGGGACTAGTACGAACCCCGATGATGTAAATTGGTATCGTCAGCTGGCTGGAGGTTTGACCACTGTGAATACTCTTCATGGGTCAGCAAACCCAATCGGAGGCCAAAATCAGGTGAACAAGTTGCGTTGGGGAGTTTCACATCCTGATGAGATGCACTTTAAGGGCGCTATGCCAGGCATAAAATTTGCACTTGGTGAAAACGTAAAGCGCAAACAGAGTCGATATCCAAACACTCGAATGGGCGTTGAAAGCGTCTTTCGCGAAAGATTCCAGGCTGCAAATGAATACCTTGCGCGTCATCAAAAATATAAAGATGGAGAAATTGGTGTTGCCCCCAGAAGGGATTTAGAATTGGAGGCTCTCTCGGAGATATTATTGAGTAAACGACTTATCCATTGCCATTCCTACAGGCAAGATGAAATTCTCATGTTGTGTCGAGTGGCTGGTGATTTTGGATTTAGGATCGGAACCTTCCAACACATATTGGAAGGTTATAAAGTTGCTGAAATAATCAGAGAGCACGCCATAGGTGGATCTGCTTTTTCAGACTGGTGGGCATATAAAGTTGAGGTTCAGGACGCTATTCCATTTGCCGGTGCCATTATGCACAAAGCAGGAATGGTGGTGAGCTTCAATTCAGATGATAGTGAAATGGCGCGAAGAATGAACCTCGAAGCTGCAAAGGCCGTGAAGTATGGTGGCCTTTCTGAAATAGAGGCACTTAAATTTGTCACTCTTAATCCAGCAAAGCAACTTATGATCGAAGATCAAGTAGGTTCATTAGAAGTTGGCAAAAATGCCGACTTTGCTGTTTGGAATGGTCACCCATTCTCCACTGCAACCGTTTGTCAATCCACATGGATTGATGGACGTGAATATTTTTCAGTCAAGAAAGACCAGGAATTACGTCAATCTATTAAAATGGAACGCAAAAGGCTAATGGCGAAAATTATTGGTTCCGGGAAACCTCAGCAAAATCGATCAAAAGAACCTAAAACATCTAAACCGGATCCTGAGAATTTAATGCTCGGTAAAGTGAATTCTAAATTTGAGTCCCCAGCTCAATACTGGAAAGCTCGTGTTCTCCAAAAGAGAAATCTTGAATTATTAGAACGTGGAATAGATCCATCACAGTCACAATGTGGAGAATGTGGAATAAGAAATTCAATGCTCATCGAATAA
>CBFHOE010000005.1:307346-314691 GCA_965657355.1 Limisphaerales bacterium | reverse complement strand
ACGAAAGTCATCTCAATAAAGGGATTACATGTTTACCCTGGTCTGATTCACCCATTTACACAACTTGGTTTGAAAGAAATAAGCTCACTGAGTGATCCCACTGATATCGATGAATATGGCAGCGAGACGCCAGAAGCCAGAGCAACTGTTGCCGTCAACCCGGACTCGACTGTCATTCCTGTGAGTCGCAGTAATGGTATTCTATTAGCAGGTGTTTTTCCGAGTGGTGGAACTATTCCGGGAAGAGCAGGCGTCATTCGCTTGGATGGTTGGACGACCGAGGATATGACTGTCACTGAGTCTGCTGGCCTCGTGGTGTCTTGGCCGAACATGAGCATTATCACAGCTTCTTGGATGAAAGATTCACCCGAAAAACAAAGAGAAAATGCCAATAACCAAGTCAAAGAAATTATCAAGTTCTTTGACGATGCCTTAGATTATTATGCGGCACTCGACTCCGGTCTTCAGGAAGCTAGGAATCTTCAATTTGATGCTATTCGTAATATCTTTCCAGACGAAAAGGGAGGTAAAGCAGAAGAAAGCGTTTTTGTTTCCGCTCAAAAATTTGATCAAATTGTATCGGCAATTCAGGTAAGTCAAAAATATGGATTTAATTTGGTAATAGTCGGTGGTCATGAGGCACATTTATGTATGCCGCTGATAAAGAAAAATGATGTCGGGGTTATTTTAATTAACACATATAGATTGCCCAGAAGAATAGATAGTGATTATGACGAAGCATTTAAGCTGCCTTCGATTCTTGAAAAAAATGGGGTAAAATGGTGCTTGGCTCAGTCTAAAATGTTTGGGAATGAGAGAAATCTCCCGTACAATGCTGGCGCTGCGGTTGGTTACGGTCTTTCAAAAAAGGGAGCTGTAAAATCAGTAACCTTGGGAGCTGCGCAAGTCTTGGGAATAGATGACCATTATGGATCGATCGAATTACAAAAAAGTGCCACGTTGATAGTGGCAACGCACTCTCCATTAGAAATCATTTGCGATATCAAAATGGCATTTATCGATGGTAGGCAAATTGATCTTCAAAACAAACAAACACATTTAAGAGACAAATACGAAACAAAGTATAAGCAAATCGGAAAGTTCCCACTACAAAGGGTTGTGAAATAAACTCGAAGGTTTACCTAAGTAAATTTGTTTAATGAAGTGTCTGGTTACAGGTGTTAGTGGTTTTGTTGGTGGACATGTCCTGCGCCATCTTTCAAAGTCTGGCCACGAAGTTCGAGGCTTCTATCGAAAAGGTGCGGATCTTTCAGCTATTTCAGATGTCAGCTTCGAGCATTATGTTGGTGATTTAACAGACGAAGCTTCTGTTAATTCCGCAGTAGAGGGCTGTGAATGGGTTTTTCATGTGGGTGCCGCCTATTCCCTTTGGATGAAAGATTACCAGCCAATGTATGACGCGAATGTCGGAGGTACTCGAAATATTTTAGAGGCTTCCAAACTTTTTGATTGTCAGAAAATTATCTATACAAGCACTGTTGGGTGCGTTGGTGTTCCAGATAAAAAGCGTCAACCGGTAGTTCCTACTGATGAATCCCACATGCTTGGGGAAAAACAAATGCTTAATCCATATAAGCATTCGAAATGGTTGGCTGAACAATTAGCATTGAAAATGTCATCTGAGGGCTTACCTATTGTTATCGTAAACCCAAGTGCGCCTATTGGACCGGGCGATATTAAACCGACACCGACTGGCCAAGTCATTCTGGATTTCATCAATAATAAGATGCCAGCTTTTCTCGATACTGGGCTCAATTGGGTTGATGTCAGAGATGTTGCCGCCGGTCACCTGTTAGCGGCCGAAAAGGGTAAAATCGGGGAAAGGTATATTCTAGGTAACCTTCAGGGCAATATCACTATGAAAGAGTTCTTATTGGAATTGGCAAATGTTACTGGAAAGAAAGCACCTAATATGCAGGTGCCGTATTTTATAGCTTACCTTGCTGCGCTTTTTTCAGAAAGAATATCAGCACTTACAGGCCGTCCTCCAAAAGCTCCATTAGGTGGTGTAAAAATGGCAAAAAACTATATGTGGTTTGATGCGTCGAAAGCGGTTAATGACCTTGGAATGCCCCAGACCCCCATAAGAACAGCTATGAAAGCGGCCGTGGATTATTTTATCAGTCGTAAGGAATAATAAACTGAATAATGCACGATCTCTCCAGTATCCATAACCCTTCATTTGAGCAACTTTCCTTCATGGACAGAGACTTGCAATTTTCGAAGGTAACAAATGACAATCCATCTTTTCTATCCGAGAAACAGATAGCTTCTTTTAATAAAGATGGTTACCTCATGCCTTTTCGAGGCCTATCCATTTCCGATATTTGTGAATTGCGTGGGTATTTCGATAGAATCTTAGAAGAGGTTTCTTCTCGTGGTGAGTCAAGCTACTCCATAAACACTGCGCACTTAAAATATCCGCGTATCTACGACTTAATGCACAATATAAATATTATTTCACCTGTAAAAGATTTGCTGGGTGACGACATCGTCGCCTGGGGGGCTCATTTCTTTTGCAAAATGCCGCACGACGGAATGCGAGTTCCTTGGCATCAGGATTGTATTTATTGGCCTTTAACCCCCACTAAAACCGTGACTGTATGGCTTGCTGTCGATGACGTTGATTCATCTAATGCTCCTATGAAATTTATCCCAAAATCTCACTTGAAAGGGAAACTAGAATTCCAGGAACTTGATAAATCTAGAGAAAAGGCAGTGCTTGGATTAGAAGCGAGTTGTCCTGAACTCAATACATCTGGTGCTGTAGAGGTGCATCTCAAAGCGGGTGAATTTTCTATTCATAACGATCTGTTATTACACGGTTCCGAGCCTAATACTTCTCAAAAAAGGCGATGCGGTCTTACATTAAGGTATGCATCCACGTCTGTGAAACCTGAGTTTGGATGGGCAAGGAAAGGGGTCGTCGTTTCCGGCGTAGACAGTTTTGGTCACTGGGAAAATTTACCAAGACCTAAATAGTTTTTATGCATTTATTGCTCTATTTAATTTATTCGGTCTCGTCATGTAAGACTAAACTGAGTGCCTCTTAGAATGATTTGATAAGCCTCAATGAGCGTAACTAAAGTTTTTTCAAGTTGTGGAGATATTGACCAAGGCATCCCAATTTATCCTTTTGGTCATTCTCATACCGCTTTTTGATAGAACTTTTCTAAGTCCAAAAATATCTTAAAACCTTGCTGGTGGATTTTTTTCCGAGGCAACAAAGTTAATAGAGGTTTTAGAAAAACAGATATGGCCGAGGGGAAATTTGGATTCGCTCCATGCGCTCTATAGACCAAGCCAAGATTCTTGGAATTTGAAGTTTCCCTGATGGTGGAGAATTGCCAGTGCCCAATTATTGTTGGACATCAATTCTGCAACCCTTCCATTAGCCATGCTTATCCAGCTGGTTTCAAAAAAGAAAGAATATATTGTTAAATCAATACTTAAGACTATCGGATTTTAAAACGTAATGTTATGCGTCTTACCTAAGAATCATGAATCAAAATGACTCTACCCCAAAGCCGGCCATGACACTTCCTGTCGATAGAATTATTTCTATCAAGGAACCTGGAATGAAAATATTGGATGTCCCACTTGTAAAAGCCACTGAGGAATCCCTTAAAGGATATGCAACTATCGTCAATTCATACGAAGATGCAGAGGTTGAGATAGTCACATGGCCCCAACAGGGCTGGAGACCTGTCGTCCCGGGAACAGGTAATGAGGGTGGCATAACCGAAGGCGAATTCGTCATGGAGTGGGTTGGTAATATGGCCTACGGTCGAAATCATGCTGTCGATAAATTTTATGTCACAGGTTGGTTTGACGATCCTATAAATGCGTCGGAGTCTGCATCTAATGTGGATAGATCTCGAATCTATGTCCGTGAAGCTAATTATCACCCTGATGGAAGTCAAATATTTTACCCTAAAGACCATGCTGAATTCATCGCTGTCATGGCTCTTCCTGGTGATGATATAAAACCTGAAGATTTTACCGCTTTCTATTGCGACGGATCTTTTGGTGTTAACATTCTCCCCAATGTTTGGCACCAACCTTTTTATTGCCTAAAAGAAAAAGCAGGGTTTCAAGACAAACAGGGGAAAGTTCACGCCTGTATTGCTGTCGATTTTGCGGAAGAATTCCAGACATACTTGTCAGTGCCATTGCGAGCAGTGGAGTAATTCCTCAATTGTCTTTCGGTAATCTGAATGCAAAATATTTATTGCCGGGCTTTGTGCCCGGCTTTCCTGCTCCACCTGCTGCAATAATCACATATTGCCTGCCGTCTACAAAATAAGTAGCGGGCGTTGAATAAGCTCCAGCATCGAGTTGGAATTCCCAAAGTACTTTACCCGTTGATTTGTCAAAGGCTCTAAATCGTTCGTCCATAGTGGCTCCAATGAAGACTAATCCTCCTGCCGTTACTATTGGGCCACCTATGTTAAAAGTGCCAGTGGGAAGAAATCCTTGCCTTTCCAATTTTGGGTAAGTACCCAACGGGACCTGCCAAATGAATTCCCCTGTATTTAAATTTATAGCCGTTAAGGTGCCCCAAGGTCTTTTATTAACAGGGAATCCATTTGGATCTCTAAAATTGTGGTGACCCGTCGCTATGTATGGAATTTCATCTCGCCACTTAGAATTAATTTTTTCGATACTCAACTTGGTATTCTTTCCGGTTTTGTATAAGAAATTAACAATGGCAGTCTGTTCCTCCGGGGCCATGAAACCAAATGAAGGCATCGCCCCTCTTCCATTTTTGATAACTTCCATGGTCACTTCCTTTTTCAACCTCTCACTTACTTTATCAAGAGATGCTGGAGCGGCTTTAAATGAATTTGCAATAGAAGAATTGCCATGACAGTTGGCACATAATGATCGATAAATTTCTTTGCCTAAATTATAACTGCTAATCTCCTGTGCTGATTTTGATGGTTTCATACTTATCCATTCAGCCTCATTACTTGCATTTACATATAACGTTTGAGTCATCGGGTCACACGCAGCGCCTCCCCACTCGGCTCCCCCATTAAATTGTGGTAATACAACAGATTTCTTAGAGCCTGGTGGTAAATAAATGTCCCCTGTCTCCATCTCCTCTAATTGCTTCAATATCCAATTTGTTGATTCAGGGTTTATTTTGGCAACCTCATTTGTGGTAAATCTTTGCTGAGCGAATGCCGGGGGCTTTACTGGGAATGGCTGAGTGGGCCAGGAATATTCTCCTGGTAATGTGCTTTTAGGAACTGGTCGTTCTTCTATTTCAAACAATGGTTTTCCAGTTTCTCTATTAAACAAAAATAAATGACCGACTTTTGTGACTTGAGCAGCAGCATCAATCCATACCCCATTATGTTTAACTTGGGTTAGTACGGGCGGGCAGGGGATATCATAGTCCCATAGATCATGATGAACGGTTTGAAAATGCCATTTGTAGGCTCCAGTCAAAGCATTAAGAGCCACCACACTATTTGCAAAAAGATTACTTCCTTTTCGGTTGCCACCATAGTGGTCATAAGATGCCGAACCTGTACCAAAGTAAACCAAGCCTTTTGAGGCGTCCAAAGTCATTCCCCCCCACGCATTTGCTCCCCCAACCTTAATCCAGGCCTCCTCGGGCCATGTGTCATATCCAAACTCACCCGGATTTGGTATGGTATGGAATATCCATTTTCGCTCACCCGAATAGACGTCAAAAGCTCTTACATGTCCCGGTGCAGCAGGCTGAGGTCCTTCACCAACTCTTGAGCCAAGTATCAGTAGGTCATTAAAAATGACTCCCGGGGTGTTTGAAGTTACCGATTGCCCCACCACGTCTCTGTCTAGCCCCTGACGCAAATCGATCGTACCTTTGTCACCAAAGGTTTCAACAAGAGAACCAGATTCTGCCCCTATGCTGAAAAGTTGAGAGCCAAAGACAAAAAAGATGAAATCTCTTCCCTTTTTATTATTGTAATATGTTAATCCCCGGTTGACATCCCCTCCATTTCCACCGTGAGCTCTGGGGTTCCATCTCCATATCTCTTTACCATTTTTCCCGTTGATACAAATTAAATTCAGGTTCTGGGTGGTGAGATAAACTTTGTCCTTAATAATCAATGGGTTACATTGGATAGTCTTTCGCCCGTTTATAGGATCGCCTTCAAACTTCCAGGCTAACTCAAGCTGATCAACATTAGCCGAATTGATTTGATTGAGCTCAGAATAGTGGGTCCCACTTCTATCCCCGTGGTAAACAGACCACGCCCTGTGATTGTCATAAAAATTGTCCTGTGCTTTTGCCAGTAAATAAAAAGAAAATTGAATTAAAATTAATAGAGCCGTTGAAGCATTATTTCTCATATCTTTTATAAAACTCAGTGTCTTTTTTTTTGACAATATTTTCGGGCTGGTATCTCAGGCTTTAACTGTCTAGCCAGCACTTTTACTGTTCTTTAATTGTGTCTTTCGGTGCCTGAACAAAACTTTCGTTTAATTAAAACCCCCGAATTACGATGTATATTGAAGTTATAAATCAGAAGATAGTCCATTATGGATAATTTTTAGTTTTTTTGGAGTACTAAGTATGCTGCGTAAATTTTGGGATTTAAATCGGTTATCGTGGAGAACAATATGCATGATGTTTTTTTTAGCCTGTCCAATATCTGGGCATCCAGGCGAAGGTGAGTCACGAAACTCACTTTTAGTTAACAAAACGATTGATCATCCTGATGGTGCCTCTGAAAATTCTGTTCTAAGTATTCATCCATCTTCATCATCTCCCAATATAGCGTCCAAAAACAGCGTCTCTATTGCTCATGGCAATGAGTTAATTGGATTTTCTAAAGCCCAATCCACAGGGTATTTTGCTCCTAATGGGGATGGATCAATTCTGCAGATAGAAACCAACTCAAATGTGCCCGAACCTGATCAGTTCTTTCGTCAAGGAATTTCTTTCCATGAATTTGAATTCGAAACACCAAATTCCTGGCCAGATATGGATAACTCCCCGGCCATAAACAATGGAGTCGTCTCTCATTTAACATCAGATGTTCACACTAATTCGGAAAGGTATGTCCTTAAATTTATGGGGAGGATTTGGTTGCCGGAAAGTGGCCAAAAATATTTTCAAATCTCATCGAATCACGATGTTGCGCTTTTCATTGATGGCGAACTACTGCCAATGGCTTCCATTAGCAATGACGATGACGATGATGACGATGACGATGACGATGACGATGATGGCGACGATGACGATAATGGCGATGATGGCGATGATGGCGATGATGGCGATGATGGCGATGATGGCGATGATGGCGATGATGGCGATGATGGC
>CBFHOE010000005.1:294249-307031 GCA_965657355.1 Limisphaerales bacterium | reverse complement strand
GTCATGGCTGGAATTCCTTTTGAGTTATTGCGACCAAGTGACTTACTTGACTACGAGTCAATTAAGAACAATTACGGAGCCTTATTAATCCCATCTATTGATGGTGTCTCTGTCTCAGATGTGCAGGCAATCGCCAGTAATCTAAAAAAGTTAATGACAGAAGATGGAGTAGGAATTGTGGCTTCTTCTGGGCTTTTCTCATATGACGAAAATGGACAGTATGCAGAAAACCAATCTGCTCCTTTGATGGATTTGATATTTAAAATCAAACCTAAGATTTATCTCGACGGTGTTCCCGCAAATATAACAATCCAAGCACCACCAGTTGACGCGCCGCTTCACCCAATTCTAGGTATGTATAATGAATCCGGAAATATAGTGGACTATACCAAGCTTTACTTCACCGAGTTCGAAGCGTCACCGAATACTTCCGTAGATGTATTAGCAAAAATCGTTTCTGATAACATAGAATACAACGGTGTTATTGCTGGGAATAGAGGGGGTGGGAAATTCGTACACTTTTCAAGTCTCGATGTCATGATGGACACACGAATGACATGGGCAGCGCTTCGCTGGGTTTTCTCTCAAGATGCTGAAGGGGCTCCATTTATACTGTCTCCAACCAGACATGATGGAATTTTTCTGGGTCGTAACGATATGGATCTTTCAAGATTTTACTATGCACTTAATCAAACTGCAGTCCCTCTATTGGAATTTTTAAAAGACTGGAAGACCAAATATAGCTTCGTTGGCTCGTATTACATAAATAATGGGGACAATCCTGCTAATGGTGAGTTTACAGATTGGTCTGTTTCAAAACCGCTCTATGATCAATATATAGCCTTGGGTAACGAAATTGGCACACACAGTTACACGCACCCTCAACAAACTTCTATACTGGATGCCGCGACTCTGCAGTTTGAATTCGAACAATCAAAAATAGAAATTGAAGCAGGACTCGGAAATACTGTTTATGGAACTGCTATTCCAGGTGAGGATGAAACACTTTTCGTCGTTAACGAATTAAAAAAATATTTAGACTATATTTCGGGACATGGATTCTACAGCCAATCAGATCGTTACCAAAATCCAAGTATCGGATACCTGAATCCTGACGACAGCCTTCTTTATTATTCTCTTAATATGACCCCTGATTTTGTGTTGGGGGACGTCATGAGCCTTACTCCGGAGGAAAGTGTTTCATTTTGGAAAGAAGAATTGAAATCAGCAGTTAAAGGGATGCCCAAAGGCATCGTTCAATTTCTTTGGCACGATTACGCTGTAACAACTGGTGTGGCTAGTGGGAAATATTCTCCAGAAATGATCGAAGAAACTATTAAAGAGGCTTATCTGAAAAATTATGAATTTGTCTCTCTTGAGGACTTCATGAAACGTTTTTCAGCCGCCAGATCAAATCAATTGAGATATTCCTGGAACGACTCCGATAAGCTCACTGTTCAACTCTCAGGTCAGGATCTTGGTCAGTATGCCATCGAGTTCTCGGATAGTTATCGAATCGGCTCTGTCAGTAACTGGTTCGCCTACGACGACGATACCATTTTCGTGCCAGAAGCTGGTGGGGTTTTTCAAGTAAACTTTGCACAAACGCCTGAGCAAATAACCAGAATCTCTAAATTACCCATGCGATTGAAATTGCAATCAACTGCTGGTGATGGAACAAAGCTTGAATTTACTGCTCATGGTGAGGGTATTGTCGAAATCAGCCTTAACACATCAGTCAGTAAAAAATATCAGGTGCTCGGTACGTCTGATTGGGAAATCGTTTCTGAGGATCTTGTGCGCGTTTATTTGAATGGACTCGGACAGCACCAGATTCAAGTTTTACCCACCGATAACATACTGCCTTTGATTAAAAACACCCAACTGAGTTCAGACTGGAATAAGGATATTGCATTCCAGATTTCAGCATCAGATTTTGATGGGACTGCTGATTCAATCCAAATCAAAACTCAACCAGCCAACGGCACTGTCGTCTTTAATGGCCTGCAAGGAATCTACACCCCGAACCCTGACTTCTTTGGTAAAGATTCCATCAGTGTCGTGGCTATTGATAATGAGGGCGGGCTTAGTTTGCCTGGAACAATAGACATTATCATTCAAAGACCTAATACGGCAGATGGTTTGGCGAATTATAATATTATGAATCGCCATTTTGTCCTCGACGGGGAATTCGAAGAGTGGGATGCCCTGGAACTAGCTGCATCGGACCCCATCGATGCCAACAAGCCTAACGATAAGCTTGATTTTAGAAACGTCACTTTGGCTCATAACGAGGAGAAATTCTTTATCGGCTACACAAGTGAACTTCCTGCACCACTCAATTGGGGGCACAATATCTTTATTGATCTCGACGCTAATCTTGGAACAGGCTACCAGTACTGGTTCGTAGGAGGTGACGTCCTGATACAGGGCGGTAATTTCTACCAATACCTCGGAGGTGGTACTGACTGGAATTGGCAAAAACTACCCGTATCACAAGTAGCCACCAATTCTTCTATGACTCAATTTGAAATAGCAATTGATAGAGATGCATTAGGGAGCTCACAGTATTGTAAGATGGTATTTTTGGCTGACAACCGCGTCTACTCGGGATCATCCTTTGATTTCGTGCCCGATGGATTTACTTCAAACGCAGAAATAATTGAGTATTATTTTGTAAACCCTAATGGAAATTTCGCACCCTCCGCCACTCCTGATTCAAGGGTCATTTTAACAAATTCCTCATTAGATTTAAACTTGTCTGGAATTGATCGTGAGAGTTCTGATCTAAGCTTTCAAATTGTCACCCAACCTTCGAGTGGAACATTAAACGGTACGGCCCCTACAGTCTCGTACACTCCGAATTCTGGGTTTTCTGGAAATGATTATTTTGAGTTTATCGTTTCGGATGGTGAACTAAACTCAGAGCCAGCCAGAGTGGATGTTTCTATCATTGAATTTCCGGCTGAAGGGGTGTTTTCAAATGATGGGAGTCAGGTCTTTCTCGACGGGGATCTCACCGATTGGAAATCGCTCACGCCTCTTCCTAGTGATTCTTCCGAAGTTCTTGATAGTGAATCAGGCATAGATTGGAAGAATGCATACATTGCCCATGATGAAACAAGTCTCTTTTTCGCTATTGATAATTATTATCCAATTACACTGAACTGGGGGCTAATGGTATTTATTGATTCTGACCAAAACCAAGAAACAGGTTTCAAGCTATCGCAGGTTCCTGGCTATGGCTTCGATCTTATGGTTCAGGCTGCAGGAATTTTTCAATATGCAGGAACCGGGGTTGATTGGAAATGGAATTTAGTCGGGTTTACTGACAGAGGTGTTAATGGCAATATTATGGAATTTAGAGTGCCCACTAATGCTCTCATAAATCTTCAACCGTCAGCCACCGTTGATATCGTCTTTTATGGGGATAATGCTGCTTTTGGAAGTTCAGCTGGAATAGATTTACACCCTGATGCTGGTTCTTCTTTTGGAGCCGTGTGGTCCTATACCTTATCTCCGCTAAATCAGCAGACCTTCAATAATGACCAGCCTATCCAAATTTCCGGAAGCTACAACCACACGCTCTCTGTATTTGGCAATTTACCCGAAGCATTAAATCCGAGTTTAATGGAAGAATTGCCTAGCAAACCTATCGTCTTAAAATTGAAGATTCTCTCCGAGCCGAGAAAAGTTTGGAAACTCCAAAAATCGAATGACCTAAAGGCATGGGAATCTATTTTCTCATGGAAAATCTACGGCAATGAGTCGCAAACAATCTTACCGCCTGACACCTTTAATGAGTATCCAAACCACCTTTTTCTCAGAGGTATCAGTCCTGTCACGGAGCTCGATTCAGGCCTTTAACCAATCCGTTTATCCATTTTTCTTGCATCACTTACTTTTACAGCTGCTTCATGTTCTCGCCATGAAGCAATCTGGAGCGCTTGAAGGGGTTCGAGAGACAGTCTGAGGAAAAGCAAATATATCGGTGAATCCTGAGCCAAGGAAATTCATTGGTTCAGAATAAGAGAATAGGACCTAATGCATCGAACCAGCTCCAAGATTATTTTTCAATAGATAGAAAATTAGAAGGCTGATTGATACAAGTTTGCAAATTGTAACTCAGATATGTCTCGAGGATTGAAGGATTTGGTCCATTGTTTAGAAGCATCGCTGGCCATTCGAGAAATCATGGAGTCCGAAACCCCGTGATCCGATAATTTAGCTGAAATATTGGCTTCATGGAGTAACTGGTTCAGCGTGCTAGTGAGTATTGATACCGATTTAAACTCATCATCATTTCTCCCTTTCAAAGCGGCGATGTTGACCAATTCACTATAAATTTTCCTAGAATGCGTTTCTTGACTATTGAATTCTACAACTCGTGGTAGCATAACCCCGACTGCTATTCCATGGATTAAATTAAAATGCGCTGTTAGAGGGTTTGCCAATGAGTGTGCCGCGCCCAGCATGCTGTTTTCGATAGCCATTCCTGCAAAAGCAGCACCTAGTAGCATCTTACCTCTGGCTTCTAAATTATCAGGGTTTTTAAGCACGAGCGGTAGGCTGTTGATTGTTAGCTCAAAAGCCCTTTGGGCATACATTGTGGAAAAGGGATTTCTGAGTTTGCAGACAGCGGCCTCCACTGCATGAGCTATCGCATCAATACCAGTATGGGCAGTAACTGAGGCGGGAAGTGTTAGCGTTAGCTCAGGATCCAGAAGAGCCACTTTAGGGGCCGCTTTAAAATCTCCGCAAGCCATTTTCATGTGGGTGTCATCCGCTGATATAAGTGCAAAAGACTGACATTCACTGCCGGTGCCGGCAGTAGTCGGTATTGCGATCATTGGTAACATCGGTTTTGTGGCTTTACCAAATCCCCAGAAATCTGCAATTTCCCCACCATTGGTCACCAGGAAATTGGCTCCTTTGGCAGTATCCATTGCACTGCCCCCTCCCAGGCCAATCAACACGTCAGCATCAAAGCTTTTAGCGTGATGGGCACACTTTTTAACACATTCCGCTGTCGGGTTTTCGACGACATCTGAGAATATTTCAGCTTTGATGCCTGATTCGGCAAGGAGTAATTTTGCCTTATCAGGGTGTCCAGTTTTTAGTAATCCGGGATCTGTGACGAGTATAGCTTTTGAGCCGTTTAAATCCTTAACTATGCCGCCCAATTCCTCGAGAGTTTTGTCCCCAAAAACAATTCTGGTCCTGGCCTGGTAATCAAACGAATGATTATTGACCGAATCGGGATTATATTTCTCCATTTAACTGATTTTGGGTGGATTGACCTTTTTAGGATCTAAGCAGCAACTCGTTCGTAGGATCTTCTTTTGTAAAGGAATTCAAATAAATTGCCCTCGTGTGGTTGATCCCAAGAAATTTTCATTGTTGAAACAGCTCCTATGTTAAGTCTGTCTATATTATCTGCATCCATCAATGAAGTCGCAAAAATCTCGTCTGAGGTGATTGCTGTAACGACTAGCGTCGGGCCGATTTTCTCCAGCATTTCATTTTGAGGGACCTCTACAACGCTGGCGTATGGGCATAAAAATTCTCGGTTTGCAAGAGGATGATCCCAACTCTCACAATAGACTATGGTCGGTTTCAAGAAAACTCCACCTTCAAAATTGGTTTTTCTAGTGCCAGTGCGGTATTGAGCCGTCATATCCTGAGCTCCTTCTACTTTAAGGTCTTCGTCTAAAGTAGAATCTATCCAATCGGCCATCATAGGGTTTGCAAATCCGGAGAGGCGAGCGTTCGGGTCGTCGTTGGCGGTTGGTGTTATTGGTCCCAGTTTCTTTGCTAAAGCATCCGCTATTTCTTTGCCATATTTGGGGACGAGGATTGCAGAGGCATTGATACAGCTTCTGCCTCCATTATCAGCCACCGAAGCTGCGATAACATCTATATAGTCTCTCCAATTTTCTATTTTGTCCTCTCCTATGATGATTTTTGAAAATCCCGGACCGTGAACTTGGACGGCGCGATCGTGGGCGTATTTATCCGTGGTTTTTTTATCTCCAAAAATGAGAGCTCGGCCACAGTTTTCCATTATGGCGTTCGATCCTTCATGGTCCGTTGGGTAGAAGCCGAAAGCCTCGCTTGGACAGCCGGCTTTAATGAGCGCTTGTATAAGTCTGTATGGCGTCCAGGGCTCTTCTCTTCCCGGTTTAATGATGACTGGAATCTTTAGAGCGATAGAAGGAAGCCATAATGAATTCACTGCAGGTGAATTACTTGGCATCACTAAGCCAAGAGATTGAGTTGTGGCGAAATATGCTACAGGTACTCCTCCTTGTTCTCCTGCCCCGCTGTCCAGTATGGCAGGATCTATACCACGTGTTAGCCCTCGCAAAATTGTTGGCATTTGGGTCATGACACTTGCGATTTTTGTCATGTTGCGCTTGACCATGATGTGTGGCAGCCCACTGGTTGAGGACAATTGGGAAATATATTCTTCTGCAGATTGGGTGTGGCCTCTATCACCAAGAGGTAGTGTCCCATTTACAAAATAGTCACCAGCCTTGGCGCAAATATCATAGAGTTCCTGGGTCGACAATGACCTAAGTGCATTTCTTGATTTGGCAATATCCTTTAAATCTCTTCTTATAATGCCAGCGTTTATTGAACTAACCTCAAGTAGAGTGTCTTTTGTCTTGTAATCGTTGACTTGATTGATTTTAAGGCTTTTGTAATTTACGCCGCGCCTTATAGCTGGGATGTGAGGGGTTTCCATAATAAATTAATTTTAAATTCAATATTATTTATTCTGATTTAGATAGTTGAGCTTTCTTTGGTTCGATCCTTATGATCTGACTGTCTTTATTGTTCCCCCAGTTTGTCCCAAATTCAATTAAGTAAAGAGAGCCATCAGGGCCAAGTTCCATATCCATAGGTCTTTTGAATGTCATTTTCGGACAGAATCTGGTCATGCTCTGGATTGACTGATCTGGGTTGAGCTTGACTGATATGATCCAATTTCGAGACCATTCGTAAATAAAAAGCGTATTGTCTAATGATTGTGGAAGTTTGTTTGGCGACGGGTTTTTGGAATCAAAATGATAGACTGGACCAGCCATTGCAGTCCTTCCTCCGGCACTGTTGACGGTTGGGAATTTGACTGATGGTGCATGCGGGTAGTATATAAACGCCGCCTGAGCAGGAGGTAGCTCCTTTAATCCGGTATTATTTGGTGAATTATTTACAGGCGCCTTGGCATTGTATCGTTCTAATTTTTTGTCGTTAACATAGTCATATTCATAGTAAGCGCTGTTTCTTCCAACGAAGTATGGCCATCCAAAAAAGCCGGCTGTTTTTGCCTGATTGACCTCGTCGAATCCGGCAGGGCCGTAGCTGGCGTTATATTTTCCCGCATCTGGTCCGACATCCCCCCAATATAATGTGTTATGTTTCGAATCTATTCCTATTCTAAACGGGTTGCGGCAGCCCATGACGTATATTTCGGGTCTTGCGCCTTCCGTTCCCTCCTCGAAAAGGTTTCCTTCCGGAATAGTGTAGGAACCGTCATCTTCAGGGTGTATCCTCAATACCTTTCCCCTTAGGTCATTTGTATTTGCAGCCGATTTTTGTGCGTCCCATGGGTGCCTTCCTTTCCTCTCATCGATTGGAGCATATCCGGAACGATGCTTGGGTTGTGTTTTGTCGTGGAATGGGTTTGTATTGTCTCCTGTGCTCAGGAAGAGATTTCCGTCGCTGTCAAAGTTGACCGAGCCTCCTGAATGACAGCATTGTTCCCTTTGACTTCTAACTTCCAAAAGAACTTTTTCTGAATCATTATCTAATTTTCCATTTTTTAGGGTAAATCTGGACAGCCTGTTAAAACCGTATTTTCCTTTTTCATCTTTTTTGGTCTCTTTCTCTCCATAATAAAGAAATAACCAATTATTTTTTGCAAATTCTGGATGAAGGCTAAGGCCTAACAGACCATCTTCTAGACCGGTGAAGGGCTCCACTTTGCCTATAATGGAGTCTTTTCCTGTCGCGGGGTCTATTGCTTTGACTGTTCCACGTCTCTCGGCGATAAAGACTCTCCCATCCTCCGCGATATCTATTTCCATTGGATCAACCAATGTATCTATTCTTTTACCATTTTCGTCCAATTCATCACTAAGTAGGACAACTTTCTTGTAATCCCCAGACTCTTGTGGGCCCATATGTGGAAACTCTGATTTCTCCTGGGCCGTCGCTGTGCCAGGCGCCACAATCGCCAGTAAATTGCAAACAATAAGGGCTACTAGTGCTCTAATACGAAAAACTAAGTGGTTCATTCCCCAATCGTTCCCCAATTTCTTTTATTCGTCCATAGGAATTTTCTCATTATTTTAATCCAACTGGTCACACTTTTCGCTAATGCTTTTCTCACTCAAAGCCTTGAATTACTCAAAATTAAAAAAGGCTGCCCATTTAAAATGAACAACCTTTTAGAATTTCGCCTTAAGTACTTCTTGGTTTGGATATTACCGGCCATGCAAAAATCTATTCACAGCATTTAAATAGGCCCTTGCGCTAGATTCTACGATATCTGTTCCCGCTCCCTTTCCTGAAATGAGGTTGTTATCTCCAAAATCTGCCTTAATTGTGACTTCTCCCAATGCGTCTTTTCCCTGAGATGATGCCCGAATGAGGTAATGCATCAATTTGCCACGGACTTTTGTTAACCGGTCTATAGCCTTGAGGGCCGCATCTACCGGGCCGTCTCCGACGCCAGCGTCTTCAAAGTATTCTTTCTCATCGGAATCTTCGGCTTTTTTGGAAATTCTCACTGTGGCTGTTGGTACCGTCGTCGTTCCCGAGGTCGTGCTAAGGTATTCAAGCTTCCATGTTTCCGGAACAACGGTAATATGACCTTCCACAATAGCTCCTAAGTCATCGTCATAGACAAATTTTTTCTTATCTCCAACTTCTTTAAACTTAGCGAAAATAGCAGAGATATCCTCTTCAGCGACCTTATATCCAAGATGATTTAATCTTGCTGAAACCGCCGCGCGGCCGCTGTGCTTGGTCAGTGGAAGTTCAGTCTGGCCCCAGCCGACATCTTCCGGGTCTACAATTTCATATGTCTCTCTCTTTTTGAGAATGCCGTCTTGATGTATTCCTGAAGAGTGGGCAAATGCATTCTCCCCAACTATAGATTTGCTCCTTTGGACATTTAAACCAGACATTCGAGATACTAGGCGCGAGGATTTTACAATTTCGCGGGTATTGATCCCAATGTCGTAATCACCAAAAAAGTCGTTTCTAGTTTTCAAAGCCATCACGACCTCTTCCAAGGCAGCGTTTCCAGCTCTTTCACCTATTCCATTAACGGTGCATTCGATTTGTCGAGCCCCGGCAGAGATTGCAGCGAGGCTATTTGCAACCGCTAAGCCCAAGTCATTGTGACAATGCACACTTATTATAGCTTTTCCTGATTGAAATTCTTCAATGTTATCGTGAAGATTTTTAATGAGTTTGTAATATTGGTCAGGGACGGCAAACCCGACGGTGTCAGGTATATTCAAAGTCGTTGCTCCTGCGGCTATTGCCGTTTTACAAACTTCGACTAAAAATTCTGGCTCAGTTCGAGAGGCATCCTCAGGGGAGAATTCAACATCGCTGACCAATGATGCGGCCTGCGCGACCCCGTCGTGGGCGAGTTTTAGAATTTGATCTTGAGCCTTATTTAGTTTGTGTTCTCTATGAATTCTAGATGTTGCCAGGAATACGTGTATTCTCCCATTTTTGCCTGCTGGCTCAACTGCCTTTCCTGCCGCTTCGATATCTTTTGGGACACAGCGAGCTAATCCGGCCACTTTTGGGCCATCCACTTCGCTGGCTATTTGATGAACAGCCGCAAAATCCCCATCACTGATGACCGGGAATCCAGCTTCAATAACATCAACACCAAGCCGGGCAAGCTGGTGGGCGACACTCATTTTTTCTTTAAGATTCATTGAGGCGCCAGGGCATTGCTCTCCGTCACGTAATGTTGTGTCAAATATAACAATTCTATTGTTGTTCATCTTTATCTTGGTCGCTTTGTTCGTATTTTCTGTTGCTTTCAGGGCTGAGGTCGAAATTAAGTGACATTCCAATAACAAAAAAACCTCGCTGCCTATGATTTGCAGCGAGGTTTTTTTGATAACCAAATCCTCTCTGCAACTTATCCTTTTTGGGTAAGCAGTCCTTCAATAAAAAGGTGGAGACGAATCCGGTTCATGCACATATTAAATCGACAGAAGTTTCCGCGAGTCAACGGTTTTTTAATTATACTTTTTGTAAACAAAAAATTGCTGACAGATAAATTAATCAAAATTCCAATTTTCACCTTGAAAGAACCTTGGTTTTGGTGTTCTTTACTTTGCCCTGAAACTTTCACAGGGATGAGCGTTTAATACATTTTGTTGGCTTGGCCAGCATTTATGACATCCAAAAGTTTGAATTTTGTTATGACCCCCGATTCTCATTCAGATGATCTAGGTCGCGTTGAGAAAAAAGGCGACACAACGGCTAAGCCGGTAAGTTTTTTTTATCTCGATAGCAGCGCAAAAAACGTATCCATTGTCGGTGATTTCAATAATTGGACTCCTGGCGTACACAAAATGGAGCGACGCATTGATGGAAGTTGGCATGCACAAATATCCCTTGAGAATGGACACCATCGTTATCTCATTAATGCCGATGACCAGCTCATTGAAGATCCCAAAGCTCACGGTATCGTTAGAGATGAACAAGGACGAAGAGTTTGTATGGTAGCCGTCAGCGGGTACTAAAATCTTCAAGCGCCACCGTATTCTTTTTTATTGATTCAAAACAAAGCACCGGGACTTTATTGGTTTTTTGGGCTCTGCCTTTTTTGATTGAAGAAGTTTCTCAATAGTCCTGCGCACTCATCCATTCTTACCCCTGAGGTGATTTGGCATCTGTGATTTAATGAATCGTTTTGGAGAATGTTAAACAAACCTCCTGCACCACCTGACTTACAGTCGGGGGCGCCAATCACTACTCTTTCCACCCTGCTCAGCATTATGGCTCCGGCGCACATTGGGCATGGCTCTTTGGTCACGAAAAGAGAGCATTTCATTAATCTCCAATCTTCAACAATTTGTTGCGCCTGGGTGATCGCAAGCATTTCGGCATGAGCCGTCGCATCCTTTAATAATTCGACTTGGTTGAATGCGCGGGCAATTATTTTTCCCTCAAAAACAATCACAGCTCCAATAGGTACTTCGTCTCTTGTATAGGCCTTTGTTGCTTGTCGGAGGGCCTCCCCCATGAAGTATTGGTCAGAGTTTAAATCTATGAGGGGATATTCCTTTTTATGATGATCCATTACTTACACTCCAATGCGGTATTGGTTTACAAATAAATAAAAATCGAAATGTTGGCCAATGAGAAAGCCGATAAGAATAATAAGTAATACGACTTTAATTTGTGCATTGGGATTATTTTATAATTTGTTGTGTTGTCCAGTCGAATACATTGTCGGGCTGGCATTTACAATGAGCAGAGAAAAACCCACCCCTATGTTTGAATAATAAAGGGTAAATTATCTTGCGATCAGTCTCTGGTATGTTGAGCTCGAGGAGTTGATGCTGTGGAAAGACTTTGAAGAATCCCTCTGGGTGGGGTGGTGGGATGTGAGGTAGTCGAATTTTAACTTCAAAAAGAAAGATATACCAATGCGCTGAGGCTTCATACGCCTCCTCACTCAAAAAACCTGCAAGGTGAAGCTCAGAGGCCTTCAGGCGCATCCCAGTTTCCTCTTCAGCTTCTCTGAGGGCGCCATCGAAAGGAGATTCTCCCAGGTGGGTATTTACCTTACCGCCTGGAGGAGACCATAAACCTTTATTTGGATCTTTTTTTCTCTCCATGAGGAGCAATTCGTCATTTTCGTCGAAGAAGTAAAGAAGCGTCCCGACTTTATGAGGCAGATCCATAATGACAAAAACTAAAGAATCATACCGGCTGCAACAGTATTGTGTGTGAGGTCGTCCACTAAAATAAAACTACCCGTTAGTCTATTCTTTCTATACGAGTCGTAAAGAACAGGAGAAGAAGAACGAATTTTGATTCTTCCTATATCATTTAATTTAATATCTTTATCATCTTCAATTTTTCGAAGGGTGTTGATATCCATCTTATACCTGACCTCTTGGACCATACATTTGACCTCATTGGTCGTATGGATGAGCGTGTATTTCTTCCTTGTTTGTAAGTTGTCAGAATCTGAAAACCAACAAATCATGGCCTCCAAGTCTTGGGAGTCATGTGGTTTGTTATTTGGTTTCGCAATCATCATACCCCGACTGATATCAATCTCATCCTCTAGGGTCATAGTGACGGACATTGGGGCGAAAGCCTCTTCAATTTCCCCATCGAAATTGTGGACACTTTTTACTTTTGAAGTAAAGCCAGATGGAAGAACGACAACCTCGTCACCTTGTTTAAATACTCCTCCACAAACACGCCCGCTATACCCTCTGTAATCATGGTATTCATCAGACTGTGGCCGCACAACCCACTGGACCGGAAGGCGAGCATCAATATGGTTATAGTTATTGTTAATGTAAACACTCTCCAAGAAATAAAGAAGAGGACTACCTTTGTACCATGGCAGTTTATCTGACTTATCTACCACGTTATCGCCGTGTAGCGCACTGATTGGTATAAAGTCAATATGAGGGATGTTCAACCGGCTGGCGAAGTCCTGGTAGTCAGAAACTATCTTGTCATAGACTTCCTTGTCATAATCCACCAGGTCCATCTTA
>CBFHOE010000005.1:291215-294195 GCA_965657355.1 Limisphaerales bacterium | reverse complement strand
CGGCATGTTTGTTCGATTACGCCCTTTCTGGCATCGACCAAAATTATAGCGAGGTCTGCGGTTGAAGCCCCCGTGACCATATTGCGTGTATACTGAATATGACCTGGAGTGTCGGCTATAATGAACTTTCTCTTTGGAGTTGCAAAGTAACGGTAGGCAACATCAATTGTAATTCCTTGCTCTCTTTCTGCTCGGAGTCCATCTGTCAGCAAGGCCAAGTTGGTATTGTCTTCCCCTCGCTTTTTACTGGAAACCTCGATCGCCTCCATCTGGTCTTCGAAGATGGATTTTGTATCGTGCAGTAGGCGGCCTATGAGTGTGCTTTTTCCGTCGTCCACACTTCCAGCTGTGGTGAACCTAAGGAGGTCCATATCGAGGTAGGCATTGGTCTCTATTTCGTTCATTTGAAAAGTTTTAAATATTGTTAAGATTGGGAACTTTGAGGACTGATATATTTAAGGTTTAAAAATAGCCGTCTTTTTTTCTATCTTCCATTGCTGTTTCTGAGCGTTTGTCATCAGCACGAGTTCCTCGTTCTGTTTTTCTTGCTGCTGCTACCTCTTGAATAATGTCCTCGATTGTACTGGCCTGAGACTCAACGGCTCCGGTGCAGGTCATATCACCAACTGTTCTGAATCGGACCTGCTTTTTGGTCACGACTTCAGATTCTTGAACCGAAATGTATTCACAATTAGCCAAGAGAGATCCATTTCTTTCAACAATTTCTCTTTCGTGCGTAAAATAGATACTCGGGATTTCAAGATGTTCTAAAGCGATATATTGCCATATATCCATCTCGGTCCAATTACTCAAAGGAAAGATCCTGAAGTGTTCTCCAAAATTCTTACAGCCATTAAATATATTCCAAAGTTCTGGTCGCTGGTTTTTGGGATCCCATTGCCCAAATTCATTTCTGTGCGAGAAGAACCTTTCTTTGGCTCGTGCCTTTTCTTCATCTCGTCGAGCACCTCCCATGGCTGCATCAAATTGGTGCTCTTCCAGGGCGTCAAGAAGGGTGGTTGTTTGGAGCATATTTCGGCTGGCATTGATACCAGTCTCCTCATTAACTCTTCCCTTATCTATAGAATCTTGAACTGAAGCGACTATAAGATCGGCATTCAAAGTCTTTACAAGTTCATCTCTGTATTCGATGGTTTCTGGGAAATTGTGACCAGTGTCTATATGCATCAACGGAAATGGAATCCTGGAAGGAAAAAAGGCTTTCTGGGCAAGCCTGGTCATCACAATCGAATCTTTGCCGCCTGAGAAAAGTAACACTGGTTTCTGAAATTGGGCTGCCACCTCTCGCAAAATATAAATTGCTTCTGATTCGAGATGTTTTAAGTGTGTGAGCCTGTAACTGGACATGAGCGTTTTTAATTAAAATTCTATTTGGTAATGATAGGTTTAAGATAACTTAGGAGTTTGTTTAGAGATTGCTCTGGGCTTTCTACTTCGGTTCTGAGGTGAACGTTTGGTTTGGCGGGAATTTCAAATATGGATTGTTTGCCTGTGAAATTTTTAATTTCGCCAGCTTTCGCTTTTGCATACAGTCCTTTCACGTCCCTTTTTTCACACACTTCGAATGGGCAATCCACAAACACTTCAATGTAATCATCTTTGCCGATAATTCCCTTTGCGTTTTCTCTCTGGGATTCCAAAGGGGTTATGAAAGAGGTGATTGGTATGATTCCGGAATCCACAAAGAGTTTAGCAACTTCAGCAATTCTTCTAAGATTCTCTGTTCGGTCTTCCGAAGTAAAACCCAGATTCTTATTTAAGCCCGTTCTTATGTTGTCTCCGTCAAGCACGTATGGAAAGAAACCCGAGTCAAAAAGTTTTTTTTCTAATGCAACAGCAAGAGTCGATTTACCTGAGCCGCTTAAACCACAAAGCCATATGACTTTGGGATTCTGGTTTAGACGGCGAAGCCTATCCTCTTTACTCAGAAGTTGTTTTTGAAAAATAGGATGGATGTTGTTTCCTGTCACAATCGGTTTAGGAAGCGTAGTTAAAATTAAATGACGTAATCGGTATTAGCATCCTCGTGGATACCGCATTCTCGCTTAAGACCAAAAAATCTGACCTTTTCAGGATCCATTCCGGCTTCATATTTGGTCGTCGTATGGGTATCTCCTATTGAAATATAACCCTCATGCCATAATGGGTGATAGGGAAGGTCATGCTTCTTTAGGTAATGAAAAACGTCTTTGTCTGACCAATCAATAATTGGGTGGATTTTTAGGCGGTTATTGGAAACTGCCAGAACAGTTAATTTGCTTCTTTCATGGCTCTGTTGGCGCCGCAAGCCCGCCAACCAGGCATGAGCCTTTAGCTCTTTTATTGCTTGATTGAGCGGCGCAACTTTATTGAGCTTGTTATATCGCTCGATTCCTTCCAGCCCCTGTTCCCAAAGTCTTCCGTGACGAGCTTCTTGCCACGCCGGGCTGATGGCCGATCTGTAAACCTTGAGATTTAGTCCGAGTCGCTCTTGCAGTTGATCTATGAACTGGTAGGTCTCAGGAAATAGATAACCCGTATCAACCAGGACCACTGGGATTCCTGGCCAGACTTGAGTGGCAATGTGCAGACTTACTGCGGCCTGCGCCCCAAATGAAGACGTAAGAAAAATTTTTCCTTTGAAGTGGTTGATCGCCCACTCTGTGCGGACCTCTGCCGTAGCATTTTCTAAGATAGAATTTTCTTTTTTGAGATCCAGACCCAAACCAGAGAAGAGCCACTCGTTGGTGGGAGCTTCCACACGGACTGGATTTTCTAATTTTGGATTCATGGAGCTAGTTTGATACTAATTTTCGCTGACTTAAGGTTTAGCCTGTTCTTTATCAAGCTCAGGGAAAACAACTCTGGCACAGAAGTCACCAAATCTTTCACCATCATTCTTTTCATTTTTATATCTGGTGAAAATAGGTGTGAGATCTTCTCTCAATGTATCAACCTTTAAACCATCCATGAAGAGTCT
>CBFHOE010000005.1:264052-291037 GCA_965657355.1 Limisphaerales bacterium | reverse complement strand
GCAAGCAATTCTGGCAAATACCTTTCAGACTCGGCGAGTGAGAGGCCGCAAGTGGGCAGAGCAGGGCAGGCCATTGCTGTTCTACTTAGCTTCGATCCTTGGTTTTCCAATTCTACGCCATGATCATTAAAAATCTTAGTAATCGCTTCTTTGTCAGCGGCCTGAATGTCAGGAATCAGAATATTTTGCGAAGGCGTTAGTAGGACATAAACATTGTATTCATCGACGACCTTCCTGATAGCCGATTTCATCTTGATCTGGTCAGTATCTTTAACTCGTCCCGCGAGAATGTGTAAACCAAGAAAATGCTTCCCATCAAATTGCTCATGCCAACCATACATGTCGTTTTGGCTGTCGAAGTTAAAGTCCTTCGCTTTCTCGAACTTGATACCAGCACGAGTTTCGACTTCGCCCCTGAACCATTCGACTCCCCTTTCGGCAATGACATACTTAAGTCGAGCATGTTTTCGGTCACTGCGGTCTCCAAAGTCTCTGTGAACTGTCAGTACAGCTTTGGAGATATCAATGATTTTTTCACGGGGAAAGTAACCAATCACATCGCCAACTCGTGGGTAAGTTTTTACATTGTTATGGGCCATTCCCATCCCTCCGCCACAGACTAAATTGTAACCTAACAACTGCCCGTTTTCATCCCCTACAGCTATGAAGCCAAGACAGTTTGTAAAAATGTCAGTGTCATTCAGCGGTGGAATAGCAAAAGCAGCTTTAAATTTTCTTGGTAGATATGTTTTGCCATACAATGGGTCAACGAAATCTTTTCCTTCATCAAGATCGAGTTGGACACCGTCTACCCAAATCTGGTGATAGGATTTGGTTTGAGGAAGCAGTTCGGTAGAAACTCTATCGGCATCTTTGTAGACCTCGGGAACTAATGGGCTTGAGGTTGGAGTCACTGGTGACATCACATTGCGGTTTACATCGCCACATGCCGCCAGAGTATCAGACAAGGCTTCGTGTATTCTCCTCATCAATGGGCCCAGGCCAGATTTTACCACTCCGTGAAATTGGAAGCTTTGCCTGGTCGTGACCCTTAATGTCAAATTGCCTACTTCATTGGCGAGGTCGTCGTAAACTTTATAAAGATTCGGGTTCATCACACCGCCAGGTATCCTACCCCGGATCATGAACATATATTTTTTGCCCTGTTTCCTTAAATCTCTATCATCTTGCTGGTAAATACCGTGGAATTTTAGAAATTGGATATCGTCATTCGAGAATCGATCTAACTCAGAATTTGCCAGGGTCTCCATAATAGTCCCTGCCAATGTCGGGGAGTTTTCCTTCAGAATCTCATTCTTTGACAATTTTTTTGGCTCAGTAGTCATATTATTAGTAAATTACTTATGTTGGTAATGATTAGGTTTTTTGTGGCATAAAGTCAAGAGGGAATAGGTAATAAAAGGGGTGATTTAAAACGAAAACAAGTGTTATAAGCTCGATTTTGGTATTGCGAGGGGGTAAATACTAAGAATGATCCAAGTGAAAATGAACAGGGATAAGATTATTTTCGGTGCATTTGGGCTGTTTTTAATGGCCAGCTTAGTCGTTAAGGCGGGTGATTGGTCCGAGTTCAGAGGCGGATCAATGCAGGGTGTCGGGGACCAATCCGGAGAATACCCAGTTCAGTGGAGTGGTAAAGAAAATGTGGAATGGAAGGTTAAGATTCCAGGCAATGGGTGGTCATCACCGAGCTTAAGCCAAGGCAAAGTTGTGATAACGTCAGCAGTGCCACGTGGCAAAGGTTATGAGCTCAGGGTCATATGTGTGAGTGAAAAGTCCGGAGATATTTTGTGGGATAGAGTCGTGTTTGAACAAGGATCAGAGGCCCCCAATATTCATCGTAAGAATAGTCACGCGAGTCCGACTCCGATAATAAACGGAGAAATGGTTTTTGTTCATTTTGGACATCTGGGAACGGCTTGTTTGTCCATGACGAAAGGAGAGGTTCTTTGGAAAAACCAGAAGATAAATTATTCACCTGTTCACGGGAATGGCGGAAGTCCTGTTTTGGTGAATGGAAAACTTATTTTCAGCTGTGACGGTGCTACGAATCCATTTGTGGTTGCGCTTGATGCAAACAATGGAGAAGAAGTTTGGAGGGTTCCGCGATCCGTGAATGCAAAGAGGAAATTTTCATTTTGTACAGGGCGAGTTATTGAGATAGGTGGCCGAAAGCAAGTTGTATTACCAGGAAGTGATATGGTGGGTAGCTACGATCCTGATACGGGGGAGGAAATATGGAGAGTAGGGTATGATGGATACTCAGTTGTTCCTCAGCCAGTTTATGGAGAAGGATTAGTTTTTATCAGCACAGGATTTGATCGTGCATCCCTTTTAGCTATAAATCCAAAAGGTTCAGGAGATTTAGGCAAGAAAGCTATCGTCTGGCAGACCAAGAGATCTATTGCTAAAACCCCCTCATATGTTTTTCATGAAGGACTGCTTTATAACCTTTCTGACAATGGCATCTTGAGTTGTTTTGAAGCAAAGACAGGTAAGCCCATCTACGACGAGCGAATTGGTGGTAACTATTCTTCTTCCCTTTTGCTGGTCGGGGGTAAGTTGTATTGCACGAGTGAAGAAGGAGTGACATCTGTGGTAGTGCCAGGCCGAGAATTTAAAACAATAAGTAAGAATGACGTGGAACAAAGAACGCTCGCATCACTAACTCCCGGCGATGGGCGCATTCTATACAGGTCCGAGACGCACCTTTATTCGTTCAAGAATTGAACCCTAATTAATCGAAACCATTCATTATTTCCATCGTGTTCAAAAAAAACTTAGAATTAAAAATGGGCGTTGTGGTTTTATTTTTATTAACAATCACAGTCCCTTGGTTTTCGTCTTTGATGAAAGAGAGTTTGGGTGGATTGCCAATTTGGTTTTGGTATGTGTTTGCTTTCAATATTGTATTTGCCACCGCTGTTTGTTTTATGCTTGAGAAAAGCTGGGATACCACTGATCAGGAAAGTCAGGAAGCTGAGGAGGATACAGAATGATCCCTTTCCTTGGTATGATTGATTCAGGTAATAAGGTTTGGGCTTTCTTCATTGTTTACGCCGCCCTCTTGATTTTTATTGGCTGGCTTGGAAAAAGAGCAAGCTCTGGATCGGATTCAATGAGCGATTTTTACCTAAATGCTCGCTCGATGAGTTTGTGGGTTCTGCTACCCACTCTTTACGCTACTCAATACAGTGGAAATACACTTATTGGTTTTGCCGCCAAGGCGTATCGCTCTGGTTTTACCCTTCTGTATTGTGTCACGTTTATGATGGGAGTTATTGGTGTTTATCTCATATATGCTCCGAAACTTTATTCTTTGAGCAGAAAATTTAAATTCATTACAACTGGAGATTTTGTCCACTGGAGATTTCAAAGCAGGACACTCACAACGCTTGTTGCTTTCTCTGGGATTGTTGCCATGGCGAATTTTATCATTTCCAATTTGAAAGCTATTGGAGTGATGACAGAGACTGCCACCAATGGACAGACACCAGCCTGGGTTGGTATCTGTTTTTTTGCTTTGATCATTCTGATATATGAAATGCTGGGTGGCTTGCGGAGTGTTGCATGGACTGATGTTATTCAAGGAGTCATTCTATTTTTAGGTTGTATTGTAATATTCTTTACTATTGTTGGTGATCTAGGTGGCATTACGGGTGTTATCGACAACCTAAAATCTTCTGCTCCGCAATATTGGCAGCCGCCATCCGGAGGCGATTTAGTGGGGTGGTGGAGCACCGTGGTCGTAATTACAATCGGTATAGCGCTATATCCTCATGCCATCCAAAGGATTTATGCAGCTCGAAGCGCAAAGTCCCTCAAAGTGGCATTTCAGGCGATGGTCTACCTACCCCTTTTCACCACACTACTCATGATTTCAGTGGGTTGGATTGGTCGGACCAAGTTTCCAGAACTTTCTAAGGAGGCAAGCGAGGGTATCACATTAGAATTTTTATCAGCATTGGCTGCGCAGGTTCCATCTGTTGAAATTGTGATACTCTTGTTTATGGCGGCTGTTTTTTCAGCGATCATGTCGACCGTTGATTCCGCCTTACTTTCAATATCATCAATGATAACTCAAGACCTTTACCGCCCATTAAACCCTGGTAAGGATGAAAAAAGTCTCACACAATTAGGAAAATTTGCCAGTTTTTTGGTCATTGCGATTGTAGTTATTATTACTATTTTTCTTGAGAGTTCGATTTACCAAATAATTGAAATCAAACTCGAGTTATTAGTTCAGATAGCACCAGCTTTGATCCTTGGGCTTCATTGGAAATCCCTTCGATCACAGCCAGTATTGACTGGCTTAATTGTTGGGTTGTCCGTCTCACTGTTTTTTGTTCTCGGCAGTATGATTGCAAAGGATGTCATTCCAAGAAAGCCTTTGAATCTCCATGCCGGTCTTATTGGTTTCTTTGCCAACGTGACTGTTATTTTGATAATGCAAACAATGATGGGCTTCAGTAAACCAGTTTCAGACAAAACGGCCTAACGCGATTCGTAATTTACCTCACTTCCATTTAACAAAATGAAATTGGATCCATTCTTTATTCACAAAAATATACTTAATGTATTGGGCGCCGTTATACTGTTGATCGCTTTGAGTCCGACATTGAGGGCTGTGGGTAATGTTGGGATTAATGCCAAAGATGAAAATATTGATATAATTTCTGGCTACAGGCTTATTAATAAACTTGGGTGTAGACAATGCCACATATCAAATGTTGGATATCTCAAAAAGTCACCTGCGGCTGACCTTCAGAAATTGAGTAGTAGTTTTTCAAATCACTATCTCGAATCCTTTCTAAATGGAACAACAGATATCTCCAAGTATCACCCTGTTGTGGGGGGCGATCGGTATGATATTGAGAATAATGCTAAAGCTTTGGTTTCCTATCTCTCATCCATAAATACAAAAAAAGAATCCGAAATCCCTCAAATTGAAATTGAGAATGATAATGGTTCTTTGCTTTATGAATCAACTGGTTGCGTGGCTTGTCACGGAGAGAAAGAAAATCTCACAGGATTGTCGGATAAATATACTTTTGATGGATTGAGAGATATGCTCATGAATCCTTTGGATTATTTTCCAACAGGTAAAATGCCAAGCCAGAATCTAACTTACGAGGAAGCTCAGGCCCTAGCCGGTTATCTCTTCAATCCGACCAGTGAAAATTCAAAAAAAATATATTCATCAAATTCAAGCGAAAAGCTCAGGCGCATCAATCAAGGGAGATTGCTTTTTGAAAAAAAACAATGCGGGTCATGCCACAATTCGGGTGGTGAGGATAGAGAATTAGCGAAATCCAACCTGCATAACTTGAATTTTGAAAATGGTTGCTTGTCAGATGCATCCCACAATGGAATCCACTACAAACTATCTGAGCTAGAAAAAAAACAAATCAAAACTGCCTTAAATTCTTCAATGCCATTATCTGTATCCAAAGAAATTCACCTCACATTGGAAGATTTTAATTGTTATGTGTGCCACGAGCGAAATGGCCATGGCGGGGTCACAGAAAAATTAAACCCTTTTTTTAAAACAACGGATCCCAGCATAGGTGAGCAAGGACGAATTCCCCCAAAACTTGACAATGTAGGCGCTAAACTAAACCCAATTTGGTTACGCAAAGTTTTGGTCCAAGGTGTCCGGGCTCGTCCATACATGAATACGCGAATGCCTGCTTTTGGCGCCAGTGCGATGAATCGCCTAATAGATCTTCTTAAAAAAGAAGACCAGTATAATTCATTAGATAAAGTTTCCTATAATAGGGAAATGAGGATGAGCAATAACGGGCGCCATTTAGTCGGTTCAGACGGAATGGCCTGTATTGCTTGCCACACATTTAAAGGCAAAAAAACTGGAGCCATGGGGGCTATTGATTTGACCATCATGGCGCAGAGATTAAACCGAACTTGGTTTCATGAATATATGATGAATCCTCAATCGCTTTCTCCAAATACCCTAATGCCAGCTTTTTGGGCAAATGGAAATGTTCCAAAGAAGGAGGTTCTTGACGGAGATCCTTTCAAGCAAATTGATGCAATATGGGAATATTTAAGTGAAGGATACGGGGCTGGTAATCCTAAAGGAATCCAGTGGCCTCGTATAGAGATTAAAGCAAAAGGCGAAGAGGCGGTGATGCTTCGGAGAAGCTATCGTGGAATCGGCAAAAGAGGCATTGGGGTTGGTTTTCCGAATGGTTTTAATGTCGCTTTCAGTGCCGAGCGATTGGGGCTTGCATTAATGTGGACAGGCGAATTTGTTAATGCCGCAGGCGTATGGGCCGGTCAAGGTCATGGTGTCGCGAATCCCTTATCAAGAGAAGTTTATAAATTCCCTCATCAACCTGATGTCTTAGCATTGCCTGCAAAGGAAGACGTGTGGCCGACGCCAGACGCTCGACCTGAGACCCATGCTTTTCTTGGTTATAAATTGGACAAATGGAGAAATCCAACTTTTAGGTATTCCATTAACGGCTCTGTTGTTGAAGATTCATTTATGACTGAGAAAGCATTTAATCAACCTGATCTAATTCATTTAATTGAAAAGGGTAAACCAGGTTTAATCAGGCGTCTTTCGGTTTCCCCTAAATTGGAATCCCCACTCACTTTTCGAGTTGCTAGTCACAAAATAATCAAAAAAATCAGTGAGAATTCTTTTGAAATGGATTCAAAGATTTCCCTCCGAATATTGGATGGTGGGCTAGGATATTTGGTTCTTGGTGATGAGACAGAACTTCGGGTGCATGTGACTGATGCTTTGCAATCCAAACCGATAGTGATTTATTACACAAAGCTTCCAACCCAATAACAGATCAGCATGAAAACTATTTTATTAAAAGCAACTTTCGTATTGATAGCCTCAATAGGGGCCTCACATGCTGAAAAGCTAGGAGATTATTGGAATACAACTGAGGTCGAGGAAAAGCATTATCCTATAATAGATATCCCGATTCCTGATGATATTATCTTGGAGGCGGGGAGCTTCGAACTCATGCCCGACGAAAAATTGGCCATTGGAACTCGAAGGGGACAAATATTTATTGTCGAGGGCGCCTTCGCGACTCCTCCGAAACCTGTGTTCAAAGAATACGCATCGGGTTTAGATGAAGTCACAAGTTTAGCTTGGAAAGACAATGGCTTTTACGTCACCCAGCAAACTGAAGTCAGTTTTATTTCCGATACTGATGAAGATGGCAGAGCTGATGAATTTAAAACTTTGAGTGATGTATGGGGGTTTTCAAATTATCATGAATACTCTTTTGGCTCAAAGCCGGATAAGGAAGGAAATATTTGGGTGGCCCTTTGTCTTTCTAATTCCTACCATTATCGTGCAAAATTTCGAGGTTGGTGTTTGCAGGTAACACCTGATGGTAGAACTATTCCAATAGCGAGCGGAATCAGGAGTCCTTGTGGTGTGGGAGAGAATGCCGAAGGAGTGATGTTTTATGCTGAAAGCCAAGGGCCTTGGAATGGTTCCTGTTCGTTAAAGCATCTCAAGCCAGGTGGTTTTATGGGGCACCCTGTCAGCTTTGATGGGTATGAACTTGCTCCTAACATGGGGCCTAAGCCCGTGGAACCAAACACGAATTCTCGTTTGGAAATTGAAAGGGCTCGAGTTAAAGAGCTGGTTCCCTATGCTGTTGTTTTTCCGTATAGAAAAATGGGACAACAGCTCTCCGGATTTATGGTCGACCGTACAGACGGTAAATTCGGTCCTTTTAATAATCAAATATTTATATGTGACTACACTTTAGGTGTTGTAATGAGAACCACCACCGAAGAAGTTAATGGAGTATGGCAAGGTGCCTGTTATCCCTTCAGAGAGGGGTTTGCCACTGGGCTTCTCTCTTTGCAATTCTCGAATGATGGGAAGTTAATTGTTGGGGGGACGAATCGAGGGTGGCCAGTCAGAAGTCCCGACCCTTTCGCATTGCAGCGGGTCGATTGGAATGGAAAAATCCCTTTTGAGGTGAAAGAAATATCCGCAAGGCCTGATGGGTTTCTTGTTCAGTTTACTAAACCTGTTGATGTCGGTTTAGCTGTTTCTGCTGAAAATTATGTATTGGAAACGTATACCCACATCTATCGCGCAGGATATGGTAGCCCGGAAGTTGATCACCGATATCCAAAAGTTTCTGAAGTCATTATTCACCCCGGAAATCGGTCTTTGCACCTGAAGCTTGACAGGCTTACTCAAGGGCATGTGCACGACTTTGATTTTTCAAAGCTGAAGTCTTCAAGTGGAGAGGGGCTTGTTCATACAAAGGCCTATTACACGCTTAACGAGATTCCTGCGGAATAACTGTCTTGTAAGCCTCGATTTTATCGACTCTAACTTTGAATCCTGTTGTTTTTGAGTCATCGATCATGATTCCAATAGATTCAATTGACTCGGGGTCAACGGAAGCCCCTTTAGTTAAAAATCTTTTGGAGTCGACTTTATAGACGTAGGGATGAAATGATTCGAAAGGAAGTTTTATAACTTGCCAATTGTCAAGATTCTTTTTGGTTGTAAATTTTGCGCGCCAACTTATTTGGCGGTTCCTGACATGCTGTTTAGTTCTTATCGTTGCTAGATAGCTTTTACCGTCTCCTTTAAGGTGTATGAGTAATCCTTCGTATTCACCGGTATTCCAAATTTTTGGTTTCGATCTAAAAGACAGCAGTCCTCCTGAACCGGATTTCGTCTTGCCAAGAATTAATACCTCTCCGTCATAAAGTTCAAATCGCCCCACGCTTTCACCTCCATAGACTTGTTCATTAGTTATCTCCCAGATATTGGTCTTCTCTTCCGATAAGAAAAAGTCAGTGAGTAGCTTGGTTTTTAGTTTGGTTTTTGCTTCTTCACAAAAAGCATTTCCCAGCGTGCCCAAAGCAGCTACATAGACGATCACATGCAGGAGTAAAATCCTCATGATAAGAGAATTAGTCGTTTGCACCTTGCCATTGACTCCACCAATTTATAAACAGCTTCCAATGCATATGAAGAAATTCCCTTTGGCTTGATGATAGTTGGTCATTTGGATTGATATTGTATTTATACTCAGGATTGCCCTCCAGAACCATTAGCTCTTTATAGAACAATACTAGATCAGGGCCTTCATCAAATTTTGAAAGCACACACAGAGCGTCCTCCAGCTCTAAGGCAAGTTTTCTCGCGACTGGGTCACCAGCTGCGCCTCTTTCGCAGAGAGTAACTAATCGGAGTATTTGGTTTGGTAATGCATTTCCTACCCCCGTAATCGCTCCTTTGGCTCCGCATTTTAGATACCCATGTGTGACCTGCGTATCTACTCCAACCATGAGTGTCAGGTCAGGGTTGTCACCTGTGATAAATTCGGCTGCGTAACTTAAAGAATTTGCGCCTCCAAATTCTTTAAAACCTACAAGGTTAGAGTGATTGGACCTTAACTTAAAAAAAAGGTCGGCTTTAGTTTCAAAGCCATAATATGGGCTGTTGTAAATAACGGCTGGAAGATCAGGCGCTGCTTTTAAAATATCTCGAAAATGATTCTCCTGAGCAATAGAGGACGTGCCTCTCGACAAAACCCTCGGTATGACCATGAGTCCCCGAGCCCCTACTTCTTGAGCGTGCACGGCATGAGCAACAGCCTGTCTCGGATTTTGAGCACCAGTGCCAACCACGACCGGTATCCCGGCTCGAGTCAATTCTTTTATACCTTTTTGCCTTTGCTCAGAAGTCAGGAGTGGCCAATCACCCATAGATCCACAATAGACAACAGCTCGCATTCCAGTGTCTATCAACTCACTCGCTTTACTCACCAAAAGATCATATCTCGGATCCCCATTGGCATCACACGGTGTCATTAAGGCTGGGATACAGCCCTGAAAGATATTTTGATTATCTTCTTTTACCATGCCTCAGATTTTAATCCATTAGTCAAATTTTTGGTCGCTCAGTTGCAAAATGTGGGAACAATCTATTTTGTCGACTATCAAACTTGGTTTGCCTATTGATTTGTGATCAAAATCATATTGATAATTCCACAAGCTATTTCATCGGTTATTTCATGAACGAGATGGTTTCCAAAAATTTAATGAGATCAATAAATGAAATATAAAACGCACCCTTTTTGAAAGTTATATCGCTAAAAATGGATGCCTAAATATAATTGACGATTGTCTCATCGGCTTATTGCCTCCAATTCAGCTCAAAGCTCAAAATTTTTCACTTGATCAGTTTTTGCATGACATTTACGACGTCGGTAAGCCATTAAAACTTCTATTTTGTAAGGGTGAGTGTCTTGGTTTATCCCTTGGCCTATTTCCATTGAAATACACATCCCTTAATCAAGACCTTCAACTGAGCAAGCATGTGAAAAAATTGATTCCTTACACACGGGGGAGTATCACAAATGCCTCATGAAATTCGCCATCCAAATTACATAAATTCCTAAGAAAGTTAGTGTCAATAAGGTGGGTTATGCTAAGCTTTATGTCATTGTTATTCGTGGTTTTTAAATCAATGAGTCAGGTCATTAAATATTCTCAAATGTATCAAAAATGTTTTTGGAGAAAGCATTTTTACGCCTTAATTCAAATCGCTTTATTCGGCTTTATCTCTTTGGCTAGCGGGGTCGATTTAGAGCAAAATATTTCTCCGCTTCCTAGAATCTTTGAACCATTGACTGAGCCCCCGTGTTCCTACTGCATTGAACAACATGAAAAAGGTTTAATTGATGCAAGTGATTCTGTTTTAGCTTGGATAAGAGGAGCTCACAATGGTGGTGCGTTTCCATTAAAATACTTTCTCAATAAATATCGGGTCGTTAATGACACATATGGCTTATTCATGTACGACCCTAAAGAAAATTTCATTGCAGCCTATCAAAAGGATTATGGCTACCAATACGTGGGCCGTATCAATGGAGAAATGGTCGTGCGGGGAAAAGACGGTACCATTTGGTCTGCTATAAAGGGGATTGGATTATCTGGACCACAAAAAGGTATGAAGCTAAATAGAATTCCCAATATACGCACTACCTGGGGACATTGGCTTCTTCTTCATCCAGAGTCCACGACTTATGACCTTTTTGACGGTAATCGCTATGATTCAACTTCTCTTGAAGGTAAAGAAAATGTAAAAACATCCGCTCAGGTCATCACCCTTGGACTGGATGTAGAACCAAAGTTTCATTGGGAACCACCCGTAGATAAAAAAAGATTTAGCGAAACAGTTGAGATTGGGCAGATGCGTGTTTGCCTCCTATGGTATGGGCCCACAAAAACAGCAGTCGCTTATTCGGCAGAATCTAAAGGTAAGAAGCTTACGTTTTATGCCGACGAAATATCTCCTTTAACAGCTCCTTTCAAAGACAAAGAGACCGGGACTAGGTGGACTCTTGCCGGAAGAGCCGTTGATGGGCCACTCCGAGGGCGCGATCTAAAATGGATACCATCAATACAAAGTAGCAAAAATGCTTGGATTGCTGCCTTTCCAGATTCAAGGCCTATTTCGAAAAATTGAAAAAAGCAAAATATTTCATATCATGACTTCTTTGTTAAAGCATAAAATCGGTCTTATGATTTTAGGCCTATATCTCCCATTGGCCGGTTTCAGTGAGTCGCCATACCAAGGCGTGGTTTTTGATTCGAAAGATATTTCATCAGAGCTTGCAAAGGAATGGAATGAGAGGGGGTACGAAGTCATATGCAAGTTGGATCCAATTAATCATGAAAATAACACGAAGGCCGCTCGTACCCTTTTTTCCAAGCAAGGAAGCGTTGTTTATTTGATCGAGGTCGCCCGCGTTCCCCACATTGCCAACCAACAACCAGAATTAATGTCTAGCCTCCAAGGGCATCCAGAGTGGAGGCGTTACTATCCGAGTTTTCCAAAAGAAAAAAAAGACGAAGTTGTCAAAACATTTCCATGGATTCCAATTCTTCACAAACAAGGGTTAGAACTGCATTTGAAACGAATCAACGAGTTGCTCTCAAAGCTGCCTAAACCCAAAACCGTCTGGCTCAATAATATTCAAGGAGCTCCAAGTTCATGTGGGTGTGGTAACAATTTATGCAGATGGACAAGTGATTACGGACCCAAGAAAACGACGGATTTGATAGGAGATAAAGCACCAGGGCAATTTCTACAAAAATTATCTTCTTTGTATAATGGCGTAAACTTCATACCTGTTTTTTACACAGAATGCGAGGAAGGCGATAAACCTCATTTTTGTGCTGGCGTTGGGTGCTACAAAGGAATTTGCTGGAAAGCCTGGTCTAGACAGCTCAGTGAAATTTCAAAATATTCCAACATTGTGGGCGCTGCTGCATTCTTCAAGGACCTCGAAAGAACTAATTCCAAGTATGGCGAACCTGGTGGCTGGGTGAAGATAGTCATTGAGCAATTTCAAACTATGCCACTCAAAAATGGAAAGAAGGCATGGCCGCGTGAGCAGATAATTTCGGTCATCCAAGGTTGGGGTGTCTCTGATCAGGAAATTGAAAACCAAATTCGGGCATCTCGAAATTCAAGTGCTAAAGGGCACGTTTTAGTAAAGGCAACATTGGACCAATCTTGGGTTCCCAAAATAGTAAAACTTAAGTAAACATAAGCATCAGCTAACATCGATACTCAACTTCAATAACTCAATTAGTAGTTTTTCTTAAAAATTAATGGTGTAACTTTTTTAAGAAATTTTCAGCTAGAGCAAAGTGGCCTTCTTTTTTCTCAACTGGTAACTTATCAGCCATTCGGACCATCATGGACCATCGAGGATTTTTTCTTAATTCGTCCGAATGATTTATAATCCATCTCCAATATAGCGCGTCCCATATGTCAGCCCATTCACCTTTTGGATAATGACTCATTTTTCTGACATAGTTAGATCCTGAGAAATAAGGTTTTGTCGTTATTAATCCGCCGTCGGCATTTTGGCTCATTGCATAAACATTCGGCACCATGACCCAATCATAGCTATCTATAAATAATTCCATGAACCATTTATAGATTTCATTAGGGTCTATCTCGCATAAAAACATAAAACCACCGAGAATCATCAATCTTTCTATGTGGTGGCAGTATCCTGTTTTCAGAATACGGTTTACGGTATCGTCGATGGGTTCAATTCCGGTCGCTCCAGAATAAAAAGACGATGGCATTTTATTATGATGATTCCAATGATTTCCATTGCGCATGGTTACACCTAAATCCTCATAAGTGGCTCTCATGAATTCGCGCCACCCAATAATTTGTCTCACAAACCCTTCAAGACTTGGTAACGGAACATCATATTTTTGACAGTGTTTGATCGTTTCTTTTATAACCTGATTTGGAGTCAGCAATCCCGTATTTATAAGTGGGGTTAACACGCTGTGCCAAAGCCAGTTTTGTCCAGCAACAATAGCATCTTCATACGGCCCAAAATTGTTTAATCTGTGTTTCAGAAAATCGGCAAGCCATTTTTTTGCATCGGCATGATTAATTGGGTAATAAACCTCCTTGGTCATACCTGGGTTATTGGGGAAATGCTTAATCACATAATCCTCGGCCTCTTGATAAAATTCAGACTTGGCAGGGAATCGCAGTTTAGGGATTTCAGATAGTAACTTTTTGGGTACTTTTTTTCTGTTCTCCTCATCAAAGCTCCACTTTTCCCCTGTCGGTTTATCGCCGTCCATTAATATATCGAGTCGCCGTCTTTGATGTTGGTAGAAGTCCGCCATAAACCAGCGTTTTTTTCCATCGCGATAGTCCTGATTGTCCTTTCTGGAATTCAGCCACCCCGGGCTCACCATGAACTCTAAAGTTATTTTATATCTGGCGGCTTGTGCTTTAAGTCGCTTCACAAGAATGAAGTCCACCGGGTCACAAATTAGAATTTTTTCATAACCTCCCGCTTTGAGATGCGCGTAGATATTTTCCATTTGGGATTGGTCTTTGGCATACTCAAAATAGGAAACCTCGTAACCTTTTTGCATCAAAGTAGATTGCCAGCTTTTCATTGATGCTCGGTGAAAGGCTAATTTTTGTTTATGGAAGCGGCTGGGATACGAGCGATCTCCGAAAAAAAGAGTGTCTTCGGATAATATTACCACGTCTGGATTCTTTTTTAAACCAGGGTGGTTTTCAAACAGTTGGTGAGGAAATATTAAAAGGGCACTCTTCATCAAATCTAATTTGGCTTAATCATGAAAATTTTATCTTATTTCCGTAAACCTACACCCAATGGCTCATATTTCAATTGGCTTAAAATCACTGCAGGTTGTGGATTCTTTAATCTGACAGTGCGCGACGGGACGTAATAAAAATACCTCAACTTGTGCCGACATGCTGATAAAAACGAAAAAGCCTTCAAAAAGGCAGGAGAACTAGAAGTCTTAAAAAAACGAAAAGGAAAAATAGAACCTTGCTGTAGTTGTGGCGAAAAATAGAAGAGTTAAATCTCTCTTCTCCCTTCCAATAATTCCAAATACGATTTTTTCAGATATCAAGGTGACACATCTTATGACTACAAAGATAACTGGCAGGGAGTGGAAAATTTTAACAATAAAAGAGAATGGTGCACATAGCAGGACTTGAACCTGCACGGGATTTCTCCCACTACCACCTCAAGGTAGCGCGTCTGCCAATTCCGCCATATGTGCGCGAAAAGGATGAAAACATTATCCAATCCTAAAAAATCAAGCAAGCTATAAGTATGAATGCTTACCACAGCCCCAAAACAACAAAAGAGCCCCATAAAATGGGGCCTGTGGTTTTAGGGTTTTTCTAAATATATGCGATCAACGAGTTGAAAATTTGTGCACAGTCGTCTGAGTATAGGTTTCTCCAGGTTTAAGCACTATGGATGGGAAGTTGGGTTGATTGATGGAATCGGGAAAGTGCTGTGTTTCAAGGCAGAAGGCGTAGTGCTGGTGGTAAACCTTTCCAGATTTTCCAGTCAAAGTCCCATCGAGAAAGTTGCCAGTATAGAATTGGACTCCCGGCTCTGTGGTGCTGATTTCCATGACCCGCCCTGAGGTAGGCTCGTAGACTGAGATGACTTTCTCCAATGCCCCTTCATTTTTTTTATCAAGAACCCAATTATGGTCGAATCCAAGCGGGTCAGAATTGGTTCCCTTGATATCTTGGCCAATTCTGGTGGGTTCACGGAAATCCATGATTGTTGATTTGACCGACGCATGGGCGCCGACTGGAATCAAATTTTCATCAACCGGAGTATATTGAGAAGCCTTTATTTGAAGTTCATGATCATAGATATTTCCATTTCCGGCGCCCGCGAGATTGAAATAAGAATGATTTGTCAAATTGACAGGGGTTGCCTTATCGGTGGTAGCTTTATAATCGATTATGAGCTCGTTATTGTCGTTGAGGGTATAAGTGACAAAAATTGCTAAGTTGCCGGGATACCCTTCTTCCCCATCTGGACTGAGATAATGAAATTCCACAGCAACTCCATTTTGGGTTGGCACATCTTTGGCACTCCAGATCCGCTTATCCAATCCCACTACCCCACCGTGGAGATGATTAGGGCCGTTGTTTTTAGCTAAGGTATATTCTTCGCCATTCAAGGTAAACTTACCATTTGCGATCCTGTTGGCGACCCTGCCTGTGGTAGCTCCAAAATAAGGGTGTCCAGCCTCGTAGGCGGCCAAATTATCAAAACCAAGGACGATGTCTCCCGAATTACCCTTCTTATCGGGAACGTGCAATTCAGTGACCAAAGCACCATAAGTCATTATCTTTGCGATGGCGCCGTTTTTATTTTTCAGAGTGTAGATGTCTACTTCCTTACCGTCTTTTGTTTTACCAAAGGGTTCTTTCATAATTGATGCGTTTGGCCCAGGGCCTGTGCAACAGGTCCTCAAAGAGTTACAACCCGTCAATGAGGCTAAACCGAGAGTGACGAGTAGAGAAAAAGTCAGATGTTTCATGTTTGGGAGTGGATTAATTATTTCTGCCATCATTGTTCTTATTTAATGGACAAATGAAGTTTTCCAAATCATCCGTCCCAATATTTAAACCAAGAACATGTTTATAGTCATATTAATGAATTTGTAGATTATTTCTTAAAATTTTGTACCGTCAATTGGAAACTGCTGACCATCTTGTCACGAGCCGAAGGCAGGAGCGCTGAATTTTGATCGACTCAACTGAAAATTTCAGTTGAGAATGTTCGATTGACAATTTTAGTCGAGGTCATGAGAATCTTAGACAGTCCGAATTTTTTCGGTCGCCCCCGGCAGGATGCACATTTTTGATGCATTTGCTCAAGACAACCTAAACAATCAGGGATAACAAGGTTGCCGGGGCCATTTAGCTGCCTTGTGAATTGTAATGCCAACGCACGCAAACCAAGGAACCGATGACTCGGGTGAGTCCGGCTTCCAACCATTGACTACGCATCCTCTCCTTAAGTTTTTGTCTCAACAAGGCAAAGATCTCTCACCGTTGTTAATCATGGTTCATGATTTTCCAGACCCAGATGCTATAGCGGGTGGCTGTGCCTTGGAATATCTATGTGAAAAAGGGTTTGGTATTCAAGCGAGAGTTGCCTATGGAGGAATGATAGGCCGTGCCGAAAATCGTGCCATGGTCAAAGAACTTAAATTGAAGCTCTATAAACTCAGAGCCTCGGACCTTAAGAGATATCATAATATTGCCTTAGTCGATACTCAGCCTAGTTTCGAAAATAACTCCTTCACTGTCCATCGCAAGGCCACTATTGTGATCGATCAGCATGGATCAGCTAAAGATCCATGGAGTGATTTTTTTATAGTTGATCCAGATTGCGGAGCCAGTTGTGTCGTTATCGCTCGCGCTATTTTGGAGTTGGGTATACATATTCCCGAGTGGCTCGCTACTGCTCTTATCTATGGGATATTGACAGATACTTCAAATTTTTCGAGATCATATAGAAGCGACCTTATAAGGACTTACCAGGAAATAATGCCGCTTTGTAATCTACGTGCTCTTTCCAAAATTCAGAGTCCTGACCGCTCAAAAGGCGCCTTCACTGCACTTGGCAGGGGGATTCGCCGAGCGACCCACCATAGGGGATTACTTGTCTCTCACTTAGGCGATGTAAGTCATCCAGATATGATCTCCATGGTCGCCGATTTTCTTTTGACTTATCAGAAAGCTAAAAGGGCTTTTTGCACGGGGCGCTATCATGGAAAGCTTCACATGTCCTTGCGGCTTTCCAGAACTGGTGTTTCTGCCGGAGAGATCCTTAGAGATGTGGTTCAAAATAAAAGAGACGCTGGAGGCCATGGATTAATTGGCGGAGGCAGCGTTAAAGTAACTAACGATGCTGAAAGTCCTCTTTGGGAAGAGGCCGAAACCAGAATTACAAAAGACCTTTTAAAGCGTCTTAGACTTCCCACAACAAGGGAACCTTATTATCCTTTCCGAAGAAAAGCCGAATAATAAATTCGGTTCTTCATTTTTTGTTTTGAGTTTAAAGGTATAATAGAGATTACAAGTGCAGCTTGATTTCTGGTTTCAGTCAATTGGTCTCAAAGAATATGCCGACATCTTAATGATGACGGTCATAGTATACTCCATTCTAACCTGGTTTCGAAGTACCAGGGCTGCATTTATATTCACCGGAATTGTTATAGCTGTTGGTCTGTATGCTGTTGTTCGCCAACTTGATCTGGTATTGACTAAGGCTGTATTTGAGAAGTTTTTTGCCGTTATCCTTATTGCTTTAGTTGTCATTTTCCAAGAGGAGTTGAGAGGGTTTTTCGAGCGTATCGCCGTTTGGAGTTTTGATTCCAGATTTCGACAAAATAAAAAGTTGCGCCCAAACAGAGAAGAAGTCGAAATTATCGCTCGCTCCGTACAGGATATGGCACGTAAAAGAATAGGTGCCCTCATCGTTCTCAAAGGAAGAGACCTCATAGGGAGACATTTGGATGGAGGTAATGATTTACAAGGTCTTCTCAGTGAGCAACTGCTAATGAGCTTATTTGACCCGCACTCTATTGGACATGATGGAGCTGCCGTGATTGAAGGCGACCGGCTCGCTGAGTTCTCATGTCACCTCCCACTTTCTAAAAATTTATCAAAAATAAAAAAAAGTGGAACCCGTCACGCTGCTGCTTTAGGACTTGCCGAACGATGTGATGCCATGTGCATCGTCGTCTCTGAGGAGAGAGGAACTATCTCTATAGCTCGTCACAATGAAATAGAAGTAGTGCAGGATCCCAGTCGGTTGAGCTTTATCTTGGAGAGATTTTATCGCGAAACACAGCCTTCCAAATCGCGAGGGCCTCTGTTCGTCTCCCTCTTCACCTACCATTGGAAAGAAAAACTTATTTCGATTATATTCTCAATATTTTTGTGGGTTTGGTTAGTTTATATGCCGCAGACAATTACTCATACCATCGATTTGAAAGTTGATATGGCTGTATCGGGCAACTGGGTCGTTGAGTCGATTAAGCCGGGCACCTTAAAAGTTACCTTTGAAGGAACTCGTTCAGATTTTCTTTTCCAACCATCGATGTATGAAATGGGGATCACTCTGACTCCAGAGATGCATCGCGGTGATCAGGTGATCAGTATCCAGCCTAATATGGTTAGCGTTCCTGATGAGATGGTATTGCAGCAGATATTACCCGAGACGGTGACTGTTAGGCTTAATACACCTGTTCCTGAATAAGAAATCTAAAAAAATATTCCCAATAAGATTTTCAATCAGTCCTGAAAATACGAGATAAATCCATTCTTTTGGCAAATGCTAAAAAAAAGAAAAGATCGTGTTAAAATTTTTTAAGTGTTTGTTTTTGTTGCTGCCGAAAGTGAGCAAAACAAATAGGGTGAATTTTATTTATGTATAGCCTTATTTTTTAGCTTCTATCATATATCAAGAAGATATTGTCCAGGCTTTGAAATACACTTTGCCAGGGTGTGGATCACATTACTTTCAGCTAAGAATTATTTGCATGAAAAATAGAAGTCGGTGGTTAATAATGACAACGTATAGACTATAGGTTTTTTATTTATGTCATTAAGATTTAAAGATTTTGTGCCCGAGATTAAAGATGGGGGAGGGTTTTTCAAAAGCGCGACTGTTGAGCAGTTGTCAGAACCTCTCGATAGAGTCAATAGTTGGGTATCCCAGGAAAAAATTGACGTTATCAATATCGAGACCGTTGCTCTTCCCAACATACACCAGGAAGAAGGATCCTCTGATACCCAACTGCGAGCCTCTGGCGATTACTCAACATATTGGTATCAATTTATTCGCGTCTGGTACAAAGATTAGCCGCGGACAAAATGCTGGAGTTTTATAATCTTGATCCAGTTTGTCTATAAAGTCCCCGTTGGTGTTTCGAACCCTCGTTTGAACGAAAAATGAGCAGGGAAGATCCATTCATAAAGTAAGGAATCATTAATGAAGCTATTGAAATATGGTTGGTTACACAGGGTTTCCGAACATTTACAGTCATCGAGAAAGCAGTTCACTTTCAAGGAGCTTACTGAGCCTGGAAATATTGAAGAAACCTTCCGACTCATAGTTATTGATTGTTTAGGAAAGTCCAATCACTAAAAGTAGCGGCTTGTCCAGCTGGTAAACCATCCTCATCCAGCAAATTCCAAATTGTGGCTTTATGTATGAAAAACCTTCTGCCTTTCGAGGTAATTCTGACACCTTTATAATCTTGGAAAAATCCAGTTTTGGAGGTCTGCTCCAGCATTTTGGCACGTTCATCGCGGTGCATGGGTTCCGCTGTTTTACGCGACGGCATCCCAATAAGATCATCTGCTTTTGCCTCCCAAAGGTTTAAAGTTTTTTCGTTCCCGTAATTAATCAGAGGGTCTTCTGAAGTATCGTGTGAAACAACAACCTTATCAGCAAAGAAAAGTTGCTTTGCTTGCTCCAAGTCATTACCGGATAAATTATTCACCAAGTCATTGCCTACCCAGTTTTTATAGCTCTGGATGATCCTCTTACTTTGTTTAACCCAATCCTCCTGCGCCCAGATTTCGCTCATGTTGAGAGATTTACCAATTGGATGCCTGTTTTGCCATAAAAAGATATCATCTCGTGAACTTATTCCCACAAATACGGTGTCAGCCAGCGAGATGCCTCTTCAATTGAGATCCCTTTGCGGGTTGCATATTCAGTAAGTTGATCCTCCCCAATTTTACCAACTTTGAAATACTTGGCGTTCGGATGTCCGAAGTATAAGCCTGAGACAGTGCTGGGTGGGTTCATAGCACAATTCTCAGTAAGGCAAGCACCAGTGATGTTTTCAGCATTTAAAAGTTTCCAAAGGATACGCTTCTCCGTGTGATCTGGGCAAGAAGGGTATCCTATTGCTGGTCGAATACTTCTATATTTCTCCTCGATCAGAAAATCTAGTTGAGCACGATCTGGAGCCTCCGCAGAATTGAATCCTTCCTTTGGACCAAACATCCAATGATCTCTTACTATTTTATGGATATATTCCGCGCAGGCTTCTGCAAACCGATCACCAAGAGCCTGAATCATTATTGCTGAATAATCATCGCCTTTGTCCTTGAAGGATTGGGCGTATTCTTCAACTTCATGCCCTGCAGTGACCACAAACCCACCAAGATGGTCGATTTTACCGCTCTCCACAGGAGCAATATAGTCAGATAAGCTCCTATACGGCTGCGTGTCCTTCAATCTAGTTTGCTGTCGGAGAAAATGAAAACGTGCGGTTTCTGATTTGCAATCTTCAGGATCATAAACGATGACATCATTTCCGGAACTTTGCGCAGGCCAAAGACCAAATGCGGCACGGCAGACGAATCTTTCATTCTTTATGATATCATCCAAGAACTTTTGAGCATCATCGAAAAGCTCCTGAGCTTGTTGTCCGTATTTTTCACTTTCAAAAATATATGGATATACCCCTTTTAATTCCCACGTCCAAAAGAATGGGGACCAGTCAATGTATTTTGAAATCATCTCCAGAGGAATTGGAGAAATCGACTGTAAACCCGTCTTTTCAGGTTCGGATATGACGGCTTTATCCCAGTCTGTGGCCACCTTTTCCAAATTGGCCTTCTCAAAATCAACCGGAGGATTTGGTTTAGATTCACCGCTTTCAAACTTCCGCTTGATCTCTTCATAGCGATCGTTGAGAGATTTTGTGTATTCCGCCTTGGAATCATTGCTCATGAGCTTTCCACAAACTTCGGAAACTAACGAGGCGTCTGCCACATGAATGACAGGTCCATCATAAACGTGGTTTATTTTAATTGCGGTATGTGCTCTGCTTGTTGTTGCTCCGCCTACAAGAAGCGGAATTTTAAGTCCTCGTTTCTGCATCTCAGAGGCATTAAAAATCATTTCATCTAAGCTTGGCGTGATTAAACCACTCAATCCAATAAAATCGGCATCGACTTCCTCAGCTTTGCGAAGAATGGTTTCACAATCTACCATCACACCAAGGTCGATGACTTCATAGTCGTTACATCCCAGTACGACACCTACAATATTTTTACCAATATCATGAACATCCCCCTTTACAGTGGCGATAAGAAAAGTGCCTGCATTTTTCTTTGATTTTTCCTCGGATTCCTCTTCCATAAACGGAACCAAATGCGCCACTGCTTTTTTCATCACCCTGGCACTTTTGACTACTTGTGGGAGGAACATCTTTCCCTCTCCGAATAGACCACCAACAACTTTCATCCCATCCATGAGAGGCCCTTCTATAACTTCAAGTGGGCGATTGAAACTTAATCTTGCTTCTTCAGTGTCATCTATAACGTATTCGGTGATCCCTTTCACGAGCGAATGCTCCAGTCGTTTTTCAACAGGTAAAGATCTCCATTCAAGATTCTTGGCTTGAGATTCTTTCTTTTTTGAGTGATCTAGGGTCTCTGCAAATTCAATAAGATTATCTGTTGCTTCAGGTGTCCTATTGAGTAAAACATCCTCCACTTTATTTTTTAATTCCTCTGGGATTTCCTCGTAAACTTCTAACATCCCAGCGTTTACGATTCCCATATCTAGGCCGGCTTTTACTGCATGGTATAGAAATGCCGCATGCATTGCTTCTCTTACGGCATTTTTCCCTCTAAAGCTAAAAGAAATATTAGAAACTCCCCCTGATGTTCGCGCTCCAGGGCATAGCACTTTCACTTCGCGCACTGCCTCGATAAAATCTACTGCATAGTTGTCGTGCTCGGCCATGCCTGTCGCAACGGTTAATATATTGAGATCGAAAATAATATCTTCCGGTCTCATCCCAACAGATGCTGTGAGGATATCATAAGCCCTTCGAGCAATTTTGACTTTTTCCTCTTTCGTAGCTGCTTGTCCCTTTTCATCGAATGCCATTACTATAACAGCTGCACCGTATTTCATGCATAAACGTGCTTGTTCAATAAATTTTGATTCCCCCTCTTTTAGACTTATCGAGTTAACAACACATTTGCCTTGAGCACATTTGAGCCCTGCTTCAATAACGGACCACTTGGAACTGTCTATCATTATTGGGACTTTGGAAATGGCCGGTTCAGATGCAACTAGATTAAGAAAATGCTCCATGCATTTTTCTGAATCCAGAAGTCCTTCATCAAAATTAATATCAATAATCTGAGCTCCGTTCTCGACCTGTTGGCGGGCTACAGCGAGTGCCTCTTCGAATTTTTCTTCTTTAATTAGTTTCCTGAACCTCGGCGATCCTGTGACATTCGTTCTTTCTCCGACCATCATAAATGGAGCATCTTTGTATGGTAGCGTGACTGGCTCCAAACCCGCACTCGCAAATTCATATTGTGGTAATTCTTTCGATTGTGTATTCCTCGGCGCGATAGGGCTTAGTTTTTCAACGATCGCCTTGATGTGGGCAGGAGTCGTTCCGCAGCAACCTCCGACAATGTTTATTAAGCCATCATTTGCAAACGAAAGAAGCTGAGAGGAAGTGTCTTCAGGCGTTTCATCATAACCCGTGGCAGCGAGAGGGTTTGGGAGCCCTGCATTCGGATAACAACTAATATGACAGTCCGATACTCTTGAAAGGGCTTGTATATGGGGGCGCATTTCATTGGCACCTAAAGCGCAGTTCACACCTATTGAAACTGGGTTGACATGTTTTATGGAGTGCCAGCAAGCCTCGGGAGTTTGTCCTGATAGCGTGCGCCCAGCCCTATCCGTTATAGTTATGGAAAGCATGACGGGAAGGATTTCATCAGCGGAATCAAAAAAACTGTCTATCGCAAAAATAGCTGCTTTTAAATTTAATGTGTCAAAAGTAGTTTCAGGAAGCAGAATATCCACACCTCCCTTCACAAGGCTTTCAATCTGCTGGTAGTAAGCATCTACTAAAGCATCGAAAGTTGTTGCTCGGTATGCTGGATCCTCAGTCTTTGGAGATAGGCTCAAAGTCCTATTTGTAGGCCCAATCGCCCCAGCCACAAAACATTCGCGATTCGGGTTTTCAGCCATGAATTTGTCCGCAGTCCGACGAGCTAATTTTGCTGACTCTAAATTCAGATCGGTGACTATTGACTCAAGATTGTAATCAGCTTGCGCTGTCGTCGTCGCTGAGAATGTATTTGTTTCGATTATGTCTGATCCTGCCTCCAAAAATGACCAGTGAATTTCCTCAATAACGTCCGGCCTCGTCAGACTCAGTAACTCATTGTTCCCTTTAACATCTTTGTTGGGATTCTTTACAACGCTCCCTCTAAAATCCTCTTCGCCAAGCTTAACCTGTTGGATCATGGTCCCCATTGCTCCATCCAAAAACATGATCCTTTCGTTCAATAATTCTCGAAAACGACTGCCGATTGCCGATTCTTGCTTCTTTTTTGCTAGAGTCATTTTAAATAAAAATACGTACATATCATCATATCAAGATATGTTGATATGTAAAGTTTTTTGTTCTCCGTTTTATTTGGCAATAAAAAAGCCCGGAAATGGTTATTTCCCGGGCTTCTTTTAAAAAGATATTAAATTTTGTGACTCAATCAGGCTTGTGTGCCTTGTGACAAGCTTTGCAATTTGAAGCTTTTTTGAGGGCATCGACGGATCCGTCTTTACCGGCGATGACGCCAGCCATAGCGACGACTAAAGCGTCAGTCTTTTTATTAAATTCTTTTTGGTCTCCTTTCTCAACCTTGTGAGATTCCAAAGCTAAGAGCCATTTTAGTAAGAGCTTTGATTCCTCTTTGGAGGCTTTCCCTGTCACGACTTTTTTTGTCAAACTATCGGCTCCTTTATTTTTATCCCCTTTGAAGCCGACTTTCATTATTTTTTCCATCGTTTCATGATCTAGTCCCTTCTTTTCGCCCTTTTTATGGTGATCTGCTTGAGTGATGACCGTAGATGATGCGAGAAGTGCCACAACCGAGAAAAATGCCAGTACCTTTTTTTTCATATGCGTGATTTTCAATGAGAAATTTTGAGGGTGCCATTCTCCTGTTAGTGTGGAACTTGTCAAGCATGGTTGTTTACATGGAAAAAACTTGTGAGTCTGGGTAGTTTCTTGTTGATTAAGAATCCAACTTGCCAGAAATCTGATGACAGAAGATCCATCCGAATCCCCGCAAATACCCAACGGGCCGGTTCCTCCTCCATTGCCTACGCAACAGCTTATATCAAGATGGCGCTTCGCATTGGCCCTTTTTTTATTTGGGCTCTATCCGCTTTGGATGGCCGTTTTAAATGAAATTGGCTCCTCAAATAACGAAGACAGCCAAATGGTAGGCCCTGCATTGGGAAATAGTAGTGATCAGCTCCTTAGCAGTGTTTTCTTTGGTATGATTGTATTTCTAATTCTACTTGCCATTTGTTGGTCCATCTCAAAGTTCAGTATGCGCGGGGTAGGGCTTGACTGGGCTGATAACCGAACATCTACACAATTTTTAAGCAAATTTTTTCTCAGTATCCCCAAAGGAATCGGGTGGTCTATTGTCTTGAGATTTTTACCTTTGTTAATTCTTCTTCCCGGATTTTTTATATACTCGCTTATCGGTGAGGTTAATGAAGATCAAATATCTGAATTAGTTCCTAAAGTGGAAACACTCATTAGTCGTGAAGCTCTATCTAATGATCCATTCTACCTCTTTCTCAATTTATCATTAGTTAGTTTTATCGTGGCTGGTTTGCGTGAAGAACTATGGAGAGGAGTTTCTTTTTATCTATTACAAAAGGTATTCCCCGAACAAATAAATAATAAAAAAGGCAAAGCTTTTATGGTTGTCATCGTTGCTCTTATTTTCGGAATTGGGCATTTACCCCAAGGTATAATGGGAGTGTTGCTCACCTCTGTTCTTGGAGTGGGATTAGGTTTTTTGCAAATTTGGCATAAGTCCATATGGGAAGCCACGATGGCTCATGGTTTTTTCAATGCCACATCGTTTCTCTTAATGGCATATGGCGTAGATGATTTAATCAAAGAACTCAACGAGCAAGCGCCCGCATTATTCACTTTTTGATTTAGTTATTAAAATAAACAATCACTGGATCGTGATCGCTAGATCGGTAGGTGGCTGGGTGGTCTGGATAGTCTGAATTTATGTGAATAATTCTTGCAGAGTTTAAATGATTTTCGAGAGACGGGGATAAGAATAAATGGTCCAAAGTTTGAGCCTGGCCTTGGTAGATGTATGTGTATGCCAGTTCAGGTTGGTTTTTCAAAATGACCTTGTTCGCTGTTTGCCAATTTAATTCATACAAACCTCTTAGCTGTTTTGAAGGCTTCTCTGGCGTCCCGTCATCAGGCTCCGGAAAAACATTCAAATCTCCACCCATAATGATTCCCGCAGACGGATCACTTTTCTCAATAAAACGTGCAACAGCGGCTAGCAAATTAGCTTGGTATGTTCTTCTCTCGATCCGTTGATTTGGTATGCTTGAAAAATGATTGTTTAATACATAAAGCCTTGGGACTTGATTTGGTTTTTTTAATTTAGGCTCTAATACACCAATCTGCAGAGCTCGGCTGTAAATGGGCAGCTTATCGCCAGATTTTTGGTTTTGGTAATGCCCATTAATGGCAACAATACTTGGACCTGAAGTGTTGCTCAAATTGACACCAGAGACTCTCGCACTGTATGGCAGAGAAGAATCCATTTTCTCAAACAATGAAGAAATTTCCGGTCCATAGTGCCATGCCCATCTATCAGATCTTACCAAGAAGCCACAGGTGATTCCTCTATAATCCGCCCCTTCTCGAATTGACCCGGAAATATATGATACTCCAGAGCTTCGCAATATAGACTCTTGGAGGTCTTGCAAAATGTCAGGTTGTCCATCGCCATTTACATGCTTTATTCCGCCCAGTGAAACAAAATCCATGTCTTGATCCTCAATCTCTTGCATCATAACAACATCTGGAAGACTTAATTTTTCGGTAATATCTAAAGTGATCGACTTCACTTTTTTTGAATATTCTGGATTTGATTTCGGAACATAATTAAATGGGGGCCTAATCCATTTGTTCCCACGATCTCCTAAGAAATCGCACGGGTCGGAAGAGTCGTTGCGATAATCATAAAAGTTTTCAACATTATAGGTTGCGACAGACCAGGTGTTTGGATTTTTTGGAGCATCGTTAAATCCAACTCCAATGGAAGGCTTAACCCATTCAGGGTTTTCGCTGACGACTACTTTATAATTTCCATACGAGTAGTCAACAGCTCCAAATACGTCATTTTCAAGCGTGTCCAGGGAGCTTGCTGGATTAATATATTCATTCTTCGCTGAAAGTAGACTTTTACTGCTTAGCAGAATCCGATAACCATTTTCATTGTCGAAAAATTTACCTGGGTTATCGTCCAATGGATGGGCATCTCTAAAGGCTCTTTGAGTTAAATAATTATCGCGGAGTGCCACCTTATGATTTGGATGGATGACCCAAACATAATTTTCTGCGCCTCCACCCACGGTTTTGGAAGGTCCAGTGACTACAGCGCCCTTTGCTATGCGGCACCTCATACCTTCAACCTTTTCCCAATAAAATGCAGCTGACTCATTATCCGAAGGCGGATTT
>CBFHOE010000005.1:262296-263557 GCA_965657355.1 Limisphaerales bacterium | reverse complement strand
TGCTTCATAACGAAAACATTAGTATAAAGCTTTCTCGGTAATGTCAAAGAATTGGGATTGTTAATATTGTGTCAAATTATTGAAAAAAATTAGGTCGGTCGTGAATCGTGTTTGACAGATTTTCTGATGGTTGTATTAAAATTATGAAATCTGACTGCGTCACATATCTGGCCCTTCTATTGACTAAAATATGTCGAAGAAAATAACTTTCAAATACAATCATGGATTCACTTTGATTGAACTTTTAGTCGTCATAGCGATTATTGCCATTCTCGCCAGTATGCTTTTACCCGTCCTAAACAAATCCAAACAAAAAGCCCAGACGGTAAAATGTGCTTCAAATCTGAGACAATGGGGAATCGCCGCTCAGCTTTATGTCACTGACACAGATACTTTACCCAGAGATGGGACAAATAACAGCGGGCAATACGGAGTAGATACGGGGCGCCAAACTGGGCCAGGAAGCCCTGTGGATCCTTACGCGTGGTTTAACGCTTTACCTCGCTTAGTTTCGGAAAGGACACTTGCACAGTATCGCGAAGGTGTAAAATTTGATTTTAAGAAAAGTATTCCTTTCCCAGGCGGCAAGGGGCCCATTTGGCACTGCCCTACAGCAAAAACTAGAAAAGATGATAGGTTTCAGCGAGGCGGATCTTATGGGTTTTTTAGTTACACATTTAACTTGGATTTAAAACTCAAATCGACAATCCGAAACATGGTTCAGGGAAACAGCTATGTTTATCCTGCTATGCCGAAGATAAGCAGAATTAGAAAACCATCGGCTACTGTTTTACTTGTTGATACCGCATTTTCACCAACCCTTGAGAGCTACACCCCATCCCCCAACAGAAACGGTATTTTCCCCGCATCTAGGCACGGACGATTCACAAACCGACATCCCGGCCTAGGCGGTAATCTGGTCTTCATTGATGGGCATGCACAATTTTTTAAAAGAAAATATGTAGTCGATGGCACCACAGGTAGAGAGGAAAACTATCGCCCAGATGTTATTTGGAATCCGAATCGTGAGATAACAAAAGCTCCGCAATAACTTAGTCCAAGAAATTTATATATTATGAAACGTAAATCAAAATCCGAAATATCGGGATTAGTCATGGCCTTTGTTGTCATGTCCGTATCCGTATTGTTCATGTCCTCCCAAGCTCAAAGCATTAGCATTGAGACACTGCGTGGTCAAATAGACGAGAACTACGCCCCCACTGATACCGAGACCATCTACACGGTTGAGGGCGTTGTGACG
>CBFHOE010000005.1:250059-262198 GCA_965657355.1 Limisphaerales bacterium | reverse complement strand
GGGGAATGCGATACCAACTGGTCCTGTAGACATAACCGGTGTGATCAGCCAGTATGATACCTCCGACCCTCAAACTGAAGGATACCAACTCCTAGCCCCTTCATTCATGGATTTAGATGATCCTAATGCGATAGAAGTAACGAGCATTGGAACACTGCGTGGTCAAATAGACGAGAACTACGCCCCCACTGATACCGAGACCATCTACACGGTTGAGGGCGTTGTGACGACACCCATCAACCTAACTAGTTCCAGTAATGGACTTTTCTACCTTCAAGACGAAACAGGAGGGATAGCAGTCTTTAACCGTGGAGCGGGTGGAGAGATACCAGCGCAGGGAGATAAGGTTCGGATAATGGCACCTATTGGAAATTTTCGAGGCCTTCTGCAATTAACCCCGGAAGTCGGCGTTGAAGGTCATGGCATTGAGATATTGAGCAGCGGTAATGCGCTCCCAGCTCCTATAGAGTTGGACTTTAGTTTATTGGAAGATGCAGCAGTAATGGATGCCCAGGAAGGATCACTTGTCGTTGCTAAAGGAGTCACTATCGACAGTGAGGGAGGTACGTTTCCACGAAGTGGTAACTTGACTATTACCGATGACCAAGGCCGCACATTTACTCTTCGGATCGACAGTCGAACCGATTACGAGGGGAATGCGATACCAACTGGTCCTGTAGACATAACCGGTGTGATCAGCCAGTATGATACCTCCGACCCTCAAACTGACGGATACCAGCTGTTATCAACTCAGTTTTCAGATGTTAAAAGTGACTCCGATCCAGGCACTTCCTTGACTTCTATTTTTGATTTAAGAGCAATGTTGGATTCTGAAAACTACCTTCCAACCGACACGGAGACGTTGTTTCGTGCGCAAGGTGTGGTTACAACCGACATTAACTTAACTACTAGTTCTCACGGTCTCTTTTATATTCAATCTGAAGGTGCTGGTATTGCAGTCTTTCATAGGAATGCTGCTGGAGAAGTACCTGCAAAAGGTGATCTTGTTGAGGTTGTTGGTCCGTTGGGTCATTTTAATGGTTTACTTGAGTTTGTTCCTGTCTTGGGAGCTGAAGGCCACTCTGTAAAAATCATTAGCAGTGGCAATCAAGTTCCGGAACCATTAGAGATAGATTTCTCAAAATTAGAGGATGTTATTTATTTTGAATCGATTGAAGGTTTACTTGTTAAGGCAACTAACGTTGAAATTCAGTCTGAAGATGCTGCATTTCCTGATTCTGGAAATCTTGTTCTTCTAGATGAAACTGGAAATCCATTGAATGCTAATGGCTTTACGCTTCGGATTGACTCCAGAACAGACATTGGAGGACAGGCAATCCCTGTTGGTCCAGCCACCATAACAGGTGTTTTAGCGCAGTATGACACAAGCGATCCCAGAACGTCGGGCTATCAGATAATTCCCAATACATTTCAGGCAATCGATAGTAAAAACAAAGCCCCTGTTGTCGGCTTTGATGTCATGTTACAGAATCAGCTTCGCGATAGTGAGCCTTCAAATAGTCAATATACCGAGTATTCATTGTTGCCCGGAGAAACTATTGTAATAGAGATTCACGCTCAAGACTACGTGGAAGGTAATCAAATTGAAATATCAGCAGAAGGTGAACTGCCTAGTCAAGCTGTGTGGAATGTTCCTTCCGCAACAGGTGAAAAATTGACGGCTGAATTTACTTTCACTGCAGGTGAGGAGCACCGCGGATCTCTAGTAGCACCGGTATTCATAGCCACGAATGCTAATGCTGAGAACAGAAATCAATGGAATATTTATGTTCCTGAACTCAGTGAGCAAAATTTAATAATTTCAGAATTTTTGGCTAATCCATCTGCTTCTGAAGAAGACGCACACTACAACCCATTGAACAGAGATCTTGAGGGTGTAGAAGAATACTCACCTTGGCAATGGGATGAGTTTGTGGAGTTAGCTAATATAGGCGAAGATGCCATCAACCTCGGTGGGTGGCAAATAGGTGACGCCAATGAGATTAGACACATTTTCTTTGAGTCCTTTTTTATTGAACCATCATCAGCGGGTATTGTGTATGGCGGGCCTCTAAATGGAGCAGAGCCTCAACTTGAGAATATTCCCTATATACCTGCTAGTGAAAACAGATTTGGATTTGGCTTAAACAACTCTGGTGGCGATATCATAAGACTCTACAACGCCGACGGTAACCTCATTCAAAGAGTCGTCTTTTCTGGAGACGATGTTAGTGATACAGCTTCGCTAACATTTGCCCCAGATTTGTTTGGTTCCCCGGTTGCTCAAGACAAAATCTCAGATCTATCCGTTTCTCCAGGCAAGTGGATCAATGGGACCTCATTTGATACTCATACATTCGTAGAAAGAAGTCGCCCCCTTAATGTTACTGCCGCAATAAGCGAGGAAAATGAGCTTCGTATTTTCTGGGACGCTCAAATTGGAGTGGCATACGAGGTGTTATCAACCGCAACTCTGGGCGCTGACTTATCAGTCGTCGCCACAGATCTTATTTTTGAGGATGGTAACGGCCGGTTTAGCATCGGTTTGGAAGCTGCTTCTCAATTCTTTGTTATTCAAAAGAAATAGAATTATAACTTATGATAATTAAAAACTTACCAAGCCATATGAAATTTATCTTAGTGCTTTTTCTCTTTGGTATGGGATTTTCACCCCAGCTGACGGCAGATCATCATGAATCCAAACCTTGGGTTGTCGAGATTGGCCCAGAAAATAAAGAACTTCTCCCAAAAGGAAAAGAATCAGATGGCATCATTGGTGATTTTGTTATGCAAAATGACAAAGTCGTCGCTCTCATATCCGGCAATCTCCCATTCAGAAAAGCCAACATGGGGACTTTTTGGGGAGAAGATAACTGGACGCCCGGGTGTCTCTATGACCTTTCCATAAAGGGCTCCGACAATGACCAATTAACTATTTTCGCACCAACGGGACAAAGAGGGAAAGTAAGTTATGTGAGAATTGCGGAGTTGAAAGACTCAAGCCTTGTGGGAATTGAGACCATTGTCACTCCCGCCAACAACAACGGCATATATGAAAAGCATCTTTATGTCCTTAAAAGTGGTTGGAGCGGAGTTTTAATAGAAACGACCTACAAAAATAGATCCGATAAAAAAGTCACAGTCCAATTATCTGATGAATGGACCAAGTTCAGATCAACAGGAACTTTCAACGGCATAAAATGGGCGGACTCAATCGATCCAGCGGATAAAGGCGCCTACGCCTATGCATCTGTTGAATGGAACGGCAGCAAAATAATTGATGCCTCCCAAATGGACATGGAGCCGGAAGAGTCATTTAGATACGCAAGATTTGTCGCTGTTGGAAATTCGCCAGCCCAGGCTGCAGGACATGTCTCGGAATGGATTCACAACGTCATCACTCTATCAGGAAAAATAACCGGCCCTGCTGGTGATCCAGTTGATTCGGCAATCGTCACAATAAAAAAGGGAGAAGATTCAATACGTGTTTATCCTGACGCAAAAGGGCACTATTCAGCAAAGTTAGAGAAGGGCCTTTACGCGATAAAGGCCACCGACATTGGACGCAATCCAATTGGAGATATCGAAATGACTATGGATGACGACACCCGATCTAGTTTCAAAATGAGCTCTCCAAGTCGAGTGGTATTTGACATTCAAGATGTTAATGGTGAATCAATCCCCTGCAAGGTCATGTTTAGAGGATTGGATGGCACGCCTAACCCTTCACTAGGTCCTACTGACCGAGCACACGGTTGCCGCGACCAATACCACAGTGAAAAAGGTCAATTCATTGTTTCATTGAACCCCGGTAAATATGAAGTGACTGTCGTTCGTGGAATTGAATACAGTTCCATCAAGAAGGTGATCACCCTTGCTGAGGGAAAATCAGCTAAGGTAAGCGGGCAGTTGAAGCGAGTTATTGATACTTCGGGCTGGGTCAGTGCTGATTACCATAATCATTCGACTCCATCTGGAGATAATACATGTGGGACGGACGATAGAATCATAAACATTGCCGCTGAGCATATTGAGTTTGCTCCTACCACCGAACATAACAGAATTTATAATTGGTACCCACACATCAAAAGACTGGGCCTCGAATCCGAAATTAAAACTGTTGTCGGCATGGAATTGACAGGGTCAGGGACTCACTTCAATAGCTTTCCTCTAGAAGAAAAACCATTCCTTCAGGACGGAGGAGCACCACATTGGAACAAAGACCCTCGAATTACGGCGGCAACCTTGGAGAATCACGGAGGATATCGGCAAGACAGGTGGATTCATATCAATCACCCAGATATGATCTGGAATTTCACGGATCGAGATGGCGACGGAAGAACAGATGGCGGTTTTATAGGTCTGGGGCAACTCATCGATGCCATAGAAACTCAAAACTATCGCACTTCCCATATTTTGGATGAAGCGCCGTACCGCATTATCGAAGGCGCTGGAGCAACGCCTTTCGAGAGAGCCCAAGGCGCGACTTTCAGCATCAATCGTGAATTTGTATGGCTACAACTTTTGAACCAAGGCCACAGAATGTGGGGGATAGCTGTATCGGACGCACATCACGTTTATGGCAATGGTGTTGGCGGGTGGAGGACATATGTCCAATCTTCTACCGATAATCCATCAGGTATAAAGTGGGATGAGATGAGCCGTAATTCAAAGTCAGGTAAAATGATGCTAACGACTGGACCATACCTCGAGGTTGAAACGGATGATGGAGTTGTCGCCGGAGGATACACCAGAATAGTAGATTCACTGAAACTCAATGTGAGAGTCCAATGCACGGATTGGGTCGATATTGATCGAGTTCAGATTCTCATTAATGGGAGGCAGAATCCTGAGTATAATTTTACTAGAAAGTCTCAGCCGCAAATGTTTAGTGATGGAGTTGTAAAGTTTGATGAGAAACTCGATATCAAGCTCGATCAAGATAGCCATATTATAGTAGTTGCTTACGGGGCCAATTTTGATCTCAAAGGTGGATTTGGAACTAGTGGACAAGCATCCAATCGCCCTTGTGCCTACAACAATCCTATCTTCGTGGATGTGGACGGAGGTGGGTTTAAGCCAAATGGTGATAATTTGGGTTATGCCCTACCCACGGGAGGTATGAGTGTTCAAGACGTTCGCGGTCTGCTAAAAAAGTAAAATTAACGACCATTAATTATCAATTTGCGCCCTAGCCACTTCATGATGTGACCCTGGACAACTGTTTCTTTGGAGTTACATATTTAATTAGTGGAAAAAAGCCCATTAATTTACTGGTTTAGGAATGACTTAAGGATTCAAGGGAATACTGGACTGTCCAATGCTACAGCTAGTGGACACCCAGTGATTCCTGTTTTTATCTACGATCAAGCTTCTGAAGGCGATTGGAAATACGGTTCCGCTTCCAAGTGGTGGTTGCACCATTCGCTGTTAAGTTTAACAAAAGGGCTCAGGGAATTTGGCTCCAGAATTATTATAAGATCTGGGAATAGCTATGATGTCTTACAACAGCTAATTAAGGAAACTGGTGCTGCGGGTGTTTACTGGAACAGGAAATATGAGCCAAACATTATCGAACGTGATAAACTTATAAAGAAAGACCTGCGAGAGAAGGGGCTCATTGCAAAAAGCTTCAATGGCTCATTACTTATTGAGCCGGAAGATGTGCTCAATAAATCAAACAATCCATTTAAAGTTTTTACCCCATTTTGGAAACAATGTTTGATTCACCTGCAGAACAATGAGCCAAAGTATCCGAAACCGATCAATAAATCGGCTCTAAATTATAGCCCAAAAAGGTTGCAAGGTTTTGAGGTTTCAGACTTGAAATTGTTACCTGGGATCTCTTGGGATACTGGGATCAGCGCATCTTGGAACCCCGGCGAAGCGCACGCTCTGCAAAGGTTTGATGCATTTTGCACATCAGGTTTAGAAAGTTACGATTCGAAAAGAGATATTCCAAGCTTGTTAGGTACCTCGCGACTATCCCCTCATCTTCATTTTGGAGAAATAAGCCCAATTCAAATCTGGCATTTTCTCAATAATCACTTTCCCGATAAAAGTTGGATCCATTCCACCTTTATTTCTGAAATCGGTTGGCGGGAGTTTGCATATAATCAGCTTTACCACTTCAACCAAATAACCCAACACCCATTGAAAAATCAATTTTCGAGTTTTCCTTGGGAGAATAATCAAGAACACCTCGAGGCATGGCAAGAAGGTCGGACTGGCTTTCCAATTGTTGATGCGGGTATGAAAGAACTATGGTCTACCGGTTGGATGCACAACCGGGTCAGGATGATTGCTGCCTCTTTCCTGGTTAAACAACTTCTCATCCCCTGGCAAAAAGGTTCTCTCTGGTTTTGGGATACACTTGTTGATGCAGACTTGGCAAGTAACTCTTTGGGTTGGCAATGGGTGAGCGGATGTGGTGCTGATGCCGCTCCCTATTTCAGAATCTTCAACCCTGTCCTTCAAGGTGAAAAATTTGATCCTGATGGAATCTATATCAAAAAGTGGCTGCCTGAGTTGAAAAACTTTCCTCGCAAGTTTATTCACAAGCCATGGGAATTATCAAAATCACATCAATCCGAGATTGGGTGTTTACTAGGTAAAGACTATCCTCTTCCCATTGTTGACCTGAAAAACGCGAGGACTCGCGCACTTACGGCCTATAAATCTCTGGGATAGTCGCGCAAGACAAACTCTTCTGCAATTTTAGGGGAGGCAGTCTCATTCATTGCCTGCTCCATGGTCAGGAACTTTAATTTTTAATGGAATCCAAGATTTGGTTGGCCATAGTAGTAGCCCGGATTAATTCATCCTCAACCAACTTCGATTCTAGTTGAACCAAAGCTTTCCCTGCTTCTGGGTGTCCATTGCCTTTGGCAACTTTAAACCACTGATAGGATTCAACCAGATTTTCTCTTGGATTTGGTCGTTCGAGCAACCTATATCCGAGAAGATATTGGGCGTCTTTATTTCCTGACTTAGCAGCTGCCCTGAACCACTTCAAGCTTTCATTAAGAGCTGTATCTTCCCTGAGAGATTCATCAAAGAGAATCCCGAGGTAAAGAGCTGCATTTTGATCTCCTTTTTCTGCCGCTTTCCTCAACCACTCTGCCGCCTTTGTTTGGTCATTCAATTTTTCGTACAAGACCCCGATATTAAGAGCGGCCTCTGAGTGACCATTTTTCGCAGCTGTAGTTAGCCATCGAAGAGCCTCATTCTTGTTTTGTGGGATTCCTTGCCCCCCAAAGTATAGCATTCCCAAATTATATTGAGCTTCAGAAGATCCCTCTTGAGCTGCCTTTAAATACCAATTTGCAGCTTTGTTGATATCTTTATCTGTCGCGTCACCGTTTTGGTGGATGTAACCGAGTAGTGCTTGAGCCTCTTTGTTGCCACTCGATGCAAGTTGTGTGTATATCGCCATGGCTTTATCAGGTGCAGGTTTTAGAAGGGAAGAATGACCAAAATAATATATTCTCCCTAATTCAATTGCCGCTTGTGGAATCCCATTTTTGTTGGCCATTTCCAAGTAAGATAATGCCTGCTGAGCTTCCTCTGTATTACCAGAAACAGCTAAACTCATAATTCCACTTTGGAATGCAGCATCAGCGTTTCCTTCACCTGCAGCATCAGTCAAATATTTGAGCGCTTCTTTAAAGTCTTCTTTGTTGTACTCTCCTTTAAGGAGTTTTTGTCCATAATAAAGCTTGGCCTTTGTATGTCCTGAATCGGCAGCTTGCTTGTATAAATCCTTTGCGCGGTTGGGGTCTCTGATTTCAGTTTCTGTAAAATCGTAAATCTGAGCGAGGTTAAAAGTGGCTTCAAGATTTCCTTCCTCAGCCGCCAGAGAATACCATTTTGCTGCTTCCTCCTCGTCCTTATTAATATTAAGACCTGCCAGATATAGGTATCCAAGTCTGAGTTGCGCGGATACTTTTCCTGCCTTTGCGGCGACCCCGTACCACCTGATTGCATTTAGGATATCATCGCTTGTCGCATTGGGGCCATCAAGGACCCTGGCCAAGGTGTAGGCTGCTTCTTGGTGCCCTTTTTGAGCTGACTTCTCCAAGTTTTTGAGGGCTCTTTCTTTGTCGGGTAATATGCCTGGTCCTCCGCTGCTATAAATTTGAGCGAGTAATAAATCTGCCTCGGCTTCTCCATTCAATGAAGCCTTTTCCAGCCATGAAATTCCCTTTGAGAAAAATTGTGATTCGCTCTTTTGGATGAGCATTTTACCCAGGATCAATTGAGCTGTCCCACTTTTGCTACTTGCTGTCTCCTCTAAAACTTTTACAGCTTTGTGGAAATTTGGACTGTTTGGCCCTTCCATTGCCCAGCTCAATCCTACCAGGAATTTTAAGCCTGGGTCTGGTTGGACTGGCTCTAACTTTGTGATATCCAGCTGTTGACTAAACAAAACATTGTGATGCATGGACAATAAAGCCGCTGCTAAAACAAAGGATTTGGTTAGGTGGCTTGAAATAAATTTTGGATTAAGCTTCATCTTCAAAATGCGTGTTCAGCTCATTCGTGTCGCTGTCTTTTCTGTCGTGGATTTTGATTACCGGGTATATACTAATCACCAATAACCTCTCCCACTTCATCATCACTAAATTGTGGCACAAACGCAACTTTTCATCTCCTACCAGCTTTAGTCGAATTCTGGAAAATGTTTCTCAATAAGATCTAATGTTTTTCCAAGCGCTCCCTGCCTCTCTTTAGTAATCTCAAATGCGCATGCCCCCATTGCCTTCCTTTTTGACGGGCTCAAAAACAATTGCTCTAGAGAATCGGCTAAATCATTCTCATCTTTGATTTGCTTTGCTCCGCCGCTTTCTAATAGAGAATTTGAAATTTCGGTAAAATTTTGCATATTTGGCCCAAATACAATAGGTAGTCCAAGGCTTGCTGGCTCAATGGGGTTTTGACCACCCTGACCACAGAGGCTTTTGCCAATAAATACAATTGTCGCTGCCTTATAAAAATAAATAAGCTCACCAGTCGAATTCACGATGAGGCAATCTGTCGTGCGTTCCTCCGGTGGTTTTCGCATGGCAGAAAGCTCAGTCCTGAAGCATGTGCTAATGCCCAATTCTTTCATTTCATTTCCTACAGAAGCGCTCCTTTCAAAATGGCGAGGCACCTGAATGAGAAATAATTTGGGGAATTGTTTTTTAAGTTTGAGAAAAATACGCCCCAATACTTTCTCTTCCCCTGGGTGAGTGCTGCCACCTAAAAGAATTGGCGTTTTCCCAACATCAACGCCTATGTAGGAGAGTAATTTTTCAATGTCTAAGCGCGATTGAGAAACGGGTTGGGCAATATCAAATTTAATCGGGCCCGTAATATAAACGGCACTCTTCTTGCACCCGAGCTCTATTAATTTATTTTTGTCTCCTTCATTTTGCGCCCCAACCATGACGAGTTGATTAAATAAAGGACCAAATAAAAATTTAAACCGTTTATATCGTGAATAGGATTTATCTGAGATTCTCGCGTTGATCAACATTACCGGTATGCGTCTTCTCTGCGCTCGCCATAAAAAATTTGGCCAAATTTCAGCTTCAACCAAGACGATAACCTCAGGACGAATAACACTCAAAGCACGATCGACATATTTTTTACGGTCTATCGGATAATATATTTTTGATACAAATGAAGGCAGCTTTGATTTGAGTAGCCCCATGCCTGTTGATGTGGTCGTGGATACAACAAATTTTAAAAGTGGTCTTATCGCCGTTAGCTTATTTACCAGATTAATTGAGATATTAGCTTCTCCAACACTCACCCCATGAACCCATACTACATGTGAATTGGTGACCGCTTGCTTTACCGTATGGTCATACTTTCCAAATCTTTGCTTAAACCCTTTTTGCCAATTTCCACGTTTCCACAATTTCATCATGTAGAATGGTGAAATGAGGATCATGAAAAAGGTAAAAAAAATGTTATAGATTGCTTGCATCAGAGAAAATCGGCACCCTAAACGAGATATTTCCTAAAACTCAAATCTTTCAAGGCGGGCTATATTAGACTAAGCCTTCAACGGATTCCAGCCCTTGATTTCACTTTTTCTCGGCGGTAATCCGAGCCCATTGCAGTGCTCATGAATTCCGCCTTTATTAGCGGATATGTCAGGTGAGTTTCTCTATCAGATTTCTTCAGAGGTAATGGAAACTGATTTCCAATATGAAAATTCGTAATGCCAATCATTAGCAAAATTACCACAAAAAATGGTAACCTCTTGCCCTGAGAAATCTGTTAAATCAAAAGTTATTTCCTGCCACCCGTCCTCATTTTTCCTTGAGATAATTTTCTTTAATTGCGGTTGCCCATTAACAATGATTTGGAGCTCAAAATTACCTTCTTTGTGGGAAGCGACCTCGACACTAAGATAGGATTGCTTCTTCTCTGGTAATCTTAAAGTTCTCTCTATACCAGCAGGCTTGTCTTCGTCAAATGGGTGGAGCATCAGAACATTCTTAGCTCCCATATGATTTGGAATTTTAACAGGTGAGCCTTCAAATTCGGGAGCAACGACCCTCCAATCTGGATTCCACAATGAGACCGATTCATGGTCTACCCGGGGTTCAGCCGGGGAGTTTCCAATGAGTGCCTTTCTTTTTTCGTTGGTTAATTCTCCCTCCTCGTGCGGAGACAAGATATACCAAATAAGGTTTCTAAACTCTTCGTCAGGCATAAGCTCCAGTCCTTCAGGCATCACTGATTGCTTTGTTTTTGTCAAAGACTCGATATTGTCCCTCTCGATCGTGCTTTTCGCTCCGCCCGCATTGACAAGTGTCACTTGGTTTGGAGTATCTTCTATCAATCGCCCGCTAACAGTTCTGAAGTCCTTTGTTTCTACAATGACAAGTTCATATCCATTTCCAATAATTTGATTTGGAATAATGACATTGGACAAAAGGGCATCTAATGACGACCTTCCAACACCAGTAAGATCTGGCCCCACATCATACCCATTTCCATACAATTTATGACAAACGAGGCAACTTTTTTCCGCAGCCAATTTACCTTTCTCAAGATCCACCGCCCCATTAACAACAATTTCTCTCTTTTCATTAAAGATCTTAAGCCTATCTTCGCCGATTGCGTTAAATGATCCTATAGCCTTACGAGCCCTGTCCCTGAACCATTTATTATTATGATTGAATAATGTCCGAATAACAGTAGTGGGCAACTCACTAGCAATAACTTTTTTCGCTTGGATGGCATCCACAAAGTCGATGCTCCACGCCCATCTGGTAGTCATCATTTGCGCGATGGCACTTCTTACCTGAGGTGTAAATTCGTTCCATCTTTTGATCAAATGAGATGATATTTCATTACCACCCAGTTCTCCTAATGCTTGGACAGCCTGAAGTAATATGACTTCTGATGTGTTTGGGTTAACCAAGCTAAGTAAGGCATCTCTCGCCTTTTCATCCTTCAGAATTCTTGCGACTTCAATAGCTTTAATTCTATCTTTATCTGTTGAATCCCCATCGTTAATTTTTCTCAGAATAGAATCTAAAGCTGAAACATTTCCCCATAAGGTTCCCAATTCATTTGCCCTGGATTTTACAGATGCATTTTTCGATAAAGTCAATCTGTTAATTATTTTCTCGGTTGGTATGGAGGGAAGTAATGACCGAGACTTCTGCCCTTGAATCAGTCCTTGCATGGCCGCTTCTAGCAATGGGCTCTCTGTATTTGGAAATTTATCTAAAAACCGAACTGCTATGTCTAATGCCTCTGCATCTCGCGTATCGCACAAACGCCGCATGGACTTTTTCAGCAAATCTCCTGAAAGAGGCCATGCTTTTTCCCCATTCTTCAAAAACCAATCCAGGGAATCTGAGGGCTGAGAACTTACAAGCGGCTCAGTAGCCATCCAGCTTAAAAACTTCAAAGTATGATCACTCGTTTCCTTGGATGAAATCAGTAAGTTCTCAAAAATCGGGCCAAGCAATTTATGGTCTACTTCTTTTCGAGGCGGTGTATTCACAGTCAAAGAGCCAGACATAAATTGTCTTAAGGCGGTCGCTACTGCCGTCCTTACCGACACATCTGGATCATTCGCTAGGTAGGAAAGCCTTTCCGAGACGCCGCGCGTGAGATTATTGCGTTC
>CBFHOE010000005.1:234490-250010 GCA_965657355.1 Limisphaerales bacterium | reverse complement strand
TCAAACGCCAGCTGATCTAATAATGAATCCGTCAGGGTTTTTGCCCCATGCAAAGTCCATAAAGCCTCTAGCCTGACTGCAACTCGGCTATGACCTTCCACCAGAGATACTAGCTGGCCTGTAACCGAGGCGTCTTTTTTTTCTGACAATATTTGTCTTGCTTTTCTCCGAATCCAATTATTTTTGTGTTCAAGGTATTTGACAACATATTTGGAATCTAAATTGAGATAAACTCCTGCGGGGAAAACACTAGTCGCCACTTTTTTTTCTCCTCCCGTGTAAACAACACGCCATATCCTTCCGTATTGGCGGTCGACACCTTCGGGGTTCGCCATGGCGTTTTGGTAACAAGGGTATTTGTCATACCAGTCCATTATCCATAAATTGCCGTCAGGGCCAGTTTTCACAGCCACAGGGCGAAACCACCCATCGTTGCTCTTTACAAAATCACGTTCTTCCTTTGCCCTAAATGACGAACCGTTCTTCACTAACTCATCTTGATGAATGGAATTATGATGGATATTGCCCATAAATATTTTTCCATTCATTGATTCTGGGTAGGTGCCGCCCTGATATACTTGGACCCCAGCATATGCGGCTCGAAAATGTCTATGGTCGACAATCGAAGGGAGAAGCTCATAAGCAAAGGGAAAAGCCGGACTACCAGCCTGCCTTACGTATAAACCGCCAGGTGCTAAATGAAACAAATGGTCAATAACACAGGCGCTTACAAAGGCGTTCCCATGAATGTCAAAATCAACACCCCACGGATTGCTCGTGCCGTCCGCAAATATCTCAAATTTTTTGGTTGAAGGATGAAATCTAGCTAGTGCGGCATTCATTATAACCCCATCGTCTGCTGGATCGTTGGGATCTTTCACCTTCGAGTGCGTGAACACTCCATGGGTCATGTATAGCCATCCATCAGGACCCCATTGGAAACCATTCAGGAGCTCGTGCCTGTCTTCCAGCCCAAACCCGGTTAGTACGATTTCTTTAGTGTCCGCCACATCGTCTCCATCGAAGTCTTTGAAAAAGAGTAGATGGGGTGCTTGGCCTACATATACTCCACCATTTCCCAGCGCTAAACCGGTGGCGAGGTTGAGGCCCTCAGCAAATACAGTGACTTTATCTGCTTTCCCATCGCCATCTGTATCTTCAAGAACTTTAACCTTATCTCTAGGCTTACTCCCCTCGGGGGCACCACTTGGATATTCGAATAATTCTAAAACCCATAATCTACCCCTTTCATCCCATGTCATCGCAACTGGGTTAATGACATCTGGTTCTGAAGCGAATAGCCTCATTTCATATCCTTCTGGTAGGGTAAAAGATTTTTGTGCTTCCGACGGAATGAGAGGTTGGGTAGGTGTTGGTTTGTAAACTCCAGTTAATTCTCGCCCGTAAATTCCCGATGCCAAGGTCGCAGTGAAGACAACCACCACAAAAAAGAATTCGCGTCCCCAGTTATAGCGAAAGTTGATCATGAACAATATTCTAGTCTACCCGATGATGAGGTCAATACTGCTCGTAGGAATTCATATTTTTTGCGAAAAAACATGAAAATATTTTAGACAAACCTCCACAGTTTTTACTTAGATTTGAATTTTTTGAAAAATTCAGAGTGCATTTAACCATATACGGGACATACAATAACCTTCTAAGTAAAACCCGGGAGCAATCTTATGAAGCAATATACTTACAATTCCTTAATAGCAGCAGTAACGGTTATAATTTCAGTATTCGTTATCAATGCTTCTGCTGAGAACTGGCCCAATTGGCGTGGCCCGAATGGGTTGGGGGTTTCCAATGAAAAAAAGGTCCCAAAAAGTTGGAGCCAGAACGAGAATGTGAAATGGAAAAAAAATGTTCCAGGCATGGGAACTTCTTCGCCTATTGTTTTCGGAAATAGGGTTTATTTAACAACGCAAGGTGAAGATTTTTCTCTGATTGTCTTAGCTTATTCAGCTCTAACCGGAGAACAAATGTGGAGCAAATCATTGGGTAAAGAAAACATCCCAGTTCATAACCTCCACAATATGTCCACGCCAACTCCGGTGTCCGATGGCAAATATGTATGGGCCCAATTCGGTAACGGATCTCTAGCCTGCTTGGATTTCAATGGTAACTTGGTATGGCAAAAAAATCTGACAAAAGAATATGGTAAATATAATTACCTTCATGGGATGGGAAATTCTCCTCTACTCCACGAGGGTAAATTAATCATTGCGTGCATGCACCAGGGGCCAAGCTATCTTTTAGCCATTGATGCCTCAAGTGGTGAAGAAATCTGGAAAGTGGAAAGAGATTTGGCGAAAGGTGGAGAGGCCATGGATTCATACTCCTCACCGATCCTAGGGCATGCGAATGGGAAAGATATCATCATTTTATCTGGTGCAAACCATATCAATGCATATGACCCAGTTGATGGTAAACAATTATGGATAAGTGGTGGATTAGAAGTCCCTCACCCGTATGGCCGAAGTATTTCTGGCCCAACATATGGAGAGGGAATGGTTGTGACTGTCGCCTCCGGTTTTAGAAACCAGGGGTTTGTTCTGGGAGTTGATCCCAGTGGCTCCGGAAACGTCTCTAAAAGTCACGTTAAGTGGAAAGCGAAGAGGTTTGCCCCAGACTGCCCTACGCCTGTTATTTATAAATCCAAAGTATTTATGGTAAGAGATGATGGAATGGCTTCATGTCTTGACCTAAGGACTGGAAAACCTTTTTGGCAGGAGCGTCTCTTTGCTCAAAATATTAAAGTTTCTCCAATTGCAGCCGGTGGATTTGTTTATTTCTCTTCGGGTGAGGGTGAATGCAAAGTTGTTCGCGCTTCATCCGAATTTGAAGTGGTAGGACACAATGATTTAGAGGAGTATCAAATCGCCTCGCCCGCCATCTCTCATGGCCACTTATTCATAAGGACTAAAAGCCACCTTTACTGCATAGGAGATGAAAAGTAGCCAATAACCAACTTTTCCAAATTCATCACATGATTTAAGAAAAGACGAGTCAAACATCAGGTGTTGTATCCTGGTGGTGCTTGGCATTAAGCCGGACACGCCTATTCATGCGTTTCTTCATATTAATATTTATAATTTCTACCATCACCGAGAATCCCATAGCAAAGTAGATGTAGCCCTTTGAGACGTGTTGGTGAAGGCCATCTAGGACGAGAACAAACCCCACTAACAATAGAAAAGATAGAGCAAGTATTTTCAGCGTAGGGTGCTTTTCGATGAAGGTGCTTATTGCTTTTGCAAAAGCTAGCATGAAACCCACAGCTATAATAACAGCCGTGACCATTATCCAAATCCTGTCGGCCATTCCAACCGCTGTAATTACTGAGTCTAATGAAAAAACGATGTCCAATATGAGAATTTGGATGATAACGCTGCTGAAAGTGAGCTGCTTCTTAGGTTCTTTTCCCTCTTCGTGCTCGTCGTATCCTTCTAATTTTTCGTGAATTTCATATGTGGCTTTGAAGAGTAAAAATAAACCTCCAATGAGAAGGATTAAATCCCTACCGGATATACCCATTGGTTCTTTCATTGCCATAATTGCAGGGATGGTGAAAAGCGTTTTCTCCAAACTCATTAGCCAACTAATCGAGAGCAATAATAAGACTCTGGTGACCAGTGCAAGGATGAGCCCAATTTGCCTGGCTCTGGCTCTTTGCTCTTCAGGAAGTTTTCCGGCGAGTATCGAGATGAAAATGACGTTGTCTATCCCCAAAACGATTTCGAGAACAGTTAAAGTAAATAAACTTATGAGCCAAAATTCTCCGGATGGGGCCGAGGTTGCTGCAATAAGGTATTCCATAACTAATTAATATGTATGAATAAATTTAGAATTTGATCAAGAAGTGAAAGTAAATAATTTAATGCGCTCAGGCGGGATCTTTGGGTTTATTCTTATTGGCCGCATTCATCGGGTAAAGTCCAGGGCAGCACCCTATCTGTTTTTGAAAGGCATGACTGAAGTGACTCAGGCTACTGTAACCCACCTCTAAAGCGGCCTCCGTAACATTGAATTTACCCGTTTGCAAAAGACTAGCAGCTTTTTCTATTCGGATCTGCCTGAGATATTGGGAAATAGTCATTCCCACCTCTTTTGAAAAAGTTCGACTCAAATAATAATGGCTGCAACCCACGCCCTTTCCCAGTTCTTCTAGAGAGAGTGGCTCTGCCAAGTTTTCCTCTAACAAATTCTTTACTTTATCCACCCTTTCCTGGGCGATTTTTTGTTGCCTGATACAAAAAAGTGTTTTGTTTTCATCTGGCGCCATGAATAAAAACTCGGACATTACTTCCAAGGCCTTTGACTTATACCAAAGCTCTTGAGCGGCAGCATAGACAGGAGGGGATTTTAGCATGTCTAATAATTTTTGATGCCTTGTCGAGAGCCTCTCTGGGGTGCTCACCAACTTGCTCGCTGAAGAACTCTCAATGAGTTGCTTCACGATGGGGTTCAGGTCTTTTTTTTGATTGGCAAGATGCATTTTGAGAAAATCAAATGAAAACTCAACAGTGAGGAAACGGTGTTTTTGAGAAGCTGGTCTTATTGCCTCTATCTTGTTTCCAGACATACCGGCACCAGCTTTGATGATGTAAAACCCGAAAGTTCGTTCCTTTAAGTTGAGTTTATCTCCATTAATTTCGACCGATCCATCTCCAGATAAGTTCAGGCAAATCTCCAGACTTTCTGGGTGAAAAGATTTATCCCAATTTAGAGTTTTATTGCTCTTGAATTCATGCCACTCAAAGCTAAAGCCCAATGAATTAAATTTTCCGAAAAGAGGTCTCCAGGCCTGTGTTAAGTCGGACCACAGCCTTTCTTCATATATCTCCTGCTTAGGATCGGTTCTACTCATCCTCGCCTTTGAACTATAGATATAACGAGCTTCGTTTCAAGTTTGAGACGTTACTGACTTCAATCATACCTTGTATTCTCAATAATTAATGGCTAGAGATATCGAGACAAATAAGCTTTTTCTCAGAACGAAGATACAACTTTTTATTCGAGATAATGGGTGCTGTCCAAGAGGGGTAATCCATACCCTTTATTTTTAGTTTGTGGAGCTCCAAAGGTTTCTCGGGGCTAGCCTTGAATAGAGCTAGGTTTCCAGTTTCACCCAATACGATGAAATGGCCATCAACTAAAATCGCTGACCCTCTTCCAAAATTTTTTGTTGTCTTATCGTATGGATTCAATGATTCATCCCTCTGCCATCTTATTTTTCCTGAATCCCAATCGACACATCGAAAACTAGCGTTCGATGGATTTCGCCCACTAAATGCATAAAGATTGCCCTCGTGCAGTATAGGCGTCGTAAAATGAACTTCTAAGCCTAATCCTCTCCATAATTCGCTGTCGACATTGATCTGCTCGTCCAGATTTATGACAACAGAGCCTTGTCTATAGTAGCACGAGCTAATGAATACTTGGTTGTCTCTGACAATCGGGTTAATTGCATTAACCGATTCAGGTACTCTTGATTGAAACCAACTCGAAAAATGCACTTGGCCGTTTTTGGGGTTGATGCCTACTAAACCTTGCCTCATAAAGGCGAACAAGACTTTTTTCCCATGAATGTCAGCGACCACTGGACTCGAATAACTCGCTACTTTTTCGTATCCTTTCCATTTGTATTTTCTTTTTCCTGGCCATCCAATCATAGGTTGACCTTCCCAATTATTTTTACCTACGCTTTCCCAAATAATGTCGCCGCTTTTGGAATTGAAGGCTATCATTCCTGAATTAGGCTGCCCTCCGACCATGACAAATAGTGTTTCACCATCTAATAACGGAGTGCTACCAACGCCAAAAAAAGCCTCGGGCACCTTCCATTTATTCTGTGTTTGATTTTGCCAGATCGGTTTGCCTGTTCTAATATCGAGACACAGGAGCATTCCTTCAGCCCCGAACGTATAACAAAAATTCTCTGTTAAAATTGGGGTGCATCTGGGGCCATTGTTGTATCCATACGGATCAATGAACTTGGAAGGGTATTTATATTCCCATACCTTCTCACCATTTTGAACATTCATGCATCGCACAATCTCGTGATCTCCAACCCTATGGTGTAACACGATCTTATCTCCAATAACTGAAGGTGCAGAATAACCAGTCCCACAATCAAAATCCCAAATCCGTTTTGGCCCGGATTCTGGCCACGAAGTGAGTATTCCTTTTTCATTCGACTTCCCGTCTCTGTTAATCCCGAGAAATTGGGGCCAGTCATCCGCTCTTCCTATCCCATGTAAAACCAAAAATAGAAGGGAAATTACAATCTTTAGTTGTCTTACGTTAAAATACGGATTGGTTATCATTTTTAATAAAATTAATATTAGAGGCTAACTGGTTTTTCCTCTATTTTATATAGATAGTTAAGAGATCTAATGATCAAAGCTCCCCTAGCCATTGCCGGGGTGGACATACAAAGATCATCGAGTTTATTGACACGCAACAGTTGGTATCGATCTGAAGCGGAAAAGACAAATGTCTCTCCCTGTTCACTTAAGCCAAATACCATATCATCATAAGCCCACGGCGATGCAGTGAATCCCGCTGGTTTATCTCTTCGGATTCTTTCTTTCTCATAGAATTCCATTCCAGTTGCCAGGTCTCTCGCATTGAAAAAACCGAAGTCAAACAAGACATAGATGTTGTTCTTATAAGCAACCGGTGTCGGATTATATGATGAAGCCCGGGTTGCTCTCCATGAAATGTATTTGTTCGATGACTCGTCGTTCTTTAAGGCTATGTTGCCTCGAGCTCCAGGTTTTACCCGGATTATGGACTGGGCGGGGTGTTTCCTGTCACCGACGTATCCAGCGCAAACGATAAGGTCTTGATCAACTTGAAATGGGGTCGGAATCGCTATCGTGGAAAGCCCTGGCATTTCCCAAAGGACCTTACCATCAAAGTCGTATGCCCTCACTTTATTTCTTCCGTTCGTAATAATCTCATTAGTTTTTCCGTTTTTCCAAACATATGGAGTGGACCAATTGCTTGGCTCGTCGTGCTCTACACGCCAAATGGTCTGCCCTGTATCTATGTCTAAACACGCAATAAATGAGGTTTCATCTGTGTCATTCTGAATGATGACTTTGTTATCGTGGATAATCGGGGAAGATGCTGACCCCCAGGCATTTCTTCTTTTTCTTGGTGGATACCTTTTAGTCCACAAACTGTTTCCTTCCATGTCCATGGCAAAAATCCCAATATCTCCAATGAAACTAATAATTTTCTCGCCATTAGTAACAGGTGTCTCAGATGCATAAGAATTTTTGACATGTATAGGAGTTTTGGGAACCTCAGAGAGCAGAGTCTCTTGCCAATTTATTTTACCTGAATTCCAATCATAACTTATCAATCTCCAGTCATGAATATGTGGAGAAGGCTCAGGTCTTTCCCCTCCGAAATACAAACCCATTTTGGGCGCCTCCTCTTCACCTTTGCTTATTGCCGTTAAAACAATAATTTGATTTCCGAAAATAATTGGACTAGCCCAGCCTTTACCTGGAACTTTTTTCTTCCAAGTAATATTTTTGTCCTCGCCCCATTCTTTGGGTAATCCAGTATTATCCTCACCGTTACCTCTAGCCCCAGGTCCCCGAAATTGCTTCCAGTTGTCTTGGGAATAACTAGGCATCACTGTAAAGAATAAAACGACCGCCCAGACAATACGGGCATATCCCAAATCAAATTTTTTCATATTTCCATGGTAGACATTCGGCAAAGAAATGAAACTTTAATCTTTTTAGCTCATCAGACTAGTTTATGATGGCAGGAAAAATCTTTTTGCTAATTTAAATCCAAATTCATTCCCAATGATTAGAAAAGCTTTTGTGATGTCTGTGCTCCCGGGTTGTGAAAATGAATATCGATCACGCCACAGCCCAATTTGGCCAGACCTTGAAGAAACCCTTCGATCCCATGGCGTAAAGAATTATTCCATATTTCTTCATCCAAATACGCTTCAACTTTTCGCATATGTCGAATTCGAAAGTGAGTCTCAGTGGATGGCAATCTCCCAAACCGAAGTATGCAAAAAATGGTGGGATCACATGAAAGAAATCATGCCCACTAACTCGGATAATAGCCCCGTAGTAGAATCATTGGATGAGGTTTTCCATTTTGATTGATTAATCAATCAAAATTACTGGTTTGGAACTTCGAAATTTAAATCTCTTAGGCGCTCGAATAGTTTTTCCTCTAGCTCTGGTGTCATTGGCAAGTTGGGCAAACGGGTGGGACCACAAGATACACCGAAACGAGTGATTAGGGATTTCATTGCCGCATGGAATGGAAATTGAGCTACTGTTGAAATGAGTTTTGTGCAATGTAGTTGAGCTTTTTGAGCCTCCTCCAAATTTCCATTATTGAAGTGATCAATAACTTTATAAAACTCTCTAGCAAAAACATTATAGGTGGAACCAACTGCTGCATGAATGCCATTGCTCAAACCTGAAAATAGCATCTCATCACACCCCCAAAACCAATTTAAATCAGAATGGCATGCATCCATAGCTTGCTTTAGAAAGTCTATCCTTGAGTCTGAAAATTTTATTCCCCCAAATGTTGGTATCTCGTTACTTGCTCGAATGCTAAATTCCTTCATTGAGAAATGCGCACCAGTAAAGCTTGGTATGTGGTAGTAATAAAATGGGAGGGTGGGGGAGGCCGCAGCAACCTGTTTGCTTAATTCAACAAGTGACTCGACATCCTCAACTTTATAATACGTAGGTGGGTGGGCGGATATCCCCTGAGCTCCTGAAGCTTCGGCATGCCGGGCAAGATCACAAGCATCAGGTATTGCATTGTGCCCAACTTGGACGATAACCGGTATCCTTCCAGAGACGGCTTTGATAAAAGCTTCACAGATATCTTTTCTCTCCTGTGTCGAAAGAGACATCCCTTCACCGGTTGTCCCGCACAAATAGAGACCCGCGGCTCCAGATTGAATATTATATTCAACCAAATCGGGGATCACATCTAAATTTAGAGACCTATCTGCATGCATTGGGCTATAGGTCGCAAAAAATAACCCTTGGTAACTCGGTACATTCATAGCCAAATTATCCTATCAAATCAAAGTTAGGCTTTCCATGGCCATCTGGAGTTACGTAGAAGGGCCTTTTCTCGATATCGAATTTGTAGTCAGATTTAATTCCCATCAAATGATACATTGTGGCATGGAGATCGGTAATTGAAACTGGATTTTCAATTGTTGTGCAAGGGGCCTCATCGCTAGTGACGCCATAAACTTGACCTTTTTTCACGCCTCCTCCAAACATCAATACGGAACCAGCTCCTGTGAAATGCCGATGCATTCCAAATTGTTTCAACTCGTTAATGACATTACTTTGTGCTACCTGACCAGGAACTGGCTTTTCAATTTTTCCTTCAATTAATACAGATCTACTGAATTCACTCGCAAGAACAATGAGGGTTCTATCAAGGAGACCTAGCTCCTCTAAATCTAGAACCAACTTAGCGATTGGCTTATCGATAAGTTTTTTCATGCCACTCAGCCTGGTATGCCCATTATCATGAGTATCCCAACCAAAAAAGGGAACATACTCAGTTGATACTTCAATAAATCGCGCACCCGCCTCTGTGAGTCGCCTTGCTAAAAGGCATCCAAGGCCAAAAGGGCCAGTATTGTAATCCTTGTAAGATCCTTCGGGTTCTAACCCCAGATCGAATGCTTTTGCAGATGATGAGTCCAACAGCTTATCTGCGTTCGTTATTGATTGTAATAAGTATTGCCTTTGTTCGTCGTTTTTGATTGTGGAATTGCCGGATGCCTCCAGCATCTTTTGAAAGCCTTTCTTTCGTTGTCGGAATCTTTCCATAGTCCACCCTTTGGGGGGGCGAACTGTTTCGATCGCTTGCTCTGGGTAGGGAACTCTAAATGGGCCAAATTCACTTCCGAGAATTCCAGCTGTTTGGAAAGCTTTCAATTCCTCCGCTTCTCCATTGCCTGCCCACGGTTGCCCAATGTCAATAAACGGAGGCAACGCATCATTTCTTGGCCCGCGTGCATGAGCCATCCAAGCTCCAATATGTGGGGCTGTGACGGTGAGTGGTGGTTCGTATCCAGTATGCCAGTGATATTGATGCCTTGAGTGGAGAATTTTTCCTAAGTCACCGACGACGTGTGTCCTGATTAAAGTACCTCTATCCAAGACCTGTGCGATATTTTCGAGCCCTTGAGATAATCTAACACCGTCGAGAACCGTTGGAATTGATGGGAAAGTGCTGACGATCTCATTTGCTTTTATGCCATCATAAAAAGGTGTATGCCTTTTAGGATCAAATGTCTCAGTGTGTGCCATCCCTCCGGCCATCCACAAAACAATACAGGTGTCGGCTTTTGGCGTAATTTCAGGAACACGAGTTTCCTGTGCCCCAATGAGCGCCGAAGGTTTTAATCCAGCTAAACCAAGTCCAGAAGCTCCAAGTGTTTTTCCAAATTCTCGTCGGTTCATTCTTTTTTTGCTATACAATTTTGTTTTGGAATCAATTCAATAATTGAAATTCGGGTTGCATAATCAGGATCCAAAAAAAGTCCTGCACCTTTTCAGTTGTTGGACTCAGTCCTAGTATTGATTGACTCGTTGCCAGCTCAATCTTACTTGGCTGTCGATTGAATACCTTCAAAAATATTTTTTCAATGGCACTGGAACTGTCTTCTGTGAATGCTGGGGCTAATTCAGTGGCACCCTTCTTGAGAATTGCATCCAATGTTTTTCCATTTGTGAGTTCGAGTAATTCCAGCGTAGTGGCCGTAGATTCTCTTTGGGTAACAATTTGTTCCCTCGAGGGGCGCCCCATTGCACGAGCAAGCTCATCCGTAAAAAGGTAACTGGCACGAATCCTTTTCGGCTTATTCCACTCAGGAAGTTTTGTAATTTTATCTTTTATCCTCCATGGATTCATATTGGATCCTCCCAACTGATAGAGTGATTTCTTGGCATCTGAAACGATCTGCCATGTATTGTCCGTGCCGAAATAGAGAGACTGGCCTTTCTTTTTACCAGAAATATTTAATCCCCCAATAACAGCAGCCGGATTTTCACTGTTTCCTCCATTCGAGGCAACTAACTCTATTGTGTTTTCACCTATTTTCAAAAATTTACCAACATCCATTTGCAACGGAGTATTCCAATCATCAGATTTTCCAACCATTTGTCCGTTCACATAAGCAATAACCTTATTGTCTGCTGTGGCTATGAATGAAGCTTTTACGACTTTAAAATCAGTCCTGAATGTTTTTCTAATCTTGACTGTTTCACCAGCTGGAGCGGTTTTATGAGCGTTTTTACTTGTCCAGACCCAGTAGCTTTTATCGTTAATAATGGGGATGCTCTCTGAAAGAGACTCTTTTCTAGGAAGCGCTGATCCTATTGCCCGGATCTGCCCTCCCTGTCCTCTGCCGTCCATTTTAAGGGCACTGTTTTCGAACTCTAATGATACATCGACGATGGACGCAACAGCATCAATAAATTGCTCAGCAGACAATCTACGTGTCACGGGGCCAGATATTAATTGTTCCTCGGGAGATATAGAATCCGCCTGATATATTCTTGAAGTTGCTATTAATCTAATGATTGATTTCAGATCGTAATTATTTCTTTGAAGCTCAGTTGCTAACCAATCAAGGAGATCCTCTGAAAAAGGTAATTGGTCCATATCATCAACCGGTTCTATGATTCCTTTGCCCAAAAAATGAGCCCAAAATCTATTAACGATTGTTCTTGGAAATCTTCCGTTCTCAGGTGAAGTAATCAATTCAGCCAACCTGATGAGCCTTTCTTTTTTATTGAGCGAGGATGAAATGTCTCCAAGCTCAGGATAAAGAAAGCTGGCTTTTATAAATCGCCCTGTCGGCTTGTCACACCTGTGCAGCTCAAGTGGTTTATCTGCAAAGACGCTCGCGAAGCCATAAGCCTCCTTTAATTTCCAATCATTTATGAAACTATCATGACAAGAGGCACACTTGAGATTCGTGCCCAAAAATACCTGTGAAATAGATTGTGCTGATTGCATTTCTCTTCTCTGGCTGTCATTGACTGTTCCTCTCCATTTTATTCCATGAAGGTATCCTTCCGCCCCAGAGGCCGAGGTTAGTAGTTCAGTTACAAATTTGTCATACGGCTTGTTGTTATGCAAAGAACTATAAAGCCATTCCGTGATCTGTTTCCTTCCGCCGTCAATAAACCCTGTTCCCTTGTAGTCGTTTCTTAACCAATCATTCCAATAAGATAACCAATGCCCCGCATAGTCTTCATCTTGATCGAGTAAATAATCGACAACTTCAGATGCTGCATCCCACCCTTTATTTTGAAATTTATTACGAAAATCTTTTTGAGGTAGCAGGCCGATAATATCTAGGGACACTTTTCTTAACCATTTGTTCCACTGGGTTCTCTCAGAAATACTTTTACCTGATTTACCCAGGTGTGAAATTATTAATTGATCTATTGGGTGAATTTCGGATCTAGGAAACGGTAATTCAATTTTTTTAAGTCCTAATGGTGCTCTTCTGCTGGTTTTGCCTAATGTGAAACCTTCTGGCCAAACCAGTCCGTCCTTGATCCAATTCTTGAGGCTACTAATCTCATCAAGGGTGAGAGGTGGTTTTTCTTCTGGCGGCATTCTGAATTCAGGGTCGGATTCAAGAATAACATCCATGAATAAACTCTCTTCAGGAGAACCGGGAATAATAACTTCTTCAGTTTCACTGCCATTTAAAATGGTTTCTCTCGTATTCATCGAGAATCCCCCCTTCCTCTTATCCCCCGAATGGCATTCGGCACAGTGTTTCTCAAGAATCGGGCGAACAGTTTTTTCGAAAACAACCCATTCTTCACGCGCCTCGGTATCAATAATAAGAAAATTCATTCCAATGACCGCATGCAAACAGACCAGAAGCAACGTCCAATAATTTCTCATGTTTTTATATTTCTGGTTCATGAGCTCATGTTAATTGATATAATGCCGAATGTCACCTTTCTCTCGCTTAACAATTATGTCGCATCATATTCGCCCAATCCTCAGTTTTCTATTCCTGTTTCTTCGACAAAACCATTCTATATCCGACAAACTTAAATGCGTCGTACTCGTTTAAAGAAATAATTGAATCGGGTCGGCATAATTCTTGGGGGCTCGTCCAGCCGCCCCCAATCGCCGCCTTGTATTCTGATTGATTTGGGGCCTCTGCAAGAGAATCAAGTGGGGCTGGAACATTCTCCAAGCACCATTCCCATACATTTCCCTCCATATGTAAGAGACGTCCCTTATTGGAGTCTTCATCAGTTACACTCGACGGCCGGGTCCTAAATCCGTTTTGAAAAATGGGCTGTTCAAATGAATCCAAAGATCTTCGTTTATCGTAGAGGCTGGCATAAATCCACTCGTTGGTCGTTGGTAATCTGTAATTATACCCTTTAGGCAGATGGCCCTTAGCAATAGCATTTTTCGTTGCTAATTCACAATTTTGGTTAGCCGATTGCCAGGAGATGTAGACTAGTGGAGAACGCCTCGAGGTTTGCCTTTTTGGAGCTCTCCAATAATCTCTTTGAGATCGTGCCTGTCCGATGACTTCGTTGCTATCAATCCAAAACCCATGGTCTATAGAAATCGTTTTTATTTGCCCATACGAATTAGTATATGTGACTGATCCCGGGTTAATCCATGCCATAGATTGATCCTTCCTATGCCAACTAAAACCCTTTACAGGATGTGATTGGATAAAACATAACCCGCTTCCTGTTAATACTAGAATCAATCCAAATATAGCTGGTGGAAGTTTTTTTTCTCGTGCAAAGCTATTCAAAATGACGACGCCTCCAAATCCAATGCAAATCCAATAAAGGTTATCTCTAAGGAATATAACGGCTTGGCCTTTTGATACCCCCGCTTGACTAAGGACGCGAACCCCAAAAATAAGAATTATTGAGATACAAATGATGGCGAGTAATAGATCCTTTAAATTTTTCTTAAATCTCGAAGCTTTGTCATCTCGCGACTTATTATTTCGGGTTGCTGGCATAATGAAACGTCATTTAAAAAGTTTGAACGTGATTTTTTTTACATCGCCTTTTCGGAAAACTTCAAAATTAATATCATCACCAGGTTTGAAATTAAGTTTTATGTAAGTGTGAAATTTATTAGGTTTAAAATTTACCTCTTTACCGTTGACCTTAGTCAGGATGTCACCGGTTCTAAGACCAGCCTTCCAAGCGGCATTCCCTGTCTCCATTTTTCTATTGATCCATTTGAAAAAGACCGTCTGCTTTTCTGAAGGTAAACCGGATTCTCTTAAAGTTTTTGGATCTGCAAGTGGGGTCCACATGCCCAGTCGAGGAGGTAAATTCCAGGTTGAAGCCCTCCATGAAATATCTGAGATCTTCCAACCCGGCTTAGTCATTAAAATTTTTTCCAAATCTTTTCCCTCTCGCTTTATGGTTATGGCTATCTTTTCTTTTTCATTGGACAATCCATGAAGAACCCATTGAATATCGGCGATTGAGAAAATCCTTTGTTCTTGAATGAAACAAATAACATCTCCCTCTCTTATTCCAGTTATACCAGCAGCTGATTCAGCTGTGACTTTCTTTACAACGTTCCCTGCTGCGGAGTCGATTTCTATACCAATATTTTGAGGTAGTGGATACTTCCATAATTTATTTTTTGATAATTTCCCTTTCTCATACAATTCATTATGGATGGCATCATAAATGTTATGGCAATGAATACAGTTTGATAATTCGGTTTGTCTTGCATACTTCGCCGGGTTGCTGAGCCCTGGTAAATTAAGAGGGTTTGATTGTGTTACAGGGCCTCCCTTTTTTTCTTTAAACCATGATTTGTTCTGTGGATAGTTTTTATGAGCTTTCACAACTCTCTTCATAGTATTGATAAGCCCATCTATTGAATTGTAAGCATCTGGCCCCTGATCGCTTTGGGTTCCATAGCGTGCGTATACTGTCCCGTCAGAGTTCAAGAACATGGCAGCCCAATTCAGATCATAATCAAATTGGAATTGACCCAAATCAATTCCTTTCATCTCAACTAACCTAACTGATATAAAATTGTTTTTTGCAAGATCGGCTACCTCTTTGTTCCTTTGTGCAACTTCAGCATCAAAAGCTTTACAGTTATGGCATGGGACGCATCGAAACGTAATGAAAAGAGGCTTGTTTTGTTTTTTTGCCATCTCTTTAGCATTGTTGTAATCATTGTAAATCCAAAAACTATCCGATAAGTAATGACTGTCCTTGATTCTCTTATCTAGGGTTTCAGCCCCGTCAGTTTTGACAGCAAAAAGTATTGTCGCATTGATAATAAATAATTGAATTAGAATTTGTTTCATCACAAAGGCCACCATCAAAAAGAGTAGCTAGGTCGCATAAAATGTCCATTGAAATGGTTGCCCTTCTTCTGTTTACAACGCAGCCCAAACTCTGCTAATGGAATAATGACAATTCTAGCTTTACTGTCTTTG
>CBFHOE010000005.1:220460-234387 GCA_965657355.1 Limisphaerales bacterium | reverse complement strand
GCCTGTCATAAATGGAGTGCTTATTTTGGACGGATCAATTCATTTAAACGTCATAAATGCATTAAGTGAATGAAGACTCTTTATGATGTTTGCGGGCGCCCATGAGGTAACCATTCAAACTAGACCCTCTAGAATTGTATCGATAAAAAAAGAGGTCGTCTGACACTCAGAAAACCTCTTTTGAAATATACATTGAGAGTTCTACTTTTTTGTTTCTGCTGTAATTTTGATAGCCTTTTTCTTTTTTGGCTCTCTAGGTGCAAACTCAAATCCGATTTCTCCACCTTCTTTTAAAACAAGAAATGCAGAAAATGCTCTTTTGGTTTTACGGGAAATAAACTTGGGCAATAGATCTGTTTTTTTATTGTTCAGTAGCTTTGAAATTTGCTCTGGCTCAATAGATTGCTCTAAAATAATCTTGGAAGCTCGAAAATCACACTTTTTGTTTTTTCCTTTGCCTGTGCCATTTTCGCAAATGTAGGCCCGTCCTACTTCATAAACCTTTTGTTTACATTTCGGGCAATCACCAAGTGGTGTGAGCTGGCTGAAGTCTATGGATTCCTGAGAGGATTCATCTGAATCATCTTGGCCAAAATTAAAGACGACCTTAAATTCCTCATCAATCTTTAACTCGGCACTAAATTCTCTGCCTAGGCGACTTCTAAACCCTTCAATTGGACCAACGATTTTCTTGGTGACAAGCTCTTCCATCTCGTGAATTTCTAATTGTCTACCACTCATGATTTTGTAAGTCCCAAAATCGCAATTTTGGCATTGAAATTTTTTGTAGTTTTCTTTGACGACCCCTCCACACTTGGGGCACGGGTTTTTCAATGTGCCAAAGTCTCCAGGAACAGTGTCACTTTCATACTGCTTGGTTTTCTCGACAATTTCCTGGGTCATCTTATAAATCTGATCCATGAACTCACCTCGAGGAAGGTGGCCGCCCTCGATTTGTTTGAGTTGGTATTCCCAATTGCCAGTCAACTCAGGAGAGCTTAGACCCGGGATTTCTAGGGCCCTAATAAGAAAGACTAATGAAAAGGCTTTGGCTGAGGGGATTAATTCTCTCTGATCTCTGATGAGATACTTTTCTCTCAGCAAACCTTCAATTATTGCTGCGCGGGTCGCTGGTGTTCCAAGGCCATTGGCACTCATTGCTTCCCGAAGTTCCTCGTCATCAACCAACTTTCCTGCACCTTCCATTGCTGATAGGAGTGTTGCTTCTGAATATCTCGGTGGTGGCTTGGTTTCGTTCTCAATGATGTCGAGTTCTTTAGTTTTTACCGATTCACCCTGTTGGACGGCTGGGAGGTTCTCCTGCTCGCCGTCTTTACCAGTAGTTTTAGGAGATGTTCCTTTGCCATAAACTTTCAACCAGCCGGGATTTACTAAAATCTTCCCTTCTGTTTTGAACGGTTCAGACTCAACTGAAGTAATCCTCGTGGTGATTTCGTATTCTGCGCTTGGAAAGAAGATGGCTAGGAATCGCCGGGTAACCATGTCGTATATTTTTTGTTCCGGCTCACTTAATTTTTTAGGTGCTAAAGTCGTCGGTATTATAGCAAAGTGGTCCGACACTTTTGAGTTATTGAAGATGCGCTTATTTGGAACAACCCAATTCTTCTCCAATACTTCGTCCGCATAATTTCTGTAGTTTTCAAATACCCAGTTGCTTAATGTTGCTCTTGCGCTTGATCCATCACCAGTGAGCATTTTCATTGTCTTTTTAACAGTGCCGACGTAATCCTCGGGTAATGCTCGTGAATCGGTTCTCGGATAAGTTAGAACTTTATGGCGCTCATATAGGGCTTGAGCAATTTTCAACGTATTCGCCGCTGCTATTCCAAACCTGGAGTTGGCTTCTCTCTGAAGGGATGTAAGATCATACAGTAAAGGTGATGCCTGCTTGGAGGGCTTTTTCTTTTCTTCAACAATTCCAATTTTTTCTAAGCAACCTTGGGCGAGTGCATTTGCCTTTTCTTCATCCCAAATTCTTTCCGCTTTGAGGTGTGGGTCTCCGTCGGGCCCTGGCTTTTTGAAATCCTTATCAAACCACCTGCCTTGATACTCACCATTTTCGCATTGAAATGTAGCATAAACCTCCCAGTAAGGCCTTGGGACGTGGTTCTTGATCTTTTCTTCTCGCTCAACAACTATTGTCAGGGTGGGAGTTTGAACACGCCCAACTGTAGTAAGATGAAATCCGCCGGTCTTACTATTGAATGCTGTCATCGCCCGGGTTCCATTAATACCGACGAGCCAGTCTGATTCCGACCTACTCATAGCGGCATCCGCTAATGGCGACATTTCGATGCCTTCTCGCAACGATGCAAAACCATCTCTTATTGCTGTGGGGGTCATTGACCTCAACCACAACCTTTTTGTGGGTTTTTTGTTCTTAAAGTAGTCAATGATGTAGCGAAATATTAATTCACCCTCCCGTCCTGCGTCACATGCATTGATAATGGTATCTACATCCTTGCGTCGTGCCAGTCGCCCAAGAAGTTTCAATCTCGGCTCGGTCTTCTCTATAGCCCTTAAATCGAAGCGGGGAGGTAGCACAGGCAGGTTCGCTAATGACCACTTACCCCGTTTAACCTCATATTTCTCAGGTGCTGCTATTTCTACCAAATGGCCCACTGCTGACGATATGACATAATCATCACTTTCAAAGTAATCTTTCTTCTTCTCAAATTTGCCCAGTGCCTTCGATATGTCGTTAGCAACTGAAGGTTTCTCCGCGATTACCAATGCTTTTCCCATATCCTAACTACTTTCTCTTCATTTGGTGTTACCAGCGAAAAGTCTCCTATTCCGGCCCCGCTGTCAAAGTCTTACTTACTTTTCTCACATCCGGTAATAAAATACCAGGTATATTATTATTGTCTTTATTTCAAATTTCTTGTTAAATTGGGCATATGCGCATTAACAGGCACACTTTGGTCTCGAAAAATCAGCCACAAATTTTTCATGTTATAAGCCGGGTTGTAGACAGGCGTCTTATATTTGGAGATACTGAAAAGGGCTTTTTTTTGGGCTTAATGAGACGTTTAGAGAAGTTTAGTGGACTTGAGATTTTGAGTTACTGTTTGATGGGGAATCATTTTCATTTGTTGCTTCGTGTTCCCCTCAAACCAGCCGATATTTCCACTGAGGAAGTGAGAGAAAGGATGAAAGTCATTTATTCTGACCGGAGAATGGCACTATTTGACGCCGAAATTGAGCAAAAAAGAGATAGCGGGTATATTGAATTTGAGGAAGAATTTTATGACAGGCAAAGAAGGCGAATGTATGATCTTTCAGCTTTCGTCAGAGAGCTGAAGCTCACATTTTCGAAATGGTATAACCGTAGAAATGAAAGGAAGGGCACATTATGGGAGGAGAGGTTCAAAAGTGTGTTGGTTGAAGGAAGAGAAGGGGCAATGATGAGAGTAGCCGCCTATATTGAGTTAAATCCTATCCGTGCAGGCATTGTTGATGACCCATGTGACTATCGGTGGTGCTCGTACACTGAAGCTATTGCGGGTGGTGAGAAAGCTCGTTCGGGAATAATGAAGTTGTCGGGAAGCCTCGCGCAAATAGATGACTGGGATGCTGCTGCATCAAAATATCGAGAGAATTATTTAAAGGTGGGTGTCGCTCAGAATGAAAAAAGAAAGGGATTTGGACAAGAAAAACTCAAAGAGTTTTATGATAAAAATAGCCGGCTTAGCGGTGATATAATGTGGAAGGCTAGGATTCGATATTTTACAGATGGGGTCGTGATTGGTAGTCGAGAGTTCGTCGAGAACTTTTCGTCCATAAATAAGGATTTTCTGCTGAGGAAAGGCAGAAGGAAAAGTTACTTGTTAGGAAAGCTCGAAAATATTTTTTCATACAGGCTGGTTAAATAAACGAGATTCCACACCAATTTTACCCGCAAGTGCTTAGGCGACAAAACTGCTTTGGTTTGTGGCAGTAATTAGCATAGTTAAATTCAGAGGTTTTTCTGTTTATTCCCAAAGCACCAGAGAGATTTATGGGTTCTTAGTAAAAGTCGATCTCTTACAACGACAGGGGATGAATTGGTTAGCTCATTTCCAATGCTATTAATTCCAAGAACCTCAAATTCCTTACTTGCCCTCACGATGACAGTATCGCCCGATTGGTTGAAGCAAAAGACTTTGTCTCCGGCAAGAACGAGTGATGACCACGACTCACGGCTCGGGCCCTCTGCTGGCAATCTTTCTTGGAAATAACTTTCCCCATTTTTTGGATTGAAGGCTTCGAAGAAACCTGGAGTATTCAGGACAAAACCTAATGTTGGGCTGGAAATAACTGCAGAGCCGAGGCGGTTTTTTGTCCTGACGTCTGTCCAGTTTGGTTTGATAGGTTGTGAGGAGAATTTGTTAATTTCGCTGGCAATAGTGGTTCCTGAATAGCCTCCCATACCCACGACGGTATTACCTATGCTGACAGGAGATGAATAGACGAGAGGGTTTAGCCCGGGAGACTCCCATTGTAGTTTTCCAGACTCTGGATTGAATCCTCGCATGAAGCCAGGGAAAAGCATGACCACTGAATCCTGTCCGGCGAGTTCCATAATAACAGGGGAGCTGTAGGTGCAGACCATGCCATTTCGATTTCCTCTGAACCCATCAGTTCTTTTTTCGGGTCGGTGAGAAGGTTCTATCCAAGTCCATAATTCCTTTCCGTTATTGATATCAAGCGCAATCATTCTAGCTTCTGGCCCTGGTCCGAAGTAAAAGATACAAATGTCGTTCCAAATGATGGGTGACGAACCATTGCCCCACTCATAGGTCTGGTCTCCGGGCTTATAATCCCAAAGTTTTTTCCCATTATGGTCCCAACAGACGAGCCCGGCTGATCCAAAAAGAGCGATAACTTTTGAATCATTCACAACTGCAGAGGCCGAGCAATAAGGGTTTGTCCTGTGGGTTGCTTCAGGTTTGTCATATGCTACCCCATCAGTCCATAACTGTTTGCCTGATTGCAAGTCCAAGCATATGAGGTTGCGTTGGTTTTTTTTCTCAATTGCCTGGGTCAAAAAAATCTTATTTTCCCATACTACGGGCGTAGAGTTTCCTCTGTCGGGAAGGTTAAATTTCCAAATAAGATTTTTGTTTTTTCCCCAAGAGAGTGGGAGGTCTGTTTGGCTTATTCGACCTTGATTGCTCGGGCCGCGCCAATTCGGCCAATTATCGTTTGCCTCCGAATTGAGAAAAGTCGCAATTGTCAACAACAGAGCAAAGCAAGGGTATGACAGGTAGGTTTTCATTTACTGAAAAATATTTGAGTTAACTACTTGTATGTGTGAGATACCTTAACAATGACAAAATTTCATCAATAAATCGAGATCTACTTTCAGAATCCTTCAATATGGAAAAAAATTACCGGTTTCTAGATTGCATCGCTTTTGGGGGGATCCAAACAGGAAGACTTCTGCTGAAAAGCTAATTTTATTTTTATTTAGACACTCTGTGTAGTCTTTTCATATTCAACACACCAAAATTTCAATCTGATTTATGAAAACTTTGGGATGCTCTTTTTGAAATTTTACGAAAAAGAAAAAGGCAACTTTACATGGAAATATTAAGGTGTTTTACCGTATGATTTACAAATGCTATATATAACCCATTCAAGGCAAATATTTGTTTTTCTATGTGTCATATTTTGCTTCCGGTTTTTGGAAGCATCTAGTGGATCTGGGTTGACTGTTAAGTGGGACCCTGAGGAAGAAAAGTTTGATGTTGAATCCATTGATACGTCCTCTCATGTACTGACGCATCACGCCGGCTCAAACTTTAGGCCTTATTTTCATCCCCTTATTTCTCCAGACCAAAAAGGAGTTTTAACGGAATATAGCCCGGGTCATCACCCGCACCAGACAGGATTATATTGGGGGTTCACCAGGGTCAATGGTAGGGACTTTTTTCACAATCCAGGCAAATCTCACTGGAGAAGAATTGATGTGATTATTAACCAAGCATCTGGTGATAGAGTTTCTTGGAAGACAGTTTATGACATGCTTGATGACAAAGGGAAAGTCATCATGACCGAAACCCAATCATGGGCTGTCTGGTTTGAGGATGGACGTTATATCATGGACTTAAATTGGCGAGGTGAGGCCCGAACGGATGTCAAAATTGGAAGATATGATTACGGAGGTTTATTTTTACGTATGCCATGGAAAAGTGGGGTCAAGGCTGAGTCATTTACGGGTGCTCGACATAAAAATCAAGAAGGAGAAGGACAGCGTGGTCTCTGGGTAGATCTAGGAATGGAGATTGAAGGACGTGATGACTTTGGAAGAATCGCTATTTTTGATCATCCCTCTAATAATGGATTTCCCTTACCATTTAGGATTGATGGACAATTCGGGGTTGGTCCAGCGCGAGCGCGGCTTGGTGACTGGAACATAAAAAAAGGCGAGTCAGCTAATCTCAAACATAGACTCTTAGTTTATTCAGGCGAATACGATGAGTTAAAAATAAGGAATGCTTGGCAAGAATATTCTCGCAAAGGCACTAATGTGCTTTGGGGTCTAGCTCGACAAGAGGGTCGGAAAGCAAAGTTTTTAACTCCAGAAAAGGCGGTGGAAATTATGGATGTTCAGGCTGGACTTCAGGCTAATGTTTATGCTTCCGAGCCTATGATGACACAACCAATGGCTTTTTGCTGGGATTCCAAAGGTCGCATGTGGGTAGCTGAAAATCGAGACTATGAGTCACGTGGGTCTGGGTTTGCCAACTCAGGCGACAGTCGGATATTAATTTTAGAGGATACCGATAAGGACGGCATTGCAGACAAAAGAAAAGTCTTTGCTGAAGGAATACCTTTCCCAGCAGGAATCGCTGTTGGATTTGATGGTCTTTGGTTAGGAGCTCCTCCCAATCTTCTTTTTTTACCAGATAGAGACAATAATGATAAAGCCGATATAGGTGATATCGAGATCCGGTTGACTGGCTGGGGCATTCGCGATCGTCATGAAACTCTTAATAGCTTTCATTGGGGGCCTGATGGATGGTTGTATGGGTGTCAGGGGTTTGCGACCCCCTCCAAGGTTGGTAAGCCAAAAGGAGATGGGAAACTCTACGATAAAGGCGATCCGTTCCCCAAAGATATTGAATTAGAGGGAGACGGCATAGATATCAATGGTGGCGTTTGGAGGTATCACCCTGTTGAAGACAAATTTGAAGTTGTTGCTCATGGATTTTCAAATCCATGGGGCATTGATTACGATGCGAATGGTCAAATTTTCATAACTGCTTGTGTCATTCCTCACATGTTTCATGTCATCCCTGGCGGCGTTTATCATAGGCAAGGTGGGCGGCACTATAATCCTTATATTTATCAGGATATAAGAACAATTGTTGATCATCGACACAGATCTGCGCATGGCGGAGCCCGAGTTTATCTATCGGACTCATTTCCAGATAAATACCACGGTCAATTATTCATGGCTAACATTCACGAGCATGCTGTTTTATCGGATGTTTTGAAGCCCAAAGGGTCGGGTTTTATTGCCAGTCATGGTGAGGACTTACTCAAGGCTAATAACGCGCAATGGATTGGATTTAGTATGGAGATCGGGCCAGCCGGCGATGTTTATGTTTTGGATTGGCACGACGCAGATATATGCGGGAAGGAGATTCTTAACAAGGATACCGGTAGGATTTTCAGGATCTCCGCCAAGAATTCACAATCCAAATATTGGGAAGGGCGCTTTGACGATCTCGAGAAAATGCCAGATATGTATTTGGTTGATTTACAAAAAAGTGAATCTGCGTGGCATGCCAGGAGGGCACGCCTTATCCTGCAAGAAAGAGCAGTTAAGGGAGACCTTGAGAAGGCTACTCTGAGGAATCTTTATGGCCTTTTGAGCTCAGATTCACGGAATGAGCATCGTCTCAGGGCGCTTTGGGCTATCTATATTTCAGGTGGATGGAATGATCGAATATATGAAATGGCTAGAAAAGACCATTATCCTTACATTCGGGGGTGGGCCATTCAGCTGCAAACACAAGGTACTAAACCAATCTCAAGGAATCAAATGGTTCAACTTGAGAATATGGCAAAGTCAGAAAAATCACCAGTAGTACGTTTGTATATCGCATCGGCACTACAAAGAATAGACTCTGACATGAGGTGGAAAATTGCAGAGAATCTCATGCAGCATGCAGAAGACGCAGACGATCATAATATTCCAAAGATGATATGGTTTGGGATTGAAGGAATGGTTGCGGAGTCACCTCAAAGAGGGCTTCGATTAGCAATGCAGAGCAAAATTCCCCTATTGCAGAATTTTATTTCACGACGGATATTGGATGCGGGGGATTTGGATCATTACCTTTTAGCACTTTATTCCGCAGCTCGGAAAAAGAGTCCAGCTACGCACCAGATACTCGCTGGTGGTTTGGATGGGATGTCTGGAAAGTCTTTTAAGGATGTGCCTGAGGCTTGGGTGAAAACTTATTCTGCATTACAAGAATTTGGATCTGAGGAAGTAACTCGCAATTCACTAAGAATGGCTCAAATTTTTGGAGACAAGGCTGCTGTTGATTCGATGTTATCTATTCTCAGTGATCCAAAATCAGCTGCCTCTGCAAAAACTTTAGCTTTGGAGGGACTGGTTAGTAAAAAGAGAAAAGAAGTCATACCACTTTTGTCAAAATTAATATTGGATAAGGACCTTCAGTTGTCAGCTATACAAGGTATGGCCGTCTTTGATAATATCGAATTGGCTAATTCGCTGATTTTTAACTATTCCTCGTTCGATGGGGCAACAAAATTGGAAGCCCTCCAAACACTGGCAGCTCGACCTAATTATGGAAGAGCCCTTCTGGACGCACTTAAGAAAAACAAGATATTAAAGTCAGAGATACCAGCCTACGTGGCCAGGCAACTCAAGCGAGTTGTGGGGTTAGGCTTTGTCGAGTATTGGGGTAATGTTGAGTCTCTGTCCTCTAGCAAAGAACAAAGTTTTGATAGATATAGGCAACTACTCACTCAACAAAATCTTCTAAAAGCAAATGTTATCAACGGAAAGCAGTTATTTGAAAAAAATTGTTCAGTTTGTCACAAACTTTATGGAAAAGGTGGAGAGCTGGGGCCTGATATCACAGGCGCAAATAGACAGAACCTTGATTACCTTCTTGATAATATCATAGATCCATCTGGGATTATTCAGGACGACTATAAAATGGTCGTTATAAATACCAACGATGGCCGTACGCTAGCTGGTAATGTTTCAGTTGAAACCGACAGGCAAATCCAATTACGTATAGTCGGGCAAAATATCGATGTTTCAAAATCAGAAATTCGATCTAGAGAGATTCTGAATGTTTCCATGATGCCTGAGGGTTTGCTGGATAACTTGTCTAAAAATGAGGTGGTTGATTTGATTGGATACCTGCAAACCGATAGGTGAATAGATTCCTCGGTTTAGGATTAATCAAGGTGCTAAGACGAAAAATTAGTCGTACTGCCAGTCAGCAGATTCAATACAAGAAACCAAACTCATATTTGATTGCTAATAAAAATGTGACTGAGTGCATCATATTTAAAGGGTTTCCTGGAGAAGACAAGATTTTGGTTCAAAGTTCCGGGTATCAAAATGTCTCAGGAATCTTTGATCTATTTTTTTGAGCAACGGGTGAAAATATTATTTAAATCATAGAGCTCCGTGTGTGATCGGGTTTCATGTTTCTAAGAACGCTTTTACTGGACGCATAAGACCAAGTCGCCCTGGTTTGTTGTGCTATGTCATAACATGAGACCTGTTGGCTTGTTCTCCACAAGTATCTAAATATTATTAATTCTCATCATTGAGATTGGCATTTATGTGAATCATGGATCTGGTGTTTCGTCTTCCTGATGCTCTAAGCATGGTTTGTTTAATTTATTCTATACCGATGAAACATAAAAAAAGAATCGAACTCATCAAACTGGCTCATTGTAGTTATTACACCTGATCGAGTGGAGATTTGCTTTTAAAATACCTCTATTAGCAAAATTATTTTATTCCCTAGCTTGGGCTAATGATTTGGGTGAGTATAAATCCGAGTCCAATGAGAATATTTACACTAATAGTTTGTTCATTATTCATGTTTTGCCATGCTTCGACCGGTGATGAAAAGCCTAACATCATCTATATTATGGCAGATGACTTAGGTTACGGGGATTTAGCTTGCTACGGGAATGCGCTTCACAGAACTCCAAATTTGGACCGAATGGCAAGCAACGGAATCAAGATGACCGATTTTCATGCAGCTCCATGGTGTGCCCCAAGCCGCCGAGCTTTCATGACGGGCTGTCATCCTAATCGACCGTGGGGAAAAAATTTTAATCGGTTGGCATCCTCAGTAACGTTTGCTGAGATGTTGAAGAGCAATGACTACCAAACAGCTATCATTGGTAAGTGGCATCTCGGGATGGGTGATGGCCTCCATCCTTTGGACCAAGGGTTCGATTATTGGTATGGAACAAAAGGGAGTAATGATTGGGATGGCCCACGACCGAATTATTCTTCTTTTAAAAACGCACCCGAAAGTGCTTGGAAAACACCTTATTATATTAACCGTAAAAAAGTAGGGGTCATTAAACAATCAGAGATTACAGGAAGCTACACTGAACAGGCTATCCAATTCATTGAAACCAATCATCAGAAGCCATTTTTTCTGTTCCTGTCGCACAATATGCCGCATGTTCCTATTTTTGCTTCAGAGTCTTTTAGAGGGAAAAGTGCGAATGGTGTTTATGGTGATGTTATTGAAGAATTAGATTGGTCCACTGGAGAGGTCATCAAGTGCATTCAAAATCACGGATTAGAAAAAACAACTCTCATAGTTTTTACAAGTGATAATGGGCCTTGGAAAATGTTTCGTGAATTTGGTGGTTTTTCAACCCCTCTCCGTGGCGAGAAATCCACGACGTGGGAGGGTGGGGAGCGAGTGCCATGTATACTCTATTGGCCAGGTGTTCTTAAACCGTCAGTGAATGAAGGTTTTATGATGAACTACGATTGGTATGCGACGATTGCGAGTTTCACGGATTCCAAAATACAAAAAGACCATGCTGTCGATTCTATCGACATGTCAGACGCACTTCTATCAGGGAATCCAGCTCATAGATCACGTCATGTTTTTTATCAAAGTCAGGCCATGGCATATAGAAAAAAGGATTTTAAAATTCACTTTTATACCCGAGATAGAACGAGGGAACCTATTTCAGGAAAACAAGAGCCATCGATCAAGCAAACACCACCTCTACTTTTTAATCTCAAAAATGATTTTGGTGAGAAATATAATATTGCTCATAAATACCCTGAACTCGTGAGGCAGCTCACGAAAGAATTTGAGGATGCCAAGAAATCGATTCAAACCTGGGAAAAATTCTAAAAAAATATGAATGATTCAATTAAGGAGATAACCGAAGAAATACAAAACTTTGTTCAAGATAGGGATTGGAAAAAATTCCATAGTCCAAAGGATATGGCCGTTGCGATCTCGGGCGAAGCTGGTGAATTGATGCAGCATTTTATATGGAAGGGCACCGGTGAAAGTCACGAAATCGCCAATAGAAAACGTGAGCAGGTGGCCGATGAAATGGCCGATATTGCCATTTTACTCTTTGAATTTGCTGGAAATCTTGATCTGGATTTGGGATCTGAAATTCGAGCTAAGCTCAAAAGAAACCAACTGAGGTATCCTATTTCAAAAACAAAAGGTAAAAACCTAAAATATGACGAACTCGATGATTGAGGTGGTAGTTTTCTCTGAAATACAGAAATTACAATCTTTCGTGGAAAATGTGAATTGTATCAATTAGAGTTTGAACGAGTTTAAGGGACTGTGAAACAAATAGCACAATATCAAGATGGACGCTTGGAATACCAAGACGTGCCCACTCCGAAAGCACCACCTGGAGGTGTTTTAGTAAGGACATTACACTCAGTAATCAGCGTAGGTACTGAGAAAATGAAAGTCGAACAAGCCAAAATGAATTTGCTCCAAAAGGCAAAGGCGAGACCCGACCAAGTAAAAAAAGTTCTTGATACGGCTAAAAATCTCGGATGGAAGAGCGCGATTGAGAAGGTAAAAAACCGTCTGGAGTCCCCAACACCCCTTGGATACAGTGCTGCTGGAATAGTTGAAACGGTAGACAGTAAAAACTCCAGGTTGAGAGTCGGTGATATAGTTGCTTGTGGTGGCGCCGAATGTGCTTTTCATGCTGAATTCATTGCTCTTCCAGAAATGTTGGTTGCGAAAGTTCCTGAGGGCGTTTCGACCACAGACGCTTCATATACCACCATATGCTCCATTGCGTTGCAGGCTGTGCGTCAGGCGGAAATTGGCATCGGAGATCGAGTCCTGGTGATGGGGCAAGGTCTAGTGGGCTTACTGGTTTCCAATCTTTTAAAGATCGCAGGAGCACAAGTGGCGGCAGTAGATATTGTGGACGAAAGAAAGTCTACATGTCAGGCAATGGGCGTTGACTGCTTTATAAATGCGAGGGACGGGAACTTTCACGATGCCATCCGAGAATGGACCGACGGGTATGGTGTGGATGCTGCCATAGTATGCACAGCAAGCCAAAGCAATACCCCAATTCACCAATCAGCAGAGGCTCTTCGAGACCGAGGAAGATTGATCGATGTCGGCATTACTAAAATTGAATTAGATTGGAAGTTATTTTACGAGAAAGAATTAGAAGTGCGTTTTTCCCGCTCATACGGGCCAGGGCGATACGATCCTGTCTACGAATGGGGTGGGGTCGACTATCCCATAGGGTATGTGAGGTGGACAGAGAACAGAAACTTTCGAGCGTGTTTGGAACTGATGAAAGAGGAGAAATTGGCTTTGGAAGCCCTTACTACTTCAGTTATTCCATTTCTTAAAGCTATTGATAAGTATGAATCAATGGCGGATGGATCTGGAAATGATATCGGAGTCGTTCTTTCCTATGAACAAGGTGAAAGTGTTTCTCACACCGAAGAAAATAGTGCGGATAATTCCCCACAAGCTCAAACGGCTCCTATTCATCATGGTGGTAAAATAGATCAAAGCTCGTTGAAGTTAAATGTAATGGGCGCGGGGAATTTTGCTCGTACGATGCTTCTTCCTCACCTTAGAGATAAAGTTACATTTTCAACCATAACTAATCATACGTCACTGAGTGCCAAGCATGTTCAGGGCAAATTCGGATTTGGCCACGCTGAGACTGATTATAAATCAGTCATCGAAAAAATATCTTTGCATGAGGCCGTCCTGATAGCTACCCGCCATCATTTACACGCTCCGATGGTCTTGGATGCTTTAGCAAAAGAGGCCCATATTTTCGTGGAAAAGCCTTTATGCTTAAATTTAGAGGAATTATTAGAAATTGATTCGGCATTGTCGAATAGCAATGGGAGTGTTCAAGTGGGCTTCAACAGAAGGTTCGCACCCGTAACTTCAATACTAAAAAAGCATATTTCAAAGGTCCCAGGTCCGAAGACGGTCAGCATAAGGGTTATGGCTGGAAAATTGGCTCCTGACCATTGGTATGCAAACTACCAAGAAAGTGGTGGACGCATTTTAGGTGAAGCATGTCATTTCTTCGATATTTTCAATTACTTATTCGAGTCTGAGCCTGTAAAGGTATTTGCTCAGAATGCATGGGCGACGGATGGCGCTCTCCCTTTTCCCGATAGTATTACTGCGACTGTGGAGTTTGCGGATGGTTCAAGTGGTCAACTAATATACACTGCCGAGGGAGATACTAGTTATCCAAAAGAAAATTTGACTTTATTTGGAGCGGGTATCGTAGCTGAGATAACTAACTTTCAAAGCGTCAACATTTATAAAGGTCGAAAGAAAGTGACAGAGAAAAGTGCCAGTAAAGGGCACAAAGAGCAAATGCATGCCTGGGCCAATTTTCTTGC
>CBFHOE010000005.1:191269-220282 GCA_965657355.1 Limisphaerales bacterium | reverse complement strand
GTTTCCTGATAAAATAAAATGGTATGCCAATAGGCTAAAGGCAATGGACTCGTCTGAAATAAACTCCCATTTTCAGAAAAAGTTCAATGCCATAAAGGATCAAATATTGTTACCGGATTGGAGTAGGGTGGATCCATTATCTCAGCCTGGAAAGAACTACCCTAGACTACCAGAAACCTCTGATTATCCAGAACATCTTTTAGATGAGTTAAAATGGGAAACTTGGGATCTTTTTAAGGGCAACTGGAAAGCATTTGGGTGGTTGGATATCACCGTTGCCGATCCGCCTGAATGGCATAAGGATCACATGGTAAACGTGGATGTAAAATCAACCGCGTGGGGGTTTCAACTTAATCATAGAGAACTCCCATCTGATGCTGATGTCAAATTAGTTTGGGAGCTGAGCCGCTTTTATGCACTCGTTCGTATGGTTCAAGGTGCCTGGATACTTAATGACTCCCGTCTAGCCGAGGTGGCACTTCGTTGGCTTCATTCATGGAACCGTGAAAATCCTCCATTTCGTGGATGGAATTGGACCAGTGCACTAGAATCGGGAATAAGGCTTATCCAATTAGCATGGATAGATACTTTGACGGATAAAATTGTTTGGAAGGACATCGACCAGAGAAAAGCATTTAAGGAATCGTGGGAAGATTTTAAAAAGAAATCATTAGGTCCGCATGTTTACTACACTTGGAGATACAGATCTTTTGGGTCTTCTGCGAATAATCATCTTATAGGTGAGCTCAGTGGGTTGATTATAGCACTTGTAAAATGGCCTGCCTTATCGGCATATACAATAAGCCTAAGCCAACTCAAATCGCTTTGGGAAGCTGAAGTGCTTGCCCAATTCGCTGAAGATGGTGGGAATAAAGAACAGGCCCTTAATTATCAGCTTTTTTCTTTTGAGTTCTGTTGGCAGGTACGAAATGCCCTTATGTCTGCAAACATTCATATAAGAGCTGATGTAGAAGACAGGCTTCGAGCTGCAGCTATGTTTTTTAGGAATATGCAAGTTCCTGAAGAACCTTGGGATTTTGGTGATGGAGACAGTGCCATCGTGACACCTGTTGCTGCTGATTCAACTCGTCCTATTCGCGAATGGTGGGACTGGTTAAACGTCCCTGAAAAAAGTCCTGTTATTTCTTTCTGGATGGGCCTGCCTCCAGAGCAACCTCATAGAAAGTGTGGTGAGTTCATTGGTGGTAAATGGCTTTTGTACAATGGTTCTGGCTATGCCATTACTAGGACAAGTGAATGGGTGCTCAGATGGGATTTATCTCCACTGGGGTATCTTTCAATAGCCGCACATGGGCATTTAGATGCCCTTCATGTTTCCATTTGGTATAAGTCAGTCGCTGTTATCATCGATCCAGGAACTGGTGCCTATTACGGCGATAAAATGCTCCGAAATTATCTGGCTTCACGAGAGGCACACAATGGCCCTAATGCCCCATCCATACCGTTTGGTGAGCGTTCTGGACCATTTATGTGGAAAGAGAGGCACCCAGATCCTGTCGTTAGGTTAAAGGGGGAAGACAGCCTTTTAGGGCAGGTGACTACCGGGGAAGGTCATATTAAAAGACACATCGCTCCAATAAATTCTTCAAGGGATAAGGGCTGGTTGATTTCTGACGTAGTTGCAGGATCGACGAATCAGGGGAAAATACCATTTTTTGTCAGATGGCAGTGCGCACCTGAGTCTAAGGTGACAGCGATAGCGGATCGGGAGTGGCTAATTGAAAGGAATGGTATTAAGTTACGTGTCGAAATTAGTACAAACTGGGAGGAGTATCACGTCATACAACCGGATGGTGAAAGACAGGGTGCACATACAAATATTTGTTCCTCAGCTTTTCGAAAGGTTCAGCGAGGCCCCGTAATTGAATTATATGGAACTGGACAGGAATTGAAAAAATTTGAAACGAAATTCTTAAGTATGGAATAAAAATGAGGGTAAGTATTTTTGGATTGGGATATGTAGGGGCTGTCACCTCCGCATGCCTTTGGGAAAAGGGGCATACGGTTATTGGTGTTGATGTCCAGGATACAAAAGTGGAAATGATGAACCGCGGTGAGCCTTTGATTGTCGAACCGGGGTTAGATATTCTCATGAAAGACGGTATTAAAAGTGGTCGCATGAGTGCGACTACGGATTTAGACATGGCCGTGCAAAATTCCGAAATTTCTTTAGTTTGTGTGGGGACACCAAGCCAAGTCAATGGGGCTTTAAATATTAATTATGTAAAGGCGGTGACTGAATCAATTGCCAAGAGTATTTCAAAAAAGAATGGTAAACATATTCTTGTTCTGCGGAGCACTATGCTTCCTGGCAGTACTCACCAGTTATTCGAGGAATATTTAGATGAGCTTGTTTCCCAGAAAAAGTTAGAAGTTTATTTTTACCCTGAATTTTTGCGTGAAGGCACGGCTATAGCTGACTTTAAAAACCCCAGTTTAGTGGTCATAGGAAGCCAAAGTGGAAAATCGATTAGTGATACTGTCGGTGAATTAATCATCGGCGACCCAATTGTGACCGACTGGGAAACTTCTGAATTGATAAAATATGGTTGCAATACTTTTCATGCGCTTAAAATAGGCTTTGCGAATGAAATGGGAAGGCTTAGCAGAAAGCTTGGCATTGATGGAAGAGAAGTGATGAAACTTATATGTAGCGACACGGTGTTGAACATATCGAGTTATTATATGAGACCTGGCAATCCATTTGGTGGTTCTTGTTTGCCGAAAGACGTGCGTGCATTAGTTTACAACTCTCGAAGAATAGGTGAGTCATTACCTATTACCGAAAATATACTCGATTCTAATGAGGTGCATTTTCAGTCTCTCGTTCAAATGGTCGAAGAGGTGAATTGCAAAAATGTTTCCATTATTGGAGTATCTTTCAAGGCGAATACCGATGACTTGCGCGAGTCTTCTATGGTTAAATTAACTCAACTTTTGGTTCAGAATGGATATCATCTAAAGGTTTATGATCCCAATTTAGATCCCGTCAAATTGTTGGGCGCCAACAAGAAAGCAGCGGACGATTGGGTGCCGAATCTCTCTCAAATTTTGTGCCAAGATATTAATGAAACTGTAGGCAAGAGCGGGGTTGTTATTGTCTCTCAAAAATGCATTCCAATCGAAAAATTATCAGCAACACTGACGCCAGAGCATACCATAATTGACGTGAATAGTTGGGACGCCCTGAGACAAACAAAAGCCCAATATATCGGGTTATGCTGGTAGATTTTTTATATGTTATTTCAAGTTTTTTAGGTAACTAACCAGATCCCTTAACTCTCTGAGGCTCAAGATCGCACCCATTGGCGGCATAGATGATTGAGCTGGGTTCCTCGTCTCTATGTCAGCCTTTTTAATTTCCAACATTTTTTTATCGAGGGTCATCAATTTTATTGTTGAGTCATTTTCTTCTTCGCTTGTTCCCGAAATAACGCGACCATCCTTTAGGGTTAATGAGGTAATTCCAAATCCCGAAGCGATTTTCTCGTTAGGCCATATAATCGATTCGACAATTTCTCTGGTCGAATGAGTGCTTCCTATGCGTGATAAGTCGGGGCCAGCCTGGCCGCCAAAACCATTTACCCTATGGCAGCGAACACACTGAGAAATGTGATTATTGAAAATATATTGCCCTACTTTTTCATCTCCTCCATCGAATGACAATATCGATTTACCCAATCTGTCATCTCCAATAATAGAATTAGTAAATTTATCTAGCTCAATTGCCAAGCTAGATCGCTTTACTAATGCTTGGAAAACATTTAAAAGAGCATCCTTAGGAAGATCACCCTTTATTGCTCTTTTTGATGCTCCTGTGATTAATTCTGTCACCCACTCCGTGTTGTTTTCAGGTAACTGGTCGAGAATTGTTTGGATAAGCTCTGGATCATCACCGTGGAGTTGTTTTTTTAAAGATGCAATATTGGATTGGGATTTATTATTTGCCAGGTAGACATGTGCTCTCGTGCTTAATTTTGGGTTGGGATCTTTTGTTGTTTCGCGTGTAATGTTGTCTGGCAGATTGTCTCTATTTGCAAGATAATCGAAAAACTGGAGTCTCAGCTCAGAGGGTAGTTGGTTATTTATTACGACTTTCTCTGCAATTTGTTTGGATGCAATTTTATGGTCGATCAGAATATGTGCGATCGCTAATAAGGCTCGCATTTGTTGGTCATTTGAAAAATTTTCTTTGTATTTTGAGAAGTGATGAAACGATTGGATGATATCACTTTTGATTATTTTACCAACACTGAGAAACCTATTCGTTAGGTGAGGTTTTAAGTGCCAGGTGACTCTGTCAAATGGGCTGGGGCTTTTCCAATCTCTAAGACTTTCCAGAGCTGACAAACGCAAACTCATTGGAATTGTAGTATCTCTGACCAGACTGGATAAAGCTTTGGCGTTAGCTTCTTTGCCGATTCTGAAGTTTGCATTTATTATTCTTTGACCTATGGGAAAGGGCAAATCGCTTTGCGACAAGATTGTGCCGTCAGCCATATCTGCAATTGCCTTCATACCATTTACCGAATCAATATCATGGGCCGCTCTGATAACGGCATAAACAATCTCTTTCTCTGGGTCGTTACAGAAATTGAGAACTTTCGAGCTCCCCGTCCGCCTTAGAGCCAAAACTGCCATTTCTCTAACGTCAGGACTGGCGTGGTTCTGCAAAGCGGAGACTTCGTAATCCTTTGCAACACTTGAAAGAAAGCATACAGCAGCGTGTCTGAGGGCATGGTCATCCATAATTTTCTGTTCAGCTATTAGATCCAGAACTAATTCATAACATTCAGTAAGCCCTAGTTTGTAGGCCGACATGATTGATTGATACAGGACCCTTGGGTTGGGATCATGCAAGCATTTAATGAACTGGTCATGATTAGCTTGTCTCGGGATCCATCTATATATTTTTGCAGCTTGAGCACGTACCTCCGAGCTGGCGTCATCCAAACATTTCAAACAGGCATTTATTTCACTCTCACTCAGAGTTCTTTTCTCGGCAAGTTGGCCAAGTCCCCACAGTGAATGAATTTTGGCGATAGAATTTTTGGAATAAGAAAGGCAATCGATCAGGGAACGCGATCCTAAGGAATCTCGTTTAACTAATTCGAATTGAGATTTATATCGGACTCTTTGGTCAGGGTTGGATAGATAATGAACGAGAGTTTTATTATCTGTTTTTTCGAGTGAGGCACTCAATATTTTTGAAATGGTTGCTGACAGGCTTGTATCTTTTAAGGCCTTAACTTTCCATATCTTACCTTGTCCAGTGCCACTCCACCCTGTTATCCAATCGGCGATATAAAGATTACCGTCTGGGGCAAACTCAATGTCGGTAGCCAACACATTTTTAGCAAAGACCTCCGACTGGGCAAATTTGTAGCTAGCTCCAAATTGATCAAGGGAAAAAGTTAGAACGTAACTGTTAGCAGCATTTCCAACAAAATCAGCTAAGAAAAATTTGTTTTTGTAATCATTTGAAAGTCCCGTTCCGGGGTAAAATGCAAGGCCGCTAGGCCCTCTGGATAGATTACCGATTGCTGGATTATGCCACTTTGGTAAATCTAAGTTTGGTGGGGCCCATAATCTTTCTGTAAACCACGTAGGTCTGGTGTGACTTTTGCGATTTGTCTCTCCCCTAAAATGTCCTGAAAGCTGGAAAGTAGCGTCCCAAGCTGAATCCCCGTCTTGGAGAAGATGCAATATCCGGCATTCGTCTCCTCCACTCATATTATTGTCGACGGTGAATAAATCTCCTTGGTCATTAAATGCCAGTTCTTGCGGGTTTCTTAAACCTGTGTGAAATACTTCGAGTTTGGATCCATCTGGCAAGCATCTAAAGACGGCCCCTTTGTGGCTTTCATGAAAACGAATCCCTTGGTCATTTATTACATCGTAACCGCGGTCTCCAACTGTGAAATAAATTTTACCATCTGGCCCTTGAACCAATCCATGCAAGTCATGTCCGTGTACCCCAACACGAACGCCAAAACCCTTGTGAAGGCTATTTTTTATCTCTGCTATGTTATCTTGATTTTGATCTCTCAATTCCCACAAATGTGGAATATTGGCAAGTAAGACTTTATCGCCAAGTGCCAGAATTCCAGCGGCATTGCCATCTAGCCGATTGTTGAATCCATCTGCGAATATGTGAGATTTATCAGCCTTTCCATCTAAATCTTCATCAAGAAGGATTCGGACTAATTCAGATTTGGATTCCATTTTTTGTCTTGAGACAATATGGCTCCATCGGTCATACATTGCTTCGCGTTCTTCCAAAGTGCTCGATTGGTAATCCTCCATTGCCCACCATCTGGAAAACGTAACACCCCAAACCCCTGTGTTTTTCCTGTGGGCTTCTGCGACATACAGACGGCCAAAATCATCAAAACTAATGGCGACTGGGTTACTTAATAGGTTTGATGAGGCGTATTCAGAGACTTTAAATCCTTCAGGGACGGTTGGGATGCTTTGAGGCTTGGCAGAAAAAGAATATAAAATTAATAAAAAGAATATAACCAGGCCAGTCGAAGTATAATTTGTTTTCATGCTAAGAAATGAGAGGACTTCAGATGATTTACTGTTGGTATGAATATTCTCAGCTGTCAGGGTTCGTAGATAATTTGAGCTTCGTTATCAACCATCTTCCTCGAAATTTTTGAAACGAGCATTCGAATAAAAATGATTTTAATAGTTCTCCAGATTCTGATGAATGAATTTGAGATCCAGTTAAATCAATAGAATTTTGATTAATTTTATTTAGGTTTAATTTCGAGGACTCAATCTTTCCATGAGGATTTTTATTCATTAATTCCGAATAGAATGCGCGGATATTCCTCCACGATTCGGTTTTAGAATTATCAATAATCAGTGATGTCGATTTTGATTTGCGAAAGGTTGACATGAACCAATCGATGTCACCTTTCTCAAATGCATATGAATGAATTTGTATTTGATTGGCGACTTTATATTCATCTGTATTGTTTAAAGAAATATTGGCGTTATTCGTTGAGCAGCCTGAGCTAAAAAGTCCAATAAATACGCAATTGACTAATACTACAAAAAAATATGGGAGGTGAATATTCACAACCCATATTTAATGCAAGAGAGTAAAATTAATCAATCAGGCAGTTGTTGGATCCGGATCTGATTTTTTTGGGGACTTCTTATTTTTATTACTCGCCCAGAGGTTTTCTGGCAAAAACATGCCAATAAGGACAAACAGTGTTTGGCTTCCGCAAAAAAGAACGAGCCATTTGAAGGTTCCCGACATAAACCCATATGAATGCAAGCCAACACCAAGGAGATTGGTGCCGAACCAGGAAAAAGCAGTTATGACGTTTCCGAATATGGCCATATTCACCAAACCTCTTTCTTTTATCATCCCACCCCATCGAGCGTGGAGAATCATAGCATTCCAAATGACAATTAAAAGCGCCCCGTTTTCTTTCGGGTCCCAACCCCAAAAACGCCCCCAGGATTGATCGGCCCAAATACCACCCAGAATGGTCCCGACAAAACTAAACAAAGTGGCAAAACAGATCACTCCGTAAATGACTTTCCCGAGCATTTTTCTGCGGCCTTTGTCTAGTGTTGGAGTAAGAATTCCCATGAAGAGGTAGAGCAGCCCCATGAAGCCAGCGACGAAAGTGGCGGAGTAGCCAAAAGTCACAGTCGTCACATGAGTGGCAAGCCATGCGTTAGTATCCAATACAGCTTGCAGCATTGCCATTGTATCGCCATCTAGTGAAAGAAAATGGGCAACCATCAATGTGACAAATCCAATCAATGAACAACCAAGCAAATTGAGTCCATTCTTGAACAAGAGCTCGCCAAAAAGAGCCAGTAGGATAGCGCCCCAGCCAACAAAGACTGCCGATGAGTAAAGATTCGTTACTGGCGGTCGTCCTTCTAGAAACATTCTAAATAGGATTCCAATACTGTGAACGATAAATGCAAGAGTAGCGAGACCTAGTGCGGAGCTCCACGCGGAGCTCAATTTTGGACGAACAACAAAAATAAGTGCGGCCAAGAAGGACAGCATGTATATCCCCTGAGCACATGCAAAAGGGTTAAGATGGTTTAAGAAAAACTCAAGTTTTCCCTTACGAGAGGGTTTTTGGAAATGATTGACTATTTTGCCGAAAGTAGAGGAAATAAGTTTGCCTACAAGATATTCATTTTTTGCTGGTTTGTGCGGGCGCTCGAGAGCAAGGACAGCCTCCGAAAGTTCAGCTGTAGCTTTATTAAATTTCTCTGGGTTATCATTTTTATATCCCGACTGGATTTGCGCATATAATCTTAGTTCCGTGTTTATTGCTTCATTTTCTAGGGACACTGGAGTTGGACTTTGAGCGGCCAGTTGTAATGTTTTTGTAATGGCTGAGGGTATGGAGCTCCAATCTTCTGCGACACCTCCGGCAGCTGGAGGGATCACGGCGGGTAAAGAGGGGTCTTCTCCAACCTGCAGTCCTTGAGTTAAGGAAAAAAAGTTATTAACTATATCCTGATCGTATTCTACTCCGCTTTCGCTTTTTCTTATCTCAGGCAGAGCTGCAGGTATGACCGAATAGAGTTCATTGAGGCGTGGTTCCATATCATCAAATCCCATTGGAACAAAACTGAGTCGCAGTCTTTGATACGAATGTATGGCGTTGGCAATCTCGAATATTTGTTGTTGCTGGTGCGTTCTTTTGTCAGACTTTATTTCACCAATATCTCTGGCATCATTGAATAATTTCTCAACGTGTGGACGAAGGTCATTCATTGAGAACCAGAAGAGTTGTTTTTTTCTGTATCCCTTATCTTTTAAATTTAGGCCATCTATGATCTCCTCGTGATGCATCCTGAAAATATTTCTTGTGTCAGCAGATTCCAGGTCCGTAATCAGCTCCATGAACCAGTTAAGGGCGGGAGTTTTTGTTTCAGGTATTTTACTCTGGCCGGCTATTTGAATCAGTGTGTTTCGCGCTACTGTATCTATCGGTTGGATTCTTCCATTTAGGAGAGCAGGTATTTTGCCGAACTCATTAAGTTGGTAATCACCTGGCTGTTTTGGAGGCGCAGCAAATTTTAGAGTGTAGAGAGTAGCTAAACAAATGACTATTAATGGTATAAATTTTTTCATCTCAGATAACGGTTAGGATTTTTTAGTTGCCTTCATCTGCTTTCCTACAAATTTTGTTAGATGGAATAGAAATTGGATTGTTAGACCAAGGCTCATTAAGCTACAGGATATGTAAGGTAGGAGAGAACTTGGATTGCTAACACATTGTAAAACTGTGATGCGGGGATTGACCTTGTCAAAGCTTGCTTGATAGTAAGTCTCATTTCCATATCTCAATGGCGAGTTCATTTTTATGTTTACTGGTCTATTTTCCTTAGAATCATTGTTCTCCAATTGGACAAGGCTTGAAAAATTTCTAGGTGTTTGTGTTCCGGTGAATTTATCGTGTCTGAAATCTACTAAATGCAGATGAAATGGTTTGTAAAATCTTTCGAATCTAAGGTGGATTTTGTATGGTGTTTCTCCAATTTTAAACGACTGGGGAAAAAGTTCTGGTGTGACGAGGAACTTGGCAATGGATTTCTGGTCCGACTTATCGATCAATTCGAGTTCGCATGCTGGTATATTGACTTCATCCATTGTTGCGACTTTGCTTTTACCAATGGCTTCAAATCTTTTGCCCGCCCCCTGGAAGTCGTCTCTTAGTTTATCTGCTGCCAATTGGTTGATAGTCGAATTGGTAAAGAGGTTAGATATTTTGATTTCGAATGGAAGAAGACTGCTCGATATTGATTCGTTCTTACTTTTCGATTTGTAAAGAAATTTTTCCGGAATCACTGTGACCTTTTCTTTGGAAGATGAGGATCCCGGTTGAGTGAAAGCCAATTCAAATTCTCTGTAGCTCTGCGAGTAGTTTCTTTTCTCACCTTCCTCAAATCTTATGTTGCTTTCTTCTTGGTATGCTTCAGTAGCAAGTTGCCCGAGAAGTAGAAGTATGAGTCCAAGGTGGGAGATGTATATGCCGCACTTGCTGACGGTGAAATTGAATCTTGCAATAAAACCAGCAACCAAATTAATCAACAACATTGTGCCTATCAAATAGCCGCCTGGTAATGGGAAATGTACAGATACCAAATTACCGTCTTCTTTCTGACTAATGGGTTGCTCATGAATTACAAAAAAACTTTGGAAATACTCTTTTTGCACCTCATATAGTCCATCCTGCACTTGGGCTAGTGTTCCAAAAAATGTTAACAAAAGCGAAAAGGTAAGAAGAACCACCGTCAATTTCAGACTGGTGAAAAATTTGACGATCGGTTTAATCGATTTCGGTATTTTCTTCATTGTAAAAATTATTTTTAGATATCGGACATAATTTTAATTCCAAAAATTCGATCTCAATTGCTCAATATTCAACCGAATCAATGAAGCCAAAAAAATCTTTTTTAGCTTCATTTACGACACTAAATTCTCCTTGTATCTTATAAAACCAGCTTTTTTGATTGCTTCCCGAACCGCGCAAATCCCAAACAGCTATGAGACTTTCTTTTTGGTTTTCATTTTCTTCGCTCAAATCTACTAATGTGGCTGTATTTCCATCAACCTCATAGGTGGATACAGTCTCACCATACTCAGCTTCGGGAATTTCAGGCAGACCAACTTGTCTTCTCCATCTAGATACATTTGGGACGAGTCCTCCGACATCGCCAGGGAAAGTTGAGATGGATATTGTTGCTTCTCCTTCGTCGTTTGTTACCTGAAATTTAGCAGGAACCATACTGCTTGGGGGGAGAGTTGTCCAAGAATCCGGGACAGACCAATTTGGCAATGAACTTTCTCGAGTCGGAGTGATCGTTTTCGGTGCTGGCTTATTTTCTTTGGTAAATTTCATGTCAGAAAGCCATCTGAAAAAGCCTTCCTGATTTTTCGTAGATTCATCAATATTCCCTGCATATTTGAAGAACCAAGTCGCCCCCGAACGGTGAAGCATCGCAATCACAATTCTTAGTTTTCCCTTGTAGGCTGGATTTTCATCTCTGCTGATGACTTCGAATGAAATACCATATCCGTCACCGATTTTTAGGGTGTTCATCATTTCTCGGACTTCATTTTCTTCCAATTTACGCCCGAGGCCTGCCTCGCCCCTCATCATATTGAGCACAAAAGACTCACTACCACTCATGTCTGCAAAAAGTCTAAAGGATGCCTCCAGGTGGCTTCCGTCTGAAGTAGGCAAAACAAAATCCGCACCTGAGCTTGATCCTTGGCCTCGTTCTGTCCACCCCTGAGGACTGGTGTAGACTATTTTTTCTGGGTTGTTGGCGGTGCCTCTGGGAACTTCTACCTCGACTTCATACTGTCGAATCTCATCTTTATTGCATCCCGAAAACAGGATGAGAGTGATAGATAACACTATCGCTGCAGAAATCTTCTTTGTAATCACAAAATTTGCTGTCGATAATGAATCTTTAAATCTCCCCATTTTTTTGTTTTTGGCGATCATAGTGTGCGATCGGATCTTATTATAGTTACTCAGTTTTGTTGATTTCCTAATCTAAATTGCTTCAATGCGACAATTTAGTCTTTCCTAACTTAAGAATCCTGTTGAATTCTTTTGCAGTCACTGGCATGACCGAAATTCGACTGTTCCTGACCAGCAGCATGTTTTGGAGGGATTCTTCTCCCTTGATGGTTTCCAAGGATACTGGTTCATTCAGTGTTTGCAGTGCCTTGATTTCAACGGCCGACCAATCTCCTTTCTCAGCCGTTAAATCGGGAAAATGTTCTTTGGCAACTTCGGCTATTCCAACCACTTCCTTACCTACGACACTGTGATAAAATAATACCAGGTCGCCTTTTTTCATGGACCTCAAATTGTTTCTTGCCTGATAGTTCCTCACTCCATCCCAATTTGTCGTTTTGTCCTCTACTAGCTGTCTCCAGGGGTATGCTTTTGGCTCCTGTTTAACCAACCAATGATTTTTTTTCATGAATCGTAATTCTAGCCCTCACAAAGGCTCCTGACGATCCTCAATTGTCTAAAATTCCCAACATACAAGGATTATTATACATATTATGTGCCAGGCAAATTATTAAAGCTTTTACATGGTCATTAGCCTGCTTGGCAGTTTAGACGAATAAGTGCATAATATAAGGGGTTGAGTGTGCTTGTTGCGAAAATAATCAGTGAAAGACGGAAAAAAGGAAGTGTTATGATAAATTTGATCTATCGAATTTTAGGGAGTTTGATGATCATAGCGGGAGTACCGTTGTTTTTCATGCCAGTACCATTCGGTGCTTTATTAATAGCCACCGGATCTTTTTTCTTGGTAGGCAGTTCTCGTAGATTTGCCCAATTTGTAAAAAAGTGCCGGCACCGGTTCCCCAATTTTAATAAGTTATTTGTGAGGATTTGTTCCAAGATGCCTGGATTTATTCAAAAGCAGTTATCAAAAACAGACCCAGACGCTTCTAATAATTCATGAGTAATACACTCACTCTTTGGTATTGTGACGTGGTTATTGTGTTGTAGGTAAATTCAGGAAACTCAAAATTGGCTCAAAATTATCTGCATTGTTAAGTGATATTTTTCCTGAGCCAAAAGAGATAGCGAGTGTTTTATGATTGTTGCTTGCCGAGATAGAAATGATTTTCTCTTGGCCCAATTTTTTGCTCAGTACGGTCTTGTTCCAAGTTTTGTTGAGTTTGATGAGTTTACCTGAAGAATCTCCCACAATAAGGGTTTCCTTAAGCTTCATAATGCTTGAAGGATCAGCCCCTTCTATGGTTAGCGCTTTTCCGATCTTCTCTTTTTTAATGTCCCAAGTAATGAGGGAGTTTTTTTCCAACATGAGGCAAATTCCAAAGTGAGAGTTCGGGTGAATTTCTAAAGATCTAATCGGTGCCTTAAAGCCTGTGAGGTTGATGTCCAATTTAGAAGTATTTAAATTATATGACCGTATCGACTTATCTCTACCGCACGAGAAGAGATGGTATTGGTTGTTAATATCCGCAAAGCCTAAATCAAAGCCCCAATCTGAGTGAGCCATTAAAACCTTCTTAACCTCAAATGAGTTAAGATTTATGATCAATATTTTTCCGTCTGCTCCTATTGCAGCTATTTTTTTGTTGTTATCCAGAAATACGATATCAAAAAATGAGTCTTTTCCGCTCGCAATTGGAATAATAAGAGAAGGATTGTCATTTTTAAGGGAAACACGACAAACCTCGCCAGTTCTGCCTGGATTACCGCCGGCAACCAAGAGTTCGGATGAATCCTGCCAAAGTATTTTGTAGATTCTCTCAGGTAGGTTCGGAATCCTTTTTGATAGCGAGATGGTTCTATTTACTAATTTGAATATTAAGATTTCATGAATTCCACCAGTGGCCAAGAATCGATTATCCGGAGAAAAAGCAGTGGAGGTTGCTGGGTATGGGCTTTTGTAATGGTGTGGTGGCTTTGGATATTTCGGCCTCGGAAGAATAGAGCTTAGGTGTGTTTCTGGAGCGTGTTTTCCGATACTCCCACCTTCTTTTATCCAATTTTCAATGAGTTTTTTCTCAATTTGGTTTAAAGGGTCAGAATCCAGGGGCATTCTCTCTGGTTTACTCTGATGGTTTACAAGGCGCCACAGGTTGCTTTCATCGGGTTGGCCCTTTACGATCGGCCACAAGTTGGACTCACCCGGCTCATTTATTAGGCCCAATTGGTCTACCCTGTAGCCTCCTTTTGATCGCTTTTCATTATGGCAGGAGTGGCATTTTTTATAGAGCAGTGGGGCTATCTGTTTGGTGAAATCGACCTCTTCAGAAAATGAATTTTTGGATACCAGCATGATCGCGGTGGTAAAGATAAGCCCCAAAAGGGGACTGCTTTTTGCTGGTTTTCGGAAAAAGATCATAATAAAGGACCATTTTAGGATTCTTTGTATCTGAACAAGAAATAGTGATCGTTGTCGATCTATTAACATGGATCAAAAACTTAATTAAGGTCGCTAAAGGTAGGGTGATTGACATCACTTCGGCAGCTCATATAGTTACAGAACGATGTCTATCCGGCCTCAAAAACACAAAATCAATCCAGATGATCCGTATTCGGTCGATCAAAATCGGCTTTCTGAACTAAAGAAATTTAGACTATCAGGTAAAGGGCCGTGGGAAGAGGTGCCCGATGAGAACTGGAATGATTGGGTTTGGCAAATGAAAAATCGCCTCACAAAGATGGGGGATTTGCAAGAATGGATGTCCATGCTCACGGAGGATGAGCGCGAAGGGGTTAATCTAAGTGGAAATCGTCTAGCCATGGCTATTACTCCGTATTTTTTCAATTTGATTAATCCTGAGGATGAAAGCTGCCCTATCCGCAAGCAGGTCATACCACGGTCCCGTGAGTTGGAAGTCAAGGATTGGGAGATGGGCGATCCATGCGGCGAGGATAGTCATTCCCCAGTGCCAGGACTAGTCCACCGCTATCCGGATAGAGTCCTGTTTTTGGTTACTGATCGATGTGCCGCTTATTGCCGGTATTGCACTCGTTCCCGTTTGGTTTCCAATGCGAGCGGTTATGATTTTCATCCAAACTTCAGTCAACAGATAGATTACATCAAAAAGCACCCTGAGATTCGCGATGTATTGCTAAGTGGCGGTGATCCGCTTCTGCTCAGTGATGCTAAGTTGGACGCTATTTTGACTGAATTAAGGAAAATAAAGCACATCGAGTTCGTGAGGATTGGGTCTAGGATTCCATTATTTCTGCCTCAACGAATTACCCCTGCATTATGTAAAATTCTCCAAAAACATCATCCTTTATATATAAGTATTCACGCGAATCATCCCGCTGAACTAACTTCCGAAGTCCAGGAAGGTCTCTCCAAATTGGCGGATTCCGGTGTGCCACTTGGCAATCAATCAGTCCTTCTAAAGGGTGTAAATGACGACATTACAACGCTTAAAGCATTGCTCCACAAATTGATCATGTGCAGAGTGAGGCCCTATTATTTATACCAATGTGATCTTATCAAAGGTTCAAGTCACTTGAGGGTTAGTGTGAGAAAAGGGATTGAATTAATGAACAAGATCCGAGGGCATACCACCGGTTACGCTGTTCCTCAATATGTTATAGATGCTCCTGGAGGCGGTGGGAAGATACCAATTAATCCCGAATATATTCTCAGTCACTCAAAAGACCGCATTGTGGTGAGAAACTTTGAAGGTAAGGTCTTTGAGTATCCAGAGGTCGATGACAAAGAGATTGTCTCCTCAGAAAAAGTCCAATCCAATATGGAGATTCCAAAGCTGGGCTGACCTGGGACGGGCATTTTAAAAATTTAAACTCAATATGAATTGGAGATGGATTGAGACACCAGCAATCGATGCCTCAACCAATATGGCCGTTGATCAGGCATTGCTTGAAAATTCAATTAATATCAGGCAGCCGCTGATTCGTTTTTACTCATGGGAAGGCAAGCCTGCGAGTTTCGGTTATTTTCAAAAATTCTCTGATGTTTTAAAAATGACACAGCTTCGCCCTTTAGTTCGAAGGCCTACTGGTGGCGGAGTCGTCGAACATGCCTCTGATTGGACTTATTCAGTTATCATACCCAAATCTCATGAGTGGTGGAGTATCACCGCCGAGCAGAGTTACGAGCGTATACACAAGTGGTGCAGAGATTCTTTGATGAGTATTGGTGTTTCTGCTTCATTAGCTCCTGAAAAAGATTCGTCGGGCCCGGGAAGCTGTTTCATTGGAGCAGAAAAAGATGATCTTTTGTCAGGTGGGAAAAAGATAGGAGGAGCAGCCCAAAGAAGAAATAAGAATGGACTTTTAATCCAAGGGTCTATTCAAACATCCGCTTCTCCTGAATTAAAAGCTCATTGGATTAATGCAATGGTAACTCAACCAAATAATACTTTTGAGAGATGGCTTGATTGGGAGAGCCAAAGTATCTCTGAAAGAATAAAAGAATTATCTGAACACAAATATTCCGCTGGCGCTTTTACCATGAAAAGGTAAGGGACTTATGCTTGTGACATGATTTCGAACAATTTATAGACCCTTGCTAACCTGAGCGACTCATCATAGATTTCAAATATGCGATTGATGGCTTTATTTTTATGGGGGTTTATTTCGATTCTTCCTTCCCTGGATTCTAAAGGGGCTGAAAGCAAAGAAAAGGGTAGCGATAATTCTACTTTAGATGAAACAGGTTCTCTTGTTTATGTCATACCTGTTCAGGATGAAATAAGCGGAAAACAAGAAGTTTTTCTGAGAAGAGCTGTTAGGGAAGCAAATGAGATGGAGGCTGAAGTTCTTATACTGGATATGAAAACTCCCGGAGGGTCTCTAGCGGCTACCATGGACATTTTTGATATCTTGGAATCTTTCAATGGCTTGACTGTGACTTATGTCAATGATGAGGCGTATTCTGCTGGAGCATTGATAGCTGCCGCAACAAATAGGATCTTTATGGCACCTGATTCTGTGATTGGTGCGGCAACTGCCATCATGATCGGACCGGGAGGGACGCCAATTGACTTGCCTGAAGATGTCAAAGCCAAATTTAGTTCGGCAATGCAAGCGAAAGTGAGAAGTAAGGCAAATAAAAATGGACATAACTTTGCCGTTTTTGAAGTCATGATTGACATGAAAAAGGAACTTGTTGTCGATGGTGAAGTCATAAGTAAAGAGGGAGATATTCTTACCCTGACAGCAGATGAGGCTACCAAGAAATATGGAGATCCCCCGAAGCCGCTTCTGGCTGAAGCTGTCATCGATGACCTGGACTTACTCGTGCAGTATTTAGGCTACCAAAGCTCAGACAGAGTAGATGTGGAATACACTGGGACAGAGTTGGTGGGGTCATGGTTAACCTCTATCAGCCCCATTCTTCTCCTCATTGCTATGGTTGGGCTTTATATGGAGTTTCAATCACCAGGTTTTGGAGTGCCTGGCTTGATAGGTATCGTAGCTGCCGGATTATATTTTCTAGGGGGTTACATCGCTGGCTTTTCTGCATTGGGATGGCTTATCGTTTTTATTATCGGAGTGATACTCATATTTGGAGAAGTCTTCTTGTTTCCTGGAACATTCGTTCTAGGCGTGACTGGAGCTGTATTGATGGCATTGTCGATAACGATGGCTTTTCTTGATTACGATCCAAACTTCAATCCAAGTCCTGCTGAATTCGTTGATGACGAAAGCCCAATTAGCCAAGATGAATCTGGTGATATTGCCGATGTAACTAAAGAACGAAGTGATTATTTCAAAAATGCAATCTTGAAAAGATTTAAGGAATTGGGCGTCGTTATGGTTGGGTTTTTGGTTTCTCTTATTGTGCTCGCCAAAGTTTTGCCCCGCACACCTGTTTATAACCGAATTGTCTCGCAATCAAGCAGTGGGGTGGAGTCGGTTGAAAAAATAAGAAAGGAAAATGAAAGTTTCATTGGTCAAACAGGTATAGCTCTGACTGATTTGAGGCCGGGTGGTAAAGGAACTTTCGGGAAAGACGTTATTGATGTTGTTTCCGATGAAGGCCTTTTGGAGAAGGGGCAGTCGGTGAGGATAATTGAATTTAGAAATTCGACTGCCGTTGTTATCCCAAACCAAGAAAATACTTAATGAAACTTTCCTATTCGAAAAGCGTGCGGGCTATCCTAAGACATTGTTTTTTATAATTGTCTGCAATCTTATTGGCTCCACGCCTTGCTCGATTAATGAAAATATACTTTTGAATATTATAGAGTAAATACAGTTTCTTAATTGGGTCTTTGGCTTGTGCTTGAAATGAATGGTCTGAATAGCCATCAAAAAAGGAGCGACAAGCCAGTCCGTAATATTGGCAGATGGTTAAATCTAGATCTGGGTCACCCCAAAGTGCGTTGTCCCAATCGACGATCCCCGACAGTTTTTGGTCCTTGGAAATGAGAATGTTTTCTTGCCATAGATCCATGTGAAGCAGGCATGAGGACTTTAAATCAGGGATATTTTTTTCGAAGGACTCTATGAGGCGTTTCATTGCGGCTGCCTCCTCCAAGGAATAACCCTTTATTCTCAGAATATCATCAATCAGCGCGTTCCACATGGCTCGAAATGCTTCTGGCCATGAGCGTTGTCCCTCCATGGGAGCATGTTCTCCCAGATATCCAAAATTATCGCGAGTCACCTTGTGAATTTTCTGCAATGCCGAACCGATTTCTTGGTAAACGCGGGATAGGGATTTTTCTTCAATAATGGCATGGGACATGGGTGTTCCAGATAGCCTGGTCATAAGTAACCAATCTCTGCGTATTACCTGATCTTTTTCGGTAAGAGATAAAATTTTCGGGACTGGGACATCTGTGTTTTGGTCGACAATCTTTAAAATTGAAGGCCCTTGAAGAATCATTCGGTGTTCGTAGAATAGCATCCTTTCTCCGTTTTGTTCAGGAGATACACGAACAATAAGAGGCTCTTTCCATCCATCAACTATCCAGCTTAAATTGAAGCGACCCGTTTTGATTGCCTTCAACCTAATCGAGGATCTATCCGCATTTAGCGTATCTGCAACAATCTGGATAAGAAATTTGAGGTCAATATCGTTTGCCACTCGTCACAGTCTAATTCAAAACACGTCATTAATTCGAACGAAATATAGAAACTAATTGCAGGACTACAAAATATGCATAACATAACTCTAATGATCGGGGCAACTAGTGATCAAACAGGCATTTGGTGGTTAATCTTTTCTTTGCTGACTGTATTTTGTTTCGGCGTCTACGGGAATCTCCTTCACTCCGGACAGGTTGGGATGAAGGATAAAGCTGTTGGAAGGTATAAAGCTTTTCTCTTAGTTGGTGTCGCTTATTTTGTCGTCGCTGTGCTTGGGCCACTGACTTTTTTAATCCCGTCCGAAGGGGGGCTCAACTTCACAAAATCGGGTTCATTATACTCGTTTGTCGCGGGCGCCTTTGGCGCCATCGGTGCCTTTGGGATTCTCTTGGCGTTTGGTGCTAAAGGAACACCGGTTGTTGTGATGTCTATAGTTTTTGCTGGAGCACCCATTATAAATGCCATTGCATCGATAATAATTCATCCACCAGCAGATGGTATTGGATCCATTAAGCCGATGTTTTTCGTCGGGATCCTCCTGGCAGCGATTGGTGGCGGGCTGGTTACTTTCTTTAAACCGCCACCTTCACCAGGTAAGCCTCGGAAAGACGATCATAAAGTCCTACCGCCAAAGGAACTCGCCAATATTCTAAATCAGCTCAACACCCCTATTGGAAAAAGCAAAGAACCTAGAATGGTCAAGAATTTTCCTGAATGACTTGTTCAATTTGGGCCACTTTCTTTTAGTTTGAGTTATTTTCGACCGATTTGGCGCGTGTAAAAAATTTCTTTCATGCTCTTGAAAAAATATTTCTAAACCGTTCATCCTGAATCGGCTAAGGGTTGCTATTGATTTAGCCGATAGTTATTGTTAAACCGCAGTGAAAGTGCCAATTGGCATAAGCAAAAAGCAAATAAAGGCTGATAATCAAAAGAAATGAGCAAGAAAGCATTGATAACAGGAGTAACGGGACAGGACGGGTCTTATCTAACGGAGCTCCTAATCGAAAAAGGATATGAAGTCCACGGTATCATCCGAAGAGCCAGTACTTTCAACACCGGCAGGTTAGATGATATTTATTCCTCTCCACAAGATGCTCAGCGCCAGCTTCATTTGCATTACGGGGATCTTTCTGACGGGAGTGGCTTATCCAAACTGATAAGCAAAATCCAACCGGATGAGGTGTATAATCTAGCGGCTCAAAGTCATGTCAGAGTGAGTTTTGATGCTCCCGAATACACCACAGATGTTGACGGAACTGGAACTGTAAGACTTTTGGAAGCTATTCGCGAGACGGGAATACAGCCCAGATTTTATCAGGCTAGCTCTAGTGAAATGTATGGAAAGGTTCAAGCTGTTCCCCAAACAGAGGAGACGCCTTTTTACCCAAGAAGCCCATATGCGTGCGCCAAAGTTTACTCATATTGGATTGTTGTAAATTACAGGGAATCGTACGGGATGCACACAAGCAACGGAATTTTATTCAATCACGAGTCACCACGTCGTGGTGAAACATTCGTTACCCGAAAGATTACCAGAGCTGTTGCTCAGATTAAGGCCGGCCTTCAGGACAAACTATTTTTGGGAAATTTGGATGCAAAAAGGGATTGGGGTTTTGCCAAGGAATATGTCGAAGCAATGTGGCTTATGCTACAGCAGCCTCATGGAGATGATTACGTTGTCGCTACTAATGAGACGCATTCGGTCAGAGAATTTCTTGAAATTGCCTTCGGCCATGTTGGGCTAAATTATGAGGATTATGTTGAAATTGATCCTAGATATTATCGGCCTGCAGAAGTTGACCTTCTGATTGGTGATTATGCAAAAGCAAAAGAAAAGCTTGGCTGGGAGCCTAAGACTAGATTTGAAGATTTGGTCCGATTAATGGTCGATTCTGATGTGAAACTTCTTCATGACCACCGCGCGGGTAATATTAAAGTGACCAATTAATTCACAATCAGGTCCTTTATTTTCGGGCTGTCGGGTTCAGCAGAGGGTTTTAATATGGCGGTTGCATTCATAACTGGGATTACTGGGCAAGACGGATCTTACTTAGCAGAGTTTTTATTATCCAAAGGTTATACTGTCCACGGAAGTGTCAGAAGAACAAGTAGCATCGAGAGGTCGCGCCTGAAGCAGCTTTTCTCAGATACAAATGTCTATAATCATACTCTATTTCTTCACTATGCAGAGCTCGAAGATGTCACTAATCTTAGGCGACTATTGCTAAAAATTGAGCCGGATGAATTTTACCACCTAGCGGGTCAAAGCCACGTGGGATTGAGCTTTGAGATTCCGGAGTCCACATGCGAGCATACAGCCATGTCTACCTTGAGAATTTTGGAAATAATAAGGGACTTGCCTCTTCATCCTAAATTTTTTCATGCTTCTTCAAGTGAGATCTTTGGTTCACCAGATGTGTTCCCTCAAAATCCAGAAACAGCATACAAGCCCATAAGTCCATATGGCTGTGCAAAAGCATTTGCCACTCAAATGGTTCGGATCTATCGAGAATCTTTTGGGTTATTTTGTGTTAATGGAATTATGTATAATCATGAGTCTCCCAGAAGAGGGGAGAATTTCGTCACCCAAAAAATATGCAGAGCGGCGGCAGCTATTAAATTGGGATTTCAGCGTAAATTAAAAATGGGAGATACGTCGGCTGAAAGAGATTGGGGATATGCTCGGGATTATGTAGAAGCGATGTGGCTGTCACTCCAAAAAGATGCTGGAGACGATTACATTCTCGCCACCGGAAAGAAGCATAAGGTTCAAGATATTGTCGATATTGCTTTCTCCTATGTCGACCTGGATTGGGAAGATTTTATTGAAAAAGATCCCAGATTTATGAGGCCTGCTGACCCCAAAATGCTTGTTGGCGATATTTCAAAAACTCGAAGTAAGCTTGGATGGGAACCCAAGATGAGTTTCAAAGGAATGATCGAAGAAATGACCCAAGCCGCACAGGATAAACTTCTTGAGACCAAATAAAATAAGCTGAAGTGGAGTTTTTAGATATTTGGTGGGCTCGGAGGGATTCGAACCCCCGACCAAGCGATTATGAGTCGCCTGCTCTAACCACTGAGCTACGAGCCCGAGCTAAAAAGGATTATCATCCTGCCATTTGGATCTCCTATTTGCAAGCATCTTACTGATCCAAATTTTACTTTTTATTTTTTATTTGGGGCCGTTTGAGTGCTGAAATGCCCTTTGCAATAATCAAGAAAACCAAAGATAATAGAAATCATGCCATTACTTAGGTTGGAGACAAATGCTCGGGTAGACGACGAATTATGTGAACGACTCCACGTTGAGCTTGCGGATTTGGTTGGTCAGTTACTCAACAAATCAAAGGATTATGTGCAGATAGTTATTTCCACTGGAGTTCACATGAGCTTTGGCGGGGAAACGGCACCCACGGCTCACGTTCAATTAATCAGTCTTGGACTACCTTCAGACTTCTGTAAGGATATTTGTAGATCATTGACTTTATCGATTTCAGAAAATCTCAAAATAGACCCCAAGAGGATTTATATCTCAGTGACCGATTGGCCAAGAAGTCATTGGTCTTGGGATGGAAAAACTTTTGGATAAATTAGTAAAATGTTGGGCATATCCAATAAGTATCTTTAAAAAAGGTGATTAATAAAACAGTGCAAGAAGATAGTCATTTAAAAGTTGGGTTGGTCTCGCTCGGGTGTGCCAAAAACCTTGTTGATTCCGAGATCATGCTTGGTTCATTGCTCAATAATGGTATTGAAATAACCAACGACTCTAATTCGGCTGACGCTATTATAGTCAACACCTGTTCGTTTATAGATTCCTCAAAGGAGGAGAGCGTGGACGCGATATTGGAAGTCGATGCGGATAGAGAGCAGAATAATCCCAAACAGGCTTTAATAGTCGCTGGGTGTTTGACGCAACGATATAGAGAAAAACTTAGCGAACTCCTGCCTGAAGTCGATCATTTTATGGGGATTGATCAAGTCAATGAAATACCTCGTATCGTAAGGGATGCCGTCATTAGAAGGTCTGGAGAGAAAGTAAAATCAGACACAAAACGCCTTATAACAAGATCAGAGAGCCGAGATGTCTTAAAGAAATTACCTGATTCTGCGGCACAATCTTCCTCGGTCGAATATGAGAAACGCCCAAAGTATGTACCTGATTTTAATACCCCACGATTTAGATTAACGCCTTCGCATTTTGCCTACCTAAAGATTGCCGAAGGCTGCAATCATCCGTGCACTTTTTGCACAATCCCAAGAATGAGGGGAGGGCATAGGAGTAGGGCGCAAGACGATGTTATAAATGATGCACGTCTGCTGATACAAGATGGAGTGAAGGAATTGAATCTCATATCCCAAGATTCCACATACTATGGCCTGGATTTGAGATCCAATAGGCAAGGTTCCATTTCTTCACCAGAAAAATTTTCACAAGCCTCAGCGGATTTGCCCAAAGGAAGCCAAACCCTGTGTACTTTATTAAAAGACCTCCAACAATTGGATGGAGATTTTTGGGTTCGGCTTTTATATACACATCCAGCTCATTGGACTGATGAGCTCATTAGAACTATTGCCGAGTGTGGGAAGGTAGCACGATATATCGATATTCCTTTGCAGCATATCCATCCAGTAATGCTGCAGAGGATGAGAAGGGAAACTTCAAAGGAGTATATCGTTGATCTCATCCAAAGAATTCGAGACGGGATCCCGGGAATTGCGATTAGAACCACTTTTATTGTTGGTTTTCCGGGTGAGACCGAAGAGTATTTTGAGGATTTATTAGAATTTATCGAAACGACTCGTTTTGAAAGACTTGGAGTTTTTACTTATTCAAAAGAAGAATCCACACCCTCTTCGAAGATGACATCTCAAATACATGGGAATACAAAAAAACGGAGAGCACGACAGGTCATGGAACTTCAAAAGACGATTTCACGAGAAATTGGAAATTCTCAAATTGGCAAGACAGTTCGGGTGCTACCCGAAAAACTTGCAACTCCATCTGAGCTCGGCCTTGCACAAATACATTCATGGGAGCATGGACATCTACGGGGTAAGACAGAGATCGTTAATCCTAAATTTTCAAAAAACGACCTCGTCATGGTATGCCGAGGGGAAGCTGATGCCCCTGATATTGATGGTCGAATTTATATACCCGCTTACGACATCCAAGAAGGGGAGTTCATCGATGTCAAAATTACCGGCCACACAGATTATGATTTACTTGGTGAGGCAATATCAAAAGAATGACGGCCGCTGATAAGCTAACTGTCTCTCGTATTATCCTCACACCCATCATTATTGGCATGATGGTTCTCTGGAATAAAGACGAAGGATTGTGGGTGGCATTTATATTATACCTTGTAGCATCGATCACTGACTTCTTGGATGGATATATTGCCAGAAAAAATAATCAACAATCAGAGTTTGGAAAGCTTTGGGATCCACTTGCTGATAAGCTACTTGTTTGTTCTGTATTTATTATTTTTGTTGCATGGGGGCAAATTCCCGCCTGGGGAGCTGTCCTGATAATTTGTAGAGAGTTTCTTGTAACAGGTTTGAGATCGGAGGCAGCTCGAAAACAGCGTGTTATTGCAGCTGATGCTTTTGGAAAAATAAAAACGATTTCCCAAATTCTTTTTCAATCCTTGGTTTTTTTCAAATCAGCCATCATCGGCAATTTACATGAACCAAAAGAAACACCATTCGATATGGCCATTGGTGCAGGGTTCTGGATTGTCATGCTTCTGACATCAGGTTCAGCTATCCAATTCGCCATAAAAAACCGTCAGTTCTTATACAACAAGTAGTGGGATTTGATCACTTCAGAAACTAAAAATACTTCTTCAAAAAAGCAAGGCATGGCTAACTCAATGCTAGTGTTTGTATGGATGTCCTTGGCGTCGGGGTTTGGAACTGGCTTTATAAAAATTGCGCCTGGAACTTTCGGAACCAGTATTGGATTTATTTTTTGGTGCGGCTTGGTCGCAATCTGCTCCCCTGTAAGTATTATATTATCCGTAGCTCTTTTCTTTTTGTTTTCGGTATTCTTATCTGGCTGGGCAGCTAAAAGAGTTGGGGAAAAAGACCCTCAGTGGGTTGTTGTTGATGAATGGTCTGCCTTTATTTTTGTTCTTTCGCCATGGCCTCTTATTATTTATTCACAATCAGGAGAATGGCCAAGTCTTGAAATTATTTTTTCTGATTCAAAATCTTATTTAATTCTTTTTGTATATTTTTTGACTTTTCGTTTGTTCGATATTTTCAAACCATTAGGAATTTCAAAACTTCAAAATTTTCCCAGCGGGTGGGGTATTACACTTGATGATTATGCAGCAGCGATACCGGCATCTATCATTGGATCTTTATGTTTACTGTATTGTTAGGTAATTTTGGCAAGGCCGTATAGAAAGTGAGAACCATACATACATACATAGTGAAGCAAGTCATTAAAAACCTTATAATGACGGTTTTTGTTTTAACTATGCTGTTTCTTATTGGCAATGCTCTTAAAGACGTGATGTTGTTAGTTTCCTCTCACCAAGTTCCAATTTCGGTGGTTGCGAAGTCTATTTTTTATTTGCTGCCATTTGTCATGGTGTACGTTCTTCCGATAGCTTTTTTGACATCAACGCTACTTGTTTTCGGCAGATTAAGCGCTGATCAAGAGTTAACCGCCATGAGGGCCAGTGGAATATCTTTAGTGAGTATTATATATCCGGTTATTATTCTGAGCTTGTTCTTCAGTTTTGGCTGCGCGTGGATAAATTTAGACCTCGGCCCGAAGGGAAGGGTTGCTTTCAAGAAATTGCTGTTCGAGGCTGGTCAGCAAGATTTAAAAAATAGCATACCAGAAGGAAGGTTTATTACTGATTTCCCCGGGAATGTTTTATACGTAGGGAAGGTCGGTGAGGCATCTTTGAGTAATGTGCTTTTTTATCAATTAAAAGAGGGGAGAAAAGTTTTAGATGTTCGCGCATCAAAAGCAGAGATTATTGATGACCCATCGTCTGATTTCTTTGTTATTAGATTTATAAATCCGACAATATTTCGTCGACAAGGGAATGACTACATTTCGATTTCAACTTTTCAATCTGATCCAAAACAGATGGGTAGTGATGGCTCCGGGGAGAGTGAAGCGAGTTTTGAAAAATGGTATCCAGTTATGACGGATGAAATGGAAATTTCTTTTCCCAGACCTTCAGTTGATACCTTCCGGAAAATAAAATTATCCGAAATGACATACCATCAGTTGGTCAATGAATATAAAACTTTAAAAGCCTCTGGAATGAGCAAGGCTGACCTTTTACCGGTCAAGATGCATTTGCATGAAAAATCCAGTTTCTCTTTTGCCTCTCTGGGTTTTACGCTTCTTGGTGTTCCATTGGGTATCCAAGCACACAGAAGAGACACATCATCCGGGGTGGTCATAGCCTTGGGAATGATGCTTCTCTATTATGGTATTCTCATAGCGGCGAAGTCCATGGAAGGCCAAACCCAGATAGCTCCGCATCTTTTACTTTGGGTGCCGAACCTGCTATTCCAGGTCTTAGGCGTGTTCTTGATTTTGAGGAAGAATAAGCACTAGATCTTTTATTTACTCTTCTTGATCGGGCAAAGTTAAATCGCTTTCTTTATACTCATTAAGTTTGTTTCTTAATGTTCTTATACTTATACCAAGTAAGTCAGCAGCTTTAGTCTTATTATTTTCAGTAAAATCCAAGGCCTTATAAATTTGTTTGCGTTCTAGATCTGCTAGAGGGATTGGTTTGCCATTGAGGTCCGTAGTAGGGTCCGAAACACCCACTGAAGAGTGTTTATTATGATTGCTTTCTCCATTGTCAGTCATGGGAGAATTAGTGCTCATGCTCTTGGAGCTATCCAATGGAATGAATCCGCCAGGGTCTAAGAAAATATGTTCGGGCTCTAAAGTATTGCCATCGCCACAGAGGATAACCCCTCTTTCGATTGAATTTTGGAGCTCTCTCACATTTCCCGGCCATTTATGGTTTAGGAGCGATTCTTTGCACCTTTCACTCATGCCAAGAACTTTAATGCCATTTTTGCGGGATACTCTTTTTAGAAAATGATCTGAAAGGTAGATGACATCATCCAAGCGATCTCTTAGAGGAGGTACGTGTATGGGAATAACATTTAGTCGAAAGAATAAATCTTCCCTAAATTCATTGTTTGCCACACTTTGTTTCAAGTCTCTGTTGGTTGTAGCGATGACGCGAACATCTGTTCGGATTGTTCTATTGCCTCCAACCCTTTCGAACTCTCTTTCCTGTAAAACTCTCAGCAGTTTGGTTTGAAGTTGAAGCGAGATTTCGACTTATTTCATCAAGTAATATGGTTCCTGTATCTGCCAATTCAAACCTACCGGTTCTTTTGGAAATCGCTCCTGTGAACGATCCTTTTTCATGTCCGAAAAATTCACTTTCAATGAGGTTTTCTGAAATTGCAGCGCAGTTAACCTTAATATAAGGCTTGTCTTTTCTAGGGCTCTCCCGAAATAGGGCTCTAGCGACCAATTCTTTACCTGTTCCATTTTCTCCCTGAATCAAAACGGTAGCTTGAGTTCTGGCAACTGTCCGAATGAGTTTTCTGACTTGTTGCATTTGTTCAGTTCTTCCAAGTAGTTCTGATCCTTCATCTTCATCAGTGGTATTATGGTAATTGTTGACCTGGACTAACTGATTATACAGTTCTGCTTTTTTTAAAGTTATCTCAAGTTGCTGTGGTGATGTTGGCTTTATAAGGTAATCAAAGGCTCCAGCTTTTATACATTCCACTGCCGAGTCCACCGACCCGAAGCCGGTGCTCATGATAACCATGGGTTTTACTCTCAAGTTCTCGAGATCTTTCAATATTTCGGGACCATGCCCATCAGGAAGATCTACATCGAGAACCATCACATCAAAATTATCGGCATCGAGTTGTTTTCTTGCCTCTGCAAGTGTCGAAGCTTGCTTGACCTCGTAACTCCACTTTTTTAATTGTTGATCAAGATTCTTTCTCGCAATGAGGTCATCTTCAACAATGAGTATCTTTTCAATCTGCATTTCTTAATTTTGATCAACCATGTTTAAAAACCATAACTTACCGAGAGTTCTGCCTGTAAATATTGGCAACGGCTTTCGGTTTTTGTCTCAGTGAAGAGGGGATTTGTTCAATTGGTATAGACCCGCTCTTGAGGAGGATTTCTTCATTAGATCTATCCAACTTTATAATTTTCATTATTGTGTTCAGAGCCTCCACGATCAATTTATTGATTTCAGGCCTGGTTGATTTGGTATCTGGATCCAAATTTTCCCAGATTTTTCGATGGTCTTTAATTCTCTCAGTAGATCTGTCCAGGAGCGGCAAAAGTTTTTCGCGTGCTTCGTTCGTGTGTTTGAAGCTTTTTGGTTCGTCCTCGTCACCTCTGCTTGACTTTAGTTCTCTGGCCTCCCTTTCGATAACGTGGTATATGGCCTTGCAAAGCTCGATCTGCTCGCGAAGATCCTTCTCAATTAATTCAAAACTGGGATTTTGGCTCATATCAGCTAGGTGAATTGCCAGCATCGAGAGATTTCCCCGCTGCCATAATTTCACAATAGGAAATTTTTTCCTATTTGACAATATGGATCTAAAATCAGAATTGGCGAGGCACAATTTCTAATCAATGTGCCCCATCTGGGATATGGAAAGGTATGGAGAGAAGTATTAGTTCTCTTGGAGGTCGGTGAGCTTCTCTGGAAGCTCAAGTGTGGTTGCTACGATTGATGCGAGGGATTTTTCTTTTTGCCCGAGGCTTCCAATTTTTCTGAGTATTTCGGCTTGTTCAGAAACTGTTAGGTGCTTCAGGATGCTTGAAGTTTCGGTTGCTTCGAGCTTCGACAAAATCCTGGCAGTCGAGTTGATGTCTACTCGAGAAAAAGTTTCTGCGAGCCATTTTGAATTTTTTTCTTCATCCACTTGTTGTGATTTTCCTGGCGGTGATGAAGGGTCAAGGAGGGCTCGTCCTTGATCACGTGCGTCTGAAAGCCAAGCAATTTGATCTATTCTAAAATCAGAGAGCTCGAGAATGGTTTTTAATCTAATCGATTTTTGGTCTTCACCGAGTCGGTTCCCAATAGAGAGAATTTCCATGTAGCCATCTGTAGCTTGAGAAGGAAGGTCTAGTCTTTCATTGCATTGAGCCAGTCGATAGGTTGCTGGGATGTACCAGCCTGGATTACTATCCATCTTTTGTAACTGCTTATAGACTGCGCGGGCTCCGCTGTAATCCTTTTTCTCGAATAGGTAATTAGCTAAAAGATTACCCGATCTCTTTTGCCAGGGTACTAGTTTGTTTTTTGAGATCTGAAGTTTTTCCGAGCTCGACCTCAGAAGGTCCAGGACG
>CBFHOE010000005.1:186745-191043 GCA_965657355.1 Limisphaerales bacterium | reverse complement strand
TTATGGCATTCGAATAATCTCCTGAGTTGTAGTAAGTATCTGCAATTTCAGTTTGTGCAATTAAGTTTATTCTTTTGTATCGTGTATTTGTGGAATTTTCGACGGAGAGGGTGCTGGACATAGCGGAGTAGAATTTTCCAATGGCCATTTCTTGCGCTCCGAGCTTTCTCAAAATTTTTCCCTGTGAGAGATAAACTTCTGGTATATTTTCAGCTTTTGGGTAATTGACGAGGTATTGTGAGAGAACTTGAAAAGATTTTTGTAAATCATTGTTTTCTTGGAGGTTATATGCCAGTTCGATTAGAGCTAATCGGTTAATTTCATCTGGTGTGGGTTGTTCCAAAAGAGTTATGCAGGTTTTAATTGCATTTTGATATTCCTTTTGACTTCTGTAAGTTTGCGCATTCGATAACGTTTCCCAATAGGAAGCCATCCGAATTTTATTTTCTAAACCGGGCAGGGGTGCTGTCAAATTTTCATTGATCAAAGACTTTTCTCGGAACGGCGTGATTGGCCCAACAGAGCGGATTTGAAAGTCTTTAGTATCCAAGTCTGGAACTAAATTAATTTCTTCTGAGTTTTGGGCCTCATCTTTTGATTGGAATTCAGAGTTTTCTTTGATTGGAGCAATATCCCCTAGTTTCAAAGTTATTTCGCTGTCCATGCCGGACTCATCATTGGGGATGACCGAGGAATTTGTCTTTTCATCTAATGATTGCAAATCGAAATCCAAATCCATCGGGAGGCTTACTCCTTCTGCTATCACAAAATAAAAAATCGCCAAAGCACATATGGGTAAATTTATTTTTGGATATTTTGATAAATCGTGGATGGAATACATATTTGGGAACATTTTTATTTTCCTGTTGTGTAGGTAACACTACTTTTCACTGGAGCCCACATTTCTCCTGGTGGATAAAAATCAAAAGCGTAAGGATCTTCGGCCGTCGGCACTGGTTCTTGAGTTGTTCCTAATTTTTCAGAAATGTTTTCAAGCTCTATTAAAAGCTCGTTGCCAAGTTCCTGCCAATGTTGATTCGGTGTGGAGTCGTGGATCTGATCGCCAAAATAACTGTCTTCAATAAGCGTACTCATTTGAGTGCCTTTCCTAATATTGCTGAGTTCGTTGCCGTTATTAGCATTAGATGGCTTTGGCTGCATATTAGGGGCATCCCATACACCGGTCACATATGAATTAATGTATTTTCGGTAATTTTTGTCGGTATGGTTTTCTTTGACGGTATAGTATTCCGGGGAGGCTAAGGTTTTTTCCCTACTCTCATCATCATAACGGCTTATCGAGTAAATTAAGCCTACTGGAAGTGCCTGATTTTCTGTATTTGAATCCTGCGTGCTACTGTACGCTTCCTCCGTGTCTGACTCAGGACTTGGCCCTATGAATTTAATGGTTTCCTCTGGTTTGCTATAAAACTTAATTTCATTTATTGCCGTCGTCTCTGGTGGGGGTTTTTTAAATTTTAATGATACTGGTCCTCTTATGAGGTATGTCATCCTGGTTTTCCGAGAGTCGCTCCTTCCTGCAGAGGATCCAGAATTTGCGGTAAGCAAAACACAAATCCAAAAAGAGTAATAAACGAAATGGATTGGAATTCTAAACCTACTTGTTCTCAATGTTTCTTCCTGTATCAGATGGTTGTTTCGTCACTTCTTAAATGTTGCCGGCCGCTTACACTTACTCTGTAAGACCTTGTCATTAATGACATTACTTATTCTGAATCTACTAGTTCTCACTAAACAATCGGCGTCAGAATTTAAATCCTTGAACCATTTCAATTGTATATGTTGGGCCTGTCTAACAATTCGACATTCTCATCAAACGAACATAGTCCGCTATTAGATTGCCCGAGGCTCTCGACCGAAAATATATTGGGGTTCTCTAGACCAAACCATTCAGCTGATTCGAGATCTGATATCCCATCCAATACAGCGGGATGACTCAATGGATAATCAGAGGGAATCAATGGCTGTTCTGAGGGAAATGGATTGGAGGATTGTAATACCAGGTCATCGTTCTCCACATCTTCGAGCAATGATGACCATAGGTATGTCAACAATTGCCCAAATTTTTTGTTTTCTCGGTCTTTCATAGAATTTCATCATCCAGATGCCGTGCTCAGATGAATATTACACAGTAAAGCGGAAGAATTCCCCATGCCTTTAATTGACCCTATGGTTATTGTTTTCCTCTTTTGTCGAAAGCCCTGAAAAGGCTATAAAAAGGCCAATTTCGCGTGCCATCCCAAATAATCTAAAAATTTTTTCAAATTTCATTAAATCTATTTGGGAAATTGCACGCTATTAATGAATTGTAGCTATTAGTCGATCAATATTTCCCAAACGTGGAAAATTGGGAGATGAAATTCCTCAACCAATGTAACTGAGGCATGTCTTACACTCTGGCAACATATACAAAAGACCAAATAAAATCTCGATTGAGTCAGTCGACCAGACTGCCTTCGCTGAGGTCTATCAATTTAGCTCTGGAGGAGCTGATGAATTCCGAAATCTCTGATGCCGCCGAGATTGGTGATTTGATTCAGAGAGATCCAACAATGACGGCCAGGATCTTAAAATTAGTCAATTCGGTTTCATTTGGGATCAATTACAAAGTAAAAACCGTTCATGAAGCCGTCATTTTCCTGGGAATGAGGCATGTGAGGCAAGTCGCGCTTTTGACCCCAGTGATCGATGAATTTCAAAACTTGCCATTGGGAAGAGATTTTTCTTGGAGAAATTTTTGGAAACACTGCTTGTCTGTGGGCCTATTAACCCAAGAAGTCCTCACTGAAAAACATTCTGAATTGGTTGACAAGGGATACATCTCTGGCCTCATGCACGACTTGGGTAAAATTGCGATGGCCCATGTTTTTCCTGAGCATTTCAGCGGCGTTTATAACGGGTCCTTTTTCAAAGAACCCTCTGACCTTATTCGGCAAGAGGAAGCGATAATTGGTGCAAATCATTCTGAAATTGGAGCTATTTATGCAGAAACTCAGAATCTCGAAAGCTGCTTCATTGATGCTATGCGATTCCATCATGAGCCAGCCAATGCCCAAAAAGACCCCTATTTGGCCTCTGCAGTCCAAATAGCTGATGGGATAACTCATCAGCTTGGAATTGGGGCGAGCGGTGTTGATTGGGAAATTTCTAATAATGATTGCACAATGCTAGATGGATGGGAAATTTTGTTTCCCGATTTAAATAATGAGCAAAGAGAGGCTCATCTTCAAAAGTTGATCAAACATGCGGGGCACTTAAACGAGATAGTTGATAATCTTGTTTGACGATTTGATTTGTCGCATCTGTTCCACATGGCATGAAAATATTTACAAATATTTCTAGCATTTCATGCATTTCGCCGTTACGTGTAATTGTCAATCAAACGGGCGAGCTTTCTCGCCTGAGCACCTAAAATTAAGATGTTTCGAATTCCTGCTTATCGATCTGTAAACTGGGTAACAAGCGCGTTCCTCATATTCTCCGCCTTGGCGTCAGTAACCTTCGTGCCTCTGCATGTGTACAAACATGGAGTCGACTGGTTTCAAATTGTCGTGTTTCTCATTATGTTCCCTTTGAGTAGCATGAGCATAACTCTCGGCTATCATAGACTTTTTTCTCACAAAGCCTTTGAGGCCAAATGGCCAGTTAAGGTTCTGACTCTCATATTTGGATCCGGTTCGTTTGAAGGTTCATGCTTAGAATGGAGTAGTGATCATCGCCGGCACCACAAGCATGTTGATGGAGATGATGATCCATACGACATTTCGCAGGGATTTTTCCACGCTCACATCGGATGGTTGCTTTTTAGAATGAAGCCGATATTGCCCATGGACAATGTTGCTGATTTGCGCAAAGACAAACTTGTCATGTTTCAATATCGCCATTGGAAATGGATCGGTGTTCTTGTCGGATTTGGGTTGCCCACATTATTAGGTTATTTATGGAATGGCCCACTTGGTGCTTTATCAGGATTTTTAATCAATGGGGTCTTCAGAATTTTCATGGTTCAGCATACGACGTTTTTCATCAATTCCCTCTGCCACACCATTGGAAAAAGACCATATTCCACAAATCACAGTGCGAGAGACAGCTGGATAATGGCATTGTTCACTTTTGGAGAGGGATATCATAATTATCATCACGAATTTCAACATGATTTCAGAAATGGTGTTAAAACCTGGCAATTCGACCCAACCAAATGGGCAATACTATTCTTCAACAAAATTGGTTGGGCTTGTGGGCTCAAAAGGGTGCCTGACGAAAAAATAATGTTGGCT
>CBFHOE010000005.1:170541-186717 GCA_965657355.1 Limisphaerales bacterium | reverse complement strand
ATGATCACATCAAAAAACTTTCTCTAAAATTATCGGAAAAGCAGGTTCATATCCTTGAAAATGCCAAACAGAATCTTTCTTCTGCGGCCAAAGTTTGGGAAGAAAAGAAAAGATTATACATTCTCGCAACAAATAAAAAATTGCAGGACTCCAAGGAAAAGGTTGTTAGTATTAAAACCGAACTAGAGCGGCTCAAAAAAGAATTGGATCACTCTACACTCGAATTAAAGAAGGCCGTATCTGAGTGGACTGAAGCCCACCAATTAGTCTCAACCAGCCTGCCCTTATAGCAAAAATGATTAATTTTTCAAAATGCAAACCTCTGATTCATTGCGATCAGAGGTTTTATTTTTGCACTATTTAGAAATTTAAGGGCGTGACAGTCCTCCTGCTGATGTGGACAATACTGTGCAATGAATAGCAACAGTCCCGTCTCCAGAAGCGGTCGATTTGAATCAGGGCCTTCCGAAGAAGTTGCAACCTATGGCGAGTCTATTTCATTTGATCACCGTTTATGGGAATACGATATAATGGGATCGATTGCCCACGCCTCCATGTTAAAGAAGATAGGCATCTTAACCTCAAGTGAGTTAAATGCTATCAAGGAAGGATTAAGCGAAATCGGTTGTGAAATAGCTGACGGTAAATTTCAGTGGAACCCTAATCTCGAGGATGTTCACATGAATATTGAAGCCGAGCTAACTAAAAGGGTTCCCTGTGGTGCGAAATTGCATGCTGGTCGCTCAAGAAATGACCAGGTTGCTGTTGATGTGAGAATGTGGCTAAGGGAAGAAATTATAGATTTGCGTCAGGAAATTGCTTTGCTTCAAAAGTCGCTGCTTACCCTAGCAGAGAATAATACAAAAGTAATAATACCGGGATATACGCATTTGCAGAGAGCTCAACCAGTTTATTTTTCCCATCACATTCTTGCATACGTGGAAATGCTCAATAGAGACAATTCCAGGCTAAGAGATTGTTTGGACCGCGTGAACTATTTGCCCTTTAGGAAGTGGAGCAATTGCCGGTTCCACTCTTCCCCTCGACCGGGAGTTTGTAGCAAAAGAACTTCATTTTGTAGATAATAATGGGGAGCCGTTGGTGACACATAACTCTATGGACGCCATAAGTGACAGGGATTATGTGGTTGAATTTTGCAGCGTTGCATCAATCCTTTCTGTTCACCTTACAAGACTTTCACAAGATCTCATTTTATGGTCTAGCTCTGAGTTCGACTTTATCAAAATTTCGGATAGCTTTACGACCGGCTCATCACTGATGCCCCAAAAGAAAAATCCGGACGTTGCCGAGTTGGCTCGCGGTAAATCTGGTCGCGTTGTCGGAAATTTAGTCGGTCTTTTGGTGCTGCTAAAAGGCCTTCCAATGACATACAACCGTGATATGCAGGAAGATAAAGAGAAGTTGTTTGATAGTATGGATACAGTAAGGGCCACAGTGAGAATATTTACCTCGATGGTGTCAGAGATTAAGGTTAATAAAAACAAGTGCTCGGAGGCATCCTCGGATCCTCTATTGTTGGCAACGGACTTGGCTGATCACCTAGTTTTAAAGGGTGTGCCATTTCGTGAATCTCATCACATTGTTGGCAGTGTTGTTGCCTTAGCTGAAAAAAACAACAAGTCCATTGATAAACTTACTGTGAAAGAATTGAAATCCATTGATAAGCGATTTGATGGTGAGAGCAAAAAAGTATTTAAATTGGAAAGGTCATTACAGGCTCGAGGTATGACGGGCGGGCCTTCTTATGATAATATTCTTAATGAGTTGAAAAGGTGGAAAAACCTTTTGGATAATTAACTCATTCTAAATTCAAAATACATACCTCATTCAGTAGATGCAAAGAGCAAAACTTTCAGAATTAATGAAAATTCTCAAAGGTGTCTCACGCTCTTTTTATCTTTCCATAAGAATTCTAAGAAAACCTTTGCGGGCTCCAATTGGGATAGCCTACCTCTTAGCTAGAATAAGTGATACCATCGCCGACACAGATCTAGTATCCGCTGACATTCGTATAAAAGTTTTAAACGATTTCGATGCCGCAGTTGCAAATGAAAGAACCAATCTCGATATCGAGCCAGAGTTGCAAAGTGTAAATTCGGATCCCAAAGAGAAGCACTTATTGAATCAAATTAGTCGGATTCTTCATTTTTATACCTTCATGGCAAATGAGGAAAAACATGAGATAAAAGAAGTTTTGAAAGTGGTGATTAGTGGTCAGATTCTGGATTTGCAGAGATTTGATATTGAACCGAAATTAATTAGAGCTCTGAAAGATGATGAAGAGCTAGACGACTACACGTGGCGAGTCGCTGGTGTCGTCGGTAAATTTTGGAATACAATTTGTAAGCAAAAAAATGTTTTTGATAGTGAGGAACAAGCAAAAGAAATGGAGTTGATTGCTATTGATTATGGAAAGGGCTTACAACTTGTGAACATTCTTAGAGATCTTCCTGGTGATCTAAAAAATAACCGATGCTACCTGCCTAAAAAGCAATTGAATACCGTAGGGTTGAAAGAAGACGACCTATTAGATTCATCAAATTGGGGTAGCCTCAAATCGATTTATATGCCACTCGTGGATCAGGCTGAAAAATATCTCATAAGTGGCTGGAGATATGTAAATAGAATCCCAGAGCGGAACCGATTGCTTAGACTGGCATGCGTTTGGCCCGTGCTGATTGGGTTAGAAACATTGACCGGACTTCGTCATTCGAATCCCCTCTCACCCGAAGGAAAAATAAAAGTTAACAGGGGGTGGGTGTACAAAATGATGCGGTCTTCGGTCCTGGTCTTTTTAATACCCGGTAGGCTGTCCTCTCTTCCTGTTAAATTATTGAGCGATTCCAGCCAACTGAACAGGGTTATTTCTCCATAAAATAATAGCAGAGCATATGAGCAATAGTCATGTGGCAATCTTCAACCCTACCGTAGTGTTCGGAACCAATGACGGCCACTGTGCCCGCAATCTCAGCTAACTTTCCTTTTTTTCCTCCGACACATGCCATGGTGGAGAGACCATTTTCGTTTGCCCACTCGATTGCTTTGACCAGGTTAGGCGAATTTCCACTGACACTCATTGTCAAAACAACATCGCCAGGGGTTCCATAATTCATGAGCTGTCGCAAAAAAACATCATCGTAACTGTAATCATTGCCTAATGCTGTGATCCAAGGGGTGTTGTCATTGAGTGAAAAGACTTTAAAAATACCCACCTTATCTGATGCTCCCTTTCCTAGGTCAGTGGCAAAGTGTGAAGCATTTGCCGCACTACCCCCATTACCGAAAACAAAAATGTTCTTTTTGTCTTTGTGCGCTTTTTGGAGGATTTCCAACATGGACCCCACCTCGTTCAAGGGAATGGAATCGAGGGCATTTTTTTGAAGCTCGATGTAATCGTGAAAGAATTTTTCCATAATGGTGTTTAGTTTCTTGTTACCGCAATATCATTGTTTTTATCCAAAACAATAACGGTAGGCGTCCATTTTGCTTTTTCCTCCAAGCTCAGTGAACAAAAAGACATTATTGTCAACAGGTCGCCTTTATTGCCCAAGTGAGCAGCAGCTCCGTTGAGCACGATTTCCTTTTTTCCTCTCTCGCCTGGAATGACATAAGTCTCAAATCGGGCCCCATTTGCCATATTCGAGCAAAGGATTTTCTCATAAATAAAAAGCCCAGATTTTTCGATAAGCTCCTCATCGATCGTTAAACTACCCTCATAATCGACGTGAGCATCCGTCACAACTGCCCGATGGATTTTTGATTTTAATAGCTTAATTTGCATACTTTAATTTCGAGTAGTAATTTTTTGAGTCACCCGAAAACTCAACGGGGACAAGGAGAAATCCTATCCATTACCCAATTGTCAGATTGGTGTTAATCCTCGTTTATGTCGATAAAAAACTCTTTTCAAACCGGCTAAAATTGAGATACGCCTCGGGTCATTGCGACTATTTCTCCAACAAATGAAATAGGGCAAAACCAAAGTTTAAATTGGCCATTGGATAACTCGTTCGTTGACTTGGATTCGGCCACGATCTATAAATTCCGCCTAGTTTATAAAGAAAACTCCCGTTTAAAGAAGGAAATTTATGTCCAAGACATTGAAAGTCGGAATGATTGGATACCGGTTCATGGGTAAGGCGCATTCAAACGCCTGGAGGCAAGCGCCTCATTTTATGCCTATGGGAGCCGGTGTGGAATTGCACACTATTTGTGGGAGAAATCCTGACGGTGTTGCAGAAGCAGCGAAAAGCTTGGGTTGGAATAACCACAGCACTGACTGGAAAGCTGTCGTTGAAAATCCTGATATTGATATCATCGATATCAACACGCCAAACGATTCTCATGCTGAAATTGCCATTGCTGCGGCAAAGGCTGGAAAGCATGTCCTCTGCGAAAAGCCATTGGCTTTGACCGTCGAGCAGTGCAATGAAATGGTTGCTGCTGCTGAGGAATCTAAAATCGTCCATATGGTTTGCCACAATTACCGAAGGATCCCAGCTATTGCTCAGGCCAAAAAGATGATTGAGGATGGAACGCTGGGCGATATTTACCACTATTATGCTAGATATGCTCAGGACTGGATTGTTGATCCTGAATTTCCTTTAGTCTGGAGATTGACAAAGGGCGTCTCAGGATCAGGTGCTCACGGTGACATTTGCGCCCACATCATCGACTTAGGCCGATATCTGGTTGGAGAATTTAATGAAGTGTGCGGCATGATGAATACTTTCATCAAGCAGCGTCCACTTGAAGATTCTGAAGCCAAAGGTGACGGGCTTGGTGGCAAAGGCGGCCGAGAAATGGGGGAAGTCACAGTGGATGACATGTCCTCGTTTATTGGAAAATTTGAAAATGGCGCTGTTTGCAACCTCGAAGCAACTCGATTTGCTCTAGGTCGAAAAAATCACATAACGCTCGAGATCAATGGCTCCAAGGGTTCCATCTCATTTGATTTTGAGGATATGAACCGCCTTAAGTATTTCAACAATGAAGAAGCTGATGATCGCCAAGGATTTACAGATATATTGGTGACTCAGCCCGGAGATGTCCACCCGTTTGTCGGGAATTGGTGGCCACCTGGGCACATTTTGGGATACGAGCATACTTTCGTTCACACCATTTCTGATTTTGTCAATGCCTGCCTTGCTGGCAAACCTGTTCAGCCAACTTTCGAAGACGGGTTGAAAAATCAGCGCGTGATGGAGGCTGTAGAGCAATCTGCTGAATCACGACAGTGGGTGAAAATATAATTTCTAAACTCATTTAGCTAACGATCGGGCCAACAAATTTTGTTGGCCCTTTTTTTGACTATTGAATTTTCCCACATAAGTACGAATGTATTCTAGGGTGAATGGTATTAGAGATTACTACCAAGCAATAATGGCGCTGGCTATAACATGCCAGGTTATTGCTGTTTTGGGTGAGATGCCGAATAATCGATCGAGAAGATTGGGGGCTATTTATGAACCACGCCTTGATGAAATTTCAGGAATAATTGTAAGTTCCGTCAACAAGGACACTGTTTGGGTAGCTGATGATGGTAAATCGGAGCGTATATTCGGGACTTCTTTTCAAGGTAATGTAAAATGTGAAATAGAATTTGCAGGCAAAGTTAATGATATTGAGGATTTAACTTACACCCTATCTCCTGAAGACCAGTCCTACTTAGTGGTCTGTGATTCTGGAGATAATAAGCTCAAGAGAAAATATATTCAGCTCATAGCTATTAAAGAACCGGTGCTCAATTCGAGCAAAACGCCAAAATTAGAAATTATCCCTCAATATCGAAGTAGGATTTTTTACCCAGATAAGGTCTATGATAGTGAAGCCATCGCATGGGATCCACGTTCCGGAAATTTTTTTGTTTTTTCAAAAGAAAAAAATGGCTCAACCGTTTTTAGCGTGTCGGGTGACGATTTTTGGTCAGGAAAGCCTGATATTTTGGCTAGGAAAATGTGTCGAGTATCGGCAAGTAAGGTAAGCGCAGGCGACATTTCTCGTGATGGCAAATGGATTCTTCTTCGAAATGAAAAGATAGGCTCAATTTGGAATTTGTCCGCGGGTTCATTAGAAAATTCCCTGGCCAAACATCCGTTTTCCAGATTGCCAGTAAAAGGCAAGGACCAGGCGAAAAATGGAGAGGCCATAGGATTTACTCCGACAGCAGATGGCTATATCACAATCAGTGAAGGGCGAAACCAACCTCTCTATCTATTCGATATCAACCTAAATGATTAATGGAGCATCAGTCCTTTCTGCAAAGGAGATACCATAAGCTCGCAATAAGAAGCATTTCTAGACCTCCTTTTTAATTGGGCTGAATATGAGTAAAAGAAAACCAGAGACTGGGTCTAAAACAGGACATCACCGGAGATTCGTGCATTCTCGAGTTCCCCATTACAGCTAATTTCTTTTTTAGCGAATCTCCGCGTTAAAAAATTGACAAATTAGCCGAGAAAAGTCGCTGATGCTGGATTTGAGCGAGTGTAAACCTCTTTTCTCTGCGGTTTTCGGCACAGAAGAGGGGTGTCATTGATCTAAATCCGATTCAATAGAGTCGCAAAACGTTTTATCAGTTTATCAAGGCCACGCGTTAAACTGGTTAGATCGCGACTTTTTCTCCACCCTCAATCAGCTGATTATGCCCAATGATTTCCCAATCCGTAGAAAAATACCTCTTGCAGAATGGATAGCCAGAACGCATATTCGCAGAAATGGGTGGATTTAGAAGTGTACTCATCTTTTTAGCCATAATTCCATTGGCCATCGTACTTGGTTATCAAGTGGCTTCTGGAACGTCCATGGGGTATGCCCTTGTGGGTTTGTGCGTCTGCGGTGTCTCAATTCCCTTTTTATTGCGTTATTACGAGCCGATTTTTGTTTTTTCAGTCAACTCGGCATTTTTGTTCCCATTCTTACCTGGGCAGCCAGAATTTAAGATTTTGATGGCTCTTTTTTTGATTGGAATTGGGATAGTTGACCGTACGATTAATAAGAAAAATAGGTTTAGATTTACGACAGGAACTTTTGCTTGTTTCTTATTTATTGCACTTGTTGTTGTCGTTACCGCAATGCTTCGAGGCGGTATAGGTGGAAGGGTTCTTGGGGCTGACATGTGGGGGGCCGGAAAATACGTTGATATTTTTAAAGCTTTCGCCATATTTTTCGCTTTTTCAAGTATCAGAATCCCAGCCGACAAGGTGGGCTTGTATTCAGCAATGTTTTTCTTGGGAACACTAACTCACTCTCTTTCCAACGTGGTCTATTCCCTTGGGAGTGGCGCTATGTGGTTGTATTGGTTCCTTCCAACTCAATCTGCGGCCTTGCAGCATATTGGAGAGACTTCAGGATACGGTGGTTTTGTTAGACTGACGGGTTTGGCATTTGCCTGTCTGGCCTTCATTCTCTATTTACTTTCAAGATTTGGCATTAATGGGCTTGTTAATACTTGGCGGTTCTGGAGAATAATCGCTTTTTTTGGGGCACTCGTACTTTCCTTATACGGCGGATATAGATCTGTGCTCATTTTATTAGGACTTATTCTTGTCTTTCAGTTTTACTTCGAAGGGCTACACAGAACTGCAGCTCTTCCCATATACGCCAGTATTCTTCTCATTACGAGTGTCTTGGCTATCACAAACATCCAAAGGCTTCCATTAGCTTTTCAGCGGTCATTAAGTTTTTTACCCGTAGAGATTGATAGTGTGGCTGCATCTGATGCTGCCGGTACTCTTGATTGGCGTTTTCAGATTTGGGCAACTGTCGTCAAAGAAATACCAGATTATTTGCTCCTTGGTAAAGGGTATGCTTTCAAAGGGGTGGATTACCAATTGACCTTTGAGGGTGTAAGAAAGGGAATTTTTAATGCCTATGAGCACATCTTTATTGATGGAAATTACCATCACGGCCTGCTTACCATTATCATCCCTTTAGGTATTTGGGGTATCATTGGTTTTATTTGGTTTTGTGTAATAGCTCTTAAGACGATTTACCGACATTACAAACTGAGTCCTCCGCATCTCAAAGCCGTCAATACTCTTGTTCTCAGTTATTTTGCTGGAAACCTTCTTTTTTTCAGTACTATGTATGGGCAATTTGCCATGGATTTTGCTACCTTCACGGGTCTTTTAGGATTTAGTCTGGCCTTGAACAGAAATGTCGAAGAGGAACGGGAGGCGATGGCTAAGCAATTAGTGCTTCAGGAAGATGAAGAAACGGACGAGGGGTATGAGGAAGCGGAAGATCCTCACATTGCCCAACCTGTCCTCACATAAAAAGAATTCCCCTTCCTGTGACATCGCCCAAATATCGCATTGCCGTTGATACCAGTCCCCTATATGTAGCGCCAGCCGGTATTGCCAGAGGGATCAATGGTATATTCTCCGGTTTTAAGGCGTGTGACTGTGGAGGAATGGATATCCAACCCTTTGCATGGGAAGTCCACAATCTAGAATACAAGCAGCCAGGTAGGATGTTAAAGACTTTGTACAGAGAAGTCTTCTGGTCCAACTTTTTAGCACCAGGGAAATTGAAAAAAAACCAGGTTGATTTGCTTCATTCTCCAGGCATACCAATAATCAGAACTCCCATTGACGGCATAAAAACTATTGTTTCTCTTAATGATCTAGCGGTTGTTCGACATCCTGAGCGATTTAGACGATGGCATCTGCACATTAGTAAAGTTGGTTTGCAACGAACAAAGCAGGCTGATCGTGTCATGTGCATTAGTCAGTCAACAGCAGACGAAGCAATCCATCTTACAGACATTGACCCAAAGAAACTTGTCGTCGTTCATCTGGCGAGCGATTGGGATATTGATAACCTTCCCAAATTAGAGAAACCCACTTTTCAAGTTCCTGATGATTTCTTTTTGTTTGTGGGAACCTTAGAGCCTGGGAAAAATCTTCAGTTACTGATAGACGTTTATCAATTAGCCGAGGAGAGGGGAATCAATCTTCCCCCTCTCGTGATAGTTGGTGTGAGAAGGGAAGGCGTCCAGAAAGAGTCTGGGCTACAGAATAAAGATCATTTTATCTTTTCGGGTAGAATCCCCGACTCACAACTGGCTTGGCTTTACAGCAAGGCCAGGGCACTTTTGTTCCCGAGCAAATACGAAGGTTTCGGGATTCCACTAATCGAGGCGATGACTTTAGATTGTCCGGTCATTTGTTCGAAGGTCACGAGTTTGGGCGAAGTCGGAGGTGAGGCTCCGATTTATGCTGAACTTACGCCTGAGTCTTATCTTGAAGCGATCAGAATTCTGCTTTCAAATACGAATGTGAGAAATGAGGCAATTGAGGCTGGCAGAATCCAAAGCAGGAAATTTTCTTGGAAGAAGACGGCTGCGGAGACATTGGATGTTTATAGGTCTGTACTTGAATCTTAAGCTCCCAACTGAGATTCATTGGAACTTTATTTGTTATCTGACATATTGGAAGGGGTAGAACTTCATCAATGAAAAAAGAGCAGGTAGTCTCAATTACCGATTCTGGACATAAGAATTACCAGGATCACCAATCCATAATCGCGTGCGTCACACAAAGTCTTGAGGATTTGCAGCTGGACGGAGATTTTTTTGATTCTGCTTCGAAGGTGGTTCTAAAACCAAATTGGGTAAAAGAGCACGATGAAAGGACGCCAGGACCTAATGCTTGGGAGCACGTGGTCACTCACCCAAGTGTAATCGAAGGAGTCGCTTCATTTGTTGCAGCACGATTGAAAAAAGAGGGGAAAATTGTGATATGTGATGCCCCTCAAACAGACTCTTCATTCGCCACCTTGAGAGACTATTGCCAGCTCGACCAAATGATATCCAGGCTTTCTCACCGATTCCCAAAGATCGGTTTTGAATTGCTAGATTTGCGACCAGTTGAATGGAATGCCATAGACGGTGTAACCGTGTCTAAAACTGAATTAGAGGGAGATCCGGCAGGGGATACTCACGTTTCTTTAAATGAAGGCAGTGAATTTATTGATTACCAGGGTGAGGGGAAACTTTTTGGTGCCTCTTATAATATGGAAGAAACAAACCTGAGACACCAAGGGAATAATCATGAATATCTGCTATGTCGAACTCCGATGGATGCTGATATTTTTATTAATATTCCTAAATTAAAAACTCATAAAAAAGTTGGGCTCACCTGCGCATTGAAAAATCTTGTGGGGATAAATGCCAATAAAAATTGGTTACCCCATCATACCGAGGGAACCCCAGACGCAGGGGGGGATCAATTCCCTAAAAATACATCCAAAGCTAAGTTGGAGCATAGCTGGATGGGGAAAATAAAAAAATTTCTGACTAACAACCCTAATTACTCTCGAATTTTCGTGCCTCTAAAGAAACTTGGAAGGTTGTATTTTGGGGACACTGGAAAAATCGTTCGGTCAGGTAACTGGTATGGGAATGATACTTGTTGGAGGATGGTTTTAGATTTAAACAAGTGCTTGTTTTTTTATGACGGCCATGGTCAAAAAAGGAAAAAGCCTCCAAAATATTTAGCTGTTGTTGATGGTATATTGGGTGGCGACGGAAATGGTCCTATGGCACCAGACCCAGTTCATAGTGGGATAATTATTTCCGGTGAGCATCCGTTAGCGGTGGATATGTGTTCTGCCAAGATGATGTCTTTTGATTATTCAAAGATTCGACTTTTGCAAAATGCTTTTAAAATGAAAAAGCTTTCATTCGTAGATTTTGAACCGGACGAAATAATAGTCAAAAGTAACAGGAAGGAATGGAATGGGCCTCTAAATAAAATTAGATCACCACATGCATTCACTCCGCACTTTGGTTGGGTTGGCGCAATTGAAGAAAAGAGGCCAGATTAGCAAATGAGTCTTGAGGATCGCCTATACCCTTTATTGGGGATATATCAAAAATTGCCAATGCCATTGAAATCAGGGATTGGATTTGCATATAGAATTTTACCTTCGTCAATCAAATGGGGTAATGAATTCCAACGATTTAGAGAACTCACATATGAGATCGAATCTTGGGATTATGAGAAGACTTGGGAATTTCAATACACCCAATTAAAAAGAACATTAAACAACGCTGCAAATTACTGTCCTTATTACCGCCAACTTTTCCTAGAGAATCAATTCAATGTGCAACGACTGCGCGCTCCAGAAGATATTGAAAAGTGCCCTCTTTTGGAAAAACAGACATTGATTGATGAGTTCGATAGCATAGTTTCGACTGATCTTGAGGCAAGTAAACGGCTCTACATCACAACCGGTGGGTCAACTGGGGTGCCAGTTGGTTTTTATCTGCAGAAAGGTGTAAGTAGACCAAAAGAACAGGCCTTTCTCGAATCAATGTGGAGAAGGGCCGGTTATGAAGAAGGGGATAGACTAGTTGTTATTCGAGGACACGTTACCGATTCAAAATCATCAGGGAGAATAGATTCTTATGATCCCACCCGGGATTGGTTGATGCTCTCCTCTTACCACCTTACTCTGGACCGATTCGATGAGTATCTTGAAGAAATTGAAAACTTTAGACCCGATGTCCTTCATATCTATCCTTCTGCAGCATTACTAATTTCCGAGTATCTCGAAAAGACAAACCAGGAATGGAGAACCCCCGTAAAGGCTCTGCTTTGTGGGTCTGAAAGACTTACAAATCCACAAAAACGCATTTTGGAAAAGACATTTAAATGTAAAGTTTACAGATGGTATGGACATTCCGAAAGAGTCGTATTAGCTGGTGAAGGGAGACAAAGTGATGATTTTTATTTTTTCCCTCAGTATGGATATACTGAGTTTGGTCCAAAAGATGAGAATGGCTTTCAAGAAGTTATTGGAACATCCTTTCATAACATGGCCATGCCATTAGTTCGTTACCGGACAGGGGATTATGTCAAGTTAAGCTCTGATTCCCAAAATAGAGAATTTTTTTGGCCAACAGTCAAAGAGATTGCTGGTCGTGAACAAGAATTTCTGGTGAGTGGCAACAAGAGAATCATATCGCTGACAGCATTTAATATGCATACTGATATATTTGATGGTTTATATGCGGTGCAATTCTACCAGGATTCGCCGGGATTTGCTGAGTTTCGATATGTCCCTAGTCGTAAGTTCAATTCTTCTAAACTTTCATTAATCGAAAAAGGAGTAAAAGAGAAACTCGGCGACGATTTCAACGTCTCACTTGTTTCAGTTTCAGAAACAGAAAAAACAAAACGAGGGAAGCACAAATGGGTCATTCAAAAACTAAACGTAAATGATTTTATTTGAGGCTTTTTGAGTGAGAGGGATTCATTTTAATAATTGTCATACAGATTTTTCAGACTCCTATTCCGGAGGTTTTGAACCCGGGGTCATATCCGGTATGTCGGGCGCTTCAGGTTCAGGTAAATCAACTTTGTTAAAATGCATAGCAGACCTTCTTCCTCACAAGGGTGATATTTCATTTGGTGAACTCCAGCAAAACCAGACAGAACCAAGAGAGTGGAGGAAAAACGTGCGCTATATCCACGAGCACACATTTTGGTGGAAACCAGTTGTCTCCGATCATTTCAAAAAAGTTGATATAAAAGATCTTGTTTCACTTGGATTAGACAAAAGCGCACTATCGATGGAATGTGCAAAACTGTCCACTGGTGAAAATAAGAGACTCGGACTCCTTAGAGGCTTACAAGATTTGCCAAAGGCCATCCTCCTTGATGAACCAACATCTAATTTGGACAGCTCAACCAGGTCGCTTGTTATTCATTTAATCCAAAATTATTATGAAAAAAACCGCCCTACCATAGTCATTGTTAGTCATGACGTTGAAATGCTTGAGGAAATATCCAATGGGGGGGTCTTTGATGTATTCAATTTTAAGGTCGAAGAAAGTAACAAATAACTGAATATGGATGCCGAGCTAGAAATCTGGCATATCGCCGTGGGAGGAATAAGCATGATCATACTGGCAGCGATCATGTGGTTTGAAAGACTTTCTTTGTGGAAGTCTGCAATTGTGGCCTCGGTAAGGATGGTTACTCAGCTTTCTCTCCTAGGGGTTGTTTTAGATTTTCTTTTTGCATCTGGAACTGCCTGGGGAACGATTGGCTTTCTTATTTTGATGTTGTCTGTCGCCACTCGCGAATCCGTTCAGCGATTGACATACAGGCTTCAAGGGGTGGCGTATTTTCTAATTCCACTTTGGAGTTTGTTGCTGGCAGCTCTGCCGTATTCTGTTTTGCTGATTTCAGTCGTATTTAAGCCGATCCCCTGGTACGAACCAGCTATCGTTCTTCCCATTTTTGGTATGATTTTAGGCAATGTCATGAACACTATAAGCCTTGCTTTAAATCATTGTCTTAGCGCTGTTCAAAACTCCGCGGAAGTCATTGAACAGAGGATTGCTTTGGGGCATGAGTTCAAGGAAATTATGACCGAAATCAGGACTGATGCAGTTAAAACAGCAATGCTGCCCGTTATTAATGCAATGGCGGTTACAGGAATAGTCAGTCTTCCTGGCATGATGACCGGCCAAATCCTTGCTGGTGAAAGCCCTGGCCAAGCAGTGAGATACCAAATTCTAATCTGGTTTGGAATTGCCTTTGGTGCGGGCCTCAGCTGTCTAATAACACTCTATTTGACAGAAAAATCATTAGTAAATGAGCGCGGACTACCTTGTCGACTCCTAAGAAAGGGCTGAAAACCCCGGTTTTGCTCAAATAAAAACTTTGAATATGAGGTTGACTCTTTGATTCGAATCCCTATCATTGCCAATCCAATTTTGAGGTAACAACGAATGCCTAATACAAAGTCAGCAACACAGAGAGTGCGCCTTACACGCAATAGGACCGAGATCAATCAAAGAAATAGGTCGCGAGCGAGGTCTAGCCAGAAGAATTTTCTCAACGTCGTCGAAGGAGGGAACAAAGACGATGCTAAAAAAGCTCTAAATCATGCCTATTCTGCTATAGACAAGGCTCTCAAGAAGGGTGTCTACACTCGAGCTAAGGCCTCCAGGATAAAATCACGGCTAGCATCGAAACTGGCTACGCTATCCTAATTCTGGATTATTCCCAAAATCTTTGTTTTACCTAAAGCCGACTCAATACGAGTTGGTTTTTTGTTTTTTAAGATTTATATTTCAGAATCTATCTCTGGTTTTGGTTCTAGTTCGGCGAAGCCGTCCACTCTCGCCTTGAGGACATCAATCATTTCAGGGGTGAAATTTGTGGAAAGTTTACGAGAAATTATTTCTCTGGCTTTCTGTTCTCCTAATTCTTCAATTGAAGGCAGGCCTATTTCTTGAATCCTGTCTTTCACCTTCTGGTTATATTTTTGGCGTACCTGTTCTGCCATGGCATAATTGCCCATGGCTATTTCATCTTCCTGAAGGGCGACATAGTAAAAATAGTTTTGGAGATATCCCTCAACCAGTAAACGAGCCCTGGCTGGATTCAAATCCGAAAACGTAATGACACGCTCCACTACAAAATCCTCGATAAGAACGCCTTCCTGAACAGCGTCAGGATACAATTCCTGTAATTTTTGGAAGTACTGATTCGCCTCGAATTTTAAGTTGTGAGTAAAAAAGTAATACGTTGCATCCTCCAAGAAGTTCTTATGGGCTCGGCTGATGTATTCCTTTTTTTCTGGAGTTTCATCGATGAGTTCCAGAATTATTTGGTTAACTTTTTCAGCAACAGCCAAGTTTGGGCCGTATTCCAAAGATTGTCCCCATGGATTTACAATCAATCGCCCTCTATCGAAGGTTGCTTTCATTGATTGCCAAATTGCTCTTTTAAGCACAATTGATTTTTCTGGGCTTTTCTTCAATCCTTGAGCAGCCCAATAAATTGCATGTGAATCAGTAATCCTCCAATCAAGTGGACCATATTTTTCTTCAATTTCCAGAATTAAAACTGGGTCCATCTTATGAACCTCTCTCAACCTCTGGGCACTTTCCTTTTGATCTTCGTTTTTTGGATCAACCAGAACTTGCAGATCTGGGTAGTAATTCATTATCAATTCATTGAATTCCTGAGCCCAGATTTCTTTGAAATGGAAATGTGCATCATCAATTTTCTTTCCCATTTTGTCGTGAAGAATCCATGCCAGTTCTTCGTAGAGAACGGCTTTGTTTGGATTGAGTGGAATTGCCCTATCTCTCAATAATTCGAGACCGCTTTGAACCCAAAGCCACCTATCTTCCTTGCTCCGAAAATTTCGCGAAATGTTGTAAGACATATTCCAGGCAAGATGTTTCCAGACGTGGGTAAAATTAGGTTGTAGTTTTGTGATCCAATCACTGAGTTGGACGAGCTCAAAATATTTTCCATCGACTTGTAATCTATTCGCTCTCATCCAGAGTAAATTGGCAATAATTCCTCTAAATCCACCGAGTGCTACAGTTGAAAATGCTAACATTGGCGGAGCATTTTCCAGTGGCTCAACACGAGTTAATCCAACATCACGTCGGATTGAATTCATTGCTTTTTGATTGAAGCCACTCGCTGAAACTAGGGCGATCGCAGCAATGATTAGAATGAGTTTTTGAACGTTTGAAATCATTTATATTTATGATTTAGTATTAGCTATCGCCAGCTCCCTATTTGTAAGGATCCACATTCCAAGACCAGCTATTATCCCCCCAGCAATTACGATTTGCTTAAAAATCGTACTTATCATAAGTCCCGTAGAAATACTTCTACCACTAGTCAAATCTTCGATGGGGGAACCTGGTGATATGGATTTGAGTGTCCCTCCTACAAATTTAAAAACAGGTATCATAACCTTATCAAGTGTGCGGACTGCTTGAGATGGTCCCCCATCTTTTTCAGCATCTCCTAAGGTATTTTCAAGAAGAACTTCCTGTATGAGTTGCCCAGATGAAAAAAGGAGCACGAGCCCAAGGGTCATGAATGTGGCTACGGGAAATGAAAGAAAACTAGAAGCAAAAAGTCCCAGAGCAGCCATCAGAACTAAACCAGCAAATATAATACCTAAAGCCCGTGTGTAGTTTGTGCTGAAGCTCCCATCTCTATACAAAAGCTCGAGAGGGTCACTTTGAGGGAAGATCAATGTCATTTCATTATAATTTCTACATTCAATTCTGAATTGTTCTTTTTCTGGTATAGAAGACGGGGGGATCATAATTTCATGAAACTGATTTGCCGGCAGTGAATAACTTTCTCTCCACAACTCTGT
>CBFHOE010000005.1:166073-170348 GCA_965657355.1 Limisphaerales bacterium | reverse complement strand
ACACGCTGTCTCACTGCGTCCTCACCCATCTTTGCGATTTCTTCTTTTTTCATGCGTTCTTGAAGGATGTTTTCGATCTCAACAGACCTGTCCTTGGGAGGCTCGGAAACAGCATTTCTGGCTACCATTACTCTTTCTTTCAGGATGAGCTGTTCTCCTTCAGATAGTTTAGATGATTGATAGATCAGCAAACCATAAATAGCCACACCGGAGGCGGCCATCATGACCCCGTTGAAAACACTTAACCCGACCCACTTCCCAACCCATATCTCCCATCTTGCGATGGGTTTGGCCGAAATGAGCTGCAGCTGGCTTTCCTCAATATCCCTAGAAAGGAGGCTGCATCCTAGCCACAAAGTGGTAAAACCTAATAAAAGAGTCACAAATCCAACAGTGTAGGTGAGATATACTTGTATAAACGCCTCTGCTGTCCCGTTGTGCTTCAAAATAAAAGGTAATCCAATCACACCAACTGCCAATACAACGAGAAGAACAAATCCTACTCGGAACCTTAGGATTGACAGAATTGTAAATCGTGCAACTGACAAAATCTTTGACATGTTCCCTCAATATACCAGATGCCCTTCGTATGTTTCAAAAAATTTGTCAAACTATGCCATCGATTATCAGGGAGCTATTGAGAGCCTTAAAGTAACGGGGTTCGAATCTCCTTTGATTTCAATTCAATTTAGTAGACGTTTGGTGGTCAGCATACAAGAGGTTAAGGTGCTCAACATTAATTGTTTCAACTATTGACCGGATAGCATTCATTAGGTATTCACAAAGTATGGCCACTTATGTTTATGAGACAATCCCACAAAAGAAGGGACAAAAATCTAAAGTATTTGAGATTCAGCAAAAAATGTCAGACGAGCCATTGAAGCATCATCCAGAAACTGGCGAACCTGTAAGAAGAGTCGTCACTGGGGGGAGTGGTTGGGTAACTCATGGGACCAGCATTCTTTCCATGAATTCAAAAAAACGATAAACTTCCTGAATAAAATCATCACCCAATTCATCACTGCATTGATTTTAATCAAGTGAGAACAAAGCCGTAAAAAGAAAGTCCTCTTTGGTATCCAAAATCTTCATAGCCTTTTTCCTAGTTTTTTTTGCTTTCCCATTCATGTTGGGAGGTGGAATAGCTTTATTTTTCGGAGTAAATGCAATTTTTGAAGGATACCAGAGTAACACTTGGCCAGTTGTCCAAGGCATAGTGGTAGAATCAGATATTCAAAAGAATTACTCGCCAAAACATGGACGAGTCTACAAACCAGACGTTAATTATCAATATACCTTCAAGGGTGTTAGTTATTTAGGAAATAGGATTCATCCGATTAACTATTCCTCAGATAGTATTTCGAGCGTTAATAAATTGCTCGCAAAGTATCCTGTCGATATGGATATTGAAGTGTTTGTGAATCCAAAAGATCCAACCAAAAGTCTCCTTGAGTCTGGTGCCGGATATCAGGCTTATCTTCTTCTGTTCTTCGGATTGCTCTTCGGTGGAGTTGGTTTTTTCTTCTCTGTATTTCTTCCTCAGAGAATATCAAAGTTTTTATCCAAAAGAAAATAGTGGGGCTTAATATACCCCAGATGATCATAATGATCACATTCCCTTGGCCTTGGCTGGCGTCCCAGAAAGTATCGTAAGAAGCCAATTGATAAAATTTCCGTTTAAACCAGATAGTATTCAAAAGACTTGCATCAATTTACAAAAGCACTCCCACAATTGGCCACTCAGGCTTCAATTAAAATCATTGAGCCTGACATAGATGCCTTTAATCGTGAGAAATTTGGCTTGCACTAAAGACGGTGAGAATTTTCTTGTGATTATAAAATTTAATTAGTAAATAGAACTTCAGTAACTTTTTTCATAGTCCATGTCGCTTATGTTAAAGGATTTGAAAGCTTACTGCCATCTCGCAATTTTAATCGCCATTGTATCGGCAGTTATATTGATTACACTTACTGCTGGTGGAGGGTTGCTGATTTTTGGAGGAAAAGCATTATCGGAGGGTTTGCGAAGCAAGGCATGGCCAGGTGTCGGAGGGCTTATTGTTTATTCGGAAAAAATAAAAGGACCCGGCTCTTCTATAATAGATATTAGATATCAGTATACATACAAAGGCAGGAATTATTTGGGAGAAGGCGTGCATTTATGGAAAAGAGATAATGATAGTGGAGACCTTGAAAAATATCCGGTCGATGCCGAGGTCATCGTATTCGTGAATCCAAAGAATCCCAATCAAAGCGTACTTGAACCAGGTGTCAGCTGGCTGTCTGTTGCCGTATCTCTTCCATTAGGTCTGTTTATCTCATTCGTAGCACTTTATATGATTTGGGACTTGTTTATTTCAGCTATAATATCCAAAGATAAATCTTAATAACACCCAGGTCTCTGCGGTTACTCTTCATCACCGTTTGTAATTTAGTCGAATTTTTTGCATTCGCGGATGTTAGAACATTCCCTATCGAGCTTTAGGAATTATTTCTAATTCTAACCTTTCTTCGCCTCTGATGATTTTGATTTGTGTAGGTTTATCCACACTTAGTGAATCTATGGCATAGGTGTAATCGTAAATGTTTTCAATTTTCTGACCTCCTAACTCGACTATGACGTCTCCGCCCTTTATGCCAGCCAAATCCGCAGGACCACTGGATGAGACCCCTGTAAGTTTTAGTCCTTTAATCTCTGATGCATAATCTGGAATAGTCCCGAGGTAAATCCTCAGTGTATCTCTGTTTGAGTTTCCTTTATTCGGGTCGTCATATTCGAGATAAGAAAGTTTCTTTTCTGCCGTGGATAGGGCCATCGAAATTCGTAAACCGAACTCCGTAATATCCTTCAGACCAATAAAATTTATTTTGTCGGAATCATCCGAAGGTCGATGATAGTCTTCATGGCTACCCGTAAAGAATGAAAGAACAGGAACACCATTAGGATAAATTGACGTCGTATCCGTTGGGAGATAAGGATCATCTTGAAGATTTAAATCAAAACCTGTCACTACATTGGATTTTTCAATATATTTTTTCCAGTCTCCAGAAGATCCGAGCCCTTGTAATACAAGTTTATAATCTCTGAGTCTGCCGACCATGTCGAAATTGAGATAACCCGACATATTTTCCCATGGAATTGGCGGGGATTCAGAAAACTTTGCTGACCCTAGAAGTCCTATTTCCTCGCCTCCCCAGAAAGCTAAGACGAGAGGTCGCTTGAGTTTGTTTTTATTTTTTGGAACTGAGAAGTAATCGGCAATTTCCAGGAGTAGAGCAACGCCCGACGCATTATCGTCAGCTCCGTTATGGATTTGACCTTCCTCATTAGAAGTTTGTCTTGATCCTCCGGATTTTCCTATCCCCAAATGATCATAATGAGCGCCGAGCAGAATAACTTCTGCTGTAGGATCCAATGGCTTGTTATCTGGAGTGATGGCGCCAACTAAATTACCATCTACAAACTCTTTCCTATTTAATTTAATGCTTAAATCCACAGATATTTTAGGTAGGGCAAATCCATTGCTGGCATGAGGATTTTCGTTATCTAAGCCTGCTTGCAATTCTTTGAGAGATTTTTGAGAATTTTTCAAAAGTTGATTAGCGGCATCTAGCGTTATCGAAGCTGCGATAATTCCGGATCCAGAGGTACTACTGTCTTCACTCAGCGAAATGAGTTTACCTGCGCCGGGTGAGTTTGGTCCAGTGACCACAAGAATGGCTTTAGCGCCTCTTTGGCGAGCGATAAGAGCTTTGTACCTTAGGCCTGCGTATCTGTTGAGTTCAGCTCTTCTCTCGCTCGACACCCCTTCAGGAACATATCTGAGGAGTAGAACAATTTTGCCAGTTATGTCCGCACCCCCAAATGGATCCAGAGTAATGCCACCCTCTGCAGGCAAAGCCAGTCCATATCCCCCAAAGATAACTTCGCCTGAAACACTTCCCGATGAAGAAAATGAGAGAGGCATGAAATCTTTGCCAATCTCCATAACTTGTGATGAGGAATTCGGGTCTGTGATTGAGAATTGAGTCAATTTATTATCAATTTCTGCTCCCCTGGTGAAAGAATACGAAATGTAGAAAGAATCCTCTTTGACCGGAACAACACCAGCGGATTTTAATCTTTTTTCGATATAGTCCGCCGCTAATTTTGCCCCTTTTGTTCCTGCCTGCCTTCCTTCAAAAGCATCGCTGGCTAATGTGCTTATTGTGGTTTTTAAATCGCGCTCGAGAATTTCATTCGAGGTAATATTTCTGTCCGGGGATTGAGCGAGA
>CBFHOE010000005.1:0-166013 GCA_965657355.1 Limisphaerales bacterium | reverse complement strand
GTCCTGTTCGATGTCCAAGAGATAGAGTTTCCATCTGGTGAGAAGACTGGCAAACCATCAAATCCATTAGCATTGGTAACTCTGATTGGATCTTTCGTCCCTTTGACATCAACAATAAACAATTCAAAATTAGAAAAGCCGAACTTATTGGACGCAAAGATAACGTATTCTCCGGACGGGTGAAAATAAGGCGCCCAGGACATCGATCGAAAATCTGTTAATTTTTTCTTATCGGAGCCGTCCAAATTCATCGTGTAGATATCAGCATTCACTCCTGTCTCATCAAAGCGCCTCCAAATTATACGCTTTCCATCCGGGCTAAAGAAGGGACCTCCATCATAGCCAGCTGTATGTGTTAACTGTATTTGGTTGGAACCATCTGCGTCCATTATGAAGATCTCACCAAAATACGATTTATCTGTCTCCAAAAGTTTTAATTCCTTTTCAGTGAATTCTTCGGGTTTAAGATATGGATTACGTGTCGAACAAAACACGATTTTTTTCCCATCTGGACTGTAAGATGCCTCGGCATCATAACCGTTGGCATTCGTTAGTTGATCAAGAGATCCTGAGTTAACATTACGGACAAAAATATCGGTGTGCTCGTCGTAGTCCCAGGAGTATCTTCTTTGCTTTCCGGAGGCTCTAAATTCCAGCTCAAGCTGCTGTTTTTTCTTTGCTTTTTTATCAAGATGGGTTGAGGAGAAAAGGATTTGATCCGAGTTCGGTCTGAAAAAAGCACAAGTCGTTTTTCCAATGCCAGTTGAAATTAAATTCACATGACCATCTGTTAGGTTTATGGAATAGATCTGATAAAATGGATTGCCACTTTCTCTTTCCGATTGAAAAACCATTTCCGACTTATCAGAACTGAAATAACCCTCACCACTTCTAGCTCCTTCAAAAATTAATTGTCTCACGCGCTTCATGAATGGAAACCGATCGGTCACTTCCTGAGCTTTAATGGGTGTCGGAATTAAAAATAAACACATTACCCACGCGCACAGAATTATGGTAATGAGGCGTAATTTTAAATGAGTAGAATCCATTGGTCTCAAAATTACATCAAATCACTCGAAATTCCAATTTTCTCAGGTCAAAAAGCGATCTTTCGGGTATGTCAAATTGTATTTTTTGTGAATAAGTTCGGCGCTTTTACGACGAACACTAAGCCAACTAACAAAGTCAAGCTGGTCATGCAAATGGCTTTGATTGAAAATGTCGGCAAAATATAAAAAAGGAGAATCCCAATGATGGAACATGGAATTAAGCAGAAACATAATCTTACAAGAATGGTAACCAGGAGTTCCGTTTTAATTTTCCAGTATTTTGATTTTGCATAGTTATTCAGAGTCACAAAAATACTGGTAAAAATCTCCACTTCAGGCCTCAAAGGGAAGATGAAAATTCTACCAGATGCCCAAGTAGTGATTATAGAGTGGTTGACGAATATTTCATTGGGGGAATCTACCGATATACTAATCAGGTTCCATCTCCTAAGACCATAAAGTATTGGCTTATATTTTTTGTCTGGATGAAGATCTATAAACTTTTCTAATGGGATACCATTTCTCCAACCTCTGAGATGGTGTAAAACCTCTACCATCTTATCTTTTCTGAGAAGGGACGTTTTTAACGCTATCAGCAATATCTTAATTGAGGTCTTAAATAATGAAATTGGAAGAAACATCATCCCTTTTACGAGCGGGAAATAAATATACTTTTTATGAGGAAAGTAAAATTTTATTGAACTAAAAAATAGATTTTCGTTGTCGGGTTTTATTTTTAATGAATTGCTGAGTGCTCTGATATGATTGATGTAGATTGGTTCAAAAATAAAACCGATAGGTCCCAACAACAATAGTGTTGAATAAAAAGGCCATGCCATCGACCAAGTACTTCCATTGCCCGAGGAATTCCAATTTATAATGCCAATGATTATTAAGGTGATGAGACACGTCAGAGAGGTATATATGACGAGGGAAGAGACAAATAAAAAAAAACCTGTAATCCAGTGCAGGTAGGTGTATGTGCCTATCGAATTTTTTAGGTTTTTTAGCAAAAAGGCCTTAGTCATATCCAATCTGAATTTTGGATGACTTCCTCTCCACGAGGAGTTGGGTTATTTTTGTGGGGGGAATTTTGCAAGTTTCCTCTGTAGAGATCTTCTATGAATTCCTAGTATCTCAGCGGCTCTTGTGATGTTGCCCCCACAATCGCTCAGGACTCTTTGGATATGTTCCCATTCGACTCTGTCTAATGAAGGGGTGAGCTCGGAAGCTACAGGCTTTCCTTTCTCGTTTGTGATTGAGCTGCCGGAGATTGCCGAAAGAATTTGGTCAATGTCGGCAGGCTTGGTTAGGTAATCGGCAACACCTATTTTGACTGCCTCAAGCGCATTAGCGATGCTGCCATAACCAGTAAGAACAACAATTCTTATTCCTGGAATTATATCCAGTAACTCTCTGGAAAGATTTAATCCATTATCTTTGTCTATCCTCAAATCGATGATAGCCGCTTGTGGGGTGAATTGACGCGCAGTCAAAAGAGCCTCGTCTGCTGACTCGGCAGATTGCACTGAATATTGGCGTGCTTCGAGAGCTTTCGCCAGACGGTGCCGAAATATAGCATCGTCGTCTACTACCAAAATCTTTTCGAATTTAAACTCAGACATGATTTTATTCCTTTTCTGTCAAAGAACACGTTATTGGGATTTCTAATATCACTTTTGTAACAGATTGATTACCGGAGGTAATGAGCAAATTTCCGCCGATTGATTCAGCGAAAGAGCGGACCAAAAAAAGCCCCAACCCCATACCTTCGTGTTGTTTTTTTGTGGTGAAAAATATCTCTCCCATTTTATTTTGGATTTCAGGTGGGATTGGATCTCCTCGGTTAATCACACTAAAACTGACATTACTTTTATTTCGTTCGATGATTAATTGAACGGGGGCATCATTGTCAGTTGATGCTTCTATTCCATTTTTTATAAGGGTTGTTAGTGATTGTATCAAGGGCTCTCGAGGCACCAGAAGACGAAATTTCTCTTCGGGTAAAAAGAACTTTATTTTTCCAAATTTTGAGGACTGGAAATTTTTACTTACAAGATCTGGTACATCATTAATAGGAAGTGATTCAGGTATGTTTCTAAGAGATTGAGTTGATTGGTCATTTAATTTATCCAGTATCTGTCTGCATCTCTGCACTTCAGATCGGATTAGGGCGACGTCTTCAGTGATTTCTTTGTCGGCTTTTGTTTTATTAAGGACAGCCTCGAGTTCTCCAGCAACGAGTCCAATGGTGCCGAGAGGTGTATTAAGCTCATGGGCAACTCCCCCAGCAAGGGTAGCTAGCTGCACGAGCTGCCGCTGCTTGTCTGATTGGATCTTCGCTTTGACTAATGCTTGGTCTCTGTCCTGGAGAGATTTTGAAATTTTAACCATAAACCACGCTACACAGCACCCAGCCAGCAAAAGAGACACGAGGGTTCCTTGGAGGTGCAGATTGATATTTATTTTTCCGGCGTTCGAAAATGGTGAATAGAGAGGTTTAAACCAAAAGCAAAGAACCAAAAAACTGAGAGCCGTAAAAATTAAAAACGATAAAAGTTGCCAGCTGCGAAGGATCATGGCGCCTATTGCGAGGTGCACGAGATAAAAAGTGGCAAAAGGATTTTCAACTCCACCTGTAAACCCTAATAGACTGGCAAATAGGAAAATATCTGCGATGAGAATATAAAACAGCCAGCGTTCGTTTTTAGATAAATTTTCACTATTTATTTGAATAAACAGATTGGAGAAGGCAGTAATGCCAACTATAACAAAAAGGACCTGGAGTGGAAGACGTATACTAAATACCACTGAAACTACCCCAATTGTTATGAGCTGGCCACCGACGGCTACCCATCGTAACAAAATGAGTTCTGATAATGTTGAAAATGGCCTGGCTGACTCATTGCTCTTAAAGCTTTTGAGAATCAATGCAGAAAATTTTTCTAGGCCATGATGGAATGTTTCCATCTCTAATTGAAATCGTGCCACAAAGGCAATTTTTAAAGTTCGTTTTTTAATTTATTGATAGTCTCAAAAACATCTTTTGGTGCTTTGTCATCCATCCCGTCAAAGAATGCTCTAACAAATCCTTGCTTATCCACAACTGCGAATTTTTCGCTGTGTATGAAGTTTTTCGGAAATTCCGACCTTGAGCTTATCTCAGGTGAAGCAGGCAATAAGAATGAATCAATGATCAAATCATATACTTCGTTTTTCTTTCCAGTTAGAAAAAACCACCTGTTTGTATCTGCTTTAAATTGTTTTGCGTAATATCTTAGATATTCGGGTGTATCCCCAACTGGATCGACGCTTATTGAAACAAGGTTCACATCATCCATAGACTTTGTTAGCTTCTGAATGGTCCCCATTCTTTTTCCTAGAACCATACATTCTCTTCCGCACCTCGTATAAAAAAAATGTGCTATCCATATTTTGCCATTTAAGTTTGTGTTACTTAACGTGGCCCCATTGCTTTCAGTAAGATTGAATGGAGAAACCAGTGAAAGCCTTGTTAGTTCTTCGGACTTATCCTCCTTTGTACAATTGATGAATAACAAAGTTAGAAAAATAAAACAAATCGGTGAAAAGCAAATCAATTTACTCCTAGCGACGCATCTCTTGTTCGGAGGATGGCTCGGGCCACCCGCTGGATAGTTTTTCTTATTCATTTTTTATGTCTACACCTAGAGCTATCTGAGCAGCCTCTTGCAGCTAATGATTCGGCACCCCGCCTAGGTTACTTTGATTTTGTGTCATGTTGATTTCGAAAGCAAACTACCTCTGTGACAAAATGACGCCAGGCCAATTTTCTGCCTGTCTTTGACTCGTTGCGTAATCTCTTAAATAATGAATGCCATGGTAATAGGCGGAAAGCAAATTGCGGCACTAGGAGGTATTGTGGTTTTAATCCTTGCAATATTCATTTTCAAGCTTGGAACAACCAAGCCTAAAAGCAAAAATGAGATTGTATACGCAACAAAGGGTATCGTCACCGAATGGGGTGTAGAGGGTAAATCGGCATTTATTCATCATGAAAAAATTGAGGGTTTCATGGAGGAAATGACAATGCTTCTCAATGTAGTCGATACCAATGAATTTTCAGGCGTGCGTCTAGGTGACCAGCTCAAATTTGACCTCGTTCTCAATCAGGAGAAAGGGACACACATCCGAAACCTAGAAAAAACTGGAAGAAATTATCCTGAAAAAATCACTAAAGCCGAAAATTCATTAGGAATTAAATTAACAGGCTCAGAAATCAACGTCGGCGATCAAATTCCAGATTTTACGTTGACGGACTCAAATGGCCAAAGCTGGAGCTCATCACGCTTGAAAGGAAAAGTATGGGCCATGACTTTCATCTTTACGAGGTGCCCAATTCCTGAATTCTGTCCATTGATGTCGAAAAACTTTCGCTCGGTCTCCGAAATGATAGATTCTAACCCGGGAAGCACGAACGATTGGGCTCTAGTATCGATAACAATGGATCCAGAATTTGATACTCCAGAAGTGCTTGAAAACTATGCCAAATTACAAGGTATCAGCGGGGAGAATTGGACATTTTTAACAGGTCAAGAATCTGAAATTAAAAAAATTGGTGACCCTCTGGGATTAGATTTTGCCACTACTGAGTTTCCAATCACGCACAATTTAAGAACAGCGGTTATAGGTCCTGACGGTAAATTGTTTAAATTATTTGCTGGTAATTTTTGGAAACCCGAGGATTTGTTCAGTGCGATGAATCAGGCCTCACAATGATTATTGAGTCTTTTGCGGCAAAATGTCACTGTGAGAGAATGTAGAATTCGAATAATTATGGAATATAATAAGTCTAATAAAAATAGGATGTCATTTGTTAGATACTCCAATACCGAAACGACAATAAAAATATCATGAAACTAAGCCTTAGAGCATTACTAGTTCCCTTTGCAATACTTGCGACTCATCAGGTTGTCAGTGCAGATACAGCCAAAGACGCCTCCACAAAAACCAGCGGAGATGTTTCCATCGAAGGTGTCGTAACCGCTAGAGCTGTGCTGGACGACACCAGCGCCATCTTTTACCTACAAGATGCATCTGGTGGCGTTGGCGTAAAATATTCGGGTGCCATGGACAAACTTCCGAAAACTGGTTACCAAATTAAGCTTTCTGCCGGGGCTACCGACAAATCCTTTGTTTCATTCAAATCATCTGAGTTAGTCAGTACGAACGCCTCATTACCAAAGCTTAAAGTTGTCAGAGATATCACAGACGGAGCAGCTGTAACAGCAGCGAAAGATATGTATGGCGTTTTTCCCGGAGCAAAATTCAGCGCAGGTAGTTTCAAAGGCGGCGCTACAACTAAACTAAATGTCGGCGGACATTCTGCAGATATTCTTGTCAGTCAAAGGTTGAATGGTAGAGAAATACCAACTGAGGCTCTGAACATCTTCGGTATCCTAGCCAACAATGACATCGTTGGAGGCGATGGGAGTGGACTAGTTCTCGTGCCTAATAGATTAGTTCCGACCACGGCGAGTAAAACACGTAAATTTGCCACAGCGAACACTTGCTTTACTTGTCATCTCGTAGACAAAAAATTAGTTGGTCCGGCATATCTGTGGGTTGCTGATAAATACAAAGATGACAAAGACGCCATAGCCAAAATGGTCGATCAAATCCAAAATGGGGGCATGGGTAAATGGGGCCCAATACCAATGATAGGATTTAAAGGACGATTACAACAGCCCCAGATGGAGGAACTAGCTAATTGGATCTATGACATGAGGTGGCAAGTTCTCCTCAATGACTAAACTCAACGGACAAAAACGTAGCTAGTAGAAATAATTTTAAGGACCTCTAAATGAGGTCTTTTTTTGTTTATGTAAGGATATAAATGATCACTTGTAAATTTGGATTCCGGTCATTAGTCTGCCGCTGTGAATAACATAGCCTTTGAATTTGGTAATTTCACTGTCACATGGTATGGAATTTTAGTCGCTACTGGATTTTTAACTGGTTACTTCACTGCTTTTAATCGGGCTCCAAAAGCGGGGGTCTCATCTGAAAATGTCTCGGATGTCTTCACATGGATAATTGTAGGTGGAATTTTAGGGGCGAGATTATTATATGTTACCACATATTGGAGCGAGACTTTTGAGGGACAGCCACTTGCTAATATTTTTAAAATTTGGGAAGGGGGACTCGTATTTTTTGGAGGTCTAATAGGGGGGACATGTGCGACGATATTGTATTGCAAAATAAAAAAAATATCTGTCTATAGAATAGGTGATGTGTTGGCCCCGAGTCTTTCTCTCGGACACGCCTTTGGTCGAATTGGCTGCCTCATGGCCGGATGCTGTTACGGCAAAGAATGCTCTCTTCCTTGGGGTATTCAGTTTCCTGATAGCCATGCAACTCACCCGGATTTAGTCCATCCTGTTCAGATTTATGAGGCTATTCTGAATCTTCTGCTCTTTGGGATTCTCATATTTATTTTCAGGAGACGAAAATTTGATGGTCAGGTATTAGGGTTCTATTGTATTGGTTACGCAATCATACGATTTTCTGTTGAATTTTTTCGCGGCGATTACCCAAGCTATATTGCGGGCAGCATCACCCAGGCTCATATCATAAGTCTTTTCCTTACAGCATTAGGAGTTTGGATTTACTTGGCTGGTCTCAAAAAAGCTAATTCACTCAGCCAGAGTTAAAAAAAAATTAAATTTTTAAATCAAAATGGAAACCACATCAATCACAGTGGATAGTCATCCACTTCCTGGAACTAGGATTGATGTGTGGATAAAGAATCACTATACCGATAAGAGTCGAGGGTTTCTTCAAAAGCTTATAAAAGACGGATTTGTTTCGGTCAATAAAGGTCGGGTTAAATCAAGATATGAGCCCAAACTTGGTGACATTATTGAAATAAGTTGGCCCGAGGCTAAAGAACTGGAAGTCCTCCCGCAAAATATCCCATTAGACATTTTGTATGAAGACGAACATTTGGTTGTTATCAATAAATCCTCGGGGATAGTTGTGCACCCTGCTGCCGGGCATGAAGATGGCACATTAGTAAATGCGTTATTACACCATTGTGGAAAAGAGTTGAGTGGTATCGGGGGCGTCGCGCGCCCGGGAATAGTACACAGACTCGATCAAGATACGAGTGGTTGTCTAGTGGTTGCAAAGAATGATCTAGCTCACAATAACCTAGTCGAGCAATTTTCATCGCGTGAAACGAAGAAGTTTTATCGTATGATTGTTATAGGCACTATGAAAAAAGGCTCCACCATAGAGGTCAATCAACCTATTGGCAGGCATCCATCTAATCGAAAAATGATGTCGGTCTTGCCGTTGTCAAATAAGACAGCACGAGAAGCTAAAACGACCTTTGTCTCCGAGCTCAGCCTCAATGGGTTTTCTCTTGTTCAGGCGCAGATTTTTACAGGGAGAACACACCAAATAAGAGTCCATGCCAAGCATATAGGGTTCCCGGTCATGGGAGATTGCGTATATGGAAGCCGGCCTAATAAAAAACTCCATAAAATATCTGAATTTAAGGCAGGTCGGCAGATGCTTCATGCTTGGAAAATTGGCTTTTCCCACCCAGTTTACAAAAAAGATATGCGTTTTGAAGCTCCGCTTCCTAAAGATTTTTCAGACTTAACATTTAGTATTTTTAACGCAAAACTATAGATAGGTTGACACAGCCAATGAGCAAATAAAAAAACCCATGAGTAATTCATTTTCAATAGTTTCAGAAGCTGGCCGCTTGCTGAATTCCGGTCAAACTAGAAGTATTATTCTAACTGGGAACATATATGACCTATACCCCAATTCTCAAAACTTGGATGATGAAAAGAAATGCCAATATGTGCCCATTACCCAATTGCTTTGTGATCAGTGGAATTTAGAGGGTATCATCGTTGTCGTTTACGAAATAAATGGGCCCATTCGGTTTGTCAACCCTTCGAATCTAAGCAAAGTCCGAAGGGCCTATGTTAGGTGGAGAGCTTATGAAACTGGAAAACTGGGTGATTCGAAAGGGAATGCAAATGAAGCGGGACGAGTTTTTGATGAGAGTTATAGGAAGGCAACAACAAATAGTGCATTGGCCCTAGAGCTCATGAGGCAGATGTGCGCGTGTTCACGAGCAAATGGAGAGCAAGGTGCTTTCCTTGCTGAAAATTTAATAATTCTTATTGAGGGAATTGACATGATCATTCCGGAGGCACCGATAACGCAAATTTCCGAGAATGACAGGTCGCGAGTGATGATATGCCAAGATTGGTTCTCCGACCCTGGGTTTGCCAATGGTAATGATTCCGTCGTTATGATAGCAGAATCAAGTAGCCTGGTTCATCACAGAGTTTCCAGACTTCCCCAAGTTCTGGAAATTGAATCTGAAGCCCCAGATTACCAAACTCGACTCGGATTTATCAGGTGGTATAGAAAAAAAGAACAATCCTCTGAAGGAGACTTAAAATTTAAGTTGTGGAGCGATGAGGAAGCCCTCTGTGATTTATCCGCCGGCTTATCAATTCATGCTATAAACCAGTTGATGAAAGCCGCGTCCCACTTTGGAGAAACCCTAACTCCAGAAATTGTTATTGCAAAAGTGGAAAAGTTTATCCAATCCCAAGTAGGTGAGGATGTCGTTGAATTTAAAAAGCCTGAACACAAGCTAAATGATCTTGTTGGATTCACTAAATTAAAGAAATTTTTACAAGGTGAATTAATTCCTCGCTTTTCAACTTCAGGGCCTGAGGCCTTACCTGGTGCCGCAATCAGTGGGCCCATAGGAAGTGGTAAAACATTTATTTTTGAAGCTGTTGCCAGCGAAATCGGGATGGTTGTCCTTGTCTTAAAAAGTATTCGATCAAAATGGTATGGCGAAACCGATCTGATTTTTGAGCGCTTAAAAAGGGTTCTTAAAGCGTTATCCAAAGTTTTAATTTTTATTGATGAAGCTGATACTCAATTGGGCGGAGTCGGTGCCGATACTATGGATACAGAGAGACGATTGACTGGGAAAATTCAGGGTATGATGTCCGACCCCATAATGCGTGGTAAAGTTTTTTGGCTACTAGTCACTGCAAGGATACATCTTCTTTCTCCAGATATTAGAAGGCCGGGGCGAGTTGGGGACTTAATAATACCCATACTAGATCCTGACGGTGATGATAGGAAAGATTTTGTGAAGTGGATGGTCGGCGGATGCATGGATGAGTCGCTCAGTGACGAAGAATGTGAGAAAATCCTCGAGGAAGCATCGGGTTTCTCCTCTGCTACATTCGCTTCTCTAAGATCAGAGCTCAAAGCCGTAGCATATCAAAAAGGTGGAAAGTTGACTGTAAATGAAATCCTGGACGTATTGCATGATAGATTAGATCCCGCGATCGCTGAAACGAGGCGGTACCAGACTTTACAAGCTTTGATGAATTGCACGCGAAGGCAACTGCTTCCAAATCCTGATGTCTCTGAGGAGGATAGGCTGACTTGGAAACAACAAATCGCTCTGCTTGAAGCTAAAGGTATTTCATGAAAAAACTATTTTGATTGTGAGGATTTTGGATCAAATGCATCGCGCAGTCCTTCTCCAACAAGATTCAAGCTAATCAGTAGGACTGCCAGAAACATGGTAGGAAAGGTGATCAGCCACCAATATATTTTAATTGGATTTATCTGAGGTACTCCTTTTGAGATCAAAGACCCCAGACTTGCCATAGGGCTTTCAATACCAAGTCCTAAAAAGCTGAGAAAGGACTCGTATAATATGACACTCGGAATAGTTAACATGACATATGTGATAATTATTCCAAATAAATTAGGTAGGATGTGTTTGGTTACTATGTGGTAAGGTCCTAAACCTAGTGAGTGGCATGACTCCAAGAATGGTTGATTTTTTAGCGCTATGACCTGTCCTCTGACAATCCTCGCTAATGTCAACCATGACACTGCCCCAATGCCTGCAAAAAGAAGAATAAAATGAAGGGTGCTTTCGTTACTGCCGATCCATTGGCTTAAAATGCTGGCGGAAAGTATTTCTTTTAAAGTGGTTAGTAAAACTATCACGAAAATAATGGAAGGTAATGAATAAAGGATGTCCACTGTCCTCATCATTATCTTATCAATTTTTCCACCTGAGTAAGCTGAAGATATTCCCCAAGTTGTACCAATAAAGAAACTAACGAATGCTCCAATGATCCCTATCGATAGCGAAATTCTTGTACCATAGATGATTCTACTCCATAAATCCCTTCCATGGTTATCGGTCCCTAACCAATGGTCCATGGTTGGGGGGGAAAATATGTCTGAAGAAAGTTCATCCGGATTGTAATTCGGAAATACTGGAGCCATCAAAACAATGAGGCTTATGGTCAGAAGAACCAAAGCTCGCATACCTTGCCAATGGATTCATCAAAAACTTACGTATACCCAACCTCCATGGAGATTCGCCTTTCTTTGTCAGTTGGTTATCACTCATATTTACAATTAAAGATGACTATGATTCTTGGGTTTTTATTCGAGGATCCACTTTGGCATAAAAAAGGTCGACGACTATATTGAACACAATTATGAGAATGGAATAAACGAGCACGAGTCCGACGACCATTGTATGGTCTCGGTTGAGAGAGCTGTTTACCAAAAATGTGCCTAGTCCAGGAATTTGGAAAAGATTCTCAACGACAAAAGAACCGGTTAATAAATCTGCAAGCAAAGGTCCTGAATAGGATATAACTGGAAGTAATCCCATCGGAAGTGCATGTTTAAAGAGTAGAGAAAGTGAGCTGACTCCTTTCGATCTCGCCGTTCTTATATAGTCGGACTCTAATGCCTCAATAAGTCCTTCTGAAACGAGCCTGCTTATTTTCCCCGCGTAATAAAGGCTTAAAGTTGTGACGGGTAAAACAGCGTGCCATGGGGTCGTTAAAAAGCTTGTCGGAAAAATTGGAAAGTATATTGCGAACACTAAAATGAGTAGTGGGCCTAAAACCATGGAGGGGACGCATACAAAAAGTAACCCAAGGATAGTAAGTATCTTTCCGGAAATGTAATTCTTTCTCCACGCAGCAATGACTCCAATGAATATCCCAAGGGCAAGAGACACAATGAAAGATGTAAAACCCAGAATCATCGAAACAGGAAGGCCTTGTTTTATGATATCTGTCACGTTGTGATTTTGGTATTTCATGGATAATCCGAGATCGCCTTTCATTATATTTTTAAGAAAATAAAAATATTGTGAAAACAGAGGTTTATCGAGGTGGTACTTTTTTTCAATTTCTTCTCTGGCTTCGGAGCTGAGTTCTCTTTCAGAGTCAAATGGTCCACCCGGTGCGACGCGAACCAGAGAAAAGGCACAAAAACTTACAATCAGTAAAACAGGAATTAGCTCGGCTAGGCGTTTGAGGGTAAACATTATTTTGATTTTTTCTTAATAGCTCTTATTGGGTGCCGGTCTAGTATGTTAAAATGAATACCTGAAATTTCTTTTTTATCCCAAAGGTGAGTTCCCATATAGAAATAAATAGGCGAGATTGGAGATTCTTTATGTAATAGTTTTTCTGCTTCTATGAATTTTTTTTCTCTCTCTTTTATATCAAATGATTTATTGGCAAATGAGATTAGTTCATCGTATTTTGAATTTTCCCATCCTGTTCTATTGTTTATTTCATCTGAAGTAAAGAGGCTGAGGAAGGTGTTTGCGTCATTGTAATCGCCAATCCAACTAGATCTTGAGATTTGATAATTCAATTTTCTTTGATCTGATAAAAAAACTTTCCATTCATTTTTTTTCAATCTGATATTGATATTAAGGTATTTTTTCCACATAGCTTGGAGCTCTACTGCGATCTTTTCATGGTTTGAGGCAGGACCAGATGAAGCTCCATTAAAATAATATTCCAGAGTAGGAAACCCTTCCCCATTGGGGTATCCCGCTTCGCTCAATAATTTATTGGCTTGTTCGGGGTCGAAAAGAGAATACGAGTGATCTGGGTTGTAGTTATGCACACCCGGGGGAACTAAGACTGAGGTAGGGTTTTCTCCTGCTCTTGTTATTTTTTCAGTTATCCTCTGTCTATCAATAGAAAGCGAGAGGGCTCTTCGAATTTTGGGCTGATCCAGCGGAGGGTGGGTGGCATTAAAACGAATAAAGTAAGTTCCAAGATAATCAAATTGGTGGTAATCCATTCTTTTAGAAATCTCATCAACTATCTGGGTTGGGATGAGGTCTTTGTCCCAAATGATATCCACTTGGCCAGTGAGATATAAATTTAACGCGGTTGAAGGATTTGATATGGGCAATAAATCTACTGTATCTAATGAAGTGTTTTCAGAATCCCAATAGGTTTCATTTTTAACGAGCCTTACTGATTGATTGAGTTTCCACCATTTCAATTTATATGGCCCATTGACAGGAACATTTGATTCCAAAATCCATCTCGTTGGGTTTTCCTCGATGACGTGAATCGGTGCGACTGAAAAAATCGGCATCGTTAAAAGCTGTAAAAAATATGGAGTTGGTTTTTCTAGTTCTACCCGAAACCGAAGTTCGTCAAGGGCCTGAAAACTCGGCTCACTACGGGCATAATCATGAGCCGTTTGGGCCGATTCATGAAACAATTTTGCTCCTTTTATGCAAAACATGAGTCCTACATACTTAGCTGCAAGTTTGGGTGACAATGAACGCATCCAAGATTTTTCAACATCGAGTGCTTTCAAAGGCCTTCCATCACTCCAAACCAAATTGTCCCTTAGGTGAAATACGTAAGTTCGACCCCCATTACTGACATCCCAGCGATGAGCCAGGCCAGGTTCTGGTGCGCCAGTTTGCGGGGCAATTCTCACAAGGCCTTCGAAAAGACATTCCACAATGCGAGTTTCAGCCTGCCCTGAAATAATCACAGGGTCCAACGATTCCGGTTCCACTGAGTTAGCGATAACTAAATCGGCCTTTGATACTCCGGAATGGCAGGCTCCTAGGGCAAACGCAAGAAACAGCAAAGACGCTATCGAAATTACCAAATTGAATATGTCCTCGCAGCCGAGTATTATCTTCATTTCTTTAAAAAGCATGGGTGACAGGGAGGACTCCCTGGACTATTTTGGTCCATATCATGCCACAGTAAGTGGTTCAAATGAATCGAGTTTTTGTACTGATTTCGTATCTCCTTTTGGGAGTCATTTTGACTATAGCGGGTATTCTCACGCCTGCCTACTGGGGTGTTGTGCCTAGAGACGTTTTATCATCTGAGTCCGAAAAATCTGATTCACTCGATTCAAGACTTGAATACTACTTTCAAAGTGAAAATCCTGGCGTCGTATCCACGATAATCAATAATCCAGAACTAACATCTACTAATTATGGAAACTTCAAAATTAGGATAGATAAGCTACTTGAGGATCGACCTCTATTTCAACTTTCAGGAGGGGCTGAACCGTATTTCGAGAGAGTGTTTGATCGTGTTTTTACCCGACAGCAGTTCCAAGAGGCCTTCTCAAATATTTTAGATGAATCAGGAATCGTAACAAATACCATGAGCCTATTTCTCAATAAATCTCTTAGATTGAGGCTTATTGATATCATGGATCAATCCAATAATGGGGTTGTAAATAGCATTCTCAAAGCCAGAGGCATAAGTCATTTCAAAAAATTGGAGCCAGTAACCACTGCTTCTGGTTCCCCATTGGATATCTCAGTTCTTATCACTGCGATGATTGTTCAATCTGGATATTGTGATCAATCGATTTCACAGGTATTACAGCTTTGGTCAAAGGCGGCGTTGGATGGCCCAAATAAGGAGACTGAGCAATTAGAGATCTTTCTGCTGTCCATATTGAATCTATCTTCAAAACTAGGCTATATGTCCATGGCTGAGCTGGTCAAGCAATGTAAATCCCCTGAAGCTATTGTCCGTGCTAGTAAAATTTCAGTATCAGCCCCTGATATTTTTCCAGTATACTACGCTGTTTCCTTAATTCATGGTGATCCACTTAAAGTGGCTTCGGTGATGTATACCCCCGATGATAAAAAAAACCAGGCGCGTAAAGATTCATTAATAAAGGCATTATGGCTGGGGAAAAATGCCGTTGATTACATCTTAGATACAAAGAAGGAAATTACTGATAAGAACTCATTATTGCCTAGTTTACCCAAAAGTATTGCAATTGTTGGAAAGGCGGCTGGCTTAGAACTATTGGCTATTCAAAATCCTCACCTAGGCTTTGTATTGAAAATAATCCTCTTCTGGGGTGGCTCACTATGCTTGGTCAACTTCTCAATTGCTTCATTCAACCATTTCATTCTTTCTACCGGTGAGGAAAAACCCTCAGCAAGACCATCGACTGATCGAAGCTTAGAGCTCATGAGAAATATCTCGGTCGCTTTAATTATTGGTGGACTATTTTGGTTCTTGAGTGAGCCTCCATTAGAAAAAGTCACACCGGATTCGAAATACTCAATGGTTTCAACAAATACGCCAGCACCTTCAAAACAATTTACTTTTTCATCATCATCATCAATGAATACTCAATCACTAGACCAGCCAACCATTATCGTATTGGTGGCATTTTCATTAATACAATTTATATTATATTTAGTATGCAGGATGAAGTTGGCAGAGATACGAAAATCAAAAGAATCCGCTAGCCTTAAACTCGAGCTGTTGGCAAACGAAGAAAATCTGTTTGACAGTGGCCTTTATGTTGGCCTTGGGGGAACAGTTTTAGCATTAAGCATGGTCACTTTAGGATTAGTGAACGCTAGCCTCATGGCAGCATATGCCTCCACGCTTTTTGGAATTATTTCTGTTGCTTTTGTTAAGATCTTTCATCTCAGACCTCTTCGCCAAGAACTCATCAGGGACGCAAATAAAAAATGAACAGGCCTCTACTTTTATTAGTATGTGATTTTTTATTACTGAGCATGTTTGCAATGGCTCGATTCGATGTTCCTGCCGATGCCATTATTGTGAATCCTGATAAAGTCATTCAGGAGCCAAAAGATGATTCTGGTGACATGTCAGGCCTAGTAAAAACTCTCCAAGAGTCGTTGGCACTTGAGAAAATGGAAAATGAACAAAAAACCCTTTCTCTTAAAAAAGCAAATGAGAATCTCGCTCTATCCAATCAACAACTTGACCAATTAAAATCTGACTATGAATTAGTAAAAGAAGACGCTAACCAGTTTGCAGAAGAGAAAAATCAAAAAGAGATAGAAATAAAAAATCTTCAGAAATCTCTGGAAAGAACTCAATCTTCTATGACTCAATTCAAAGCTCTGACACAGAGGGAAAAGGCTGAATTACAGGGCCTTCTAATTCAAAAACAACAAGATTTCATTATTAATGAAACAAAGTTGAAAGAGGCAGAGATGGCTGTTCAACAAAAAGAAAATTTATTAAGTGCCGCCATTCGCGAACAGGCAATGCTAGAACAACGGCTTATTGATGCTGAGGCAAATGTAAAATTTGCAATAGATCGAAACAAAAAACTTGAGGAAGAATCAACGCAACTATCCCGTAGAACACAACTTTTGGATTCGACAATCGACGTGCTTCAGTCGGAGAAAAAACTTATTTCTAGCAACCTTCAACAAACCAGAGAGTTTCTATCTCAAGAAAGGGAGCTAAATCAAAAATTACAGAATCAAGCAGCGAGTTTGACTTCTAGTGTGGCCTCACTAGCCAACAAGTCAGATGAGATTACAAAGGAGATCAGACGTAGCAGCCCCATGTCACCGCACGAGATATTTAATGATTTTCTCAACAGGTCTGTTCAATTACATTTCGAATATAGCTCTCGAGGAATCGTGGGTAACTTAGTTGAAAAAGAAAAGAGGATTCCATCTATTTTATTTCAAACTGATGGCTCGAATCGTATATATACCATGTGTCATATTTACGACACTCCATTTGAAGTTAAATACCGAGTGAATACACCCATTGATATTAAACTCTTCATAAAGTATGGGGGGGTGAAAGTCGAGGTAAGTGAGATCGGACTTCTCAAAGGTAACTCACATTTTGTTGTCGCTGAAATCAAAGTCGCCCAGGAAGATTTTGCCATGCTTCCTGAAGTCTATAAATTTTCTAATGATCCATTCCAATACCCAGAAGTGGTTGTAGTGCAATCCGAGAATGAAAAATACGGGGTGAGTCCGTATTCAATTATTCCTGGAAATATGAAATCAATTCGACTCAAAAATGGCAGTGTCATTTCCTCTTTGTTAGGAGATTTTAAATCCAGCCGGGGTAATTTTCTTTTTTCTCAAGGAGGCGAGTTTCTTGGTTTGCTGCACGATGGGAATGAATCCATGTTGCTGGATTCCATGGATTTTCTTAAGACAATAAAGCTTGGAAGTAACTTTGATAGTCAGAGGGTGAAATCGGATTTAGATTCTATTTTTAGAATATCTAAATCGAGAGATAATACATTCCCGAGAACAATTTCTCCTTAACTCAAATTAGATCGACTATTTAAATAAAAAAACAGAAGAGAGAAACGCAGATATGCTCCAGAAATTTAATGAGAAAAATAAAAATCTAATGGTCAATATCAATGGCCATATTGTCCACCGTGATGAGGCTGGGATCAGCCCATTTGACTCAGTGGTTCAAGGAGGGGATGCCGTTTGGGAAGGATTGAGGGTATATAAAGGGAGAATTTTTACCCTCAGCGAGCACTTAGATAGATTGAAAAGTTCAGCGCTTGCCTTGGCTTTCAAATCTATCCCTGATAAGGACTCGATTGTAAATGAGATTAAAAAAACTTTGGAAGCCAATAATATGTATGATGGCGTTCATATTCGACTCACCCTAACCAGAGGGGTTAAACTAACTTCTGGAATGGACCCTCGATTAAATACGCAAGGGCACACTTTGATCATATTAGCTGAGCATAAAGCACCTGTATACGATAAGTCAGGATTGAAGCTCATAACGTCAAGTGTTCGACGCTTTCCTCCGGATTGTATGGATCCTAAAATTCATCATAACAACCTCATTCAATCTATTCTTGCAAAAATTCAAGCTAATCAAGCCGGGGTAGATGATGCTCTAATGCTCGATTATAATGGGTTTGTAGCTGAGACGAATGCGACACACATATTTATCGTTGATAAAGGTGTTGTGTTTACTCCAAAAACGACAGCCTGCCCTGAGGGAATAACCAGATCGACAGTTTTGAACCTTTGTAAGCGGAACAATATACCTGCTATTGAGAAAGACCTTTCTTTAACTGAAATTTACAGGGCAGACGAGATGTTTTGTACTGGAACGATGGGAGAATTAGCGCCTATCGATGAAGTCGACGGGCGTCCCATTGGAGCCTCCAGCTCAAAACCTATCCTAGCTCGCCTTGAACAACTATTTTTTAATGAAGTTGAGAAAACTAGTGAGGTTGTCGTAGAAAAACCTTCTGGAGAATAAAGAGATGTCTTGGATCTTTGGTGCAGCAAAAATGTTAATGAACAAAAAAAATGTTCAGGAAACGGTTGTGCATTTATCCAAAGGGTTTTCGGCAGCAAAACAATATGCTAGAGATTTCAACACCGCTCACTTTACCCAGGTTTGGAAAGAGGCGAGCGAAGGAGATGTTGAATCCCAATTTCAAGTCGCGGAGAGTTTTTTTAAGGGCAAAGGAGTCCAGCCAGATGTTGTCGAAGCGGCACTCTGGTACGAGAGGGCCGCTTCAGGCGGGCACTCTAGAGCACAATGTATACTCGCAATGCTATGCTATTTAGGTAAGGGAGTTGAAAAGGATTTTCCCGCAGCATGGAAGTGGATGAGGTTGTCCTTAAATCAAGATGATCTCGAAGCCTCTCAAGCGTGGAGGACTATTGCTGAAAAGATTTCAAGCCAAGACAGGGACAAAGGAGATCGGCTTGCTCAAGAATTCTCTCCAGTAATATTCAAGGTGGAATAAATGAGATTATTAAAAAGTTATTTTTAAGTCCTATTTTAAAATGAAAATAATTGTTCCCATTATATTACTGAATTTAATCACTTTATATTTCGCCAAATCTGATACGATCGCTCCTACTGGATATAAAAAAGTCTTTTCTGAAAAATTTCAGGAAGAGCCACTTGGAGAGTTATCTGATAATTTTCTAATTTTGGACGGTAAATTTAAAATTGTAGCCGAGGCGAAAGGGAATAAATGTGCTGAATTATCGGCTGAGCCGCTTGGTGATCACGGGTTTCTTTTTGGTGATTACCTGGAGTCTAACATAAGGGTAAGATGCAAGATTCTTGCCAGAAAAAAGAGGCGATCCTATCCGTCATTTGGAGTGGGTATACATGGAATAGGGGGGTATCAATTCAGGGTGAGTCCAGCGAAAAGAAAAGTTGAAATTCTTTTTGAGGAAGAAGTCGTCGCATCAAATGACTATCGCTGGATGAGTGCCAATAAATGGGCATCCCTTGAAATAACACTCTATCAAAATAACGATGATGATACTTGGAAAATAGAAGGCTTTATTTGGGAGTCCTCGAAAGAGAGACCGAAAAAACCTATTATTTCTTTAATCACTAAGGAAGAACCTTTTGGTGGGGAGTCCTCCGTTTTTGGGACCGCTTACTCAGGTCTCCCTATCTTATTTGACGATTTGCAAATATACTCACTTAAAGAGTAAAATCTCCAAGCAAGGTTCGTTTATTCCAGAAATGCTTTGTGGATAGATTTGACACCGATTTCGGCATCCTTGATATCCACAACGACCGAAATCCTGATCTCACTCGTGGAAATCATTTGAATATTCACATTCTCAGATGCGAGGGTTTCAAAAAGCTTTGTTGCGACTCCACTGTGGCTTCTCATACCCACTCCGACGATTGATATTTTTCCAATCCCTTCATCTGAGATAATATCATCAATTTGGATAGCTTCTCGAATGTGGTTCAATACTTTGAGCGATTTGGGAACGTCGGGTTTATCGATCGTAAAAGAAATATCTGTTTTCGGAGGATCGGAATCGTGGCTGATATTCTGAACAATCATATCCACATTTATGTTACCATCACTTAACGCTCTGAAAACTTTTGCGGCAAAACCGGGTTTGTCTCTGACTCCAACTAAAGTTACTTTAGCTTGATTTTTATCCAGTGCGACACCGCGAATAACGACGTCCTCCATATTTTTAGTTTCTTCCTTCACAGTGGTTCCTGGGTTGTCATTAAGACTTGATCGAACTTCAAATAATACTTGGAATTTCTTGGCAAACTCTACGCTCCTCGATTGCATGACCTTTGCCCCAGTGCTGGCAAGCTCGAGCATTTCATCGTAAGAAATCTCTTCTAATTTGCGGGCATTTGGGCACAAACGAGGGTCAGTTGTATAAACTCCATCAACATCCGTGTAAATTTGGCAAAGGTCCGCTTTAAGAGCAGAAGCAAGGGCAATTGCCGTCAGATCTGAGCCACCTCTCCCCAAAGTTGTTAGCTGTCCATGAAGAGTCTGGCCCTGAAAACCAGCCACGATGACAACTTTTCCCTCATCTAGTCTTTGATGGAGCAATTCAGGCGTGATGTTTTGGATTTTTGCCTTTGTATGCACTCCGTCGGTAATAATTCCTGCTTGAGCACCAGTCATTGAGACTGCTGGTATGCCCATCTCGTGGAGAGCCATAGCCGTTAGGGCTATGGTGGTTTGCTCTCCAGTGGCGAGCAACATATCCATTTCCCTTTCATCTGGTATTTCGGTCAAATCCCGAGCCATACCGAGAAGGTGGTCTGTGACACCGCGCATTGCAGAAACCACGACAACGATTTGGTTTCCTTGTTGGTGCCATCGAGCGACCCGGCTCGCAACATTACGGATCCGTTCGACATCACCGACTGAAGAACCACCGTATTTTTGAACTATTAATGACATTTCCAGATTAAATGGAGAATCAATAAACGCACAAATTAATCAGAAAAAAAGCCTTAAATTGATTAAATTTTACCGATTACCCGACTTTGAGAAAATTATCCACTAATTCGTGACCCGATTGAGTGAGAATGCTTTCTGGGTGGAATTGAACACCCCATATCGGTAAATCCTTATGTTTGAGTCCCATTATTTCTCCCTCCTCGGTTTCTGCAGTGATTTCAAAATCTTCGGGTAGAGTTTCTTTGTCTACAATCAGCGAATGGTATCGAGTTGCTTCGAATGGCTGAGGTATGTTTTCAAAGATGTCTTTCCCATTGTGGTGGATCAGTGAAACTTTTCCGTGCATCAACCGGTAATTGATTTTTACGACCGCTCCAAAGCTGTGGGCTATGCATTGGTGTCCCAAACAAACACCAAAAATTGGGAGCTTGCCTGCAAAATGTTTAATAACCTCGTTAGAAAGGCCAGCTTCCTTTGGGGAGCAGGGGCCTGGAGAAATAAGAATTCTCTCTGGACTCAATTTTTCGATCTCGTCGATAGTGACTTGGTCATTTCTACGAATTACAAGTTCGGCCCCGGCTTCACCGAGGTATTGGACGAGGTTAAACGTAAAAGAGTCGTAATTGTCTATCACGAGGACCATGTCATGATAATTTCATCAGAAAACTGAAATTGTCACTCCAATTTCATTCAATCTTGAAAATATTTGTTCGATAATTCCCGGCGAAAAGGTAAAAACATACTTGCATTGAAAATTTCTAAGGAGTTATCCGTCATTCTTTCAGCGAATGCTTTACCCGGAAAAGGAGGGCAGGGGCTTAACTTTCAACACATGATACAAGCCTATTTGCAAGCTGGTCCCGAAAGCATGCGTTTATTCAGCCAGGGTCCATATGGAGACACTGACACCACGGTAGTTAATCCCTCAAAAATATCAAAAATTATGAGCGAGACTCCTTATTTGCGCAAATTCAGAGATCTTCACGTGGCTCTGGGCGATAAGCATTTTGATTCCTATGTCGCAAAGAACCTTTCTGATTGCTCGTTTTTTCAAGGGGCAACTGGTCAGTCTCTTGATTCAATCAAAAAAGCTAAAATGCGAGGGGCTTGGGCTCGCCTGGATGTAATAACGATTCACGCCGAGGCTTATTTTACTGAGCTCACCGAGGAATGTGAAATTTTTACAATTAAGCCTACTCTGAGGTCCAGCGTCCTTGATCGTATGCTTGAAGAGTATGCCGAAGCTGACGACATCAGGGTTATGTCCAATGTTGCTCGGCGCATGTTTATCGACCGTGGTATCTCTCCAGAAAAAGTTTTTTCTGCCAATCCACCATTAGATTGGGATGCTTTTCCATCACATGAGGTAATTGAGCAAAAGAATCCTCAGAATTTTGTGGTTGCTTATGCTGGATTACTGGAGCCTGCAAAAGGTTTTCACTATCTTATAAAAGCTTTCAAAGATTTTAATGACCCCAAAGCTGAGCTCCATTTATGGGGTAGCCCAGGTGCTCGGCCTGTTGCTGACTTCATGAAGAAGGCCATCAATGATGACGCCAGAATTAAAATGAAACCGGGTAGTATTCGGCAACTTGGGTATGAAAACGCATTCGGAAATAGTTCAGTTTTAGTGCATCCCTCGCTGGCCGATGGGTTTGGCTACGTCGTTGCTGAGGCTATGGCATGCGGTAAACCTGTTATTGTAACTGAAAATACTGGTGCTGCTGACCTGGTTCGGGACGGAGAAAATGGTTTTATTGTCCCGATACGAGACAATTCGGCGATCTTGGAAAAGCTTGAAACACTCAGAAATTCGCCAGATTTGCTCCAATCTATGGGTCAGGAAGCAAGAAAAGCAGTTCAATGTTTAACTCTTGAAAATTTTAGTCGAAAACTAAGACAGGGTGATTAATGCCTTTTTGGTTGTTTGGCCCACCAAAACCAACAATATTTACACTTAAGCTACTGGTAATTATGGGTTTTCTTTGAAAAAAGAACTTTTCCCAGGTCAAATAAAATATTATGTCAGTGAGTCCATCAAATCTCACAGCAATTTTGCTTTGTGGAGGAAAAGGAGAAAGGCTTCGTCCATTTACAGATAAATGTCCTAAGCCACTTGTTCCTGTTCTGGATAAGCCATTATTACAGCATCTTGTTGAGTTTCTCAAAGGGCAGCAAATAAAGCGGTTTATTTTTTGTATTGGTTACAAAGCCGAAATGATTCGAGAGTTCGTGGACGATTCCTTGGACTGTGAAGATATAGATATAGAACTTTCAGATTTAGGCGATGCCAGTATCGCCGAAAGGTTGATTGAGGTTTCTAAAGATCTAAAGGGGCCAGCATTAGTTTGTTATGGTGACACCATTGCTAATGTTCGCTTACAAGATTTGTGCTCGTTCCACAACGAGCAGCAAACTGACGTCAGTGTTACTGTTTTTCCATTCAAATCTTCTTTTGGCATTGTAGATGTGAGTGGACAATTAGCTACTGGATTTCGTGAAAAGCCCGATCTCCCGTATTTCATAAACATTGGCTTTTTTGTTGCCTCCCCTGACAGCTTAAAAACCATTATAAACTACAGTGATGTCACGGAATGGATGGATTCCTTAGCAAAGAAAAAAAAACTTGGTGCGTTCTTGCACGAGGGAAAACATCTCACAGTAAATACGGAAAAAGAAAGACAGTCAGCAGAATCTGAAATTATAGAACTTTATACTCTTCAATAGGAGAAACTCAAAAATTTAAATTTATAATTTATTTTATGAAAGGAAAGAAAGTATTAGTGACAGGCGGCAGCGGATTCATTCCTAGCCACCTCGTCAATAGACTCATGGCTGACGGCGCTGAAGTCGGTGTGACGGTCAGGTATGGCAATGTTGTAAAGAATGAGCGGCTTGCTCATTGTTGGGATGACATACGTGTTATAGAAGCTGACTTGAGAAATCGAGGAGCTATTCAAATCGGCATCGATGAATTCAAACCTGATATTGTGTTTCACCTCGCTGCCTATAATCACGTTGGCCACAGTTTTGTCCAAGTCGAGGAATGCTTCGATGTAAATGCCAAAGGAACGGCTAATCTTCTAGATTGCTGCCACGGTGTTGAAAAATTCATCTACATGTCCACATCAGAGGTCTATGGGCATCAGGAGTCAGTTCCCTTTATCGAAACAATGAGACCAGATCCAATTTCTCCATACGCTATTACTAAGTATTCTGGAGAATTGTATTGCCGGCTTAAACAAAGAATGGCTGATTCGATCCCTATTATCATATGCAGACCATTCAATGTTTTTGGTCCGTATCAATCGAGCAAAGCTGTTATTCCTGAACTGATCATCAATTGTTTGAAAGGGAAACCCATTCTGACAACGAAAGGGGAGCAAACTCGTGAGTTCAACTACGTTTCGGATATTGTGGATGGCTTAATAAAGGCGGCCTTGCACCAAGGTAAGGAGGACGAGCCAATAAACATCGCCGCTGCTGAAGAAATCGCCATTAAGGATTTAGTCGTGAAGATTGCAGAAATTACTCAGACCAAATCTGAACTGAAGATTGGTGAAATCCCATATAGGCCTACTGAGATTTGGAGAATGTATGCAGATAACACAAGAGCAAAAGAAATATTTGGATGGGAACCAACCGTGGGGCTCGAAAAGGGGCTCGAACTCACCGTTGACTGGTTCAGAGATTATTTGACGAAACGAGGAGAACTGTAACTTCGTAGTTCCAACTCAGTTTGATAATTTTTCAAAAATAAACCAGACCAAACGGCCTATGAAATACTAGGTCGTTTTTATTTGAGATTATCACTCTTGAGCCGCGATTCTTTCGCCTGGTTATCCATAAAAACCTTGAGCTTTGTTTGGATTTCGGAGTCTGTGACCGAGAGAATTCTCAAAGCTAGCAAACCAGCGTTTTTACCATTGCCAATAGCTACCGTGGCGACTGGGACGCCGGCAGGCATTTGGACAATAGAGAGGATCGAATCTACTCCGCTTAAAGCCGTTGATCGCACAGGGACACCAATGACAGGCAAGGTTGTGTAGCTTGCCACCATTCCGGGGAGATGTGCGGCACCTCCAGCTCCAGCTATAATGACTTTAAGTCCTCGAGACTGAGCAGTTTTGGCGTATTCAGCCATGTCATCTGGGGTTCGGTGGGCTGATACGACCTTCGCTTCATATTCAGTTTGAAATTCCTGACAAATTTGAGCGGCTGGCTTCATTGTTGGCCAATCCGAGTCACTTCCCATAATAATTCCTATTTTTGCGCTCAATTTTTGATACCTTTTATCTTTTTGTTAGCACAATTTTTTCTAGAATTCACCTTTTAATTACTTGAGATATTCCTTGGTTTCTCTTTTGCTTGTATGGCATGGACGATCTTGTACCGGACAATACCCCGCAAAATGAATCTAAACGAAGAAGGCGATCCGATTCTAAAAAAAGGCAGGGAGAGACTATCCGGTTCCCTGAAAATGGGTGGGCCCGAACACCACCCGCCTTCGATTTCTTCGATAGGCTAACCCAGATTCTTATTTGCATCTCAGTTATTTTCGCTCCATGGGCTTTGGGTACTACAGTCGACTGGGCGATCAATACCATGAATATTTTTGGTTTTCTGATTGGCGCCCTTTTTATTGGAAAATGGATTGTTCGATACAAGTTTAAGTATGTGCCGCATCGCTGGGGGTTCTCCGATATTGAACCGTCTTGGAGAACAAGAGTATCTAAAATATTAATGACTCTGCTGGCCATTCTCACAGTTTTTATTCTGCTCTTTTGCGCGACGAGTGCCATTAACGCCAGAGTTCATTACTACCCATCTCAAGGACTATGGGATTATATTGACAACTACATAGATTGGTTGCCACATAGCTACAATCAAACCGCCTCATGGGCGTCATTTTTTTCAACCTTGGCATTGGCATGTTTTTTTTGGGGAACCAGAGATTGGGTCTTGGGGAAAACCAGAAAAGAACGCCATGCCAAAAGAGGAAAGGATGATGACGTACGCGCTGGCATCTCGAATAGAAATAAAGATCCACTATATATTCCGGACAGACTCAAAATTCTACTATGGTTTCTTGCTGGAAATGCAGCGCTCCTGTCGCTTGTCTCTATCATCCAACGATTTGATGGGGGGAACAAATTACTATGGTTAGTTGAGCCTCCATTTAATAAAACAAACCAATCCCAGTTTGGGCCTTATGCCTATAGAAGTAACGCAGCTCAGTATTTAAACTTAGCTTGGCCTGTTTGTTTGGGGTTTTGGTGGGCTGCCTCTTCCGCTTTTAAAGAAAATTTCAAACGAACTGCTCGCTTAGGCCAGGGGGCTCATGTCGTTTTATTACCCCTTGGTATTATCATCGCTATTTCGCCGCTTATCGCTACTAGCCGAGGAGGTGTTTTGATTTCTCTCATAGGCACATTTGCTTCAGTGCTTTTATTTTTGTTTTTCTCGAAAAGAACCTCCTTCATGGTCAAATCAGGAATCTTAATTCTTTTCGCAGGTATTGTTGGATTCGGTGGATGGCTCGGCTGGGACACGCTCGAAAAAAGATTATTTCGACCAAACACAATGTTTTCCACTTCAGCAAAGGAGACATACTCCAATGAAGTGACTGTGAAAACATCCATTAATATTCCCGAATCTGAGAAAAAGAAAAACTACTACCTTCAGTTGTTGAGTCCGATTGAGACGCCCCCGAATACTGCAAATACTCTGGAAGCATGGATAGGCTCTAATGGACATTTGAACATCCGACTTAAGGGGAAGACAGCTAGTGACTGGAGAATGAGTACGGTCACTAATTTTGTTGCCAACTACCAAGGCAAAGATACCGAACTCCAGTGGGTGAAAAAAGACGGTTTGGAAATTTATGTGAACGGGGATTTGATCCAACCACTTGAGAGGACAAATGGTATGGCTCCTTTATGGGGTTCAAAAACAGGGATTAAATTTCTCCGTAATGGTGTCGGTTTTTCCGGTAGTGGGCAGGGTGGCTACATACAATCCACAGAAGTATACAACAAAGCCCTCACCCCAACTGATATTGAGCTCGCTGAGACTTTAAGTGAAAAACCCGAACAGAGTGGATTAATATTTAAAGGGGATTTCACAGGAGACAGTTTTTTTGATACTATCAACCAAAGTTCCAGTGGAAGAAATGAGATCTTCAATGTCGCTTGGAAAATTTATGAAGACTTCCCATTGTTCGGCACAGGGCCGGGATCATTTTTCACGGTTAACAAAATGTATTTGGAGAATTCGTACCAGACTTGGCATGGTTACGTTCATGATGATTTCCTTGAAACATTGACCACCTATGGGATTGTTGGCTCATCCGTTGTTGCCCTAATGGTTTTGATAGTTTTCGTTCATTGGCTGATTGGTTCAGGTATCCACCAATCTTTTCCCTTTTATGCTTTAATGATGATTTCTCTGCTTGGATGTTTGGGCCATGCAAAATTCGATTTTCCATTTCAAGTTTACTCGATCACGCACCTTTTTGTTATGATTTGTTGCGTTCTTGTGTGCACTGCGAGGCGCGCATGAGTTACTGGCACCAATCCAATAATGCATTTATTTAGAATAATATTCGGCTTTGTTTTTATAGGCGCTCTGCTCTCGAAGTGCATTGTGATAAACAAAGATTTGGAATCACCCAAAGATGTATTGCAGTCGAAAAAAGTAAGTGAAAAAGAAATGCTCGTCGGTATGTTTGGGATGCATGACCCTAAAGATTATGAATATTTAAACAGTCTTGGATTTAATACTATTGTTAGCTCTGTAAACTCAGAAAGATTGGAGGCTGCTGGAGATTTGGGAATGAATTTCATCTCAACTTGCGGGATTCAATACACATCAAAAGATTCAGTTGGAAATTTCGATCAAGCCATTTTCGAGTTTGATTCTCACCCCTCCCTTCATTCCTGGTATCTTGTGGATGAGCCAGCTTTCAATAATATTGATCCTCTTCTGATTCATCAGGCAATGAATCAATTAAAATCGATTGGAGTATCTAAGCCACTCAGTATAACAAGCTGGAGAACCGATAAACTCGATTTTTATCAAGAATTCGCCGACCATATAATGGTAGACCGCTATCCCATACCATGGAGAGGAGTAGGGGATCTAGGTCATCATGTAAGAATGGGTAAATTAGCAGCAGGCCCAGGCAGACCAGTATATGCCATTGTTCAGGCATTCTCCTGGGAAGCTTTTCCAGATGTCATCACTCAGGATTTTGTTCCTCGGTCTCCAAGTTTTGCAGAATTAAACGCCATGGTTTTCGATGCCATAGCTCAGGGTGCAGAGGGAATTATATTTTTCTCTTATAAATCCGGAAACTGGTTTCTACCGGAACATCCGGCACTTTGGGCATCAACTCAGGTTGTGGTTGAGAAAATTAAGAAATACCAAGAGATCTTAATGGGGCAGCGACCATGGGTTGGCTTCAGACAAAAATATGGTGACTTTTCTAAAAGGTTTAATGAATTTGGGATGAGCTCGGTCACTGCCCGATTTTTTGAAGTTCAGCCCGGCAGACCCTCCGGAAAATTTAAACCAGGGCTTTATCTTTTAGCCGTCAATACTACCAATTTTCCTCAGACCTATTCTATACGTCTTGATGCTTGGGCTGAATCAGAAACCACCTGCCCCGCGTCGGTCCTTCGTCTTAACGATTCTCAAGAAGTTCCAGTCAAAGAAGGTTGGTTAACCGACGACTTCAAACCTCTTCATGTCCGCGTATATGGACCATTCGCTACTCGGTAGTTCTCTTTCTTTCCAGGCAGATGGCTTTGCCTCAGTCTTCGCAACGATTTCTCGAATGCGATCAAATATTTTTTTTGATGCCACCGTCTTTCTTTGGTTGCTCAAAAGCTCAGAATCTTCGGGTCCCATGTTAAATTCGAGTTGTGTGCATAAGTTTTCCTTCATACTCATGGGAACACTTTACCTCGAGGGGTGCGACATGGGCTGTCTTACGGGGTTGGCTCTTTAAAAATTTTTACAAAAAAATTTTAGTAGAGAATACCTAAGTAGTTATCCAAGAAGTATGTTTCAAAAATCCGAAATTTTTTAGGTGGATAATGTGCAAAATTATCTGATTGAGTATACAATCTCAGGCATTCAGCTTTATGAACTCAGAAAAGAAGCAAGGACAATTGCATGATGACAACGTATTCTTAAAATCTGTTGAATACTATTTTGATAAAGCTTCGGCATTTACGGGTTTTCCACCTGGCTTACTCAACCAGGTGAAGCAGTGTAATAGCCTTTACACGATGAATTTTCCGGTCGAGCGAGAGGATGGAGAGATTGAAGTCATCAAAGCTTACCGAGCGCAACATAGTCACCATCGACTACCCACAAAAGGTGGGATTAGATTCAGTGAAACAGTTTGTGCGAATGAAACGATCGCTCTAGCGACGCTCATGACGTACAAATGTGCATTGGTCGATGTTCCCTTCGGTGGCGCAAAAGGTGGTGTCTGCGTAAATCCGCACACTATGAATAAAACTTTTAAGCAGCGAGTTGTCAGGAGACTGACCGCTGAATTGGCTAAAAAGAATTTTATTGGTCCAGAAGTTGATGTTCCTGCGCCAGATTATGGCACGGGTGCTCAGGAAATGGCATGGATGGCTGATACTTATGTCGCGCTCAATCCCTCCCAGTTAGCTGCCTTTGGGGCTGTGACAGGGAAGCCTCTTTCACTGCACGGAATACCGGGTCGTCAAGAGGCCACTGGTTTGGGTGTCTATTTCGGTATTAGAGAATCGCTTCGCAATAAGTGGATTATAAACAAACTAGGTCTAAACCCGGGTATTGGTGGTAAATCAGTCATTCTGCAAGGATTGGGAAATGTGGGCTACCATGCAGGTCTTTTTTTGCAAGAACGGGGAGATGCAAAAATTGTAGGAGTTGCCGAAAGAGAGGGTGGGGTTTACCTCCCAGATGGGCTGGACGTCAAAGCTCTTTTGAAGTTTAGAAAAGAAAATGGAACTATCGAAAATTTCCCTGGAGCACAATTTATAAAGCAATCTAGTGATCTCCTCACCTATCCTTGCGATATATTGGTACCTGCTGCACTGGAAAATCAGATCACAGATGTTAACGCGCCCGATATAAAGGCAAAAATCATAGCCGAAGCAGCGAACGGGCCAACAACTTCGAGCGGAGAGGCTATTCTCTTGGCTAATGGGAAATTGATCATTCCTGACTTGTTCCTTAATGCAGGTGGTGTGACTGTGTCCTACTTCGAATGGTTGAAAAATTTGTTTCATGTGAGTTTTGATCGTATGACAAGCCGACAGCAATCAATCAATAACCACCGCTTATTGACTGCTGTAGAATCACTCACACAAAAGCAATTTGAACCAGGCCAACTTCAGGATTTTGCAGATAGTGCTAAGGAGGTCGATTATGTCTTAGCAGCTCTTGAGGACACTATGGTGAGAGCTTTCAATCATATTGTTGAAGATTGGAAATCCAACGACCTCCCCTGTATGAGAACCTCCTCTTTCTATTTTGCTATCAATAAAGTGGCGCGTGCTTATGAAACAATGGGCATTTTCCCATAGAGGATTGAGAACTCAATCTTCTGACAAGGCGATTAAACCTGATTCTCCGGACTCGGGTTTTTTTCTGATGATTTTTTAATAATAGCCAATTGTTGCAACCATGCCTGTATGTCAGGATCCGAAAGGCCTTCAACAACCTGAATGCTTGAAGACAAGCCCAGTCTGCTGGCTCCTGCTTGAATCATCTCCAGTGCTGTTTTGGTGGTCCTTATCCCACCAGAGGCTTTGACTCCGAGCTTTTTCCCGACAAGTTTGGAAATAAGTTGTATATCTTCCTGAGTTGCCCCCCCTTTACCAAACCCGGTCGAGGTTTTGACAAAATGCGCTCCTGAATCATTTACAATTTTACAGGCTAGTTTTTTTTCCTCATCGGAAAGGTAACAGGTTTCGATGATGACTTTGACCTTCCTTTCATCTGCTGCTTCGACCACATCTCTTAATTCCCTGTGAACAAGTTCATGTTGTCCGTTTTTTAACCAGCCGATATTGAGAACCACGTCTATCTCTTGTGCGCCCTCATCGACGGCCACTTCTGTCTCGTATCGCTTAACATCTGGATCAGAGCATCCCAGAGGAAAACCAACAACCGCGCACACTTGCACATCAGTGCCCTCTAATGCTGAAGAAGCAAGTTGCACCCAACACCCGTGAACGCATACGCTGAAAAATCCGTAATCCATAGCTTCGCGGCAAAGTGTCTCAATATCATCCGCTTTGGCATATGGATAAAGTAAAGTGTGGTCGATTATACCTGCTAATTCACTTCTTAAATTGTTCATACTGACGGGTCTATGAAATCACGCATCCTCTGTAATAAAAAGCACTGAATATTATTATCAAGATTAGAAAATAACTGTCGATAATTGCATAGTTATGAGAAGCCAAAATGATTGCGATATTTTGTGTGAAGCGGCTTTTGAGTATGCGAGGATTGCGTCTGATAAACTTGTAAACGAATGGCCACATTGGTCCGACTCAGAGCGGGAAATGGCACGCGAGAAAATGCTGGAGGAAATGCAAATACATTATTTATTTCCTAATTTACAGGATTGTGAAAGGTATGCCCTTTTGGCATTAAAATTTGCAAACAAAAGCGTGTCTTTGCTCGTGAATTCAACTCAAGTAGGATTAAACGCTGACCAGAGGCAAGCCCGTGAGCTCAAAACAACGGAAGTAGAAAAACTATACATGGAAGCAAAATCACATGTTTTGGATTCCGGCTTGATGGAAAAGCTGTCAGATATTCAAACTGATATTGTCCACGGTAAATACGTGGAGATTGCTTTCAACCCAGCTTTTGCTTAATTTACCAAAGAAAATAACAGAAATGGCCCTGTAGAATTTCTCTACAGGGCCATTTTCTATTCCTTAAATTACCTTTTAGTTCGGGATCAAGTCCGAGAGCATGCTCTTTTCCTCCTTGAGCTCGGCTACCGAGGCGTCAATTTTCTCTCTGCTAAAGTCATTGATGGACACACCTTGAACAACCTCAAGATTTCCAGCTACGTTCCGGGTTGGGAACGAGCTAATAATGCCTGGTTCAACTCCATATGACCCATCCGAACAAAGGGCTACGCTATGCCAATCTCCCCCCGCGGTAGGTCTGATTATGGATTTAACTGAGTCTATGGCTGCATTTGCGGCACTGGCAGCGCTAGATGCCCCCCGTGCTTGGATAATTGCGGCGCCCCGTTTTTGAACAGTGCTGATAAAATCTCCTTGCAGCCAGTTTAAGTCGGAAATGGCCTGGTCTCCAGCGGCTCCATTGACTTTGGCGTTATAAAAATCTGGATATTGTGTAGCGGAGTGGTTTCCCCAAATAGTCATATTCGTAACTTTACTCACAGGAACTCCCGCTTTTTGTGCCAGTTGAGTCTTTGCTCTGTTTTCATCAAGACGAGTCATGGCAAACCATCGGTCTCTAGGAACATCAGGCGCATTGCTCATGGCAATCAAACAATTCGTATTGCAAGGATTGCCAACAACCAGAGTCCTCACATCTGAAGCTCCATTATTTTGGATGGCTTGCCCTTGACCAACAAATATTTTCCCGTTGATCCCCAGGAGGTCTTTTCTTTCCATACCCGCCTTACGAGGAACACTTCCTACTAATAAAGCCCAATTAACTCCATCAAAGCCTTGGTTAAGGTCGCTGGTTGGTCGTATATACTCGACTAAAGGGAAGGCACAATCATCTAATTCCATAACCACGCCTTCGAGTGCTTTCATGGCTGGTTCTATCTCAAGTAGGTGCAGCGCCACCTTTTGATCGGGGCCAAAAACTTCACCACTCGCAATGCGAAAAAGGAGGGAATAACCTATTTGTCCCGCAGCCCCTGTAACTGCCACTTTTATGGTCTCTTTACTCATAAACTAACCGATAATATGGAGATTCTTTCCATTGTATCAAGGAAACTTATGTCGGGAGTTCTAAATTAAAGGGATTGTCCACAGGGCATATACGGGCAATCTTGACGTATCATAATCTCACAGATAGCCTAACAACATGAGATATTGGGCGTGGAGAAAATCCCTTTTCATCTTATTGGTATTCCTTTCTGCAACGGAATGGTGTCCGGCTCCATTTGTATTTACACCGGGAGAGGGTTGGCGGTACGACAGTCCTGGAGATGATTCTGGTTGGAGAGCGGATAGAGCAAAAGATCAACTCGAGATTACGAAATTGGCAATTGAGGCGAATGATGGACTCCTGGCATTAAGATCTGCCAAGAGGTTATTGGCAGTGTGGCCTCTTTCAGATTACGCCCCAGATGCTCAGTTTTATTCCGGTGTCGCCCTGACGATGAGGCAGATGGACGAAAAGGCTTTTGACGAATTTCAAGTCCTTATCGATATTTATCCAAAATCTTCACGCTACGAGGAGGCGTTGAAACAACAATTTGATATCGCCACCCGATTCATGAACGGACAGCGAAAAAGGATATTTTGGGGGCGTGTTCCTCTTTTCAAAAGCAGAAAAACAGCCGTCAAAATGTACGAGCAGTTGATTAAAAACGGCCCATACACCGATTTTGCAGCCCAAGCTCAAATAAATATAGGTAAATCTCACGAAAAAAGAGAAGGATTTCTACTGAGTTTCTCGGAAAAATTTACGGACGCTGCCATAGCATATGAACAAGCTGCCTTTAGATATTTTGATAGGCCAGAAATTGCGGCTAATGCCCTGTTCATGGCTGGCAACGCCTACTTTGCCCAAGCGAGGTCAGGTGAGTATGACCAGGGGCATTCGGAAAAAGCGATCCTGGCGTATGAAGATTTTATGGCCATGTTTCCAGAGGATGAGAGGAAAGAAAAGGCTTCTGAAAACATAGCCGTCCTTCGCGATGAACAGTCGAGAGGCGCATTCCTAATTGGTCGTTTTTATGAAAAAAAGAACGCCCTCAAAGCCGCTTTGATCTATTATAACGAAGCCATCTCAAAAGACCCCACATCCGATTTTGCTGAGAAATCGCGTCAGAAAATAGCGAAACTTCAGCCAAAGGTTGAAACGGAGTAATTGCAATTAGTCGTAACCGACTTCGTTCGAATTTTTGATCTTTTTTTATTAAATGGTGAGCATCGTAGGATTCTGTGATTTACATGAATAAGCCGGCCGGACTAACACTCATTATTACCGTTCTGATTTTCACTGGGTGCCAGGGATACAAATTAGGGCCAACGAATGGTTTGGTGCAAGGTGAGCGATCCATCAGTGTTAGAAATTTCGAGAACCGATCGGCTGAGCCAGGTATCGTGGATGAATTAATGACATCGCTGCGCCGGGAAATCCAAATTGATGGAACATTTAAATTGAATACAAAAGGGCGGGGTAATCTTATCCTCTCTGGTACGATTTTGGAAATGCAGCGCGAAGCCATCTCATTGAACCCAAATCGAATTGAAGCAAGTCGAGATCTTCGCCTAACCTTGATCTGTGAACTCGTCGTCTCCCAGCGAAATTCAGGTGATGTAATCTTAAGAAAGCTTGTTTCAGCACGATCTGCTGTTAGAAACCAGGGAGACCTCAACAGGGCGGACCAAATCACTGTCCCTCAAATGACAGAGCAACTCTCCCGAAAAATCTTATCCATAGTAGCGGATGGCGAATGGGAATCGTTACTTACGGAGTAAGCTTAAGATGAATCTTTGGATGTCTTAGACCTCATAGATTTAATTTTCGCTAATTCTCGAAGATCGACGACTTCATCAATTTCGTCGACTATTTCCCCTGCTAGTATTTCTATGACATCCTCCAGACTGACTACTCCCATAACACCTCCAAAATTATCTTCTACAATACCTATGTGCTGACGCTTTTTTTGAAAAGTGGATAGTAAGTGACTAGCGGGTGCTTCACTCCCGAATCGCAAAATCTCTTGAGAAAATTCGCTTATCAAATGGTGCTTTTTATTATTTATAATTTCTGTAAGGAGTTGGTCCTTTCTTGCAAATCCTAGTATGACATCTCTTGTTTCGCCAACGATGATAATTCTTGTATGTTGAGAACCTATTATTTCATCAGTGCATTCTTCCAAAGACTTGTGGCCACGGAGGAATGTCATGGCCGTTCTCGGTGTGGCTATATCACTTGCCTTGGTGTCATCCAATTCAAATGCCTTTAGGATTAATTCCTGTTCTTGCTTTTTTATTGTCCCTTCTTTATGTCCAACTTTTACCAGAAGACGAATTTCATTTTCATTAGTGGTAAAACTCGTTGTCCGCCCTGGAAGAAATGGTTTCGTGATAAAATCAATTAAGACTATAAATGGGGTTAGTAGTTTAGTGATAAACTCAACCGGTGCTGCCACAGATTGACTTATTTTTAAACAATAAAACTCCCCCAAATTTTTAGGAATAATCTCGGCGAAAATAATTATTAGAAAAGTTAAGAAGCCCGAGAATAACCCAACCCACTGGGAACCAAAAACCTGAGAGGCGACCCCACCAACAAAGATACTACCTACGATATTTACAAGATTCGTAAGAATGACAATCGCAGCAATTGGGCGTTGGAGGCTGTCCTTTATTTTTTTTAAGGTCATTGCAGACTTCTGCCCTTTCGAAGCCAACTCATTAACTTTGACTGGATTGACAGAGAATAAAGCTGCCTCAATGCCTGCCAATAGCCCGCTCAATACTATGAGAACAAGGATCGAAATAATTAGAAAAGTCATTTATTTCTGGTTTTGACCTATTAAACAGTTAATGCGTTTTTATTAAAAAGATAAAATTGAAAATCAACTCACTTTTAAAACTATCCGTACTTGATTAGATTTGTGTCTTTGAGACTATTGTCTGACTTACCGTCACCGAAAACTAAATGATATAATTCGCAGAATGCCACTAGAAAAATTTATACTCACAATTGGTTTTTGCTTCTATTTATGCCTGAATATTGCATCAGAAGACTCTCAGAATATAGCGATTGATCATAGTAAGGCAAAAGACTTGAATGTTGCCTTTATGATTGGCGAGAAGGAATACCTCACTGCCGAGACCTTGCCTAAATATGCCCGCAAATATCTTATTCCAAATGGAATCGATTGTTCTTTCATTCATGTTAATCCAGATGATCCTAACGATTTTCCTGGATTGATTGGAGCTCTTGAAAAGGCAGATGTGCTCGTTATAAGCGTCAGACGCCGGACTCCGCCATTGGCCCAAATGAAAGCTCTTCAAAAATATCTAAATACAGATAAGGGAATAGTTGGAATCAGGACGTCGAGTCATTCGTTTGGCAGGGTCCCGCCGGACAAAAATCATATCCGATGGGAGGAATTTGATCGGGATATTTTCGGGATGGATTATGAAGGGCATTATGGCAACAAGGGGCCTGATGATTTGGCCACAATAATTAACGTAATTCCTTTTTGGAAATCACACCCTGTTCTTAATGGAATAGAATCAAATCATTTTACATCATCATCCCATCTATATCGTAATCGAAAACCAGACGACGGAGTTAGTATTCTCCTTACTGGTTCGGTGGGAAAGGATGAGTCCAAGCTAGAACCAGTCGCTTGGACTTCAAATGGAAGAAATGGAAAAACTTTCTATACTTCATTAGGTAATCCGGGTGATTTCGCGCAGTTCGAATTTCTGCAGATACTCACAAATGCCATTGTTTGGGCAAAATAATAAAATCATAAATTTTTCAATACAATCCTATGCTTGGTTTGGGACATTACCTTGTTTGTATAAAATGGGGCTTCTTGATTTACCTTTCGATTTCCATTCACGTAAGGGCAGACGATTACTATGCCACGGGTTGGAACAAAATTTCTGTGCCGGCAAGTTGGCAGAAAGTAGGTGATGAGAAGCTTGCAGATTACAAGGGCTTTGCCTGGTATCATTCTTACGTTTTTATTCCCAAAAAATGGGAGGGCAGGAGAATATTTTTCTCGGTCGGTGAGATTTCATCGATTGAGGAAACTTTCTTCAATAACGAAAAAATCGGTGCTTTCGGATCAATGCCGCCATTACTAAGTGATCCAGCGAGTTCCATTAGAAGGCCTTATCTCATTGAACCGGATATGGTCTTTGCAGGAAGTTGGAATTTACTTTCGATACGCCTATTTAATAAAGGCGGTGATGGTGGAATCAGTAAAGGGCCAATTCAATTATCCAGTGGCGACCAGGCAATCGACCTAGCTGGTAATTGGGCCATTCATATGGGGGACCTCTCTTCCTTAAGGAGTTGGCCCGTTGATATAAACAGTGACAATGAAAGGCAACTTGTTTCCACTTTATTCAATGAAAAATTTCAAATCCAAAAACCTCAATCATCAACCTTTGTAGATTACCAAGGACGGTCTAAATCAATTAAAGCTGCAACAGATCTCTACAAAAATAATTCTAACGTCCACTCAAATATCGAAGGAAAGGGCCCTCCACTCAGCGCACTGGAGACAATAAAACAGCTCAAGCTTCCCGATTTTTTAGATGTCCAAACGTCCCTCAGTGAACCTGAATGTCAGCAGCCATTGTATACTGAATTCGATGAGAAAGGCCGCTTGTGGGTCACCCAGTATATTCAATATCCGAAGCCCGCAGGAATAGAGCTAGTAGCCTGGGACCGGCATTTGAGGGCTATTTATGATCAGGATCCCCCCCCACCTCCTTTTGATGCACCTGAAAAAGAAAAGTTTAAAGGTAAGGATAAGATAACGATTCATGAGGATACTGATGGGGATGGTATTTTTGATAAACATAAGATTTTTATGGAGGGTTTAAATATTGCAACCAGCACTGCCCAGGATAGGGATGGCGTATGGTTGCTCAATCCCCCATATTTATTATTTGTTCCCGACAAAGATAAAGATGATGTGCCAGACAGAGCCCCGGTCGTGCATCTTTCGGGATTTGGTTTAGAGGACACTCACTCGGTAGCTAATAGTCTTAAATGGGGTCCGGATGGTTGGCTCTATGGTGTAACTGGTTCAACTGTCACTGCTAGGGTAAAAGTTCACTTCAATAAATCATTCAAACCGCTCAAGTTTTTCGGTCAAACAGTCTGGCGTTATCACCCTAAAGAGTTTCGATTTGAACTTTTTGCGGAGGGGGGATGGAATAATTTTGGTTTAGAATTCGATGATCAGGGTCGTTTATTTTCTGGAACAAATGGAGGTATGCAGGCGGTATACTTTTACCAGGGGGGATACTACCAAAAGAATTTTGGAAAACATGGGCCTCACAACAACCCGTATGCTTTTGATTATTTGGGCGGGCTGAATTTGGAGGGAGATACTCGGCGAATGGTTCATCAATGGATCATATATGGCGGGCATACCATCCCTGAATACAAAGATAAATTGATTGGGGTAAACCCACTGGCGAATCTTGTGATGGCTTTAGATCGAGTCGCAGATGGAAGTAGTTTTACGACTCGGGAAATGCACAAGACTATTGAGACTGATCATAAATGGTTTCGCCCAATCCATATAACGACGGGCCCAGACGGAGCACTATATGTTTCTGATTTTTACGATGCCCGAATTACGCACCTCGACCCAAGAGATAATTGGGACAGGGAACATGGCAGAGTTTATCGGATTTACTCAAAAACGGCTCCTTCGACTAATAATTCTGATCTCAGTGAATTATCTTCTTCTCAGCTCATTCCTTACCTCAGTCATGACAATAAGTGGCATAGGGATACCGCCAGAAGACTGATAATCGAGAAGCAGGATAATTCCATTGTTGATCCATTATCAATTTTGCTTCGCAAAAAAGAAAAACAGACTTCACTGGAAGCATTGTGGGTTCTTCATGCTCTCGATAAAATGAATGAGTCTCTGTGGATTAATGCGATGGCTCATAAATATGCTCCGACTCGTATGTGGGCAATTAGACTTCTTGGTGATAAGTCAGAGCCACTAAGTCAGTCGATAAGAAATGAGTGGGTCTATCATGCCGGAACAGAAAACAACAAAGAAGTTCTTACTCAGCTTTTATGCAGTGCTAAAAGAAGGGCTCCTGAAATCAATAATTTGATTGTTCGGGAAATCCTGAAAAGAGAGGAACTACAGAAAGATCAAACCATAAGGAGCTTTGCATGGTGGGCTGTTGAGAAAAGCTATACTCAGCGACCGATAGCTTTAACGAAATTCATCCAGAAGAATAAATTTTTATCGGAAAGTTCATTTTTTAGAAATTCGATTTTTGAGAATTTAGTGCGTCGCGCAGTATCTGATCCTACCACTGAAAATTTAGTGTATTTATCCAACCTGCTTGGCGGAATCAAAGACCAAGATATGCTTGTTAAGGCCGTATCGGGCATTGAAAAATCTCTTCAGGGACAATCCATCAGACAGGTGCCTGAAGAATTGTCGACAAGACTGCGATTGCTGACAGCTCAATATCCAAACGATACCAACATACTAAAACTTGGGATTAAACTTGGAGATCCAACAAAAGGAAAACTTATCCAACAGGCTATTAATATTATAAAAGATTCGAACAACGATGAGGATGAAAGAGCCCAAATCCTAAGGCTAATTTCGCATGTTCCATCTGATCTTCTAGAAGGCCTCTGTCTTCAGCTCATTTCAGACATTAATAATGGTTTAAATATAAGGTTGTCCGCTTTGTCTTATCTCAGACAATTTCCGCAAAAGGAATTTGGAAGCCAATTTATAAGCCTTCTAAGTGATACCGACCCAATAAACCATCAGATCATAGGTGCTTTAGTTGGCTATGGTCCTTGGGCTGAGCAAATGGTTGCTGCATTGGAGAAAAATTTAATCGAGAAGGATCTTGTGAACTACCAGAATCAAATGGTTTTGAAAAGAAACCTCAAGCCATCGCTCATTGATAATTTTGAAAAAATTTGGTTAAAGACCAAAAAATCTCAAAATATTTCCAGTATGACCACCAAGGTCTTAAGAGCAGCTGCACTACCTAGAAAATCTTTGGAAAATGGTAAAAACCTCTTCCTGCAGCACTGTGGTGCATGTCATAGAATTAAGGACATCGGATCCAATTTAGGACCAGATTTAACAGGGTATGAGAGAGATGATTTGGATTATTTAACGACTTCTATCATTCAACCTAATCTCGCCATTCGTGAAGGTTTTGAACTTGCATCGGTCAAAACCAAGAGGCTCCGTAAAAATCAAATCGGAAGGGATCAAATAGGATCCGTCTATTCCGGTTTTCTCGTAAATGAAAGGAAGGAAAGTATTTTGATTCGGGAACTGGGAGGGCAGATGAGAACAATCCCAAAATCTAGCATTTTAGAAATATCTAGGTCCCAAAATTCTCTTATGCCTGAAGGTTTGTTGGATTCATTTTCTGATCAAGAAATTGCGGATCTTTTTGAATTTCTCCAAAATTATTGAGACCGAACAAGAGAGAAAAATCTGTCTTCATAATGCTCGAACAGATCCTTTGACTTTAGAAGGTCAGCAAGAACTTGTATCTTCGAGTTATCTCTGGCGGCTGCTGAAAAAGCTTTTTCAATTTCGGCGTGGTATCCATGTGGATCTTTCCTTAGTTCAGTCGCATTTGAGCCTGCAGACAATTCAACCATCTCCACCATCAATTTCAATAGGCAAACTTCCCATGGTTCTTCTACCCCTTTGAGGACGGCTTCCATAGGCTGGTCTCGACCCTCCACTTGCGCTTTTAAATCTTCGGTCACTTCTTCCACTGGTCTGTGAACGATTTCTGTCTGTATCTCTTCTTTTTTGATTTTAAAGCCGTATTTGAGAAGAACTAGGTTGTATTCATTTTTTTGAAGCCAATCCATGTATTTTCCGGCTTCCTCTTCTGAGAACCCTTCCAACATGGAATCAGCAAACGAGCTAGGAAGGACAATTTGTGGCTTAAATGCTTGGATTTTTCCCTCTCTCACACGTGTCTGATTGACTGCATCCATTAGTTCCGTAGCCAGATAGTAATGAATAGTCGTGGTCCCAAAGCTCTCGAGTTTCTTTTGAGGGTACACGATGACTTGGGCATTATTGATGCCATACCAAAAATCAAATTGATCCTTCGAATCCATTATTGCGACCTAGTAACAGTACTGTTTTCCAGTCGGAATGCAAGAATCCAATCGCCAGCGATAGATATTAGCAGTGACATTCTGCCTTATTACCCCTATGCAGTAATATATGGGATTTATCCAAGTATGGGATCGAGTCAAATCTCTTGCTATAGAATTAGAAAAAATCGGAGTTGAAGAACCTCAGATTGAGTCTGAAATTTTTCTTTCAGACTTATTGGGCATACCTCGATCTCAACTTGTCATTTGTGATCCAATCAATCTTACCGAGGCACAGGACAGCAAAATACAAAACTTTTTAATTAAAAGGAAAAAAAGAATCCCCATCCAACATATTCTTGGAAATTGGAACTTTTATGGTTTGGATTTTTTAGTTAATGAAAATGTTCTCATTCCCCGACCTGAAACTGAAGGTTTAGTGGAAATAATATCGGAATGGATCCAATTACACAAATCAGAACATCAACTGGTAGGCCTAGACTGGGGGACAGGGAGTGGGTGTATTCCGGTGTCTCTGCTATCTCATCATAATGAAATTAAAATGAAGGCCGTTGACATTAGTGGTGCCGCATTGGCAATTGCTCAAATAAATGCACGAAATCATAGGGTCGACGATAGACTTGAATTATTCCAATCAGATGGTTTAGCCTCTGTAAGTCTAGACAGCCCAATTGATTTTTTTGTTTCCAATCCTCCTTATATTCGGACCTCAGAGATATCTTCATTAGCTGCAGAGGTCAAAGATCATGATCCAATTGTTGCTTTAGATGGAGGGAGTTCGGGCATAGAGTACTACCAAAAAATATTTGATGATTTGCACGGTATGTCCGTGATACCCAAATTTTTTGCAATGGAAATTGGCGCGGATCAAGGACCACGACTCATGGAGCTATTTAATCCCATGAAACAATTCAGAATCAAAATCCAAAATGATCTTCTAGGCCGTGATAGGTATCTGGTTGGTGAGCTTAATTAAGGCAGTTCCTTTTCACAAAATGAAGATACCGAAGCCTTGAATGCAGCGGTTGTCATTATTATAGGATACATCTCTTCGTAATACCAGAGGCGAGCAAAGTAAAAACCTACCGGGTATGGCGTTCTCCATTCGCCTTCTTCGACTTTTTTTATTAAAAATTTTATTCCCTGTAGTGTTTTTTTATCCCACTCGTTATCCCATAAATTCATATGGAGAGATGAATTTCTCATCACCGATAAAGATTCAACAACTAAAGCTGTTTCTTCAATTGTTCCAGAGTGAACATTAGCATTTCCCCATGAGCCATCGGAATTTTGAATGCTAAGTAAATAGAGAATCGCTTTTGAAAGTAACCTATTTTCTTTTACAAAGTCTTTAAATTCTGAATTCAACATTTCTGCAATAGCTATTAAGACTTTTGAGGTGCCATAAATAGGATTAGTTTCATCTTCTCTCCACTGATTGCCAAACCAAAGAGGCGTCCAGGATCCATCCCTATTTTGGGCTTTCAACAAAAATTTAAGTGCTCTTTGTATGCTCTCAGTGACTTGATTTTGAATGGAGTCATCTAATAATGGATAGGCTATGATCCAAGCCTTTATGGTATGAGCCGTGAGGTCCGGGCTACTTTTATCAAAAGGTAATTTTCCCCATCCCTTACAGAAAGTAGGAATTCCCCCGTCCATATTTTGAAGATTGAGTAACCACTCGCACCCTAGTTTTATTGATTCCGTCAACCTTTCATTATCATCGGCGATAAGGCAAAGGGCTATGATGGCTGAAGGAGTATCATCTGCATCTGGAACACCTCCGGGCAGCGGAGTCCAAGCCCATCCGCCAGGTTTTGCTTGTGTGTAGGGATGTATTGCTGTGTATTGCTGATCAAACAACCAATCTGCCATTTTCGCTTTTAATTCTTTCGAAAAATGAGTGGTTTCTTTGATTCTTGAATTTTTTTGTGAATAGAGACTGTTAATTGAAAGTGAGGTAACCCAAGTCGAGAGGTTTGTATCTATTGGCCAACTTCCATCATTTCTCTGAGATTCAATGATGAAATCCAATCCTTTTTCCACAACTTGACTCCTTTCAAAACCTGCTGCGATCAGGCTCATCGTTACAAAGCTGGTGAGAGGAGTAGCCTCTAGAAATCCTCCATTAGACGGTTGGATATCCTCAAGCTTCCTCATGACTTTCTTGATAACGAGGGATCTTAGCATCCTGACCCAAGGCCAGATGGAGGGAGCTTTTATGTGGCGTACTAAACCTATGGCTATGAGCGCGGGTAGGGCATAGCTAACAACCGGTAATCGCAGGGCAGCGAACCATGAATGTGGAAGTCCTGCTAGTTCGAAAGGAAGCTGGATAATATCTTTCCAAGCGCTCTGGCCTCGACCCAACCTTCCACACAGTGCACACATTGTTAGAATTGGTATGGAGAATGTCCTATCTTTTCCATATCTTGAAATGATAGTTTTGGCTATCTGGGATGGTGATAGACCTGAACATTGTTCCCCAATCCATCGTTCACATCTCAAAATTACTCTTTTAAAATTCTCCTCTTCATTTTGAAAGGCCCCAAATGCTGACCAGCAGAGCGTCGTTGTGCTGATATTTGAATGGCTTTTGTCCGTATCTCCCCACCCGCCATCAGGATTAATACTATTGGCTAGCCACTCAAGTCCTTTTACTCCTAATTTTTCTGCTTTGTCCGGATCAATAATCCCTGAACTCGAAGCCAATTTAATCGTGACCACTGCTGTGGCCGTAGAAAGGGCACTCGAACTCAATTTACCTTCCCAAAAGCCATCCTTGTTAATGCGTGAAACCAATTCCGACGAAACGGTTTCCCATGTCGAATACATTGATTTCTGGATGGTTTGATTTTCAGGCATTTTGATGGTGCATAAAAAAGTCTGATCGCTTTTTTTGTCGACTAAATATTACCGGAATCTGATCGCCCTTTTTTATTGCTTGGTAAAATAGAGCACGCATCTTTACATCCAAATAATTTACTCAGCAAATGTCTATTTTTACTTATAAGCATATAAATTCTTTCTGCTATCCAAATGACCCCAGGTGTGTATAAAAATATTCCCATTGGAAACATTAGTGGTAACTTCATGCCTATATGCCGCAAGCACCTAGCGCCTTTGAAAACCCTTTTTTCTTGTGTGATACAATGGATTGCCTCCAGTAATTCCTCCCTCGTTAGTTCGGGTGCTTTGTTTTTTACTTCGGGGTGATTGAGTGGGAGTAAAGTAAGTTGTTTATTCCAGTCCAGCCAAGTCAGCATTTTCATCTGGAAAATACAAAGAGGGCAGTCCTGGTCATAGAGAACATGAATGACTCCTGAGGATTCTGATTTCATAAAATAAATTTTAGCAGGTAATCTTTTACTGTCTTGGAAATCCTCGGCGATTCCTTGGGCCTATTTCAGGTTGTCTCGATTCAGAAGTTCCGCCTGGTGTTTTTTTGGGGGGATTTTTCCACAAAAAGGAAAAATGTTCGGTCAGTGTCTTATCCCCTTCAACCAATGAGACTTTCCAGGCGACAATTTTTCCGATCGTTTTCATTTCTTTTTTGCTCAGTTTTATACGCGACCAGGTTTTAAAATATTTTTTTGCTTTTGCTTTGATGATTTTTTTCGTGGGTGAGGCCTGGTAGTTATTAGACCCCCTTATTTCAAGGATAATTTGTAAATCCCTTTTATGGCCTGATGGGCATTTCCAGTGGATGTCGTAACCAATACCACTAACCAGTGCTGGGTTCTCTCTTAAAAACTCTTGGTAAGCGTCGCGTTCAAATAAGCTCGGCGATACAGTGTGTCTTCCCTTCTGATCCAATAAGTGTGGAAGCACTTTGTATATTTCTCCTTCTGCAAATGTTTTGCTTGCCGGGGTAATAATAAAGATTGCAAGCAAACATAATAAGACTATCCGAGTTGATTGTTTCACCATCTGTAATAAATCCATGAGAAAACTTGAAAATGCATGACTCCCTAGAACAAGCTATTGGCCGCATTGTTTAGAACGCTTATCGGCCCCGTATCCTCAAGTGTTTCGGTAGCTTTTTCTATTTTTTGTAAGGTAAGCTTTAGGTTGTTAAAGAAGGTTTCATCATTGACCAACAATCCTACAGATCCCTTACCTTGGTTTATTTTTGAGAGGATTTCTTTTAATGCTGACATGGATGATTCCATCTCATTATACAGTTTCTTTTGGGTTAATAGTTGGCCCATGGTTCCTTCTCCACTTTTCACGTTCGAAAGGATTTCTTGCGCATCATTGAGAGTCGATTCAATACTCCCACTTGCTTTTTCGAATGTTGATTCAAGTTTTGTCAATACCCCCATGGTCTCTGCATACAACTCATCATCATTTATGAGTTTTCCGACAGTGCCTTCTCCTTTGGCCAATGTATCAGAAATACTTTCTAAATTCTCAATTGCTTTTGTGAGACGGGGAGTATTTACCCTGACAAAATCAGATAGTGGTGCCAGAAGGTCAGCAAAACTGTCTCCGGAAAATGTCTTAGTCATATTTTCTACTCCTCCCGCAACCGACTCCATGCGCTCCATGAGATCACCGAGATCTGGAAGTTCTTCAGATTCCAGTATCGCATTGTCATCAATAATTGGTGCTTGAGCAGATCCAAAACTCAGTGCCACAAATTGACTCCCCAATAATCCCTTAAATCGAATTTGAGCGACACTATCAGTTTTGATGGGTGTCCCGCTTTCAATAAAAAGAGCGATTTCTACTTTTCCTGGAATCTGTTCTGACCACCCTATGGAATTAACGCTTCCTATCGGAATGCCTCCAAGTTTTACAGGATCGCCAGGCCTTAAATCTCCCGCATCATCAAAGTAAGTTCGGACGGTATATCCTTTTTTGAGAAATGAGAGCTCGCCAGCTAATTCTACCGATAGAACTCCAGCTATGATTGCCAGCACAACAAATATGCCTATTTTCGTTTCTAGTGATCCTTTCATGAGGTCAATGATTGAACGTTGAAGTCAATGTGTATGAAGTCTCCCACTTCCTTATTGTTACTATTCCAGATTTCATCCGGAGTGCCAATTGCAATGATTGTTCCATCCCTAATGACGGCGACCCTATCAGCTATGCCTTGAACGAGGTCTCGGTCATGTGTCACCATGATCGAGGTGATGCCTCCCTCATTTTTTAGTCCTTTTATTTCTTTAGCAACCGTGACTGCCGAAATTGGATCTAGTTCACTCGTTGGTTCATCGTAAAGTATGAGTTGTGGCTCAACAACCAAGGTTCTGGCAATGGCAACTCTTTTTTTCATCCCCCCGGAGAGCTCATTTGGGTATTTGCTCTCAATTCCTTCCAGTCCGACGGCTTTGAGCTTTTCGGTAACCTTGGATTTTATTTTGTTTTTCGGGTAAATTCGGTGCTCTGATAAGAATAATCCGACGTTTTCTTCCACTGTTAAGGAGGAGAGCAGGGCTCCTGATTGGAAGACCATCCCAATCTTGGAATCTTGCGAAAAATTTAGGTGAGGGATGTGCCCGTTAACTTCCACTTTGCCCGAATCAGGCGTTTCTAATCCGGAAATTTGTCTTAGAAGTACAGATTTACCGCTTCCGGATGGCCCCATGATAGCAAAGATTTCACCAGGCGTAATTTCCAGTGATACACCTTTTAGGACGTGAAGCTTGCCGTAGGATTTATGCACATTCTGGACCTTTACACTGGCTGCCTCTTCTTTTTTATTGTGACCAATCTTTTGTAAATCTGGCATGTTTTTCCTTACAAAATAACCATTAAAATTCTACTTAGCAGATAGTCAAATACCAGAATGAAAACCAACGAGTAAACGACAGCACGAGTGACTGAATGGCCAATGCCCCTTGGACCTCCAGTTGTTTGTAATCCCATGTAGCAGCAGACCACACTAATTATACTTGCGAAAACGACACTTTTTAAGACTCCACTTAGGCAATCTCTAAATGAAACAAGGCTATCAAGGCTATTAAAATACGCTTGCCAGGTCAGCCCGATTTCTGAGTTTGTTATTGAAACGGTAGCACCTCCAACCCAGCCAAAAAAAATTGCAAAAATGACTAGCAAAGGGACCGCTATGGTCATGGCGACCACTCTTGGAAGGACCAGATATTCTATGGGGTTAATGGAGAGCGTTCTCAGCGCATCAATTTCCTGATAGACTTTCATCGAACCAAGCTCTGCTGCAATAGATGATCCAACTCGTCCAGCTGCTAGGACAGACATCATGACTGGAGCTAACTCTTTACAGAGGGCTAAACCGACGAGGCCGCCAACGGCAGAAGATATCCCTCTTTCGACCAATACAGGTCCGCTCTGCAGTGCTATGACTCCGCCTATAAAAACAGCAAGAATACATGCCATGAGTAAACTTTCGTTACCCATTATATAAAGCTGCTCAAGAATTTTTCTTTTTTGCTTAACGATGCGTGGTAGTAGCCTGAGTGTCTCCACTCCAAGCATCATCATTTGTCCAAATTTCCGAATCATCGCTTAATTTTTTGACCATTCTACTGGGTCAAATTGTGAGGTTCCAGAGGTTGAGAGTCAATTGTTGTGCTCTTTTTTGTTATCGGAAACCCGAATAATTTCCAACATTTGGTCGATTTTGTCTTTTCTCGAGAAACCAATCCATACAGAAACTTCCAGCTTCTTTTTTCTTGGTTTTTGTATCCTTGAAAAATATTGAGAAAGGAATTCCATTCCACGGAATTGTCTTTTTGATTTTTTCTTTTTTTGTAAAGCGTCCAAAGCGGCCCCCATGACCTATGAAGTTCATCGTCAGCAGGTAAAAGTGGTTCGAGAATAGAAAGGGTTGAAAAGACTGAATTACCTTCGAGATCTGAGGATGATGTAAACAAAGGCCAGAGTGATTCTCTTCTGGATTGATTGCCCGTTTCAACATTCTTAACCTTAGTTTTTGAATATAAGAAGAACAGAATTCTATCTCTCGTCTTATAAAGCGGTTGAGAGTCGATTGTTCTTTTAAGATAGAATGGCCATAGGAGAAAGCCTGATCGTGCTGCTCCCTTTTCCCCGTAGCTGTAAAAAGGCCAAACCCGATTTAGTTTCTTACCTGCGCCCCGCGAGAAAATCACCAAGGGCCATGGAAAGGCCCATTCTTTGTATTTCTGCTCTCTGTCGTGAGTGTAAGTAAAAAATGGCCATCCCAGTGTCGTCGAGTCTCTATCTTTGGATCTTAAGGACCTAAAGAGCGGTATTATTGCGTATTCCTTGGACTTTGTCCCATCAGATTTATCCAATATATTCCTAAATCCGAATGGCCATATGAAGAATTCTTTAGAATACCCCTGAACATCCTCCATTTCATTCCAGCTATTGAGTTTTTGGTATGAGTTCCTTTTTTCGTGACCCACGAGCGGCCAAAATCCCCATCCTTTTGTTTCTTTACCCGTCCGTAAGTGAAAAAATGGATACAAGAAATTTTTCGTGACGAGTCCCGTTTTTACAGTTCTGGCGTACAAAGGGAACAAGCTGAACTCAATGATATCTTTAAATAATCTATTTCTAAGGGTTCCGTAAATTGGGACCAGAGCCCAATAACCAGGTGTTGTAGATGTCTTTTGCCTGTAAAAATATATAGGGAATAAAGTAAAGCCTCTGGCAACATGATTTTTTGAAATTTTTTTCTCTGGAGCTGTTGTGGTCCAACTCAATAGCTGAAGAATCTGATGCCTTGATTCATCTCCAAATGAGTTTCTGGTATACAATGGATATAGAATATTCTGCTCAACCCTTTCAGTTGAAGGATCAATTGTTTGGGTCCAAAATGGGGAAATATCCCGCGTTTTTATGTCTTCTGTTTTGCGGGATTCATATAAGAAGGCTTTGGTTATTTCTTGTTTGGACTCGTTGCTCTCAGCGATGGCATCCAAATTAAAAATTGCAAAAGCGAATACCCAGGCCACTCCGCTCGCCAGGTATTGGTGATATCGCGAAAATTGTGTTATTTGAGCTATCTCAGGAAGCATATTTCCAACCCTAGTGATTCATATCTCATTTCTTGGGATTAAGATAGGCAACATACTCGGAAAATCGAATCTTTTCGTCCTAACTTCTAAATCTTTCCAGTGGGGTTATAAATAAAATGAAAATCAAGTTGCCAGGGGTTGCCTTTGTAGGAAAGCAACCCCTGGCTGATTGAATAGTGCATGAACAAGCGGGAGAACATGCGGCCGCCGTTGCAGCGGCATCGAGGATCTTTATTTTGTCAGGTTATTGAAGAAATCTTGGGGTCCACCAGGGGCTCCGATTTAATCCCTTACAAGGATTTTTAAAATTTTTCCTTTTTGTTTTTTTCCTTGATAGCGCAAAGGCAACCAAGCATCCAGCTGAGATGAGTGCGTATTCACTTGGCTCTGGAACTGGTGTCATTTCTGCTGACATGGTTTCCAGACCGAACCCATTTCCTGATTCGAAGCTTAAATTAAAATTTTCACCCGGGGAAAAATCCCAGTCTAACAATAGGAGGTTGGCTGAGCCCAGATCAGATTTATTGTAGCTCACGGGAGGGTTTCCTGCATATGAAAGAGAAAATGCATCGTTGGCAGAATTTGTGAATCGATCGAATTCAATCGAAGTTAATTTACCCGAGCTCTCAAAAGAGAAAGAAATGCTCTCTGGAGAAAATATACCATCAAATGCATCTGAGTCATCGGAACCCGGGGAATCGATACCAAAGCCGGAGTTTGTCCGATTAAATTTACCAACTGAGGTAACGGCATTCATTTGGTAGGAATCGACGAGAGATAATCCCGAAGTCAGTCCATCGAGATCGCCGCCCGTTTGTCCCTCGAAGTCAAAGGTTACAACAGCGGCATTTAGATTTGCGCAACCAGCCACTAAAGGCAGGGCAATTTTAAACTTATTGATAATTAATTTTATGTAAGGTTTTTTCATCACAATTTTTCACATACTTAAGTTAAAAGAAGGAAGAGATTCTAATTGATGACAATTCGACGACCCGAATTTTGGGGAAGAATTAAAAATAGCACACTCTCATTCTCACAGCGCAGGTTTTATAACCTGCTCACATACAACAACTTAACATTATTTCATACGAAAGATTGATGCAAGAAATTTAAAGATATTTCTAATGAAACAATATCTTGTGTGTTTTACTAATTGTGGGTGCTTATGAGTCCCTAACCAAAAGAAGTGGTATTCGGATATGATGAAAAAGATGAAGAATTGGTTATTTGGTTTTGTTTTTGTGTTTGCTTTGGCCATGGCTGCCGTTGTCGAAGAGGCTCAGGGCGAGTCACTGTTAGCCGACGTATCCGATAATGAAGCTGAGCAGTTGTATGCGGAGGGCAGTTTTCAAAAGGCATATCAAAAATATTTATCCCTAAAAAAAGGAAATCTCTCCCAAGCTCAGAGAAGCTGGCGAGACTTCAGAATTATTGACTGTGATTGGAGGGCAAAAGCAAGTGTGCGTCAGAGGAATAATATTTGGATTGAAGAAAGTAATTCTCGATTTAAATCACTGATTGAAAAAATCAATGTTTTTGAAGACCAAGATTTTATCATAGCTTCGATTCATGAATCACTTGGAGACTTAAACAGCAAAGCATCGGGGAGGTATGCTCGAAATAAATGGAGCATGTATTATGTTAATGCCCTTGATTTTTGGGCCCGCTCCGAACCTACTTCCGAAGCCACATCAAAATACCTTTCCATTACAAAGAGACTATTTTCTAGTGACTCTAATTTAAGGAACTTTGGAAGATACTTCACTCGCCAGCGTTATTCTTACGACGAAATACAGATACTAAGAAATGCACTTTCTCTGGCTGACTCCGATGAGGACATAGGCATATTCACAATTTATTTGGCTAATTCTTACAGGTCATCAGTTGGAAATGGAGATATCGAAAAAGCATTAAAACTTATTGATAAATCCATAGAAAAAATAAACGGAGGCATTTGGTTATGGAGAGTCCTTTATGTAAAAGCACAAGTTTTAGAAAATACAGGAAGGCCTTTCAGACTGGAAACAGGACAATGGGGGTATGAACCAGATTTTGTAGGTGCCCTAGAAATTTATAAGAAAATAATTAATTCAGATAAACAAAATGAAACAGGCTTGGTAAATCAAATACAAAGCCGTATTACCAACATACAAAAGCCGGAGATCAATGTATTAATCACTGGTTTTTATAAGTCAAAAAACGACATACAGTTTTATTTGTCATCAAAAAACATTGAGAAATATGGGGTTAAGATTTTTCCCCTCGATCTCAGCTCTCGAATAAATCTAAAAAATGGTGCGATTTCAACTCGGGATTTAGCAAAATATTTTATTACACCTGATACCCGGGAAGTTTTTGAAAAAAACATAACCAACGACAATTTTAGGGAGCATAGATCAAAGCGTAATACGGTGTCTATAGATGGGGGGCTGCCAACAGGCTCCTATATGGTTGTGGCTGAATCGAATGGAATTATTGCAAAGCAATTATTGCTCGTTACTGATGCTATGCTTGTTACTCAAACTCACCCGCAAGGGGTCAGCTATATGTCAGTTCATGCAGAATCGGGAAAGCCGATACTCGGCGCTGATATTTCTGTAATTCGAGGTATACGTTCTAACAACCGCAATAGTGAATGGAGTTACAGAAGATTCGAATTTAAATCTGATGAGTTTGGATTTATTGACCTCAATCAAGAAAATGTCCCTGACTTGAAAGGAAGTCGGTTGTTGGTTTTCGGTGATACTCAAATGGGGCCGGTTGTGCATTATAATTATTCCTCTAATTTTAGAGGTGCGACTTCCTCTAGAGATCAAAAATATTATGTATTCTCCGATCGTCCGGCTTACAGGCCTGGTGAAATCGTCAAATGGAAGGCGCTTTCACGTTTGGCCGAAGCTGGTTTTTACACGATTCCAGAAAATGCTCAAACTGACTATGTCATTACCAATCCCCGGGGACAGGAAATTGAAAAGGGAAAACTAAAACTCAATGACTATGGCTCAGTCTCCATGGAATTCATAATTCCGATTGATGCCACGCTTGGCAATTATACTCTGCGCTTAAAACCATCCGGAGAAAAGTCGTGGCGTTCCTATGATACATTGTTTCGTTTGGAAGAATACAAGTTGCCTGACTTTAAAGTTGAGGTAGTTGTTCCAGAATCAGATGGAGTAAGAAAAATATTTAAGCCCGGTGAACCAATAGAAATGGATGTCAGTGCCCAGTATTATTTTGGGGCCCCAGTAAAAAATGCGGATGTTGAAATAGTTGTCCTACAGAATCGTTGGTATTCTGGTTGGCTACAACCAAGGCCGGAGCCTTGGTTCATGGATTCTGGCCAGTTATCACCTCCATTCCAAGGTGGAGGAAAGGAAATTCTCAGAAAGACTCTCAAAACTGACTCAGATGGCATAGCTCAATTGAGGTTTGCCCCCCAGAATTTAGAGCCAGGAACAGATTATAAATTCAGTGTTGAAGCGAGAGTCACTGACAGTTCAAGAATTATGGTGAGGGGTGAAGGCGAAGTTAAAGTGACTGAAAGGAAGTATTTTACTCGGGCTAATTTGAAACACAAAATACACAAGCCCGGGGACCTGGTTGAGGTTGAATGGCATTTTCGAGATGCCAATGAAAATTCTTATTCTCCCCGAGGTCAGATCCTCATCTCAAAACAATTAAAAAATCCGGATTTTACTAAACCTATTCCACAGCTGAATAAAGCAGGGGCAAAAATTTATCCCCCTTTTACGCAAACCCCCGAGTTCATTATGGAAAAAGTAGAGCTCGTAAAAGCCCAAGTGGAGAATGGGGAATACTTATTTCAATGGCGGCCAAGGCAGCCTGGTATATACCAATTCCAATGGATTGGAGATCAGGTTCCGATGTATCTTGACGAAAAAGTCAATGTGACTGCCTGGGTTTTGAAAAAAAATCAGTCTACAGTTTCCTACCGTTCAGGAGGGGTAGAGATAATCCTCGATCAAAAATCAGTATTATCAGGAGAGGAATGTCTTTTCATATTAAGTGCTTCCAAGCCGAATGCCTATGTGTGGTTGGCATTTGAAAACGGCAATGAATGGACACAAAAATTAATACAAATTAAGGGAAATGCGGCGATTCAGAGATATAAAGTCGACCCAATGACCGCGAGGAATTTTTTCATCCATGCCGTTTCAGTAAGGGATTTTAGTGCTTTCAGAGATCAAGAAGAAGTCATCGTTCCACCACTACAAAAAATTGCGAAATTGGAGATCACTCCTAATGAGAACGTGGTCCGTCCTGGTAGTAATTCGAAATGGACAGTCAAAGTTTCAGATCACGAAGGGCAGCCATTGGTAGGTGAATTAGCTCTGGCTATATATGACAAATCAATTGATTACATACAAAAAGATACCTCAAAACCCATTGAAAAATTCTTTTATGGAGATCGTTCCTACAGCACAGTTCGTTTTCAATCGATGCTTAATTTTGGCCAGTTTCAAAACCTACATAAACCATCACCTGAGGGTAATGAAGACCCCGTTGCTAATGGCCTCAAAAAAGGGGTTGTCAGACGAAAGAGTAAAACTACTCCGAGATTAGATTTTGCTAACCGATCAGCGGCCCCGGCTAGTAATGCATTTTTCTCAGCTCAACCTCTCGCAGAGGAATCAATGATGATGGGACAAGCAGCTGATTCTTTGCAATCTGTGAGCGAAACTGTGTCCTCTCCAGTAGGAGACAATGATGAAGTTTTCATAAGGTCAAATTTTGATAAAACTGCGTTTTGGTCGGCTCACATCATTACCGATAAAGAGGGGAAAGCAGAAATAGAGTTCCAAATGCCAGACAGCTTGACCGAATGGGTCGCCGTTGGAAGATTTATCGATAGTAATTCAATAGTTGCCCAGTCAACATCTTCCGTTAAGGCAAATAATCCACTATCAGTAAGAGTGGAAATGCCTCGTTATCTTATTTCGGCTGACGAGGCTATTTTAGCAGCATCGGTATTGAATCAGTCTGAAAGTCCACAAAAAATTAAATTTACATGGAATATCGACTCGTCACTTTTAAGCTACAAACAATCACAGTTGTCAGTCTCTGCTTCAATCGAAAAAGGGGAAGAACGTATTTTCCAGATTAAAGTCAAGGCTGATGCTGTAGGAGATGCGAGCATAAAAGCTGTCGTGCGATCAAATGATTTCTCAGACGGTATTGAGAAGTCTATATCAATTCTGCCACATGGGTTTGATAAATTAGATTTTAAATCGGGTAAAATAACACAAGGGAATGCATTAGCAAAAATTCGACTGCCAGATCAGAGGATGGAGGACAGTACCTCCATGGTCATTAGAGTCACTCCATCCATGGCCGTTACAATGTTGGATGCGCTTCCTTATCTTGTTCAATTTCCCTATGGCTCCACTGAGCAAACTATGAGCCGATTTGTTCCTGCGGTTGTTGTTTTAAAAACTCTGACTGACTTTGGATTGGAAAAGAAAGACATCCTAAATCATCTAAGAGGAGGAATTGAAAAATCATATCTGAGCTCAAGGCATAATAAATCCGTAGGTAAAATTCAAGATTTGGAAAATGTCATTAAAAACTCACTGGATATTATTTACGACTTCCAAAAACCATCTGGTGGATGGGGCTGGTGGAAGCGGAATAGCGAGGACATTTATATGACCTCTTATGTTGTCTGGGGGCTTAGTCTCGCCATGGATGCTGGAATTGATATCGACAGAGCTCACTTGGAAAGAGGGCGCAATTACTTATTAAACATTATCGGATCAATTCACGCTGAAACGGATCTGCTAGCATGGACTTTAAGGGCTATTGGAGAGTCTCGGGTCGCCCTCAACCCGAATGAAAAACCTGACCCAAAAGAAGTCAGTGGATTTAATGCCGCGTGGAAAACTCATAAGGAAGTTAGTGCGTACACAAGATCATTATTGGCGCTTGTTGCCCACAATCATGGTGACAAAGTTAAGGCAGAAATACTCGTCAGAAATCTCGAAAACGGAATTATAAAAATTGATACCTCGTCGATTATCAACCTTGGAATAGGGAGCCACACGCCAGCTATGCATCATTGGGGAAAAGACGGTCTTTTTTATCGATGGTCTGACAGCGCGGTTGAAGGTACGTCGACAGCAATAGAAGCTTTGACTAAAATCAATCCGAATAGTCCTTTACTCGAGCCTGCTGTCAATTGGTTATTAGCTCAAAGGCGGGCCGGAAGCTGGAATAATACAAAAGATACAGCCATCTCAATCTTATCTCTAGCCTCCTATGTAAAGGAGTCAGGCGAGCTGGAGAAGGATCTGGACGTAGATGTCGTCATTAATGGTGATATTATAAAAAATTTAAAAATGGATAAGGCTTCCATTTTGAAGGGATCCAGCTCAGTCACAGTTCCGGTAGGGTTGCTTGGTAAAGACGATTTTAATGTCGAGATAAGAAACCATACCCAAAAAACTCCATTTTATTACAACATCGAAACTCGCTACTATTCTCTTGAAAAGCCTATTCAACCATCTGGTAATACAATTTTTGCTAAAAGGTCCGTATCCAAAATTAAATCGGTTAAAACGCTTTTAATGGGTTATAGAGATAGTAGTAATCTTCTTGGCGACAGGCCAATATCCACGAGTGGCGATAGAATAAATGTGACTGTCAGATTAGAAAATAAAGTCGACCTTGAATACGTGATGGTCGAAGACTTCAAGCCTGCTGGTCTCGAATTTACAAAGCTAAAAAGTGGGGGGGGCATTCTGCTTACTCCCATGCATAAAGACACTAATGGTAGGCTGGTAAGCACTCCAGGAAGAAAAATTTTGGCCTATAATGAATGGAGGGATGATAGATGCGTTCTCTTTATCGATAAACTTCCTGCCGGGGTTTGGTCTTTAGATTATGAAGCACGTGCTCAAGTTCCGGGAACATTTCATGGGCTCCCTGTCAAATGTGAGGCTACTTACGTTCCTGAAATTAAAGGCAACAGCTTAGAGCAGGTGTGGTCAATAGGAGATAAAAAGTAGAGTTAAACGAATTTCTTGGGCTCCATGCAAGAGATCTCTTGCATGGCTTTGGGCCTTAATATAAAGCTTTTTGTGTTGTGAATGATGTCGAAAAATCTCTTCAAAGAGAACTGAAGAATCTGGAATCAAACATCGCCCAGATGAAAAATGGTGGGGCGGCTCCAAACTTTGTGAAGCTATTCGGAGTAATTGATGATCTGACAAACCAATTGCCGCGAGATACTGATCCTCAGCTCCTTCATTATCTTCATAAGAAAAGTTATGAAAAAGCTATAAACTACCTCGATGGCAGAGACCATGACAATACAAATGGTGGATGCTTAAGAGATTGAGCTTTTAAACATGCTTGAAGACACAATAGCAGCAATTGCAACACCTCTAGGTGAAGCCGGTCTTTCTGTCATAAGGGTATCAGGTAAGGATGCTCTTTTACTCGTCGACCGTATCTACCAATCTCCTAGTGGTCAAAAAAAGCTAGTTAAGCAAAAATCTCACACCCTTCATTATGGATTCATTTATTACCAAGGTGAATTAGTCGACGAGGTTATGATAGCCATCATGAAAGGCCCGAAATCGTACACTGCTGAAGAGGTTGTGGAAATTCAGTGCCACGGAGGAATACTGACTTCGAAAAAGGTTTTGGAATCTGTTTTGGCCTCAGGAGCTCGTCTGGCAACTCCCGGGGAATTTACTCGGCGTGCATTTATAAATGGCAGAATAGATCTCACACAAGCAGAAGCGGTTCACGACCTTATACATGCTCGCAGTTCTAAAGCGATGCAAGTAGCCAAGGAACAAATGCAAGGGGCTCTTTCAAGGAAAATAGAAACTGTGAGAGATGATTTGCTTTCTGTCTTAGCCCATGTTGAAGCTCACATCGATTTTCCCGATGAGGATATTGCGCCGGATACGATTGAGATGCTTTCGACGAGAATTTTGAATGCAATTGCCTTTTCTCAAAAATTAATTGATTCAGCAGAGGATGGCCGATTACTGAGGCAGGGAATCAGAACGGTCATTGTGGGTAAGCCTAATGCTGGTAAATCAAGTTTGTTGAATTTATTGCTTGGCGAAGAAAGGGCTATTGTGAGTGACGTGGAAGGAACAACGCGTGACACTATCGAAGAGTTTGCTTCTATCAATGGAGTTCCAATTATTTTTATAGATACGGCGGGCATTAGGGAGACTCATGATAAAATTGAGAGAGAAGGAATTAAGCGTAGTAGGGCCTCAATTGAATCCGCTGACCTTGTGCTGCACATAATCGATATAACACACGCACTTCATAAAGAAGATCTGGAATTTCATAAACAATGGGCAAATAAAAATATAATAACTGTTTGTAACAAACACGATCTTAATCCTTCATTTGTAAAAACTGGCTTGCCCAACCCCATCTCCTTATCCTGCAAAACAGAAGAAGGCATAGATAGCCTCAAACAACAAATTGGGGATTTATTTTGGTCTGGCGAAATAGACAACTCTAGTGATCAAGTCATGATTAATTCCAGACATGAGGTTCTATTGAAGAAGGCTCAAGAATCTTTGGTGAAGGCAAAAGAAACATTGGCAGAAGAGTGGTCATTAGAAATTACCGCAATGGAACTTAGATTAGCAACTGGTGCTATTGGTGAAATTGTAGGGAAGACTTCTACCGAGGATTTGTTAGACAAAATCTTTAGTGAATTCTGTTTAGGTAAGTAAATAAAGTTTTAATGCTCAGACATTCTTTCACTTCTTGTCTTCAGCTGGGGTAGCTCGAGAATGAGCTTAATTATTATTTTCACTCAGCTCATCGTATTTCTGCAATATATCCAATATATATTGCCGAGTACTTGGGAAATCCATTTTATTCAGGAAATTCTGGCTGTCTTCTAATGATGAGGTTTCCAGCCATCTGAGGACATGTTGGCGGCCAGCATTGTAATCAGCTAAAGCGTAGACAATGGGGTTTTCGGAGCTCTTATATCTATTGAGCATTTTTTTCAAATACCAAGTACCGGCCAGCGTATTGGTCTTTGGGTGAATGACATGCCCATGAGCGAAAGGTTCTACTTTTTCCGATGTAGCCCATTCCTTGGCTGCCAACTGTCTTATTTGCATAAGCCCAAGTTCGCCCGCGGCCCCTTTTGCATATGGGAAAAATTTACTTTCTTTCCAAATAACTGCTTTCACGAGTCTGGGGTCGACTTCGTAAGACGCGGCTGCCTGGTTAATCCAAGTATTTATTTGAGACGGGCTAAATTCAGAGGGCCGTTGGTAAGAAATGGCATAAATGATCAAGAGGATCATTATGGTGAAGCAAATACTCACAATGGCCTTCTTTATATGGCTCGGGCTAATCTTCATTCGATTTAATGATTGGGACCAAATCTCAAACGTCGTGGATGACTTTTTATAATTTTACTGATGTTATTTCGCGTTCTTTATATATGCCATTAAATCAATAATCTGTTTTTGCGATAGTCCTGCCAAAAGCCCTCCTGGCATAAGACTAAATGAGGCGGGTTCGGCCAAATTTAGGTCTTCAATATTAAGTCTCACAGAACTCTCACTATTGATTGTGAATATGACATTTTTGTCGCTCGCTGCAATCTTAAAACCCATGAACTTTAACTGGCCTGACTGGACCATCCAGGTCTTGTATTTCTCATCTATAGACTCATGAGGGAAAATTGTGTGATTTAATATCCTTTCAATGTTCAAATCGCTTATTTCTTTTAAGGATGGTCCAAAATTTGAGTTTTGACCATGGCACTTGATACAGTTTCTTTGGGTGAATGTCATTTTCCCCAACTCTGGGTCACCTGATTCCCAATCTGATGATTTCATTTTTTCTTTCCAGGCCTTCGGGTCATCATTCGGGTCCAGTCCGAGAAATTTCTCATCATTGGGGTAAGCGGTAATAAATGCATTCACTAATTTATTTTTGAATTCATCGTTGGGTAGGTTTACAACGCCTTCATAATTAACTTTAAATTCGTTCTCATCTGGAACTTGCATGATGAAATAATTCCAAATTTTCTCTTTTAAATTCTTTGTCAATGGAGTCGTCTCTCGCGAAGCTGATCTTACGAGTATTGCTAGTTGAGAAACAGCGAGATTAGGTTGAGGAGAGATATTGGTAATTCCTGTGAGTGCAAGCTTTTGACACTCCGGTTCGCCACTGTCCAAGCTTTCTATAAAAGCATTTAAATAGTCCTTTTCTGGTCGGCTACTTAGATGTTCCAACAAGGGTTTTCGTAAATTAAGTTTGTTCCAGAGTTGCCCGATCGTGGTTATCTTATTCGGTAATTGAGATTTTGTCAGGGCTCTAACGAATTCCTTATCAAAATCAAAAAGTAATGGGCTTTTGATTTCAGCGAGAATTGTTTTCACATACTCATTTAGGTTGGGAGGATTAACGAATTGAAGAGCAAGGCCATCCTCAAAAGTTGGAAAACCTGGAAGTTTGGTCACTTCCTTTTCTAACCAATCCCATTTTTTGAAACATCTAGATAAAAGATTTCTAATTTTTTTGATCCTTACACTATTTACTAATGCATTTTTATTTTCCCCCATCCTTGAAATTTTTAAGATTGTTTGTGCTATCCTCTTTCTGAATCGTCTTGGGATGTCTGATGCATTTGTGATATTCAGAGCGACTCTTAGGTAGTGGACGTTTCTAGCAAATGAAAACCCAGGGTTAATTTGATTAAATAACCTTTGGGCCAAAATGTTTTCCTCGATTTCCATAATTGCCATTAATCGTGAAAGCTCGATATTTAGACTTGTTCTTGAAGTTGGATAGAGATCTAGAGATTTTTCAATTATTGCTTCTTTTATTTCGGCTCCGAGAACTTTATTGGGTTTCTTAAGTAAGAAAAACTCATCTCGATCCAGCTCAAGGTTATAAAACACTTCTGAGAGGCATCCTGTTAAGATATCTAGATTTCTTGTTGAATTGATTATCCGAGTTAACTCCTTCATGGATGCATCATTATCCAACTTTTTATACTGCCTGAATTTCTGGAAAAGTACGACTTGGGAAGCAAGCGGTAATGAATCAAAATCATTAAGTAAGTATGATACTCTATTCGCTTTGACTGATTGAATCAGTGATCTCGCCCTATACTTTATCCCCTCGTCCTCGCTATAGCATAGCTCGATGATTCTGTTAATATGATTCTTATTTGCCAGCCAATCTGTGTTTAGGTGATATACGTCCAGAGACTTTCTGATATTGAAATTCGAATGACTGAAGATTAAGTTTTTTATCCAGGTATAAGGGGAGGTTTTTTTCTTGTTACTATTTAATCTTTGCGCCAAATATCCAAACACTTCCTCGTTTAATAATAATTTAAGCTCGTCGAATAATTCATCATTGATTGAGAAATCTTTTACAATCAAGCAATCCAAAGCTGCCAGTTTTTCAAGAAGTGTCGGCTTTGTTTTGATAAGGATGTCTAAAAAATCCTCTTCATCAATTGCATGAGCAAGCGGACCCCACTCCTTGTAGGACCATGAAGAAAATGGTTGAGGTTGGTTAATCGTAACTTGGATTTCACTTTTCGGATTGGGAGTGGATGCCGGAAATACCGATTGCACGATATACAAACCTCCGGGCCCGGATAAACCTGAGCTAATAACCAAGAGTTTGCCCTCAGGTGTTACGCAAACGCACCTTGGTGACCATCCATTTTTTTCATATGCCTCTGCTACAATAAACGATTGAGGTATGTAGCTCGATTTAATGGGATTAAGTTGAAAATAAATAAGCTTTCCACTCATCCAGTCGCAACCGAACAACCCTCCGTAAAAAAAGTCTACAGGGAGATGGTAATGCCTGTATTCTTCGAAATCCGTATAGTCATTCAAACCAGAGAAATGAGCATATGGAGCAGATTCTGGATAATGGCCGGTCTGATAATGGACCAAATGAGAGATCTCTGAATACCCGTGGAATCCATTTGGAGAAACATGATAAAATTTTGAGCCTATTATTTCTGGTAAACCACGCCCTTCAAGTTGGCCTTTGTCATAACAAAAAGTATCTCCGTAAAGATTTCGTCCCAGAGCTGTTGGACTGTGAAACCCATCAGCGTAATTTGATAGCGCATTAGTCGATAAGTTATATCTCAATATTTTACCACCGTTTTGTGCGCTTTTTGAACTTCCGACCCAATCCCACACTCCAGAAATAAGGATTTCCCTGTGATGAGATAAAATCATTTTTAAATGGTGATTTTTTTTAAGTTGCCATTTTTGAATCTGTTTAGGGTGGCCATCGGAAATGCCGTCTCCGTCATTATCTGTGAAACGCCATAATCCTTGATTTGTTCCCGCGTAAACATCCGCGCCTACTGCGACAATATCTCGATAGTCCATTCCGAGATTTGTGAAAGGAACAGTTTTCTGTGCTTGGCCATATTCTCCATTTTTCACCTCGAGCTTATGTAGGAACCCTGGACCACAAATCAAAATATTTCGTGATGAGTCTACTGTCATCTCCACTGCATTGGAGATTTCCCAGCTTTTTAATGGTGCTTTAGAAATTTTAAGTCCCGAAACAACACTCACACCCAGATTACTGTTTAACTCCATGGGTTTTTCCTTCGGTAGCCACGGGGTTAAATCCAATGCTTGCAAGGGGACTATTCCTAAACACCCGACTTGAAGTAACACCAGAATTAGTTTAAATCGCGAGACCATAAACATATGCTGTCTATTTGCTTTTTAAGCTCTCACTAATGTCGTGAGATTTTGCAAGTTTTGGTGGGGTTTTTTTATAATATTGAGAATTGGCAATATATTTTTCTGCCCAGGGTTTTATGGATTTAATTTCGTTTTTGCTGAGTGAACGAACAATTTTGGCCGGTGCCCCTAATGCCATGGATCCGTTAGGGATTTTGGTGCCGCCCGTAACCAATGCATTGGCTCCGACAATGCAATCGTCTCCAATTTCTGCTCCATCGAGAATTGTTGCCCCCATACCTATAAGACAGTTATTTCCGATTTTACAGGCATGGATGATCGCAGAATGACCAACAGTGACGTAATCGCCAATGACACATGGATAGTCATCTGCCAGGTGTATTACAGAGTTATCTTGTATATTTGATCCCTCTCCTATTTTGATAAAATTAATATCGGCTCGGACCACGGAGTTGAACCACACGCTTGAGTATGGGCCCATTTCAACGTCACCTATGACGACGGCCCCCTGCGCGATGTAACATGTCTCGTTAAGTTTGGGGGCTTTCTTTAAAAATGTGTTCAATCTTTCAAAAACTTGATGTTTCATACAAACAGTTTATCTGATTCTTGCAAATGTTGCCCAAATATCTTACCGCCCCTCATCCCAGCAAAACGGTATTTTTTGCCTCCAATCTCTTTATAAGAACAAATTACCCATCTCATGTTAGATATAAGATGGCGGAAGGTGCGTTTTTTTGGTTTATTTTGTTCAAATCTTTGGAATCTACTGGGTTTGGCAATAAATTTGCTTCCTTTATGATGTTGAAGCGTTGATATGATTTGTCAAAACGATAAAAGATGCCGAAATCTGGGACCAGCAGAGTCTTTATCAAAACAAATTGGTTTAAAATTAACCGAAATCCTGGGCAATTCCAGAATCCCTATAATGCCAGCATTCAATCTTGGTCATTGCCAAAACTAACATTATTGTTTTTCAGAGCACTTTCTCAACTTGGTTTTCTTCCTGAAGATTTCAGACCTTTCCTGGGCGAAATAAGAGTGTCCAGTTACCCGACTGCTTAGTTTTGCTGTATATAGTGTTCCTCAGGATGAAATCTCTTTCATGATTAATTCGATTGGTTTCGGTCCTTAATCGATTTCTGATAAGTTGTGGATGCTCACGCCGCAGAAGTATGGCTTACGTTTCCTGTCAGTTTTTGAAAAAAGAGGGAGGGTATTGTTGAAAATCCTTCAATTAGGAGAGTGGTCAATAGTTCTATAAAGCCATTGAATACCGCATCCTATTCGACTTCTATCGATTAGATTTTTTATGACTTTTAATGACAAATTACTGTTAAAGGTGGGTGTCAACAAATTGCTCTTTAACGAATCTCCATTCCTTTTTATCACAATCCTCCATGATAGAAATTTGGGTCAGGTTAATAGCCGTTGGAAAAAATCGAACCACAAAATTACAGGTTTATTTTTATGAGGGATCTTAAAAAGTAGGTGAATTGTGTCTTCCAGGTCAGTTGAAAAAGGAAATTAATTTAAGCTCATATCTATATTATGCTTATCAATTTAATGGTGGCATGAGTGGCGTTGTAATTGGTTTAGTTCTGACGCGATGGCTTTCTTGTTTGTAAAATAGAAAGTGGTGTTATCGCCTATTAATGGTAACTAAAGCGATAAGCTCTATTTGTTGACTTAGCAATAATCTAGATAAAATACATAATATTATTAGCGGTGTTATTCTCAAGAGGACCGGTCTGAACCAGCGTCCAGCACTACAGAGATCCTATCTAGGAGACTCTTTTGTTAACCAAGTGTTCGAAGAATCTTTCCGGGATTTTGATCAAACTGGCTGGGTTCCAAATTACCGAGGGATAGTCGGAAATGATGTGCGCCAGTTTAATGGCCCAAGTTTCGGATGCCAATGCTACCCTATTCTTGATTCCATCCATGGGGACCCCAAAAACACACGCTCATAGAATACCATTCAGCCAATGATGACTTAGAGATGACATTTTAACGCGCTCTCAGGGATTCTTTTGAACATTTGAAATTTATGCTTGAGGCGCTGGAGGCAGAGCTGCCAAGTGGAGGTAGATAAAAAGGTCAGGGTTTTTATCACGCTAAGGGCTGGCTCTGGATCGTAATCGCCATATAGATATTATGCGAAATAGTATGAAAATCATAGACATGCTCGACGGTTCTAATACAATTAATAAATAGTCAGCTTTTTATAAATCCCTACCTGACCAGTTAGAGATTTAGTGCAAGCACTGGAAGTGTTGGGCGCTCTTTAGAATGCGAATAAGAGTGAACTAAGGAAAAATTAATAATTATGAATATAAATAGTAACATATTTAAAAATGGATTTTCTACTTCAATGGATGCTAATCAAATCGAGCTGCTATCCAAAGATATTCCAGTACCAAATATTGATCCTTTTGAGCCCAACCACTTTTATGGAAATAGTCATGTCTTAAAATATTTTAGTGGGGTTGATATTATTCAACCTGTTGAGAGAATAATGCCTCATGGGGTACACTTGGGTCGAAAGCGTTGGCATGTGGAAGAAGATCATAAGATTGATACAATTTTGTGCCATTCAAAAATTCAAGCCAGAGATTATAAACCTGGTAAAACTATGATACCTATCGGTGCTCCATATTTGTATGCTTCAAGAACTTTAAATAATCATTGTTCTTCGATTCTCCCAAAAGCTAATGGGGTGATTGTATTCCCGGCTCATAGCACAACCCAGTTAAAGGTACTTTATCCAGAAGACTATTGGTTTACTGTATTAGGCCAAATTAGGCCTTTTTATGACATAACGATTTGTCTCTATTGGAAAGACGTCCAATTAGGGCGTCACAAAAAATATCTCGATTTGGGTTATAATGTTACTACTTGCGGCCATATGTTTGATCCTTTATTTCTATACAGACTGGCGTGGCTGCTGAAACAACAACAACATGCTTTTGTAAACGAATTGGGTGGTAGCGTCTATTATAGCGCCGCAGAGGGGCTTGAAATATCGTTCTTCAACCAGCAGCTCACATTCGATGGCCCAGAAAATTTTAAGTCTGAAAAAACTGACTGCTTTGATGCTCCGCACGCCATTGATTTCTTTACAAGTTTTTCCCTGTTCGGCAATGCCAAGAAACAACTTCAGCGTAAAACTGCGTATGAGGCACTCGGCGGAGCTTATTTAAAATCACCTGATCAACTTGCTAAAATTCTCACAGAAGACATACCAGCGGATTATCAGGAGCAAAGGAAGACAGAATCGGGTTCTACCCAATCAGGTCCAACTCTTTCTTCCAATGTATTAGATGCTATGGATAGATTATAATGTAGAAAGGTCAGTGTCTTACTTTTCTTGGTTTTTTTTCGACCGCAGATAAGCTCTGGTTGGTATGTTTTCAAGTGAATACTCCCCGCCAATAGTGTCTCGAAAAGCTAGCGTTTTATTTCTAAAGTGCTCGAGCACGTGCTTGTATTTTGCGTCATGAACAAGGTTCCTCAATTGCTTGGGATCATTGAACAAGTCGTGAAGAAATTCTGACTCTGATTCTTTTTGTTGAAAGTAGTTAGCGTAAACGAATCTTTGATGTCTCAAGCCCTCCCATTTGGGAATATTGGGATTGTTCATGAGGTGCTCGCAAAAAAACTCCTTTCTCCATGAATGGACTTTTTTACCGCGAACAATTGGTTTCAGAGATCTTCCCTGGTAATGAATCGGAGGTTGAATTTGGGCATAGTCAAGAATAGTTGCAGGAATATCAATATTGAGAGCCATCTGATCAGCCACTTGTCCCTTGGCGATCTCATTGCTATTTGTTGGATCAAAAACAATTAATGGAACCCGGAGACTTTCCTCGTAATGCGACCATTTGCCAGCAAAGCCTCGAGCCCCCTTGTAATAACCGTTGTCACCGCTAAAAATAATAATGGTATTATCTTTTAGACCCAATTCATTCAATTTTTTCAATACGCGTCCAATCACCCGGTCAAGGCCAGTTATCATCCGATAATAGGCTTTCACATTTCTTTGGTATTTTTCCTCCGTATCCCATCTCCAATAATACCTCACTCTATTAAAGGAATTCTTTAAAAAATCAGGATGATTCTCGTATATCTCTGGATCGGAATTTATCGGTGCCTTTATTTTTACTGATTCGTAAAGACCGTCTTCCGCTTTCGGCCACGGAAAGTGATCTTTTTTATCCCCATCTTCTGCATGAGCGGCATTGAAGCTTACCGATAAGCAGAAATTTTCACCTGGTGAGAGTGTTCCCAAGAATTCAATCGCTTTATCTCCAGCAATCTCCGTGACATGTCTTTTCGTTCCGTCCGGCTGTTTTTTAAAATAAGGAGCCCTGTTCAAAGGTTTAAAATAGTCGAACATTTCGTTCTGGTCTGCACTCACACCATATTTGCCAACAAAGCCAGTTTTGTAGCCATTCTTTTTTAGAATTGCAGGATAACTTTGGACGATAAATTTTTTGGCAATAGGCGGAGTCCCGAATGTGAATTTGTGTGTTCTTTCGTACAAACCCGTTAAAATTGAAGCCCTGCTTGCGGCACATATCGAGGTCGTTACAAATGAATTCTCGAATCGAGTTCCTTCCAATGCCAAGCCATCCAAAATGGGAGTTTTTACAACTGCATGACCGGCACAACCCAAGAAATCGGCTCGGTGATCGTCAGAAAGAAAATAGATAATATTCGGTTTCCCTCCAATGACGTTCCCCAAGGTGAAAAAAAATGAAAGAAATATGAGCCCAGGTAAAAACCTAGATGCCTTTGATTCTTTTGTCTCAAATTGGAACATTTTTCTCTTTTACTTCACATTTGCCACAAAAGAAACAAGATTCATTCGATTCCGACGAAGTATGGACTTCATTTTACCTACGAAATGTAGAACTACTGATATTGACCAATAGATCCTTTGTGAATAGATTATTACCTCATGGCGGCACTTTTCCATCGACTCAACTTAACGATGTTTATGATGACAACATCGCTGTTCTTTGTGGCGCCTTCCACCATAGATGCGGGTGAAAAAATAATTTATACTCCGCCATCCCGACCAAGTCATAGCGTTCCCATTTTTGAGCGGTCTATCGACGCCTCAAAGCTATCCAAATTGCTCGAGAGAATTGAGAGAATGTCCAGGAATCAAGGTTCGCAAATTGGTGGCGCTGATGCCATCGTTGCTCATGGGTTTATGGAGCCTGTAATGAATAAAAAAACCTCCGACAAATTAAAAAGAAAAGCGGAGCTCAATAATAGTTGGATTTTTGCGGAGAAAGAAGACTATGAAAAAATAGAATCCGACTCTAATTGGGTAGCTTCCAAAAACGATGATATTTTAGACCTTGAGTCTATGAATAGAGATCCAGACGATCTTGGCATCAAAGACTCTAATTCAGACACCGAGGACTCCATCCTGATACGCTACCTCGCGAACGACAATGCCAAGGCTAAAGATGACGACTTGTCAGACAACGGCAAAGATGACGACAAAAATTCTGAAAATGACATCGAAGAATCCGAACAAAACAAACAATTTTCAGGCCTCGGGCAAAAACCGGCTGGAAATAAATCCAAGAAAGCATTGGATAATCAATCAGAGTGGCAAAAATTAATGAATAGAAGTAACGGATCTCTTAATACCAGCCTTTCTAGTGAATCGATCAAACCAGTTTCCAGTAGTGTTTCCTCCATTTTGTCCAGCTCCAGTCGGAAACTCGATAGCGGACGATCCGTCAGTGTGACCTCTAAAAGTCTTTCCGACATTATCGACGGTGATCTACAAACCATGAGAAGCTCCAGGTCTAGAAGCTCTCTTTCTCTTAATTTTTCCTCTAATCTCAGAGGAGCATCTAGTAGTATCAACACAGCTAGTGATGAATCCAGCAAAATAGCTGGTCCCTCATCTCTTGGGGCAAACCCCACTGTGGAAACTCCTAGCAACGGCATTGATAATATTGGCGTCAGTGGTATTGGATATGTTCCTACTTTAAATTTGAATTTAAAAAATCCTCCCTCAGCTGTCATTGGTCAATCAGGAGGTTTTGATTTAAATTCAACGCCTAAGACACCCCAGCCTGCTTTCAAACAGCCAACTGTTTTGAGCTTTCCAAAAAGAAAATTTTAGATCTACGGGTAAAAATACCCCTCTAAATTTTCGGTTCGCAAAAGAAAATTTTTTACCTCAGCTCTTGATAGAATCTAGGTCGGGGTGCATCCTCTAGTAACCCCAAAAAAACTGAATGGAAAGAGCACACATGAGTAAAGTGAATTCAGAAAATCAAGCCAATCGTAGAAGCTTTTTAGGAAAGACGGTATTTGGTCTTGGCGCACTAAGTTGTATTAATTTGAGCGGCCAGACAAATAGAGATTGGACTGGAAAAAACCCCGTACGTTACCCAGATCCTGATATCATCATTCATGATCAAAGGTTTAGTAAATACAAACTAGGTAATACAGCTATTCAAAGAATCGATACTGGAATGCTTTGGGCAGAGGGGCCTGCATGGAATGGGGTAGGGCGCTACTTGGTATATTCGGATATTCCATCAAATAACCAGCGCAGGTGGCTCAATGAAAATAACTCAGTTTCCGTTTTTCGAGCCCCATCGGGCAATTCGAATGGAAATACTTTTGATTTTCAAGGGAGGCAAATATCATGCGAGCACGGTAATAGGCGTGTCGTTCGTTACGAATACGACGGCTCAGTGACCGTCCTCGCTAGTCACTACAACGGCAAACCATTCAATGCCCCGAACGATGCTGTCGTCCATCCTGACGGTGGTATTTGGTTCACTGATCCTGGTTACGGCTCCATGATGAACTATGAGGGCAACAAAGGGCCCCTTCTATTGAAAGAAGCTGTTTATCGTATAGACCCGAAAGACGGTAAAATACAAAAAGTCACAGATGAGCTAGTTAAGCCGAATGGGCTTTGTTTCTCGCCTGATTATACCAAACTTTATGTCGCTGATACTGGTGCTCCCGCCCCGAAGCCTATTTGGGTATGGGATGTTGTTGATTCAAATACACTCAAGAATGGTCGCTCATTTTGTAAGATGGAGGTTAATGGAATAAAGGGCGGCTCTGACGGTATCCGGGCCGATATAGATGGAAACATTTGGGCAAGCGCCGGATGGGCCGGTCATGGATTTGATGGTGTCTTGGTATTTGCCCCTGAAGGGGATCTGATAGGGCAGATTCTACTGCCTGAGATTTGCTCCAATGTTTGTTTTGGAGGGCCTAAACGTAATCGATTATTTATGACAGCAAGTCAGTCATTATACTCTGTATACGTGGAAACTCAGGGTGCTCACATTTGCTGACGAACTTCTCCATTTTTAAGCATAAAAAGCCACGTATTAAGAATTAATGCGTGGTTTTTTGTTGGCCAATTTAATAGAAAACAACTGACCCGAACACCCAGGGTAGAGTCATTTTGGAATGATCCTCCAAAACCCTTTTTCTTGGTCTTGATTCAAAAGCCATTCACTTCCATCTGGAGTTAGGGCTACATCTGTAAGGAAATTCCATTTTTCTAAATCATCAGATCCTTGAATAATCCATTGGGATTCAATGCTGGCATTCGCTTTTAATAAAAGAGCACCCGATTCTCTTCGAACAATATTGACCTGAAGAACGGGCTCTTCGGCTAAGGTATTGATTTTTAGAATTTCATAGTTATCGAAAACCATAAAATTATCTCCTGGATCACTAGAATCTTTTACTGCCCAAATTGCGCTAACATCTCCTAATGATTGTGCGACCCCTTCTTCAAAAAGTAATTCGTTTTCAATCACAAGAATTTCATCTATCCAGCAGCTCCAAGCATTCGCTTCAAAGTCCATTCTTAAACCCCCGCCAGCGCCCTAAGGTTCGCCAAAGCAATTTCCTATCAGCAAAAATACCCCTCTTTATTTTCGGTTGGCAAAAGAAAATTTTTTACCTCAGCTCTTGATAGAATCTAGGTCGGGGTGCATCCTCTAGTAACCCCAAAAAAACTGAATGGAAAGAGCACACATGAGTAAAGTGAATTCAGAAAATCAAGCCAATCGTAGAAGCTTTTTAGGAAAGACAGTATTTGGTCTTGGCGCACTAAGTTGTATTAATTTGAGCGGCCAGACAAATAGAGATTGGACTGGAAAAAACCCCGTACGTTACCCAGATCCTGATATCATCATTCATGATCAAAGGTTTAGTAAATACAAACTAGGTAATACAGCTATTCAAAGAATCGATACTGGAATGCTTTGGGCAGAGGGGCCTGCATGGAATGGGGTAGGGCGCTACTTGGTATATTCGGATATTCCATCAAATAACCAGCGCAGGTGGCTCAATGAAAATAACTCAGTTTCCGTTTTTCGAGCCCCATCGGGCAATTCGAATGGAAATACTTTTGATTTTCAAGGGAGGCAAATATCATGCGAGCACGGTAATAGGCGTGTCGTTCGTTACGAATACGACGGCTCAGTGACCGTCCTCGCTAGTCACTACAACGGCAAACCATTCAATGCCCCGAACGATGCTGTCGTCCATCCTGACGGTGGTATTTGGTTCACTGATCCTGGTTACGGCTCCATGATGAACTATGAGGGCAACAAAGGGCCCCTTCTATTGAAAGAAGCTGTTTATCGTATAGACCCGAAAGACGGTAAAATACAAAAAGTCACAGATGAGCTAGTTAAGCCGAATGGGCTTTGTTTCTCGCCTGATTATACCAAACTTTATGTCGCTGATACTGGTGCTCCCGCCCCGAAGCCTATTTGGGTATGGGATGTTGTTGATTCAAATACACTCAAGAATGGTCGCTCATTTTGTAAGATGGAGGTTAATGGAATAAAGGGCGGCTCTGACGGTATCCGGGCCGATATAGATGGAAACATTTGGGCAAGCGCCGGATGGGCCGGTCATGGATTTGATGGTGTCTTGGTATTTGCCCCTGAAGGGGATCTGATAGGGCAGATTCTACTGCCTGAGATTTGCTCCAATGTTTGTTTTGGAGGGCCTAAACGTAATCGATTATTTATGACAGCAAGTCAGTCATTATACTCTGTATACGTGGAAACTCAGGGTGCTCACATTTGCTGACGAACTTCTCCATTTTTAAGCATAAAAAGCCACGTATTAAGAATTAATGCGTGGTTTTTTGTTGGCCAATTTAATAGAAAACAACTGACCCGAACACCCAGGGTAGAGTCATTTTGGAATGATCCTCCAAAACCCTTTTTCTTGGTCTTGATTCAAAAGCCATTCACTTCCATCTGGAGTTAGGGCTACATCTGTAAGGAAATTCCATTTTTCTAAATCATCAGATCCTTGAATAATCCATTGGGATTCAATGCTGGCATTCGCTTTTAATAAAAGAGCACCCGATTCTCTTCGAACAATATTGACCTGAAGAACGGGCTCTTCGGCTAAGGTATTGATTTTTAGAATTTCATAGTTATCGAAAACCATAAAATTATCTCCTGGATCGCTAGAATCTTTTACTGCCCAAATTGCGCTAACATCTCCTAATGATTGTGCGACCCCTTCTTCAAAAAGTAATTCGTTTTCAATCACAAGAATTTCATCTATCCAGCAGCTCCAAGCATTCGCTTCAAAGTCCATTCTTACTTTGAGTTGATAGATGTTTGTATTGGTAAAGCTAGTTCGGGTTTCTATGAAGTCGCTATTACTTCCGAGAACGTAATTAAGCCTTAAGGTCAAATTATCAAAATCCAAGGTGAATAATCTGGTGTTTTCAGTATTAAAAAACGACCATCTAAAATCATCTCTACCTCCAGTACCTGAGTCCAAAATTTGAAAAGTCACATTAAACTCAAGAATAGGATTTTCATTTTCGGCAGGTATAAAATTGATTGGATTCCACAAAAATAAACTAAAGTTTTGTTCTGAGAGTTGATCAAATGGAGAGAAGCCAATAAATGCTTGTTGTCCTTCGCCTTCAAAGAAAGTGTCCTCTGGTATCCCACTTCCACCAGCATTTGATCCAACCCAGCCATTGATTCCTCCAAGGTCAAAAATGGGCTCATAGCCTTCAGAGGGTTCAAACCCGGTTCTAAATATCACCTCATTCCCATATAAAAAAAACGATCCCGGCGTTGAGCTGAAAAAAAACAACAGGAAAAATGTAAGTATTTTATCTGCCCTCATTTTAAGTAGAAGCCATAAGAAAGATAACCGGATTGTATCAGTTTGGTTTCCTCATGGCTTATTATTATTTATCCAGATGTATAAAACATAACAGATATTTAAGGCTTAGATGGCAGAGAGGATGATCTGGAGCTGGATGTCGATCCAGAAATGACTTTAGGTGCCGAACGAGTGCTTGAAGATGAAGAAGAGCTACTTCTTACTGACGGTGCAGAACTCGTCCTGCTTTGGGTCGATCTGAGCGAAGTGGACGGCAATGATCTAACCTTTGAGGGGCTAGTTTGATAACTTGAATTCGATCGAATACTTGGGCTTGTTGTTCTTTTTGAAGTTATGGTCCCCCCCCCATTGAAATTTCTAATTGGTGTTCTAGCCGATGTGCTTGGGCTACTTATTCTAGAAGGAGATGTCCGAATGTTGCTTATAATTCTCTTAGAACTTGATTTCGTCGAGGTGGATGTTCTTGGAGTCGCAACTGAATTATTCTTTTTTGCGGGGGTCCTTTGATACTTGCTTGTATTCAGATTTGAGTTGCTAGCCCGTCTGCTAGGTGAAGACCAAATCCGATTTGAAGGTATTGTTTTCGGAGAATATCCAGTATTCCTCGTGCCAACTTTTTTCTTTGGGGTTAAGGCGTTTGTGACACTGCGTGAATTTGAGCCGCTTCCAGATGTGTAAACGTTCTTGGTTCCAAGAACCGATCTACTAGATCTAGACTGATTGGAGGGACGGGTAGTGATTGTTGCCTGAGACCTTGGCAAAGAGCTGATGTTTCTATTATTAGCGATCTGTCTTTTTCTGGAATTGTTTCCAGTAGGTACCGTTCTGGATGTTGCTAATTTTGATGAGGAATCGTTAGATGGTCTTTTGGCGTTGGAGGATTTATTGATAATCCCTGATGTTCCCAATTCTTGACCACTTGCAAGAGAGTTATAAGATGCTCTTGAATTTGTTGGGATCCTGCCGGGCCCATTTGCGCCGCTTCTTGCAGCAGCCGGAGATTTGCCATGGGACTTAGCGATGATCTGCTCTCTATCTTCTCTATAAATGGTTGGGACCTTGCCCGTGCGGTCGATAGCATCTCTCTTATTATTTGCCAGCTTGCTAGTTGATTTTCTAATGGCCACTCTTTCAACCTTTGTCTGGCTTTTCCCCTCAACCTCGGAAACTGGAATACCATTATTTATCACGGTCATATTATCCACATGCACATTGTAGTTGTTAATTACGGTGCTTTGATGAAAGGCGTGATAGTAGGATGGTCCTAAAAGCAGGTGCCGATGAAAATAAGGATCGGTGAATCTATTGTAAGAGACAAAAATAAAATCGCTGGACCCCAACCCAAAGCCAAAGCTGACCCCCACATGGCGTCCTCTGTAGAAAAAACCATGATCTCTCCTAAATACGGCTCTTGGAGGAAGTGGAGCCCAGCCGCAATATGCATCATAGGATCTAAAAGAAACCCAGGATGGAGCCCAAACGACGTCTGGATACCATAGCCATCCATGCCTCGGATGATCCCACCAACGACCGTGATGAAAGACGACGTGGCCCCATGTGTAACCAGATTTCCAATACCATCCGTGATCTGAGTATATCCAGCGGCCACTTGTGTAATAAGGTCTCCATCCGGAGTCAACTCTGACTAGATGAGGCCTCCAGCACAGCCCATACTCCGCAGTTTGGATCCATTCACCATGCGGCGTGAGTTCTTCTCGCCAAACAGAGACTCTTTCATTTTCAGTGTAAGCTGGCTCTTCGACTACGACTTCTTCGACAACATTCTCTGGAGTTGCGTGCACAACAGCATAAGATTCATCTGATTCGTGGAAGTTATTGGTCGTATTGTGAGGATTAATAGCTTCACCTGATGTTTTAGCAGCCACCTTGTTTGTCGAATCACTTTTATCCTGTTCAATTGTATCAGGCTGAGGACCCTCTGTTTTATCTCTATTTTGAGATCCGATTTCCCCTGGATTGGTGGAGGTCGTTTTTTGTGCTTCCGAAATATTTAAACTGAGGTCTTCAAGTTGAGAGATTATCTTGTGCTGCAGTTTAGCCGTGTCTATTGCCAATGCAATGATGGTTTCTGATACGTCCATTTCGCTTAGATAAAGAATATCACCTGCATTGAGTGGGGCACTATACTCAGTATTTTTTGCGAACGATAGAAGGACGCTTTCACCAACGCCACTTTTACTTAATCTGATTATGCCGGCCAAACCTTTTGTGGATTGATCAGAAACAATGTTATCTTTTTGTTCTTTTTTCGGAGAGTCTTTGGGTTCGGCCGGAATTTTATTTTGGTCTTGGTTGGCTGAGTCCGCTATTCTCGAAGGCTCTGACTCTGCGGGTGTCGTTGAGTCTTCATTCTTGGATTCGGGTAGAAAGGCTAGTCCCAATCCGATCCAAAGAATTCCTATCAGAGTAGCTAATGATTTCATTACGATTTTCTTCCTCGTGTTAAGTTCTAGGAAACTCTATGCCTTTCCAAGGTGGAGTAGCATAAAAGTTATCATATTAGATGGAAAAAGCGATCAAGTTATTCATCGCTTTGAGATAACCTTTTCATAGGGGTATCATCGAGCAATTTATGAGCCTCCTTGAGAATGGCTGGCAGTTTTTCCTTAAATGGGCTGTTTTCCAGGGCAGGAGCAATGGAATCGATGTTATTTACCGGCACTTTTCTTCCTGGAAACCAATGTTCAGCAGCTCCATCCAGTAAATTATACCTCATTTTCCCCCATCCAGATATATCTAGCGCCTTTGAATAAGTCCAAAGTCGAAGAATTTCAACAATATTCACCTCATTTGGGACATCAACATAGTTTGGGAGGCCTTTCCACCATCCTTCACACCAATCCTTACCAAGAACTTTCTCCATTTCCTCTCTCAGCTTCTTTTCAATTGGGTTCGTTAATTTCTCGGCATCATCGAGCATATCGACCGCTGCCACATGCTCATCAAAGTCCGTCGGTTTAGCAGCACCGCAGCTTAGGGTGTGTATTTTTGGATCTCTCAGGCAATACAAATCATTGAATTGCATTGGGGTAAGAGGGGAGCAAAGGTCCGTGAGTTTAGGGGACGGTTCATACAATTTTCCTCCCTTGTCATTTGGGCTAATAATGAAGACTCCCATATCTTGGGAATGCGCCAATTCGATAGCAGACTTGTTGAGGTCATTAACAAAATACCAATGCAAATTTATATAGTCGAAACCATTGGTCTCTAATGCTTTATGGATAATATCTGTTGTTGCATGTGTGGCGAAGCCAACGTGCTTGCAGCGTCCTTCATTTTGAAGTTTTCGCGCCGCATCAAGGCACCCTCCTGGAGCAATTGAATAATCCAGTAATTCCTGATTGTTGATCCCATGAATTGATAAAAAGTCGACATAATCCAGATTTAAATAATCCATGGATTTGTTGAAAGTATTCACAAAATCTTTCGGGTTGGCGAATGGTGGGATTTTTGTCTGCACTAATATTTCATCACGTGGCAGCTGCGGGAGCACGAGTCCCAGTTGCATTTCAGAAGTGCCATAGTCTCGCGCTGTTTCTATGTGATTTATTCCCAAATCCAGAGACCTAAAAATTGTTTTCTTTAAATTCTCTTGGTTTGCAGAGGGAACTTCTTCAAGTGGTACATCATCCCATTTGTGCTGGTATCTCATTCCACCACAAGAAATGACAGGTATTTGTTCCTCTGTTTTTCCAAATCTTCGATATTTCATGCTTTTAGTTGTGAATTCTCTTCATTTAAACACAAAAAAGCAACTCCTTGAGAAAGTTGCTTTTGCAAAACCAAAAATATGATTGCCCACAAGTATGGCAGCCCTAGCGCTCCAAAATTTTTTCCAAACGCAGAACTAATCCTTTCTTGTTGGATCAAATGCTCTGTTTTTCTTACTCAACGAACTCGAGATCTTGACGATGAGGGATGATGCCTTGGGAGTATGCCAGATTCAAAAATCTTCTGATGGACTCTCTTCCTTTCTCTCCGTAGTCTAACGTCCAGTCGTTAACATACATCCCTACGAATTCATCAGCTAAGTCTATCTCCATGTCTCGAGCAAATTGCAGGGCATATTCAACGGCCTCTTTCCTATTGTTCAAACTGTATGAGATGCTTTCTGTCAATATGTCAGAAATATCTTTTCGATCCCCTGGAGAGTGCCGCTTATGGATAACATTTGCTCCCAAAGGAAGCGGTAGCCCTTCGTTTTGTTCTCCCCACCAAACACCGAGGTCTTGGCTCAAAACAAATCCCTCGTTGCCAAAAGTCAGTTGGCCTTCATGGATGATCAATCCTATCTCAGCGTTTCCTTGATGAACCGCATCAAAAATTTGATCGAAAGGCACCACGACATAGTCAAGGTCATCGGCTTTTGTTTCTAACCACAATTGAAGAGATAGAAAAGCACTAGTCATCACCCCTGGAACAGCTATTCTGCTGCCGCGGATTTCATCTTTGCTCATTTGTTTTTTACCTACCAGCCTGGGGCCATAACCATCTCCCATACTGGCACCACTGGGCAATAAGGCATACTTGTCGCTGATGTAAGCATAGGCATGAACGCTTACAGCTGAGATGTCTAATTCACCTTGAGTCGCTCGTTCATTCAGCTTTTGAATGTCTTGAAGGATATGTTCAAATTCATAATGTTTACTGTCAATTAGCCCTTTAGCTAATCCATAAAACATAAATGCATCATCCGGGTCTGGCGAATGTCCCAGTGTTAATTTATTACTTTTCACATTGTAAAACTACTTCAATACAACCATCTGTCGAGCCCTGTCCACAAAAGGCTAATTGGAAGGCCATATTTTCTGTTTCATTTTGGTGATTCTCAAAATTTCCGATATGATGACTCCTCAAGGTTCTTGGCTTGTAGAATTTGTTTTGCAGGATCCTTCAAATTTCGATATGGACGGAAAAGAAAAATCAAGGATTCGATTCTTCCCTTGGCAAAAAAGTAGTCAATTTAACCTGTTAGGCTTGGATGGCCAAAACGGTGGGCGGGCTCCCGGATGGGGTTGGCCAGAGTTTTTTATTATCCTTCAATATGTTTCCACCGGACTTCTATTTATTCCAGGGACGCAACCATTTCGGTCGATCATCAGGGCTTTGCCCTATCTTATATCTGGCTTCCTCTTATTGTATTACCTTTTTCATTGGCAAAGACAGCGAGCCATGAAGTGGAAGATGGATACCTCCGCATTGGCAAAGAAAATGGACGAGATCAGTCTCATCCCGAGCAAGCAAAATAGATTTTCAATCAACAAAGCCAAATTCCCTTTTTTAGGAATGCAAGGTTGGTTGTTGGGATCGCTAATGGTCCTGCTACTTGGTTTGCTTTTTCATCCCAATAGCCATTTTCAGGGAGGTTTGGGACAAATCTTTTTTCAAATCATGATCGTGGCTCCCGCGTTTTGGGCTGTGCTTGTTGTGCAAAATAGGCAGCACCTTATTCGTTTATTAACCCTTACTTTCGCCACCAACCTGGTAAGTGCCGTCTTAGGTATACTCCAAGTTTATTATCCTGAAGTTTTTTCCCCTCCGGCATTAACAACTGTCGATCCTGAAATTAGGGACCGTTTGACCTACACCGGACCCGGTGGGCGTCAGATATTGCGCCCCTGTGGTCTGAGTGACACTCCCGGTTACGCCTCTTACTCGGGGCTTTTCTGTGGTTTTTTGGGCCTTGCCATGGCCTTTGGGCCAAGACTATCTTTTTTCTCCAGAATTTTCTTTATAATTGGGGCAGGTATCGGGCCAGTCGTGTTGCTTCTCACTCAGGTCAGGTCGCTTTTTATAGTTTTGGTCCTGATCACCATATTGTTTGCTATCACGATTTGTGCCCAGAGACGATTTCTTCAATTTCAGCTCATCTCTGGGATTGGGGTTTTTTTATTTGCCACCGCTGTTATTTGGGCTGTCAACACTGGCGGTGAAAGTATTTCGAACCGCTTTTCCTTTCTCTGGGGGGAGCAAGACTACAAAGATTTAGCTAATCAACGTGGCCGCTTTTATTCATGGACCTTCGATGAACACTTAAGAGAATACCCTTTAGGCGCGGGTGTAGGTAGGTGGGGCGTCATGGCGGAAAGTTTTAATAATGATTACACAAACATTAAATCCTCCAAGCTTCATGCCGAAATTCAACTCACGGGCTGGTTATACGACGGTGGATATTTGATGTGGATCATCTATCCAATGGCTATCCTATTTGCGTTAATTCCTATTTTACGTATGTCTTTCACCTCGGTAAAAGACGAAAGGACATTTTGGTATGCAATTGTTCTTGCACTAAATTTATCTGTGATCATTCAGGCGTATAGCCAGCCAACATTTAATACTCAATTTGGTATTATTTTTTGGTTTTTTAGTGGGGCCGTTATCGGATTGCATTCGAGGCTCAAAAAGCCTGATAGTCACGAGGATCCAGAGCATAATAATTGGAGAAGGTATAGAAAAACTGGCAATGCTCCCAGTGACGGTTGATTTCAACAAAGCTCCATAGAAATCGATTCAATTAAAGCAGAGGAAATCAAATCATAATCTTTTGGCTCAAGACAATATGGAGGCATAACGACAATAATATTTCCAATTGGCCTGGTAAGAACACCGAGGGATTTCATTCTTTGACATACTCTAACCCCAACTCTTTCACCCCAGTCAAATGGACGTCTTGTTTCCTTATTTTTGACTAGTTCAATACCTGCGATTGTCCCTAATTGTCTAATATCTCCGACATTTGCTAAATCCCAAAGAGGCTCAAGAGCTTTCTTCAGTAAATTTGCTTGGGATTCTCTTTTTAGGTGATCATTTTCAGTTTTTAGAAGATATATATTCTCCAAGGCCGCAGCGCACCCCAGAGGGTTTGCTGTGTAGCTATGACCATGAAAAAAAGATTTAGATTCGCTATAATCACCTAAGAAGGCAGAGAAATGTTCATTATTCGTGATAGTTGCCGCAAGCGGTAAGTAACCTCCAGTGATCCCTTTTGCTAAGCAAAGAATATCTGGTGGCAAATCATCAATTTGATAAGCATAAGTTGGGCCCGTGCGTCCGAAGCCAGTCATGACTTCATCATAAATCATCCAACTTCCATTATCTCGAGAAATAGTAGTAGCTTTTTCCAACCATCCCTCTGGCTGAACCACCATGCCTGCAACTCCTTGAATCCCAGGCTCTATTATCATTGCTGCATAAGAAGAATCACCCGATTTTTTTTTTGATTTAAATTTTTTCTCGATTTCATCAATGCACTCCCAATTGCATTTTCTGGAAACATGGGCCGGGACACCTGGTTCATATGATGCTTTATTGAACGGGCACCGATAACAATAGGGATTCATGACTTTATCAACAGGAAACACTAAGGATCGAAAATTTTTATGAAAACTTTCTATTTGGCTCAGACTAACGGCCCCAACTGAATCTCCGTGATAACTATTGCTCAAGCTTAGAAATTTGGGATTTTCAATGCCTTTGAGCCGCTGCGCACTTGTATGCGAAATTTTGAGAGCCGTCTCAATTGCCGTGCTACCATCATCACTAAAAAAAACTTTATTTAGTTTCTGAGAGGAGCTCGAGGAAGAGCATGAATCAACAAGGTCGCTGGCTAGTTGGGATCCTGGACCGTGGCCAAGACCTAAATAGGAGGTGTGCGCAAAACTGTCCAACTGAGTCTTGATAGCATGATTCAATCTTGGATGATTATGGCCGTGAAGATTTGTCCAAATGGACGAATTGGCATCTAAATATTTTTGCCCATTAAAATCCCACAAATAGGCACCTTTTCCTTTCTCTATCATAACAGGGTCCTCCTTTAACCAGTCACGCATTTGAGTAAAAGGGTGCCATGAATAGGCCCGGTCTAATGAGACGTAATGGGAGCGTAATTCTTGTGATTTTGAATTATCCTCAGGAAATATGCTCATATGGATCGAAGTAGTTCGGCAAGATTATTAATGGAAGAGTGCGAGTGGTTGGCGTTAATAGTGATTCTGAGTCTAGAGGTGTTTTTTGCGACCGAAGGATAACGTATGGCACCGACGTTATAGCCATCTTTTTTTAGTTTTTTCTGGATTTGTAGGACTTTCAAGTTATCGCCAATAATATAAGGGATTATTGGTGAGAGGCTTTTATTTTTCGACTCGCTTCCAAAAAATGCCCTGTTTGCAAAGGAAATATTCTCTCTGAGACGATTCCTGAGTTCATCTCCCTTGCTACTCTTTACGATATCGATAGCTTCTAACAAGCCAGAAACGATAAATGGCGGAGGTGCTGTTGAATAGACCCAGCCTCTGCACTTTTGCTGAAGCCATTTTATCAATAATTTTGAACCACAAATGAATCCGCCAGATATACCAAGCGCTTTTCCACAAGTCCCCATCATTATGTCGACCTCTTGATCGATTCCTTGTTGAGATGACAAGCCTCTTCCGCATTCGCCTACGACCCCAATTCCATGAGCCTCATCGACGATAAGATTGAATGGAAAGCTTTCTTTGAGTTCTGCAATTTCTTTCAGTCGTCCAAAATCACCATCCATCGAGAATATTCCCTCTGTAACCACGAAAGTGAGGCTTTCGCTGGATTTTTTTTGAGAAATCTTATCCAGTTTTTTAGCAAGATCGTTTAAATCGTTGTGTCTAAAAGATCTGCTTTTTGCCCCAGATAGCTTGATTCCATCGATTAAACTCGCGTGTGCCAGCCTATCGAAAAGAATGTGGTCATTTGGGCCTGCAATCGTAGATAAAAGAGAGATATTGGTCTGGTAGCCACTGCTCAAGTAAAGTGCCGATTCTTTTTGCTTCCATTCCGCTAATTGATATTCGAGATTTTTGAATACCGAATGAGATCCTGCTATTAACCGGGATGAAGTCGCTCCATTTCCAAATTCCGATAAACCTCTCTCAATGGCTAAGCGGACTGATGAGTCTTGCGCCAAGCCCAGGTAATCATTTGAAGAAAAATCATATGAAGATTTATGGCCTGGTTTATCAAGTCTTGATTTTACCCAATCGATCTCCCTTGTGAGACCTTGGGCAGACCATTCTACCAGAAGCTTTCGTAACCGATCTTCTAGATTCATTACGACAAAAAAAGGGACGCACTGACGTACGTCCCCGGGAGAAATAAATTAGACTACAATTACTTTCTGCGACGCATTCTCAAGAATGCAATTCCACCAACAACGCCTAATGATAAAACTGTTGGTTCAGGAACTGTGAGATCGCCTAAAGCGACAGCTGAGAAGTTTGCAGCAGAGCCATCAGTGAATTGTTTGAATTCAACTGTGTTTACGTTACCTGGGTTTGCGTTTTCTAGGTAGTCGTTAAAGCTCGAACCGACTGTAGGAGGATCTGAGAGTGTGAGACCAGCAGAGGCTCCACCAGGAATGTTTGAAAATTCAACTGTCCAGAAGAATGAACCTTCTGCACCAACTGCGTAGTTTGAACCCCCATCTTCAGGGATTGCGATGCTGTGTGTTTGATATCCATCTGCAACTTCGAAGGCTGCTGTGATGAGCTCAAGAGATTGAACATCTGTTCCAGCCGATGAACCTGCTGAGTAGAATCTTAGCTGAGCTTTTGCATCAGAAGAGCCGGCTGCGCCAAGACCTGAACCAAAAGTTTCAAAACTGAAACCCTTGATGTTATAACCTAGAGCTTTTCCTTGAGCGTCAAGTCCTATCTGATCACCTACTTCAACGCCATTGTCGACGTTGTAAACAGCTCCAGAGGAATTTGAAACATTGGAATACAATGCGATATCGGTAAACTGCCCGAAACCGTTGACGGAGGCCAGCACGGCAATTGCCGCTGTGAGGCCAAGCTTAGTTGCTGAGTTTGTTAGTTTATTCATATAAAAATCCTATCTTTCTCCCTAACTCTTATAAAGTAGAACTATCTCAATAGTATTGTCAACAAACATGTTGATACCAAATCATCACGTCTGAAAACTTTTTAATCCTGATCCACCCTTTTAGGTGGTTTAACTTTATGCACGATGATTCCTGCTATGACAAGCAAAATTACAAATAAAATTCCATTCCATTTGGTTTGATCCCAAATTTTAAAGACGGATCCCAAGGTAGCATAGGCAACAGCGATTCCCATGAGGATGTTCCAAACCAGTCTTGCAGCCCCTTTAGGCCTGTTATTGCCCATCAGCCCTTTGTGATTAACAAGTAGTGCGAAGGTTATAAATGCCACAGGAAGGAGGACAAAGCCAAATGTTGAGGTTGGAATGGCAAGCTCTGTGCTCGCTTTCGACCAAATAAACGGTCCGCTCATGCCTACTAGTCCAACTAATAAGGCTCCAAATAAATGGGGTTTGCCTTCTGGTTTTATATTTAACATCTCACAAATGGTGAAACCATTGATGAGCATCAAGATAATGATGGTAGAAACCCCCATTCCCAGAACCCCAATTCCGAATATTTTATTGGCAAAAGCTTCTCCGGTTAGCGGCGAAAGGGCGATAGCCAAGTTGTTGGCATCTCTTTTCACTAGAAGCGCTCCCATTTCCAAATCAGCCATAGGCAGCGATTTGGCCAATTCAAGGCGCTTTTCAGCCAGTCCTGTTCCAATTAGTTTTTGGCCGTTCTTGTCATTTAAAGCCTCGGGGTCCTCTTGTAATATTCTAGACTCCAATATTCCCATGTAAGTTTTGTTCCCAAAATTTTCGACCATATCGCTTCTTACATTGCCGTGGAACTGGCTGGCTGAGCAAATGACGACGCAAGTCGTTGCGACGATGTATGGTATAAATAGCCCGGTGGATAAATCGAATACTGCCAGACCGCGAAACTCTTTACTCCACCCTTTTTTGAGCATTGAATAGGGGAGGAGGAAGGTCATATTGATTCCCACTGCAGTTGCTGCTGCGGTAATCATGATATCTCTTTGGCTTTTAACTATTTTATCGTTCCAAAATTGGCTGAAATCACCCGTAGCTTCCAAAAATGGAGCAAATGTCGGGGATGGCTGAGTGAAATAGTTGAAATTCGGTATGAATCCTCCCCATATACTACTCCAATCGAGGCCCTGGTCTGATGTTGCCATCTTAACCACGGTTCCGAAAAAACTCAAAACGACGATTCCAACCATTATTTTGAGGATAATTTCGAATACTTGTACTCCTTTGGATCCTTTATCGTAAAAAAAGATGATACTTCCACATATTACAAAAATGACCAATACAATGACTGCTTTTGTAGCATCTGTTGGGCCTCCTTCGGCCGATAGAGATGGCATGAGGTTTTGAGAGATGGCTGCCGTAGAAAGAGCAAATTGTGGCATGCACCAGACCACGTTGGCCATCAGTGTTGCTACTGCCCAACTCCAACCTAAAACAGGGTTGATATGATCATTTATTGCTCTAAAAGGCCTTTTTCCTGTGGAAAGCGTGAACCACGAAATCGCCGAGAGCATAACAATCCCCAATATCATAGCTAGGGCTTGCACCCAAAGTAGAGAGAAACCAGCAATGACACCGAGGTAAAGGGCTCCAGACAAGGATCCGCCTCCAAGTGTGATAGCACTCTGCAGCCACCCCGGCCCAGAAAGTTTGGTATACGTCAATAATGTTGCTATAGTGCCCTTTTGTTTGGACTCAACAATGGCCTGCCGATTCGATTCGATAGTTGTATTTTGATCGCTCATGATCTTAGACTGAATTCAATCCCTGAAAATGGAGGATTACGAATTCCAGGGAAAATTATAATTTTATTTTTAGGTAATATCCATGAACTTACCTGACGTGACACCGGTCGTGAAGATTAAAGAAATATGACTCCAGAAGAATTTCAAAAACAACTTCAAGAAATGATGAAAAAATTCGGTTCCTCCGGATCTTTTCCATTTCCTCCGGGTGCTGGAACACCTGGAAATACTCCAAACCAAGCTGGTTTTACCAATGATCCTCCTCAACCTGAGGAGGAAGAGCATGATCTCGAAGAGGAATTAAATTTTTCTCTTCAACCCAGAGACGTCAAAGATCACTTGGATAAATTTGTTATAAGACAGGATGAAGCCAAAATGGCTTTGTCTGTTGCGTTATGTGATCATTACAATCAAGTTCACAAGGTCATAAAAGCCGAAAAGGACGGTGAGGATCCCGACAAAGTATCGAAGAATTATACCAAACAAAATATCCTACTTTTGGGGCCAACAGGTGTTGGGAAAACCTACCTCATCAGGAGTCTAGCAGATTTGATCGGTGTTCCTTTTGTGAAAGCTGATGCTACAAAATTTTCTGAAACAGGATACGTAGGAGCAGATGTAGATGACCTCGTAAGAGATTTACTCAGACAAGCAGACGGTGACGTGGAAAAGGCCCAGTATGGTATTATTTATATCGATGAGATCGATAAAATTGCTGGTGCTGGAGACAGCAGTGGAAGAGATGTTAGCGGTCGCGGCGTGCAGACCAACCTTCTCAAATTAATGGAAGAAACTGAGGTCTCAGCCCGGTCTCCAAATGACATATCAGGACAATTTCAAATGCTTGTCAATCTCTCGGGGCCGGGTAAGTCGGGGGGGAAAAAAAATCGAAATACCATAAATACTAGACATATTTTATTTGTAGTAAGCGGAGCTTTTGAGGGGCTTATGAGAATCATTTCCAAGAGAATGTCTCAGGGAAGTATTGGTTTTGGTGCTCCTGCTGCCGAAATTGAAGATACCGATGAGGAATACAAAACGCTGCGTTTCGTCAATACTCAGGATTTGATTAAATATGGCTTCGAGCCCGAATTTACAGGGCGACTGCCAGCCCGAGTCGTTTGCCATCAGCTTAGTCCGACAGACTTATTTCAAATCCTCAAATATTCAGCAGGATCTATCCTTCAACAATATAAAGAATCATTTAGCTCTTATGGCATTGATGCGCAATTTCACGACGACGCCCTCAAGCGCATCGCGGAATATGCGGCTGAAGAAAAGACAGGGGCCAGGGGATTAATGACTATTTGCGAGAAGGTTTTTCGTGGATTCAAATACGAACTTCCATCGACCTCGATTAAACATTTAGAAGTCGACACACATCTCGTTGAAAATCCATCAGAAAAACTCGATGAGTTATTAAAATCGGTCAAATCTGAGATGGACTCTCGGCAAATGGCTGAGATCCAGAATTATTTTCAAGAATTCTCAACAAAATACGGTCTCGAACTAAAGCTCACCGACGAGGCCAGCTCGTTCCTCATCAATCAGGCAAAAGTTCAGCAACTCACCGCAACTCAGCTTTGTGATGAAAAGTTTCGCGACTTCCAGTTTGGACTCCAGTTGGTCCACAAAAACACAGGCAAAAAAGTTTTTGAGATGGGACTTGGCGAAGTGGGGAATCCAGAAAAAGTGCTGAGCAGTTGGGTGGTTGAGAGCTACCAAAAAGCAGGAGACGGGCCGAATAATCAGCAATCATCAGATTGATGATGATATTGCGAGGCGAGAATGAGACCGCCGCATGGTACGACTTCGTCTCCTAATTCAGAGGTCTTGATTGAGGGTATTTCTGAAATAGCCTCCATTGTGTATCTCCTCAGCTTTAACTCAATTTTTTCAGTGAGTGCTGATCCCAGTTTGCTGAGCCCGCCTCCGAAAGTGACGATACCCGGGTTTAGCAGGTGTACGACATGACTCAGCGCAAAGGCAAGATTCTCCGAGAGTTCTTCCATAATCCTGAGGGCTTCGGCGTTGTTTTTATTAATGAGTTCTCTTAATACGCTCGCTTCCCCTCCTTTATGTCCCGTTTTTTGATGATAGGATTCCAAGGAAACCTTAAGTTCGGTGGAAGCTGTTTTTTTGTAGGCGGCTATTAATTGATTGTCTACTGACCAGCCAGAGCATCTTGATTCAACAGTTTCGCCGGATTTGTCGATTCTTATGTGGCCAAACTCAGTTTCTGTCGGGTGTTCCCCATGAAAAATTTTTTTGTTTTTAACGAATCCTGCACCTACGCCACTGCCGAGTGTGATATAAAAAGTGCTAGCTGATTCTTTTCCAGCGCCTGATAACGCCTCACCTAGTGCTGCGACATTAGCATCATTTTCAATAATTGTTTTGACTGAGGATGTTTCTTCGAACCATTTTTTTAAATGAAACCCTTCCCATCCTTCAATTTGATGAGAGCAGATGATGGACCCTTCAAACCGATTGACAGGGCCACCGTAGCCGACTCCGATTGCTTTGGGTAGATCATCCTCAATCAGATCAAGTAATGGTTTTTTTAATTTGCTGAGTATTTCACGGGCCGACTTTGCCGGGTAAACAGGTATGATTTCTTTTTTTATGATTGTCCCGCTTCCATACCCCAGTGCAACTTGGAGTTTGGTCCCCCCGATCTCGACTGATAAAAATTTATCCTCGTGCATAGATAAATGAGGGAATTTATTTTTCCTTTTTTGAAAAAAAGTTAAAGAATCGAAGATACCCGTCTATTCTCATAAAAGATGCGACTCTGGATTCTAGCCCCCATGGATCACGAACAAAACCCGCATTTTCGATCGCTTTGGCAGAAGCCACATTTCCGGGGTGTATCCAAGCGTATACCGCATCCCATTCCTTCGTCCTACTCAACTCCGTCATATAAGAACTGAGGGCTGATTTCATAATCCCTTGTCCCCAAAACGGCTTACCTATCCAGAATGAAATTTCGGCTACCCGATATGGGGCTTTTTCAAGAAATCCTTCAATCTTGCTCGGAGGGTCGTGTAATAATCTAATCTGCCCAACAAGTTCTCCCTTGAATTCGATTGCATTTACATCATGCCTGCCTGACCGCATAGCTAAGTCCAAAAATTGGCGTGCGATTTCTTTGGTGAAAGGTTCTGGCATAGCATCAGGAATCCAGTGCCACATTTCCTCTTGATTAAGAAATGAGTGGTAATCCTCCAAATCATTGGCTTCCCAATTTCTAAAGGTTATGTGTTTGCTTTTAAATTCTTGTGATAGGCGATTCGTCGCAAATAACGAGCATAGTAACTGAGTTCTAAAATGATCTTCTAACTCAATTTCAACAGATTCAAACTCTTTATTTGTTAGACGATCAAACGCCTCGGTGGCCTCCAAAAGTATTTCCGAAATGCTTACCTCATTGGATTCCAAAATCGTTCTCAACCTTCTCAGCTCCGGAATCCATGCCCTCTGGATTTCTGCCATGTGGCCATTTAATAAGTCACGACGTCTGCTTTCAAGAAACGAGGAGGAATTTGATTTTTTGGGTAAGCATTCTCGAAATCCTATCAGGTCATTACGGCTTTCTTTCAGGATCCAGCCGGCTTGTAATGGGTCATAAGACAAAGCTGTATTCTTTTTGGTGAAGATCTCGAGTTCCTTTTGTGAAAGAATACCATCACTCCTGAATGGGATTGAGCGGTCACTGCTTTTTTCTGATTCTGGGATTTTCTTGCTTGAATCGTGGGTATTCACTGTCTCCTGTAAAATGGCTTTACTTTGCTACGACCGGTTTCCTGTACATCATAACACTTCGCAATATAATTCCAATGCGTTTTCATTTGTAATACACGATATGTGCATATGAGACATTTTGATCTCCTCAAAAAGGCATAGTTGCTTGTAGGACGACCGGATTTAGGATATGAGCTATTTGTATGGCCAAAATCTCAAATAAAGAGAAATCTCTGCACCTTCTGATTTTTCTTATTCTTACGATAAACTTACTCGGCTCAAACCTCCAGGCAATGGAATCCGAGGAAAAGCCCCCTAACATCATTTTTATTTTAGCTGATGATATGGGCTATGGAGATGTCGAGGCATACAACCGCAATAGCAAAATACCGACTCCACATCTCAATAAATTAGCCAAAGGAGGAATGGTTTTTACTGATGCTCACACAAGTTCATCGGTCTGCACTCCCACTCGCTATGCATTATTGACCGGTCGATACAATTGGAGATCAAGATTACAGGCCAGTGTCACCTGGGGGTTTTCCAAAAGACTCATCGAAGATGGAAGATCAACTGTTGCTAATATTCTTCAGAGTGCAGGATATCACACAAGCTGCATCGGGAAATGGCACCTCGGAATGAATTGGCCTCTTTTGACTGATGGGATTGCCGACGACGGGAATACTTGGAAATCAAAATACAGACAGGGCTGGGCCGTGGATTTTTCAAAACCAATCACCCAAGGTCCAACAAGTTTAGGATTTAATCACTTCTTTGGAATTAGTGCCTCTTTGGATATGCCGCCTTATGTTTACATAAGAAATGACAGGCCACTTGTTACTCAAGTAGTTGAAAAAGCATTTAATCGCAAAGGGCCAGCGGATATTGATTTTGAAGCTGTCGACGTCATGCCCAGATTGGCTTATGAAACTATAAGGAAAATTAATAAGTGGGCTCCTGACTCAAAAAGCGGGAAACCTTTTTTTCTATATGTTCCTCTAGCTGCACCACATACCCCAATAGTCCCTTCGTCTGAGTGGGTTGGCCGTAGTCAGTTAAATGACTATGGTGATTTTACTATGCAAGTCGATCAATTGGTGGGGACCGTTTACAGATGCCTCCAAAGAAATGATATACTTGAGGATACTCTATTTATCTTCTCGACCGACAATGGTTGCTCACCTGCTGCCAACCTAAAAGAGATGGAGGGTAAGGGACACTTCGCTAACGCTCCTTGGAGAGGGCATAAAGCCGACATTTACGAAGGTGGGCACAGGGTTCCATTTATCGTTCACTGGCCACGACAGGTGGCGGCTGGGAGTAGATCCGACAGTTTGATATGTCAGACAGACTTTCTCTCGACTTGTGCTGAGATAGCTGGTCAAGCGGTAGATTCAAAAACAGGCGAAGATAGTTTCTCATTTTTGAAAATCATAAAAGGTGACACGGAGATGACTCATGTTGATTTTCTGGGTAAACGGCGTGCGGTTGTTCATCACTCAATTAATGGATCCTTTGCTGTAAGGAGTGGAAATTGGAAATTATCTCTTTGTCCCGGATCTGGCGGCTGGAGTCAGCCCAAGCCAGGTTCTAGAGAATCAAAGACCCTTCCTCCTGTTCAGCTATACAATCTCAAAACAGATCCCTCCGAATCAAAAAATTTACATGCCAAGTATCCTGAAAAAGTAAAAGAGCTTTACGATATTCTATCCCGATACGTCGCGAATGGCAGATCCACTCCGGGGCCTATGAGTGAAAATACTGTAGTAGTTGATTTTGCCAAAGGAGTGCCTGATCAAAATTGGAAACCCTAATTTATTGATTTAATCAGATAAACTTTAGCATTTGTGTGTAAAATATGAAAATCAATGATCTTACCATTGGAATGAAAATCCGTCATCCCATGTATGGTAACGGTGAAGTAGTGGCGATACGTCAACAGGCGGCAGATATCGAATTTGATGGAGTCCTAAAAACTGTTAGCCCTGACTCATCAGGCGTTGAACCCGCTGAGCCACAAGTAAATGTTCAGGGCCTCAATCAATCTCTTGGCCTCTTGATACAAAAAGTTGTAGAGGAAACTATTGAAAATCTTGGCCTTCAAAACTCAAACTCTCCAATTGAAGGCCTGGCTAGCAAATGGGAGGGTGGAAACATTATCTTGCAGCCTCAAAATTCTTCATCACAGTCGAAAAATATCTCAATCGATACTTTCTTTCACAAAATTACCATGGTGAGAAATAATCTCAGGGTATTGGAGCAAAAAATTAATTCCCACAAAGGCTTGAGTGAAGGAGAAAAATTTGAGCTTCAGCAATATATCTCAAAATCATACGGATCTCTAACAACTTTTAATATTCTCTTTAAAAACAAAGATGAACAATTCTCCAGTAAATAGTGAAGCGTTTTTTATGAGCCATATACTCAAGGAGGTGTGATTTTGCTCTTTTTCGGTCAATCTATTTGTTTTTAAGGAATTTCCTGTGATTTATTCAGATTTGTCCCTATTCACTGTTTTGCTGAATCAACCAATTAAATAAATGGAAGTGGGTGACAGTCGTTTTTACCTCTTATGCCATCCTCAGGCAGCCTCCTCTCAACCATAACGACTGATCACCCGTTTTTTGTGTACTTTTACAGTGGTTCCATTCTAAATTATCTCCGGTGCGGTGCTGAATTTGTTTTTTGTCATGGTTTCTGCAGCCCGTTGTCTTATAGCATTCTTCGGTTTGATATGACTTAATTAATGATATTAAACTGACCAAATTCTTTTTTTTAAAAAATCCAACTTTAATGCTGATTTTTGCCACCTTTAAAGACGTCCGTGCAGAGACCAAATAATAATTATTTTTGATTTTCTGGAATTGGGGAATAATGAGTAGCGCATAGCATATGGGTAGATTCAGTAGTCATCACGATCCAACATTTTCGGCTCGCAAGCGAACGGCAAAGGAAGTTTTGCTGAGAGTTAGTAAATATTTATTCCGCTACCCAGGACTAACCCTGGGGACTTTGCTCTGCGCTGTCCTGTCTCAGGTATTCGCGCTCTCTTTTCCGAAATTAACTCAACATCTCATCGACGATGTTATCGGGGGAGGGAAATCCGACCAGCTGATAACTTACATTTCTCTCATTGCGGGTGCCTTTATATTGAGCGCGATTTTTAATAGTCTGAGAATACGAGTAAATAACTACCTTGAGCAGAATGTTATATTTGATTTAAGAAGTGACGTTTATGCCAAGCTGCAAAGGCTACCTGTTTCATATTTTGATCAACGTTCCTCGGGTGATTTAATGACTAGGGTTATTGAAGATGTCAATAACGTTGAAAGAATTCTAATTGATGGAACTGAGCAAGGGCTTGTTGCTATTCTTAGTATAGGGGGCGCATTTGGGCTCATGCTTTATCTGCATCCGCCCCTTGCATTTGCGGCACTCATCCCAATGCCGTTCCTTGTAGCAGGTGCTCTATGGTATACTCTGACGGCTCACACACGGTATCGTGCCCTTAGGATAGCATCCAGTGCCATGAATGCTCTTCTCTTTGACAATTTACAAGGAAACCGGCAAATAAAGGCATTCCACCGTGAAAATTATGAGGACCGGCGATTTGCGGACAGGGCTGAAGATATGCGGCAAGGTAATTTAAAGGTCATGCAAGCCTGGGCCAATTACTCGCCGTCAATGGATCTTCTGGGTACTCTTGGAACCGTATGTGTTTTGGGAATAGGCGGAAGTCAGGTTTTAAAAGGACAGCTTGCAATTGGGGAACTTGTTGGTTTTCTCCTTTATCTCAACTTTTTCTACGAGCCCATTAGAAGACTTCATGGACTTAACCAGCTCATGCAGTCCGCGCGTGCCGCCGGAGAGAGAGTATTCGATATTCTTGACAGAGAGCCTGAGAGATTCGATTCCTCAAAAACAAAATCCATAAGAAAAGAATTAATTGCTGGTGGTGTTTCTTTTGAGAAGGTTTCGTTTCAATATGAGACGGATTCTCCCATCCTAAAAAATATCGACTTAAAAGCAAAACCTGGTGAGACGATTGCCCTGGTAGGTCCTACCGGTGCAGGTAAATCGACAATAGTCAATTTAATACCAGCATTTTACCCAGTCAGTTCAGGGGTAATCTCGATAGACGGACACAATATTAATTCTCTAAAACTATCAGACTTGCGAGACCTAATCTCAGTCGTTTCCCAAGAACCATTTCTATTTAATGGAACCATAAAAGAGAATATTCTTTATGGTTCGATGAACGCCAGTGAAGAGGAGATTAAAAGTGCCGCTGAAGCGGCGAACTGCATGGAATTCATTGAGAAGCTCCCCGAGAATTTTGATACTAAAGTGGGGGAGCGAGGCGTAAAGTTAAGCGTCGGGCAAAAGCAAAGAATTAGCATTGCTCGGGCTCTTATAAAAGATTCTCCGATCTTAATCCTTGATGAGGCGACTTCCAGCGTTGATACAGCGACTGAAAGACTAATCCAAGAAGCCCTGGATAGATTAATGGTGGGCCGGACAAGCTTTGTCATTGCGCATCGCCTAAGTACTATCGAGAAAGCTGATCAAATTCTTGTTTTGCAAGCTGGTGAAATAATCGAAAAAGGAACTCATGAGGAGCTATTGGCATCCAATGGTCTTTACTCAAAATTAACTCGAATTCAAAATACAAAAACGCTTGAGGAATTAACTCTTACTTCTAAGTAAAATTTTTTCTATGGAAGATAATCAATCCCAAATGACATCCGCCTCCGGGCAACAGCCGAAACCGCATTTGATTTGGAATAAAAGTTTTATAACAAATTTTATCACCATAGCGATCATTGGCGTTTCTCTCATACTACCAGAAGGATTAAAAGGTCCTCTTTTGAATGTAGGCCTGTTTGCATTTTCTGGTGCAATTACCAATTGGCTTGCTGTTCACATGCTTTTTGAAAAAGTTCCACTCCTTTATGGCTCAGGGGTTATACCGACAAGATTCGAAGAGTTTAAAGGCGGTATTCGCTATTTATTAAAGCAGCAGTTTTTTAATAAACAAAACATGGAAAAATTCCTAGGGCAAGCGGGTGTGGGTAATTCGGATTTTCCCAACATAGATTGGGGTAAGGTTCTTGATGATGTCGATCTCAGTCCTGCTTTCGACTCTCTTAAGGAGGCTGTTATAGAGTCTCCTTTTGGCGGGATGTTAAACATGGTGGGCGGTGAGTCTGCTTTGGAACCTTTGCGTGGCCCATTTGCCGGGAAAATGAAATCATCGATTCAAGAAATTACTTCAACCGATGCATTTAAAAAATCTATGAAAACCCATCTCTCAGGGCTTATTTCAACTGACCACTTGCTCGAGAACGTCGACGTCGTCATTCAAGAAAGATTAAATGAAATGACCCCATCAATGGTGAAGGAGATAATCCAAGATATGATTAGAATTCACCTCGGATGGCTCGTCGTCTGGGGAGGGGTTTTTGGTGGCTTGATGGGGCTTATCGCGTATTTCATTCAATACAATTGACACCAAATCTTATAGTCGTTGACACAAATTAGGAAATTATCTAGGCTCACAAAGTAAACCAATTTATCATGAGTTTACCCCGAATCAGTTCGGGGTTTTTTAATGTCCAGACTAGATCGACCAACCTACAATTATGTCCAATACTATCCTAGTGGGAGCCCAATGGGGCGATGAAGGAAAAGGAAAAATAATAGACGTGCTTACCGATAGAGCCGATCTCGTGGTGAGATGTCAGGGAGGCAATAACGCAGGTCATACTGTTTTCGTAAACGGCAAGCCGCACGTATTGCATCTGATTCCATCAGGCATCCTTAGAGAAACTACAGAGTGTGTGATTGGTAACGGAGTTGTTCTGGATCCGATTGGTGTGATGGAGGAGATTAAAGGTTTACAGGGTCTTGGCGTCGATGTCACCGGACGACTACTCATTAGTGATATCGCTCACCTGGTACTCCCATACCATCGCCTGCTTGACGGATTAAAAGAATCCCAAAAAGGAAACAAAAAAATAGGCACCACAAAAAGAGGGATCGGCCCCGCCTATGGAGACAAGGTTGCTCGCGTTGGTCTTCGGATGCAGGATCTTCTCAAGTGGGAATCTTTCGAGGTCCGGTTTAGGGAATTATGTTCAGATCGTAATGAATTTTTAAATGAAGCTGGAGTCGAAACCGTTGATGTCGAATCAGCACTCAACGACCTCCTGGAAGCTAAGGAGTTCCTAAAATCCTACGTGGGAAATACATCGCTCTATGTGCATAAAGCAGTGAGAGCAGAAAAATCAATACTATTTGAAGGAGCCCAAGGAACATTTTTAGACATTGATCATGGCACTTACCCGTTTGTCACTTCATCAAATACCACTTCTGGAGGTGCCTGCACAGGCGCTGGTGTTCCCCCTACTGACATCGATTCTGTGGTCGGTGTTATCAAGGCATACACGACCAGAGTAGGGGAGGGTCCATTTCCAACCGAACAAGAATTTCTTGGAGATCATTTCCATAATATGGGGCGAGAATTCGGAGCGACTACAGGAAGGAAAAGGCGATGCGGGTGGCTAGATGGGGTGTTAACCCGTCATGCTGCAATGATCAATGGTATAAAGGAACTTGCGGTCACAAACCTTGATGGTCTGGATAAACTGGAAACTATTAGTTTGTGCACCCATTACGACTTGGACGGTGAAAAGATCGAATACTTCCCATCCGACCCAGACATAATTTCTCATTGTAAGCCCGTTTATCAAGAGTTTGAAGGTTGGAAGGTAGACACTTCAGGTATGAGAAAGTGGGATGAGCTGCCTCAAAATGCTAAAAACTACCTCTCGAAAATTGCTGAAATTTCAAATGCTCGTCTAGCTTGGGTGTCAATTGGCCCTGCCAGAGAGCAAACCATTGAAATACCAGCATCTAGTTAGGGAAAAAACCTTATCAGGGGAGCCCGGTGATCCTTTGATTATGCATTATGTCGGACTTTCAACTTTCAGAAAGGGCAGCCGAAGTTCTGCCAGTTCACGTGGCGATTATTATGGATGGTAATGGTCGTTGGGCGAAGTCACGGCATCTACCTCGAGTTGAAGGTCATCGAAGAGGTGCAGAAACAGTCAGGAAAGTTGTTCGTCTCTGTGGTCAACTTGGTATCAAATACCTCACACTATATGCCTTCTCGGCTGAGAACTGGAATCGTCCGAAAGCTGAAGTCGATACACTCATGAAATACCTGGCTTATTATCTCAAACATGAGACTGGAGAACTAATGAATAATAACGTTAAGCTCGAGACAATCGGTCATACGGAACGACTTCCAGAAAAAGTACGGCAGCAATTATCTGAAACAAAATCACAACTTCAAGACAACTCCGGACTCACTTTGGTTTTGGCCCTGAGCTATGGGGCACGCCAGGAAATCGTCGAAGCAACAAGATCTCTCGCTAAAAAAGCGATAAATGGAGGAATTGATCCAGAAGATATCAATGAAGAATCAGTTTCTCAGCATCTTTTCACAGCCCCATTTCCGGATCCTGAATTACTAATCCGAACGAGTGGTGAGTTTCGATTATCGAATTTTTTGCTTTGGCAGATATCTTATGCAGAGTTTGTCGTCTCAAGTATCCACTGGCCCGAATTTGGAGAAAAGGATCTTATCGATGCTTTGGAGGAGTATTCCAAGAGGCATAGAAGGTTTGGGGGCTTATGAACTGATCTTGGGAGATTAGAAAGATAGAACTCATGCCAGTCACATCCGAAAGCGCTCCAAATAAACGAACTGTTCTTTTTCGAAGAATACTAAGTTCGATTATTTTGGTCTCTGCAGTGCTTGGGATTTTACTTGCACCCAATCGATCGATTTCGGATCCGATGGTTGGGATTTTATCCGTTACTCTTGTCGGCTTGGGATTGAGAGAATTTTTTAAATTATTAGAATCCAAGCAATTTCCCTCCTTCTACTTTTTTGGAATTGGTGCCGGATGCCTGACCACTTTGATGGAGTTTCTTCAAAGTGCGGGTTATCTGGACCTTGGTCGCATTCGTAGTATGCCGGTTGAGTTACTCGCGGTCTCATTTGTTCTCATATTGCTTATTGTAGGGGTTTGTGCCCACCGTGATATCAAACTGGTTGTCCATGCCCTATCTTCGACGCTTTTTGGAGTCGTTTACGTTTCCATATTATTTAATTTTCTAATCCGTGTTTTTTACCATCCAGACGCTAATGGCCCGGTCTTGGTGATTTATGCGATCGCGGTGACCAAGTGTGGTGATGCTGGAGCTTATTTTGTCGGGAACTTGATTGGCAAAAATGCCCTGATCCCCACGCTGAGTCCCGGCAAAACATGGGAGGGCGCTCTAGGTGGCATCATTACTTCTGTAGGTATCAGTGTTCTAATATTTTATTTCGTACAGGATATTTTCGGGGAGCTTTCCATCATCTGGGCAATCCTTCTTGGTTTATTGCTGGGGGTGGGTGGAATTGCGGGTGATCTCGTAGAATCACTTTTCAAAAGACAATCAGGGCTCAAGGATTCAGGTGGGATCTTCCCCGGTATCGGTGGGGTTTTAGATCTTCTCGATAGCCTTTTATTCAATGCCCCAATCTTATATTTTGTTGTCGAAATTTTCCTTGTAAAAGGAGCAAATGGTTAATTTATGAAGAACGTAGTATTACTTGGCTCAACAGGGTCAATAGGAACTAGCACAGCACTCGTAGCGCGCGATTTATCAGAGAAAATAAATCTCATTGGCCTTGCTGCCGGATCAAACGTGGAGTTGCTTTCAGAGCAAATTAAAGAATTTCAGCCAAATTGTGTCAGCTTGTCCAATACTTCGAGATTGAACGATTTGAGATCCAGAATTTCTGAATACGAACTCCCATTAGAGATATTCGAGGGCGATGACGGTCTTGTCGAGTTAGCCACGATGAAAGAGGCAGATATTGTTCTCATAGCCATCGTGGGGATTGCCGGATTGGCACCTGCTTTGGCTGCGATCCGTGCTGGCAAGGATATCGCGGTGGCAAGTAAAGAGATCCTTGTCATGGCAGGGGAATTTGTCATGAGTGAAGCCAAAAAATACGGTGTCAGAGTTCTTGCCGTCGATAGCGAACACTCGGCTATTTTTCAATGTCTTGATGAAAAGCCGACTCGCTCAGTGAGAAAAATTATTCTCACTGCAAGTGGGGGGCCATTCCGCAAAACTCCCTATCAAAAATTTGAAGAAATTTCAGTCGAGATGGCTCTCAAACACCCATCATGGGTCATGGGACCTAAAATCACTATTGATTCGGCGACTCTCTTTAATAAGGGACTTGAGATGATTGAAGCAAGATGGCTTTTTGATCTCCCAATCAATCAAGTTGACGTTGTTGTTCACCCTCAGAGTGTCGTTCACTCAATGGTTGAATTCATTGATGGATCTATCATTGCTCAGCTTTCAACCCCAGACATGTGTCTACCAATTCAATATGCATTGACCTACCCGGAGCGGCTTGCCAGCGACAGAGTGAAAACGGATTTCCCAGGTATTGGTAAGCTGGAATTTGAAGAACCAGATACTAAAAAGTTTCCTAGCCTTCTACTTGCAAGGGAATCTGCTGAAAAGGGAGGCACTTTGCCCGCTGTTTTCAATGCCGCCAATGAGGTCGCTGTTTCCAGCTTTGTCGATCGAAAGATTAATTTTCCAAATATCACAAGGCTTGTTGAAAAGGTCATGAATTCCCACGATACTGTGCAATACACTTCTCTTGAAGAGATCGTGGATGCGGATATTTGGGCCAGAAAAAAAGCTGAGGAGCTTATTTAGTCAGTAAATTATTAATGCCTATAAACAGCCGTATCTGTTGAAAAAACTATTTTTTCTGTAATAATATCAATTCACTTGTCTAAACCGGAAATTTTTACAAGTCTGGTAGAACACTCCGGCGTATGCCGGTCATCGTATTTTTTGTGAAAACATGGCAATTCTTAACTTTATTTTTATCTGCCTCGAAGTCGTCGTTCTGTTCAATTTTATAATAATTGTTCACGAACTAGGTCATTTTTTAGCCGCTAAATGGCGGGGTCTTCATGTCGAGAGATTTGGGGTTTGGTTCGGTAAGCCCATTTGGGAAAAAAATATAGGAGGGGTTCACTACAGCTTGGGTTGGATTCCCGCCGGTGGTTTTGTCGCTCTGCCTCAGATGGCTCCCATGGAGGTCATGGAAGGAGAAACGACAATTGACAGAAAAGAATTACCTGAGGCTACTGCCATGGATAAAATTATAGTGGCATTTGCCGGCCCTCTGTTCAGTGTTCTCCTGGCTGTTGTTTGTGCCTTTATTATATCATTTGTTGGTCGTCCTGTTCAGGAAGCAGAAACATCGACTATCGTCGGATATGTCGCCGCGGATTCACCGGCTTCAAAAGCGGACATCCGCCCCGGAGATATTATTGAAGAAGTGGACGGTAACGCTGTTACCAAGTTTAGTGGAATCGGGTCCACATCTATTAAGTGGCAAATCATTACCAGCACTAATGATGTCATCAATATTAAGCTAAAAAGAGGCGAGGAAATTCTGAACAAAGAGGTTTTAGCCGTCCGGAGGGAAACAAAGGTTTACCAAAGAGAATCGCTGAAACAGATCAACGTCTACCCCTTACAAACTGCATTTGTTGGTTATGTGATGCCAGGTAGCCCTGCTGAGGAGGCAGGTATTCAGGTCAACGATATAATCGAGACCGTGAATGGTGACAAAATTTACAACCCGGCGATCATCAGCGATAAGGTTAGAGAAAGTGATGGGCAACCATTAGAGTTCTCTGTCCTCCGAGGAGATAAAAAGATGGCAATTTCAGTTACACCTGCTCGCCCTTCACAGCACCCAGAAAAAGAGCCGCCGCTCATGTTGGGTGTCAGGTGGGACCCATCCGGCATTTCCACCATTGCTTACCCAGGCCCTGTTGAGCAGATGAAATCAGCCGTCAATACGATGGCAAACACGCTTGGTGCTCTCTTCAACAAAAATTCAGATATCAAACCTCAGCACCTCTCCGGTCCAGCCAACATCATGAGGATGTATTATATGCTCTTTGAAAGTGAAAATGGTTGGAGACTGGCTCTTTGGTTCAGCGTTGTTTTTAACGTCAATTTGGCCATCTTAAATATGCTACCCATCCCAGTTTTGGATGGAGGGCATATCACCTTAGCTATTGTGGAAGGTATACGTAAGAAGCCCCTCAATCCGGGGATTTTGGTCAAGCTTCAGGGTGCGTGTGGAATGGCCCTCATTGGATTCATGCTCTATGTCACATTTTTCGATGTTCAGGATTTTTCATTGCCACAAAAACCCGTGGAAATTCGATTCGACAGTAATGTTTCAGCTGAGAGCGATTCATCTTCCAAACCTGAATAGAGATTCCTATGGATTATTGTTTCTCACCCTTTTTTTATAGCAGGAGGGAATCCCGCCAAGTCATTGTTGGAGATCCTAACGATGGGGGCGTTATTATAGGGGGACAAAATGACGTTGTTCGTCAGTCCATGCTGACTTCTGATACCAAAGATACGGATGCATGTGTTCAGCAAACTCTCGCTCTCACAGACGTCGGTTGCCAGATAGTAAGAATTACTGCTCCAAACAACAAAGCAGCCAGCAATCTGGAGGATATCGTTAAGGAACTCAGGAAAAGATCTTGTAGGGTTCCAATAGTCGCAGACATTCATTTTCTCCCATCAGCCGCCTTGGAAGCCGTCAAGTGGGTAGAAAAGATACGCATTAATCCAGGCAACTACGCGGATAAGAAAAAATTTGCGACAATTGAGTATTCTAACGACGAATACGAAGAACAGTTGGAACGAATTGAAAAAGAGTTCACGCCTCTTGTTCTCTTGTGCAAGGATCTCAATCGAGCCATGCGAATCGGTACGAATCATGGATCACTGAGCGATCGCATAATGAATCGTTATGGGGACACCCCGTTAGGGATGGTTGAAAGCGCCCTGGAGTTCGCCCGCATCGCTCGAAAAAATGATTTTCATAATTTTGTTTTCTCTATGAAATCAAGTAATCCAAAAGTCATGATACAGTGTTACAGGCTTTTGGTTGCTCGGCTACGCGAGCTTGGGCCAGACTGGAATTACCCAATTCATCTAGGTGTTACTGAGGCTGGTGATGGTGAGGATGGTCGTATAAAAAGTGCGATAGGGATAGGCAGTCTCCTAGCAGATGGTTTGGGCGAAACTATTCGGGTCTCTCTAACCGAAGACTCTCCCAACGAAATAAGGGTTTGTAACGACCTATTAGCTCAGATTCCTCATCTTTATAATACCAGAGAACTATCCAACTTACCTGAAATTTCTTGGGATCCTTTTGAGTATTCTCGCAGAGAGTCTTCAGAATTTGTTTCACCTGAGGGAAGTCAATTTGGGGCAACAAATCCGATACGTGTTGTCGTCACGCGCGATACTTGGAACAAAGTCAGTCCTCGCATACACCCATCTAGCGATGTTAAACCAGAGGGTATTTATGAGGATTTGCCCATTACTGAAGTCGACCCAACTGAGAATTTTGAAATTGTGACCGACGGTTTGGTTACTGTAGCTGATGGTGTCAGCTTGCCTCCCATAGCTGCATTCCGTTTGCTGGCGGCTAAATTGAAACAAAAGAATTTAAAAAATCCCATACTGCTGAAAGATTGTTTTGAGTCCCAAACAGAACCTCTTGCCCCTGAAATAGCTCTGCTAAGAGCATCTGTCAATCTGGGAAGCCTCATATGTGACGGGATTGGTGATGCTATAATGGTCAGAGGAGAATCTGGTGGTGGGCAATCATTGAAACTTGCCTACAATATTCTCCAAGCAGCAGGATCTCGCTCTTTTAAGACAGACTACGTCGCTTGTCCTTCCTGCGGGCGAACACTATTTAACCTTCAGGAAGTAACTGCGAAAATTAAAGATAGGACTGACCACCTTAAAGGGGTTAAGATTGCTATTATGGGGTGTATTGTCAATGGCCCTGGTGAAATGGCTGACGCTGATTTCGGATACGTTGGAGGGGCTCCGGGTAAAATTAATTTATACGTTGGGAAGACACCTGTTAAATTTAATATTCCTGAAGGAGAGGCCGTTGATAGGTTGGTTGATTTAATAAGAGAAAATGGTAAGTGGGTCGACCCAATGCAAAAAAATGAAAAGGATGGTTTAGCCCATGACCTCATATAATTAATTTATACATTAATCCTAAATACCTAATGAGCGAAACTTCCGATAAAGCGGAAAGTGGAAATTCTAAGTCACCTGCCAACTTCATAAGGCAGATCATTGACGGAGACATCAAGAGTGGAAAAGTGAGCCACGTTGTGACTAGATTTCCTCCTGAACCAAATGGATACCTACACATTGGCCATGCCAAAGCCATCTGCTTGAGTTTCTCCATAGCACAAGACTATGAGGGTCGCTGTCACCTAAGATTCGATGATACGAATCCGGCCGCAGAAGATACCGAATACGTGGAATCCATTAAGAGGGACATACAATGGCTTGGGTTTGATTGGGGAGAAAATCTTTTTTTTGCATCAGATTATTTTACAAAAATATACGGTTTGGCGTTACAGCTCATCAAGACGGGGAAAGCTTACGTTTGTGAGCTCACACAAAAAGAGTGGATCGACTACCGAGGTATCCCTTCAAGACCCGGCAAAGACAGCCCATATCGTGATAGGTCTGTCGAGGAAAACCTCAGCGAGTTTGAAAAAATGAAAAATGGTGAATACGAGGAAGGCAGTCGAGTGCTCAGAGCGCGGATTGATATGTCCTCTCCAAACATTCACATGCGGGATCCTGCAATTTATAGAATAAAGAATGCAGTGCACCACAGGACGGGTAGTGATTGGAAAATCTATCCCATGTACGATTTTACACATTGCCTCTCTGATAGTATTGAGGGCGTTACTCACTCGCTATGTACTTTGGAATTTGAGGTGCATCGCCAACTTTACGAATGGGTGCTGGAGGTGCTTGATATGTCATCCAAGCCAAAGCAAATTGAATTTGCGAGGCTTAATCTGAACTACAGCGTGATGAGTAAAAGAAAGTTTTTGAAGCTTGTTGATGAGGGTTACGTTGATGGTTGGGATGACCCACGCATGCCTACCCTATCCGGTATGCGGCGCAGAGGGTATACACCTGAATCAATCCGAAATTTTTGTAATACTGTCGGTATAACAAAGTTCAAATCTATTACTGATATTTCTCTATTGGAGCATTCTCTTCGGCAGGACTTAAATGCTCGATCGCATAGGGCAATGGTTGTTCTTGACCCCGTAAAAATAGTTATCACAAATCTACCTGAAGATCATATCGAGAATCTTACAGCTACTCTCAATCCTGAAGACCCTGACGCCGGTGTTAGGGATATACCATTTACAAGAGAGATATATATCGATCGAAATGATTTCATGCTTGAGCCTCCCAAGAAATTCTTTCGACTATCGCCCGGCAGGGAGGTAAGGCTGAAGTATGCCTATATCATCAAGTGTGAGGACGTCATCAAAGATCCTGATTCGGGAGAGGTCATTGAGATCCATTGTTCTTACGATCCAGAAACTAAAAGTGGAACTGGAACATCAACGAAAAAGGTGAAAGGAACATTGCACTGGGTTTCCAAAGGCCATGGTATTCCATTAGAAGTGAGACTCTTTGATCGTTTGTTCAGCAGCGAAACACCTGAAGACAGGCCTGAAGAAAATCATACTTTTATAGATGACCTTAATCCCGATTCTCTGAGTATCAAAAAGTCTGCAATTGGAGAACCTTCATTAAAAAATAACGCTAAAGAAAAATATTACCAATTCGAGAGAACTGGTTATTTTGTGGAAGATTCTAAATTTTCAAAACCAGATAAACTAGTTTTTAATAGAAGCGTTGCCCTGAGAGATAGTTGGTCAAAAGCTAAGAAATAATCAAATCTTTCCCCCAAAGCCCGTAGGATTATGGAAGACAATCAAATCAAAGTTTTAATCCTAGAAGATTCTGAGTTTGATGCAGTTGTCCTGGAAAATATCTTGCGCAAAGGCGGTTACAAATCTGATGTTGTCAGAGTCGAAACTTTAGAAAGTTTCCAGAGTGCTATCGATTCCAAGAATTGGGATATCATTTTAGCTGATTACAATCTTCCTGGTTTTCATGCCCCAGATGCTTTAAAGCTTTTGCAAAAAACTAAACTGGATATCCCTTTCATTATCATATCTGGTGGAATTGGTGAGGATACGGCTGTTGAAGCCATGAAAGCTGGAGCAAATGATTACCTCATGAAAGGTCACCTTGCTCGACTTGTTCCAGCAGTCGAACGGGAGATTCGCGAGGCAAGAAATAGAAAAACTGCCAGAAAAGCAGAAGAAGCCTTAAGAAGAAGTGAGCGGCTTTCTCGCCTTATTCTGGAGAACTCTAAGGATGCTATCATACTTACTGATCAAGAAAGTATCATACAACTAGCTAACCCAGCAGTGGAACGGGTTTTCGGATACTCTAGAGATGAAATTGTCGGGAAAAATATTTCATTAATCCTTCCCAACAAATTATCTGAAAATGTCGATATTGGCGACCTAGGACTAATGAATGACACATCTAATTTTACTTTTGACCGGGTAGCCCATGAAACGGTCGGAAAGAAAGTTGATAATTCATATATCGTCATTGAAATCTCATTTAATAAATTTGAAATTGGTGGTCGACCTTTTCACGCTGCTTTTATTCGGGACATAACCTCTCGCAAAAAAGCAGAAAAAGAGCTCAAAGATAATCAAGAACAGTTCCTGGCAGCACGCGAAATCCAACAACGCCTTTTCCCAAAACATCCACCTTCTATCCCTGGTTTTGACATTGCAGGAACTTCAGTTCCAGCGCTCATGGCAGGAGGAGACTATTTTGATTACCTTCAAATGCAGGACGGAAACATTGGCTTTATAGTCGCTGATGTGACAGGGCATGGTGTGGGGCCCGCCATGCTCACAGCGGAAACGCGCGCCTACATTCGTCTTTTAGCACGAGAGAGTCACTCACCAGCCGAGATTCTGACAAAAGCAAATAAAATACTCGTCGATGACCTTGACTTCGAAAGATATATCACGGCCTTGATTGTTTGCATTAATCCAGCCGCAAGTGAGATTGTCTATGTCAACGCAGGCCACCCACCCGGTATGATCTTGGACCATTCCGGGGAAATAGTGACAGAGCTTCAGCTATCTGGGTCTCCATTAGGCATTGACCCAGAAACACCCTACAAAGATTCTCCAGTTACAAAACTTGAGCCAGGACATGGCTTTCTTATCTTTTCTGATGGTATTGATGAAACACAATCCGAATCAGGAAAATTTTTCGGCACACAACGAATTAAAGCTTGGCTAAAATACGCCTGTGATCTTTCCGCTGAAGAAAGCCTTGCTGGGTTACTTCAAGCTGCTAGTTTTTTCCGGGAATCTTTGGCCCAAGCTGATGACATGACAGCCATTTTGGTTAAGTCAAAGTAGTCATCTTTCCCCAAATTGGTCGAAACCTTTGTATCTTTCCAAAAAGCGCGCTAATTTTTCAGTTACTCGGACGATTTTAATATGAAGAAGCTGGTTGCCTCATTGGCTTCTATGGATTTACTAACGGTAGATCCGTCCCCGGTAACGCTTTCAATTACGGACCAGGATGGATTTGTTATGCTCGGAGAGGCTAAAATTTGATATATAACTCCAGTCTCAGAATCCCAAGAAATGTCAATACGGCCTGGGGAATCTGATTCACTAATATTCAGCTCTGGCCTCTCCCCAGGGGCGTCCGACCCATCATTTGCGGATCCAGGCGTAGCCTTTGGAAGTAATATGATCGATGAATTCTCTTCTGCGTTTTCTCTACCAAAGCTGACATCTGCTTGCATTGATGGGAAATCTACCCGGTCAATAACAATCATACTGGGGTTGGACAAAATGAGAGATTCACCATTTGTGCTACTGAGCCTGAAGTTGGTATGAATGAAGCCGCCGGGAATGGTTTGCTCTGGCTCTGAATCAGCAATAAACAGCATGTAGGATTTAGCGTCGATAATCGTACCGTCTGGTATTTTGAATTTCCTCAATGCACTTTCTTTATCAGTTAAATAAAAGCCTGAGATATCGACTCTGGATGACCCTGCGTTATAAATCTCGAACCAATCTGGGAATTGATTGTCTGCCGGATCAACAAAAGTATTAGTATTATTAGCCATCCATTCCGTGAAGAATATTTTTACCTCAGGAGAGGATATATTGTTTGGTTCTAAAGGTGTTGGGGCCACCATCATCATTCTGCTGGTGGGGTCTCCATCGGGGAAGGATCCTATAGATCTTCCACCGGTAATTTTACTGAAGTCGATATAGTCAACAACGACGGTTCGGTTGCTGGATTCTCGCGAGAGATACACAGCTGGGCTTTCTTTTGAAATTTCAAATGGCACTGTCCAGGAGGATGGGAGTGTTGTTCCTTGCCCCCCAAAAATAACTGCACCAAATCCATTTGGTTCAATTCCAGCCTGATCCGGGAAAGCCCATTTTCTTAGATTATCGGCCTCATCGGATATGAAGAAGCCAGACAGGCTTTGGTTTGAATCTCCAGAATTATATATCTCAAGCCATGAATCTTCATCAATTCCTAGATAAAGTTCATTAAGCCAGATATCTGGCAACTCATTGGCAGCAGGGGCCCCAAAATTGGGTTTGCCTGGAGAATAGGGGCGTGTACCGGGTATCCTGTTTTGAATTTCCATTCCCCAAACAATATCGGAGCTGTTGGCATTGGTTTGGTGAACTTCGACGGCAATAACATTAGTTCCTTGTTTAAAGGTTGAAGATGGAATGGAGAAAGGGCCTTCGACGCTCGCATTGCCAATTGTACGCGATGCCGTAGTTGAAGCTGAAATATTTCCTCTAGGCATTCCTATGCGAGAGATCTCTTTTCCGTTTATATAGATGATCGCTCCATCGTCGAGTATTGTATTGAAGACAAAATTGGAACCTGACGGGTCTGCAATATCCACTGTGGTTCTGAAATAAAAGGTTATCGGACCGCGCGTTAGCGGCGTTCTTTTCGGTTCTGGCAGACCAGAGTTTTCTACGTAAAGGAGCCCTGGCCCATTTTGCCATCTAGAGTCGTTAAAACCCGTTTCTTTCCACGATGTGCCAAGGTTGTTTCCGGATTGGTTGAATTTCCAATTATGGCTATACCTCATAACTGTTTCCGTTTTATCAGGCGTACTTGGTCCTTTTGAGGAAAACCAGTTATCTGGTCGACGGTTGTCCAGATCTGGATTCTTTAATTGTAATGAGGGTCCTTGGCCATTAGCTTCCGTTGGCCATGGGAAGACCTCATCATATCTTACTTGGTCAATAATTTCATCTTGCCCATTATTTCTACCAGGAGCTATTAAAGTTATGGTCTCCCCATCGTTATCCAATCCTCCTCGGAATTCATCAAAGATAATGACTCCGGCATCTAATTCAGTGGATAGGGATGCTGGATCGGAAGCGAGAACAACAAATCCCTCAGGTGCAATTATCGAGCCTGGATCAAATGTGTAACCAATGCCATTTAGTCGCATTCCGCCTAAATCAAATGTATGATCTGGTGAGTTGTTAAACAGTTCAATGAACGAAAGTCCGTTTCCTCCTGAATTGTAGTTGATTTCATTAATTACTAAAAAGTCCGCAGGGTTTACCGGTGTGCCCGCATAATCTATCCGAATCAGGTCCGCTTGATCCTCAATTAAATTGCCATAGGAATCTCGTCCTGTGATTGCAATTTGGTTTTGACCCGGGCGCAAGGGAATCATAGTTTTCCACGCTGTCTCATTAATCCACTCTACATTTAATGGTATGCCATTGAATAAGAGGTCTTTGATCTTGACCGGGGCACGACCACGAAGTTCAATTATGTTGTCATCCGAGTTGAAATCTTTTCCCGAGTTTGTCGTTACCGAGAGGTCTGTTTTGAATGGATTAAGTTGTGATATCAAATAGTTCCTTCTTTGATTTATCCAGCTTTGCATGTTTCCAGGTGAAGCAACCTGAACCCCATTTGCTCTTAAGCCATTGTATACTTTTTGAGTTTGTGCCCTAACATTTGATGGGTTTAAGGGGCCATCCACGGCATCTTGCCATGCCCTGAGATAAGCTCGTTCAAAAGGAGGATGCCTATAGAAGGTTCCTATGGTTGGGTCATTGACATTAAACATGCTCGTCACAGGGTTATCGCTTCCACCTCCCAGTGAAAAGTCTAAATCCCAGAGTAGCATTTTCCATTTTCCTCCTTCTGGTTTGTATGCCGATTGGTTTTTACCTCTGTTGTATCCGTAACCATCCCAATCTCCTACAATGTGTCTTGTCGCAAAAACCCTCATCCATTGATCGACGTCAACTGATTGCTCTACAGCAGTAGTATACGCAGGGCCTACAGTGTTCATTGTCCTTACAAGTTCTAGAAGAGAAGCGTAATCATCATTATATCCTCCATTTGGCTTTTTTTCCCACATCCATCTATAAGCCGTTTTTTTCAAGGCACCTCCGGAAGTTGTGTAAGGAGTCAGGCGTGCATTTCTATTGAGACCTCTTCCTGGGTTCGAGCCATCATTAAATTCAAACCAGTCATCTATTTTATACAAATCACCATCAGTTTCATTTGGATACCAACGCTCTATGTAATCCGAGTCAGGCTGCATTGAATCTGTGTATATGTCACTCTTCCTGGTTCCGTTGACGAAAAGTCTTATATATCTTTGATAGGAATATGAGACGCCGAGTTGCTCACCAATCCAAAATGAAGTCTTCTCTCTTTGGCTCGTATCGTCTCTTCCCGGTTCCAGACCGTCCAAGTTAATCTTGTCAGATCCCAAAAAAGAGTTGCTCGATGGAAACCTGTATATCATTCCCATAGCAGATCCATTATCTGGGTTCGAATAACCTGGACGGATAAAAGGACTCCCGCGATATCTTCCCAAGGCTGAATAAACCACCCTTTCATTTCCATAAACGAATGTTACTGGAAGTAACTCATTGCTCAATTTTGCCCTCGATTTCCACGTGGTTAGATTTTCCTCCCCAATCCATATGTGGTAATTCCCAAAAGATCCTCCTTGATTAGTCGATCCAAACCTGATGATTCCATTGTCTTCCAACCCTGGACCTGGAAAATGAGAGGAAAGTTCAGAGGCATGCCCATCAATAGCCTCAATGTGAAAACCCACCCTTCTTCCATTGGCTTGTCGTGGAATTTCTGCAGTATATATGCCGGCACCACGGTAATCCATGGAAACAGATTTGTAAGTTTTTGCAGGAAAGACTCTGTAATTGACCACTAATCGACTAATCTGGTCACTGTCTTTTACCTGAGCTTGTATCGTCACATTCTGGTTGGAGCGGGGGAGAATAGGCGAGTGCGAAACATGTGTGATTGAAGGCGGGGTGTTTTCGGCTCTCGTGCTATTGACTTGCCCAGGGGATCCCAATTCTTTTGGCAACTCCAACTTTGCAGAAAGTTCCCCGTAGTTTCCTAAAAGTCTTAAGAGAAGGTTTTCGCTACCTCGTAGCCATTTTACTTTTGCTGAGATAGTTGCCTCTTGATTAATAGTTAAGTTCCGGGTCAGATCGGTTTCAATTCTGTTTGCGCCATTGTCACCGCCACTTGAAGCTCTCAGATGAAGCGAATAGTTGCCGCTGCTAGCTTGCCCTCTTTCACTTGCCGTAGATTTTACGTGATTGCCCTGAATCACCCAGGATGCAGTCTGTCTTTCAAAACTAGGATTTGTGACCAGGTTTACTTCGCTGTTTTGGGAAACTTTGACGTCATCAATTAAGCACTCACCTGCGCCTAATAACATGATTTGGATTTCATGCCTTGGGCTGCCTCCGGGCAGAGCTCCATTATCGAGTCGCCCAGTCCACGAATATTCCTTCCATTCTGATTTATCAGATTCTTTGCTGGCGGCCCAGTTAGCACCAACGGCATTATCGACACCAGGGTTTACGAGCTCAAGGCTACTTCCGCGGCCATCAGGATCAGTCGGCCATTCACCATCCTCTTGAAAAGTAACCTCATCCTCTATGACGTAAATAGTTTGTTCGATCTGTTGGCCATCTGGGCCACTTATAAATTTGGGTGCTGGCTTTAATAAACGAAGGGATCCTGAGCTATTCGACAAGGTCCTATTAAAGTTCCCGAAGGTGTTTTGTTGAGAAAGCGCAGCATATTTTTGAATGAGGTAATCTCTATTTTCCGCGATAACCACAAAGCTATTTCCTTCTATTGTCGTGTTCGAAGGAAAGGTGAAACTAATGTCTCCTCGAATCCGCCAATTTGATATATCTACTGGCTCTCCACTTCGGTTGTGAAGTTCGAGGTATTCATCCTGATTGCGCCTTGAGATGGGGTTATACATGATTTCATTTATAACGATTGTCCCAACTCTTGGTCCGGTATTAGGGGACCCGTTTGATAGCTGGGATAGTTGTGTCCAGTAGTCCGAACCATCCGGAAACCTCCCATAACTCACACTTTGAGGCTGACCTCTAAACCTAAAGGCATCAATGACTCTAACCCTGTCAGGGCTTATAAAGTATATTGCTTCACCCCTGGAGTTCACTGCAAAGCCAAGCTCAGACTCATCAAAAGATAAAAATCCTTTGGGTCCAATTCGCATCCCATCTGGAATAACGTATTTATTTGATCCAGGATTGTCCGTGATGATGTATCCAGACAAATCAACAGAACTATTTGAATAATTATATAACTCAATAAAATCAGGCTCGGGGTCCTTTGAATTAATTAATACCTCATTAATGACTATGTTATCATCTTCTCTCGTTTCAAAATTTTCAGCCTTACCTGGTCTTCCCCAAATTTCCTGACTGATTCTCCAAGCACGTGCATCATTCTCACCGAAGCTGGGCCGCGCCATAGCTAGAGAATGTCCAGTGCCGTCTGCTGCGGTTGGCCACGGGAAATTATCTGAATATTGAATGTCCTGAACGAGACCGTCTATTGTGTTTCTTAATCTGAGTCTTCCTCCCCCATCGCCCAGCGAGCCTTGCCATGGTCCGTAAACATTTTTGATCCCATAAACTGATTCAATTGCAGCTGGATCTTTAGCGACAACGAGGTAGCTTCTTCCTCCAATTGTTGAGCCGCTTGGGAATAAAAAATCGATTTCGCCACTGATTCGGTATCCGTCCAGGTCAAGACCCCATGGCTCTGTATTGAATATTTCAACAAATTCCAAAGATTTTCCATCCTCGCGCTCTGGGGAACTGTAGAGAAATTCAGATATAATTAACCCGGAAATTCGAGATGATGGGCCAATGGATTCTGGTTTACCAATGATATTTGATCTCTCTAAGGCTTCAAAATCAAATCCAATAATGTGCTTTGATCCGATCATCACATTACCGTTGGCACTTACGTCAGAAATCCCCTTCACGCTGATGGTGTAAGTAACACCCGGGTCCATCGGACTTAAACTTAATGCGACTGTTTTTCGATTTTCGAGTAATTTGGCAGCAAGAACTTGTATACCCTGATCAACTGAATAGTTTCCTGTGTTTGTCGCAGTCGCTTCTGAAATTGGCTCTGTAAATGTGAGAGAAAGCGATTCCAAGCTTCCCTGGGTGGAGACTAATGAAATTTCTGGAGGGGTATTATCTGGGAAAACAGTGAGTTTCGCTCTTTCGCTTTTAATCTTCTCTCCACCCGGCAATGAAAGTTCAACGAATACATCTTTACCATTAAGGCTTAAGGCTGTTTCCGGAATGGTCAATTCTGGACCCGTTGCTCCTTGAACGATATTTTCGTCTACATACCACGCTATCGATGCAAATCCCAATCGGGTGCCCTCAATTTTAAATACTGCTGGAGAGCCTTCTGTGACGGAAAGATTTTTGGGATGCGATGTGATTGATGGAGGTGCCGGAACAAAGGGTTCAAGACTGGTATTTGGTATGGGAGATTCAAATGCATTACCAGGTTTTTGCCAGCGTACTGTGAGACTGTCCCCCCCACCATTTTCAATCATCAGGGCCTCGATGTAATACCTATTTCCCTTCTCAAGACGGATAACTTCCGACTTTTGATCCGGATATTTATCCCATTGTTCCACTGAGGTCCAGCCCGGGACACTTGCTATTTGTTCAGCTTTACCCGGATCGTCATCCTGACTTAGGTATAGCGCGCATTGGTCATCACCTGATATCCAAAAGGTATAATTTCCTGTAACAGGTGGCTTTACATAACCTCTCACTCTTTGGCCGTAGTTATCTGCTATATCCACTGGCATTTTAAACCCTTTGGTCCATAGCTCCTGAATATCAGGGTTGTCTGGATATTTTGGATTACTTGTAAGGCCTGGAAGCGTTTGGCCAGCTGTCCCATTGAAGACTTCTCTCAACAATCCGAGCCCTGAACTTTGCCCAAACACGATACCGGCCGACCCTAAAAGTATGGAGTAAACGGTCACCCCAAAAATAAACTTTTTCAACATATGCTTCTCTTTAAAATGCTAACGCTCTACCTGGATACCAGAATGTAACACAAAAGTATCTATATTGAAACGGTAACCTGAATGCTTGGTGTCATCGATAAGCTCCGCCTTTTTTGGCCAATCAGAGCGGATTAAGGAAGAAAAAAAAAGAGCCTGTCTAAAAACAGGGCTCTTTTTTGTATTCCTATCAGAATTCGGGAAAACTCCCGAGTTCCAGGAATTGTCTATCTTCTTCTTTTGGCTGCCTTTTTGGCAGTTTTCTTTTTGGCGACTTTTTTAGCTGCTTTCTTAGCTACCTTTTTGATTGCTGCCTTTTTAGCAGTTTTCTTTTTGGCGACTTTTTTAGCTGCTTTCTTAGCTACCTTTTTGACTGCTGCCTTTTTAGCAGTTTTCTTTTTGGTAACTTTTTTAGCTGCTTTTTTAGCTGCTTTCTTAGCTACCTTTTTAGCTGCTGCCTTTTTAGCCACTTTCTTTTTGGTGACCTTTTTAGCTGCTGCTTTTTTTACCACTTTTTTAGCTGCCTTTTTGGCAACCTTCTTAGCCACGGCTTTTTTTGCCGTTACCTTTTTCTTAGCTGCCTTTTTAGCTGCTGTTTTCTTTTTCGTTGATTTCTTCATAGCGCTACTAGAAGTATTTTCTGGGTTTGATTCGCTCGCAAGCGCTGCCTGAGCAGCTGCCAAACGAGCAATTGGTACTCGGAATGGAGAACAACTTACGTAATCCAATCCAATATTGTGGCAGAAATGCACACTGGATGGGTCTCCACCATGCTCACCACAAATTCCCAGTTTGATATCAGGACGTGTCTTACGTCCATTATCTACCCCGACTTTCATCAGTTCCCCAACGCCATCTTGGTCGACAGACGCGAATGGGTTTTTGGGGATAATTTCTGCCTCCTGATAATAAGGAAGGAAACTACCTGAGTCGTCACGACTCATGCCGAGGGTTGTTTGTGTCAGGTCGTTGGTTCCAAAGCTGAAGAATTGTGCTGTCTCGGCAATTTCATTGGCGACAAGCGCTGCCCGAGGCACTTCAATCATTGTTCCAACTAGATAGCTGAACTTTGTCTTCTTTTCTTTGGCTACTTCTTTCGCGACACGATGAATAACATCAACTTGAAGTTCCAGTTCTTTCGAGAATCCCACAAGAGGAACCATTATTTCAGGTTTTACCTTGATCTTGTTTTTCTTTTGAACTTCAGCAGCTGCTTCAAAAATTGCGCGGGCCTGCATCTCTGTAATTTCTGGGTAGACATTACCCAAGCGGCAGCCCCTGTGACCTAGCATCGGATTAAATTCATGTAATTCCTCAATACGTTTGTTGATATATTCCGGCTTTACATCGAGAGTTGCCGCAAGGCCCATTATCATACTGCTTTCATGAGGAAGAAACTCATGGAGGGGAGGATCGAGAAGTCTGATTGTTGCTGGTAGCCCTTTGAGCTCTTTAAAGATTCCAGCGAAATCCTGTTTTTGGTAGGGGAGAATTTTGGCGAGTGCTGCTCTCCTGTCTTCTTCAGACTCGGCTAAGATCATTTCTCTGACCGCATCAATGCGATCTCCCTCGAAGAACATATGTTCTGTTCTGCAGAGTCCAATTCCTTTGGCCCCGAAGGCTACAGCGTTTGCAACCTGCGCTGGGGAATCTGCATTAGTCCTGACTCCCATGCGGGTGGCTCGCTGACACCATTTCATCAACTGCTCGAAGTATCCATAGGTTTCGCTTTTCTTAGGTTTTAGCGACTTCTCGACTAAGACCTGAATGACTTCTGAATCAGCTGTTTGAATTTTGCCTGCGTAAACTTTGCCTGATGTTCCATCAATGGACAGCCAGTCGCCTTCACTGAAAGTATGACCTGCGACAGAAAGTTGGCGTTTGTCGTAGTTGACTTGCAGACTTGCTGCACCACAAACACAAACTTTACCCATTTGACGAGCAACCAGGGCGGCGTGTGAGCTGACACCTCCACGGGCGGTTAAGATACCCTCTGCGGCGATCATCCCACGAAGATCCTCGGGGCTGGTTTCAACCCTCACAAGTAGAACTCTCTCACCTTTCTTTTGAGCGGATTCAGCCCGGTCGGCATTGAAATAAATCTTACCGGTTGCTGCTCCAGGGCCAGCGGGGAGTCCAGTTGCGATTGTTTGAGCCGCTTTGACTGCTTTTCGATCAAAAATCGGCGCCAGAACTTGGTCTAACTGATCGGCTGGCACGCGTTTAACTGCTTCATCCCAGGAAATCAGTCTTTCTTTCACCATTTCGCAGGCGATCCTGACAGCCGCTAGTCCTGTCCGCTTGCCATTCCGGGTTTGAAGCATGTAAACCTTACGGTCTTCGATAGTGAACTCGAAGTCTTGCATCTCACGGAAATGCCCCTCAAGAATTTTACAGACATCAACAAGCTCCTTGTAAGCCTTGGGCATGACGCCATTTAGCTCGGCAACGGGATTTGGCGTGCGAACGCCAGCAACCACGTCTTCGCCTTGAGCGTTCATTAAGAACTCTCCGTAAAAGACTTTTTCACCAGTTGCCGGGTCTCGAGTAAAGGCAACACCTGATCCAGATTCAGCTCCTGTATTACCGAATACCATAGCCTGAACGTTTACCGCAGTTCCCCAAGCACTTGGGATTCCATATTTGCGTCGGTAAACCATGGCTCTATCATTCATCCATGAACCGAATACCGCGCTAACGGCTCCATTCAATTGCTTCCATGGGTCATCTGGAAAATTCTTTCCTGTTCTTTCTTTAACAAGCTTCTTGAATCTCTTTACAAGCTCTTTTAATGCATCAACGTCCAAGCGTGTGTCTTCGACATCATCTTCTCCAGGAAAATACTCCTCTTTGAGCTCTTCAATGGCGACCTCGAATGGCTCTTCGTCTTCATCTGGTCGCTTTTGAACTCCCAAAACGACGTCGCCATACATCTGAATAAATCTTCTGTAACAATCCCACGCAAAACGAGCGTTGCCGCTCTTCTCTGCGAGAGCATCAACGGTCTCCGCATTTAAACCAAGATTGAGAATGGTATCCATCATCCCTGGCATCGATTCTCTTGCGCCAGATCTTACCGCAACTAGCAGGGGATTTTTTTTATCTCCAAACTTTTTGCCAAGGATTCTCTCCATCTTCCCAACAGCTTGTCTCATCTGTGAATCAAGCTCTTTAGGATAGGTCTTTTTTTTGTCGTAGTAGTATGTGCAGACCTCGGTAGAGATCGTATATCCCGGAGGAACTGGAAGCCCTATGCGTGTCATCTCCGCTAGGTTTGCTCCTTTGCCTCCCAGGAGGGCTTTCATCTTTCCATTGCCGTCTGCTTTTTTGTTTCCAAACGAATAAACGTACTTGGGTGCTTTTGCCATATAGTGTCTTGTTCTGAGTCCAACAGGGGATGTTGGTACAAAATTTAGCGTCAAATGTTATATAGTTTTTGCATCATGTCAAACAACTTATGCAGCAATATGCGCATCAATCTCAAACTGGCACTTTGTGTGCGGTTTATTCGACTTACTTGGTAACTCTGATTATCTACTTTCAAGTTGCCAATAAGGTATGGAAGTGCACTATGGCCATTATGAATTTTGAGCAAAAAAAGAGATCTCTTAGTGTTGATTGGAAATACAATTTATTTGTCGCATTTATTCTCACTGCAACATTGATACAAGGTTGCAAAAACCAACCCTACACTGTATTTGATGCAGCTTATGAAGGAGACATTGAAAAGCTAACTAAGTTTATCGAAGAAGAGGGGGTAAGTGTGGATTCAAAGGATGGTTTTGGGATGGCTTTGGTCTTCCACGCCGCATCGAGTGAACAGCTAAAAGTTCTGGAATATCTTTACGAAAAAGGAGCTGACCTCAAAGTGAAGAGTGGGGATCAATCAACTTTACTTCACATTGCTGCTGGTGCTGGAAGTAATCCAATGATGGAGTTGTTACTAAAGTCAGGCGCAGACATTGATGCCGTGGACGTGAACGGAGAGTCGCCTTTAATGTTCGCCGTATTAAGTGAACAACCGGAGGCGATTACCTTTCTGGTAAAAAATGGGGCGAATGCCGATCTTAAAAATGCCTCGGGTCGATCACCTCGTTCCCTGGCTAAAACAAAAAAATTAGAACAACTTTTAGGTCAGGAATCTGAGATTGAGAGTCCGGGAAAACCATGATAATTGAAAAAAATCACTCTATTTATTTTCTTTTTGCATTTAAATTTTCACATAACTGTAATTTTCGAGTAACGAACTACTAGTAGATAAATCGGTTGGATGAATATTTCTTTCAATAATTACAACCCAAAAAATCGAGCACTCGGAGCATTCACCCTTATCGAGCTTCTTGTGGTGATTGCTATCATAGCAATATTGGCGAGTATGCTGTTGCCTGCGCTCACCAGAGCCAAAGGATCTGCAAAAAAAGCCAAGTGCATGAATAATTCGAGGCAAATTTATCTTGGCGCCTTGCAGTATGCCAGTGATAACAATGATCGGTTTCACCACTTCGATTCCGGAGGAAATATCTCATTCCCAAATCACGGGCAATGGTTTATCAATCCAAAAAGCAGGGCTATCCTTCCTCCAGAACATAATCGTGCTTACTGGGGTGTTGCTTATTTCCAATATTTAGGCAAACAAAGAGTAATCTTTCGTTGTCCTGCCGCTAAAAGAGTCGATGAGTGGCGAGAAACTGGTCTGAGATGGTCGGCTGATTTTTGGTTAGATTCTTCTTATGGCTTAAATGGTCAACTTTCATGGAAGGCGACTGGCCCTAATCGGGGGACACAGGAACGGTCTCCCGCGTTGGCTAATTTTAATGTGCCCGCCCAAACAATTTTCTTCCAGGACGCAGCTGAACAAAAAATGGAAGGGCCATCAGATAGTATTGGGCTTTTTCCGGGACGCAGTAGCATTTTGGAGCAGTGGAGATTCAGCCTCGCTGGACTTTATGCTCCTTACAAAATGGAGAACGAGTGGTATCGCCACAATAATAACAATGTTTCCTTAATGGTTGACGGTCATGCGGAAACCTACAAATTCTCCGGTTGGGACAAGGGAATCAGTTATAAACTATTCCGAGGCCTTCGCGCGTCTGAAAGGTAGGGACCTCTTTACCTAAATCAACTGTCTACAATTAAATGAAGAATTTAACCTCAACCTTCACCTTGATACTCTCATTGGTATTCGTCATTAGCTGTGGCAAAACGGATGCCCCCCCTCCCGAGCCATTAGATCCATCTAATCTTGTCAGTGAATTGCAAACTCAATTTGCGGACGCAGATGCAGAAATAAAGCCCATGGTTGATGAGGTTATCAAGTTCTACCAAGATAAGAATTATATTGGCGCCTTCCAGGCATTAGATAAGGTCTTATTCCGTTCGGACTTAGACGAAAAGTCTAGGATACTAGCATCCCGGGCCAGTCTGACTATATCTAATCTACTGGACGACCAGGCTGCTAAAGGTGACGAAGCCGCAAAACGACTTAAAAAGAATATCATGCTTTATAAATAGACCCACAGCTCATGGATTTTATTTGTCGCCAAACCCGGATGTAATCCGGGTTTTTTATGTCGTTGCCAGAAAAATAGCAAATTGGTTTTTTTATTTTCAAATTTATTACATTTGTCATCATTTTGTCTTATTGCGCGCCTCCCCTGGCCGTTAAATAACTCCTTTTACATAAAATTTTTTTTCATTTTAACTCATTTTAACCATTTCCCTGGTTCAATCGGTAGCGAGGATGTGTTTTCACACTCGTAACAAAATCCCAATAAATTTGACGATCAAATACCGGCATCTTGAGTTGTTGAATTTAGAAATTCCTAATTACAACCCAAAAAACTATATGAATAAACTTCTAACCTCAAGTGGCCCTGGGATATTCCTTTGGCTAATCATAGCGATTGGGGCTAATTTTGCAGCACCTCCTTCGAGTGCTCAAGATACAGCTTCCAATTTTTCCACAACGATCTTCAGTGAAGATTTCGAAGGCGTCGAACTGGGTGCCAGTGTCGACGAAGGCGTTTCAGGCGAAGAAGTCTGGAGCAAAACAGGCCCCGAAGGCTGGGCCATTGATGACTCCGGTGTTCCCGGAGCCGGTGACCCTGATAATGACGGTGTTACTGAGTGGGCTGGTTGGAGTTTCGCCAGTATAGACTGGTGGGTTGAAACAGCCGGTGACCAGGGACGTTCCCAATTCACCGCTGGATCTGGAACAGCTCTTATCGCCGACGGTGATGAGTGGGACGATATCTCCCCACGCGCTGAAGGAAATCAAACTACTTATATCTCAACCCCCGCTATTGACATAACTGGTGTTCTACCAGGTTCTCTTGTTTTGACTTTCGACAGCTCTTACGCTGCTGATGGAGGTCAGGAATCAGGAACTGTTGATGTCTCATACGACGATGGGGCTACCTGGAATCAAATCCTTCTTTGGAACCGGGCCAACACTCCTCAAGATAAGAATTATGAAAGCGTTGCTCTTCGAGTAACTGACACACCGGCAGACGCAGCAAGTGCAAAATTCCGATTCGGATACATCAATGTCGGAAATAACTGGTGGTTTGCGATCGATAATATTCTCGTTCATGGATCCAAATCGTTCTGGACTGAAGACTTTGAAAGCGTCGAGCTTGGTCCTAACGTTGACGAAGGCGTTTCAGGCGAAGAAGTCTGGAGCAAAACAGGCCCCGAAGGCTGGACCATTGATGACTCCGGCGTTCCCGGAGCCGGTGACCCTGATAATGATGGTGTTACTGAGTGGGCTGGTTGGAGTTTCGCTGACAAAGACTGGTGGGTCGAAACAGCTGGTGACCAGGGACGTTCCCAATTCACCGCTGGATCTGGAACAGCTCTTATCGCTGACGGTGATGAGTGGGACGATATCTCCCCACGCGCTGAAGGAAATCAGACAACATATGTCTCCACCCCAGATATAGACATCTCAGAACTTGGAACTGCTGCCATTGTTCTAACTGCTGATACTTCTTATGCAGCTGATGGTAGCCAGGAATCTGGAAATGTCGAAGTTTCTTTTGATAAGGGTGAGACATGGACAGAAATTCTTCTTTGGACCAGAGCGAATACTCCTTCGGACAAAAATTACGAGTCCATTGCCCTCAAGACCGCTCTCCCGGCAGGTGCTGAAACTGTGCGCTACAAGTTCGGTTATATCAATGTCGGAAATAACTGGTGGTTCGCGATCGATAACCTGGCGTTATTTGGTCTCGATGAAGTTCCCCCATCCATTGCTGATACAATTCCTGGAGATGAAGATTCTGGTGTTGATCCATCAACTTCTATCGCCTTCGTAATCGATCCAGGGACTGTAGGTGTTAATGTAGAAACTCTTTCCCTTTCACCTGCAGGCGATCCCGACACTGAGCTAGCTATCACCTCTGAAACAAATGATGATGGACAGCTTGTTGTCACACACGACCCGGAAAGTAGTTTCCCATTTGGTGAAGTGGTATCCGTCGTTCTCGGATTCGATGACCTTTCTGGAACTCCAGGTGGAGGCACATTGACCTTCACCGTGGATGATCCACACGTTCCTGAAAGATTTGATATCGACAAAGACAATCGTGGGTTCCTCCTTCTCACCAAAATCAATACCGAAATAAATACTTCTAACAACCACGCTCGCGCGGAAAATCAACTCTTCAACAGAGGTCAGTTCCGTCCAAATGGAGAGCCTGCTGAAAACTTGGCAGAACCTTTCTTATATGATTATGAAAATGAAGATTTTGTCATATACGGCGATCAGCAGACCTACATTATAGAAGAAGACGTAATTAATTATGACCAGGATGCAACTCCTGAAGCTCCAACTGGTGTTGGTGAAGTCGGAGAAAACGGCCCTATTCCCGGTGTCGGTTCAACAAATAATGGTATTGCCATGGAGGGTATCACATTCCTTGAATTCGAAGGACCCGGATACTTTCAAATGGGTTTCAACTCAGATGATGGATTCAAGCTTACTACAGGCCCGAATTTCCGTGCTCCTGATGCTCCGATTGCTGGAGAATTTGAAGGCGGTCGAGGTGCTGCAACAACTGCATTCAGTATCCTGATTCCTGAAGCTGGACTCTATCCATTCAGATTCATTTGGTATGAAGGTGGCGGTGGCGCTAACCTCGAGTGGTGGCACGTCGGATCTGGAGGCGAAAGAATCCTTATCAACTCTGATCATCCTGAAGCAATCAAGGCATGGAGGCCTGATAATCCTCTGGATATTCTTCCTCCAGTTCTTCCTTCATCTCCAGTGGCAGGAAGCACTGGCGTTGCTCCAAATGGAGCCCTTGCTTTCCAAATCGGAGATGGTGGTGCTGTGTCTCTGAATCCAGACGATTTCGTTCTTAACATAGAAGGAATTGGCGCAGTCGAACCTACTATCACTAAAGACGACGAGACCGGGTTATACTCTATCACATGGGCGCCATCAGAACTGTTTGCTCCTGGTGAAAATGTTAACGCTACCCTCGAGTATTCTTATGGCTCAGGAGATAACAAGACCACTAAAACACTCGCTCTTGATTACATGGTTGAGAATTACCCGAAAGTTGGATTCCCGGTCTCGAATCCTTCTGATCCTGGGTTCAATTTTGCGATCAGCGAAGTCGGCCTTGTCGAGGATGTTGGCATTAATCCAGAATTACTGATGCAATTCCCAAACACCATTGGGCGTGCAGAAACTCAGCTTGCTGGGCTACTCACATTCAATGAGAATTACGATAATCTCGAATGGAATACTGCTGATCAAGTTATCGACAGTGTCCCACGCGTTGACATCGAACAACCTATTGTGAGTCTTGGTGGATTCTTTGAAGATTTTGATAATTTCATCGAACTACCAGGTTGGACAGGTGAGTCTCTTGACCTCACGACCACAGCCGTTGAACTCTCTGGATTCATTGAATTGCCAGAAGGATACACTCGCTTCGGTTTAAATGTTGCCGGTGGTGCAAGAATCACTATTGGAGGAGCTGACGAATCTAGTTCGAATCCAGCATCTCTCTTCCAGTCATTCGAATGGCTATCAACTCCAGCAACACCCGGTTATCACGAAGAGCAGTTTGGTGTTTTTGTCGAGCAAGCTGGTGTCTACCCAATCAGAATTGTTTATTTTCAGGGTGGCTCATTCGCCGATTCTATCGGAATAGAATTCTATTCCGTCACTCCAACTGGAGAGCGAGTCCTCGTCAACGCGCCAGGCAATGATGACGCTATTATGGTTTATCAAAATGCTGATACTGCATTTGAGCCATTCGTTGAAGCTGCATTGCCTACTCCAATCGATCCAAGTTACATCTCTGATGGCCTGATCGGCGTTCTCCTCAATCAAGGTGGCGAGGAAATAGATCCAGAAAGCATCAGCGTTGAACTCAATGGTGAGGGAGTACCTAACTCCAAGCTAAATATCGAAAATCTTCAAGGCGGCCGCTTTTTGGTCACTATCGAGATATCCGACTTCATTGTTCCAGAATCCTGGCATTCGATCCGGATCAATTATGCAGACGTTGAAGAGGCCTGGGTATTCAATGGCCTTTCCGCTGGATCTCCAGATGGTCTCAACGAAATCTTTTTCGAAGATTTCGACGGAGCAGAAACCATGCCTGCAGTTGATGAAAACATCAGTGAAGAAATCGGTGGCTGGACTCGTGAATTCCCAGGATGGCCAGTTGATGCTTCCGGTGTTCCTGGTTTTGACTCGCCAGACGCCGATGGTGATGGCTTCGGAGATGCCGACGGCGTATCTGAATGGGCCGGTTGGACATTTGCAGACATAGAATTCTGGCAGGCTGCTGACGGGCAGCGCCGTACTGAATTCACCAATGCTGGAGGAGTCGTTCTCGTCGCTGACCCTGACGAATGGGATGATACATCTCACGCACCTTCTGCTGAAAACGGCTGGTATAACACACTTGTAGATACCCCTACTGTTGATATCTCAGGTGATGATGTCGTTCCTAACGGAATGGTCCTTGAGTTTGATTCTTCATGGCGTCCAGAGTGTGATGGTAACTATCGACAATCTGCACGTATTTGGGTCTCATTCGATGGAGGTGAGCGTCGTCAGATCTTGTTGTGGACATCTTGTGATGGTCCATTCTTCAAGGATGATAACTCTACAAATGAACACATCATTGTTCCATTGGGCAACCCAGAGGGAGCTAGCAATGTGAAAATCACATTTGAAATGTTTGACGCTGGTAATGACTGGTGGTGGGCCATAGATAATGTAGCCCTCAAAGGATCCACTGAAGGCGCTGTCTTCAGATCCCAAGAAGATGCATCAGCAATCATTGGTCTCGGTGGAGGTGATTCAACTCCACTTCCTCCAGGAAGCTTGGTTGCAAGCACTGACCAAACCAATATCACCATCAGTTGGGCTGACCAGGAAGATGGAACATTCCAGGTCCAGAAACGTGCTTCGCTCACATCTGGCTCTTGGGAAAATGTTGGAACTCCAACAACAGATAAATCATTCACTGAGGCTGTAGATAGCGATAAAGCATTCTACCGAGTCATCAGACAATAAAATTAACACAGAACAGACTCCCTGAGTGGGGAGCCCCTGGGTGGGTCATTTGATAGTTTTCCGTGTGTCTATCAAATGGCCCATTTTTTTATTTTGAACGCTATTATGTCGCTGGCATCGTTTGCATGAAACTGTCACAGGTTCGACTCATATTCGAAGTTTTAAGTAGTATAATTAGAACAGTTCGACAAATTATGAGTATCAAGTTCCTTATTCCAATTTCCATTCTCGTCCTGATGGTTGGTTATGGAAGTTACATCCAATGGGATCGAAACCTCTCCGAATTTTATGAGCAGGAGGAACTTATGAATCACATCCCTAAAGTCGGGCGAGATAACGGGTATATTTCCTCAGATTCCTGCAAATCATGCCATCCCAATGAATATGCCAGCTGGCACGACTCATTTCATAGATCCATGACTCAGGCAGCACAGCCGGGGAACATATATGGAAACTTTGATGGCAGCACAATTTATTCTCATGGAATGCCCTATTCCGTTTACACATCCAACAGTCAATTCAGAGTTAAAATGCCTGACCCTGATATTGTAATGGCGATGTATGGGAAGAAGATGAAACTCAATAAATCGCAGGTTCCAATGGTGGATAGACAAGTCGTATTAGCCACTGGTTCCCATCATTATCAGACCTATTGGGTCGAAAGCCCAAGATACGACACCCTGATGCAGACACTTCCTTTGGTCTATCTGATGCATGAAAAAAAATGGATCCCACGAGAAGAAGCCTTCATGAGGGCCCCAGGTGATGAACATCAGTTTATAACCCAATGGAATCACCACTGCATTCGATGCCATAGTACGGGAGGCAATCCTGGCCTGCAAAAACCAGGAACAACAAGAGCAGGGGAACTTGTTTCTGAAGTCGGTGAGTTTGGAATTTCCTGTGAGGCATGCCATGGACCAGCAGAAGACCACATCAATTTCTACTCCAACCCCATCAACAGATATGCTGATCATGCCTCAAGTAACAAGAGCAAAGAGATAGTGAATCCTGTAAAACTTGACCATAAAAGATCCAGTGAGGTCTGTGGTCAATGCCACGGTGTCTATATTGATAATAATAAAAATGCCGGCGTCTTCAAATACGACGGTATCCAATATCGGCCAGGAAAAAAGTTAGCTGACTATAGGAAATATATTTTCCACCCAGAGACTGTCGGGCTGGATAAAACTCATGAAGAATTTATTAGTAACGAAAAATTCTTTGATGAACGATGGTGGGAAGATGGATCGATTTTAGCTGGTGGAAGAGAGTATACCGCTATGTCCGTTTCTGGTTGTTATACCAAAGGGGAAATGTCGTGCATGTCATGTCACACTATGCATAGTGGAACCAAGGTAGACCAAATGCGTTTGGACATCACCGGTGACAGTATGTGCACCCAATGTCATTCTGAACCAGAGTTTACAACCAGCCTTGTTCAACACACAAAACACGAAACGACTTCTGAAGGTAGTCGCTGTGTCAATTGTCACATGCCTCGGAATTCCTACGCTTTGTTTGGAGCAATCAGCAGTCACCAAATCCAATCCCCGAATATTAAGTCCATAGCTAAACACGATGTGCCAAACGCATGCAATTTATGCCACCTGGACAAATCTTCTAATTGGACCCTCCAAAAGCTCTCGGAAAACTATGGCTTAGAAAAAACAAGTTTTGATCATCAATACAAGGATGTCTCAGCTGCTGTAAGATGGATCCTGCATGGTGACGCAAAAAGACGCGCCATCACAGCATGGCATATGGGGTGGCAACCTGCGAAAAAGATTTCAGGAAGTGGTTGGTTGGCTCCATTCCTTGCTCTAAATCTAAAAGACACATACGGTGTTGTTAGATTTATTACCCACAAAGCGCTTTCTACTCAGACTGGTTTTGAAGATTTTGCATTTGATTTTCTCGGTGATAAAGAATCCCTCCAGCAAGCAGTCACTCAAGCGGCAGCTATTTGGGAGATTACTTTTAATAATGACATACCAGAGGGATCGAATGTTCTTGTTGACGATTCGGGAACATTAAACCACTCACTTGCCAGAGAAATGCTGATCAACCGAGATAGATCACCAGTTACTATTAGTGAATAAATTATGAACACCCATTTAAAACGTAATTATTTATTTAAGAATGGTTTTACGCTCATTGAGTTGTTGGTAGTCATTGCTATAATTGCTGTTCTTGCCTCGATGTTGATGCCCGCTCTATCTGGAGCAAAGGGAAAAGCAAAAAGAGTTAGTTGTGCAAACAACATTAAGCAACTGGTGTTGGCAACTTCATTGTATGCCGAAGATAACAACCAGTTTTATCCTCCTATGCAAGATGCTTTAGAGACTGGCGGCGAATCGAGTTGGAGGCCATACCTCTTTCAACTCGTTGGGAGACAGGCCAAAGTCTATGATTGTCCACAAGAGAAAAAAGACGTTTATGCAAATGGACAACGTGAATGGATTGGTAGATTTGGTTCACGGGAAATTCGCATCCCTAGTGGAATAGGTGCTGTCAATGTGCATTGGACCAGAGGCGGATCACAGCCACCTTTTGGTAGAAGTTTTCGATATGAAGATAACTTGATGAAAACATCCATGATCCAAGCTGCTTCACAGCTCATCCTCTTTGGAGATGGTCATAGTGACAGAGGCGCCTGGCCAAATGATAGATGGTGGATTTGGAAGGACATCGGAGATGACAAAGCACCAGGATTTAACCGAGTACAACAACTTGATCCAGGAGCTTTGAGGCATAACGGCAAAGCTAACTATGGCTTTGCTGATGGTAGCGTACAATTGCTGGACGGTAGCAAAATTCCATGCAATCGAAAACGTTGCTGGTGGTCGCCTCTTCTAGATCCTCATCACTAGTTTAGGAAAAGAATGAAATCAGATTCTATTAAAGTTATTGCTATTCTCTTGTTGGTTGGATTTGCAATCTGGAAGTTTACTCAAAACAGCAAGAACGCTATTTCCTCTGATCCGAAGATTTATTTTTATGATCAGAGTGCCGAAAAACTTTTTGAAGCACCACAATCATCAATACCCCCTATCAAAGGTATCGATGGTGATCAAATTGATGGAGTGAGGGCTGTTGTCATTCAGCCAGCTCAAGATGGAGCAGAACAAACAATCGCCTATCTTGAAAAATTCTCAACTCAACTCAAAAAGGATATAGATATGAGTCGTAAAGCTGAGGAAACTGGAGATATCTACAATCGTGTTATAGGCAGAAACCAATCCAAATCTCATATCTTTGTTAGAAAACTTGATTCGGATAAGTGGTACCCAATGGCTTCTATGGAGGGAATTAAAATTTCAAGTTCCTGGCAGATTGAAGATAAAGATGGAAATATGCCTGTCATTGTAAATCCATAGTTGTTGTTCCCATTTGAATCGAAGAGACTCATAAAAATTTTCAGAGTTTTCTGTATCGTCACATAAACTTTATTCAGCTGTTTCTCACATTATTTTATATTCCATACTTCGAAAATTTTTACTGCAACTGATCCAAAGTAACTTCTCAAAAACTATAGAAAAAATGAATAGAATCTTAACATTATTGTTTTGCTTCCAAGTCATGCTGTCGAGCACACAAGGCCAGGAAGTCTTACAATGGAATTTTAATGGAACCCTCGATGCCGTATCTGGCGAAGAGACCTCAGTCACTTCAGATGAAGTTGCCGCTCTTATTAAATTTGGTACTACGGAATCATTTGAAATTAGCCCCATTAATGGAGCCTCTGCCGAAGTAGTTTATCTCCCAGGTTTCCCTGAATTTGATGGATTTTGGATTCGGATGCCTGATGTTGTGAATGGTGTCATAGTAGACGATATAGAACCGTCAAACCTAAATGACTATACCATTATCATTGACGTTCTATTTCCTGAAGAATCTAACGGAAAATTTCGTCCTATTCTGGATACTACGACAAGCCTGGAGGGACCTGAGTTTAATGTCACAACTGGGAACCAGATTGGTGTATCAACTGTAGCAGCTGGCGGAAATGTTCCGGCTAACTCCTGGCACCGTCTTGCATGGTCTGCTAATTCAGCTTCTGCAAGTGTTCAAATGTTCATTGATGGTGAGCACGTAGGTGGATATGACGTTGATCCTCTTCAGATACCGGATGGAGTTGCATCCATCACCCCTGGTGGAACAAGTGGAGTTTTCTTGTCCGAAGCGGGCCCATCGTTCGGTGGATACATTGCTTCTCTTCAGATCAGAGCTGAGGCACTTTCTGCGCCACAAATTAGAGAGCTTGGTGGAGCCGAAGCTGAAGGAATACCAACCGAACTTCCTCCTGTGCCATCCTATGTTGAAAATTTCATTCCAGCTAAAAATGTAGCGACTGACGAAACCGAGGTTGGAGTTGTCATTAACTCGGGAACTGCAGAAATCGACGAGAACTCAATTTTACTCAAAATCAATGATACGGATGTGGAATTTGAAATTGATACCGACGGTACAATTCTTGAAATCATTGCTGATGATTTTGATCTGGCTGTTGGAGATAAAGTAAAAATCCAAGTTTCATATACAGACAGCATAAAAGGCGAAGTAACTCTGGACCATATGTTCGATGTGGCTATCTATGCTGAGGACTTTGAAGATGTAATACTCGGATCAAATGTTGATGAATCTCTTGTCGGCGAGGAAGTTTGGTCGGAAAATGGGCCGACTGGTTGGTCTGTTGAAGATGATGTTCCTACTTCTGAAGAGGGAAATGATGGGGTAACTGAATGGGCAGGGTGGAGCTTTGCCGACTACGAGTGGTGGGTTGCTGTTGCGGGTGACCAGGATCGTTCAAGGTTCAACAATGCTCAAGGAACTATTCTTGTTATAGATCCTGACGAATGGGATGACCAGCCACATGGTCCTGGTGAAATGAGCACACGGATGACAACCGCTGAAATCGACATTTCTGGTTATCCAGCAAATCAAATTCTTCTTCAGTTTGACTCAAGCTGGAGACCTTACTCAGATATGACAGGTAAAATAGATGTCAGTTTTGATGGTGGTGAATTCCAGTCAGTAATACGTTGGGAATCCGTTCCTTCTTCACCATTCTTCAAAGGTCCGGATTATCCTGCACCAGCTGGGGTAGAAAATATCAATGAAACTGTTGTCAGAAATTTAAAGAATCCGGAAGGAGCCAAAAAGTTGCAACTAAGATTTGGTTTAGAGAACGCCGGAAATGACTGGTGGTGGGCCGTGGATAACATCTTCCTCAAACTAGGTCTCGAACCAGTTTCTATTGTAAAACACCCAGAAGCACTACAAATCGAAGAAGGTGAAAATGCTGTCTTCAATGTTTCTGCTCAAGGGGCAGAACCTATTACTTATCAATGGTTCAGAGGTAGAGGAGATGCAAGAACTGCTATAGATGGTGCTACATCTACCGAATTAACCTTAACCTCAGTTACTCTTGATGATGTTGGTTTCTACAGTGTCGAGGCAACAAATCCAGTTGCGACTGTTTCAAGTTCCGAAGCAGAGCTTAAGGTAAATTTCAAACCCTCAGGAAAGACTCTCTTCTTTGAAGACTTCGAAAGTGTTGAACTTGGTCCAAATGTAAATGAAGGACTTGCTGGTGATGCTGTTTGGTCTAAGGAAGGTCCAGACGGGTGGTCCATTGACGATTCTGGCGTCCCAGGTGCTGGTGATGATGCCACAGATGGTGTTACAGAATGGGCTGGTTGGTCATTCGCTGATCGCGATTGGTGGGCTTCTACCGCCGGAGACCAAGGTAGATCAAACTTTAAGACAGGTCAGGGGACTATTGCAATTTCCGATGGTGATGAGTGGGATGATGCATCACACGATCCAGGAGAAATCACTTCGATTATGCAAACTCCAGAGATCGATGTCACTGGAATTGAAGCTAATTCAATGGCATTATCATTCTCCTCTGCTTGGAGACCTTACGATAACCAGAAAGCTATCATCACTGCTATCTTTGATGGAGTCACTGAAGTGGAAGTTGTTCGTTGGGAATCAGTTTCTGGAAGTGAATTCTTTAAAGCTGATGATGCCCAAAGTGAAAACTTTGTCACTCTCTTCAATAATCCGGAAGGTGCTAATAAGATGGTCCTTACCTTCACTTATGCAGATGCAGGCAATGACTGGTATTGGGCAATAGATAACATTAAAGTTACGGGCCAAGTTGCTCCCATCTTTTCTGAGGATTTTGAAAGTATTCAATTGGGTCCAAATTTAGACGAAGGAGTCGCCGGTGACGCCGTATGGAGTGGAGCTGGTCCGGAAGGTTGGATCATCGATGACTCGGGTGTTCCAGGAAATGGAGATCCTGACAATGATGGTGTTTCCGAGTGGGCTGGCTGGGGATTTGCTGACAAGGATTGGTGGATCAACACAGCTGGTGATCAGGGCAGATCAGAGTTTACTATCGGTCAAGGCACTGTTGCTATCAGTGACGGTGATGAGTGGGATGATGCAACTCATGCTTCTGGTAAGATGACCACCCTTATGACAACTCCAGACATCGACATTTCTGGTATTGATCCAAACTTCCTTGTGTTGAATTTTGATTCATCATGGAATCCTTACGCTGAACAGAAAGCAATCATCACTGTAAGCTACGACGGTGGAGAACCAATTGAGGTAGTTCGCTGGGAGTCCAATGACGTAAATGGCCGCCTCAAAGCAAAAGCTACAAATGACGCCGTTCGTGGAATTCGTCTAAGAAATCCAGAAGGTGCAAATAAGATGAATCTTTCATTCAGCTATGCTGATGCTGGAAATGATTGGTACTGGGCAATTGATAACATTGTCGTTACTTGTGAAGAACCACTGGTTGAATTGCCAGTTATTGTCTCTGTGTTAGAAGACACTAACTTCCCAGCCGCTGGAGGCTCACTTAACATCCTTGCGGAGGTTGAAGGAGCTACCGAATACCAATGGTTCTTTGGAATTGCTCCTACTGGAAACCGTGAACCAGTCGTTGGGGGTAATGACTTAAATTTATCCATCGCAAACATCCAATCCAACGGCGAAGGTTTTTATGTTCTTAGAGCCATAAATGATGCAGGCTACGTTGAATCTGATCCAGTAGAAGTGCGGGTGGTTGCTCAAAGTAAATTCGCAACGCTCCTATTTGAAGACTTTGAATCGATGCCGCTTGGCCCAAATATTGACGAAGGAGTTGTCGGAGACGCAGTGGTTTCTGTTGATCCTCCAGCAGGTTGGTCACTTGATGATTCTGGTGTTCCTGGAAATGATGATCCTGACAATGATGGTGTTACCGAATGGGCAGGATGGGGATTTGCTGACAAAGATTGGTGGATCGAAACTGCAGGTGACCAAGGTCGTTCAACATTCACACGAGGCCAAGGAACTGTTGCTATTGGCGATGGTGATGAGTGGGATGATGCAACTCATGCTCCTGGTGAAATGACCTCATTACTAACTTCTCCTGTTATCGATCTTGATGGAGTTATTGCTAGTTCCATGGTTTTGAAATTCGATTCTAATTTCAGACCATACGACGAAATGAAGGGCATAATAACCGCTAAATTCGACGACTCTGAGCCAGTAGAAATTTTAAGATGGGAATCAAACGCAAGTTCTCCGAACTTCAAACCTGAAAATGATCTTAATAGAGACGAACCAGTCTCTATCATGATCGACAATCCAGAAGGAGCTAAATCCCTGCAACTTACATTCGCATATGCTGACGCAGGTAACGATTGGTACTGGGCAATAGATAATATCGAGCTCACTGCTGAAGTTGATCCATTCTGGATAGAAGATTTCGAAGGAATCATTCTTGGACCAAACGTAGATGAAGGCGTCGCAGGAGACACAGTATGGAGTGGTGAAGGGCCTGAAGGCTGGACCATCGATGATAGCCTCGTTCCTGGATTTGAAGATCCTGACAATGATGGTGTTACCGAATGGGCAGGATGGGGATTCGCCAACAAAGACTGGTGGGTCGAAGCTGCTGGTGGTCAAGCTAGAGGTGACTTCCTAAAAGGACAGGGAACTATCGCAATTGCCGACGGTGATGAGTGGGATGATGCCACTCATGCTCCAGGCAAGATGACTGCCATCATGACATCTGCCCCAATCTCACTTGAAGGAATACCTGCTAATAGTGCATTCCTGAGATTCGACTCTATCTGGCGCCCATACGCGGATCAGAAGGGTATTATTGAGGTATCATTTGATGGTGGAGAACCCATCGAAATACTCCGTTGGGAATCTGCAGAAGGACCATTCTTTAAGGGTGATTCTGCCGCCCACAGAAATGAAACTGTCACAGTTCCTCTCTTCAATCCTGGTGACGCTCAAAATGTTGCTCTCACCTTCACTTATGCAGAAGCCGGAAATGATTGGTACTGGGCAGTCGACAACATTCAGCTTTTGCAGGGGGATGTGCACGTATCATCGCTTCCGACAATCAAAGCTTCTACAGTAGGCGGTCAAATCAATATCGAGTTCACTAGTGGAACTCTCGAGTCTGCTCCTTCAATTAACGGACCATGGACACCAGTTGATGGTGCTACCTCACCGTTTATAGAAGATATGATTGATGCTTCGAAATTTTATCGCATCGTTCAATAATAGGTGCTAATAAGCTTCATATTTTCGAACGCCCATGGAGGCTGGTCATGAGATCAGCCTCTTTTTTTATTTCACCTGATTGTCACATATCGGGTATTGTCAAAGGTGTAGTATACTCGCATGTCAGATAAATCTGGGCAAACTGAAGAAAATGAAGCCAAATCTCAATCGGGATGGATGACTCGATTGTTGGAGAAGGCTCCACAGCCTGTCTTTGTTTTCTACGCTACGGCCGTTGCTTTTTGTACATACTTTTGTATGTACGCATTTCGGAAACCTTTTTCCGCAGCTAAATTCGATGGAGAAGAATTTGGGTGGTTTTCCAGTGATGTGACTTTAAAGAGTGCCGTTGTGATAAGTCAGATTCTTGGTTATGCCCTATCCAAGTATATTGGGTTAAAAGTTTGTTCAGAAATCACCCCGTCAAAAAGAGCCTGGATGATGGTTGGTTTGATTTTATTTGCTGAGACCTCACTTCTTTTTTATGGATTTGTCCCGGGTGAATGGAAAGTGATCCCAATCTTTTTTAACGGACTCCCGCTGGGTATGGTTTGGGGGGTGGTTGTTTGGTTCCTCGAGGGAAGAAGAACATCCGAAATTCTCATGGCTGGCTTAAGCTGCTCTTTCATTATGAGTAGTGGTATCGTTAAGGATTTTGGGATCAAACTTATGAATGGGACCATTGCCAGTCAGTGGGAGAGTATTCCAATTATTGGGTCAGTGATTGGTGGGCAAATAGGTGAGGTGAGTGAATCATGGATGCCATTTATTGTTGGCCTCCACTTTCTTCCCTTATTCTTTTTATCTGTGTGGATGCTCTCGAGAATTCCAAAACCTAATCAGAAGGATGTCGAGGAAAGGGCTGAGAGAACTCAAATGAATGGTTCACGTCGATGGGACTTTATTAAGCAATTTGCCTTTGGGCTTTCAATGTTATGCATAGTCTACCTCTTAATCACTGTCTTCAGAGATTTCAGGGATAATTTCATGGTGGATATACTCGAGGATTTGGGGGTTGAAGATAATGAAGATAATGATTCATTCATCTCTACCTCAGAAACAATTGTGGCCTTCATTGTCATGGGAGTTATGGCTGGTTTGAATATCCTCAGAAACAATAGACGTGGCTTGATTGCTGCTTTTATTGTCATGGGAGTTGGATGCTTTATGTTGGCATTTTCCAGCTTTGCTATCTCAGAAAAATCAATTACTCCCTTCTCGTATATGGTGGCCACTGGCTTGGGTTCATATCTGATATACGTTCCATTTAATTCCATGTTGTTTGATCGAATTATTGCCGTAACCAAATTCTCAGGCACAGCGGTTTTTGCAATCTACGTGGCGGACTCCATTGGGTATTCTGGTGTTGTAGTTCTCCTCTTTATAAAAGACCGGATCTTTTCAGAAATTAGTCACTTTCAGTTTTTTAATTCAATCACACTGCACATCAGTTATATTTCTCTGATATTTTTAGTGGCATCATTATTTTATTTTCTCAATAAGAAACCTGCCAAGTAGTGGTCTACAATGTAAGGTTATTTTTATATATATTATCATTATAAATGAACGATCCATACCCTGTTAATTGGCACCGAGATAAAACTCTGTTTACACCTGGCCCTCTTACGACAAGCCTAAAAGTGAAACATGCTATGCTCCATGATGCTGGTTCATGGCACTACGAATTCCATGAGATTGTTAAGGAAATCCAAGACAAGTTAATGGAGGTTGCCAATCTCGACCGAAAAAGAGATGGCTTTGAAATTGTTCTCCTACAGGGAAGTGGAACTTATGGGGTTGAGTCTGTGCTGGCATCAGCCATTCCAGAATTTGGTAAACTTCTCATTCATTCGAATGGAGCATACGGAGAACGCATGATGGCGATGGCCAAGGCTCTCAAAATCGACCACCTTGTCTATAGGACTGGTGAAGATGAGCCCCCGGATCCGGAACAGATCGATAAACTCCTTGAAGCTGATAAAGACATTACCCACGTCGCTGTCGTCCACTGTGAAACGACAACTGGTATCATAAATCCAATCGAGGCCATCGGTAAAATCGTAAGAAAAAATCAAAGACAATATATTGTCGATGCCATGAGCTCCTTTGGTGCCATCGAAATTGATTTTCATAAGTGTTTTATTGATTACCTTATCTCCTCGCCCAACAAATGTTTTGAAGGAGTACCTGGTTTTGCTTTTGTCTTTCTCAAACGCGAGTGCCTTGAGGCCAATCGTGGGCAACAACGATCCCTAAGCTTAGATTTACTGCATCAACTGGAATACTTTGAGGCCAAAGGCCAATTTAGATATACACCTCCTACACATTGTATTTTAGCCTTTCAGCAGGCCCTCGTTGAGTTTGAGCAAGAAGGAGGAGTGGCGGGAAGAGAAGCTCGATATCGGAGAAATCATAAAGTGCTTATCGAGGGGATGAAAGATCTCGGGTTTGTTCCTTTCTTAAAGCCTGAGCTACAAGGATACATGATCACCACATTTCATTTTCCGAAACACCCTAATTTCGAGTTCAGTCAATTTTATAAACTCTTGAGTGATCAAGGAATGTTGATCTATCCGGGTAAATTGACCGACACCGAGTGCTTTAGAATCGGTAACGTTGGGCGTATTTTTGAACATGACATGAGACAGTTACTTCAAAGCATCGAGTATGCTTTGAAGGAAATGGAGATTACTCTATAAATTTTGTAATAGAATGATTAAAGAAGGAACAATCGCTGTAAATGGAAGGGAGTACCGACTCCCATCTAAACCTGTGGCTGTCATTTGTATAGATGGTTGCGCCAATGAATATTTGGACATAGGCATCGCCAAAGGTTTGATGCCCAACCTGCAAAAAATCGTCCGAACCGGTTTCAAATGTATGGCTCGAGGTGCTCTACCTTCTTTCACAAATGTAAACAATGCATCCATTGTTACCGGTGCCCCTCCAAAAATTCATGGATTACCAGGTAATTTTTTCTTAGACCCAGAATCAGGTGAAGAGGTCATGATGAACTCTTCAATTTACCTCCGATCTGAAACTATACTCGCAGAGGCTTCCAAAGCAGGCCGTAAAGTGGCTTTCGTCACGGCCAAAAACAAGTTGTTGGAACTCTTCTCCAAAGGAATAACCGGAATCTGTTTCTCCAGCGAAAAAGCAGGGGAAGCGACACTACAAAAGAATGGTATAGATAATGTAGAAGAAATGGTCGGCCCAACGCCTCCCATTTATAGTCCGGATGCCAGTGTATATGCCTTGAAGGCCGGGGCTGAACTGGTAAATCGTGGACTCGCTGATTTTTTATACCTATCGCTTACCGATTTCATGCAGCACACCTATGCTCCTGAAGCTCCTGAATCCCTGAAATTTTATCAGGACATTGATACCCAAATCGGTAAACTTCTTGACCTGGGGACAATCGTTGGCGGAACAGCAGATCATGGAATGAACGGGAAAGCGGACAAGGATGGAAACCCTAAAGTCATTTATGTCCAAAGTCTCCTTGAAGAAAAATTTGGTGAGGGCTTTAAAGTGATCCTTCCCATTACTGATCCTTATGTAAAACACCACGGAGCCTTGGGTTCATACGGGGTGGTCCACCTTCCTCAAGATTCATCAGTCACCCAAAAACAAGTCATTGATTTCATTTGGTCTATCGACGGAATTACTGAAGTTTTAGAAAAAGAAATCGCGGCCAAGAATTTGGAGCTACCACTCGACCGACTAGGAGACATCATCATCATGTCAGCTAGAGATGTGGCAATCGGTAGAAAGCCTGAATACCACAACCTTGATGAGCTCGACGCCCCACTTCGCTCCCACGGAGGTCGATATGAGGAAATGGTTCCTTTCTTTACGTCAATGCCTGTGAATCATGATTATTATCTAAAAGCCCAAGGCGATATTCGTAATTTTGATATCTTTGATTTTACCCTTAATGGAGGAAACGCATGAAAGACTTTAGTTGTTACATCGCTGGTAAAGCGACCGCAGGTGATCAATGGATTGATGTTGCCGACCCGTATTCTAATGAAATAGTCGGCCGGGTACCGTCACTAGATAAATCTCACTTAGAAGAGGCTATTGCCATGACCTCATCCCGCCTGCATGATCCCCTCACCCGATTTCAGCGTTCTGAAATACTCAGAAAAACAAAAACCATACTGGCTGAAAGAGCTAACGAAATCTCGCAACTCATTTCCTTTGAATCCGGGCTTTGTGTCCGTGAAACGAACTATGAGGTAGGGCGAGCCAGTGATGTCCTCGAATTTGCAGCTATCGAAGCCCTAAAAGATGATGGTCAAATATTCTCTTGCGATCTCACACCGCATGGAAAAAGTCGCAAGATTTTTACTACCCGAGAGCCGGTTAATTGCGTTGGTTCAATAACCCCTTTCAATCACCCGTTGAACCAGGTAGTCCATAAGGTAGCACCAGCGATTGCCTGTGGAGCTGCAACAATACTCAAGCCTAGCCTTAAGACCCCATTAACAGCCATTAGATTCGCTGAAATGCTTTATGAAGCTGGGCTACCGGGTTGGATGTTATCTATTCTTACTGGTGAAGATTCCGTTATTGCGGAAGGAATCGTTCGTCATGAAGAAGTAGATCTTATTTCATTCACTGGCAGTGAGAGGGTTGGTCGACATATTTCACATACTGCTGGATATAAAAAATTGCTACTTGAGCTGGGTGGTAATGATCCGCTTATTGTTCTGGAAGATGCGGACATGGATTTAGCTGTTAAACTTGCCTGCGAAGGTTGCTTCAGAAATAGTGGCCAAAGATGTACAGCCGTCAAGAGGCTCATGATCCAAGAATCGATCCTCGATGAATTTACCCAAAAATTCGTCGAATTAGCAAAAACTTACACAGTAGGCGACCCCAGAAATCCCGACACTAGGGTGGGCACAGTCATTGACGAAGATGCTGCCACAGTGCTTGAAAATCGAGTGACTGCTGCAGTGGATTCCGGGGCAAAAGTCCTGTTAGGTGGAACTAGAAACGGGGCCCAAATAGAGCCAACGGTTATTCATAATGTGCCTAGGGACGCAGAGATGGTCACCAAAGAATCATTCGGTCCTTTGGCCCCTATCATGGGTGTAAAAGATCTAGATGATGCTATACAGTTGACCAATTCTGCGACACATGGTCTGTCATCTGGGGTTGTGACTAACGATATTTCTAAAGCCTTCCACGCCATCAAAAACTTGAGAGTCGGCACATGCAACATTAATGAGGTGCCTGGGTATCGAATAGAGTCCAGTCCATTTGGAGGAATTAAAGACTCCGGGTTAGGTATCAAAGAAGGCGTCATTGAAGCCATCAAATTCATGACTAACATTAAGACTTTTTCTTTCCCTTGGTAAAATCCACTTTAAAATAATTTTAAGGGATAAACCTAATTATATATATTTTTTGACCTTCCTGTGGCCGTAATCACTACAAGCGTTCACCAGATTCTTACTTAGCTCAAATCAAGAGGGATTTCTGGAGGTGGAATTATTGAATCTGGAACTTTCCACCATTGTATCTCGTAAGTTTCTACTGGTTTCCCAAATCCTTTTAATAGAGCGGGTGGGTGTGGGACAATCCAATTCTTAAAGTTGCTGTCTGCATCGATCAGTTGTGACCGAGTCGAATCGCCAATCCGGATTCTCCCTCTTCCTGAAATTCCTTCCAAGCGAGCTGCTAAATTTACGGCTCGCCCAAATACCGTATAATTTGATATGTGACGAGTTGAACCAACCAAGCCCACGATTGCTTTGCCTGAATTTATTCCGGCTCCCATATCAAGCAAGGGCTTTAATGGGATCGGTATAAGTCCATTTTTAATCCTTATTTTATTCTCTCTTGATAAACTTCTGTTTTCAGCTTCTCTCCGAACATTGAGTTCCAACATTGCCTTGTGCGATGCGACTGAGGATTGGACGCAATGCAGAGCATGATGCTCATCATCAGAAGGAGCTCCCCAAAATGCCATCACGCAATCCCCTATATATTTGTCCAAAGTCCCATTGTAAATTTTTATTGATTCTGCCTGGATTGATAAATTCTCGTTCACTGCTTGCAGCATTGCTCTTGTTTGTAATTCGATGAATTGGTCGATCTGATTGCCCTTTAAGCCAATGGATTGAGCATATTCATTGGCCTTCGATTCGAGCGAATCGGTAATGTCAGTAAATCCTCTAATATCAGAAAACACCGTAGTGATGTTTTCTGTCGTCCCCTTCATTTCGGTGGAATCCTCTTTTAGAAGAACATTAACTACATTAGGAGAAACAGTTTGCCCAAAAACCCGCCTAATCCTACTTTTCTCCTTTTGTTCTGAGAGGGCGCGATTGGCGATCGTCAACACATGTGTTATGCCCATACCCCCAACGATTGGCATGGCTATGGGAAGGGATATATCCATGGATTGAAAAATCCATATGGCCAAAGCCACGTAACCCAAAGCTATAATGATAACCGCTACGGAATCTTGAGGTGCACTAAGCCTCAGCGAAAGAAAGGCAGCAACTACAATTGCCCCCAGTGTAATTACCAGTCTCATTCTCGTAGGAATGACTTTGATATAATCCTGAGTGAGAATCGCATTTGCCACATTCAGGTGAGTCATCATGGCGAAGTCTTTGACATTAAGAGGTGTTGCCGATATGTCCCTGAGATTATTACCTGAAGCGCTAGAGCCAATTAAAATAGATTTTCCCCGCCACCCTTCCAAATAGTTTTCTCGGTCTGTTGTTTTTTCATCCAGTTCAAAGAAGTGGGATAGAGATTCTTTTTTGAGATTTGGTTCGTTTATTCCGAATTTCCATGGGATCAGAAATGCCCCATTCTCATCTAGTGGTAGTTCAAATTGCTCTCCAGAGTTGGTGGGAAATTTAAGTGAATTAGAACTTTTATCTAATTCCGCTTCTTGCAATTCCAAGCCGAGCATATCGGCCACCATAACGATACCCATATGCCAAAACCTTTTGCTTTCAAATGGTTTATGAAAACGCTTGCCCCCAAAATAATCGATAATTTGATCACTCGTCGCAGTGCCAAAACTTAAACTTGGATCCAACACGTCGAATTCACCCTCTTCGTTGAGCATGATTTCAAGCGTTGTGATTTGTTCACCTGACTCAGGATCGGTCCCTGTCCATTTGATGGATTCATCAGAAATGATGGCACTGCTTAAAGGAAACCCACTTGCTTGGCCAATAGTAACCTCAAAGATCTCATGCCATACCTTGCCGTCATAAAAGGGATCCACTCGTCTCAAAACGCCATCAAAATCAGGCTCTGCAACAATATGGCCTAAACCGGAAGCTTGCTCCCGGAATGTGATTTCCGGAAGAACCTCATTGTTCATAGCCAAAATCACATTTCCGGAATTGGCTATGTCATTGGCAAAGATATCATCAGAATGGAGAAGCTGTTGTTGGTTGTTAAGTACAACAGGGAAAGTTGGATGTGTGTCTAGTCCTGTTTCAATAAAAAAAATATCATAGCATATTTTATGAGGCTCGTGAGCACTCACAATATCTAGAAAATCCCCATGAATGAATCTCGGGAAAGGCAAGCCATACCGATAGCTGCCAAATGATCTATGGCTTTTAAGTGTGCCTTTATCCAGTTTTCCAGCTGTCTTGTCGTCAATGAAAACCAAACCCAGGTTTGTCGACACATTTGAGTAGTTTTTAGCCGCCAAACGAGTCCTCCAGTCGTAGGTGAAATTCTCAAGCCGCGCAAATGGCCGAAAGGCGCTCCCTCTCTGTGTCAATACTTCCAATAATAATATCGTGAACAAAACAACAGCTGCAATGAGAACCACATGAACCGTATTTGAGTTGATTCTCTTCATACAAAGATGGAAGCAATTAATAAGGTTAATTTTAATACCTTAAAAAAAAACTCCGAGCTACATGAGCTCGGAGCTAAATTCAAGAAATTGGTGAAGTGTATGAATTAATCGTTCACACCAGTCGATGAACCAGCAACTGATTCAGTTGGTGATATGAAACTTGTTCCGGAGTCAGATGTAATGCTGTTAGTTGGATCATTAAATCCAGCATCTTCGGTTGTAGTGGAGACATCCGTGATGACAGTTGGCTCTGGCTCAACTGATTGCCACTGCTCGGTTTCAGATGGATTAAGCGGTTGCGGTTCGAATGTCGGATCAATGCTTGGATCCAATGGAACAACTTGCTGGTTAGTGGGATCAAATTTTTGATTTTTGTTGACCAGATAAGTAGGAACCTGACCATCCTTTTCGTATGCAACAACGACCTGGCCGTCAAAAACTTTTGTTAGACCATCAGCCGAAATATCATAAGTCGTTCCTCTGATACCTGCAACCATTGTGGGTGTGACTACCTCATATATGCTGGCTGGTGATGTTTTTTTCACCTGACCTAAAATTCTACCGCGTCGTAGATTCAGACTGGTCTCGATGACTACTGATTCATTTGATTTCCTAAAAAGTAATTTGTCCAAGCGTAAATCAGAGTTTGGTGTGACTCTGACAAAAGGTCCATTGTCACCGAGATAAAGATCTACGAATGACTTCGCCATTGTTTTGACGATAGAACCTTCTTCGATAAACATCAGCTTCTTCACTGCTGATGTTTTGCCACCAAAAGTAACAGTGGCATCGCCCGTCACGGAGCGAACTAGAGCCTTGTTTTTTGTAAACTGCGCCTGAGCCGTTGAGGCTGAGAGCAAGACCATCGCACTGAGGCAGAGGGTCACGAAAGCGAGTGGTGCTGAGCGAACCAATTTCATATTTTCTCCTGATATTTATATCACGTTAGACTGGGATAGTGCTTGTTCGTCATGGATTTGTCAAACCGTTTTACTGCCAGATTTTTCCAGACCAAATTTGCAAACTTTTTATTTCTAGCGACAAGTTTCTATCCGCAATAAAGGAATCTTTGTTAATCAATGTTGTTTGATTTGGTTAAAATTTCAAATATTATCCGGCTAAATGGGAAAAATTTTCTACGCAACCACAGCTATCGACTACGTAAACGGCCATCCTCACCTCGGACACGCTTACGAAAAGATCATGACTGATGTCCTAATCCGCAGTCGTAAAGCAGAGGGATCTCCTGCTTTTTTCCTTACTGGATTGGACGAACATGGGCAGAAAGTCCAACAAGCCGCCTCAGAAAATGGAATGGCAACACAAGATTATTGTGACAAATTGGCGCAGGCTTGGTTGGAGTTTGCAGGCAACATAAATATATCAAATGACGATTTTATTAGAACTACAGATGATCGCCATAAAAAAGTCGTGCGTGCGATTCTAGATAAATTGAACAAAGAAGGGCATTTCTACACTTCTGAATACGTTGGATATTATTCCCCGCGACAAGAAACCTTTTTGACGGATCGCGACAAAAATGAAGACGGTACGTTCGATGAAATATATGGTGAGGTCACCGAATTAACCGAAACGAACTACTATTTTAAACTTGGGACTCACCAACAGTGGCTCATTGACTACATTGAACAAAACCCCGATTTTATCTACCCCGATTACCGTAAAAATGAAGTCTTGGGATTTCTGAAAAACAATACCCTTGAGGATTTATGCATCACCCGGCCGCTCAGCAGGCTAAATTGGGGAATACCTTTACCTTTCGATCCGGATTACGTCACATACGTCTGGTTTGATGCTCTTACAAATTATATTAGTGTCCCTGCCTCTCTGGGCGATCCTGGCGTATGCGGCCCATTAGGGCTATCCTCAGAAGGCCTGCCTGGGAAACAACTCTGGCCCGCTGATCACCATGTCATTGGAAAAGATATCATAAAATTCCACGCTGTATATTGGCCCATAATGCTCAAGGCAATGGGGCTCCAGCTCCCAAAGCAAATAATTGTTCATGGGTGGTGGCAAAAAGATGGGCAAAAAATCAGCAAAACCACTGGCAATGTCGTGGATCCTATAGCTGTCATTGACGAATGGGGTCTCGAAGCCTTCAGGTATTATTGTGTAAGGGAATTGGATTTGGGCCCAGATGGGAACTGGACAGACCAGGGATTCGCTGCCCGATATTCGGGTGAACTGGCCAATAACCTAGGGAATTTGGTCAACAGAGCGCTATCAATGGTTAAGAGGTATAGAGGGGCAGAGGTTCCAAATGCTCATGACGAGTTGGCGGCAGAGGCCAATGAAACCATTGCAAAGGTCAGAGCAGAATATAAAAATTTAAAATTCCAGGGCGGACTCCAATCTATATTGGCATTCGTTACGAGGGTGAACCAGTATATTGATCGAACAGCTCCTTTCAAATTAGCAAAAGATCCTGATCAGTCCGAAAGGCTGGACCAGATTCTTTACAATCTCGTCGAGTCGGTAAGAGTCATCGCGACGCTTATTAACCCTGTTTTGCCTGGCACAGCGCAAAAAATATGGGCACAACTTCAAATAAAATCCGACTTCCCCACTTATGACAACCTCAAATGGGGGCAGTTGCCCGCAGGACACATAACAGGAAAACCAAGCCCTCTATTTCCTCGTAAAGACCTTGAATAAAAATGCAGTAACCACTTTCAAAGCTTAAGAAATGCCTGAAATTTCGTGCCCGACATAGGACGTTTTATTATTTTACCTCAGAGGGTTGCTTGCAAATTTTTGACAAATGAGGAAATAGTAGAAATATGAACCTTCCACACTCACTAAAAGTCTTAGGCTTTGTATTGGCCCTTTTCTCTGCAGGGTCATTATCGGCTAATCCGATTAAAATCTGTGCCTCTACCCCGGATGTGGCCAGTTTGATAAAATTGATTGGTGGAAACCAGGTTGAAGTCTTTTCATTTACTAAAGGTCTGGAAGATCCACATGACGTCGAATTACGAAATGCATTCGTTAGAAAGGCCAATCAGGCAGATGCTTTATTTGTAAATGGCTTGGACATCGAGCATGGATGGATTGGTGCTCTTAAAAGACGCTCAAATAACCCGCACGTTTTTGAAGGTGGTGATAGATACTTTGATCTTAGTCAAGGTGTTTTGGCTATAGAAGAGGGTGAGGAGCACCATGAAGATGAAGAGGAGGAAGAAGAAAAAGGCGTTCATGAAGAGGGTAATCCTCACTACCTTTTAGATCCCGTTGAGGGACTACGCTCTGCTGGAGTTATTCGTGACTCACTGACGGTCATTAGACCTGATTATTCCAAGTTTTTCGTAGAAAACCACAGGCTATTTGTTAGTAAATGGCTCAACTTAATGATGGGAGAAACCATCGCGAAAAACTATGATACCTCCAAGCTGATCGACCTAAGAGAGATGGGTGAAATTGAGCAACAACTAAAATCACTTAAGGTAGAAAATGCTCAAAAATTGGGGGGGCTTTACAAATTAACGTCCACTTGGAAAGACCTACCTATCGTTGCTGATCATGATCAATGGCCATACTTCACTAGGAGATTTGGTTTACAGGTCGCTGGCTATATAGAGGGGCACCCCGGTGTTTCTCCTTCTCCTCGCCACCTCACTAACTTAATAAAGGAGATGAAAGAGAAGAACGTTAATATAATATTGAAGTCTTCATATTTCCCATCGCGCACTGTTGCCCAAGTAGCCCGTGCCTCAGGAGCCAAAGTAGTTAATATCGCTCACCAGGTTCAAGGCACTATTCAAGCAAAAGATTATTTCAGCCTGATTGAGTGGAATGTGAATCAGATCTACAGAGCACTCGAATAAATAAGCCTTTAAATCTCTTAATTCATGACCGAAATATCTGGTGACCCGTCTGGTGGGGTTGAGAATGGAAATGAATCTCCTGTGATTCAGTCCGAGAGTGTCGTTCTCGGCTATGGCCGGAATGTTGTTTTAAACGAAGCTGACTTGCAAATTCATCAAGGTGAGTTTTGGTGCTTTCTCGGCTCCAACGGTCAGGGAAAAACAACATTTATAAAGGCCCTGCTCGGAGCGATTCGCCCGCTTAAGGGTAAAATTTTTTTCAGAAAAGACTTTGCCAGAAGGACGCGGATTGGGTTTGTTCCTCAAGAGTGTGAGCTCAATTCGGCTGCCCCAATTACTGTTAAAGAATTTATTTTGACAGGCCTTGTTGGAATAGCTGTTGATGCCAAAAACAGGAACAAGAGATTGCGTCGTTTGGTTGAACTTTTGCAGCTACAAAAGCACCAAAATAAAAATGTTTGGGAATTATCCGGAGGGCAAAGGCAACGTGCCATGGTAGCTAGAGCCCTTGTTCGTGACCCTCTGGTGCTTATTGTGGATGAGCCAACTGCTGGCCTGGACCTCAGCGCCGCTCAAAGTGTCTTGGACACCATGACCGACCTCAGTAAAAAGCACGGTATCACTATTGTTTTTGTGACACACGACTTAGAAATTGCCGCCAGAAGAGCTTCCCATGTGGCTCTCTTTAGAAATGGAACTGTGGCTGGTGGCCCACTTGAGACCCACTTTACATCGGAAAGATTAACGGAAACATTTGGAGTGCCCGTGCAAGTAGAAAAGGACGCATACGGGATCAAATCTGTAACATACGAAAAAGTAGCCATTACGTCAGATGAACCCTCTCAAGAAAGGGGGGTGTCGTGATCGGTGACTTCTTCAGTTCGTGGTCCCTTTTTTGGCAAACCTACTTAACATCAATATTCGCCTCTGTGGCTCTGAGTTTTGTTGGTGTCTTTGCTGTAACACGAGGACAAGTGTTTGTAGCAGCCGCAATCAGTCAAGCATCGTTATTGGGTATCGCTGTTGCATTGAAATTCGGTTGGGAATTATTTGGCTTATCATCTGTGGTTTTCTGCGTATTAGCTTCTTTATTTATTAGCGGCAAACCCAGTGATCAAGGGCACATATCCGAGGAAAAAACCGGATTGGTATTTCTATTCAGTGCTAGCTTGGCGATTATTCTGCTCATGGAATTGCCTAATGGTATGCGCCAGCTTCAGTCCATTTCTTCATCCACAGTCCTTGGTGCTGGTATTGTTGATCTTATCCTCTTTGGCGCACTGGCACTCATTTCAGCCATTGTCTATTTCACAAAAAAGAATCAGATGGTCTTGTTTATTTCGGACCCCGTGATGGCTGCCTCAGTCGGTCTTAATATTTCGCTTATGGCTCTCGTGATCGGGGTTTCGACTGGATTGGTTGCCGGTCTAGGTATTCAGACTGCAGGGATGTTGTTTGCATTTGGAGTGATGGTCTTACCTGCATTTACTGCCCGAAATATATGTCGAAGTCTTGGAACAATGTTTGTTTTAGCTCCTCTGATTTCTGTTTTAGGAACTCTTGTCGGGCTTTTCATTTCAGTTGCTGCAGATTTGCCTCCTGGTCAGGCGTCCGTCTTTACCCATTCGGTTCTTCTTCTTTGCTCATGGATTTGGAAGGAATTTCGTCACTGGATACAACCATAATTCCGTCGATCGCTTTTTTTAATTTTTAGAAACAGTAATATAAATTTCTTTATAAAATCACTTGGCAATCCCGTCTATGCCAAGGAAGATACCTTCATGAATCATCACATTTTAAAAGCACTATGCGCTGCGGTGGTATTATCGTCAATTTCTGGCATAACCCACACGAAAGCGGCCGACAACGAAGCTCCAGACGGGTTTGTGGCACTTTTCAGTGGAAAAGACCTCCGAGGCTGGCACGGAATGGGGCATTTTAACCCCTACAGACTCGATGAGATGTCTCCTGACGAAAGAAGTGCAAAACGTAAAAAAGATACTGCCGATGCCATGAAACACTGGTCTGTCGATAATGGCGAATTAGTCAACGACGGGAAAGGCGCTTACCTCACTACAAATCGTGAATTCGGTGATGTTGAATTCCGGGTCGACTACAAAACAGTGGCAAAAGCTGACAGCGGAATCTACCTCCGTGCGACACCTCAGATTCAAATTTGGGACTTTACCGAAGAAGGTGGGAAATGGAATATCGGTGCTGACAAAGGTTCCGGTGGGCTTTGGAATAATGCCCCTGGAGCCCCGGGTAAAGATCCTTTTGTTCTTGCTGATAAGCCGTTTGGTGAGTGGAACAGCTTCCGCATCCTTCAGGTAGGTGAACGCACAACTGTTTACCTCAATGATAAACTTGTGGTAGATAACGCCCCATTACGCAATTTCTGGAAAAATAATACTCCACTAAGACGAACCGGCCCAATCCAACTTCAAACTCATGGAGGTGAGATTAGATGGAAGAATATATACGCTAGAAACATCCCAACAAGAGAAGCAAATGCTATATTGAGTGCCAGCGACGATTCGGGATTTAAGTCCCTCTTCAATGGTCGCGATTTTCGTGGTTGGTCCGGCCCAATAGATAATTACATGGTCAAGGCTGGAACAATCCAATGTAAACCAGGCAAAGGCGGTACAATTTTCACTGAAAAAGAATATTCGGATTTTGTCGTTCGCTTTGAATTTAAGTTGCCTCCCGGAGGAAACAACGGACTAGCCATTCGTTATCCAGGAAGTGGAGATACTGCATATAGCGGAATGTGCGAACTCCAAGTTCTCGACAATACTGCTGAGAAATATGCAAAGCTTGATGATCGTCAATATCATGGGTCGGCTTATGGTATAGCGCCCGCTCACAGGGGTTATTTGAGACCCGTTGGAAGTTGGAATTATCAGCAGGTTACCGTTAAAGGTTCGCAGATAACTGTGGAACTCAATGGAACACAAATTCTTGATGCTGACGTCTCAACTGTAGACGAATTCATGGCAAACCGTCCTCACCCAGGCTTAAATAGGAAGTCGGGTCACTTTGGTTTTGCCGGGCACGGCGATCCTGTTCAGTTCAGGAACATTAGGATTAAAGAGCTTTAATCACGAGGAGCTGAGTCAAATTTTACTAGATTCTCAATCTATTCAAAAATATTTTAATTCGAGAGGAGCCAAAATTATTGGCTCCTCTTTTTTATCGATTGATTAGAAAACTCATCGAAGTATCTATAGTTGCAGGAGCATGGGGTAGGATATAAAGTATGGCAGTATGGGAGCGAGTGATTTTCATGAAATAGAGCGCGATGAATTAGGCGTTCGCAAACCAATGCCTGCTGTAAAATTTAATCCATTGGCAGAAAGGATAAAGGAATTAAAAAAGAAGCTTAATGCCATTGTACTGGTCCACAATTATCAAATCCCAGAGATTCAGGAAGTAGGTGATTACATTGGTGATAGCTTGGGGCTTTCCCAAAAAGCAGTGGAAACAGATGCAGAGACTATAGTTTTTTGTGGTGTGCATTTCATGGCAGAGACAGCAAAAATTCTCAATCCTAATAAGCGTGTGATTCTTCCCGATCGCGACGCCGGGTGTAGTTTAGAAGAGGGATGTCCCGCTACCAAGTTGGCAGAATTACAAGCCACTAATCCTAATTTCTATACTATCACATACATAAACTGCAGTGCCGAAGTAAAAGCTTTAAGTGATGTGATATGCACAAGTGGGAATGCAAAAAAGATAGTTGAGGCGGCGCCAAAAGACAAAGATTTACTATTTGTACCTGATGAAAATCTAGGCCAGTGGGTCATTGAACAAACCGGGAGAGAAATGACTCTTTGGAAAGGCTCTTGCTATGCTCACGTCGAATTTACCCGCGATGGTATACTGGAAATTCGTGAAAAATATCCAGATGCCCCCGTAGTAGCTCACCCGGAATGTGTCAAAGCGGTTCAGATCCTTGCTGATGAAGTTTGCTCGACAGAAAAGATGGTTCATTTTTGTAAAGATCATCCAGCAGATCAATTTATCATAGCGACTGAATCTGGAATGTTACACCGGCTCCAAAAGGAGTGCCCCGATAAGAAATTTATCCCTGCTCCAACTTCAAATTGCCAATGCCAAGAGTGTCGCTTTATGAAAATGAATACTCTTCAAAAATTGGTGAATTGTATGGAGGATCTGACCCCGGAGGTTTCTCTCGACCCTCAAATTATTATGCAAGCTCAAAAGCCCATTCAGAGAATGCTTGATGTTTCCAATGGGAAAATTTCCAGCTTAAAATGAATCGTAGGCGACTGCTATTACGCCTGTAATGGTTGACTATTCCTTAATCAATCTAGAGGACATTTAAATGAATACAGAGAGAGACTTTGAGCAAACTGATCCTAAAATTGACCTTTCTCTGCGTCCTATTGATTTCTCCGAATTCACAGGGCAACCCAAACTTAAAGAACGCCTTGAAATTGCTATTCAATCGGCTCGCATGCGTAGTGAGCCTCTTGATCACACACTTCTTCATGGTCCTCCTGGTTTAGGGAAGACAACTGTAGCAAACATCTTGTCTGAAGCTATGGGCGCTTCACTTAAAGTTTCGAGTGGACCCACCATTGAAAAAGCAAGCGACCTTGCTGGTTTACTTACAAACTTGGAAGAAGGAGATGTTCTTTTCATCGATGAAATACATCGATTGCAAAGATCGGTCGAAGAATATTTATACCCAGCCATGGAAGATTACCGAATCGATATTCTTATTGATCAAGGCCCCAACGCAAGAAGTATCAGATTGGATTTACCCAAATTTACCTTGGTGGGAGCTACGACGAGAAGTGGGCTTCTAACCTCACCCATGCTTAGTCGTTTTCCTATAAAAGAAAGATTGGACTACTATACTGGAGATGAATTGAGTCAGATTGTCTTAAGAGCTGGGTCTATCTTAGGCGTTGAGATTGACCATGAAGGAGCTCTTGAAGTTGCAAGAAGAAGTCGGGGAACACCCAGAATTGCTAACAATCTTCTCAGAAGAGTCCGTGATTATGCTATAGTTAAATCAGAAGGGAAAATAGACCAGATTGTCGCCGATCGCGCTCTTCAAATGTTAGATATTGATCAGGATGGGTTGGACCAAATGGACACACGAATACTAGAATCCATTGCCTTCAAATTTGGAGGCGGCCCTGTAGGCATTGGGTCTCTGGCCGTAGCAGTAGGGGAAGAAGCTGAAACTATTGAGGAAGTTTATGAACCTTTCTTGATAATGGAAGGGTACATAAACAGGACCTCTCAAGGGAGGGTTCTTACTCCAAAAGCACGAGTGAAAGTTGGGGACTCAATGGTTTAATTTTTTTATTCATGGGATAGCAAAGCATACGAATCTAACTTTTTCCTGTTCACACACTCAATGAGTCTTCAAGAAAATCAGCTTGCTATTCTTATCCCTGCCTACAATGAGGAGGATAGAATTCGTCCCACTTTGGAAGAATATCTTAATTACTTTAAGCAATCCGAGATCAGAGAATTTTTAATACTTGTCATCCTGAATGGATGCCGGGATAACACTTCTTCAGTAGTGCAATCTTTCCAATCCCTATCCCCGCATATTCAGCTTTTAGATATAAAAGACCCCATAGGAAAAGGTGGAGCTCTCATCGAAGGGATGAAAAAAGTATCTAACTCTGATGTCATTTGCTACGTTGATGCGGATGGGTCTACTTCTCCAAAGGCTCTCCACCAATTAATAAATACGCTCAAAAAAAACTCAGGTTACGATTTGGTTGTGGGGTCTCGATGGCTAAACGAATCTGTGCTCCATCAATCTCAAACCTTAACTCGTAGGATTGCAAGTAGAGTATTCCATGTAGTTGTTCAACTTTTATTTGGAATGGGAATTAAAGATACTCAATGTCCAGCCAAAGTTGCTCGCGGAGAATTAGTTATGCGCGTGATCCCTAAATTATCCATAGCCGATTTAGCCTTTGATGTTAATTTTCTTTTTTCTGCATACAAGGAGAATTACAGAATAGTCGAAAGGCCTACTGAATGGACCGATGTCGATGGGTCGACGGTCACAAGGAATCTCGTGCGAGCCTCACTTGTAATGTTTCTCTCCGTGGTGAGATTGAGGTTGATTTATTCACCATTCTACAAATGGCTAGCTCCAATTAGGCCGATAGAGCAATGGCTCTATCTCAAACTCGGTGGCCCGCCTTCTCAAAAGTCATAATTGATTTTCTGGTTTTCCTGATTATCGAGAATTGTCCCGCGGGTGACTTCTTGCTGGCTGGTACTACTTCACAATTTCCATGGGCTATGTTATTAACATATTATCCATGAGGTGTGTCCTAGTTAAGATTTTAGAACAAAATTGGTTTCAACGGATTGCTACATTGTGGCCAAGTTTTTTGATCGTCGCTATTTTCTTGAATGCCAACATATCATTTGGCCAATTCGAACAACCTTACCTAAAGTATTTAGAGCCAATATGTTTGACGAAAAGTGAAACCACTTATGTCAACTTTTTTGGAGATAATCTAGGAATTGTCCAGCAGGCAATCTCATTCAGAAATGGGCTCAAAATAAATAAATCCAAATCTCAAAAGCTCGAGGCTTCGGTTGCCCAAAATACCGAAGACGGTTTGTATCAAATCTCACCAAGAGGCTCTTTTGGTTTTTCGAACCCTAGGTCATATGTTGTTTCTGATTTTAAATCCATCTTACTTAAAAAAATCAAATTCAGTGAAATAGGTGGTATTCGAAATTATGAACAGATCCAACAATCTGTTTGGGTAGACGGCTATTACGACCAAGGCAAAGTCTATAGGTTTCCAATATCCTTGGAGCCAGGACGTGATTATACATTCCTGTGCCTTACCTCGGCCATTGGATCCCGATTGCGTCCTGTGATAAGCATCAGAGATAATCAACTCAAACTCATTCAGCGTACTAATAATTCTGGCGTTCTTTCATTCTCCAATCCTGAATCAACCAATGTGAGCCAAATCTTTTTCGAATTACGGGATCAAACGTTCGATGGTGGTAGAGAATTTACATTTTGTTTTATTGCACTCCCAGAGGGAACTTCTCTCCAACCCTGGCTGCGATTTGCTTCATTATTAAGAAGTCCTCATTTGCCCTTTTCGCTGACGTTGCCCCCGGAGTTAAATGCGAGTGAAGCCTCGAACCAGAATTCCTTACCAATACTTAAATTTGAAGACAAAATAGATGATAACGATCAGTTCATTGATTGGGAGGGAGCTCAGAATATTGACATAGCAATGAACTCGTTAACCAAGATAATTAAAACTGATTCTCAGGGGGGGGACCATGTTCATGCCCGTTTCAAGGCCCCCGCTGATGGTCTATATTTTTTCGAGACAATCTCCCACCGTATTGGAGAAAGAAAGACCATGGAGATGTTCTTGTATGATATCGATAAGCAGCAAGCCAAACCAATTGCGACGGGTAGACCGACCAATGCTTCTCCTTCATTTGGTAAACTTCATACGGCACATTATGACTCCTCTTTGTCGTATAATCTCAGAAAAGGTGCATCCTATGGGATTAAACTTCTGAGGGATTCCCTCTCGCAAAATAGAGCAGGGGGTGGAGATGTTTACCTTAGAGTATTTCCGGAGAATGATAGTCATGGTGGAGTTGTTATTCTACCTGAATACCCACCAAATAAGGACCCCAACTCACGAAAACTTTTTTCGCAAAGCCTTAATTTTATTCGTGGGCAAAAGTTAAAAGCCAAGGTCATCGCCATACGCAATCAAGGTGGGAAAAAAAGAATAAGTGTTGATTTCCGTAATTTACCAAAAGGACTAAAAGCGAACCCTGAAGTGTTAGAATTTCGTGAAAACGAATCCGTAAAATTCGTTCAGTTTTACGCAAATGATGACTCACAATTTTGGTTTGGATTTTTAGACATCCAAGTAGCTCTTATTGGTGAAAACAATAAAAAAAGTGCAGGTTTTCTCTATTCATCTAATGGTCCCATTTGGAATGTAGGCGACTACAACAATGAGTATTCCGAATTTATCGTGCAAAAAGGAGTCGTTGCCCAGATTGATGATAAACTCGGTGCCCCGATTCAATTGATAAGTGGCCATGAAAACCCTCTAAGGTTGAAGGAAAATAGTAAAACGGAAATCGAATTTGAGATCGTCCGGTCAAAAGAGGTTGCTGATTCCGAAATTACTCTCCGCGATTTTAGTAGAACAACGAAATTACCAGAAATAAAATTTAAGCCAGGGCAGTCAAAAGCAACACTTTTATTAGACATAACTCAACTGAAATGGAAGTTTGGAAAATACAACCCAAACTACGCTATCGAGATAAAGCATAAATTTACTGACCGGGGAAATGAGGACAAAACTGAAAAGAAAGATTATACTTTTTTTGCCTTAGATGACCTTTGGACAATCATCATAGAAAAATAAAATGGCATCCTTATTATCTAGAAATAATTTCGTGGCCTCATTTATCACAGGGATCGTGTTTTGTGCCCTTTTCATACAAAATGGGTTTTCTGTAATCCAAGTTGAGGAAGTTGCCGATGGTCAGAAAATAGACTTTGAAAATGACCTTCTTCCCATCTTCAAGAGAAATTGCTTAGCTTGTCACAATACATCGAAATCAAAAGGCGATCTGAATCTTGAAACCCCCCAGAAAATCAAAAGTGGGGGAACAGAGGGGGTTGTCATACCGGGTGATCCCGAAAGAAGTCTTCTATTTATCTCGGCAGCTCATCAAGATGAAGACCTCATAATGCCACCAACTGGCAACAAGGTAAAAGCTAAGAACTTTACGCCAGCTGAACTAGGAATTCTGAAACGATGGATAGAGGATGGTGCCGAGGGCTCAGTTTCTCAATCAAATAACATTAAGTTTGAAGAGCCTGTTCGTGGTTACTTTCCTGTTCTTTCAATAGGTGTTTCTCCCAATAGTCAATTTGTTTTGTGTGGCCGAGGTAACCGTCTTTTTGCTTATGACTTACTATCCGGAAGATTAAGCCAGGAATTGTTGGCCGAAAACAAAACGGCTGGCATCATGCCCGCACACAAAGACTTGGTGCACTCCATTGCAATACATCCCTCTGGAAAATACGCAATCAGCGGGGATTTTAAAGAAATCAATGTATGGAAAAGAAATCCTATAATGATTTCGAAGCTCTCTAAAAATAATTTGAATGGAATCATTACTTCCTTGAAAAAGCTAACTTCACTCGATTCCCTATGGTTAGGTGATGTTTATGGTAATATCGGAGAAATGCCTCTCGAAGGAGTTGGGTCAGACTCTGACCCTGAAATTCAATATATCTCATCCCCACATGAGTCCAAAATACTAGGTATTTACTCCTCTAAACATAAATCTGAGCCAGAAGAAGTTATTACTGTATCATCCGATGGAGTTATCTGTGGTTGGGATCCAATCAAGAAGCATTTGTTATGGGATCACCATGCCGATCAAAAAGTTGAATCTTCCGACTTTACTTCTAGTTCTAAACATGGAGACCTACTTTTACTGGGGTTGAACGACGGATACCTCCAGGTATTTAATCGCATAGGAAATCAAATAGAATCGAACAAAATTCGCGTTCACTCTGGTAGTGTAAATAATTTAAATATCACTGGCCCTGGAGGAAATTTTGAAAAGGTTTCCCTTATATCATCAGAAGCTGATTCTAAAATTCGATTTGGGCTGCTCGACCCTGTAGAACTTAAATATGAATTGATTTGGGAAAGAGACCTGCCTCATAACGGTATGGCACTTTCTCCCGTTGAGGGTGTCTTGGTTGTAAATGCCAAATCAGGTGAGATGCAAATTCTAAATACGAAAAATGGAGAAACCACGGGAATTTTTTCCAATTCTCCAGATGTGGATAGACGTATTAATGACATATCCAAAGAAATAACATTCCTCAATACAGAGAAGGGGTATTTTGATCAGCAGTTGACCAAGAAAAAGAAAGAGATGGAAGGTCAAAGCCAGCGTGTAGAAAAAGCTAAAAAAGAACTATCAGAGAAACAAAGTGTCTTTCAAAAGGCTAAGCTCGATCTCAGGGGAAAAGAAAATGAAAAGAAAAAATTAAATTCCAGATTAAAGGTTATTACATCAGCCATAGAAAAAAGTGAAAAATCTGCCGAAATTGCGAAATCAAAATTGGAGAAATTGGAAAATGAGCTCATTCAATCACCGGAAATAAATGAGGACTTAATTAAAAAGTTAAGCGCCCGGGCGTTCGAGGCAGGTCAGGAAGATCAGAAAGCTCATTCAATCAGCAAACAAAACACCGTCGCGATGGAGGATTTGAACAAAGAGCTTAATGCGATTAAAAAGAATCTCGCCGAATCACAGAAAAAATTTAAGGAATCGGAATTACAATTAGACCTGGTCTCCGAAGAACTCAAATTAGCAGAGCAGGCAGTTCAGAGAGCTAGTATGGTCGTGAAAACGGTCGAAAAAAAGAGAGATAATACCTTACTTATGTTAAGCCATGCCTCGAAAAAACATGAATCTCTCAAACAAAAGAAAGCCAATTCCTCCAAAATGGTTTGCAGCATGTCCTTCTCTGCTGATGACAAAGCGCTACTTACTTTTGATTATAACAAAACAGCCACTCTTTGGGATGTAAATACCTTTCAGTTGATCACTAAGGTCGTTTTGCCTGAAATACAAACAGCAACCATATTTGAAACTGATGGTAATTATTTTTTATCAGGTGGTGGCGATGGAAAACTTAGATTGTTAGATACCAATCTTAAATGGAGATTTGAAAGGCGCATTGGATCACTCGATAAGGATTCTCCTATAGCAGAGCGTGTTTACTCTCTAGATTTTAGCCCTGATGGAAACAAAATTGTCGTTGGCTCCGGTATTTCATCCCGGTCGGGACAAATTCTAGTTTTTGATTTCAAAACGGGAAAGCTAGATAAGTCTTTTGATGAAGTCCACAGCGACGTCGTTTATGGCGTTGAGTTTTCGAAAGATGGCGCTTATATCGCTAGTTGTTCTGCTGACAAATTCGTCAGGGTGACGGATTTAAAATCGGGAGAAATTATACGTAATTTAGAAGGTCACAGCCATTACGTCATGGACCTGAGCTGGCATCGTAATGGGCGAACGCTCGTCAGTGCTTCCGCCGATAATCTCGTCAAAGTTTGGGATACATCAACAGGTCAAAAACAGAAAGATATTCGCGTTTCAAATAAAGCCGCCACTTCTGTCGATTTTATACCTTACTCAAATAAATTTGTCACTTCGGGAGGCGATAACTCATTGAGCTACTTTCAAACGGATGGCAAAAAACTGAGATCTTATAATAAGATTTCTGACTATATGATCAGAGCGAGGACAGATAACGAGGGATCTATTGTTGTAGCTGGAGGACAAGATGGTTCCCTGAAAATATGGAACTTAATTAATGGAAAACTTGAACATGAATTTAACTATTCTCCTGTCGGAGATGATCCAGCCAAGCTAAAAAAATGAATCGAGTAGTCAAAGAATAAGTCATTCGACTCGTCAATGGTAACACTCCTTCACCAAAGTCGAAAGGACTGCCCTCTCGTGTATGGGTGACTTATAATTCAAAAGGCTGAAACCCTGCTTCGACAATCGTACACGTCTTCTTAAAGGGCAGATTTCTTTTCATTAATTCTCGGATCACTTTTTGAGAATCAGCTCCAGGATTCAGCCAGATTTCTCCTGCTCCTCTTTGTTCCACATCATCCAAAAGTGGTAGAAAATTATCTTCCGATAAATAAACCGTAAGGACATCCGGTCTTAATGGAATCGATACAATGTCTGGGTATGATTGGCACCCTTCTATGAAATTATTTTTTGGGTGGATTGGGATGACTGCCTTGGACTTCGTTCTCAGGGCTCTAAAAGCTTTGTTCGAGAAACTTTCTTTTTTGGAAGAAGCACCAAGAACTGCAAATATGGTCGTGGAAAAATCCAATGATATTGCTTTTACAATTACTGTTTTGGCCACTTCGATGTGGGCAGCCTTTTGCCACTCTCTCCAAACGGGAAATGTGGATCGTTATTTTGGTTAGTGAGATTTTTTGTTTGGCTGATAGTTCGTAAGCTTACTCTTGAATCGCCCCCGCTGGATACGTTCATGACATTCAAATTTGGCCCATTTGGAGTTTCGTTTGTTAATGAAATCGCATCCGAGCCAGCAAATGAAGATGGCCTGGAACTCCCACTCATTTGGTCATCCTCAGTTTTGTTGAAAGAAAAATAAAGCGTCAACACCACAATAGCTAACGATCCTAATGCCGCTGTGGGGCGAGCCGCAGAACTGAAAAACTCGGCATCACACAAGCTTCTCATAAAAGTTTCAAATGTATTTTCGCCCTTTGAAGAACTACCAGCCTCTTCAATTTTTTTGGCAATGGAAATTTGCATCTCATCGAGGTAGTCCCGTGAGGGTTTGTCATTACCTTTCCACCTAAGTAATTTAGTAATATCTTCCTGATTCAAATCGTTCTTCATTGCAAATACTCGCTCATAAAGGTTTGAAGCTGTTGCCTTGCGTAGAACAACCTCGACCTAACTGTGCCATTGCTACATTTTAAAATTTCGCTAATTTCTTCATGCGACATCCCCTGAATGTCATGCATAATAACGACTATTTTATGTTTATGTGACAATTTCTGTATGGCCTCGTTCAATTTTTCTTTTAATTCAATGAGATCCACATCTTTTCTGGGGGTTTTTTCAGAAATTAGAGAGATTATATCGCTGTCAGACTCAGGATTATAGTCTTCGTTGTCGAAACTGAGAAATTTACGTTTTTTCCTAGAGTTTAGAAAATTTATCGTCTGATTGACTCCAATTCGATAGATCCAGGTAAAGAAGCCTGAGTTCTTTTTAAATGATCTGAGAGCTTTGAAAGCCTTTATGAAAGTATCTTGCGTGATGTCATTGGCATCTTCATAGTTTCCCACCATATGGTAAACAGTAGAAAAGATCCGCGACTGAAAGGCGACTACCAACTCATTGAAAGCTTCCGTGTCTCCTTCCAGGGATCTATCTATCAGAGCATATTCTTCCTCTCTGGTTAGATTGGCTTCTGTAACCGGCTGAACCATCATTATTATTAAAGCCTATTTAGGGAAGTGTGTCTGCGTGAGCTTTCTCAGGAAATTCATCAGCTGATGCATAGCATCTCCGCGATTTCCAATACCTGCAGATAATATAGCATTCTCTGCTTTGAAAAGCTCCTCTTGAATGGTTTGCCGACAATGTGGCAGCGTCTCGTGTTTGCTCGCCTGATCCAAGAAATATTGCATTGCCTCGGGGAAAGATCCATTGAGTTTTTGCAGAGTTTGGTCAGGACTGAGATCTTTATTTGATTCGAGAATGTGAATAATTGGAAGTGTTAATTTACCTGTTAGAAGGTCTGTCCCCAATGACTTGCCGACAGAGTTTTCACTCCCAAAAAGATCTAAAAGGTCGTCAAAAATCTGATAAGCAGTTCCAAAACTCATCCCGAACGTTTTTAATTTTTCACGTACTTCCATCGGAGCCTCGTTGTGAAATGCTCCTTGGTCACATGAAAGGGCAAATAGCTCTGCGGTTTTCATTCGTATTACCCTAAAATATCTCTCCCTCGCCCCCTGCACCCTAGTTTTTCTAAAGTTTTGTATGATTTCCCCACTGCAAACTGTTCTGGTAGATTCCGAAACAACCCTGCATACGTCCACCGTAGGAAATTCAGACGCAAGTTTGAGAGCATGAGCAAACAAACAATCTCCCAGCATGACTGCTATCTCGCTGCCCCATCTGCTTGCGAGTGTCGGTCGAGACCTCCTGATGTCAGCATGATCCATAATGTCGTCATGAACCAATGTAGCGAGATGAATCATCTCTATGATTATAGCTACTTTTACATGCTGTTCATTGGTTCCTCCTGTGGATTTGGCACTTAAACCCACCAAAAGAGGTCGTAACTGCTTTCCTTGATTCTCCAATGCGTATTTCGCAAATTCAGCGACTTCTGGCTCAAAATACCCCACTTGCCTCAAAAGACCGTCAGATACTTTATCAAGAAATGGACGCAATGGAGCCGACAAATGGTCCCAAAACAGCTTTAACTCATTTCGGACTTCGCCCTTGATTTCCGGTCGTGTGACGTAAGTGTCGGTAGCCAACATTACTTTGAAATCTATGGCTGAGGCGTGGGCAAGTCAAATCGATTGCCAAATGGCTTCATTTTGCGGCTGAGGCATGGCATTATCCCAAGGATGAATATTGACGTGCTGGCCTCATTTGCATCAAAAAATAAAAGATCATTCAAAGTCCCTCCATTCGAACAAAATTCTGAGGCCATTGGCAAATCCATTGACTTAGCAATTGAACATGCTGAGAAAGAAATTAATGGTATTTGCGCTATTTCAGCAGCAGAAAAGACCTTTGAGAATACGGCTGCTGCCTTCGACTCACTATGGTGTGATGCCATGGAGGTCGCCAATCGCATCTACCTTTTAAAGGAAGTACATCCAAATGGCGAAATCCGTGAATCGGCCGATTCTGCCATCAAAAAATTTCAGCAATGGTCTGTTGGCATCGATTACAGAGAGGATTTATATGAGGCATTCAGGCTATATTCCAACTCAAATCCCAAATTAGAAGGGGAGCGCGAAAGATTCCTAAAAGACACCATGAGGGATTACGAAAGAAGCGGGATGGGCCTTGAAAAAAATCAAAGAAATGAAGTCGAAAAATTAAGAAAAAAATTAAGTGATCTTGAAACAGACTTTGGAAGCAATATTACGAAAGCACAAAAACCGCTGGTCTTTTCAAAAGACCAGCTTGCTGGGCTGCCAGATTCCTTTCTGAATACCCCAGGCATTCGACAGAATGACGGGTCTTTCAAACTCCTTGCGAATGTCGCCTGGCACACCATGATGGTCATGGACCACGCCAAATCTGAGGAGACTCGCAAAAAATTCCTAGAAAACCGCCTATCACTTTGTAAAAAAGAAAATAGCGGGTTGCTCAACGAAATTCTCTCTCTGAGACAAAAAATCGCTACGCTTTTGGGGTATGATTCCTGGGCGCATTATAAAACCGAGGTTAGAATGGCCCAATCTCCTGAGCGCGTTAAAAAATTCCTAAATGACCTTAAGGTGGGCTTAAGAGATAAATTCAATGCAGAACTTGCTCAATTCCAAAACCTTAAGGTTGAGGAAACACAGAATCCCTCTGCTCAAATACACCTTCATGACTTCCGGTATTACCAGAATCTTTATAAAAAGAAGAAATTTGAAGTCGATCAGGAGGAACTCAGGAATTTCTTCCCATACAGGCAGGTTTTAGAGGGCATGTTCACCACATTTGAAGCCATCTTCTCCCTGAAAATTGAGCCTTTTGATCCTGGCTACAAATGGGCCGATGATCTTGAGGCATTTGCAGTAAGTGATAATGAAACAGGTGCGCTCCTCGGCTGCTTGTATCTTGATATGTTTCCAAGAGAGGGGAAATTCAATCACTTCGCTCAATTTGGTTTGATCCCTGGCAGAAGATTGCAATCCGGCGCATACCAATGCCCAGTCGTTGCGTTAATTTGCAATTTTGCCCTTCCTGAAGAGGGGAAACCCTCACTTTTAACCCACAATGAGGTTGAAACACTCTTCCACGAATTTGGTCACGCAATGCATAGTATTTTGACTAACGCTGAAACCAATCGCTATTCCGGAACTGGAGTGGATCACGATTTCGTGGAAGTCCCATCACAGATGTTAGAATTTTGGGCTTGGGATAAAGAAACCCTCGATACTTTTGCTCGGGACTATCGCGACAAGGAAAAAACAATCCCAGAAGACATACTGGTCCGAATGAAGGCAGCAGATAAAGCAGTCAAAGGTTCATTTTACACTAGACAAGTCAGTTTTAGTTTGGTCGACATGCATCTTCACAGAGAAAGGGATCTCAATCAGCCTTTTGACTCCATCAAAGAGGCCAACGGTGTTCTTGATGAAGTATTTATCAAACACCCTGAAGACAGTGCATTTGCGGCTTATTTTGGGCATTTATGCGGATATGATGCGGGATATTACAGTTATGCCTGGGCTGATGCCATAGCTGCCGACTTGAATACCGCCTTCAAAAAATCAGCCAAAGGATATCAGGATTTTGAAATGGGCAAAAAACTACGCCAAACAATATACCAGCCGGGTGGTTCCCGTGATCCAAATGAGCTCGTGGAAGACTTCTTAGGTCGTATAAGTCATATCCAACCCTTCCTAGAATCCATCGGAGCCAATTCTCCCCACGAAGGTTAAAAGCTCTCAAGTCGAATTACCGTATTTTCGTTTTGAAAAAAAATTGCTATGTTGTGGACAATTATAAAATTTCTTGAATTTAAACCTCACATGAAAGCATGGAATAAACTCTCCCTTATTATTGTAGCCGGCCTCCTCGGGTTCACGGCTTGTGGACCCAGAAAAACAGCTGTTTCGACCGGAACCGAAAACCAGGCACTTACCATCACCGTCGGAGCAGCCGTTGAAAATATTGACCCGCATGTTGTCACGGGGGTTCCAGAGCACCATGTCATAACCGCTCTTTTCGAGGGGCTCGTCAATGAAGACCCCAAAGATTTGCATCCAGTCCCTGGCGTCGCAGAGTCCTGGGCGATTTCGGATGATGGTATTACATACACCTTCCTTCTGCGTGATGACGCCAAATGGTCACATGGTAGGCAGGTGACGGCTCAAGATTTTGTTGAGTCTTTCAAGAGAATCCTCACAGCTTCTTTGGGATCCAAATACTCTTACATGATGTTCCCAATGAAAAATGCAGAGGAATATCTCAATGGCCAAATCACAGATTGGTCCGAGGTGGGGTGTAAAGCTATTGATGACCTCACTCTCGAGATTACTCTTAAAGAATCAACACCATACTTTTTATCACTTCTTAACCATTACACTTGGTTTCCTGTGCCAATCGATATTATCCAAAAATATGGAGAACTATACGAACCTGGAAATGAATGGACGTTGCCAGGAAATTTCCAGGGCAACGGAGCTTTTGTCCTCAAAGAGTGGATCCAAAATAACAAAATGGTCCTCGCTAAAAGCGAATCTTATTGGGATAGAGAAACCACAAAGCTTAACACCATAACCTTTAAGCCCTTGGTCAAAGACACCGTTGCCGAGGCAGCTTTCCGCACTGGTCAATTGCATAACGTTTACAGCCTGCCACAAGACCAAATCGCCCTCTACAAGCGAGATTTCCCCGACTTACTTCACATCAACCCTCACCTAGCTGTTTACTTTTACCGATTCAATACCACCAAAAAGCCTCTAGATGACTCGCGGGTTAGGCGTGCATTGGCACTCGCCATTAATCGAAAGAGCCTAATCGATAATGTTGCCAAAGGAGAGCAAATGCCTGCTTTCTCAATGGTGCCGCCAGATACTGCTGGGTATACTTCTAAAAATGGATTTGAAGAGAATCTTGAGGAGGCCAGGAAACTGCTGGCAGAAGCTGGGTATCCAAACGGAGAAGGATTTCCTGAAATCGAACTTCTATACAACACGAATGAAGGCCACAGAAATATCGCCGAAGCCATTCAGCAAATGTGGACTGAGTCGCTCAATGTGAATATCAAACTCTCCAACCAAGAATGGAAAGTCTACCTCGACTCACAAAGAAACCTGGACTACGACATCTCCAGGGCGGGTTGGACTGGCGATTATCCAGATCCAAATACCTTTCTTGATATGTGGACATCCTGGAGTGAGCAAAACCAAACTGGATGGAACAATAAAAAATTTGATGACCTCATAAAAAGTGCGGCTGGTGAGCAAGATTCAGCCAAGCGTTTCGAGTTCTTCCAAAATGCTGAGGCCGTCCTGCTTGAGGAAATGCCTATTATCCCCATCTACTATTACACCCGTGTTTACGCACTTAGGCCCGAGGTGAAAAATTGGAATCCTAATATTTTGGATCACCACCCCTGGAAACATATTTATCTCAGTAATGAGTGATAGCAGCCTCTCTTATTAACTCCTTTCCGGAAAGATGCTCAAATTCATAATCACGAGGTTGATTGAATCCATAGGTGTACTCCTTTGTGTTTCACTAATCACTTTCTTCTTATCGAAGGCAATCCCTGGTGGTCCTTTCGATGCGGAAAAGAAGGTGCCCGAAGCAGTCAAAAAGCAATTGGAATCCTATTACGGTCTAGATCAGCCTGGATGGAAACAGTATCTCACATACACATTTCAGTTCCCAAATCTTCCTTCAACCAAGTTCCCAAACCGTAAAGTAGGAAGCATGATTGCCACAAAATTTAAAGTTTCAGTAGAATTGGGATTTTATTCTCTTGGGGTGGCGCTTCTTCTGGGAATCCCATCCGGAGTTTTAGCTTCTTTAAGGCCAAATAGCTTTTTGGATTATATTCCTAGTGCTGTTTCGATGGTGGGAATCTGTCTTCCCACTTTTGTCATGGGACCTGCCTTGGTCTTAATTTTCGCAGTGAATCTTCAATGGTTTAATGCTACGGGCTGGGAATACGCTTCAGATAAAATATTACCGTCTTTAACTCTCGGTTTGTATTACGCGGCATATGTCGCTCGTCTTACTCGTGGCGGAATGCTAGAAGTCCTCAGTCAGGACTTCATCCGTACCGCCATGTCCAAAGGCGCCTCTAAAGTGCAAGTTATCTTAAAGCATGCAATCAGAGGTGGGTTGTTGCCTGTAATTAGTTTTTTAGGGCCAGCTGCTGCCGGACTCATAGCAGGTTCTTTCGTTGTAGAAACTGTATTTGGTATTCCAGGAATGGGGCAGGAATTTGTCAACGCTGTCAGTAATCGCGATATTACTTTCATTACTGGCTTAGTCCTGTTTTTCGCAGCATTAATAATTATATTCAATCTCATAGTTGATATCGCCTTGGTCGTCTTAAACCCTAAACTTTCCTTCAAAGATTGATTCACATGACTCAACTCGTCAGTAAAAGAAAACTTGAAAATTTTGAGAAAGGGGAGTCCCTGTGGGTCGGTGCATGGTACCGATTGCGCCAAAACAAAATGGCCATGTTCAGCGCCGTCTTTATTTTCGTTCTCACCATAGCATGTTTCATATTACCAGAGATTTTCAAATTCGATTATCAGGTTCAACAGAGAGAAAAATATTTCTCCCCCCCCGGTAAAGAATTTCTTTTTGGTTCAGATCACCTTGGTAGAGACCAGCTCTCCAGAATTCTTCATGGTGGCCGCATCTCTCTTTTGGTCGGGATTGCCGCTACCGCGGTTTCCTTGACTATTGGAATAACCTATGGAGCTATCTCAGGTTACGTCGGCGGAAAGACAGATCGTTTCATGATGAGAGTCGTGGATATTTTATACGCTTTGCCTTTCACTATGTTTGTTATTCTCCTGATGGTTCTTTTTGGGGATAACATATTGTTGATGTTTGCTGCCATCGGCGCAGTGGAATGGCTGACGATGGCACGTATTGTCCGGGCGCAAGTCATATCCCTTAAAAAACAAGAATTTATTGAGAGTTGTCGATCTCTTGGCTTAAAAGCTCCTCGAATCATTTTTCGTCATATGATTCCCAATATACTCGGCCCGGTTATCGTATATACGACTCTCACTATCCCTGCGGTTATGATCCTGGAATCTTTTCTTAGTTTTCTTGGATTGGGGGTCCAGCCGCCAATGACTTCTTGGGGAACGATGATCAAAGATGGTGCAGACAGAACTATTGTTGCATGGTGGATGATCGCATTTCCTGGGGCTTTTTTCGCAGCAACTCTGTTCTCTTTTAATTTTCTTGGGGATGGATTGCGTGATGCCCTGGATCCTAAAACGACCCGTAAAAATTAAACCATTCCCTCCATTATGGCGCTTCTCGAAGTTAACAACCTAACTACTTATTTTGATACTAGACAAGGAGCCGTCAGGGCTGTAGACGGTGTCTCTTTCTCCCTCGAAAAAGGGGAAACTCTTGGCATTGTCGGTGAATCAGGCTCAGGCAAATCAGTGACTTGTTACTCCATGATGGGACTGATTCCTAAGCCCCCGGGTCGCATAGTTAATGGCAAAGCACTCTTTAACGGAAAAGACCTCTTAACTCTCAAGGAAAAAGAAATCAATAAGATCCGAGGGAAAAGTGTGTCCATGATATTTCAGGATCCTATGACCTCTTTGAACCCTTACCTGAAAATCGAAACACAATTGATAGAGCCTTTGCTCATTCACAAGGTTTGTTCTAAATCTGAAGCAAGAAAACGGGCTCTCGAAATGATGGATGCTGTTGGAATACCAGATGCCAAGAATCGCATCCGATTGCATCCGCATGAATTCTCTGGTGGCATGCGCCAACGAGTGATGATCGCAATGGCACTTATTGCAAAACCCGATCTTCTTATCGCTGATGAGCCAACTACCGCTCTCGACGTAACTGTCCAAGCTCAGATACTGGAACTCATCAAACAGATGCAATCTGAAATAGGAATGGCGGTTGTCCTTATCACTCACGATCTGGGGGTCGTGGCTGGATTCTGTGATCGAATCAACGTAATGTATGCCGGCCAGATCGTCGAATCAGGGACTTCCGAAAATATCTTCTATGATGCAAAACATGCCTACACCAGGGCTCTGAAAAAATCCATTCCATCGACCCAAGACAAAGGTGAAAAACTATATACCATCCCGGGGTTGCCTCCTCAGTTAATCGGAGATAGACCACCATGCGCTTTTACCCCAAGAAGTGATTTGGAATTCTCAGACGAAGAGGCAGAAATGCGTAGTGAGTTTCTGGAAATCAAGCCGGGTCACTGGGTGGAAGTGCACCCATCCACAGTAGAAAATTATAAAGAATATCTTAACCAATGAGCGAAACATCAAGCGGCGATATTACTCACGATAATGATGACGTTCTCATTCTTGAGAATGTGAAAACTTGGTTTCCTCTCGCAAAGGGAATTTTCTCATCAAAACAAAAGTCTTTCGTCAAAGCAGTAGATGGGGTTTCTCTAACTATTAAGCGTGGTGAAATACTAGGGTTGGTTGGTGAATCTGGATGTGGTAAGACAACCTTATCCAGAACCATTATGCAACTGGTGCGTCCAACCTCCGGTAAAATCCTACTCAATGGAATGGACCTAACGACATTGTCAAACAAGGAACTTCGAGCTATCCGGCCCAATTTCCAAATGATTTTTCAAGACCCATACGCTTCGCTAAATCCCCGGCTCACAGTTTTCGACACTTTGGCTGAAGCTGTTCGCGTTACACATGATGTGAGAAATTCTGAGCTTCAAGATCGTGTTGCAAACCTTATGAAAAAAGTTGGTCTGCGTCCCCATCAAATGAATAAATACCCTCACGAATTTTCAGGCGGACAGAGACAAAGAGTTGCCATAGCCAGAGCTTTGGCCCCTGAACCTAAATTAATACTAGCCGACGAGCCAGTCAGTGCCTTAGATGTCTCCATTCAATCACAAATTTTAAATCTACTGAGTGAGTTAGTAGAAGAAATGTCATTGACGATGGTTTTTATTTCACATGACCTCTCGGTGGTGAAATACATTGCCGACAGAATAGCAGTCATGTATTTGGGAAAAATCATAGAGCTCGGTGATGCCTCGGAAATAATGGAAGATCCAATTCACGCCTACACTAAAGCTTTGATAAGTGCCGTCCCACATCCTGACCCGCATTCCGAAAAAACAAGAAAAAGAATCGTTCTCAAGGGAGATCCTCCTTCTCCCATTTCTCCACCTGAGGGGTGCGCATTCGCCTCGAGAAGCTGGATCCCGCACTCGCCGGAACAAGCTAGACAACCTGGTGTGTTCAAAGAAGTCAAACCTGAGCACTTCGTCGAACTGCACCCTGCAACCGTCGAAAATTATCAGGATTATTCATAGACGTTTCTTTTTAACTGATGCAGCACCGGTCACATACGTATGGACAATTTTTCTCTTTTTGATGGTTTTCGCTCCATGCACTCAATTTATTTTAATACGAACAACCTTATTTTTCTCGAATCAAGTCTCTCGAGATCTTAAAACATTTTGTCTTTAACATTCGTGTCTGGTAGGAAGAAAAGGAGTGGGTGATATAATTCATAAAAGATTAGGAATCCTGGGTTCAGGTAAAGGCTCAAATTTCAAAGCTATTTTTAGGGCTATCGAATCCGGAGAAATTCCTGCTGAAGCCGTCCTTGTGGTAAGTGATGTGCCAGATGCTGGCATACTGGCATTAGCAGACAAATTTGGCGTACCCGCCAAATACATACCCCCAGGAAATTACCGGGCCAGACTCAGTGATGAGGCTGAAAAGGATTACATCGATGCATTTAAAGAGGCCGGTGCAGATTGGGTCATTCTAGCAGGCTTCATGCGGGTTCTAAAAAGTTCATTTTTACAAGCCTTTCCGGAAAAGATTGTAAATATACACCCTTCTCTTTTACCTTCCTTTCCTGGCTTAAGGGCTTGGGAACAAGCATTGGACTACAGGGTTAAGTTCACAGGGTGCACTGTGCACCTCGTGGACAGAGGAGTCGATACTGGAACAATCCTTGGTCAAGAGCCTGTACCAGTGCTCGATGATGATAACGCAGATACTCTTCATCAGAGAATTCAAGAGTCTGAATGGGGACTCTATCCAAAAATACTCTCAGCCTTGATGAATGATAAAATTCAAATCGTCGGCAGAAATGCAGTTTGGAAAAAAGATTAAAAAATTTATTAAAAAATGAGTGAAAGTAAGAAATTACTGATAGGACTCCCCAAAGGGAGTTTGCAGGACCCTACAATTGCTAGAATGGAAAAAGCAGGCTGGAAAATTAGAGTCAGCAGCCGTTCCTACGTGCCTTCAGTGGACGACAGTGAGCTAGAAATAAGACTCATCAGAGCGCAGGAGGTCAGCAGGTATGTCGATCATGGCTACCTGGATTGTGGTATCACTGGGCACGATTGGGTAAGGGAAAACCAGTCCGACGTCACAGAAATAGGAGAATTTCGATTCAGCAGAGCTACTAGTAGGCCATCTCGTTGGGTGCTTGCCGTCCCAGAGGAATCTCCAATTAAATCCGTAAAAGATCTGCAGGGAAAAACTATTGCTACTGAAGTCATTCAGATCACTAAAAACTACCTGGCAAAGCATGGAGTTGAGGCAAATGTTGAGTTTTCATGGGGGGCTACTGAATTTAAAGCACACGAATTAGTTGATGCCATCGTTGAATTGACTGAAACCGGCTCATCCTTGCGTGCCAATCGATTGAGAATAGTTGACACACTGCTTGAATCCACTCCTAGACTCATTGCCAACAACGATTCGCTAAAAGACGAATGGAAGCGTAAGAAGATGCATACGATTGGGATGCTTCTCCGTGGAGCCTTGGATGCCGAGTCAAAAGTTGGATTAAAATTAAATATCGAAGAAAAAAATCTCGTAATTTTATTGCAAAATCTTCCAGCATTGCGTAATCCAACCATCTCCCGTTTGAGTATGGAAGGATGGGTGGCGGTGGAAACTGTTATCGATGAGTCGGTTGTTCGAGAGATCATCCCTCAATTGAAAGATGCTCAAGCTGAAGGAATTATTGAATACCCACTCAATAAAGTGGTGTATTAAATCACACACTAATAATCACTGAATACACATTAATTAACTATATATGGGTTCGCTCAAGAAACGTCGTAAGTCAAAAATTAATAAACACAAGCGCAGAAAGCAGCTAAAAGCTAACCGCCACAAGAAGCGGACCTGGCAGAAGTAATTAGACTTCTATCTGGCGCTCAAATGTCTTCGGGTGCCGCTCTGTTCACTTTCACCTGCACAACTTAACCAAGTCGTGCAGATTTTTTAGTGTACATTTTTGGCGAAAAAAGATTATGAGAATAATGAAATCAAGGTGATTATTACGGCTTTTTATTTCACTTTACGTTCCTCAAAGAAAAGATCCCGCATCCTTTTATTTCGGTGCCCAGGCTTTTTCTATTTTCGCCTACTATAGCCTTATTGCTTTTCACGAACTCTTCTATAAAACGCTGACTTCCAATGACAACCCCGTCAGTAAAATACCTCATCTTTGTCTTCAATATTGAAACCTCTCCCAAGTGCCCCACATTCCTGATTTCCTGGTTTGCTTTCTCCTCACTGAATCCCTTTCGCCTATCATTTTGAGAGGCCCCTTTGTGAATAAAATACCTTCGATAGCTCGATGCTGTATTTTCCCATGAGGTGTTGTTCTCCAAAGCTCCCACAATTCTGGTTATTCCTGCTCGTGCTTTTTGCCCCCCTGCAACCGCCTCGGTGTATGAACACCAGCGATAGTCTTGAGGTTCGTCTGCCAACCCGGCTCTCACGGAATT